>NZ_JAPFGP010000021.1 GCF_026241155.1 Paucibacter sp. PLA-PC-4
CGCGCAGTTCGTCGTCGCTGATCTTGAGATCGCTGGCCTTGGGCGCCTTGCCCGGCGCCATCAGGCCGGCGATCTGCAGATCGCGCCAGGCGCCGAGTGCGGCCGGCGCCGTGGTGTAGTGGCCGTGTACGTCGATGATCATCAATGGTCCTTTGTCTGCTGGGTCGCATTCTGGGAACTGGTCCGCTCTTGTCCTAGGGCGCTTGGTGGCTAGCTGCTATGCCTGTTCGTAATGGCTCGACGGGGCTGGGGCAGAATCGGTGTGTGGACATCAAGCAAATTGAGTACTTCGTGCAAGTCGCCAATACCGGCAGCTTCAGCCGTGCGGCCGATCTGCTGGGCATGACCCAGCCGGCGCTGAGCCGTCAGGTGCGGGCACTGGAGGTGGAGCTCAGGGAGACCCTGCTGTTGCGCAATGGCCGCGGTGTCGCGTTGACCGAGCCGGGGCGCCAGTTGTTGGCGCGTGGCCGCGAGATCCTTAAATTGATGCAGGAAGCGCGCCAGGAGTTGGGCGCCTTGCGCGGCGAGCCGGTCGGCCAGATCGTCATCGGCCTGCCGCCCAGCCTGGCCCGTCGCATCACGGTGCAGCTGATCGAACGCTTCCAGCGTGAGATGCCACGCGCCAAGCTGGCCGTCGTTGAGGGATTTTCCTCGCACATCGGCGAGTGGCTGAGTGCCGGGCGGGTCGATTTGGGCCTGGTTTACAACCCCGAGCCGCATCCGAATCTGGAGCAGGAACCGGTGCTGGAAGAGAAGCTCTGCCTGGTCGGACCACCGGACCTTGTCCACCGGGCCGAGGTGAGCCTGGCCGAGGTTGCCGGCCTCCCGCTGGTGATGCCGCAATGGGGCCACAGCTTCCGCCGCCTGATGGAGACCCAGGCCATGCTGGCCGGCCTGAAGCTGCACATCGCCTGGGAGGTGTCCAGCGTACCGACGATTCTGGATATGGTGCGCCGCGGCCACGGCCATGCCGCGCTGACCGGCAGCGCGGTGGCTGCGGGAACCAGTCCTGGGGAGTTGACCTTGGCCACCATAGTCGAGCCCAGCATCAGCAGCATCTTGTGCATGGCCTGGAGCGCGCAGCGCCGGCGCGACGCGCTACATCTCCGCGCGGCGGCCATGCTCAAGCAGCTCTGCCAAGCCGGCGAGACCTGAGCCGCCGAGGTAAGCGTCAGGCCCTCGCGGGGGGCTCCATGCCGTGTCGCTGTTTCAACGCGGCCTGCTCGGGTGCAGCAATGAAGTCGAGCAGCCCGCCGGCTGCTTCGGCCTGCTTGGCCTTGACGGTGACGGCGCCGACAAAGGTGGTGCGGATCTCCAGCCCGGGTGGCAGACCGCCCAGCACGGCAACGCCGTCTAGCCCCGACAGCTCGCTGAGTTGCTGAAAACCGATATCCACCTGGCCGTCCGCGATCAGCCGGCCTACCGGTACGCCGGGCCGAGCCTGGACCAGCCGGGGGCCTAGGCTTGCTGACAGCTGCCAGCGCTCGAACAGGCGCAGCAGCGCGCTGCCGCTGGGGCCGGTGGAGTAGCCAATGCGCTGGGAGGACAGTAGCACGTGCTGCAGCGCCGCCTCCGAGTCAATGTCGGGCCGGGTGGCGCCGGCCGCCACCGCGATGGCCACGCTGGAATCCGCCAGCGCACGCCGGCTGTCGGCACGCAAATGTCCTGACGCGATCAGCGCGTCGATGGCTTCGGCGGCCAGCACGACGACGTCAAAGTACTCACCAGCGTGCACCTGTCGTGCAGCATCGACGCCACCCACCGAGAGCCAATCGAGCCGCAGTCCACTGACCCGGGTGTAGAGCTGCCCGAGATCGGCCAGCAATTGCCGGGTGGCCATCGAGGAGATGCCACGCAAGGATGGAGAAGTCATGGGCGCATTCTCCCCAGGCCCCGGCCGCAAGCAAGCCTTCGGCATTGCTAGCTGCTATGCGTATCCGGCATGGCGGGAACTTACTCGTGATAGAGCTGGCTGCGCCCTCCGTCGATCACGATGTCGGCCGCGGTGATGAAGCGGGCCTCGTCGCTGGCCAGGAACAAAGCGGTGTAGGCCACCTCCTCAGGCTCGCCCAGGCGCTTGACTGGCAGCAGCGCGGCCTGGCGCTGGCGTTCTGCCGCGGGGTCGGGAAAGCTGGACAGCCAGGCCTCATTGGACTCGGTCATGATGAAGCCCGGCGATATTGAGTTGACGCGCACGCCGCGCCCGGCGTACTCGATGCCCAGCGCTTTGCTCAGGCCTAGCAGCGCATGCTTGGCCACTGGGTAGGGGAAGCAGCCGGGGATGATCTGGTGGCCGTGCACCGAGGCGACGTTGACGATGCTGCCGCTGCCTTGGGCAAGCATGGCCGGCAGCGAGGCGCGGGCGCAGTGCCAGGCGCCGTCTAGATCGACCGCGAAGCAGTGCTGCCATTGCTCGCGTGTCATTGCCAGTGGATCGGCGAACACATTCATGCCAGCGTTGTTGATCAGGATATCGAGCCGGCCGAAGCGCGCCAAGGTCTTCGCGACCATCGCGTCGACCGCCGCCGCATCAGCGACATCGGCATGGACGAAGAGGCAATGCTCGCCGGCCAGCTCCTCCCGAATAGCGGCGGCCGCCGCATCGTCGCGATGGCTGTTGATGACTACGCGCGCGCCTTCGGCGAGGAACAGCCTCGCGATGGCCCGGCCAATGCCCAACGTCGAGCCGGTGACGATGGCGACCTTGTCCTGCAGTCTCTTGCTCATGGGGGCTCCGTTGTTGCACTTACTGGCTGCTGCGCGACTTCAACTGGTCCAGCAGCACGGCGGCCAGCAGGATCAGGCCGCGCACCAGATACTGGTAGAAGGCGTCGACATTCAGCAGGTTCATTACGTTCTCGACCGTGCCCATGATCAGCACACCGATCAGCACGCCGAAGATGCGCGCTCGCCCACCGGCCAGCGAGACGCCGCCCAGCACGCAGGCTGAGATCACATCGAGCTCGAAGCCCTGCGCCGCGTTCGGTTGGCCGCTGGTGATGCGTGAGGCCAGGATTAGGCCGGCCATCGCCGTCACCAGGCCCTGCAACATGAAGATCCATACGCGCAGGCGCTCGACGCCGACACCGGCCAGGCGCGCCGCCTCGGGGTTGCCGCCGATGGCCAGCGTGTTGCGGCCGAACACCGTGTGGTTGAGCAGCAGACCGAAGACCAGGAAGCAGCCGGCCGTCACCAGCACCGGCAGCGGCAGGCCGAAGACGCGGCTGTCGCCGAAGGCGATGAAGCCCTCATTGGCAATGCCCACCGCCTGGCCTTGCGAGACTATGAAGGCCAAGCCGCGCACCATCAGCATGGTCGCCAGCGTTGCGATCAGCGCGTTGACGCGCAGGTAGGCGATCAGTACGCCGTTGCCGGCGCCGATCAGCGCGCCGGCCAGCAGGCTGCCGACTACCGCCAGCAGGGCACTGCCGCTGTGCTCCAGGATGATGGCGCCCAGCACGCCGGCGAAGGCGATGGTCGAACCGACCGACAGGTCGAAATCGCGCGAGGCCAAGCACAGCATCATCGTGCAGGCCACCATGCCGATCTGTGCAACCGAGAGCATCAGGCCGACGATGTTGGCAGCTGAGAAGAAGTTCTCGACGCTCAAGGCCAGCACTGCGAACAGCAGAAGATACCCAAGCGTCATGCTGTGCTCGCTCAGCAGCGCTCGGCTGCGCCGTCTGGGCCGGCTGGCGCTGTCCAGCGCGGGGGAGGTGACCGTAGATGTGTTCATCGATCTTGTCTTTCTTGTCTCGCTATCGGTTCAGCCCAGGTCGGGCAGGGCCAGGCGCAGCACGGCGGTCTCGCTGGCCTGGGCGCGCGAAAGCTCGCCGCTGATACGGCCTTCGCGCATCACGATCAGCCGGTCGGCGACGCCCAGCACCTCGGGCAGCTCGCTGGACACTACGATGACGCAGCAGCCGCTCTCGGCCACTTCGTGGATCAGGCGGTAGATCTCGTTCTTGGCGCCGACATCGATGCCTCGCGTGGGCTCGTCGAGGATCAGCAGCTTGAGCCCCGGCTCGGCCAGCCAGCGCGCCAGGATCACCTTCTGCTGATTGCCTCCCGAAAGCAGACGGATCTCCTGCTGGCGGCTCGGCGTCTTGATGCGCAGCCGTGCGATGAAGGCATCGGCCCGTTCGGCCTCCTGGCGATGGCGCAGAAAGAGGCCGCCGCGCAGGTTGTGGCGGCGGCAGCTGATATTGATGTTCTCGGCCACCGAGGATTGGGCCAGGATGCCCTGCTCCTTGCGGTCTTCCGGGCACAGCACGATGCCGGCGCGTATCGCAGCCGCCGGCCCGCTGCCAGGTACCGGCAGGCCGTCGAGCAAGACCTGACCCCCTGCGCGAGCATCGGCACCATAGATCAGCCGCATCAGCTCGCTGCGACCGGCGCCGACCAGGCCGAAGAAGCCCAGAACCTCGCCGCCACACATCTCGAAGTCCAGCGGCTCGGCCAGATTCCTGCCCCGCAGGCCGCGCACCTGCAGCCGTGGCGGACCCAGCGGGCGCGCCCGGTAGTCGTAGATGTCGCTGAGCTCGCGGCCGACCATATCGCTGATCAAGGCGTCGCGCGGCACCTCGGCCATCACCGGGTGGGTGGCCACCTTGCGGCCGTCGCGCAAGATAGTGCAGGCATCGCACAGCGCATATAGCTCCTCCAGCCGGTGAGAGATATAGATCAAGGTCTTGCCTGCCGCGCGCAGCCGGCGCACCAGGCGGAACAAAACTTCGCTCTCGCGGTGAGAGAGGCTGCTGGTTGGCTCGTCGAAGGCCAGCACCTGGGCGTCCTGCAGCACGGCCTTGCAGATCTCGGCCATCTGGCGCTGCGCGATCGAGAGGTCCGCGAGCCTTGCGTCGGGGTCCAGGTCGGCACCGATCTCGGCCAGTCGGGCGGCTACCAGCGCACGGGCACTTCGGCGGTCGACGAACAGACCTAGGCGCTTGGGCAGCCGGCCCAGCAGCATGTTCTCGGTGACGGTCAGCTCCGGCACGTATTGCAGCTCCTGGTGGATCACCGCGATACCGCTGGCGATGGCGTCGGCGGCCGAGCCGAAGCGGCACTCGCGGCCGTTCAGGAGCAGGCGGCCGCCGTCCGGCCGGTGTTGGCCGCCGAGAATCTTCAGCAAGGTGGACTTGCCGGCGCCGTTTTCGCCGAGCAGGCCGTGGACCTGGCCGGCATGGGCCGTGAAACTGACGCCGCCCAGCGCGGTGACGCCGGGAAAGCGTTTGCTGAGCTGCTCGAACTGCAGCGAGGGCGTGACCGTCATCCCCGGGCTCACAAGCCCATCTGGGCGCGGACCTCGGCCTGGTTGGCACGCGTCATCAGCATGCCGCTGGTCAGCGTGACCATCGCCGGCGCCTTCGCGGTGCTGATCCAGGCATGCATATTCAGCGCGGTTTCGTAGCCATGGCGCTTGGGGCTGATCAGCACGGTGCCGTGAAAGGCGGTGGCTGCAGGCTTGGCAAACTCGTTGAGCGCTGTTTGGCTGCCGTCGATGCCGATGGCCAGCATCGTGTCCTGCCGAAATCCGCGGCCCTCGCCGGCGCGCACGGCGCCCAAAACCGCATCGTCATTCATGCCGAAGGCTAGCCAGCGTTTGAACTGGCCGTGCTTGGTGAACGCGATATTGGCGGCGTTGAAGGCGCTCTCTGTGTCGCTCTTGGCCTGCGGAGCATCGACCACATTGACGGCCGGCAGGCCGGCGGCCTTGAGCACATCGAGCGCGCCCCGGGTGCGCTCACGTGCGGTGGGCAACTGGTCGAAGGCCATGCGCAGCGCGCCGAGCTCGGTCAGCTTCCAGCCGCGCGCCCTGGCCTCGTCGACCAGGCCCTGGCCGACCTGCTTGCCGATCTCGTACGCCGAGATGCCCATATGCGGGATGCTGGCGATGGGCTGGCCTTTGCCGTCCACCAGCTGGTCGTCCACGGACATCACCTTGAGCTGATGACGGCGCGCGGCCCGCTCAACCGCCGTGCCCAGCTTCACATCGGGCGCGCAGATGATGAAGCCCTGCGCCTTCTGGGCCGCCAGATTGTCGATTGCGGCCATCATCTTCTCGCCGTTGGGGATGCCGATCTTGATCAGCGTGAACCCCTTCTCCTTGGCCGCCTGCTCTGCGTGACGCCACTCGTCCTGGAACCATGGCGATTCGGCCTGCTTCACCAGAAACCCGATCTTGACCGGCTCGGCGCTCTGCGCCTGGGCCAGGCCGGAGAGTGCGATCAGCAGGGCCAGCGCGCCGCGCCGCGGCATCATCGTGTTCTTCATTTTGGTGTCTCCTCTTGTGGTCTGTCGTCGAATAGTTCATCGGCCAGGGCCAGGTCTTGTGCCAGCCGCAGGCCGAACAGGCTGCCGGACAGCGGCATCGCTGCCAGCTGTGCGGGGCTCAGTTCCTGGCGCGCGGTCGTCACCATCAGCTGATCGCCGCACTCGCCGCCTAGTGCCGGGCAGCTGGTATGGGCCACCGGCACGCTGACGCTTTGCAGCAAGCGGCCGTCGGGTGCGTAGCGGGCAATCCGACCGACGCCCCATTGCGCGTTCCATAGGCAGCCCTCGACGTCTATCACTGAGCCGTCGGGCCAGCCGCCGGGATCGACCATGCGTGCGAAGGGCCGGATTTGGGAGACCGAGGCGCTGTCGGCGTCGTAGTCGCAATGCTGGATCAGTTGGCTCCGCGTGTCGCAGAAGTACAGCGTGCCGCCGTCCGGGCTGAAGCAGATGCTGTTGGCGATCGCCACGGTCGGCAGTGCCAGCCGGCGTAGACCGTGGCGCAGCGAGTATTGGTAGAAGCTGCCGATGGCTTCGCGCTGTGGTCCTTCGTGCATGGTGCCGAATACCAGTTGGCCGCGCCGGTCGCAGCGGCCGTCGTTGATGCGGGTGCGCGGCTCGTCGGCCTCGACCGTCACCAGCGGCTGCAGCGCGATGTCCGCCGCGCCAACTGCCTGCAAATCGTCGAGCCGGCCCAAGCTCAGCCCCTGGGCCAAGCCCGCGATAAGGCCGCCTGAGCGAGTATGGGCAAAGCAGCCCATGCGATCTGGCAGCGCGCAGCTCAGCGTGGCCTCGCTGCCCGGGGTCCAGGCATGCAGGCGCGCCGCCTCGATATCGGTCCACCACCAGCGCTGCGAAGGCCCATGCCATTGCAGGCACTCTCCGAGCACGGCCTGCTGAGCCAGGGCCAGGCTGGCGGAGGGCTGAATACTGTCCATCGCGGGGCCTTAGAGGCTGCGCCAGGCCTTGACGAACTCGCCGGCCCGCGCGGCGACCGCTGCCGCCGTCATGCCTGGCGCATACAGGGCCGAGCCCAAGCCGAAGCCGGCAGCACCGGCGCGCCGGTAGGCCAACATGGCCACCGGCGTGACGCCACCGACTGGCAGCAATCGCAGCTCAGGTCGCAGCACGGCGCGCATGGCCTTGAGTACTGTTGGCGTCACCAGTTCGGCCGGGAACAGCTTCAGCGCATCGGCACCGGCGGCCGCGCACGCCAGGGCTTCGGTCGGTGTGGCCGCGCCGGGCACGCAAAACAGGCCGGCGGCCTTGGCGGCCGCGATCACCGAAGTGTCGGCATGTGGCATCACGATCAGTCGGCCGCCGGCCTCGCCGACGCGCAGCGCCGCCGCCGCTCCCAGCACGGTGCCCGCGCCAAGCAGCGCATCGGCGGGCAGGCAGCGGGCCAGGCGGCCGATCGAGTCCAGCGCCTGCGGCGAGTTCAGCGGCACCTCGATCAGGCGAAAGCCCTGCTCGTAGAGCCCCAGTGCAATGCCCTCGACCTCCTCGGGGCGCACCCCGCGCAGGATGGCCACCAGGGGCAGGGTGGCGAATGCGCGGTCGAAATCCGTGGTGCTGCTCATAGCTCTCCCTTGTCGTGCTCAGACCAGGCCGGCGGCCAGGGCCAGACGCCACAGCCCGGCCGCTGCGGTGTTGCCCAGCGCCGCATCAAGCGCTTGATCGAAGTCCTGCAGCGCCCATTCGTAGCGCTGGCATAGCGCCGGCTCGCCGACCAGGACAAGCGGCGCGGCGGCCAGGCCGGCCCTCGCGCGCCAAGCCAGGCCGGCGCGCAGCTCATGGCCGATCAGCAGGCCCGATAGATAGTCGGCCAGGCCGCTGGCTGGCAGGCGCTGCAGCAGGCCCAGCGTGCGCACCGCAAACAGCTGGTGGGCCAGGCCCAGCTCGCCGTGATCGCGCGCGGCCCGGACGCCTTCGGCAAAGCCGGCTCGGTCAGGCAGGCCCGCCTCGGTCGGCATCAGCCGGCCCAGCACCGAGTGTTGGCGCAGCAGCGCGAACAGCTCGCCGCTCATCTGGGTCGCAAAGCCGTGTACCCCCGACTCGCGCAGCGCCACCCACTTCGCATGGGTGCCGGGCAGGATCATGCAGGCCTCAGCCAGATCAGGGTCCAGCGCGCCGATCAGCTGGGTCTCCTCGCCGCGCATCACATCGGGTGGCAGGCCCTCGGGCTGGTACACCAGACCGGGCACGATCAGCAGCCGCCGACCCGATCCGATCTCCACCGCGACCATCTGCGCGGCCAGCGCCGCTGGGTCGCAAGGGCAGGGTACATAGGGTGCCTCGCGCCAGCCATGCTGGCTGCCCACCATGCCGCAGGCCAGCATTGGCAGTGCTGGGTGGGCGGTCATCCAGTCAGCGATCAGGGCGTCGAGCGCGGCGCAGAAAGCCGCCGGTCCGCCGGCCAGCGTCGATGCGCCCTGAGCCGACTGCCGGCTGCTCAAGACATGACCCTGTGCGCTGATCAGCGTCGCCCGCAGGCTGGAGCTACCCCAGTCCAGTCCGATCAGGCGCGCTGTCTCGCTCATGGTCTGGATCCTCACCACTCCGCCAGGCTGCCATCGGCATGCCTCCACAGCGGGTTACGCCAGTCGGGCGCGTTGCGGCTGGCTTCGATCACGCGGGCCTCGTCGATCACCACTCCCAGTCCTGGCTTGGGCAGCGGGCGGATGTAGCCGCCCTCGATGTGGAAATCCTCGCGGTTGACCACATAGTCCAGTAGCTCGCCGCCCTTGTTGTAATGGATGCCCATGCTCTGTTCTTGCAGCACCGCGTTGTGCGAAACGAAGTCCAGGGCCAGGCAGGCGGCCAGCGCCACCGGGCCGAGTGGGCAGTGCGGGGCCAGCGCCACGTCATGGGCCTCGGCCATGCCCGCGATCTTCAGACACTCGCTGATGCCGCCGGCATGCGAGAGGTCGGGCTGGACGATGGCCAGTCCCCCGGCCTGGAACACTCGCTTGAACTCGAAGCGCGAGTACATGCGCTCACCGGCGGCTAGTGGGATGGCCGTGTGCTGGGCCAGGCGGGCATAGCACTCGTCCTGTTCGGCCAGCACGGGCTCCTCGACGAACAGCGGACGGTAGGGCTCCAGCTCGCGCAGCATGACCTTGGCCATCGGTGCGCCGATGCGACCGTGGAAGTCGATGCCGAACTCGATCTCCATGCCAAAGGCGGCGCGGATCTCAGCGATCCGGGCCACGGCTGCGTCTACCGTCGCGGCGTTTGCGATCAGGCCCATCTCCTCGCTGCCGTTCATTTTGAAGGTGTCGAAGCCGCCCTCGCGCAGGCGTCGGATGTCGGCGATCACGTCGGCCGGGCGGTCGCCGCCGACCCAGGAATAGACCTTCATCCTGTCGCGTACCAGGCCGCCTAGCAGCTGGTAGACGGGCATCCCCAGCGCCTTGCCCTTGATGTCCCACAGCGCCTGGTCGATGCCGGCAATCGCACTCATGAGGATGGCGCCTCCGCGGTAGAAGCCGCCTCGATACATCACCTGCCAAAGATCGTTGATGCGTGCAGGATCCTGGCCTACTAGATAGGGCTCGAACTCCTGCACCGCAGTCTCGACGGTGCGGGCCTTGCCTTCGATGACCGGTTCGCCCCAGCCGCTGATGCCGGCATCGGTCTCGACCTTCAGCAGCATCCAGCGCGGTGGCAGACGGTAGGTCGTTAGCTTGGTGATCTTCATCGGGCGCATTGCTCGGCGGTGATGTGGGATCGCAGCTTATGGCTCAGGAGCGGCGCCAAACGATCGTGTTTCTGCGCTTTTCGCTGCTCGCCCAAACGCTCATCCGATCGACTGTTGCTGCCGCTCGCAGCCCATTAAGATCGCGCGTCACTGCGCCCGCAGGCGACGTGGGCGATCAAGGGTATCCATTGACGAGAAGCTGGTTTAAGCACGGCGCTTGGTTGTTCTTGCTGCTGCACGGCGCGCCCTGGGCTCAGCCGGTGCCCGCCGCGCCGGCCAAGGCCGCCTCGGCGGCGGCGGTCAGTACGATGCCAAGAGTCGAGCTGAGCGGCGCGGCCGACAACGGCGAGGGAGCGCGCCGCCATGAATCGATCGCAAAAGCAATTTATGGGCGCGAGGAGCTGGATCGCCAGGGGGACATCGATGTCACCGATGTGCTCAAACGCCTGCCCGGCGTCTCGATGGACAACGGCGCACCGCGCCTGCGTGGCCTGGGAGGCGGCTACACGCAGGTCTTGATCAATGGCGAGCCGGCACCGCCGGGCTTCTCCCTGGACAGCCTCGCCCCGGCCGACGTGGAGCGCATCGAGGTGCTCAAGGGCGCGACTGCCGAGTTCAGCGGCGTGGCCGGAACCATCAATGTGGTGCTGCGCGAGCCGCCGCGCAGCTTGCAGCGCGAGTGGCGCAGCAGCATCAACTATCGTGCGGTCCAGCCTGGTGGCAGCACTGCGCTGCAATGGGGCGATCGCGTCGGCGGCCTGTCCTATGTGTTGCCGCTGACGCTGTCGCGCACGGCCCAGGGTAGCGACAGCTTGACCGAGCGCAGCTCGCGCAGCCGCTCTGGCGAGCTGCAGTCGCAAACGATGGCCGCCCGCGACGAGAACCGCAGCGGCAGCGCCCAGCTCGCGCCGCGCCTGCAGTGGAAGCTCGGCGAGTTCGACACGTTCAATCTGGGGGCCTTTGTCCAGCGCGTTGAGTCGCGCAATGAGGGTGCGCGTAGCTATGCGAGCCTGCTGGGCACGCCCTGGGCCACGGTGGCCGATGCCTCGCAAGGCCGCAGCCGCAGCGAGGTGTTGCGGCTGAACGGCCAGTGGCAGCACCGGCTGGCCGAGGGCGGCAAGATCGAGCTGAAGTCCTCCTGGCATGACACTGAGCGCGAGGGCCTGGGCCGCTACACCGCCCGGGGACGTGACGGCGGGGAGCGGGTACAGCGCGAGACCCTGGTTGCTTTTGGTGAGACGCGCGGCGCGCTGGGCGCTCGGCTGAACCTGCCCGTCGGCCAGGCGCACAGCCTGGCGATGGGCTTGGACCACGAGACCCGTCGGCGCGAGGAGCTGCGCCGGGTCTGGGACTTCGGCATCGAGCGCCTGGACAGCGCGACTGGCCGGCCGTTTTCCGCCGACATCGAGCGCAGCGCCTTGTTCCTGCAGGACGAGTGGGTGATAGGCCCGCAGTGGTCGCTGCTGCCAGGCCTGCGGCTGGAGCGGCTGCGCACCCGCAGCAGCGATGGCAGCCATGAGATTGACAACCGCACGCAAGTCAGCGCACCGACCCTGCACCTGAACTTCCGCTTCGACCCCAAGGGCCGCGACCAGATCCGCGCCAGCCTCACGCGCAGTTTCAAGCCACCCGATCTGGCTCTGCTGGCCGGCCGCTATGTGCTCAACGGCAACTACGAGCGCGATGTCAGCAACACCCCGATAGCGGCCGACCGTGCCGGTAATCCGCGCCTGCGCCCTGAGCTGGCGAGCGGGCTGGATCTGGCTTTCGAGCACTACCCGGCCGGTGGCGGGGTGCTGAGTGTCGGCGTGTTCTTTCGCCGTATCGACCAGCTGATCCGCCAGCGCATCGCGCTGGAAGATGCGCCGGCCCCCGATGTCGTCAACGTGCCGCGCTGGGTGTCAAGGCCGGTCAATCTTGGCCGCGCCCTCAGCCGTGGTCTAGAGCTGGAGATCAAGGGTGCGGCCGAGCACTGGCTGCCGACCTGGTTTGAACGCGACAGCGGCGTGCAGCTGCGCGGCGCGTGGAACGTCTACCGCAGCCGGGTCGAACAGGTCGAGGGCCCCGATAACCGTCTGGAAGCCCAGCCGCCCTGGTCGGCCAATCTGGGCTTTGATGCGCGTCTCGGCCGCAGCGGCTGGAACGTCGGCGCCAGCTTGGTGCTGCAACCGAGCTACACGACCCGCCAGACCGACCGCCAGCAGGTCCGCCGCAGCGGCCTGCGCACCTTGGACGCCTTCGCTAACTGGCGTCTGGACCGCAGCAGCCAGCTGCGCATCGGCGTCGTCAATCTGCTGGCGCCCGACAGCAGCAGCGCAAGCAGCGTCGAAGACCTGGACGGTTTCTTCGCCGAAAGCAGCAGCCGGCGGGAGACGCTACGGGCGGTGAGTGCGAGTTGGGTGGTGAGGTATTGAGTGCTTGGTGGGCTTTACGGCATGCTGAGCGCATCGAGCGCCCGCTCGGCCCCGCGCAGCGCGGCCGCCCAGATCGCCAGGCGCTCTGCCTTGCTATGGCTGGGGAGGGCTAGCATTGCCGTGTTCTGCAATTGTTCTTGCACCGTGTGCTCGGCACAGGCCTCGAGCTGCGAGCACAGCAGCAACATGCGGTACTCTGTGTCGCAACGCCAGCGAAGGCAGACAGCCGATAGAACTGCCGTATCAAAGATGACCAGGTGTTGCCACGATGCCAGCGCTGTCTTCGAAGGCAGGGGACTTGGGTCATGCAGCCAGGCCTTTTTGGCTGGCGGCGGCAGATTGACCAAGAATTCGGCAACAAGTTCTGCATCCTGCTTGTCCATCTCCGCCCTGAGCTCCGGGGACGATTTCAGTGATGCGAGTGAATCGATCAGCGGCTGTGCGCGTCGGACCGCCTCATCGGCCTTTCCAATCGCATGCATGAGGTTTCGGTCTGCTGTTTGCGCGGTCATGTGTCCGCAAAAAGCTCGCATGGCATCCAGTCGCTTCTCGTGCGCGGCAACAGCTGCAGTGCTGCCCTTTGCCGTTGCATTCGAAGGCAATGAGGTGGGCAAGAGCAGGCAGCGCCTCATGTAGAGGCTGGCGTACTTCAGGTCCCGCGCGGATCTGGAGATCAGCGCTTGCTGCGCGAGCACCGGGAAGGAGTGGCGACTAAAGTACTGTTGCGCCAGTTCATTTTTCGGCGCCACTGCTGGCGAGTGTCCTTGCGCCAATGCGTCTGGGCTCGCGGGCGATTCGGCCGCTCGCGCGCTAGCTGGCGCGATCGCAATTGCCCGTTCGGCGTTATGTGAGGCAGTTGCTGAGGGCAGGGTGCTAGCGCCATCGCCAAAGGACCATAACCCCGCGCCGAGCGTTGCGGCCAACGTGGCCGCAACGACTAGGGCTTGGGCGAGAGTGAGTGACTTCATCGGCCAGGCCTTCCGACGTGGATCTGATGCATGGATGCGCTCTCCGATGTCCAACCCGGCTCAACAGAGTCCGCAGGGCATTTGGGTCGGCCAGTATCCCGGCTGCCTCGGCGCGCCGGCAATCACCCATTGAGGCGGGCGCAGTCGTGGCGGCAGTTCAGTTGGCAAACTCGGCGAGCGTCTGCAACACGCTGGCGACCGCCATGGTCGGCGCCGGGGTGCTTCGATGCGCGACGGCCATCGGCCGCATGACCTGCGGGGATAGATGGCGCACTTGCACGCCCAGTGCGTGCTGCTGGTCTTGCACCTCTTCCAGAGGCAGAAGGGCCGCGCACTGGCTGGCAATGGCCAGACTTTTCAAGGCCCCGGGATAGCTCATGGTCAGAAAGGGTCGCGGGTGGAGACCCGCCTGCGCAAACCAGGCCGCGATGAGGCCGTGCATCTGCGTGGCCGGGGCGAAAGAAGCCCAGCGGTGCCCGGCCAACCATTGCGGCGTGACGAGCTCGGGTGCCTGCCAGGAGGCGGGCAACAGCACCACCATGGGATCGTTTCTCCACGCGATCAAGCGGACCTCGGCGACGGGCGGCTGGGGGCTTGCGACGATGCCAATATCGAGGCTGCCGGCCTTCAGGCGGCGCATGGCTTCGGCCGACCCCAGCGCCTCCAGCCGCACTTCCACGCCTGGATTGCGCCGCGTCAAGGCCTCCAGCATCAGCGGCAACAAGCGCGTGCTCACGCCGGCCGACGCGCCGATCCGGACGATGCCCTCGCGGCCGGAGGCCCGGCGCCGAACCAGCTCCATCAGATCGTCGCTGGCAGCCAGCAGCTTGCGTCCCTCCTTGACCAGGGCATCGCCGGCCTGGGTCAGCTCGGCATGTCTTCTGCCGCGCGTCAGCAGGACGGCATCCAGGCGCGACTCCAGCTCCTTGATGTGCAGGCTGACCGTGGGCGGTGCGAGATGGAGCGCCTGCGCTGCGGCGGCGAAGGTGCCCAGGTCCGCGATGGTGATCAGCGTCTGCAACTGGTCAAGATTCAGGTTACGCATCAGGAATTGTGAATCTGAAAGTCATTTGATTCAACTTTACAGATGGTAGACCAGACGCGAGCATCGCCCGTCATGGTCAAACACATCGAATCTCCTGCCGCTGATGCGCTTCCGAGGGCGGCGTTGCGCCGGTTCACTATCCTGGACAAGCGGGCCTTGAAGCGATGGGTCTTGCTGTTGCAGGCCTGGGCCGACAAGGCCGCATCGGCTTTGCGGCGGGCCGAACAGCGAGTCGCCGAAAACTTCAGGGTGCCGCCCAACGGCGGTTGAGTGCACTGAGTGGCGCAGGCGCGGCCAGTCACCGACCAAGCTGGCGCCTGTCGATCTCAGCCGCCAGCTTCTTGATGTAGTCCTTCGCCAGCGCGCTGCGTCCTCGCGACAGCCACTTGATGCAATCAACCAGCTCCCAGACCAGCCCTTCATCGCCGTACTCGTAGGCGGCGAAGTCCTCGGGGCCTATCGGCGCGTCGTCGATGACATAGGTCTTCAGCAGATCTTTCGGATCCCAGACCGGCAGATATGGACGCTTCAAGCGAAATCTCGTTCCGGGCTCGAAGACATGGAGCTCGAGGCTGGAGAAGTCCAGATAGACGAGCTTGCAAAAAGCGCCACCGCTGGCGTGGGTGCCGCCGAACTGGTTCAACACCGCCGACTGGCCGAGCAGCTGACGGGCGGTCTGGAGCACGGCATCGGCCTGCCACGGGGCTGCGATCGCCACCAGGTCCAGATCCGAGACCCGGTCGCCGCAGCCCTTGGCATAGGAGCCGACCAGTGCGATGGCAAGCCAGCGCGGCTCGCTCTCGGCCAGGGCGAGTAGTCCGCTCAAGCGATTGATGTGCGACTCGGGCGCGCCCTGCGCCCGGAGCCGACTAGCCAGGACATTGAAGGCCGGCATGCCGTGGTTCCCCATGCTGTTGCTCGAATCCGCAGCCCGCCTTGGGCCGCCTTCGCTTACCAGTCTAGAGGAGCAGCCCCGACGCTGCGCCGCCTCAGGGCCTCACGAGATCAATCGCATCGATGGCATAGCCGGGGCTGGTGAAGCCGCTGCCTGCCGTGCCGCTGATGGCTTCGATAGTGACGAGGTTCTCGCCCACGACCAGCTCGGCGGCCGGGATATCGAACTGGTAGAGGGCGTTGTTGCCGCGGTAGGTGCCGATGGTCAGGCTGCGGCTGCGCGGCTGGGTCGAGGAGGCCGGGTTGCCGGACACCCAGCCGTTGACCTGCAGCTTGGGCCGGGCACCGTTGTAGGCAGCGGTCAGGCCGATGCGCAGCCGGTATGGCATGACCTGGCCCCGGCGCAGCATGAAGCGGATCTGCAGCCTGCCGTTGACATCCTTCCATTGATAGGCCGGGAAGGCGGCGCTGGCGTCGCGGCCGACGACAAAGGGCAGGGCGGTCCAGGGGCTCATCCGCACATCGGAGGGGTGCATGCCGGTCAGGCGCGCGCCGTTGAGCAGCTCGCGCGGGGTGCCGTCCCAGTCGCCGATGCGCCACAGCGCCGGCGTGGCGCTGGGGTCGCCGGTGATGCTCAGCGGGTTCAGTGCGTAGCTGGTGTTGGCGGCCACGGTGACGCTTCGGCTGTGCACGGCCAGCTCGTTCTTGTAGACCGTCATCGTGTAGTCGCCGGGCAGCATGCCGCTGCGGCTGAAACTGCCGTCCACCGGATGGGCGTTCGTCCAGTACTGGGCGGCGCTGTTGGCGAAGCCGACGGTATAAACGTGGTTCGGATCGCGCCCGCTCAGCCCGGCCACCGTGACGCCGCCGCGCCCGAGCGCCGACACATGGCCGAGCAGACCCAGGCCATCGACCCATCCCAGGTCGGGCAGGGACGGTGTGCTGCCGTCGGTGAATAGCAGTGCATAAGGGCCGTGCAAGCCCATCCGAAAGGGCTCAGTTTGGTTGTGGCCCGAGTTCATGTAGTTGTACAGCTCGGTATTGGTGCCTGTCTGGTTCTGGATGTCGCGGAAGAAGGGGCCGCCGGAGGCGCGCTCGCGCTGGCCATAGGCCATGAAGACGCCGACGCCATTGCCGGTCACGCCGCGCAGCCCGTAGTCCAGCGCGCGCTCGTTGCCGTAGTACTTGGAGCGGCTCTGGCCCTGGTTTGCGCCGCTGGCGAAGCCGAACACGTCCGAGCTCTCGATCGCGCCGCTGCTGCCGCGCAGATCGGACTCGGGGGGGACGCCCGTCAGCAGATCAGCGCGCAGCCGCGAGATCCAGCGCAGCTCGCCCACCGTGGGCTGGGCCGTTACATGAGTGGCCATCGCAATCATTGGTAGACCACGCCTGGCCAGATAGTAGTGCGTCAGGCCGCCGCTGCGTACCGCGATCTGGATGGTGTCGGCGTCGGGCTGGGTGGCCTCCAGACTGACAGCGCTAATGCCGCTGTAGATAGTGTCGAAGCCGCTGGCGATGTGCGAGCCGCGGTTGGCGTCCTGCAGCTCGATGCCTTTGTAGCGCAGGCTGGCGATATCGCCGATCGACTGGATGCTGGCGCCCGTGTCGGTTCGGCGCAGCTTGAAGACCAGGCCGGCGCCGGTGTCGACCGTATAGTGGAGGGCATCGGCGCTGAGGCCGAACTCGGCCCGCGCGCCACCGGCCGTCGCCAGCAGCAGCGCTGCGACCAGGCTCAATTCTTGTTTACGCATGCTGCTGCCCCTCCTGCTTGCGCTGGCGCCGGGCCACCGCCGCCAGACCTGCGAGGCCCAGCAGGCACAGCGCTGCCGTGGCAGGCTCGGGCACGGCGGCGAGGTAGATGCTATCGATGGCCGGAGCGCTGAAGCCGCTGCTGCGGCCGGCACTGGAGAAGGCGAAGTAGCGCAGCTCGTCGAAGCCCTCGGCGTCGGCCAGGCCTAGTGAACCGCCCGTGCCGCCTTCGCCCAGCGAGAAGTTGCCAGATCCGGCCAGCGTGCCGTCGCGAAAGGTCTGCCAGAAGCCGTGGATGCTGGCGTAGCCGGAGTCCACCGCCAGCTCGATAGCCTTGAGGCTACCGTCCAGCGAGCGGATGCTGATGAATGCGTTCTGGCCGCTGGTAGCCATGTAGTTGCCGACGAAGGCGGCGCTGTAGGCGGCTCCGGGCTCGACGCAGTCGGCGCCAGCGAAGCCGCAGCCGGCGTTGTTGTCGCTACCGGTATAGCTGAACAGCAGGCCGCCTTGCTGGAAGTCGCTGGCCAGCGCGGTGTTGGCCTCAAAGTCGGCGACCAACCGGCGAGTACCGCTGAGCGCGGAGCCGGCGCCCAGGGTCTGCACGGTGGCGGCGCCCGCCGAGGTGCTCAGCAGCAGGGCGGCGATCAGGGAGATGTTCTTGGCGTTCATGGGGGTGTCTTCTTGGTGTTGGCGGGTGGGCGTGTCACTGCGGTGTGGCGATCAGATCGAGCGCGTCATAGGCGATGCCGGGGCTGAGGAATCGCAGCCCCGCAGTGCCGCTGACCGGAGAGATGGTCACGACGTTCTCGCCCACCAGCAGCTCGCGGGCGGGGATGTCGTAGCGGTAGAGCCGGTTGATGCCGCGATAGGTGCCGACGGTCAGATTGCGGGTGGTTTTGGGCGTGGCCGGCGGGACAGCCGAGGTCCAGCCATTGACCTTGACCTGCGGCCGCGCGCCACCCATTTCGGTCGTCGTGCCGATGCGCAGGGTTAGCGGCCTGGTCTGGCCGCGCCTGAGCGTGAAGCGGATACTGATCGCGCCGTTGACGTCTTTCCATTGGTAGGCGGCAAAGCCGCTGGCGGGGTCGGCCTGGCCGATCCGATAGTCGGGCAGGACCCAGGGTGCCATGCGTACATCGGAGGGGTGCATGGTCGTCAGCTTGTCGCCGTTGAGAAATTCGGCCGGCGTACCGTCCCAACTGCCAATGCGCCACAGCGCCGGTGTGTCGTCGGGGTCGTCGGCCAGCGTGATCGGGCCTAGGCTCTTTTCAGCATTGGCCGCGACGCTGACTTGGCGGGTGGCCACTGCGAGCTCGTTCTTGAAGATGCTCATCGTGTAGTCGCCCGGCAGCATGCCGACGCTGCTGAATGCGCCGGTCTCGCCATCGGCATCGGCCCAGTACTGCGCGTGGGTGTTGGCGAAGCCGACGCTGTAGGCGATGCCGGGCTTGCGGCCTTCAAGTCCTGCCACCGTCACCGCGCCACGGGCTTGGGGCGCGACATAGCCGACCAGGTCTAGCTTGTCGAACCAGCCGGTGTCGGGCACCACCGGCGGCGCGCCGTCGGTGAACATCAGCGTGTAGCTGTTGAGGATGTTGAAGCGAAAGGGCTCAGTCTGAGCTTCGCCGTAGTTGACGATGTAGGTCAGCTCGTTGTTGCTGGCGGTGATCTGGGTCAGAAGACTGCGATAGAAGGGACCGCCGGAATTGCCCTCGTTATTGCCGCGTAGCATCCACAGGCCGACCTTGTTGCCGGTGCCACCGAAGTAGTGCCAGTCCTTCAGCCGCATATTGCTGTAGTGCTTGGATCGACTCTGGCCGTGGCGCGCATCGGTGGCAGCGAAGCCGAAGACATCGCTGGCCTCGATCGCACCGTTGCTGCCGCGCAGATCGCCGGGCCAGTAGCCGTCGGCGCTGAGGCCGCCGGGCGTGCCGGCGGAGCCGCCGTTGGGCAGGGCCGCGATCGGCACGCGTACGATGTAGCGCACCAGGTTCAGCGTGTCGGGCTCGGCCGTGAAGTGCGTGCCCATATGGATGTGAGGCTGGCCCTTCTTGACCAGGTAGTAGTGGGTCAGCACGCCGCCGGCCAGGTTGTCGCTGATCAAGGTGATCTTGACGTAGTCCTCGCCCCTGACCACGCCGCCGTTCTCGATGGAGGCTGGTGTGGCCACGCCCTCGGCATCGACCAGCTCGGCCTTCACAGCCACCGCGGACACCCCCTTGTAGAGGAAGTCGGCGCCGCTGTTGAGCTGGCTGCCGCGGGACTGATCCTGGAACTGCACGCCCTGGTAGACCAGGCTGGAGATGTCGCCGGCCGACTGGGTGCTGACCCCGTTGTCATACCCGCGCACCTTGAACACCAGGCCGGCATCGGTGTCTATCGTGTAGATCGGGCGGGCGGGGTTGCCGCCGTCGTGGCTGGTCGTGATGCTGACGGCGGCCAGCGCGCCAGGGCTGATCACCGCCAGCGAGGCGGCCAGGGCTGCGCCCAGGGCCGAGCCTGCCCTTGTGAAGTGCTTCATGTTTGTCTCCGGGATGGGTGTTGCGCCGGCTACTGCTTGCTTCTTCTTGGATATGCCGGCGTCGCCAATCTAACGGAGCTTGTGTGCGCTATGCGCTCATGCTGATGAGTGTTTAGCCATCCTTCAGAAACGGTGCCAGCGGCCTGCCGGGCAGGGCCTGCAGGCCCTCGACGACGCGCTGGGCATTGAAGCGCGCGCCGGCCTCGTTGGTGTGGGTTCGAGCGTCGGAAAAGAAGCCGTCCACCGCCGCCGGGCCGGCCCTCCGATAGGCCTGGGTGATCAGCATCGTCAGGTCGATGAACTGTGCGCCGCCGGCGCCGGCCACCTCAGCGCCCCAGGCGGCGAAGTTCTCGAAATCGCGGCCGCTTTGCCAGCGGTCCTTGTGCGGTATCGGCGAGAGGATCACCGCGCGCGCGCCGCGAGCGCGCACGTCGGCGATGTAGCGGGCGAGATACCAGCCGAAGGTATGAACCGGCTCGCGGCTGCCGTCGGGCTTCAGGTCCTCGACCACCTCGGGCCCGGTGCCAGCACCGGAGGCGCGGCCCTTCACTGCCGGGTCGCCGATACGGCCGCCGTCGTTGTGGCCAAACTGGATCAGCACGATGTCGCCGGGCTTGAGCTGGCCCAGCACCGCGTCCCAGCGGCCCTCGCTCAGAAAGGTGCGGCTGCTGCGGCCGCCCAGCGCGTGGTTGACGACATTGAGTCGCCGGGTATCGATCAGCGGCTCTAAAAACTCACCCCAGCCGTAGGCGCCGTGCTGGCCGGCACTGCGCACCGTGGAGTCGCCGACGATGAAGAGGCTAGGCAGGGCGGGGTCGCGCGGCGCGGCGCGCGTGAGCTGGCGTGCATCGACCACCGGGCGCTCGTCCTGCCGGGCGGCGAAGACCTTGGGGCTCAGCAGCCGCTGCTGGCTCAAGGCCTGGACCACCAGCTCGGCATTCAGCGCCGCGCCGGCCCAGTTGGTGTGCACTGTCTCGTCGGGCGTCACGCGCGGGAACATCTGCATCACCGCCTCGCGGCCGAGCTGCTCGTAGCGCAGCGCTACCTGCTCGTTCAGATCGATAAAGGCCACACCCTGCTCACGGGCGACCTCGGCGGCCCAGGACGCATAGCTGGCCTTGTCACTTCGTGCCACGCGTCCGGCCTCATCCCAGCGCTTGCGCGGCACCGGCGAGCAGATCACCGGCGTGGCGCCGGCGGCGCGGATCTCAGCCACATAGCGGCGCAGATAGGCACCGTAGCTGTAGACCGTCTCCTCCTTACCGGTCAGTTGGTTGACGATGGACTGGCTCTCGGCGCCGGTGCCGCGTATCGTGCCGCGCGCGCGGCTCTGGTCATTGATGGCGCTGCTGTCGTTGTGGCCGAACTGCATCAGCACCACATCGCCGCGCTTGATCAGCGCGCGCGTGCGCTCCCAGTGGCCGCTGGTGAGGTAGGTGCGGCTGCTGAGTCCGCCGACCGCGCGGTTGACCACATTGATGCGCTGCGGGTCGAAGTGGGCAGCGATCGGCGTGCCCCAGCCCCATTGGCCGGCGGCGCCCAGGCCCTGGCCGTCGTCGAAGCCGTTGCGCACGGTCGAGTCACCGATCATGAAGATCGAGGGCAGCTCGACGCGGGCTGGCGTGGGCAGCACGATGGGTCGGGTGGCGGGGTCCGTGTTGACGGCGGCGGGCAGGGGGGCGGTCGCACATCCCTGCAGGCCCAGCACGGAGCTGAGCAGCAGCAGGATGGACAGGATGCGGATGGGCAGGCTCATGGCGTGATCCTAGGTGCAGCGGGGCCGTGCCGGCAGCCGGCAAAGGCGCAAGATCATGAGCGATTGGTGCGCCCTGGGGCTGGGCCCATGGCCGATGGCCGATGGCGGGGCTAGAGTCGCGCCTCATCGTTGGACCCTGCACAAGCGCATCATCCCCATGCTTAGACGTACCCTGCTGCCGCTGCTCTGCTGCACGCTGCTGGCCCTGTGCCTGCCGGCCTTGGCCCAGATCGGCAAGCGCTTGCCTTCCGAGCGCAAGGTCGTGCCCGACCCGGTCACCGGCGTGCCGCTGACCTTTCTGACCACGCAGGCGCTGGGTGATTCCAAGATCTATCCCAGCCATCCGCAGTGGACCGCCGACGGACGCTGGCTGGTGTTTCGCTCGGCCCGCGTCAAGGGCGAGGCCATGGCCGTGCACGAGGCCAGCGGCGAGATCGTGCAGGTCACCGAGGGTGGCTACACCGGCATGCTCAATCTCTCGCAAAGCCAGATGAAGCTCTACTTCTTGCGCGAGGCGCAGCCGGGGCTGGAGGCGGTCGAGGTGGATCTGGCGCGGCTGTTCGCCGACAGCGCGGCCGCCCGGCTGCAGGGCGCCGACCACTATCAGCGCATCATCGGCCGGCTCGGCCCAGAGCTGCAGGCGGTCGGCGATTCGGCGCTGGACGCCGATGGGCAGTGGCTGTACTTCCGCATCGGCGCGCAGGCCGCCGCTGCGCATCTGCCGCATGGCACCAAGATCGAGCCGGCCTTCGGTCCGCGCCGCATGGGTGCCGGCCCGACCGGCATTGCCAAGATCCATGTGACCAGCGGTGAGGTTCGCCACGTGGTCTCGGTGCCCTTCCAAGTGGGCCATATCCAGGCCAACACCTGGAACCCCGGCGAGCTGGTGTTCAGCTGGGAGACCGGCGGCAAGTCGCCGCAGCGCACTTGGACCGTGCGCGGCGATGGCAGTGGCCTGCGCCCGCTGTATCCGGAAGCCAGCTACGAGTGGGTCACGCACGAGGCGGTGATCAGCAAGGACGAGGTGGCCTTGGCCATCATGGGCCACCGGCCGATTCCCGCCGCGGCAAGCGCCAGCGATCGCGCCCCCGGCACCGATGTGGGCGGCGCCAACCCGGGCCAGGACGCGGCCTGGGGCGACAGCGGCACTCGCGAGAAGCCTACCGGCCTGGCCATCGTGAATCTGCGCACCCGCGAGGTCCAGATCGCCGGCCAGACGCCCTCGGGCAGCGGGCTCTGGCATGTGCACGGTTCGCCCGACGGACGCTTTGCGGTAGGCGACGATTTCAGCCGCAGCCTCTACCTGATCGACCGCAGAAGCCGCGAAATGATGGTCTTGAGCACCGGCCACAAGACCACGGCGCGCGACCACCCGCACCCGACCTTCAGCCCCGACGGCACGCGCATCCAGATCCAGTCGGCCATGCTGTCCGAGGACGGCCGTAGTCTGAATATCTGTATCGTGCCGGTGCCCGAGGCCTGGCTGCGTCGCGCGCCCTAGAAACTCGCTACAACCGGGCGCTGGTCTATATATGCCGGTACTCGGCTGCGTGAAGCAGGAATATCTATATATGCATCACGCATGAGTTTTCGCTTCGCCTTGAAAACCTGCCTGGCGGCCTCGTCGAGGGCCTGCTTCTGCACAGCGTTTTCACTCGTAAATGACTGTTTTTGCTGTGTTTTCAGGGTTTTCTCGGAGTCGAAGTGATCAGCAATTTGATTCTTTCGGCCGAGTGATTTGCATCGGCTTGGCACCGCATAGACTGAGTCCAACGAGAGAAAAGAGCCGCGAGCGAGCTCCTTGTTGGTCATATTTTGGAGACATACAAAATGGATAAGAAAACAACCCGTCCCTATTTGGCGTTTCGCCTCAAAAGCACGGCGCTGGCGGTTACTGCCCTGTTGGCCCATGAGTTTGCGCTGGCTCAGCAAACCGCTGCTGCTGCGCCCGAGCCGGCCGCCAGCCAGGCCGCTGCTGCCAAGAAGGCCGATACCAACACCCTGGACACCGTGCAGATCGTCGGCACGCGGCGCTCCATTGCCTCGGCCATTGAGCGCAAGCGCCGCGCCGGCACCGTGTCCGACTCCATCGTCGCCGAGGATATCGACCAGTTTCCGGACAAGAACGTTGGAGAGGCACTGTCGCGCATCACCGGGGTGCAGCTGACCCGCGAGTTTGGTGAGGGCTCGCAGGTCTCCATCCGTGGCGTTGAGCCCGATCTGAACCGCGTCGAGGTCAATGGCATGTCGGTGCTGGGCACGGGCGACAGCGGCGGCCGAGGAGCGGAACTGCGCGAGCTTGCCTCGGAGTTGATCGCCTCGATCGACGTAATCAAGGGGAGCACTGCCGACATGACCGAAGGCGGCGTCGGCGGCACCGTCAAGATCACGACCCGCAAGCCGCTGGACTTCACGAAGCCGACGCTGGCCACCACCCTGTCCGGCGAGTCCGCAAGCAGCCGCGGCGGCGTACAGCCGCGTGCCAGCCTGCTGCTGGCCGACAAGTTCCTGGACGGTCGCCTCGGGGTGATGGCCAACCTCGTCTATGACAATGTGCTGACCCGCAACGACTATGCGCGCAACACCTCATGGACCTTCCTGCGCGACTGGGATTTCTCGCCCGAGAAGACTGTGGCTAGCGTGGATCCGACCGTCGCGGCGGTGAGCTCTCCGGCCGGCTGCTCGGCATTGGCCTCGAACCTGCGGGCCGATTGCAACCGACAATGGTTCGACTACGCGCCGCGCAACTCCCGCTACGGGATCTGGACCCGCGACCACAAGCGTTCGTCGGCCGAGCTGACCGCGCAGTACCGCATCAGCCAGGACTTCAGCGTCTGGGCCAGCCACCAGGCCAATATCCAGAAGCAGACCCTCAACGACCGCAACTATGGAACCGATCTCGTGGCCGTGACCCGACTGGCGAACGCCGGGGTTGCGCCGCAGTACAACCAAGCGACCGCCGTACCATCGCGGGCCGGCACCTGCGTGCCGGCGACGACGACCGCTACGCCGGCGGGCATGTTGGTGGAGAACCACCAAGTCAAGGAGTACGTGGTGGGCAGCTGCCAGTACGTGGCCGGCCAGGGCGGGGCAGGTGCGTTCTCGACCACCGCGCGTGACTTCCAACTGGACATCAACTCCAAGTACAACTCAGCCGGTTTCAACTTCCGCCGAGATGCGCTGAGCGTCGAGGGCTTGCTCGTCGATTCGCGCTCTCGCTACGAGAGCGAGAGCAACAACATCGTACTGACTCAGAATGCGCCGGGGCTGAAGGTCACCCTGGACGACAAGAACCTGCCGCGCTTCACCTTCCCGACCGGCACCGATCCGGAGGACAGCCGCTCCACGGTTCAGGCCCAGCTGCAGTACCGGCCCTCTGCCACAATCAATGCCGAGAAGCAGGCCAAGCTTGACTTCAAGTACCTGACCGGCCACTCGCTGTTCGACCAGCTGTGGTTCGGTGGCCAGTTCCGCGACACCAGCTCACGTCGCTACAACGGCGGTGGCTATATCGCCAGCGGCGGCGCCAATCCGGCCTCGCTCGCCGACGACATCAATGTGCCGACGGCCAATGTCAACCAGACTCTGGTCTACGACCCGCTCTACACCGGCACTGCCCAGCGGGCGCCCAGCACCGGCGGCACGAATGATCTCATTCGCTACCTCAACGCGACCCAAATGCAGGCCTTTGTCAACGGGATTCGCGAGCGCTCGCCGGGCACATTTTTCAAGGGCTATGACAAGGTCAGCGGTCTGCCCGGCAGCTGGATGGCACCGAGCTACAGTGCTGCTGTGCCGAGCTTTGACACCTCGAAATTCAACCACGGCAATCTCTATCAGGCTGTGGGCAGTGACGGCAATCTCTACCCGCAGATCCCGGCTTTCGACATCGAGGAAAAGGTCAGCGCCGCCTATCTGCGCGCCGACTTCGAAACCTCGCTGCTGGGCTATGAAGTCATCGGCAATATCGGCGGCCGCTACACCCGCACCGATCTGAAGTCGGTGGGCATGGACAGCCGTCGCCTGCGGGTCGAGCGCTCGGCCGGCAGTTCCACCTTCGACGACCGGGTGCTAAGCAATGCCATGGTCAAGTTCGAGAACAGCTACTCCGACTTCCTGCCCAGCCTGAATGCCGCGACCTGGGTGCTGCCCAACAAGTTGGTTGCCCGCGTCGGCTGGGCCAAGGTGATGGCCCGTCCTGCGATCGATCAGCTGGCGCCCGCCCTCATCTGTACAACCAACAGTGGGAACACCCAGTTTGGGGGTGACGGCCGTGACGATTGCAGCGCCGGCAATCCGAATCTGGAGCCGTACCGTGCCACCAAGACTGACTTCAGCCTGGAGTACTACCCCTCGCGCGACAGCCAGCTCAGTGCGGCGGTGTTCACGACCGATATCGACACCTACATCATCAAGGGTCGGGTGTTGCGTGATGTCAACGTATACGGCGACGGCGGCCTCTTCGATGTGACCACCACGGTGAACGGTCGCGGGGCGACGACCAAGGGCTTGGAGCTGACCGCGCGCACCGCTTTCACCTTCCTGCCGGGCTTTCTGAGCGGATTCGGCGGCGAGGTCAACTACACCCGTATGACCTTTGCCTACAGTTCCGGCAACGAACTGCTCAACGTGCTGGACGGCTCGATATTGCCTTACCCGGGCCTGTCGAAGAACAGCTACAACCTCAGCCTCTGGTATGACCAGGGACCGATCAATGCACGCATCGCCTACAACTACCGTGATGCCTTCTACACCGGCAGCAACGACGTCAGCGGCAATCCGAACTTCCAGGACAAGTCCGGTTTTGTCGACGCCAAGATCCAGTACCGGTACAACAAGAACCTGACCCTCTCGCTGGAAGGAAAGAACCTGACCGATCAGGCGCAGACCACCTACTCGGGCGAACTGTCTCGCCTCAACGAGCTGGCGTTCTCGGGTCGCCGCTACTTCGCCAGCGTGTCCTACAAGTACTGATACTCACCGCTAGTCTCAAGCGCGGTTCAAGCCCCGTCGCTTTTCCACCGGCCCCAGTCCTGGGGCCGGTTTTTTGCTGGCCTGTTTCGATGTCGTTTGCGATGACGCAAGCGAGCGTCGAAGACGAGGGAAGACTGATGATGTTCAGAGGTAGGTCACGATGGCGCGCCAGCTTGTGCATGAGCGCGGCGACTCTCGCGTTGCTGGCGGTGATGGGGGCACAGGCGGCGCCGCGCTGGATGGAGGCGCTGGACCGAGGTGCGGTGGCCGTGCCAGCCACGCCGGGTGGCAATCTGCTGAGCTGGCGCTTGCTGGCGACGGATGCGCCGGCCACCACGTTCGATGTCTACCGAGACGGCAAGAAGATCAACACCCGCCCTTTGAGCGGGGCCACCAATTTGCTCGACGCCGAGGGCAGCGCACGATCGAGCTATGTGGTCCGGACTCTGGTCAATGGCAAGGACGTCGAGACCAGCAACCCGTTCACCGTCTGGGCGCAGGGCTATCTGAGCGTTCCGATCGATCAGCCTGCCGGCGGCGTCACGCCCACGGGCCAGGCCTATTCCTACACCGCCCACGAAGCCAGCGTGGCCGATCTGGACGGCGATGGGCGCTACGAGATCATCCTCAAGTGGGATCCGAGCAATGCCAAGGACAATGCCTTCGATGGCTATACAGGCGAGGTCTATCTCGACGCCTACACCTTGCAAGGCAAGCGCCTGTGGCGTGTCAACCTGGGGCGCAATATCCGCGCAGGCGCGCACTACACGCAGTTCCAGGTCTTCGACTACGACGGCGACGGTCGTGCGGAGCTGGCGGTGCGCACCAGCGACGGCACGGTGGACGGCACCGGCGATGTCCTCGGTGACCCGAACGCAGACTGGCGCGAGGCCGGTGGCGAGACGCCGTCCACCGATCGCACCGGCGGTCGCCTGACATCCGACGGCCGCATGGTCGCGCCATTGCAGGGCCGCATCCTGAAAGGCCCCGAGTTCTTGACCCTTTTCGATGGCTTGACCGGCAAGGCCCTGGCCAGCGCGCCCTACTGGCCGGTGCGCGATCCCCGCACGGACGCGCCGACGGCGGCGCAGATGAAGGAAGTCTGGGGCGACGGCTACGGCAACCGATCCGATCGCTTCCTGGCCGGTACCGCCTATCTCGACGGCCAGCGCCCCAGCATCATCATGGCCCGCGGCTACTACGGGCGGACCACTGTGGCTGCCTGGGACTGGCGCGATGGCAAGCTGAGCCAGCGCTGGGTGTTCGATAGTGCCTCGCCCGGAAACGAGGCTTTCGGCGGGCAGGGCAATCACCAGCTCAGTGTGGCCGACGTCGATGAGGACGGCAAGGACGAGATCGTCTACGGCGCCATGGCGCTGGACGATGACGGCAAAGGCCTGTGGAGCTCGGGGCTCAAGCATGGTGATGCGATGGCCGTTGGCGACCTCGACCCCATGCGAGCGGGCCTGGAGAAGTTCGGCGTCTATGAGGATGTGCGCCGCAACGGCGGCATTGGCTCCGCGATGCTGGATGCGCGCACCGGCCAGGTCTTGTGGAGCACGCCGGCCGACAAGGACACCGGCCGAGGTGTTGCTGCCGACATCGACCCGCGGTTCCCGGGCGCGGAGGTCTGGGCCAGCAATGGGGATGTGCTCTACACGGCCCAGGGCAAGGCCATCGAGGGTGTCCAGCGACCCAGGGAGCTGAGCTTTCTGGTCTGGTGGGACGGCGACGATCTGCGCGAGCTGTTCGACAAGAGCCGCATCAATAAATGGGACTGGCGCACCGGCAAATCTCACACCCTGCTGGAGGCCAGCGGCGCGATCCACACCAGCGGCACAAAGAACGTACCCGTTCTCTCGGCTGATCTGTTCGGCGACTGGCGCGAGGAAGTCATCTGGCACACACCGGACGAGAAATTCCTGCGCATCTACACGACGCCTCACCCCACCGAGCGGCGCCTAGTGACGCTGATGCACGACGCGCAGTACCGCCTTGCCATCGCCTGGCAGAACACGGCCTACAACCAGCCGCCCCACCCCAGTTTCTTTTTGGGCGAGGGCATGAAGCCGCCGCCGGTGCCCAAGATTATCGTGCGCACCCCGCCCAAGGCCGGCCTTGATCGATAGCGCTGAACCCGGCAAGCGCCGGCTGGCGCCGCCCCCTCACTCGGCCCTGACGGCACTCAGGCGCAGCATCAGGGTCATTGGATGCAGCGGCGATTGCTGAAAACCGTAGTGCTCGTAGAACTGCCTGGCGCGCTCGTGCAAGGCGTGAACCAGCAGGGCACGCACACCGACGTTCTGTTAAACGCTGAGCGCCCGCTGCACCGCGTCCTGTAGCAAGGCCGCACCCAGCTTGAGACCCTGGCTGCGTTGGTCGACGGCCAAGCGGGCCAGCACCATCGCAGGAACAGGGTCGGGCATATTGCGGCGTATGGCGGGGGTGGACGTGTGGTGCGATACCGCACCGGCGGCCAGCGCGTAATAGGCCAGCAGGCGTTGCTGCGCATCAAGCACAACAAAGCAGCGACTCGCACCGCTGAGGTGATTGCCCATGGCGCGGCGTTTGAGCCAGTCATCGAGCGCCGGCTCACCGCATGAGAATTCATCCAGCCCATGGGCGGCAGCTAGCGGCTGCGGCGGGCCAAGGTACAGACTCATGCCGGATCGGCGTTCCACGGCGCCTTGACGGCCATCAGACGTTCAAGCCCGGGGTTGGGGCTGGGAGGGGCGTCCAGCAGCGCGGTGAACTGCCGGAGCTTGTCCGCATCGAGGCTGAAGAACACCTGATTGAGCACCGCCGCCTGTGCCCGCTCGCAAGCGGCCTCCAGCATGAAGTCGGAGCGGTTCTTGCCCAGCAGGCTGGCGGCCTGGTCGATCAAGTCCCGCTGCTCGGGCAAGGTGCGCAGATTGATGACGGCGTCACGCATGGCCTTTTCCCTTGCTCGCTGGTGTACAACAGATACACGATTTTGGCGTGGCGTGTATCTGTTTTCAGTACGTTGCGGCGCCGAGTCGGGCCTCCATCCACTGGGCGGCCAGCACCGGCCACTGCGCCTGCGTGCCCGCCAGCGCCCGCAGGGCAAAGCCATGTTCGGCCTGCGCAAAGACATGGGCGTCAACATCCAGGCCATGCAGTTGGGCGGCCTTGATCAGGTTCAGCGCATGCTCAATAGGCACGATGGGGTCGTGCAGCGCATAAGCCAGGAATACCGGGCAGGGCGGCAGACCATGGGGCTCGCTGGCGATGCCGATGGGCCAGGCGTCGTAGAAGGCCTGCTTCTCGGGCGGCGCGAAGTCCGCCTTGCCGGCCGGGGCCTTGTGATCTCGGTGGTTGGCGTTGATCGGCGCGTAGGCAATGACGGCGCCGGCCGATTCGGACTGGCAGGCCATCACGCCGGCCAGATGGCCGCCGGAGGAGAGCCCCACATGCAGCAAGGGCAGCGGTGGCAGCGAGGCCAGATGCGCCAGCGCCCGCAGGCCGTCCTGCAGCGCGATGTCGAAGGGCCAGGTCTTGCCCTGGCCGCCGTCCTGCCCCGGCAGGCGGTGCAGCAGCACATAGGCATCCAGGCCCAGGCTGTTGAGCCACTGCGCGATCTCCACGCCTTCCTTGTCATGCATCAGCTGTAGATAGCCACCGCCGGCATAGACCAGGGCGCGGCCACGGGCGGGCGCTGCCGCCAGGTAGGCATGGAGTTCGCAGCGCGTCGGGTGCCGGCAGATGCGGTCCGGCCATTGGCCGTCGAGTCGGTTGGCGGCCCCCTCGCTGAGCACGATCAGGCGATCCGGCGCATGGCCGGCCGGGTAGGGCGCTTGCGATGTCATGGCTGCAGGCAACGGAGGATGCGGAATTCTCGGATCTGCAAATGGCTGGCGGTGCTGCGCAGTGCGAAGAAGCCCCGCAGGCGGGCTTGGGCCGCAGTACTGCTGAAGAGCAACTTACCGTCGACCGACCAGCGCAGATGCACCGGATCGTCGATCGTCGGCCGGCGCGAGACGATCTCGACATGCACGGCTCGGCCCGGATGCAGCCGCGTGCCCTCGCGCATGGCCTGCTCGCCCGGCTCGGCCGTGGCCTGGTCGGCATAGCCGGCGATCAGCCGGCGCTGGCCGCCGCGATAGGCGCGCAGCCGCGTGCTGGTGTTGGCATTGGCGCCGAATCCGACATAGTCCAGCTCCAGGTCGTCGTAGCCTGCGAAGGCGCCGCTGCGCGGGCGCGGTGCGCTCCCGTCGGCCTCGGCGGCGTTCCAGAACATATTCAGGTCGGACAGGCGGCCGGCGTGCATGCCGGCGCTAGCCGGCGCGGGCAGCGCCAGCGCGCTGAAGCGGATCGCATAGTCGCCGGCCAGTGGCTCGCGCCACCACAGGCTCAGGCCTGCCGGCGTCTGAATGTCCAGCCAACCCTCGCTGGCCCGCACCTGGGCCCGGGCGTCCTCGGCTTCGAGCCGCCAGTGGGCCAGGCCCGAGCGGAACTCGTCGCCGGCCGTCTGCGCCAGCCGCCCTGGCAGCTCGCACCAGTCGCCGGCCAGCGCTGTCATCGGCAGCGCGAGCAGCCACAGCAAGGCAGCGCGCATATCAGGCGAAGTGGAACATTGGCCGCAGCGGCCATTGGCGCGGCTGGTTGCCGGGCTCGACCTCCATCAACTCGGCCATATGGTCCCACCAGCGCCGCATCACCGGCTGCTGGGGCAGGGCGTCGAAGCTGGCCTCGGCGCCGGGCCGGCGCTTGAGCACGGCGAAGAGGCTCAGCGTCTGCTCGTCCAGAAAGATCGAGTAGTCGTGGATGCCGGCCTCGCGCAGCGCGGCGGCGAGCTCGGGCCAGAGTTCGTCGTGGCGCTTCTTGTACTCGGCCACATGGCCGGGCTTGAGCTGCATCTTGAAGGCAAGGATCTGGTCTTGCATGGCCTGTCTCTCCGTCGCTTATTGAGTGTCTTGATCGTCATAGCCCAGCGCGGACACATCGCGCCGAGCCAGTGCGGGGGCGGCCGCCCAACTGCCCGCAGGCAGGCCGTGCAGGCTGGCGGAGTCGGCGACGGCGATGGGCGCGTCGGCGAACTGCAGGCGACAGTGCTCGAAGCGCCAGCCCTGCGTATCGCGGATATGGCCGCCGCGCCTGGCCTCGATGTCGAGCCGGCTGAAGGCAAAGTCCTGCAGCGGTGCCGCGTCGAAGGCATCGACCTCGAAGGCCGTCAGTGCCCCGCGTGCGCGCAGGTCTTCGATGTGCACCTCGCGCAGCCGCGCCATGCCCTGCTCGGGCGGCACCGGGGTGCTCAGCACCTGCCAGTGTGCGGGCGGCTCGTCGATGGCTTCGGGCAGCCGGGCCAGGCTGTAGGCCGGGTTCCAATTCATCGTCACGCGCAGCACCACCGGCACATCAAGCAGGCCGATCTCGCGCAGGCGCAGGCCCTGGCCGCCGCCGCCCCGGCTTGGGGCCGACTTGAACAGAATGCCCACCGGCACCGGCGCCAGAACGGTCAGGCGCCGCACCTCGACATCGCGAAAGCCGCCAGAGGTTTCGCTGCCAAAGGTGATGCCGGCGGCGCCCTCGCGCACGATGCAGTCCTGGATCAGCACGTCCTCGCAGCAGCGTGCCACGCGCAGCCCGTCGGCATCGCGGCCGGCCTTGATGCACAGGGCGTCATCGTTGACGGCGATATCGACATGCTGGATCAGCACCTGGCGCGAGGAGTCGATGTCGATGCCGTCGGTCGAGGGGCCGCGTGCCTCGTCGTTGTTACGTATGGTGAGGCCGTCCACTGTGACCTGCTGTGAATAGCAGATGTGCAGGGTCCAGAAGCCCGAGCGGCGCAGCAGTAGGCCATCGCCCACACGCACCCGGCTCGACTCGAAGATCTGGATCAGGCGCGGGCGCTGCGCGTCATAGTCGGCAGCCCAGCGCAGGCCACGCGGCTCGTAGGCGCGGCGCAAGGTCCAATAGCTGTCCCAGAAGGTCTGACCGTCGCCATCGATGGTGCCGGCGCCGCCGATCTCCACATCCTGCTGCCCGATCACATTGAGCAGCGCGGCCGGCCAGACCATCTCGATGCCGGCCACGCGGGTGGGCAGCAGCGGGTAGTCGGCCAGGTCTTGCGAGCCCAGCAGGCAGGCCCCGACCTCCAGCCGCAGCCGCATGCCTGATTTCAGGAACAGCGCGCCGCTGCGGTAGCGGCCTGGGCCCAGCAGCACAGTGGCGCCGCTGGCTGCGGCGGCGTCGATGGCCTGCTGCAGCGCGGCGGTCTCCAGGCCAAGCCCATCGCCACGGGCGCCGAAGTCGTGCGCCTGCAGCGTTCTGCTCATCAAACGATGCCGCTGCCGCTGGCGCCCGCCTTCGGTGGACGGGCCGCCGCGGCGTTGGCGCGGTAGCCGCTGGCGCGATAGCAGGCCACCGGGTCGGCGGCGCCGCCGCTGCGCAGCCGGGCCATCGCCAGAATCGGGCCGACATCGGTGCGGAAGGCCTTCTTCAGCGCCTGGGCCGACTGCAAGGCGTCATTGGCCGCCTGGTGTTCGGCCAGGGCGGCGCGGTCCACCATTGCAGCCTGCACAAAAGCGCGCTGCACTTCGACCGCGCTGCTCATCAGACTCTCGATCGGGTCGGTGACGTTGTGCGACTGGTCCAGCATGTAGGCCGGCTTGAAGGCGGCGCCATCACGGGCAGCGGCATCGGCCAGCTCGTTGAAGACCAAGAAGAGCTGGAAGGGGTTGATGCTGCCCGAGTCCAGATCGTCGTCGCCGTACTTGCTATCGTTGAAGTGGAAGCCGCCTAGCTTGCCGAACTGGGCCAGGCGCGCGACGATCATCTCGATGTTGGTGTTTGGCGCGTGGTGACCCAAGTCCACCAGGCACTTGGCTTTGTCGCCCAGCGCCTGGGCGCAGGCAAAGCTGGTGCCCCAGTCGGCGATCGTCGAGGCATAGAAGGCCGGCTCGAAGAGCTTGTGCTCGATATACATGAGCCAGTCGGCCGGCAGCGCCGCGTAGATGCCGCGCATGCTGTCCAGATAGCGCTCCAGCGCGCCGCGCAGATTGTGCTGGCCGGGGAAGTTGGCGCCATCGCCGACCCAGACGGTCAGGCCGGTCGAACCCAGAGCGCGGCCGAGTTCGATGCACTCGATATTGTGCGCGACGGCTTGTTCGCGCGCGGCCGCGCTCTGCGCGGTCAGGCTGCCGTACTTGTAGCTGTGGGCTTGTCCGGGCTGGTCCTGGAAGGTATTGGAGTTGACCGCGTCAAAGCCAAGGCCGAAGCGCAGCGCTTGCTCGCGCAGCGCCGCCACATCGCTGGGCTTGTCCCAGGGAAAGTGCAGGGAGACGGCCGGCGTGGCGCGGGTCAGCTGATGGATGACTGCGCAGTCTTCCAGCTTCTCCATCACATGGCGGGGCTCGCCAAGACCCGGAAAACGCGCGAAGCGGGTGCCGCCGGTGCCCACGCCCCAGCTCGGCACCGCCACCGCAAAGCCCTGGGCCAGCACGGTCAGCCGCTCGATGTCCTGGCCACGCCGGGCCAGCACGCCGGCCAGCGCGTCGTAGTCTGCGGCGAGATCGGCCTGCAGGCCGGCGTTGTGCTGGGCCACCAGGCCCGCGTCGATCAGTATGTCCATCTTGTCTGTCTCCTGTGCTGAGTCTGCGGCGCGCTCAGCGGGTGAACGCGGCGGCATTGCCGGCGTCCACATTGATGATGTTGCCGGTGCTCTTTCCCGCCTTGTCGCTGGCCAGGAAGTACACGGCCTCGGCGATGTCCTCGGGCAGCACGCTGAGCTTGAGCATGCTGCGCTGGCGGTAGAACTCCTCGATATCGTCCGAGCCAATTTTGTTCGAGGCGGCGCGCTCTTCCTTCCACTTGCCGTCCCAGATGCGCGAACCGCGTATCACCGCGTCGGGGTTGACGACGTTGACTCGGATGCCCAGCGCCGCGCCCTCCAGCGCCACGCAGCGTGCCAGATGGATCTCGGCGGCCTTGGCGGTGCAGTAGGCCGAGGCCCCGGCTGAGGCCACCAGGCCGTTCTTGCTGGCGACGAAGACCATGGACCCGCCGGTCTTCTGCGCCTTCATCAGGCGGAAGGCGGCGCGACTGACCAGGAAGTAGCCGGTGACGAGAATGCTCTGGTTGCGCTGCCAAATCTCCAGCGACGTGTCTTCCAGCGGCGCGGCGGAGGCGATGCCTGCGTTGGACACCAGGATGTCGATTCCGCCGAAGCGCAGCGCGGTGCTGCGTAGGATGGTCTCGACCTCGGACTCCGAGGTGATGTCGGCGCGCACCACATCGATGTTGTCGCGGCTGCTGCCCTTGAGCAGATTCTGCCTGGCGCCGTCCAGGGCCTCGGCATCGATATCCGTCAACATCACGCAGGCGCCCTCGGCCAGCAGCTGGCGGGCCACCGCCTGGCCGATACCGCCTGCGCCGCCTGTTACCAGGGCCACGCGGCCGGCCAGGCTCTTGGGCTTGGGCATGCGCTGCAGCTTGGCCTCTTCGAGCAGCCAATACTCAATGTCAAAGGCCTCCTGCTCGGCCAGGCCGACGTACTTGTCCACGCCATTGGCGCCGCGCATCACATTGATCGCGTTGATGTAGAACTCGGCGGCGATGCGGGCGGTGGCCTTGTCCTTGGCGAAGGACAGCATGCCGACGCCGGGTATCAGGTAGATGATCGGGTTGGCGTCACGCACCGTCGGGCTGCTCGGGCGCTTGCAACGCTCGTAGTAAGCGATGTAGTCGGCCCGGTAGGCGGCCAGTGCGTCGTCCAGGCTGGCCGTCAGGCGTTCGACATCGGGCGCGGCCGGGTCCAGGTCCAGCACCAGCGGGCGGATCTTGGTGCGCAGGAAGTGATCAGGGCAGGACGTGCCCAGCGCCGCCAGCCCTGCCAGGTCCTGGCTGCAGACGAACTCCAGCACTGTGGCGCTGTCGTCGAAATGGCCCAGCTTGAACTCGGTCTCGCTGATCTTGCCGCGCAGCAGCGGCATCAGTTTGGCGGCCAGCTCTGCGCGCGCGCCTGGCGCCAGTGCAACGGACTTGGCGCCGCCGAAGGCCGGTTGTCGGCTGTTCTCGGCCAGCCAGTCCTCGGCGCGGCGAATCATCGCCAGGGTGTTCTCATAGCAGCTCTTGGCCGTGTCACCCCAAGTGAACAGACCATGGCCCTCAAGGATGATGCCCTTGAGCTGAGGCTGCTCGGTCGAGAGATTCTCCAGCTTCAGGCCCAGGTCATAGCCGGGGCGCTGCCAGGGCAGCCAGCCCAGCTCGCCCTCGAACACCGCGCGGGTCAGGGCCTGGCTGTTGGCGCAGGCCGCGATTGCGATGATGGCGTCCGGGTGCATATGGTCGACATGGGCCTGGTTGATGTAGGCGTGCAGCGGCGTGTCGATGCTGGCCGCGCGCGGGTTCAGATTAAAGGTGCAGTGCGGCAGGTAGTCCACCATCTCGTCCTCGTGTTCGAGGCCGCGATAGCGGCTCTTCAGCGCGCGCAGCTTGTCCATATATAGGGTGGAGAAGCCGTCGAGCTTGATACTGCCGAGATCGCCGCCCGAGCCCTTGACCCATAGCACCTCCACGTCGGCGCCGCTCAGGTAATCCTTCATCAGCACCTTGGCCGAGGTATTGCCGCCGCCAAAATTGGTCACGCGCAAATCCGAACCCAGCAGATTGGAGCGATACAACAGCAGCTCAGGCTCGCTCATCTTGGCGGCCAGCGCATCGTCCCACAGCGAATTGATCGGCTCCCGGGCGGAGGTATTGGAATTGGCAGTCATGGATTCACCTGTGTTGATTTCTTTGTCCGCCACCGGAATACCCTCTCGACATACTGTGTCCGAGCCAGCTGTTGCGGTCTCGGATTCAGCGGACCCAGCGGTGTTGAAGGCGCTCGGCGGTGGCCCGGTTGGCGAGCCGGCGGCCAGTGTCTGCGCAAATGCCGGCGCGTGTTCGGGGCCTGCGCGTTAAATCAAAAGGATGATTGGTTTTCCGGCTGGCGGCCGCAGCGCTCATCCCAAGCAATCACGGCCGTGAGCGTTTCGTGATTGACCTGATCTTCGGGACGGCGTATTCTTGATTTTGAAACGCTGGTTCATCGACTGGCGTGATCGGTTCTGATCGCTGCCGACTACCAGAGCTGCGACAGTGCCACCGGCCCGGCGGCAGGCAGCACAGATGCCTTGTCCATGGGGCGGTACCGTCTCCGGAAGCGGCCGGCCGGCCCCAGTGCCACGGCAGCCCCGGACCATAAGAGAAGAGACAACAGGCCCCGCACGTGCTCAGCGGCAGATCGGCGGCTTGCGATCAAGAGGTGATCAGATGGTCAATCACAAACGTCACAAGCGCATGCTAAAGCTGCTCTCCGAGCACGAGCATGCGACGGTTCAGCAACTGATGGACTGGCTGTCGGCCTCGGCCGCGACGGTGCGTCGCGATATTGCCTGGCTGGCCGCCAAGAATCAGCTCACCCGGACCCGCGGTGGTGCACAAAAACTCCAGCCGCAGCAAAAGAAACGCTCGTTTACGCTCTCCAGCGAAACCTTTCAGAACAATATCCAGAATCACGCGGCCGAGAAACGAGCCATTGCCCGCTATGCGAGTTCGATGTGCAAAAACGGTGAAACCATCATCATCAATGGCGGGACCACGACATTTGGCATGGTGGAGTTTCTGGTAGACAAGCAGCTGAAGATTCTGACCAATTCATTCCTGATGGCGGAGCGCCTGCTGCTGACCAGCGACAACGAAATCATTCTGCCGGGCGGCAAGGTCTATCGGGAGCAGAACGTGATCCTGAGCCCCTTCGAGAACGATATCGCCCAGCACCATTACGCTGCCAAGATGTTCATGGGCGTCTACGGTTTGTCCATCCTCGGGCTGATGGAGGCAGACCCGCTGCTGATCCAAGCTGAGAAGCGCTTGATCAGCCAGGCCGAGGAGCTGATCGTGCTGGTGGACAGCAGCAAGTTTGCGCGCAAAGCCGGCCTGGTCCTGTGCGGCCTGAACCGCGTATCGACCGTGATCACCGATACCGGCGTGTCCGATGGCGCGGTGCAACTGCTGGAGCAGTACGGCGTCAAAGTCATTACCGTCGAGCCTGAGCGCTTGTGCGCCCATGAGATGGAGCCGACCCTCAATCTGGGCGCCTATTTCGAGTGTCGGCCGGAGCTGCGCGCCGAGCTCGCCGAAGTCGGCTGAAGCCGCCCCGCGCTGATGAATGCCGCCGCCCCGGCACGGGCCGTGCCGGGGCGGCGTGCGTTCGTGAGCCCCTCTCTTGCAACCCCTCCACTGTTTCGCGCCTCATGACCACGGATGCCACCCTCGTTCTTGACATCGGCAAGACCAACTGCAAGCTGACCCTGATTGATGGGCAAGGCCTGACTCTGGCTGAGCGGCGCCGGCCGAACCGGGTGCTGCTACCCCAGGACGGCGGCTACCCGCATCACGACTGCGAAGGCATCTGGCAGTGGATGCTGGAGGTGCTGGGCGAGTTCGCCCGAGCGGCGCGGATCGGCGCTATCGTGCCGGTGACCCATGGCGCCACGGCCGCGCTGGTCGATGAGGCCGGTGCGCTGGTCCTGCCCATCCTCGACTACGAGTACCCGCTGGCCGAGGCGGCCGCCGTGCCGCGCCCGCCCTTTGCCGAGACCTGCTCGCCGGCGCTGCCAGCCGGGCTGAATCTGGGTCGACAGCTGTCCTGGTTGGCGCGGCGTTTCCCGACCCAGTTCGCCCGCACGCACTCCATCCTGCTGTACCCGCAATACTGGGCCTGGCGGCTGTGCGGAGTGGCCGCCAGCGAGGTGAGCTCGCTGGGCTGCCATACCGATCTATGGAATCCGGCGGCCGGCGACTATTCCAGCTTGGTCGAGCGCCAGGGCTGGCGCGCGCTGTTCCCGCCCCGCCGCGAGGCCTGGGCCCGGCTCGGCTCCATCCTGCCCGAGCTTGCCGCAGTCACCGGGCTGCCGGCCGATTGCCAGGTCGTCTGCGGCGTCCACGACAGCAATGCCTCGCTGCTGCGTCATCTGCTGGAGGCCGGCGGCCCGCGCACCGTGCTGTCCACTGGCACCTGGGTGATCGCTGCTGCCTTGGACGGTGCGGCGACGAAGGCGCTGATCGAGGCCCAGGACATGCTGGCCAACTCTGATGTGCTGGGTCGCCCGGTGCCCTGCATGCGCTTCATGGGCGGGCGCGAGTTCGGCGTGATCGCCGGGGCAACACCCGCCCCCTTTGGTGCGGCCGAGCTGCAGCAGCTGATCGCTCAGCGCACCTGGGCCTTGCCATGCTTTGCCGAGGCCGGCGGCCCGTTTGCTGGCAAGGGGCGCAGCGGACACATCGTAGGCCCGGCGCCGCAGTCGCCGGCCGAGCAGGCCGCTCTGGCCACGCTCTACGTGGTGCTGATGAGCGACTACTGCCTGCAGGCTCTGGGCGCCGAGGCGGCGCCCGTCGTGGTGGAGGGCGCGTTCACCGCGAACCCCTTCTTCGGCCCGCTGCTGGCAGGGCTGCGTGAGGGGCGCGAGGTGATGGTGTCGGACGACAGCAGCGGCACAACCTGTGGCGCCTGGTTGTTGCAAGGCTGGCAAACGCGGCACACGTTAGCCGCTGCAGCCCTGGCAGTGGCGGCCTTCAGGCCCGAGGGCTGGCAAGCCTACCGAGACGAGTGGCTAGCGCAGCTCGCTTGAGACGGCTTCAGGATGCCGCGCCCGCCACGCCCGCAAATCTTGCCGGTACTGATCCATCGCCAGGTCATGCAGGTCGAAGATGCACGGCTCACAGCCGTTGCCGCAGCAGGCGTCGAGGTCGGGTGGCACCGGCGGGCAGGGCATGGGATCGAGATCGGGGTCGGGATCGGTGAGGGACGTCATTGGACGCGATTGTCCGGCATCCTGAGTAAGAGAGAGGCCTTCACTTGATCAAGGCCTGATACGCCAGTGCCTTGACCCGCAGATGCAGATTGGAGCCGCCGGCGGGCCGGTGCTGGGCCATGAAGACGATGATCATTCGCTCCTTGGGGTCGACCGCGTATTGTGGGAAGTAGGCGCTGCCCCAGCCGTAGGCGCCTTCGCTGCCGAGCTCGCCGGCGGCACCGCCGAGCCGGGAAGTGACCCAGAATCCCAGGCCGAAGCCGTCGGCGTCGGTGGCGCCGCTGGAGCGGTAGAGCGCGCCCACATGATCGGCGCGCATCAGCTCGACGGTCTTGGGGGAGAGCAGACGCCGGCCATCGAGCTCTCCACCGTTGAGCAGCATCTGCAGAAAGCGGGCGTAGTCGGTCGTGGTGGACAGTAGGCCGGCGCCGCCGGACAGCAGCTGGCGCGGGCCGTGGACGAAGTCGCTGCTGGCGGCGGTTTCCTTCAGCACCAGGCGGCCGCCCTCGATGCCATAGACATTGGCCAGTCGATGAGCCTTCTGCGGCGGTAGCCAGAAGCTGGTGTCCACCATGGCCAGCGGGCCGGTGATGCGCTCGGCGATGAAGCGGTCCAGCGGCTGGCCCGACACCACCTCGATCAGCCGGCCCAGCACATCGGTTGCATAACCGTATTGCCAGACCTCGCCGGGCTGGCCCTGCAGTGGCAGCGCGGCAAAACGCTGGACCCATTGCGCCAGCGTTTCCTTGTTGCCGAGGATGTACCAGTCGCTGAAGCCGCCTTGTTGATAGGCGGCTGCGGCCGGGCCGGCGCCGTAAGTCATCCCGGCCGTGTGGCGCAGCAGATCGCGGATCAGCAGCGGCCGTCGCGGCTTCTCGGTCGCGAATGGCAATGCTGAGCCAGCCTGCGCAGGCAGCGCCACCTGAACCTTGGCAAACTCGGGGAGGTACTTGGCCACCGGATCCTTCAGGAGGAAGAGGCCTTGCTCGTACAACATCATCGCAGCCACGCTGGTGATGGCCTTGCTCATCGACGCGATGCGAAAGATCGCGTCGCGCTGCATGGGTCGGGCGTTCTCGCGGTCGGCCAGGCCATAGGCCTTGAAGTGCACTGGCCGGCCGTCGCGGGCGATCAACACCACCGCGCCGGCCAACTGCTGGCGGCCGATCTCGGCTTCGATCGCGGCGTCCAGGCGCTGCAGACGCTCGGGCGCGAAGCCGGCCTGCAGGATGTCGTCGCGGCTTGGTGCTGCAGGTGGCAGTTCGGCGGCTGACGCGCTGCCGACACACAGGCACAGCGCCAGCAATAAGGTGGGGGTGGGCAGCATGATCATCACGGATTGTCTTCATCGCCCAGCGGGCGCTGATGGCTGAAGTTGGGACTGGGCCTTAGGTAGAAATCCTCCGGCATCGGCTGTGGCCGGGCCGCGTTTACTGGGCCCAGCGCCGCCTCATCCAGCAATGCTGCCACCGGCAGTTTCAAGTCGCGCAGGCCGGCGGCCACCAGCCTGGCCAGCTGGTAGGCGCCGTAGCTGTTGTGGTGGGTGTTGTCGATCTTGCCAGGCGCGGGCGAGGCAAAAGCCAGCTGGGATCGCTCAGGCCCCAGGGCCTCGTAGAAGCGCTTGCTCTGGCTGTTCAGGTCGACGTAGGGCACTTTCATCGCCTCGGCCACCTGGCGTGCGGCTTGCGCATACTCGATCAGGCTGGGACGGATGCGCCCCTGTTCGTCGAAGCCGCGGCGCTCCATCGACGAGACGATCACTGGCAGGCCGCCGCGCGCACGGATTGCCTGCACATGGGTGCGGATCTCTGCCTGATAGCTTTGTGTATCGCCGCTACCGTCCTTCTGCTGCTTCTGGTCGTTGTGGCCGAACTGCAGCAGCACCGTGTCGCCGGGCCGCAGCTGGCTGGCGACCTTGTCCAGGCGGCGCCGTGCGATCGAGTCGCGGTAGGTCTCGCCCGACTCGGCATGGTTGGCCACGGCCGCACCCTTGAAGAAGCGGGGCAAGATCTGACCCCAGCTCGCATAGGGCTCCTGCGATTGGTCGGCCACTGTGGAATCGCCCAGCAAGAACACGGTCGGCACCGTGACCGGCGTGATCACGAGGCGCTGCACCACCGGCGCGCCCCCATTGAGCTCCAGGCTCAGCCGGCCATCCCAGGCCCAGGCCTCTTCGACCGTCTCGCGCGGCGCTTTCAGCTGCACCGCACCGGCGGCGATGCCGGCCACCGGCCGAATCTGGGCGGTGCGCACATTGACGATGAAGCTGTGCTCGACACTCTCGCCTGGCGCGCTGCGCACGCCGTCCAGCGAGAGCCGCCGCAGCTCGGACCTGACGGTGTTGTCGGAGGCGGTGGCACCGCCGCCAAAGCGGATGCTGACCCGGTAATTTCCCTCGGGCACCGCCACCGAAAAGTAGCGGACCTGGGCCTTGGCATCGCCCTCGAAGCCAAAGCCGCGCTGGCGGCTGTAGGCCATCTCGGGCGTCACCACAGTGTCTCCGGCGGTCGCGGTCGCGCCGAAACTGAAGCTCAAGCGCTCGGCTGCAGCGGCCGGCAGGGTCGTCATCAGCATCCCGAGTGCCAATGCAAGCGTGTGGCGCTTCATCGCGGCAGGTGCTCGCCGATCAGCGCCAGGTTCTGGATCGCGGCCAGGCCCCACTGCGCCGTGTCGTTGGTGCTGACCCAGGGCGCTTCGTCGACCGGGTTCAGAACTGCCGGGCCGCTGATGCGCCGGGTTTGCAGCGTCTTGGCTCCAAAGCGCGCATCGCCCTGGAACTCGCGCCAGGCACGCTGGGCCAGCGCAGCATCACGCAGTTTCCAGGCGGCATAGGCGCTCAGGCGTGAATGGCCCACCGACAGCACGGTGCCGCCGCCATGCGGCGCGCCCAGCTCGCGGGACTGCTCGTCACGCGGCGCGTTGTAGAGCCGGCAATACTGCAACCAAGCGCGCTCAAAACCGGGCAGATCGGTCAGCTCGATCAGCTCGGCCAGAATCTCGACCGCTCCGAACACCGCGCTGAGGTGGCTGGCGCCGACCCGCTCGCCGTTGATGTTGTGTAGTGCGCCCTCGTTGGCGCCGTCGGGCTCGTAGCCGGCCGGGCCGGCGCTGAAGAAGCCATGCGGCATGCCGGCTATGCCCTCCATGCCGCGCAGGATCTTGTTGCGCCAGCGGGTGTTGCCGGTACGTTCCCACGCAGTGAGCCAGTTGGCCACCAGCGAACACCAGTCGGTGCCGAAGCCGATGCGCGAGGGGTAGGGGCCTTTGGCCGGTTGGCGGGCTAGCTTGCGGATCGGGTCCACGGCGGCGAGCTTGCGGTCCACGTCCAGCAGCGAGTGCATCACGTCGCCGACGCGCTCGTCGGCGGTAAGGTAGTAGTAGAAGCGCCGGTAGGCCGATGTGCTGATGCGCACCTGCTTGGCGCTGCAGCCCCAGTGCTGGACGTTGTGGCGGGTACCCAGGCCCTGGAAGCGGCCCAGATGGTAGATGTCGACCTCGCTGGTATGGCGCACCATGGCCTCGGCCATGCGGAAAATGTCGGCCCGGCCGCTGCGCAAAAATGCATACCAGAGCCACAGATCGGGCGAGAGCTCGGAGTTGTCCCAGGCATAGCCGCCGACGTCGTAGCGCCACTCGTGGCGGTCGGCGTCGTAGGTGTGGCGGATATCGCCATAGTCCCAGAAACCGTACCAGCGCCGCTGCTCGACTTCTTGCTTGTAGAAACTGAACAGGAAGTCCAGTCGTTCTTCGATCGCAGCCTTGGCTGGCTGACTGCGGTCCGGCAGGCTCCACAGTCCGCCGAACACGCCGCTGGCCAAGAGGCGCTCGGGACCGGCCATCAGCTGCGGCGGCGTTTGTACTGCGGCGGCCATCTGCACCATGGCCTCGCGGCTAGGCGTGGCGGCCAGCGCCCACAGCGTGATCTCGCTGCTGCGAGCAACGCCATGCGGCGAGCCATAGCCTTTCTGGTAGTCCTCGTAGGTGATTTCCAGGCCTTCGAGCTCCTGCGCGTGGGTCTGCATGCCCAGGCCGTCGTGATAAAAGCGCATGTCCATCGCCGGCGCATCGGGCGCATGCATCCAGACGCTGACCTCAGCTGCGTCGGTGTGGGCTTGCCGAATGTCCAGCTGGGTCGGATGGCGCTGCCAGAAATCGCGCAAGCCGAAGACCACGCCGCCGCTGGCGCCGCCGATATAGCCGCTGCCCGGTGCGCGCCGACCAAAGGCGGCCGGGATCCAGCCATGGCCGGCCTTGGTGCGCTTCCTGATCTGGAAGCCATCGGCGCTGAGCTGGCTTAGCGAGTAGTCGCCCCAGGCCGGGATGCGCTGCAAATGCTGACGCACCGGTGCGCCCCAGGTCTCTATCGGGGGGCAGGCCCGGCCTGCGACTTGCGCCGCACGCACGGCCGCGCCGGGATCGCGGCGCAGGCCAGTGAGATTGCGCACGCCCTCGGCCCAGAGGCCGCGGCCCTCGCCGCTGTCCTCGCCGGCAAAGCGCACATGGCGGTCGTGCGGCGCGTCGCGCAGTGGCACCTCAAAGCGCAGGCCGATGCCACGCAGGAAGTCCTTGTGCTCGTCGCCATCGAAGATGAAGGTGTGCATCACCCGCACAGACTCGGCGCCGGCGTAGAAGTACAGGCGCACCGTGAAGGGCAGCCAGCTGCGCGCCTTGCTTTTGTGCCTGCCCTCGATCTTGACGACCGCGCGCACCGGGCCGCTCTGCTCGACTGTCAGTGACTGGGTCTCGCTGTTGAACTGGGTCTGGGTCACGGCGCCGGCCGTAGCATCGGGCTTGTTGTCTGCCTGGGCCACCAGGCTGCAGTTACGCAGGATCTGGCGGCCCTGCCGCTCGATGTTGCTGATCAGCAGCCCGCCCTTGCGCGGCAGCTGGCAGCGGATCAGGCCAGTGTCTATGGTCACCAAATCTGCGTCTTGCTGCAACTGGATCTGCGGGCCGGCAGCAGCGCTCGCCGCAACCCCGGGATTGATGCGCGGCTGCGCGCCCGCCGCCGCGCCAGCAGGCAGGGCATGGGCGGTCCACTTCAGCGAGCCGTCGGGCCAGAAAGCCAGCGGCCAGCTCTGCAGCGGTAAGGGCTGGCCCCGGTCGTCGAGCGCGTGGAACTGCTGAGCGCGTGGCTGCTGGCCGCGCGGCCAGGGCAGGCCCAGGGTCTGGCCCATGGCGAGCGCCGGGGCCTGACCGTCCAGCCAGCGCAAGGCCAACAGGTCGACCGCGCCTTTGACGGTGCTGTCGGTATCGCTTTTGCCTGTGCTCGCCGACGGCATCGGCTGGGCCTGGCCGGGCAGGGCGGCGGCCGCGATGCCTGCCAGCGGCAGCGCGGCGGCGCCGGTCTTGAAGAAGCGGCGACGTGTGTAGTCAGACATGCGTGCTTATCCGATATGGCTGGTGCGCGGCGCGCCGGGGCGGCGGCCGGCGGAAACCTTGCCACGACCCCACAGGCTGTCGTAGCGCCAGCCGGTAAGGTCTTCGACGATGCGGCGGTTTTCCTCGCTCTCGGCCTGGGTGGCACCGGCGCGCAGGCGCTCGACCTCGTGCACCAGCACTGCATGGGTGCGGGCATTGAGGCGAAAGTTCCAAGCCGCGATCAGGCCCAACAGCATCACCGCGATGGGGCCGAACACCATCAGCCAGGCGATAGTGTTGATGGCCTCGGGCGTCTGCGTGACGATTTGGCCGGGGACAGACTTCGGCGAGATATACCCGCCCATATCGATGATCCAGCCGGTCGCGATGATGGCCAGCGACTGCGCTAGCTTGCGCACCAAGGTCATCACGCCGGCGAAGATGCCTTCGCGGCGCTCGCCGGTGACGGCCTCGTCGATATCGGGCAGGTAGTTGTAGACCGACCAGGGTACGAAGTTCAGGGTGCCGCGGCCCAGGCCGGCCAGCACGATGGGCGCGAACAGCCAGAACACAAGGCCGACGCCGAAACTCTCGTTGGCCGGATTGAAGGCGCTGAAGATGCTACCGCCCAATGCCTGCAGGCCGGCATCGAAGCCCTCGGGGCGCAGCAGGAAGAAGAAAAGATAGAGCAGCAGCGCGCCCGAGAAGCAGCTGATGGCCAGCCGGTAGGCCAGCGTGGGCCCGGTGCGGATGACGATGCGGATCGCGATCATCACTGAGATCAGTTGGGCCACATACATTGCCGTCATCAGCTGCGAGATCACCAGCGTCGCGCCCATCATCACGGTGGCGACGAAGATCGGGAAGGCGGTGTTGAAGATGTCCTGCGACAGATAGCCGCCCAGGTAGAGGCTTAGATGCTGGCGGAAGGCGCGGATCTTCAGGGTCGAGAACAGGTCACGGAACATTTTGACCGGCAGGTTCAGCGCGGTCTTGAGGCTGACACCGCCATAGGTCTGCGACATCACCGACAGCTCCTTGGGCCCGTAAGGACGCTCCCAGCTGGTCAGCACGACGATCAGCACGACCAGCGAGAAAAGGCCGCCAAAGATGGCTGCCATCATGAAGAAGGTGTCAGGCGAGTCTTTGCCACCGAACTCGTTGATCAAGAGTGTCGGCAGGTAAGAAGCCAGGATGGCCGAGCTCTGCGCGACGATCATGCGCGCGCCGGCGAACTTGGCCTTCTCCTTGTAGTCCTTGGTCATCTCGGCGGCCAATGTCTCCCAGGGGATTAGGAACATCGTGTAGAGCAGCTCGAAGAAGATGAAGGTAACGAGGTAGTAGGTGAAGGTGTGGCCGGTCTGAAATATCAGCGCGAAGCTGGGCAGCAGCGGGATCGTGATGATCAGGAAGAGCTTGCGCCGGCCGATTTTTCGCCCCACCCAGGTGTGCCGCAGATTGTCCGAGACATAGCCGATCAGCGGACAGGTGATGGCCTCCAGCAGACGCGGCAAGCCCAGTATCAAACCGGCCTCGACGGCAGTGAGCCCGCAGAAGGTGGTGAAGAAATAGAACAGCCAGCCTGTGATCACGGCCTGGGCGCCGGCGCCCAGCATGTCGCCGGAGCCCCAACCCCAGTAGTTGATCCAGGTGGGCTTGCGAAGCGCATTGATGCCAGCCATCGTCTTGTCTTCCTCAATCTTGGATGTGGACGCTGCGGTGGGCCGCAGTCGACTTGTCGTGCCAGTCTGTGTTGCTCAGATGAAGCGATACATGAACTCGCCCATCGCCAGCAGTGCCATGGCCTGGCCGAAGGGCATCGAGGTCAAGGGGATGTTCTTGTACTCCTGCAGGCTGTTGAATACCGGCGTGCCGAAGGAGACCTGGGTCAGTTCGCCGGCCTCGTTGATGTGCGCTCGCACAGCCTTGGCCGCACGCACGCCGACGGCCTCGTAGTCGCGACTCAGATAGCCCTTGCGCACGGCCTTCAGAATGCCGTATGCAAAGCCTGCCGAGGCCGCCGCTTCCTCATAGGAGCTCTCGTCGTCGAGCAGTGTGCGCCACAGGCCCGAGGGCGCCTGGCAGGCGGCCAAGGCCTTGACCTGAGCTTCAAGTGTGTCAATCAGAAACTGGCGCAGCGCGTCGTCCTTGGGCAGGTTCAGCAGCTCGATGAACTCGGGGATCACGATGGTGACCCAGGAGTTGCCGCGCGCCCACAGCGCATTGGCGAAGTTGTGCCGGCCCTCGAATGTCCAGCCGTGAAACCACAGGCCGGTCTTGCGGTCGGCCAGGTACTTGATGTGGACCAAGAACTGGCGTTTGGCCTCCTCGACGTAGTGCGGTCGGTTCAAGAGCAGGCCGATCTTGGCCAGCGGCAGCACCGACATCATCAAGGTGTCGTCCCACAGTTGCTGGTGGTTGACGCTGTTGTAGACGATGTGCTGGAAGCCGCCTTCCTCGGTGCGCGGCAGGCCGCTGTAGACCCATTCGCCCCAGGTTTCGAGATAAGGCAGGTAGCGGCGCTCGCCGTTGCGCTCGAACAGATGGGCCAGGGTCAGAAATGGCGCGACGGTGTTGATATTGCGCGAGGGCATGCCCTCGGCGAAGCGCGCCTCGAACCAGGACGTCATGATGTCCCAGGCTTGGGCATCGCCGCTCATCTCCCAGACCTTGTAGATGCCGTACAGACCCACTCCGTGGGTCCACTCGAAGCCGTTCCAGCCCTTGGTGTCGATGACGCGGCCGTCGGCCAGGCGAAGGAGGAACTTGCCGTCTTCGTCCTTGATGTTCACCAGGTTGTGGATCAACCGATTGATCGCATCGCGATAGTCCTCACGATCGGCACCCAGGCTGGCCGTGTGGTGGGCCAGCAGCGGGTGGATCTTGGAGGAATCGATGGGCTTGAGGATTTGTTGACTGCTCATGATTTCTTATCGCTGTAGATAGGGCGATTGCGGAACGGGCTCGAGTGTGACGCCGCCGCGTGCGATATGCATCGGCACGAGCTTGATGGGCTCCAGCGCGTTCTCGGGCTGGCCGTCGGTGGTGACGACCAGGGCCAGGGTGTTCTCGCCGTTCGGGTTAAGGATGCCGGGGGGGATCACGAAGACGCGCTGCGGGCCGATGTGCGAGATGAACTGGCCCATATGCCAACCGTTGACGAAGATCAGCGCACGGTTCTGAGGCGCAGAGCGCGGCTTCGTGGTGTCGCCGAAGGCCAAGCCCAGCTGTACATCATGGCCCCGAGGCAGGTCCAGCGTGAAGTGGGTGCGCAGCCAGTAGCTGCCAGCTGCCGGCGGTGCGGCGGTTGGGGAGCTGCGGTCCCAGCCGGTCTTGAAGTCGCGGTCGGGTGCTGGAGGCAGATGCCAGCCCATACGCTCGCCGTACAGGCCGCCGTTGTTCATGGGGCCGCGCACCAGGTCGGCAATGTCCTCGCCGCCCTTGTTGCCTTGGATCTTCCAGCTGATAGGCGTGGCGAAGCGCTGGCCGCCCCGGGGCGCTAGCGAGGCGGCGATCAGGCCGCGGGCTTCCTTGTGCTCGTCATCGGCGAACAGGTCCCAATTGTGGGAGTTGTTGCGCACCAGCACCGAGATCTGGTGCTCGCCCGGCACCAGCGTATCCAGCCGCAGCTTGAAGCTGTCCGTGGTCTCGGGGAAGGGGCGGCCGGTGTCGAGCTCCTGCTGGCCGAGGTACTTTCCGTCCAGCCAGACCTGGATCAGGCCGGCCCCGCCGGCTCCGTAGAACAGCTCGAGCTGCTGCGGGCCCCGCTCGGTGATCTTGAAACGGCCGCGATACCAGACGTCGCCGCGGTGAAAGCCGTAGTCGCTCATCGCCAGCACCGGCTGACCCTTGTCGGCGCCGCTGTAGACATGCGCGGCGGAGACAGGGGCGTCTGCGTGGCGCCAGGCACTGTCGTCGAAGCTGGGGTCGGCCTCCAGCGAGTCGTAACGCCGTGTCCAGGTTTGGTGCATCAGGTCGGGCAGCTGCACGGCGGACGGGCCGGGCAGCGGCTGGCGGCTGCGCAGGCTGTCGGCTTGCCCCGTGAAGGTCAGGGCAGCGCCGTTGAAGCTAAGGGTCTTGACCGTGCCCGGGGCCCAGATACGCAGCGGGCTCGCGGACATGGTGTCGCCGATGAGGGCCAGGTCTTGCCCTGTCTCTTGCCCTTTCAAGCGGGCGCTGCGAATCATCGAGGTGCCCTGCACCAGCACCTGACCATCTCGCCAGAACTGCCAGCCGGTTTGCTCGTCGGCGATCAGCAGGGTCAGTGGTGCGCGATCTCCTTCGCTGATTCGCAGTTCGATCAGGCCACGATGCTGATAGTTCAGCCGCAGGTCCTTGCCATCAAAGACCACATCAACATGACCAGCCACTAGCTCGACTTTGGGTTTGCGGGCAAAGCGCAGCACGGTCTCGCCGTCCTCGCCGGCGCGGCCGTAGAGCAAAACCAGGTCGCGTGGTCCTTGCTGCAGATGGGTCTGGATCTCCGAGGTCGTGTAGACCAGGTGCTGACGCTCCATCGCATAGGAAGCCAGCCACATCTTGGCGTCCTGGCCCGAGAGCTGCAAGCGGCCGGCCTGCGGTACTTGGTAGCTGCCGTCCTTGGTCTGCAGCCTGAACGAGAAGTCCTCGGTGCCGGTCTTGCTGGACGGATTCTGCACCGCGAACAGTACGTGGGTGCCCATCGGCTTGTTGATGTTGTGATAGAGCTTGATGCCGGGGTTGCTGGGCGTGATCGGCTCGGCCTTGTCCATCTGCGCCAGCACCGGCGTGGCTGCTTGGACGAAGCTGCCCATCTGCTTGAGTACCTTGGCCTTGTCGCGCAGGCTGCGGGCCTCGGTGATCGCAGCACCGTAGTCGTAGGAGGTGTAGACCACCGGTCCGCCCAGCCAGCCCCAACTGGTGCCACCGAAAGCCATGTAGATCGAGTGGATGGTCAGCGAGTTGATCAGGCTGGTGCCATAGAACACGCGCTGGTAGCCGGGGCCCTGGCGCTGGGCCGTGCACTCATAAGTGCCGTTGGAGCCCCAGTAGTCGAACCAGCCGCCGCCAATCTCGGCGACGAAGCCGGGGGTGTTGGGCGAGGCCAGCGAGCCGATGCGCGGCGCGGTCGTGCCGTAGATGCCCCAGTCGGGCGCCACCGAGGGCGGTCCTGGCCGGCCATCGACGCCGCAGACGCCGCCGGGATAGCCGTCGAAGGCGTAGATATCGGTGGGACCGGGATTCGCAAAGGGCGCGCTGGAGTTTTTTGGCGTCCAGTCGGGCAGGCGCGAGGCGGCGTTGTGGAACAGCGGAACGGTGATGCCGTCGGCGCGTGCCTTGTCCGCCAGATGCTGCATATGGCGGATGTTCTTGGGCTGAACCGAGAAGAGCTCGTTCTCCAACTGGTAGGCGATCACGGTGCCGCCGCCATTGGTGATCTGATGGCGCGCGACGATGGCGTTGATCTGGCTGAGCCACTCGTCGGCGGCCTCCTGGTAGGCGGGGGCATCGGTACGGGCCTCGACCCGTTGGCGCAGCAGCCAGCCCGGGAAGCCGCCGGCGCTGAGTTCGGCGTTGACATAAGGTCCTGGCCGAACGATCACATAAAGCCCTTCTTCGGCCGCCATCTGCAGCGCGCGCTCGATGTTTCGCACCGTCGAGAAGTCATAGTGCCCCGGCTTGGCCGAGTGGTAGCCCCAGGCGAAGTACAGGGCCACGGTATTGAGCCCCGACGCCTTGATCTTTTGCAGCACATCGCGCCACAAGCTGGGCGAGGGCAGGCGGAAGGGATGAAATTCGCCGCCGAAAATCATCTCGCGTCGGCCATCGATGATCAGCGAGTACCGGTCCCAGGCGATGGTCTTGGGCTTGCCCTTGGGCGCGGCGGCGCGCTCCAGCGCGGCCGTCTCCTCGGCGATCACGGTAAAGTGTCGTACAGCGCCCGAGACGCCGCCAAGCTCTTGCTTCGGCGTCCAGCTTTCGAATCCGTCGAAGCTGTCCGAGTACCAGTAGCGTTTGGCGGTGTAGTCGTCGAAGTAGATGCGCCAGCCCGAACGGCCGTCGGCGCTTGTGATCGGCACCAGCGACTGCCCCTCGGACGGGCCGCCCCAACCTGCCCAGTCGCCGGTCTTGCGCAGCGTCCAGGGACCGCTCAGTGCCGGTGCGGTGGCCAGCTCGATGAGCTTGCTGGACTCGTTTTTCGTGAAGGCGGTGTACTGGCCCTGGTGCAGGACAACGAAGGTGTCGATGGTGTTGTTTTCCAGGCCGCGCATCAGCTGCGGCGCGGAGAACTTGCTGAAATCGGCGCTCAGCGGCTCTAGATAGTAGGCGGCGAAGGGACCGGCGGCGCCACCCTTGGACAGAGAGAGCACGACTTTCAGGCTACCGTCCTTGTCGCGAAACCACTCGGGCGCCCAGACATTGCTCAGCCCCGGCAGCGCCAACCCGATATCGGCCACATGCTGCCAGCGGCGCAGGTCGGCGGACCTGGAGACGCCAAAGCTCGTGCCCGACCAACCGGTGGTGTAGACGATGTAGTAGAACCCGTCGGCGGCCCGCATGATGGAGGGGTCGCGCAGCAGGCCCTTGGGAGGCGTGTAGACCTCAGAGCCCAGCGAGGTGAAGCTGATGCCGTCGGTCGAGCTGAACAGGCTCAGGGTGTTCTGCGATGTCGCTGTGAAGGCCGACATCAGGAAGGTGCGTTCACCCTTGGGGACCGACTTCACGATGGGGCGGGATACGGCCTCGGGGTTGACGGTCTGCCCGGGCAGATCCTGGGCCAGCGTAGCGGTTTGCAGCAGCGACAGCATGCCGATGCCGACCGCCCGATGAACCCTGGCGATACCTAAAGTTGCTATTCGGGCAAAAGAGGACATAGGCGGGCAGCACTGACAAGCGATTGAAGGCACAAGCGACAGATGACCCGTACAGCAGCATCAGGCCCGATCCGATCGGGGCGTAATTCGCGTGGCCCGGGTGGCGGCGAAGTTGCGGGAATACGCCCCTGTCGGCCCCAGTGTCGCCTCAATTCTTTGCCCAAAAAATCAAGTCCTTGCGAGAAAGGCATTGCTGATGTCTGGTGCGGAGGCTGGACCGCTTGACTCGTGCAGCCCATCGGCGGGTCCTATCGCCATGCGTGGGCCAGCGTTGCTACAGCGGTCCGGATCTGCGCTTCGGTCACGCCGGCAAAGCCCAGCAGCAGGCCGGCGCGCGCGCTGGCTGGCAGCACTGCTCCGACGTGGCGCAGCGGGCCCAATTCGACGCCCCGGGCCTCGGCCAGAGCATGCAGGCGCTGCTCCTGTGCCGCGCTGTCCAGCGGTAGCAGCGCGTGCAGGCCTGCATCGACCGGCGCCAGCGGCAATGCGGTGCCGAAGTGCTGCAGCCAGCTGTCGAGCAGGGCATCGCGCCGGCGCTCGGCAGCGCGCCGCACCCGGCGCACATGGCGCAGGAAGTGGCCCTGCTCGATGAAGTCGGCCATCACGCTCTGGTCCGCGATTGGGGCATGCCTGTCCAGCAGCGCGCGCAGCTTGGCCAGATTCGGCGCCCAGGCCGGCGGCGCCACCAGGTAGCCCAGGCGCAGGCCCGGGAACAGCAGCTTGGAGAAGGTACCTACATAGAGCGTGCGGCCGCTGTGATCCAGGCTGGCCAGCGGTGCAAGCGGCACGCCGGCATAGCGGTACTCGCCGTCGTAGTCGTCCTCCAGGATGTAGGCGTCATGGCGTTGTGCCCAGGCCAGCAGGTCCAGACGCCGTTGCAAGCTCATCACCGAGCCGCTGGGAAACTGGTGCGAGGGTGAGACATAGGCAAGCCTGCAAGGTCCCAGCGCCTCCAGCGCGGCGACCTGCAGGCCGTGGGCGTCGACCGGCACTGGCAACACCCGACCCCCTTGCAGGGCCAGCGCCGCAGCGGCGGCGCGGTAGCCAGGCGATTCGATCGCGGCGGGCTCACCCTGCCTCAGCAGGGCCAGCGCGGCCAGCGCAATGGCCTGCTGTGAGCCCGCGGTGATCACCACCTGCTCGCCCGTGCAGCGCAGGCCGCGCGAATGGCTCAGGTAGCGGGCCACCATCTCGCGCAGGCGTGGCAGGCCGGCGGGATCCGAGTAGCCCAGCGACTGCTGGCCTGCCCGGCGCCAAAAGCGCGCCTGCAGCCGGGCCCAGATGTCGGCCGGAAACAGGTCCAGCGCCGGCACGCCATAGCGGAAAGCGTGCGGCGGTCCTTCGATCACGCGGGGCTGGCTGTAGCGCTGCAGATGCTGCCAGAGCGCGGTACTCGGCACGGCCTGCTGCGCAGCGGACCCGGGGGGGTGTTTGATGGCGCCGCCCGGCAGCCCCGTCACATAGCTACCATCGCCGACGCGGGTCTGCAGAAATCCCTCGGCCAGCAGTTGCTCGTAGGCCCGCACCACGGTGTTGCGCGACACCCCGAGCGCGGCCGCCAGCTCGCGCGTGGTGGGTAGGCGCAGCGCGGCTGGTAGCTGACCTTGCAGAATTCGAGTCTTCAACTGCGCATGGATTTGCCGGGCTAGCGGCTGCCCCGGCTGCAGCCGCATGCCAGCTGGATCGAGCGCCAGAATTGGTGCCATGAAAATTCCGGATATTGGATCTTTTATCGTACCAAGCGATGACCTAGAGTGGCCGCCATGTACACACCCAAACACTTTGCACTGAGCGATCTGGATCTAGCGCGCCGGTTGATCGATGAGCGGCCCTTTGCGATGCTGGTCTGCCCCGATGTGCAGGGGCAGAGTTTCGTCACCCATCTGCCGCTGTCCTGGGGTGCTGATGAACATGGCTGGTGGCTGGAGGGCCATATGGCGCGCGCCAACCCGCACTGGGGCTGGTTGGCCGCTCAAAGCCAGGTACTGGCGGTATTCAGTGGGCCGGACGGTTATATCTCGCCCACGCACTACGAATCTCACCTCAATGTGCCGACCTGGAACTACCTGGCCGTGCATGTGCGCGGAGCTTTGCAGACACTGGATGAGACCGTCGCCAAGGACGCGCTGCTCAAGCGTCTGATCGCCCGCCATGAGCCCGGCTATGCCGAGCAGTGGCGCGACTTGCCCGAGGACTATCAGCACAAGCTGCTGGGCGCGATCGTTGGCTTTCGCATCCGGGTCCAGCGCTGGGAGGCCAAGGCCAAGTTGAGCCAGAACCGCTCGACGCTCGAGCGCGAGCGCATCATTGCTCACAGCGAGGCCGGCACGGCCAAGGAGCGCGAACTGGCACAGTGGATGCACCGACTGGGGCTGGGCGCATGAGCCGGCCGGCCTGGACAGTCCGGCCCCTGCAGGCCTCGGATCGTGCCGGCTGGGAGCCGCTGGCACGCGCTTACAAGGCCTTCTACGTGACCGAGCATGACGCCGCGACCTACGAGCGGACCTGGCAACGCCTGCTGGTCGGGCAGGAGGTCCAAGGGCTGGCGGCGGTCGATCCGAACGGCCAGCTAATGGGACTGGCGCACTACCTGTTTCACACCAGCGTCTGGACCGGTTTGAGCTGCTATCTGCAGGATCTTTTCGTCGATCCGGAAATGCGCGGTCGGGGCGTGGCCGCGGCCTTGATTGAGGCGGTGGCCAAGTGCGCCGCCGCGCAGGGTGCAACACGCTACTACTGGCTGACCCAGGCCCACAACGCCAGGGCCCGCGCGCTCTATGACCGCGTAGCCCTGCATCGCGGCTTCTTGCGCTACGACTATCCGCTGGGCTGACTCGATCAGGGCCGCAACTGCTCGGCCAGAAAGCGCTCTAGCTGGTCCAGCATTTCGTTGTGGTTGTCGGCGAGTCGGTAGCCGTGGCCCTCGCCGTACTTGGCCAGCCAGAGTGGCTCATTGCCGGCGCGCCGCAATGCGCTGCGTAGGCTCTCGGCCTGCTCTAGCGGCGTGCGCCGGTCATCGACACCAGCGTAGATCATCACCTTGGATTTGATTCTGTCGGCCAGATGGGCAGGTGATACGGCCTGGAGCGCGGCGCGCTGCTGCTTGGGATCGCCCACCATCTCGACCCAGAACTCGCGCGCCCGCTCGTTGCTGGAGATATCACTCCAGCCCGAGTCCAGCAGGGCCGCCAGATCGCTGAGCGGTAGACCGGCCACGACGCAGCGGTAGCGCTCGGGGGCGCGCGCCGCCGCCATCAGGCTGGCATAGCCGCCGTAGCTGGCGCCCATGATGCACAGGCGCTTCGGGTCGGCGTCGGCGCGCTTGAGCACGGCGGCCAGCACATCGTCCAGATCGTCCTGCATGGCAAGGCCAAACTGGCCGCGCGAGGAACGTAGGAACTGCTTGCCGAAGCCCAAGCTGCCGCGGAAGCTGGGCAGCACGACCAGATACCCCCGCGAGGCCAGCCAGCGGGCCGTGGCCATGTCGCCGTACTCATCGCCCCAGACGGCACCGCGATGCCAGGGGCCGCCATGGACCAGTATCACGACGGGCAAGGCCTGATCGGCCGCTGCCCGGGGCGGCTTCAGCACATAGGCCAGCAGCGCCTGGCCATCCCGGGAGCGTGGCTGCACGACTTCGGTGGCTGGCACGCGCGCCGGGTCCAGCGCGGGGCGGCTGTTCAGCAGCAGGCTCAGCCGGCCTTGGCTGCTGTCCATCAGATACCAGCTCGTCGCCTCGGTGTCCGAGGAGGAGGCCACCAACACGCGCGGGCCGGCGCTGAACTGCAGACGGTTGCTGCGCCCGGGTAGGGCCCCATCGACCAGCGCCTGAAGCGCCCGGCGACGTTCGTCCATCCACAACCGCAGCGGGCGCTCGGCCGATACCTCGAAGCCCAGCAGTTCGTGGCTAGCCTCGTCATGCAGGGTAACGCCGATCGGACCGCCCAGCGCGTCGACGCCCACATCATGGCGCGGATGCTCGACCAGGGTCTCGCCCCATTGCCGGCGCTGCGGGTCGTACTCGCGCACGGCCGTGGTGTCGCGGCCCACATTGCTGGCCACCAGCAGCGTGCCGTCGGCCTCGACGCTCAGGGGCACGTTGACATCGTCGCGCGGGCCGCGAGTCCGCCAAAGCTCGCGCCAGCGCCCGTCGGCGTCGCGGTAGTGGCTGATCTGGTCGGGTGAATCGGTATCGCCGCCCACCGCCGCACGCGGCTGCAACTGTCTGTCCAGCAACCAGTGGTTGATGCGTGGCGGACGCCCCTCAGTCAGCAGACGACGCTTGCCGCTGAGCACATTGAGGCGGTAGAGGTCGATGCTGTGCTCGTCGATATCGTTGCCGGCGACGATCAGCTCCTCGTCGCTACCGGGGACCCGCTGCAGCGGCCACATCTGCACCATGCGGCGCGCACCGCTGTTGGCCCACTCGCCCACGCTCTGGAACAAGCGGCGCTGCTCCTTGCCATCGCGCCCGACCACATACAGGCCGCCGACATGGCTGCGGGTCTTGGCGCTCTGGCCGAGTTGCGTCAACGAGAACACCATGCGCTCGTCGCCCAGCCACATGAGCGTGCCTACATCGGCTCCGGGAACACCGATACGGGCGCTGAAGCGGCGGCTGTCCAGGTCGAGAATGGCCAGATTGCGCCGCCGCTGCTCATCGGGCACCAGCACGGCCAGGTAGCGGCCGCTGGGCGAGAGTTGGGCATCGGCGTAAGTGGGCTGGCCAAACACCTCGTCTCGGCTCAAGGGCTGGGCCCGGGCGGCCGTCAGGGCGAGGCTGACGATGGCCAGGAGCAGGGCTCTGGTCAGAAGCGGCATGGGCGGGCAATCAAAACAAGAAAGCCCGCCGGTGAGGGCGGGCTTTGGCAGAAGGCTAAGCGCTACGTCGGACTTTACATGCCCGCGTAGTTCGGCCCGCCCCCACCTTCGGGGGTGACCCAGACGATATTCTGGGTCGGGTCCTTGATATCGCAGGTCTTGCAGTGCACGCAGTTCTGCGCGTTGATCTGCAAGCGATCCTCCGAGGCATCGGTTTTGACGAACTCGTAGACCCCGGCGGGGCAGTAGCGGCTCTCAGGGCCCGCGAATTTGGCCAGATTGATGGCCACCGGCACCGAGGCGTCTTTGAGCGTCAGGTGCGCCGGCTGGTCTTCCGCATGATTGGTGTTGGAGACAAAGACCGAGGAGAGCCGGTCGAAGGTCAGCTTGCCATCGGGCTTGGGGTAGGCAATCTTGTTCGATTCGGCGGCTGGGCGCAGATAGACATGGTCCGGCAGGGTGCGATGGATGGTCCAGGGTGGGCTCTTGATGCCCAGCTTGGGCAAGAACCACTGCTCGATGCCGGTCATCAGCGCACCGACCGTGTTGCCCTTCTTGAACCACTGCTTGAAGTTGCGTGACTGGCTCAGCTCGGCGTGCAACCAGCTCTGCTCGAAGGCAGCCGGGTAGGCCGCCAGCTCATCGTGCGAGCGGCCGGCGCCCAGGGCCTCAAAGGCGGCTTCGGCCGCCAGCATGCCCGTCTTGATGGCCGCATGGCTGCCCTTGATGCGGGCCGCATTCAGATAGCCGGCGTCGCAGCCTACCAGGGCGCCGCCGGGGAACACAGTCTTGGGCAAACTCAGCAGACCGCCGGCGGTAATTGCACGTGCGCCGTAGCTGATGCGCTTGCCGCCTTCCAGATGGGCGCGGATACTGGGATGGGTTTTCCAGCGCTGCATTTCCTCGAAGGGCGAGAGCCAGGGATTCTTGTAGTCGAGGCCGACGACAAAGCCCAGCGTGATCTTGTTGCCCTCCAGGTGGTAGAGGAAGCCGCCGCCATAGGTCTCGTTGTCCATCGGCCAGCCTGCGGTGTGCACGACCAGGCCGGGCTTGGCCTTGTCGGCGGGCACTTCCCACAGCTCCTTGATGCCTATCGCGTAGCTCTGCGGATCACGGCCGGCGTCGAGCTGGTATTTGGCGATCAGCTGCTTGCCTAGATGGCCGCGCGAGCCCTCGGCAAAGATGGTGTATTTGCCCAGCAGCTCCATGCCCAGCTGGAACTCGCCGGTGGGCTCTCCGTCCTTGCCAACGCCCATATTGCCAGTGGCGATGCCGCGAACCTCGCCCTGCTCGCCGTAGATGATCTCGGCGGCGGTGAAGCCCGGGAAGATCTCAACGCCTAGCGCCTCGGCTTGCTCGCCCAACCATTTGGTGACCGCGCCCAGCGAGATCACATAATTGCCGTGGTTGTGGAAGCACTCGGGAATCAGCCACTGCGGTGTGCTGGTGGCGCCGCCTTCGCTGAGGAACAGCACCTCGTCGCCGGTCACCGCCTGTTTCAGCGGGGCGCCAAGCTCCTGCCAGTTGGGGAACAGCTCGCTGATGGCCCTGGGGTCCATCACTGCGCCGGACAGGATGTGCGCGCCGGGCTCGGAACCCTTCTCCAGCACCACCACGGACAAGTCCTGACCCTTGTCGGCCGCCAGTTGTTTGAGCCGGATCGCGCTGGCCAGACCGGCCGGGCCACCGCCCACCACGACCACGTCGTACTCCATGTTCTCGCGCGGACCGTACTGGGCCACAAGTTCTTCGCTCGTCATGCTTGTCCTTGGTTCTTTTGCTGGAGTCACGCGGGTGGCCGCGCACTGTTCGGGCCGCATTCTACTGGTCTGAATGAAAAATAGAACGATCGTGCTATTTGGAATTCGCCCGAGGCGCATAGCATGGCGCGCAAACGCCGTGTCACAGACCGGCAGCGCCAGGGCTGCGATCATGCACAGTCCGAATCGCTTTCGTTGCTAACATGCCCAGACATTTCGCTGCCCCGTCCCTGTTGACCCTGCTGGCCGCTGCCGGTGCTCAGCCGGCATTGGCCGAGGCCGAGACGCCGACCCTGGTCTATTGCGCTGCGATCGGCGCCCCGGCCGATCGGCTGGCCTGCTACGACAAGCTGGCGGGCCGGGCGCCCGAGCTGCCTGCGTCGCCCGAGGCGGCGCCCACGGCAGTGGCCGCCCCAATGCCATCAAGCTCCGAGCTGGCTCCCAAGGGTGCGCTGAACGCCGTGCAATCGCGCAGTAGCTCCAGCCTGATGTCCAAGTTCTGGGAGCTTGACGCTGAGGACAAGCGCGGCACCTTCAACTTCGTTGGCTACAAGCCCAACTACGTGCTGCCCTTTCACTACACCAGCCGTATCAACCGCCAGCCGCAGTCGCCGACCCAGGCGGTGGTGGCGCAGCCGAACTATCGGCGCGAGGAGGCCAAGTTCCAGCTCTCGCTGCGCACCAAGCTCGCCCAGGACCTGATCTTGCCTGGTGGCGATCTGTGGGTGGCCTTCACCCAGCAGGCGATGTGGCAGATATGGAACGGCAAGGACTCCAAGCCCTTTCGCAACAGCGATTACGAGCCTGAGGTGATTTATGTGCTGCCCACGCCGCAGGCATGGCGGCAGCTGCCCTTTGGCTGGCAATGGCGCTATGCGCAGCTGGGCATCGCCCACCAGTCCAACGGCCAGTCCGACCCGCTGTCGCGCAGTTGGAACCGCGTCAACCTGGGGGCCGGGTTCGAGCGCGGCGACTGGTCGCTGAGCACTCGGCTGACCCAGCGCATCAACGAGCCGCTGGCCACCGACAACAACCCCGACCTGGTCAGCTACCGCGGCCGCGGCGAGCTGCAGCTGAACTGGGCCCATGGCAAGCACACCGCCTCGCTGCTCTATCGCAGCACCCTCAAAGACGTTAAGTACGGCGCGCTGCAGCTGGAATGGACCTACCCGGTCTTTGAAGACCAGCCCAACGGCCTGCGCTGGTATTTGCAGGCCTTCCGTGGCTATGGCGAAACGCTGACCGACTACAACTTTCGCCAGACCAGCATAGGCGCGGGGGTGAGCTTCATGCAGTTCTGATCAGGCCCCGGCCTCAAGTATCTGGCGTTGTCGCCGATAAACCGGAATACCGTGCGAGCGCTTTGCTGGCTTTTTGCCCAAGAGAAATTGATGACTACCGTCCAAGCCCTGGATTTTTCCGATCAGCAACTGCTCACCCTGCTTGAACAGGCCGGCGATGCCGAGCTCGATGCTCTGAACTTTGGTGTCATCGGTTTTGATGCCGAAGGGGTGGTCCGGCGCTACAACGCTTTTGAATCCAAGGCCGCCGGCTTGTCGCCGGAGCGCGTGCTGGGGCATGCGTTGTTCACCGTGGTGGCACCATGCATGAATAATTTCATGGTGGCCCAGCGTTTCGACGACGCGCAGCAGGCGGGCAGTGCGCTGGACGACACGATCGACTATGTGCTTACCTTGCGGATGCGGCCCGTTAAGGTCCGGCTGCGTCTGCTGGCCAGCGCTGGCGCGGCGCGGCGCTATGTCCTGGTCAATCGGGCCCCTTGAGCCCGCCGCACGATGAACCCCTCAGTGACCGAGCAGGAGCACGAGGCGCTGCTGCAGTTTCTCTACATGGCGCCGATAGGTCTGCTGCAACTGCGCCATGACGGCGAGATCCTGCTGATCAATCCGCTGTCCGCACAGCTGCTGATGCCGCTGTCGCGCGACGGCGCGCTGGCCAATCTCTTCACCGCGCTGGCCGATGTGGCTCCAGACCTGCGCCACCGCGTGAACGACTTTCAAGGCTCGCACGGCATGATTGTCGAGGGGCAGCAGCTGCAGGTGACCGCGGTCGGCTCGGGGCATGCCGAACCGCAGCTGCTGTCTCTGAGCCTGCTCAAGCTCGATGACGAGCGTTTGATGGCCGTGCTCAGCGACGTGACGCTGTCCGTCAGGCGCGAGCGAGAGCTGCGCCAGAGCCAGGCCTGGATCAATACCATCGTCAGCGGTATGACCGACTATGCCCTGCTACCACTGGACGAGCAGGGGGCCGTGCAAGCCTGGAACCCCAGCGTCGGACGGGTGACCGGGTTTGCGGCCGAGGCCTCGGTGGGGCGCGGCTATTCGGTCTTCTATCCGCCCGATAGCCTGCCGCCGGCGCGCATGCAGGATCGTCTGCACGAGGCCGACCGCAGCGGCTGGAGTCTGGACGAGGGCTGGCGGCTGCGTGCCGACGGCTCGCGCTTCTGGGGCAGCTGTCTGATCGCCCCGCTGCATGAGAGCGCCGATGACGCCACCGCGCCGCGCGGCTACAGTCTGATCATCCGCGACATCTCCGACCGCCGCGAGGCTCATGAGGCCTTGCGTCGTTCGATTTTCTGCGACCACCTGACCGGACTGGCCAACCGCCGCGCCTTCTTCGAGGCCGCCGAGATCGAGTTGCAACGTTGGGCACAGCAGCCACGCCCCTTGTCTCTGGTGATGATCGATGCCGATCATTTCAAACAGGTCAACGACCTCCATGGCCATGCCACCGGAGACGCGGTGCTGCGCCATCTGGCGCAGGCGCTGGGCGCGTGCTCGCGCTCGCTCGATGTGGTGGCCCGAGTCGGCGGCGAGGAGTTCATCCTGCTGCTGCCGGACACCACGATCGACGGCGCCGAGGCTCTGGCATATCGCTTGTGCCAGAGCATCGCGGAGCGGCCGGTCGAGATTGACGGACACAGCGTCCGCTACACCGTCAGCGCCGGTGTGGTTCAAATGCAGGCCGGCGTGGCCGGTCTGGACGCGCTGATCAAGCGCGCCGACGCCGCGCTCTACCAGGCAAAGGCGCTGGGTCGCAACCGGGTGCAGCGCTGGAAGGGCAGCGCCGCACCCAGCGAGCTGGAGGCAGGCCTATGAAGCCGGAAGCCAGCGCCTACGAGGCCTTGATCCAGTTCCTCTACCAGTCGCCGATCGGCCTGCTGCAGGCGCGGCCGGACGGCGAGATTCTGATGGCCAACCCCATGTCGGCGCAGCTGCTGATGCCGGTGGCGCCCGGCGGCAATCTGCTCAATCTCTTCGAAGCCCTGCAAACCGTGGCTCCCGAGCTGCGGGCGCAGACGGCCGCGCTGGGCGAATCGAACGGTGTGATCTGCGAGGCACTGCGGGTGCCTGTGGCGCACCCACGCAGTATCGTCAAGGCGCTGGACATTCGCCTGCTCAAGCTCGACGCCGACACTCTGATTGCCAGCGTCAGCGATGCGACGTCGGCCGCGCTGGACGAGCAGCAGCGGGTTGCCTCTCAGCTGCGCGACGCCACCCGTACCGACAGCCTGACCCTGATCCCGAACCGCGCTGTGGCGCTCGAGCGCATCGAACAGGCCTTGCTGCATGCGCGTATCGATGAGACTTACCAGTTCGCGCTGCTCTTCATCAATGTCGACCGCTTCAATCGCGTCAATGCCAGCCTGGGCCCTGGCGTCGGCGACGAGCTGCTGCGCCTGATCGCTGTGCGGCTCAGCAGCACGGTGCGGCTGAGCGATGTGGTGGTCAGTGGCATCGCGGTGCCGTCGCACACCCAGACCGCTGCCCGGCTGGGCAGCGATGAGTTCGTCGTCGTGCTCGAAGGCCTGCGCCGCGCCGACGATGTGCACGGCGTCGCACAGCGCCTGCTTGACGCGCTGGCCAAGCCCTATGGCATCGCCCACGAGCAACTGCACTTGAGCGCCAGCATGGGCGTGGTGCTGCGGGCTCAGGCCGAGGGTGATGCCGATGCGGTGCTGCAGGACGCCAGCACCGCGATGCGGGTGGCCAAGCGTGCGGGCGGCGCCCGCTACTGTGTGTTCGAACCGCAGATGAAACAGCGCGCGGCGCGGCGCGGCCAGGTCGAGAGCGATCTGCGCCGTGCGCTGGCGCAGGGGGAGCTGTTTGTGGTCTATCAACCGCTGGTGGATCTGGTCGGCGGGGCTTGCAGCGGAGTTGAGGCGCTTGTGCGCTGGCAGCACCCGACGCGCGGCCTGGTTTCGCCGATCGAGTTCATCGACGTGGCCGAGGAGACCGGCCTGATCGCACCGCTGGGCGCTTTTGTGCTGGATACGGCCTGCCGGCAGTTCGCCACCTGGCAGCGCCAGCTCGGAGATGGCGCGCCGCAGATCCTCTCGGTCAATCTGTCGCGGGCCCAGTTGGCTGATGCCGATTTGCCGGACCTGGTGGCCCGCTCGCTGGCCGACAGCGGCCTGGCGGCGCGGCATCTGCAGTTGGAAATCACCGAGAGCCTGGCCGCGCAGGGCGAGTCGGTGCAGCGCATGCTGCATCGACTCAAAGCCTTGGGCATAGGCCTGGCGCTGGACGACTTCGGCACCGGCTACTCCTCGCTGGCCAGCCTGCACCTGCTGCCGGTCGATGTGGTCAAGATCGACCGTTCCTTCGTCAGCCAGGCCGAGACCAGCGCCCACCACCGGGTGCTGATCGAAGCGACCGTGCGTGTGGCGCGCAGCCTGGGCATGCGTACGGTGGCCGAGGGTGTCGAGACCACCGGGCAGGCGGACATCCTGGCGGTGCTGGAGTGTGACAAGGGCCAGGGCTATCTCTATGCCCGACCACTGCCGGCCGAGCAGGCTCACGACTGGATCATCGAGCACCTGCGCTGACAGATCGTCGCCGAGTCCAGGCATGGCCGGCGCGCATGCTATCGTTTCCTCCAGCAGTTTTCCGAGGACGAGACCATGAGCTACAGCATTGACTTATCGGGCCGCGTGGCCCTGGTGACCGGCGCCTCCAGCGGCCTGGGAGCGCAGTTCGCCAAGACCCTGGCCAAGGCCGGTGCCGGGGTGGTGCTGGCCGGTCGGCGCCTGGACCGGCTCAAGGCCTTGCGCGCCGAGATCGAGGCGGCCGGCGGCGACGCCCATGTCGTGACCTTGGACGTCACCGATCTGGACAGCATCAAGTCGGCGGTCGCCCATGCCGAGACCGAGGTCGGCACGCTGGACATCCTGGTCAACAACTCTGGCGTCAGCACGACGCAGAAGCTGGTTGACGTCAGCACCGATGACTACGACTTCGTAATGGACACCAATGTGCGCGGCGCCTTCTTCGTCGCGCAGGAGGTCGGCAAGCGCATGCTGGCGCGGGCCCGCGGCTCGGCACCAGGCACCTTCATCGGCGGGCGCATCGTCAATATCGCGTCGATGGCCGGCCTGCGGGTGCTCAGCCAGATTGGCGTCTACTCGATGAGCAAGGCCGCCGTGATCCACATGACCAAGGCGATGGCGCTGGAGTGGGGCAAGTACGGCATCAATGTCAACGCGATCTGCCCCGGCTATATCGATACCGAGATCAACCACCACCACTGGACCACCGACGGCGGCAAGAAGCTGATCGACCTGCTGCCGCGCAAGCGCGTCGGCCATCCGCAGGACCTCGACACCTCGCTGCTGATGCTGTGCGCCAACGAGAGCCATTTCATCAACGGCGCCGTGATCCAGGCCGACGATGGTTTCGGAGTCTGAACGCATGTCGACGCTGCGTGACCTGACCCCCCTGGAGGCCCGTGTGCTGGCCGTGCTGGTCGAGAAGGAGCACACGGTGCCGGACAGCTATCCTCTCTCCGTCAACGCGCTGACCCTGGGCTGCAACCAGAAGACCGCGCGCGACCCGGTGATGAATGCCTCCGAGTCCGAGGTGCTGCAGGCGCTCGATGAACTCAAGGCCATGCACCTGATCAACACCGTCAGCGGCAGCCGTGTCGTGCGCTTCGAGCACAACGCCGCCCGCGTGCTGGGCGTGCCCGGTGCGGCGCTGGCCATTCTGACCCTGTTGATGCTGCGCGGCCCGCTGACCGCCGCCGAGCTGCGCCTGTACACCGAGCGGCTGCACCGTTTCGCCGACATTTCCTCGGTCGAGGGCTTTCTCGATGAACTGGCCACGCGGGAGCCGCCCTATGTGATCAAGCTCGCCCGCGCGCCGGGCGCGCGCGAGTCGCGCTGGGCCCATTTGCTGAGCGGGCCGGTGGCGCAGGACGCCTACAGTGGCGGCGCTGCACCGGCGCTGCCGCGCGAGCAGGAGATCGAGGCCCTTCGCGCCGAGCAGCAACGACTGCGGGCCGAGGTCGAGGCCTTGACGGCCCTGGTCCACCGTATGGCTGCCGAGCTGGGCATCGCGGCTTGAGGCCGTCTGTTCATTTCACATAGCTCAGCGGCAGCGCCGTCGTCAGCTTCAGCTCCTCCATCGCGAAGCTGGAGCTGACGTCGTGCAGCTCGGTGCCGGCGATCAGGCGCTTGTAGACCGCGTCGTAGGCCGCGATATCGGGTACGACCACGCGCAGCAGATAGTCGACATCGCCGCTCATTCGGTAGAACTCGACCACCTCGGGAATCGCCTGGATGGTGGCGCGAAAGCGCTCGAACCACTCCTGGCTGTGGATGCTGGTGCGCACCGAGACAAACACCGTGACGCCCACATTGATCTTGCGCGCGTCCAGCAGGGCCACCTGGCGGGTGATCACGCCAGCTTCCTTCAGGCGCTGGATGCGCCGCCAGCAGGGCGTGGTCGACAGGCCCACCTGGGCCGCGATCTGCGCCACCTGCTGCTCGGCGTCCTGCTGCAGCAGTTCAAGAATTTTCAGATCTAGAGAATCCAGTTTCATAATCGTTCACTTTTGAGAAATTGGATTTCATAACAAGGCTGAAAGACGGTCAACAACGAACGTTGTTTCCGGCCCCGGCCGCGCACAATTCCGGCCATCAGGAACCTAGCAGCGCGCCCGCGCCAGAGCCATGGAAATCTATCTCGATGCCAACGCCACCACGCCGGTGCTGCCCCTGGCCCGCGACGCCGCGCTGGCGGCGATGGCCGATGACTTCGGCAACCCCAGCAGCACCCACAGCACCGGCCTGAAGGCCCGGGCGCTGATGGACGCGGTGCGCGCGCGGGCGCGGCGGGTGCTGGGTGCGCCCAGCGGCCAGCTACTCTTCGTCAGCGGCGCGACCGAGGGCATACAGACGGCGGTGCTGTCGGCGCTGAATGCCTTGCGGGCTCGGCGCGATGCCGGACAGTTCGTCCCCGATCTGCTGCTGTATGGCGCCACCGAGCACAAGGCCGTGCCCGAGGCGCTGAAACACTGGAACGCGCTGCTGGGCCTGAACTTTGTCGTCCAGGCGATTCCGGTCGGCCGCGACGGCCGCCACGACCTGGACTGGCTGCGCGCCCAGGCGCCGCGTGCCGGCCTGGTCTGCACCATGGCCGCCAATAACGAGACCGGCGTGATCACCGATCTGGACGGCATCGCAGTCGCGCTGGCCGACAGCCCGGCGCTGTGGCTGGTGGACAGCGTGCAGGCCCTGGGCAAGCTGGACCTGAATCTTGCCGGGCGGCGGATCGACTATGCACCGTTCTCGGGCCACAAGCTCTATGCGCCCAAGGGCATCGGCCTGCTCTATGTGCGCGAGGGCGCGCCGCTGACGCCCCTGATGGCCGGTGGCGGCCAGGAGGGCGCACAGCGCGCGGGCACCGAGAATATGTCGGGCATCGCCGCGCTGGGCGCCGTATTGGCAGCGCTGGACGAGGGCAGTGTTTTCAAGAACCACGCCGCGCTGGCCGGCTACCGCGAGCGCCTTGCCCATGCGCTGCAAGAGGCCTTCCCCGGCCTGGTCTTCAATGCACCGCCGGCGCTGTGCCTGCCGACCACGCTGAACTTTGCGGTGCCGGGCCAGAGCGCCAAGCTGCTGCTGGATCTGTTCGATGCCGCCGAGATCCGTGTCAGCGGCGGCTCGGCCTGCGGCGCCGCGAATGCCCAGCCCAGCTATGTGCTGGAGTCCATGGGCCTGCCTCACTGGCAGGCGGCGTCGGCGGTGCGTCTGTCCTTCGGCCCGGCCACCGAACCCGGGTTTATCGATCAGGCCTGCGAGCGCATCCGCGCTTGCGGCGATTCGCTGCGCCAATGCGGCGCCGGCCTGCGTCCGCCGCAGGCCGCGCTGTCCTTGGACAGCGGCGAGGCGGATCCGCGCTCGGAGCTGGACGCGGCCGCCGTGCGGCGATTGCTGCAGGAACAGCCCGGCCTGCTGCTGGTCGATGTGCGCGAGCCCTATGAGCAGCGCTTGGGCCTGAGTCTTGATCTCGGCACGCCCTTGCGCTGCCAGGCCGTGCCGTTGTCGACACTGCCCGAGGCGCTGCCCGGCTGGTTAGCCCTGCCGGCCGAGACGCCGCTGCTGTTCTTCTGCCGCAGCGGCAAGCGCAGCGCCCAGGCTGTCCGGGCGCTGCGGCGGCTGGGCCGCGACCAGGCCTGGAGCCTGGCCGGCGGCCTGGCGCTGTGGCCCGCTCAGCGGAAGCTGTAGTTCAGGCTCGCAAACCAGGTCCGGCCGCGCGGGTCGGTGTAGGTCGGGTCATAGGTGGACAGGAAGTAGTAGGACTGGTTGCTGAACGGCGGGTCGGTGTTCAGCAGGTTCAGCAGGCCGGCGCGCAGCTTCAGGTCCTTGCTGATCGCGTAGCTACCGCTCAGGTCCCACAGCGCATAGGCCTTGACCTTGCGCGGCTGGGTGTCCGGCAGGTAGCTGTCGTCGGTATGGGCCGAGAAGTAGCTGTTGCCCAGGGTCAGGCTGGCGGGGCCGAAGTCCCAGTCCAGCGACAGGCGATGGCGCCAACGCTGGATGGTCTGGTCCTGCAGAAAGCGGCCGGCGTTCTCGATGAAGGGCTCGGTCTTGCCGAACTGGCGCTTGTACTCGATCACATAGGTGCCGCTGAAGTTCACGCCGAAGCGCCCGGCTGCCGTGCTGGCCGAGCGCCAGCGGCCCTCGAAGTCCAGACCCGAGGTCTTCAGGCCGCCCTGGTTCTCCTTGCGCAGGATCAGGGTCGGGAAGTCGTCGATCGGATCGCGCTTGATGTAGGCGGCGTAGCGATCCGGGTTCTCCAGGATGATCTTGCCGGACAGGTCGCTGATCACATCGGTCTTCTTGATATGCCAGTAGTCGACGCTGACGCTGGTGTCGCGCAGCGGCTCGAATACCAGGCCCAGCGAGAACTGCTTGCTCTTCTCGGGCTTCAGATCGGGGTTGGCGACCTTCTCGGTGGGGTATTGCTCGAAGGAGTCGAAGACGCCGTCGTACAGGAAGGCGGCGCTGGTGCCATAGGAGGTCGGGCGGTAGAGCTCGCTGAAACTCGGCGCGCGAAAGCCCGTGCCGGCCGAGGCGCGCACCAGCACTTGCTTGTTGGGCTGCCAGCGCAGGCCCAGCTTGGGGTTCACCGAGCTGCCGACGCGCTGGTAGTGGTCGGCGCGCAGCGCGGCCTGGATCTCCAGGGTCTTGCTGTAAGGGGCGCTGATCTCGGCATAGGCCGAGCTGATGTTGCGGCCGTTACTGGTGGCGACGATGGCCGGGCTGGTGCCGCTGCCGTCGCGGTCGCCGCCGATATTGTTGCTAACCAGCAGGGCCGAAGGCGTGAACTTCTGGGTCTCGCGGCGCAGCTCGGCGCCGAAGGCCACTCCGATATCGCCGCCGTCGAGCTGGCCGAGGGTGCCGGTGATCTTGGCGTCCAGGCCCGAGGTCGTGCCCTCGCTGCGGCGTGCCGCATCGTCGATGCGCAGCGATTGGATCAGTGCCTGGCTGGCGGCCGGGCTGAGACCGAAGGGGTTGATCTGGCCGCCGCGCACGGCTGTCACCAGCTCGTTGAACTTGAAGTAGCCGTTGACATAGCGGTCCTCGACTTTGTTGAGTGCGTGACTGGCGCCGACCGTGTAGTCCCAGCTGCCGAAGGTGCCGGTAGTGCCGACGACGACGCGATTGGCTTCGCTGGTCACCTCGCTGCTGCGGTTGCCCAGCTCGGTGGCACGAAAACGCACTTCGAAGCTGCTCGGGTGGTTGACCGGATTGGGCAGGAAGGCGTTGACCGCGCTCCAGTTGATGCCGGTCAGTGTGGTCGGGTTGGGCGATAGTACATATAGCGTCTCGGCCCGCGCCAGCATCAGCTCGGCAAAGACCTGCTGGCCGCCGCCCAGATCGGCGATGCCGCGGCTGAGGAAGGCGATCTTGTCGGACTTGGGATAGATCTCGGTATCGGCCATGTAGTCATAGCCGCAGGCCTGGGTGCCAACCAGCTCGGTGTAGACCGAGGCGGGCGGGTTGCAGCCCGGTGCGAACAGATTGAGCGTGCGCTGGTTGTAGGGCTGGCCGTTGAAGCGGTAGCCGGCGGCATTGATCGCGGCCAGCTGGGCGTTGCGAGTGGCGGCTGTGCCCGACAGTCGGATATTGCCGGGGAAGGGGCGGCTCGACAGGTAGTAGGGCACGGTCTCGGCCAGCGGACGGTCCTGGATGAAGTCGCGCTGAGTGCTGCGCAGCGCGTCCAGCTTCTGGATGTCCAGCGTCGCGAAGACATTGAAACGGTCGCGATTGAGGTCGCCGACGCCACCGCTCAAGGTCACGGTGCGCTTGCCGGCGCCGCCATCCTGCGTATCGGCCACATAGGCGCTGATATCGACGCCGCGATAGTCCTGGCGGGTGATGAAGTTGATCACGCCGCCGATCGCGTCGGTGCCGTAGATGGCCGAGGCGCCGTCCTTCAGAATCTCGACGCGCTGGATTGCGCCGGCCGGGATGCTGTTGAGGTCGACGCCGGCGCTGTCGCCGGGCGAGGCGAAGTTGGCGAGGCGGCGGCCGTTCAGCAGCACCAGGGTGCTGGAGACGCCGATGCCGCGCAGATTGGCACCGTTGAAGCCGCGCTGGCCGCCGGTGTTGTCGGTGATGGAGGCGCCGTCGCCGAGATTGGCGGCGCTGGCGCTGATGTTCTTCAGCAGCTCCGCGGCAGTGGTGACGCCGCTCTTGTCGATGTCGTCACGTTTGATGGTCTGCACCGGCAGCGCGGTCTCGCCGTCGATGCGCTTGATGCTGGAGCCGGTGATCTCGACGCGCTCGAGCTTGGCGTCCTGTGCCAGCGCGGCGCTGCTGAGCAGCAGCAGGCTGGCCTGGGCTAGCAGATGAAGTTGGGGGCGGCGGAAGCGGGGCATGGACATGGAAAGCCTCTTTGGCGAACGGTGGAGGGAGCGGGCCGGGGACTGCAGGCCTTGAGGCGACTCTAGAAGTCAGCCGCAAGTCGCGGGGATGGGGTTTTGGCGTGGCGGTCGCTTGTGCGCAAGTCCTCGTCGCTTGCGTGCAAGCCCTTGTTGCGCCGTCGCCCCCGGCCTGCCGCGCTCTTGCGTGAATGCGACATGCAGTTGCGGCCTCGGCGCAGCGGGGCCGTTTCCAGGGCCTTTCCCGCTGGCCGGGTGTGGCGGCGGCTGACAAGATGGCAGCCATCGATCACAAGACCCCACTCGCCATGCTCCCCTTGAGACAGTCACTGCTGGCCCTGTTTTCTGCGGCCTTGCTGCAGGCCGGCCCTGCCGGCGCCCAGACCGCTATCGCCATCGGCGGCGCGCTGAAGTTCGACAATGACGCGGTCTGGAAGCGCATCGTCGACGAGGCCGGCGGCCCCGGTGCGCGCTTCGCGGTGTTCGCCACCGCCGCCGGCAACCCGGAGCGCAGCGCCCGCCAGATCATCGAGGCGCTGAACCGCAACGGCGCGCAGGCCGAGCACATCCCGGTCGCCCCGCGCCTGAAGGGCGAGGACCTGCAGGCCCGCCTGCATGACCCGGCGCTGATCGCCCGGGTGCGCGAGTCGCGCGGTGTCTACTTCTCCGGCGGTGCCCAGGAGCTGATCGTCGACACCTTGCAGCCCGGTGGCCGACCCACCGAGATGCTCAAGGCCATCTGGTCCGTGTTCGAGCGTGGCGGCGTCGTGGCTGGCAGCAGCGCCGGCGCGGCCATCATGAGCCGCACAATGTTCCGCGATGCCCAGGACGCGCTCAAGGTGCTCAAGGGCCAACTGCGCGAGGGCATCGAGACCGACCGGGGCCTGGGCTTTGTCGGCCCGGATCTCTTCATCGACCAGCATTTCCTCAAGCGCGGCCGCTTCGGCCGCATGCTGCCGCTGATGCAGGCCCAGGGCTACCGGCTGGGCCTGGGGGTCGAGGAGAACAGCGCCGCCATCATCCGTGGCGGCGAGATCGAGGTGATAGGCGCCAAGGGCGCGCTGCTGGTGGACCTGGGCCAGGCCACGCATGACGCCAAGCTCGCGGCCTTCAATGTGCGCGGAGCCAGCCTGAGCTATCTGGACCGCGGGGATCGCCACTCGCTGAAGAGCGGCCTCACCACGCCCTCGCCGCACAAGAGCAAGGACCTCTTCATCGACCCGCACGCTGCCGGCTTCAAGCCCTATTTCAAGAGCGTGCCTTTCTATCCCGACATGCTGGGCGACACCACCATCGTCAATGCAATGGGCCAGCTGCTGGACAGCCCGGCGAGCGAGGCCCGAGGCTTGGCCTTCAGCGGCCAGCCGCTGGCCGACGATGCAAAGCCCGACCTTGCCTTTGAGTTCCGGCTCTACAAGGGTCCCGACACCCGCGGCTGGTTCACCGGTGCCTTTGGCGGCGAGGACTACACCGTGGTCCGCATGCAGCTGGATGTGCAGCCGGTGCAGATCAGGCGCCCCTTGTACCTGCCGATCAACGCGGCGCAGCCCAAGCCCTGACTGCCTGAGGAGTTTCCCATGTTGCATGGATACGGCGCCAGCCTCGCCGAGGGCGCCCTGATGACGCTCGTGCTCGCGCTGGCTTCGCTGGGCATCGCCCTGGCCCTGGGCCTGCTGGGCGCACTGGCCAAGCTCTCGCGCAGCCGGCTGCTGCGCGGCCTGGCCCAGAGCTACACGACGACGATACGGGCGGTGCCCGATCTTGTGCTGATGCTGCTGGTCTTCTTCGGCGGCCAGGCCCTGATCAACGAGATCGCGCTGCGCCTGGGCCATCAGGACTACATCGACATCAATCCCTTCGCTGCCGGCGTGGCCACCATCGGCTTTATCTTCGGCGCCTACCTGACCGAGACTTTCCGCGGCGCTTTCATGGCCGTGCCGCCGGGCCAGCGCGAGGCGGCCCAGGCCTTCGGCATGGGCGCCTGGCGGGTGTTCTCGCGCATCGTCGCGCCGCAGATGCTGCGTCACGCGCTGCCGGCGCTGGCCAACAACTGGCTGGTGCTGCTCAAGAGCACGGCCATCGTCTCAGTGATCGGCCTGACCGATCTGATGCACCGCGCCGGTCTCGCAGCCGGGGCCACCCGCGAGCCCTTTCTGTTCTACGGCACGGCGGCCCTGGTCTATCTGGCTTTCACCAGTGTGTCGGAGCTGGGTTTTGCGCGCCTGTCGCGGCGCCTGGCCATCGGTGTGAAGGGGAGTCGGCTATGAACTGGGACCTGGTTGCCGAGGCGTTGCCGCTGTATTTGCAGGGCGCCGTCACGACCTTCGAGTTGCTGCTGCTGGCCCTGCTGCTGGGGCTGGTCTGCGCCGTGCCGCTGGCGGTGCTGCGGGCCTTGCCCTCGCCGTGGCTGAGCCGGCCGGTGTTTGCCTTCACCTACTGCATCCGCGGCACGCCGCTGCTGGTGCAGCTCTTCTTGCTGTACTACGGCCTGGCCCAGTTCGAGTCGGTGCGCGAAAGCGTGGCCTGGCCCTGGCTCAGCTCGGCCTGGTTCTGCGCGGTGGCGGCGTTCGCAATCAACACTTGCGCCTACACGACCGAGATCATCGCCGGTGCGATCCGTGCCTTGCCGGCCGGCGAGATCGAGGCGGCCTATGCGATGGGCCTGAGCCGGACCCAGATGCTGTGCCGCGTGGCCCTTCCCAGCGCGCTACGCCGCGCGCTGCCGGCCTATGGCAATGAGATCGTGATGATGCTGCACGGCACCTCGCTGGCCAGCATCGTCACACTCGCCGACCTGACCGGTGTGGCGCGCCAGTTCAACGCCACCCACTACCTGCCGTTCGAGGCCTATTTGACGGCCGGCGCCTTCTATCTGCTGATCACACTGGTCCTGGTTGGCCTGCTTCGCGCTGCCGAGCAGCGCTGGCTGCGGCCGATGCTGGCGCGCTGAGCCCGAACCCCATGCGAACCCTTCTTCATCCGATCGAGCTGGGCACGCCCGGCACCCGGCGCGAGCTGCTAAGCCTGCATTACGGGCCCGATCAAGAGAGTAGCGGCCGCAAGGCCGTGTTGCAGGCCTCGTTGCATGCCGACGAGGTACCCGGCATGCTGGTGGCTCATCATCTGCGCCACACGCTGCAGCAACTTGAGGAGGCCGGCGCGCTGCGCGGCGAGATCGTGCTGCTGCCGGCAGCAAACCCGATCGGCTTGTCGCAATGGCAGCAACTGGCCCACCAGGGCCGCTTTGAGTCCAACTCGGGCGAGAACTTCAACCGCCACTATGCCGACCTGAGCCGCCAGGCCGCCGAACGCGCCGCGCCGCAGCTATCGCAAGACCCGACCCTCAATACTGCCGTGCTGCGCCAGGCCTTGCGCGAGAGCCTGGCGGCGCTGCCGGTCAGCAGCGAGCTGCAAAGCCTACGCAAGATCCTGCTGGGCCTGGCGATCGATGCCGATGTGGTGCTGGACCTGCATTGCGACTGCGAGGCCGTGCTGCATCTGTACAGCGCCACGCCGCTGTGGCCGCAGGCCGAGCGCCTGGCCCGCCATCTTGGCGTGAGCTTGAGCCTGCTGGCCAATGAGTCCGGCGATGCGCCCTTCGATGAGGCCTGCTCCCAGGTCTGGTGGCGGCTCGGCCAGATCTACGCCGGCCGCCATCCGGTGCCGCAGGCCTGCTTCGCGGCCACCATCGAGCATCGCGGCTACAGCGATGTCGGCCATGGCCTGGCGGTCCAGGATGCGAGGGCCATCCTGGCCTTTCTGAGCGAGCGGGGCTTCATCGATCAGCCGGTCAGCGAGCCGCCGCCGCTGCGTCGGGCCGCCCGGCCGCTGGAGGGCTCGATGCCCTTGCACGCGCCGCATGCCGGCATCCTGGTGTTTGCGCGTGCGCCCGGTGACGAGGTCAGGGCAGGGGAGCTGATCGTCGAGCTGATCGACCCGCTCAGTGGCGCAATCACGCCGCTGCTGAGCCCAGTCGACGGTCTGCTCTACGCCCGCGAACACCGCCGCTACGCCCATGCCGGCCTGCGCCTGGCCAAGATCGCCGGCGAGCAGGCACTGCGCAGCGGCAAACTCCTGAGTGCCTGAAGAAAAAGAAACCATCATGGACAGTCTTGTTGTTGAAAACCTGCACAAACGCTATGGCGAACGCGAGGTGCTCAAGGGCGTCTCGCTGTCCGCGCGCACCGGCGATGTGATCACCTTGATCGGCTCCAGCGGCTCCGGCAAGAGCACCTTCTTGCGCTG
>NZ_JAPFGP010000022.1 GCF_026241155.1 Paucibacter sp. PLA-PC-4
CAGCGGGGTGTTCAAGACCGGCGACAACGTCGGCTTCGCGCGGGCAGTGGCCGAGCTGCATGGGTTGGCCGTGCGCGAGCGCGCGGATGGGGTGGAGCTTCTGTCCAAGTAATGGGCCGGCGCGGCAGCCAAGCCGCTGGCAAGCCGCCGTCCGGACAGCGCAGCGTCAAGGCGCTGTGGACCGTCGATCGATCCAAGCATCGATGTCGATCTGACGCCGGGCCAGCGCCCGGTCACCGATACCGCAAGGTCGAGGAAACTGCTTCTTGGTGATCATGCGATAGATTGTGGATCGACCCAGCCCGGTCGCACGAAGGACCAGGGGCAGGCATCTTCGATCTGGCTTGGCTTTTGCCTTCAGGTAGTCGCCGTGGCGGCGCTTGTCGCCTGCGCACCCATGCGAAACGCTGGCTGCGCGCGTCAAGGTCAAACCCCAGCGCATCGGCTTGCATAACGCCAGCTACGCCATCGTGAGCCTTTTGCGGGCGCACAGCCTGGGATCCGCAGGCAGCTTGCCCAAGCACATGGCGGCCGTGCTGGAGCTGTCTCGCACTTTGTGCTGCCGACTCGCCGCGCCGACTGGAGTTTCCCCTGAGTCGTCATGAACCGCGCGCAAGTTCCCAACGAAAAAAATGCCAGTCAGCGTTAGCTGACTGGCATTGGGCCTGCGGGCCACCTTGTCTGTTTATGCCCGCCCGGCTTCAGGCTTCGCGGCGCAGAGCAGGGAAGAGGATGATGTCGCGGATGCTGGGGCTGTCGGTGATCAGCATCATCAGCCGGTCAATGCCGATGCCGCAGCCGCCGGTCGGTGGCATGCCGTACTCCAGCGCGCGGATGAAGTCAGCGTCGAAGAACATGGCTTCTTCGTCGCCGGCGTCCTTGTTGGCCACCTGGGCCTGGAAGCGGGCGGCCTGGTCCTCGGCATCATTGAGCTCCGAGAAACCGTTGGCGTATTCGCGGCCGGTGATGAAGAGCTCGAAGCGCTCGGTGATGGCCGGGTTGGTGTCGGAGGCGCGGGCCAGCGGCGAGACCTCGACCGGGTAGTCGATGATGAAGGTTGGCTGCCAGAGTTTTTCTTCGACCACCGCTTCAAACATGCCGAACTGCAGCTCGGGCAGCTTCCAGTGCTTCGGGGCTTCCTCGCCGTGCTTCTTCAGCTCGGCGCGCAGCACTTCGGCGTCGTCGGCCTGCTCGGCGGTCAGGCCGGCGTGCGCGATCAGCGAGTCGCGCACCGAGAGGCGGGCGAAGGGCTCGTCCAGCGCGACGGGCTTGCCCGCATAGCTGATCGCGGCGCTGCCGGTGGCGGCGATGGCCGCATGGCGCAGCACGTTCTCGGTGAAGTCCATCAGATCATGGTGCGTCCAGTAGGCCGCATAGAACTCCATCATCGTGAACTCGGGGTTGTGGCGCACCGAGATGCCTTCGTTGCGGAAGTTGCGGTTGATCTCAAACACGCGCTCAAAACCGCCCACCACCAGGCGCTTGAGATACAGCTCGGGCGCGATGCGCAGGAACATCTCCTGGTCAAGCGCGTTGTGATGGGTGATGAAGGGCTTGGCATTGGCGCCACCGGGGATCGGGTGCAGCATCGGCGTCTCGACCTCCAGGAAGCCGTTGTCCACCATGAAGCTGCGGATCGACGACACCGCCTTGGAGCGGGCGACGAAGCGCGTGCGAGCAGCCTCGTCCGTGATCAGATCGACATAGCGCTGGCGGTACTTCTGCTCCTGGTCGGCCATGCCGTGAAACTTGTCCGGCAGCGGGCGCAGGCTCTTGGTCAGCAGGCGCAAATTCGTGACGCGCACCGACAGCTCGCCGGTTTTAGTCTTGAACAGCGTACCCTCGGCGCCGACGATGTCACCCATGTCCAGGTGCTTGAAGTCGGCGTAGGCCTCCTCGCCGATACCGTCCTTGGTAACGAAGAGCTGGATGCGGCCGGTGGCGTCTTGCAAGGTGCCAAAGCTCGCCTTGCCCATCACGCGTTTGAGCATCAGTCGGCCGGCGACGCTAACGGCCACGGCCTGTGGCTCCAGCGTCTCGTTGTCCAGCTCGCCGTACCGGGTCGAGAGGGGGAGCGCCCGGTGCTGGGGCTTGAAATCGTTGGGGAAGGGGACCGCAGTCTTGGCCCGGATGGCAGCGAGCTTCTCGCGGCGCTCGGTGATGAGCTGGTTTTCGTCGGCAGCGGCGGGCGCGGTGTGCGGCGTGGCGGGGGTGTGCTGGGTCATCGTCAACTCGTTGAATTTGCTGCGATTTTAGGGCTTGCGCGGGAGCGCCCCCGTAGAATCCGAGTTTCGCCCGATTCTGGCCATTCATGCCGCCCAGCCTGCCCATCCTCGACCGCAAGATCCGCTTCGCCCTGGTGGGCTGTGGCCGCATCGCCAAGAACCATATCGAGGCCTTGGCCATGCACGCGCAGCGCGCCGAGATCGTCGCGGTCTGCGACACCCGACCCCAGGCGCTTGAGGCGGCAGTGGCCACCACCGGCGCAGCAGGGTTCGCGTCACTGGATGCGCTGCTGGCGGGTTCGGATGCAGACATCGTCGTGCTGGCCACCCCGAGCGGCCTGCACCCGCAGCAGGCCATTTGCGTGGCTGGCGCGGGCCGTCACGTGCTCAGCGAGAAGCCGATGGCCACCAAGTTTGACGAGGGCATGGCGATGGTGCGGGCCTGCCGCGATGCCGGGGTCAAGCTGTTCGTGGTCAAGCAGAACCGGCTCAACGCTACGGTGCAACTGGTCAAGCAGGCGATAGCCCAGGGTCGCTTCGGGCGCATCTTCCTGAGCACCGTCAATGTGTTCTGGACCCGTCCGCAAAGCTACTACGACGCCGCACCCTGGCGCGGTCGCTGGGATCTGGACGGCGGCGCGTTCATGAACCAGGCCAGCCACTATGTCGACCTGCTGGACTGGCTGGTCGGCCCGGTCGACAGCGTCCACGCCTATACCGCCACCCTGGACCGCGATATCGAGGCCGAGGACACCGGCGTGATGAGCGTGCGCCTGCGCCATGGCGGCCTGGGCTCGATCAATGTCACGATGTTGACCTACCCGCAGAACCTCGAGGGCTCGATCACGATCCTCGGCGAGAAGGGTTCGGTCAAGATCGGCGGTACCGCGGTCAACAAGATCGAGCACTGGCAGTTCGCCGACCAGCGGCCCGAGGACGAGGCGGTGAAGGCCGCGAGCTATCAACTCGGTGACGCAGGCAGTGTCTACGGCCCCGGCCACCCGCTCTACTACGACAATGTCATCAAGACGCTTCGTGGCGAGGCCAGCGCCGAGGTCGATGGCTATGAGGGTCTGCGCTCGCTGGAGATCCTGATCGCCGCCTACCGCTCGGCGCGCGATGGCCAGCGCGTCGGCCTGCCTCTGGTCTTCTGAGTATGAGCTACTGGAAACACGACAGCGCCATCGTCGACGAAGGCGCGCAGCTGGGCGAGGGCAGCAAGGTTTGGCACTTCGCCCATGTCAGCACAGGCGCGCGCATCGGCGCCGGCTGCTCACTGGGGCAGGGCGTCTATGTCGGCAACGATGTGAGCATCGGCGACAACGTCCGCATCCAGAACAACGTCTCGGTCTATGACGCGGTGACCTTGGAGGACGATGTGTTCTGCGGCCCCAGCATGGTATTCACCAATGTCTACAACCCGCGCGCTGCGGTGGCGCGCAAGAACGAGTACCGCAAGACGCTGGTCAAGCGCGGCGCGACCTTGGGCGCCAACTGCACCATCGTCTGCGGCGCGACGATAGGCCGCTATGCCTTTGTCGGCGCCGGTGCCGTGGTGCAGAAAGATGTTGCCGATTTCGCGCTGATGGTGGGTGTGCCGGCACGACGCATTGGCTGGATGAGCCGACATGGCGAGCGCCTGCGCTTTGACGCGGCCGGTCAGGCTGTCTGCCCGGCAACGGGTGAGCAATATCGCCTGGCCAGTGACGAACAAACCGTGGAGCTGATCTCTTGAGCCTGCCCTTCATCGATTTGAAAGCCCAGTACGCGGCGCTCAAACCCAGCATTGATGCCCGCATCCAGCGGGTGCTGGACCATGGCCAGTACATCATGGGCCCCGAGGTCAAGGAGCTGGAAGACAAGCTGGCCGCCTATGTGGGCGTGAAGCACTGCATCACCGTCTCCAGCGGTACCGAGGCCCTGTTGATCGCGCTGATGACCTTGGACCTCAAGCCCGGTGACGAGGTCATCACCACGCCGTTCACCTTTGCCGCAACGGTCGAGGTGATCGCGCTGCTGGGTGCGGTGCCCGTCTATGTAGACATCGAGCCCGACACCTGCAATATCGACGCGCGCCTGATCAAGGCTGCGATCACGCCGAGGACGCGGGCCATCATGCCGGTGAGCCTGTATGGCCAGGTATGCGACATCGACGAGATCAAGGCCGCCGCCGATGGCATCCCGGTGATCGAGGATGCTGCACAGAGCTTCGGTGCGAGCTACAAGGGCCGCAAGAGCTGCGGCCTGTCCACCTTTGGCGCCACCAGCTTCTTTCCCAGCAAGCCGCTGGGCTGCTATGGCGACGGCGGCGCGCTGTTCACCGACGACGACGCGCTGGCGCAGGCCGCGCGCGAGATCCGTGTTCATGGGCAGAGCGCGCGCTACACGCACACGCGGGTAGGGGTCGGCGGCCGCATGGACACGCTGCAGTGTGCGGTGGTGCTGGCCAAGCTGGAGCGTTTTGACTGGGAGATCGAACAGCGCCTGAAGATCGGCGCCCGCTACCAGCAGTTGCTGGCCGATCTGCCCGCTGATTTCGGTGTTCAGCGGCTGGCCGTGCGCGAGGATCGCGACTGCGTTTGGGCCCAGTTCACGCTGCAGCTCGACAACAGGCCCGAGGTGCAGCGCAAGCTCAGCGAAGCCGGCATTCCGACCGCCATCCATTACCCCAAGCCCCTGCATCGTCAGCCGGCCTATGCCCGGCCCGATCTGCATTTTCCTGGTGCCGAGGCCGCCGCCCAGCGGGTCATGAGTCTGCCGATGAGTGCCGATCTGAGCGAGGCGCAGCAGGATGCGGTGCTTGCTGCGCTGCGCCAAGCGCTGACCCGCTGACATGCCGCGTGGCCTGTTGCGGTCCACACTGACCCTGCTGGCGGGCGGTGCGCTGGCGCAGGCCTTGCCGTTGCTGCTAGGCCCCTGGCTGACGCGAATCTACTCACCGACCGAGTTCGGCCAGTTTTCCTTGCTGTGGGCCGTGGCCACCAATCTGGCCGTGGTCGGCTGCGCGCGCTATGAGTTCGCGCTACCGCTGGAGCGCGATGAGGGTGAGGCGGCTCGGCTGATGGGCTTGTGCGCTCGCGTGCTGCTTGCTGTGACGGCCGTGTCGGTGGTGGTCGCCTGGGTGTTGCTGCAATGGCAAGCGCTGGATCTGGCCTGGTTGCTGCCGCTGGCCGTGCTCGCCGGTGGCGCAACGCAGTGGCTGACTTTGTGGGCCACGCGGGCGCAGCGCTTTGAGCTGCTGTCGGTGGCGCGTGTGTTGCAGTATGGCGGCGGCGCGTTATTGCAACTGTTGTTCGGGCTTTTGCAGCTCGGCGCCTTGGGTCTGGTGCTGGGACCGATCGCTGCCGGTTTGGCGACGGCGGCACTGCTGGCGCGCCCGGCGCCCGCCGGGGGATGGGCCGGGCTGTGGCGCGCGACGGCACTGAAGGCCATGGCGGCCAAGCATCGCGCCTTTCCCCTGCTCAACACCCCGCATGCCTTTGCCGGCGCATTACAGGACAGCCTGGCACTGCTGATCATTGTCAGCGCCAGCGGCGAGGCGGCGGCAGGCTACTGGGCACTGGCCTTGCGCTACCTGAAGGCGCCGGCTGGGCTGATCGGCGGGGCCTTGTCGCAGGCGCTCTACCCGCGGCTGGTGCAGGCGCGCGACCCGCAGGAGGCCTTGGCCGTGGTCAGGCGCAGTATGGCGGTGCTGATGGCCCTGGCCTTGCCTCTGATGGGCTTGCTATTGTGGTGGGGGCCCGAGCTGTTCACTTGGCTGTTCGGCGAGCGCTGGGTCGACGCCGGCGCGCTGGCCCAGGCGCTGGCGCCCTATATCGCGCTGCATTTCATTGCCTCGCCGCTGTCGGTCGCCACGATGGCCTGGGGTGCCCAGGCCTGGGCGCTGCGCTTGGCTCTGGTGGGGCAGTTGCTGTTTGTTGCCGGCCTGGCCCTGGGCTTGCATTTGGGCGGGTTGATCGGCGCGGCCTGGGGGGTGTCGGCCGCTATGCTGGCGTATTTCAGCTACTTCTTCTGGGCCCTGGCAAATTGGAAGACCTTCCCCGATGAGAGCCTGGCTTAATCGTTGGCGGCGCCGGGTGTGGCGCGCGCTGTTTTTTCGGATCGTCTTCGGCGAGCGCGGCGCGCCGATGAGCCGCATCGCACCCAGCAGCTGTATCGAAGGCGAGGCGGGCCTGGTGTTGGCCGACCATGTCTTCATCGGCCAGTTCAACTTCATCGATGCGACGGCCGGCCTGACGATCGGCGAGGGCGTGCAGATCACCAACTTCGTCAGCATCGTCACGCACAGCTCGCACCGCGCTATCCGGCTGCTGGGTCGCAGCTACGCGACGCACAGCGGCCCTGTGCCGGGCTATGTCAAGGCACCGATCAGCGTTGGCGCCTACAGCTTCATCGGCCCGCACAGCCTGATCGAGGCCGGCAGCCGCATCGGGCGCGGCGCGGTGGTCTGCGCCTACAGCCAGGTGCGCGGCGAAGTCCCGGACTTTGCCATCATGGCGGGTCAACCGGCGTGCCAGATCGGTGACGTGCGCAAGAGTGACGCCAAGCTGCTGGCCTTGCATCCCGAACTCGCCCCGCATTACCGGGCCTGGGCTGGGGAGTTGCCCAAGTGAAGCTGGTGCTGATCGGCGACGCCCAGAGCCCGCATCTGCTGAAGTGGGCGCGAGCGCTGAGCCCCAGTGTCGAGTTATGGGCAGCGTCCTCGCGTGGTTTCACGCCCGAGTTCGAGGCCTTGCTGCCGGCTGAGCGGCGCCTGGCGCTGCAAACCGACCCTGCTCACGCTGGCGGCAATGTCGGTCTGCTGAAGAAACTGCCGACGCTGGGCAACTGGCTGGCCCGCATCGACGCCGACTGGATCAACGCCCATTACTTGACCTCGCACGGCACCCTGGCCTGGGCCGCCAAGCGCGGCTGGCGACTGCGCGCTCGCATCGCCGGCTCCGCCTGGGGTAGCGACATCCTTGTCACGCCGCAGCAGAGTTGGGCTTATCGTTGGCTGACGCAGCGTGTGCTGCGCGCCTGCACGGTGTGCACCTCCGACTCGCAGTACATGACGGCGCGGATGAGGGAACTCGGTGCACGCGAGGTAATGACTTTTCCCTTCGGTCTGGAGAGCCTGCCCAAGCAGGACGCGCGCAAGGAGCCCTGGCTGTTTTTCGCCAACCGCGGACTGGAGCCGATCTACCGGCCGGAGCGGGTGATCGCGGCCTTTGCCGCGGTGGCGGCGCAGCGTCCCGAAGCGCGGCTGGTGGTGGCCAACGAGGGCTCGCTGAAGTCAGTGTTGCAGCAGCAGGTGAAGACTCTGGGCTTGGCCGATCGGATCGAATTTGTCGGCCGCCTGGCGGCCAAGGCGCAGGCCGGGTTCTATGCCCGCGCCCGCTGGTATCTGAGCCTGCCCCAGAGCGACTCGGTGGCGGTTTCGGTGCTGGAAGCAATGGCCCATGAATGCGTGCCCATCCTGTCGGAGCTGCCGGCCAACCACGAACTGGTCGATGCGAATCGTGGCGTGATCCTGTCGGACGCTGAGATCGCGCAGTTGCCTGCCTTGCTGCAAAACCTCAAGCCCGAGGCTGCCGGCGCGGCCAACCGCGCCTGGGTGGCCCAGCACGGCCTGTTCGCGCCTGCCGTCCAGGGTTTTTTGTCCCGTTTGAAAGAAGAGCTCCCGTCTTGAAGCTGCTGCTGATCAATCATTACGCCGGCTCGCCGCAACACGGCATGGAGTACCGGCCCTTCTATCTGGCGCGCGAGTGGGTGCGTGCCGGCCACCAGGTGCTGGTGCTGGCGGCCTCTCACTCCCATGTGCGCAGCACCCAGCCGCAGGCCGGCGGGCAGACGATAGAGGGCGTGTCCTACTGCTGGTACGAGACGCCGGCCTACCAGGGCAATGGCCTGGGGCGGGTGCGCAATATCTTCTCGTTTTGCCGCCAGGTCTGGGCCGATGCCGATGCGCTGGCCGAGGCGTTTGCACCCGACGCGGTGATCGCCTCCAGTACCTACCCGATGGACATCTGGGTCGCACGCCGCGTGGCCAGGAAGGCGCTCGCCAAGCTGGTTTACGAGGTGCACGATCTGTGGCCGCTGTCGCCGATCGAGCTGTCGGGCATGAGCCCGCGCCACCCGTTCGCACTGCTTTGCCAGAGGGCCGAGAACGATGCCTACCGCGATGCCGATGTCGTCGTGTCTATGCTGCCTAAGGTGCACGGCCATATGGCCACCCATGGGCTGGACCTGAAGAAGCTGCACATCGTGCCCAATGGCATCACGCTGGACGAGTGGACCGGTGAGGGTGAAGCGCTGGATTCTCAGCTGGCCGCGCATCTCGCGGAGCAACGCGCCGCCGGGCGCCTGGTGCTGGGCTATGCCGGCTCGCACGGCCTGCCCAATGCGCTGGACGTGCTCCTGGACGCCGCCAAGTTGCTCAAAGGCCAGCCGATCGCCATCGTGATGGTGGGCGGCGGCCATGAAAAACAGCGCCTGCAGCAGCGCGTGGCCGATGAAGGCCTGGACAATGTGGCGATGTTCGCGCCCATCCCCAAGCGGCAGATCCCAAGCCTGCTGGCCGCATTCGACATCGCCTACATCGGCTGGCAGCGCACGCCGATCTATCGCTTCGGCATTGCGCCGAACAAGCTGATGGATTACATGATGGCCCAGCGAGCGGTGCTGCACTCGGTCGAGGCCGGCAACGACCCGGTAGCCGAGGCCGGAGCCGGGCTGACGGTGCCCCCCGAGGACGCGCAGGCGGTGGCCGAGGGTGTGCGTCGCCTGGCCGCGCTGCCGCCCGAGGAGCGAGCGGCGATGGGCCGACGCGGCCGCGAGTTCGTGCTGGACAACCACACCTATCCGGTCTTGGCCCAACGATTTGTTGAGGCGCTGGCGTGAACAACCCAGAGCTGCGGCAGCGTGAACTCGACGCCATTGCCGAGCGCTATGCGCGGCGCCAGGTGGCGGACCGCTACAGCCTGCTGCGCCCCGAGGTCTGGCAGATGCTGCAAGAGCGCCAGCGCGCACTGTGGCGCGAGCTGGCCCGGCGTCCCGGCACACCGGCCGACTGGCGGCTGACGGAGGTGGGCTGCGGCGCCGGCGGCAATCTGCTGGAGATGCTGCGCCTGGGCTTGGCGCCGGAGCATCTGAGCGGGATCGAGCTGCTGAGCGAGCGCTACGAGGCGGCGCGCCGTCTGCTGCCAGCCACCGTGGCCCTGCATCTGGGCGACGCTTCGCAGGCGCCAATGGCGACCGCCAGCCAGGACCTGGTGCTGCAGTCCACGGTGTTCTCGTCCATCCTGGACGACGGCGTGCAGCAGGGCGTGGCGGATGCGATGTGGCGCTGGCTCAAACCGGGCGGCGCGGTGCTCTGGTACGACTTCATCGTCGACAATCCGCGCAACCGCGATGTGCGCGGCGTGCCGCTACGACGCGTGCGCGGGTTGTTCCCGCAAGGGCGAGTGCAACAGCAGCGGCTCACCCTGGCACCGCCGCTGGCGCGGGCCGTATGCCGGCTGCACCCCGGCGCCTACCGCGTGTTCAATAGCATCCCGTGGCTGCGCACGCATGTGCTGGCCGTGATCGAGAAGCCCCTCGTTCTATAATTCGCATCAGCGCATCAAGTCATCAGATGCGTTCGACGCGGTTTGATGGAGTTCTCGATGCGAACCACACTGGATATTGACGACGACCTCTTGATGGCGGCCAAGGAGTTGGCGCGCCGCGAGGGGTCGAGCGCCGGCGCCGTGATTTCGCGCCTCCTGCGCGCTTCATTGACCGGCGGTGAAGGTAGCGCGGCGGCGCGCGGCATGGCTGCAAAACCTGTTGCAGGCTTTGCGCCCTTCGCGGCCCGACCCGGTGTGGTGACGAGTCTTGAGCAGGTCAACGCTTTGCGCGAGGCCGAAGGTATTTGATGCGGGCCCTGCTTGATGTGAACATGCTGGTGGCATTGCTGGATGCCGGCCATCTGCACCATGGCTTGGCGATGCGCTGGCTGGCCGAACATCAGGACCAGGGCTGGGCTTCCTGTCCGCTGACGCAAAACGGCTGTTTGCGCATCATGTCCTTGCCTGCTTACCCCAACAGCCAGCCCGCGGCCCTGGTGGCTCAGCGCTTGGGCCAGGCGGTGGCCCACGAGGCGCACCAGTTCTGGCCTGACAGCCTCAGCCTGCTAGATGGTGGCCGCCTGAACTGGGACCGGGTGCTGAGTTCGCGCCAGGTGACCGATCTGTACCTGCTGGCCTTGGCCGTCGAGCAGGGTGGGCGCTTGGTGACCCTTGACCAGGGCATAGCCCTTCAAGCGGTGCCCGGTGCGCAGAAGAAGCACCTTTTGATTGTGAGCTGAGAAGCGATTGATATGACGATGAGCGACAACTTCCTGCCCTTCGCCCTGCCCGAGATCGGCGAGGACGAGATCGCCGAGGTGGTCGACACCCTGCGCTCGGGCTGGGTCACGACCGGCCCGAAGGCCCGCCGCTTCGAGCAGGCCTTTGCCGAGTACCTGGGTGAGCCGCAGATCGAGTGCATCGCGGTCAACTCGGCGACCGCCGGTTTGCATCTGGCGCTGGAGGCCTTAGGCATCGGTCCCGGCGACGAGGTCATCACGACGACCCACACCTTCACGGCGACGGCCGAGGTCGTGCGCTATCTGGGTGCCGATGTGGTCCTGGTCGATATCGACCCGAAGACGCTGAACATCGACCCGAAACTGGTTGAGGCTGCGATCACGCCCAAGACCCGTTGCATCATCCCGGTTCACTATGCCGGCCTGGCGGTGGACATGATCGCAATCTTGGACATCGCCCGCAAGCATGGCTTGCGCGTCGTCGAGGACGCGGCGCACGCCCTGCCGACCACCCTGGAGAAGGAGCTGATCGGCACGATGGGCAGCGATGCCACCGTGTTCAGTTTCTACGCCAACAAGACCATGACCACCGGCGAGGGCGGCATGCTTGTGACGCGCAATGCCGAGCTGGCCAAGCGCGCCAAGGTGATGCGCTTGCACGGCATGAACCGCGATGCCTTTGATCGCTTTACCGCCAAAGTGCCGAGCTGGTACTACGAAATCGTCGCGCCCGGCTTCAAGTACAACCTGACCGACATCGCCGCAGCGCTGGGACTGCACCAGCTCAAGCGGATCCCGGCCTTCCAGGCGCGCCGCGAGCTGATCGCACAGGCCTACAACGACGCGTTCGCCGATCTGCCGCTGATCCTGCCGCCACAGGCCGTCGAGGGCGACACGCATTCCTGGCATCTCTATGTGCTGCGCCTGAGCGAGGAGCTGGAGATGGAGCGCGATGTCTTCATCGAGCGCATGTATGCCGCCGGCATCGGTTGCAGCGTGCACTACATTCCGCTGCATCTGCACCCCTACTGGCGCGACCGGTACGGCCTGAGGGCCGAGCAGTTCCCGCATTCGCAAAAGGCCTTCGAGCGCATGGTCAGCATCCCGCTCTACACGGCGATGACGGATGCCGATGTGCAGCGGGTGATACGCACTGTGCGCGAGATCGTGCTGGGCTGACACGTGCTCAAACGGCTGGTCGACATCCTGCTCTCTACGTTGGGCCTGGCATTGCTGGCGCTGCCCTTGCTGGCGATCGCGCTGTGGGTCAAGCTTGACTCTCGGGGGCCGGTGCTGTTTCGCCAGCAGCGGGTGGGGCGTTTCGGCCGGCCCTTCATGATCCACAAATTTCGCACGATGGCCGTGGACGCGCCGGCTCGCGGCCCGCAAATCACCGTCGGTGCTGATCCGCGCATCACCCGCGCGGGCCAGGTCCTGCGCCGCAGCAAGCTCGACGAACTGCCGCAACTCTGGGACGTGCTGCGCGGGGCGATGAGCCTGGTCGGGCCGCGGCCCGAGGTGCCCAAGTATGTGGCGCTGTATCCCGACGAGATGCGCGAGCTGCTGCTGTCGGTGCGACCCGGCATCACCGACCTGGCCTCGCTGCAGTACCGTGACGAGAGCGCCGTGCTGGCGGCAGCCGCCGATCCCGAGCGCGCCTATGTGGAGCAGGTGCTGCCGGCCAAGCTGGCGCTCTCCAGCCGCTATGTACGCGAAGCCACGCTGCTTGGTGATCTGCGCCTGATACTGGCCACCCTGTCAGCGCTGCGGCGCTGAGGTTTGAGAAAGATCCGATGTTCTGGTTGTCGCTTGACGGTTTTTTGACCCGCATCCGCCCATATCGCCAGGGGCTGTCCCTGCTGCTGGATGCGGCTGTGGTCGCGCTGGCCTGGCAGGCGACCTATCTGTTCCGTCTGGGCTTCGAGCGCTGGATCTCGGCGCGACCGAATTACGACCATTGGGTGTTGCTGGGGCTGGTGATGCTCTATGCAGTGGTTCTGTGGGCGTTGCGCGTACCCAAGGGCATGTGGCGTTTCAGCGGCTTTGGCGAGGTCAAACGCCTGGCCTTGGCCTGCGCGGTGGCGGGCGGGATTGCGGCCGTGATCGTGCTGATGGCTCAGCTGAGTAAGGTGCCGCGTGCGGTGCTGGCGCTGCACCCGGTGTTCTGCCTGATTGGCCTGGCGATGATGCGCCTGGGCTACCGCATGCTGTACGAGCATATGCGTGGACGCATCAGCGGCAGCTCGGTCGAATCGCACCGTGTGCTTGTGATGGGCGCAGGGCAGGCTGGTCGCATTCTGGTGGCCGGCATCCAGCACCAGGGCTGGGTGGTAGTCGGCTGGCTCGATGACGATGACGCCAAGCGCGACTCTCGCGTGGCTGGCATCCCGGTGCTGGGCAGTCTTGAAGATGTCGGCCACTTGGCGGCGATGCACGGCATCACCCACCTGATCGTCGCGATGCCCTCGGCTGCCCCAGACAGACGCCGGCGTGCGCTGGATCTGGCAGCAGGCACAGGGCTGCATGTGCTGACCGTGCCCAGCAGCGCCGAGCTGATGCAGGGCAGCAAGGTCGACCAGTTGCGCGATATCGAGCCTGAGGACCTGCTGGGCCGCGAGCCCGTGGTGCTCGATGAGGGAGGCATCAGCGAGTGCATCAACGGCAAGGTCGTGCTTGTCACCGGCGCCGGGGGCTCGATCGGCTCCGAGCTGTGCCGCCAGGTGGCGCGCTACGGCCCAGCCACGATCGTCCTGTATGAACTCAGCGAATTCGCCCTGTACACGATCGAGCAAGAGCTCTCAGAGAAATTCCCCCGCATCCCGCTGGTGCGCCTCGTCGGTGATGTGAAGGACCTGGAGCACCTGCGCTACGTCTTCGGCAAGTACAAGCCGCAGATCGTCTTCCATGCTGCGGCATACAAGCACGTGCCGCTGATGGAGGAGGAAAACGCGCTGGCTTGTTTGCGCAACAACACCCTGGGAACTTATCACGCGACGCTGGCGGCAGCTGAGCATGGAGCCGAGCGATTTGTGCTTATCAGCACCGACAAGGCCGTTAACCCGACCAACGTGATGGGGGCGACCAAGCGCGCGGCCGAGTTGGTGATCAGTCATATGGCTGGTCAGGAGAACAAGACGAAGTTCATGGCGGTGCGCTTCGGCAATGTCCTGGGTTCCAGCGGCAGCGTGATCCCGAAGTTCAAGGAGCAGATTGCCAAAGGCGGCCCCGTCACCGTGACCCATCCCGACATCACCCGCTACTTCATGACCATTCCCGAAGCGGCACGCTTGGTGGTCCAGGCGGCAGCCATCGGAGAGACGGGTCAGGTCTATGTGCTTGACATGGGCGAGCCTGTGCGCATTGTCGACTTGGCACGAGACATGATTCGGCTGTCCGGCCGCAGCCAGCAAGAGATACGCATCGAGTTCAGTGGACTGAGGCCAGGGGAGAAGTTGTACGAGGAACTGCTGGCGGACAGTGATACCAGTGTGCCCACGGCAGTTAGCATGCTGCGGATTGCTAAGCTGAGTGACTTGACTGTGGCGCAGCCTGTGTTGCCCTGGCTTATGGCGGCTGCCAGTGCGGCGTCAGCCAGTAGTCCGCATCCGACAGTGAGGCATGCTCTCCAGAGCCTGCTCAGTGAATTTCGAAGCAGCGGCACGTCGCGGACTTAAGCTCCTGTGCACTAAGTCATCTTGTTGGTGATAGAAGGTGTCGTGAACCTGCAACAAATCCCCTTGTTCCTTCGATCCGGGGCTTGCGCTGCGATTACTATCCGTCTGCCAGTGTTGTGGGAGGCGCAAAAATAAAGTGTTTACCCGCAATATGCATCGGTCCGCTGACCCTGTAACGATTGCTTGCCCTAGAATCCTCGGGCGTGCAATTTGGTACGTGTGATTCGCGAATCATTGAGTTTTTATCCATAACCCTTGTGGAGTTCACCGAATGAAAAAATTTGTGTTTAAGGCGACCGCTCTGGCGATCGGTGCGCTGGTTGGAGGTAGTGCGTTCGCTGCTATTACGCTGTCGGATACGACTGCTGATGCGCGTACCTACGCCACTGAGTTGGTTGCCAGCGGCGACAACCTGTCGGATGCCAACTTGGCTACGACGAGCAAGCTGGGTTTTGGTGTTTCGGCTGCCGCAACGCGTTATGTGCGTTTTGACCTGACCAACGCCAAGTGGAACACTGCCGTGACGCCCGCGCGTCTGGATGCCGGCGTTGCTGCTGCTGGTACGTCGTACACGCCGGATGTGGCCGTTGTTGCCGGCGGCACCACGGCTGACTCGTATGTCATTTTCCAAGTGACTGCGGACGTCAACTATGACCAAGGCGACGCACTGTCGCTGGCTCTGAACACGATTGGTGTCAAGGTCACTAGCACCGCTTCGCCGGTTGCCCTGACCTACGCCATGTTCGAAACGGCTGGTCAGGCTGTTGCTAACGATGCCAATGTCAAGCTGGCTGGTTACAGCGAAACTATCGCCAAGTTCGGCAAGGCACTGAGCTTCGTCGTGACTCCGGGCACGCAAGTCGCTTCGGTCGAGAAGGCTTTCAAGGAATTCACGACTACTGGCACGAACTCTGCTCCTCTGGCCAAGACGGCAAAGCTGGGCAAGGTTGACAACACTGTTGGCACGGCATTCACGGCCGCTGGTGTTGCAGTGGCCAATGCAGACCTGATTGCAGCTGGCACCAAGCTGGTTGTGACTGGTGACTTCGGTGCCAAGGGTTCCGTGTTCCTGGATGGCGACGACAACTGCGCCACCTCGGCAACGGCGGCTACGTTCGCTACTGGCAACACCACGACCGCTAGCATCACTACCGGCGCTGCTGCAGTGCTGGGCAACGTGTGCTACACCGTGACCGGCGACACCGCCGTGCCTGAGCAAGTCGCTTCGGTTGTGTACGACGTGACTGCTGCTGGTGCTTCCACCACGGCCGACACGGCGAGCACGACCCTGGGCACCATCCTGCACGATGGCACGACCCTGCAGGCTCCGTTCGCTACGATCCACCCTGACTACCTGTCGCGCGTGGTTCTGACCAGCACCTACGGTGTTGATGCTGCTGTGTCTGCTTCTGTCATCACTGAAGATGGCATCAGCTGCGCAGCTGGCACGACTTCGTTCACGCTGAAGGCCGGCAAGCAGCTGTTCATCAATACGAAGGACATCTGCCCGTCGCTGAGCACTGGTGTTACCCGCCTGGCTGTCAAGCTGGACGTGGTTGCTCCGAGCTCGTCGATCTCTGGCGTGTACAACGTGATGAACTACAACCAGACGACCGGTGCTACCGACTCGCTGATCTCCTACCCGCTGCTCCGTCCGGGTACGAACTGATCACCGTAAGGTGTGAGGTTTGAAAGGGCGCCGCAAGGCGCCCTTTTTCATTGGCTAACCGGCCGCATCTCGATACTTGCTGAGCTTGCCTACAATGTGTCCGGCGGCATATGCCGTAGACCTCGCCAAAACACAATGCAATTGACTCGAAACTTGTGCCAGTTCCGTCCTTTGGACCGTCCCAAGCGTGGCCTGGGCTTCACTTTGCTGGAAATGCTTGTGGTGCTCGTCATCATTGGGCTTTTGGCCGGCCTGGTTGGCCCTCGCTTGTTTTCAAAAGTTGATCAATCCAAGATCACCGCTGCGAACACACAGGTCAAGATGCTGCGCGGTGCCGTGGAGAGTCTGCGGCTGGATATTGGTCGCTACCCCACGGCAGAGGAGGGATTGGCCTTGTTGGGTAAAGCGCCTGCAGATCCGGCCTTGGCCTCTCGCTGGCGCGGTCCTTATCTTGATGGCGCTTTGCCGGATGATCCCTGGGCTCATCCCTATCAGTACGCTGTGCCAGGTGCGGACAGCCAGCCGTTTGCTCTTTACTCCCTGGGTGCCGACGGCAAGCGCGGTGGCACAGGCGATGCCTCTGATCTGGGCGTGCTGCCGTTGGCTCAATAAGATGAACATGAGGCTAGCAATGCCCCCGAAGATTGCTGGCGGCTTTACGCTTCTTGAGCTGCTCGTAGTGCTCACGATTGCTGCACTAAGTATCGGATTCGCTCTGCCTTCCGCCGTCCGATGGATTGCTGCTGTGCAGGAGCGCGGGTGGCGCGATGACCTGCGCGTGACACTCCAAGGCCTGCCCGTCCGCGCATTTCAACGAGGGGAAGCCTTGGAGCTGGATGAGTCGGCACTGCGCCAACTGCAGCCTGACTTGCCCGCAGATATTGAGCTGACCTTGGATCGCCCCTTGCGGTACAGCGCCGTGGGGGTTGCCTCCGGTGGCAGTCTGAGCTTCCGTGGAAAGGGCTCGTCTCGAGCAGAGCGGTGGCGGATTGAGCCAGTCAGCGGGCGTGTGCTGCCTTGAGGAGTATGCAGGTTCGGCGTGCTTCTGGTTTCGGCTTGCTTGAAGCGTTGGTTGCGCTGACCATCTTGGCTGCGAGCGGCGCTGCGCTGTTCACCTGGTTGAACCAGAGCTTACAAATGGCGTCTCGACTCAAGGTACGTCAGGCCGAAGTTGAGCAGCAGCTATTGGCAGAGAATCTGCTAGCTGACTTGAATCCCTTCGTTGAGCCCAGTGGTGAGCGCACTCTGGGGGGCGTGAAGCTGAGCTGGCAATCACAGATGGTGAGTCCAATGAGGCCGAGTCAGCCAACCAGAGCGACCCAGTCTCCGCGCTGGCGTGTGGGCTTGTACCGAGTTCAGGTGGTGGCTACAAATCTGGATGGGACCATACGCAATCAATTCGCGTACCTGCAGCCAGGCCTTGAACTCTTGGCTCCAGCAACCCAGTCGAGACGTCCTGATGAGCCATAGTCTTGGTGGTGCATGCGGTCGTGCACAGGCTCGCGCCAGCGTGCTTGGGTTCACATTGCTTGAGACCTTGGTGACACTGGTGCTGGTCTCAATCGTTGCTGCGTTGATGTCGCAAGGCCTCTTCCAAGTTGCTCGTATCGAGGTGCTGCTCCAAGGGCAACAACTTGTGGGCCAGATGGAAACACTGCGCCGAATATGGGTTCAGCAATGTCTTGAAGGGCTGATGCCAGGCCTCCAGGAGACGCCTGATCGTTTTCGTGGTGACCAACGTCAGCTGTCGGGTATCAGTTCGCTGGTGCCATTGGCCGACAGCGTGGGGCCAACGCGCCTGCGTATGTTCATTCATTTCAATGATCAGAATGGACGCAGCGAGGTTCGATTGGCGGTTGGTGCCGATGGTGTGGAGTCGGTGGTGTTGATCGATTGGGCTGGTCAGCGCGGTGCTTGGCGCTATATGGACGCCGCGGGCGAGTGGCAGCCTCAGTGGCCCCCAGCCATGGGTGTACAGACCCAAGCGCTGCCTCGACTCATTGCTCTAGACCCAGGGGCAGGGGGGGGCTGGTTGGTAGTGGCACGGCCTTCTGCCTCGGCACAGCCTTTGGGTGGGCGTATCGATCTGGAGAAGCTGCCTTGAATGCGCCCCGCTCATGGGCGTCTCGGCGCAGTCGCCCCGGTGAGGGTGGCTACGTATTGCTTTTTGTCACGGTTGCATTGACTGTTGTTGCTCTTGTCGCGGCCCGCTTCGCACTACGGATCGATGGATTGCGGGAACAAGCCCAGACTTTGCAGGCCTATGCCGACGCGCGACTAGTGGCCAATAGTGCGCGTGCCCAAGCCTTGTACTGGCTGAGCACTCGTCCAATCGGGCATGCTTCTGCCGGCTTTGTTGACGAGCAGCCGCTAGCCTTAGATGGTCGTCGTCTTCGAACCGAGGAGGGCGCGATCGTCCGTGTGCAGGATGAGCGGGGATTACTATCGCTGAATACCTTGGACCGCGACGGCTTGGGCAATGTGCTAATCAGTCTAGGCGCTCGAGCAGATCAGCTCAGCTCCTTGATGGATGTGCTCGAGGACTATGCGGATAGCGACAGCCTGCGCAGGCTCAATGGTGCAGAAGCTCAGGACTATTCGGCGCTTGGGCTGCCGCCGCCGCGCAATGACTGGCTGTTGTCCGTTGACGAGTTGGGCCGTATGCCGATCTGGCAGTCGGAGCCAGCTTTGCGTTCGAAGTTGCTCCCTTGGGTGGGGGTGAGACGTGATAAGTTGTTCAATCCAAACACGGCGCCGCTCGAGTTGCTGAAGAGCATCTGGCCAAAAGTTTCTTTGGAGCAGTGGGGCCTGTTTGAGACTCTGCGAAAGAACTCGCCATTTGTCGATGCAGCGTCGGCTACAGCGGCCACGGGGATCCCCTTCGTTGGCGACCAGCTTCTTTTTCATGGCAGCAACGTTTTGCGCTTGCAAGTTTGGGCTTCTGGGTTGCCGCAAGCGCTTGAGTACAATCTTTTGATTCTTCCGACGGGGGCCGCCGCGCCTTGGCTGATCCGAGAGATTCGCCAGACAGACCGTCTTGACCCAGCCCATGCCACTTCTGCCGTTGCAAGCCCTGTTGCGAAATTTCCGGTCCCAAGCTCGACCGTCGCTGGACCCAGATCGCCTGCCCAACCTACGCCGTGAAGGTCTGAGTCGGTCCGAAAAGTCGCGCGGCCATGCCCCATGGCTGGTGGCCCGCGCCATGCTACGGTATCGCTGCGTGAGCTTGGTCGGTGTGCCTGCGGCAGACCGGCAGGGTGCACTGCAGGCTCAACTTGCCGCGTGGCAGCCTTTTCCGGACAGCGTCTTCTTGGTCGATATGGTGGGCGACCATGCACAGGTTTTCGCGCTTGAGCGTGAGGCAATCGATCGCGAGGAGCCCGTCCCATCAGACTTGTGGCCGGAGACGCTACTCCATCAGTTCGGTACTGAAGGTCTGCGCCTCGTTGAGTGCCTGGTGGGATATGAGGGACAAGCCTGGCGCGATGGCGTGCTTATGGCCAGTCGCTGGTGGGCGCAGATCCCGGAGGCCTCCGATTGGCAGACCTTTGTGCGCCAGAGTCGCTTGGGCGCGATGGACGGCAGTGCGCTGTCTGAATTCGTGCCGAGCCTAGAGCGCCTCAGTTGGTTGAAGCCCTCGCGTCCTGTACGGCGAGCGGACCAGTGGGCTGATGTCGCCCAAGGCAATGAGCGCCTTCTGATGGGTGCAGTGGCCGTTGTGCTCGTCGCAATCACCGCGTCGGTCGCTCACGATGGCTGGGACTCACGCCAATCAAGTCATGACGCGCGGAACGCTCTGAATGCGATCAAGGAGGAGGCCTCGCCACTGCTGATGGCTCGGGAGAAGGCTTTGGCCGCAGCTGATCAAAGCGCTGCACTGATCCGGCAAATGACGGCGCCTTTGCCGCTTGATGTAATGGATCAACTGGCGAGATTACTTCCCAAGGGCGTCACCCTGAAGGAGTTCGACTTGGCACAGCTATCACTGCGGGTGGCCTTGGAACTTCCTGCCGATGTAACGAGAGCCAGAGTGGTCAATGAATTGGAGTCTGGTGGGTGGTTCACCCAGGTGAGCGAAGTCAAGGATGGCGGAAATCGCAGCTGGGTGAGTTTCGAGATGAAACTCTCAGGGGCTCAGGCACCTGGTCGAAGCAGCAACGACGCAGGGTTGACTCGTGGTGCGGCCGATGGAGGCGCCCCGCCGTTGCTGCCTGAACGACCGCAGCTGATAGCTCCCAAGCCGTCAGGAAAGTCATGAGCGCGATCATCGACGGCGCCTCTGAACGCAGTGGCTTGAGCCATGGGCTGCGGCAGTTGCAGGGTCAGCTGCGAGCCAACGCTCGCCTTCGGTGGGGGCTGTTTTTCATCTGCATCACTTTGTGGGTTTGGTCTCTTTTGCTGCTTCAGGACCAAGCGCAGATTTGGCGAGCCGAAGCAGACGAAGCGTTGGCTGAAGTCCAACGGCTCAAGCCTGTGCAGTCAGCCAAGGAGTGGCCGCAAAGAGCGGACGATGCCAGCAAGCACCTTGAGGCGGCCAGGGCCATGATGTGGCCCGCAGCTAGCCAGGGGCTGGCTGAGGCCGCCCTCCAGGATACATTGCGGACTTGGTCAGAGAAGGCTGGGTTACCCATACGCGAGCTGAGTGTCAGTTCAACATCTGGAGGGGATCCTGCGTTGGCTGTGGAGGGCCTACCTCTGCGTGCACGCTTGGTTGTGGACTTCAACCGGATTGGGATGATGGGCTTGCTCTCAGAATTGGGGCGCTCACCCAAAGTGATGCTCGTCGAGAGTCTGCGATTACGTCCAGTGATGCAGCCGGGGCGCGCAGAACTGGAGGTTCGCGTGCTGTACCGTAGCGAGGAGCGCAAACCATGATGAGGCCCTTGCAACGCGGGCAATGGATTTTCTTGCTGCTGGCCGCTGTCTTGATTGGTTGGTTCTCTAACCCGCAGACCGAGCCGGCCCCGGCTCTGATCAACGCGCGTACCGATCGCTGGGAGTTGGCCGCACTGCCGACCCAAAGCGATGCCAGTTCGTTGGCGTTGAGAGTGGCTACTTCCAACCTCTGGGGACCGGAGCTCAAAGCCGCGCAGGAAGCTCCGATCGAGAACCAGCGGTGGCGTTTGGCGGGGGTCTATGGGTCAGGCAAGGTCGGGGGAGTGCTGGTTCTGTTCGAAGATGAACGCAAGGCGCCGCAACGACTCAGCGTCGGTGAAAAATTGCCCAGCGGCCATGTCATTGAGGCCGTTGACGGAAATCAAGTGTGTATACGAATTGAAAAGAAGCTTTATCGCTTTGGAGTTGAACGTCGTGAATGAAAATCTGTCTGAGCGTTCACCATTGCGCCCCCACACCCTGAATGTGCTGTTAAGCGCAGGCTTGCTCGCGGCGTGTGCACCGCTGGCGCCCATCATTCCGCCAAGTCTTCCTTTGCCTAACACGTCCCAGAGCAGTGTGGACGGCGGAAGTGATGGTTCCGGGAGCAGGGAGTTGAAGATCGGCACGTTGCCGCAGCCGCCTGTAGCCAAGCCTTCAAACCTGTCCAAAGATCTCGCCGCGCAGGATGCACAACTCCGTGCAACTACTGCTGCTATGCAAGGCGAAGTTGCCACGATCAACCTGCAGCAAGTCCCCTTGCCGGTGTTCATCCAGATCGTTTACGCCGAGATACTGAAGCGCAATCTCAACATTGATCCTGCAGTCCTCTCGAGAAAGGAGTTGGTGACCTTTCGGACCGGCGCTACGCAAGCGCCTGAGCAGTTGGACAACGCAATCAAGTTGCTGCTGAAGAGCTACGGCATAGCCGTTGTCGATGTTGGTGGATTGCTCCGTGTGCTGCCTGACAATGCTCAGTTGGGGAATCTTCCCGAGCTACGTCGTGGTGAGGCATCGCCAGATACCCCCCTTCCGCTGCGGCCCGTCTTCTATCTGGTGGAGTTGCAGGTAGTGCGGCAAACCGATGTAGCCAATTGGTTGAAGACGCTGTTCGGCACGCGCCTGACCATTCAAGAAGATATCGGGCGCAATGCACTGCTGTTGAGTGGCACGCCGGACAACATGAAGGCGGCGCTGGAGGCTTTGCGCATTCTCGACCAGCCTCTCATGAGTGGGCGAAAGAGCATTTCACTGTCGCCAGCCTACTGGTCAGCTGATGATCTCGCACGCCGACTCAACGAGGTGCTCACTGCGCAAGGTTATGCAGTGGCCCCTTTGGGGCAGTTGGGGCAGCAGGGTGGAATTCGATATCCCGTCGTGCTGATGCCAGTTTCGGCTGTCAATCAGGTATTCGTCTTCGCTGCCAGCGACGAGGTTCTCCAGCATGTCACCAACTGGGCTCGCACGCTAGACAAGCCCAACGAGCGCGGCATTGGGAAGAACTACTTCACTTATCAGGTCAAGCACAAAGACGCGGCTGATCTTGCAAAGACACTGGAGCAGTTGCTGACAGGCAGCCGTGCCCGTCCAACGACCACTACACCTGCAGCAGGCAGTGCTTCTTCCAGCACGAGTAGTCGACTGACATCGGTGGTTGTGGATCAGTCCTCCAACATGCTCATCTTCCAAGCCGATGCGGATGAGTACTCGCAGATTAGTGCGCTGCTCCAGACACTCGATCGCCCGGCCAAAGCGGCCCTGATCGAGGTTACTGTGGCAGAGCTTTCTTTGATCGATAGCAGCCAGTTGGGTGTCGAATGGCTTGCAACTCATGCCATGAGTAACGGTGCTCAGATCATTGGCGGAACTACAGGTGGTTTGTCGATCGGGTCGGGAGGGGCAACCTTTCGAGTATTTGACACCGTCGGGCAGGTGCGGGCGGTACTGAACGCCCTAGCTTCTAACAACCAGGCGACCATACTTTCCAGTCCGCGTGTTCAAGCGCGCAATGGTGAAACAGCGACGATTCAGGTGGGTCAGGAAGTTCCAATAATTACCAGCCAGCAGACCACCACGGGCTCGGTGACCCTTCCAAATCAGTCGGCCGTGTTACAGACCATTCAGTATCGCAATACCGGCGTGATCCTCAAGGTGAAGCCGGTGATTCACTCCGGTGATCAGGTGGATCTGGAAGTGCAGCAAGAGGTGAGCGCTGCAGCATCAACAAACACAGGGGTGAACAATTCACCGACCTTCAGCACCCGCAAGCTCGAGACCAAGCTGACGCTAAAGAATGGTGCTACGGTGTTGATGGGCGGCTTGATTTCTAACGACAACACTCAGGGGAGTGCCGGGATTCCATTGCTGAAAGACATCCCCGGATTGGGTGCGTTGTTCAGCACACAGACCGTGACCGGCAACCGTCGTGAATTGGTCATCCTGATCACGCCCTACATCCTCAACGACAGTCACGATGCCGAGTCGATGACCGATGCGTTTCGTAAGATGTTGGGGCCTTGGGCACAGACGGCCCGCCCTGCTACGCTTGACGTCCAGCAACTCCAGGATGCAACAAGGCAGGGTAAGCCGACACCTGCCGATTCGTTGGTGCCCGCAACCGTACCCGCGCCGGTGCCGGCAAGCGGGGCTTCGCAGCCGGGTAAGTGATTGCAGATGTGCTGCCCATGAACGCTCACTTGATTGGCGAACTGCTGCAGGCCAAGGGCTTGGTCAAGCCCACTGAGATTGAGAATGCCCTGTTGGTGCAGGAACGCCAAGGTGGCCGCATCGGTGAGGTGCTGGTACGGCTCGGTGCGATTTCGACCCAAACGCTGTACGCTGCGCTCGCCGAGCAACTGTCTTATCCTTTGCTGAACACTGAGCAACTCGATGAGGGTGCGTTGCGCGCTGCAATGTCATCGATGCGGCTGCCGATGTCGTGGTGGCTCGATCGGCAGGTGCTTCTTTGGCAAGAAGCCGGTGACCTGCTGGTAGCCAGTGCAGATCCCTTGGATATCGACGTGCGCGAGGCGCTGGAGGACGAGCCGCTGGCAAGTAGCCTGCGTTGGCACCTGATCTTGCCCAACGATGCGGAGACCTGGGCCCAGCGCCTTCGTATCGATTTCAACGCTTTGGGGGGCGGGCTGGATGCACGCACCCTGCGAGAGCTGGCTGAGGACGCTCCCGTGGTGGCCTTCGTCAACAACACCATGGCTCAAGCGCTTGAAGCCCGCGCATCGGATATTCATGTTGAGCCCGGCGAGCGCGAATGTGTGCTGCGTTTTCGGATCGATGGTGTGCTGCACACCCGCAGTAGCATGCCAATGGACCGCTACCCTGCCATTGCATCGCGCATCAAGTTGATCGGCGGTCTCGACATCGCCGAGCGGCGGCTGCCGCAGGATGGTCGCATCTCGACGCGGGTGGCTGGGCGTGAGGTCGACATCCGTATCTCGTCGATTCCGGCTGTTTACGGTGAATCGCTCGTGCTGCGCTTGTTGCCCAAAGAGCGTGGTGATGTGGGTCTGCACCGCATCGGCATGGAGCCCGATCATATGGCCCAGTTCCAGGAGTGGCTGCAATGGCCCAATGGACTGGTGCTGGTGACCGGCCCGACCGGGTCCGGCAAGAGTACGACGCTCTATAGCGCGCTCTCGCATATCAATGATGGCAATCGCAAGCTGATCACGGTGGAGGATCCGGTCGAGTTGCGCTTGCCGGGCGTAGTGCAGATACAAACCCAGTCGGATATCGGCTACACGTTCGCGCGTGCGCTGCGCTCTATCCTGCGTCACGATCCCGACGTCATCATGGTTGGTGAAATCCGCGATCGAGAAACCGCTGAGATCGCTATGCAGGCAGCCCTCACAGGGCATCTTGTGTTGGCGACCTTGCATACCAATGATGCGCTGTCCGCGGTCAACCGATTGGTCGATATGGGCATTGAGCCCTATTTGGTTGCGGCAGCGCTGCGTGCAGTGATGGCCCAGCGGCTGGTGCGCCGGCTGTGTCCCAACTGTGCGGTGGCCCATTCCGACCGCGGGCCGCTTGACGAGCGCTGGGCGCGCCTGAGGCCCAGACTGCTGGCTTCGGCCGATGTGCCTGCTCGGCCAGGGTGGCTGCAAGCCAAGGGTTGCCCTGCATGTTCAGGCACGGGCTTCCGAGGGCGAGTTGGCATCTATGAACTGGTGACGGTGACCCCGTCTCTTCAGCATGAGATTGCGCAAAGTGCTGGCATTGACCGACTGACGCAGCTTGCCAATGCTGATGGCCGACGCTCTATGGTTGATGACGGGCTGATCAAGTCGGCTCGGGGTCTAAGTACACTGGACGAGGTGCTGCGCGCCGCCAGCGCCCAGGACGATCCTGCCGAATGAACGCCAGCTACAAATATCGTGCGCAGGACGCTGCTGGCCGCGAGGTCAGCGGACAACTGGAGGCGCGCGATCAGGCTCAGGCGGCGCGCGAGCTTATGCGCCAGGGATTGCGCCCGCTGGAGTTGCAAACCCTCGATGAGAGTTCGGCTTTGCCCGCACCTGCGGTGCGTGGTCGGCGCAGCATCACGGCGGCCGACAAAGTGGTGGCGCTGCGTGAGCTCGGCACGCTGCTGAAAGCTGGTGTCGCCCTGGAGGAGGCTTTGTCATCATTGGCAGCTGGCCACGTTGGTTCGGCGCTCGGCGCAGCTTTGTCTCGGGCATTGACCTCGGTGCGGGCCGGTCAGAGCTTGCATGCGGCGGTGCTGGATAGCGGCCTTGTCTTGCCCGATCATTTGCTGACGCTGGTGCGTGTGGGTGAAGCAAGCGGCCAGATCGCGAGCGCCCTGAATGACGCGGCTGAGCAAATGGAGCAAAGTCTGCGCATCACGCAGGAGCTGCGCAATGCCCTGATCTATCCGGCCGTACTCGTGTCTGCTGGTACGGCGGCTGTGCTGATTATTTTCATTGGCGTGATTCCGCGCTTTGCGCCGCTGCTGAAAGGCTCGCGCGCCAATGTGCCTGAGTTTTCCATGTGGGTGATCGAGACTGCTGTCGCGATGAAGGCGAATCTGCTGGTGCTTGGTTTGGTGGCTGCGGCCTTGGTCATGGGGGTCGTTGTGGCACTGTCCCGCCCAGGCCTTCGACAAACACTGATGGACCGCTTAGCTCAGGCACCGGTGCTGGGGCCATGGCTGCGCGATGCCGAGGTTGGGCGCTGGGCGACTTTGATGGGGACGATGCTGCGCAACCGTGTCCCGTTGCTGGAGGCATTGAGGCTGTCCCATGGTGCAGCCGGTCTGCGCGACTTTGCGCGGCTGATCACCTCCGCGGCCCGCGAGCTGGAGCATGGGCGCAGCCTCTACGAGTGCTTTCGGCACTCGAGCTGGATACCGCCTGCCCGACTTAACCTGATCAAGGTGGGCGAGCGCTCTGGCACGCTGGATGCGATGCTGCTGTCGTTGGGCAGCATGCAGACCGAGGCCGCGCGCCAACGTCAGAAGCAGGCTATGGCCCTGATCGAGCCCGTGGCCATCTTGCTGATCGGGGCCGTGATTGGTGTCTTGATGGTGTCAGTGATGATGGCCATCACATCAATGAACACTGGCGCCGTTTGAACTCCTGAACGGCTCGACGAGATCCTTGCGCCCGGCGAAGAACTCCGCGACACCAGCGGGGCTGTTGATCCGGCGTTCCATCAGGGCAGGCACCAGCTCGCGAAGCGCCGTCGTACTCAAGGCAGGAGCGCCGCTCATCCCTTGTGCTTTGGCGCCGCTGAACCAGACAATGAAGGGGACATGCTGGTCGTCGCTCTTCCCGGCGCTACCGCTGCCAGGGCCGCGCTGGCGCTCGTAGACACCGGCCCAAAGTTCCTTCTCGCGCAACCAGTGGTCTGACGTGAGCACCAAGGCGCTGTCACCTCCGGCTCGTTCCAGGGTAGCTCGCAGCTCCGCAATCAGGGACTGCATCTGTTGTAGGTTTGCCCGGTAGTCCTCAGCCAGCGAACGCGGCACGGCGCCGGCGGCGGCGACAGGGGGATGCGGAACGTTCAGGTGCAGCCAGACCATGCTGTTGCGTCGGTCCGCCACTTCGTGGACGGCATGCTCACTCAACTTCTGGTAAGTGCCGCTCCATTGCTGCAGGAAGTCCGAATAGGGTGAGTCGAACTCTTGTTGGCGCTTGAATGCACGTGACAGTGATGACCACCAGCCCGGGAAGAACTGCACGGGCTCGGCATGACAGGCGCGCGCCGTACGAACCACGGCACAGTAGTCGTGATAGAAGCCGACCACTGCATGCGATCGTCCCGTGGATGCCAAGTCCGTGAAGAGCATCGGCGTTGAGGCATCGAACCGCTCTCCCCGCTCGTTGAGCAAGAAGCCAGAGCCGCCGCTGTCGACTTTTCCGAATCGCTGGCCGGTGAGCATGCCAGGTATGGAGCTGAGAGTGCTCGGTCCGGCTGGCATGGCGCGCTCGGCAAAAAAGCTCTGAGCCAGCAGTTCGCGCATCGGCTCGGATTCAAAGAGTTGCTCTTTCGTCGAGACCTCAAAATCCCATTCGTCGAGAATGAGTACGACTGTGCGGCGTGGCGTGCCCTCGGGAGGTGTCGCGCTGATCATTGCTGCTGCAGGCTGTGGCCGCAGGATGTTCAACAGGTAACCCGGCATGCCGGGTTGTAGTGCGAAGATGACAAGCACCGTGACGCCACAGGCCGAAGCGAGTCGCCACTGTGTCATCGGCTTGAGACGCCAAACGGCTGCGATGGCCGCCACGAAGCAAAATCCAAGAAGGCCCGCCTTGAGCAAGGTGTTCAGGACAAGTGTCGAGGCCAGCGAACGCCTGAAGATCTGAAACAGGCCGACGAACAGCAACAAAAGCAGCAGTCCGCGCGTTGCAGCGGCCAGCCAAGGTGGCCGTCGCTGCTGGTCCAGACAAGCTCCCGCCAAGGCCATGCCGGAAACGATGCACAGAAGTGCCCAGCCCTCGCGGACGAATGCCGCGGGTTGGAACGCGACATACAGCGAACTGGGGCTTTGAAGAATTGTTTCGCTGAGTGCGATGGCGGCAAGTGCAGCCAGGCTTAGCAGCGCGTAACGGAGCGCCTGGGCGCTGGGAGAGGGCCAGTGAGTCATCGTGTCACCGCCGCCGCAGGCGCAACAGGCGACGTTGAGTGGAAATAACAATTTCCTGCTGCAGCTCGAACCAGGGCTGAGCCGACGCCAGGAAATAGTTCAGGTCCCAATGGTCATACAAGGCGATATTGGGTCCGGCGATCTCGATGAATCGAGGGTCGTCGCGTGGCACGAATTCGATCAGCAGCGTATCGCTGCAGTAGTTCGACAAAACGATGAACAGTTGTGGCAGCGGCAAACGCTCGGTAACGACCAAATGATGGACGACGGCCAACATGAGCACCAGGTCGAAGCGCTGCGCGAAGCGCTCTGGAAGGGGAAGTGTCTCGGCCAGTTGCCAACCGGTGGCCGGTGTGGGTCGGGCCATATTGGCGTGAAGGCATTGGATGGGGTGCCCTGACGTGCGGCTATGGCGATACAGTGCATTCAATGCGTTGAGGTCGTCGTCCAACGCAACGATCTGGCGAGCACCGTGCTGCGCAGCAAGCTGAGAGAACTCTCCGCTGTTGGCGCCCACGTCCAATACCGAAGCGTAGCGGCCCTCGCTCACAATGCTGGCAACGGCAGTGCGCTTGGCTTCAAGCTCTGCGTCCGCGTAGTGGTCTCGATTGCCGGTATAGGCGCTCCACGCGCTGAGTTGATGACTGCGGCCATTCAGTCGCGCGACAAAGCCTTGTAGATTGTTCAGCAGCCAGGGAGTTCCATCGCTGGCGTTGCTTGGTGATGTGTGGGTCGCGGTGGGGCGGAGGGCTTTGCTGATCCGGCGGCGCTCCAGCCGAGCAGGCAGCCTCACATGCAGCCACATAGCCAGATTCATCTGCGAGTACCACGGGATGAACGGTGAAATCTCCGCGGCTCGCAACCCGTCTCGGTGCGCGAGGAAAATGTCCCTAGGAGTGCGCCCCAGTTCAGTCACTGCGAGCAGCGGCAGGATGAAGTGCCGCACGAACTGGCCATAGGCCTGCCAGCCAGGCGCGTCGTCCGCTTGCCGATTTCGCAATGAGAGCAAGTCGCAAAACACGGGTCTTGTACCGTCAAACAACACATTGTTGGCGGCTGCATCCTTCAGGGTCCAGCCTTGCGCCCAGGCTCGACGTTGAATATCCAGCGTCAACGTTGCGGCATCGGCCAGCATGCCGGGCGTCCACTCGAATGGATAGCTGGGCAGAGCAATCCGAGGATGCTCGAGCAGCAGGCCACCCTCCGGTGTCACCTCGACGCTGACGGCACCGACAAGCAGACCCTCTTGGGTCAGCTGACGATAGAGATCGCTGTCCAGTAAACGCTCGGTTTGCGCGCGCGCACTGGCATGGACGTGGCGAAGAATGCGCTGACCGTTGTCTTCCAAGTGCCCAGCGGGGTCACGAAAGCTCACCCTCATCAGGAGCGGTCGCGCTTCCAGCGCCTTTTGATGGCGTTCCAGATTTCCTTTGGATTGCGCAGGTAGTACAGCGCCCCAACGGCCGCAGCAATCAAGCCCTGGATCAAGAGGTGTGCGGAACCGCCATCAATGTATGCGTAGGCCGGGCTTAAGGTGGCCCAGAGCATAAGAAGAACCAGTGAAAGATGTCGAACGATGGACATGGCAAAGAATCTTGGCGGCAATGATGGTCTCGCATCCTGCCGCTGGGCAAGCGCTGCACAGTTCAGGAACAAGGAGCGATGTTACCAGCAGCCTCCGGGGGGCAGTCCTAGGAGCCAGGGCCGACTTGTACAATGCGAGACGTATAGCTGCGCCACGCACGCCTTTGAAGCTCGCCCGACACACACTATTCAATCTGATTGGGCTTGGCGCTCCTCTATTGCTCGCAGCCGGGGCAATTCCGGCGCTCTTGGCGGCTCTCGGGAGCGAGCGGTTTGGTCTATTGACGCTGCTCTGGGCCGTCACGAGCTACTTCGGTTTGTTCGACCTCGGCTTGGGGCGGTCCCTGACGCAACAGTTGTCTATCTTGTTTGATCAAGGTCGTGATGACGAGGTAGGCCCGGCAAGTGCCACTGCATTGGCGCTGATGGCTGTTCTTGGCAGTATTGGAGGTTGTCTGATGCTGTTGCTGGCGCCTTGGGGCGTCGGCATGCTGAAGATAAGCGCCCACCCCAAGGAGGCGATTCAGGCAGCGATGGTCATGGGGCTGGCAATGCCATTCATCGTGCTAACGGCGGGGCTGCGTGGCATGTTGGAGGCGCGTCACGCCTTCTTTGCCCTGAACTGCGTTCGCCTACCGATAGGTCTGTGGACTTTCGCGGGGCCATGGTTGGTACTGGTATTCGTCGGCCCGGACTTGGTCTGGATAGCAGGGGCCCTCGCAGGTGGGCGGATGATCGGCTGTGCAGTCCACGGGGCACTCGTGTGGCGTGCCGTGCCACAGTTGCGTGGCCGTATGCTGCTGCAACGTCAGTGGCTGCGCCCATTCTTGGTGTCCGGAGGGTGGCTGACACTGAGCAATTTGATCAGCCCGTTCATGGGCTATGCAGACCGATTCCTGATCGGAGCGACGATATCCGCTGCGGCGGTGGCACTCTATGCCATCCCGCATGAACTTGTGACGAAGATCTGGATTATTCCTGCGGCGATGACCTCCGTACTTTTTCCTGCGTTCGCCGCCACAATTGCTAGGCAGGACCCGGATGGGTGGCGGATCTTCGACCGTGCTGTCGGGGTCCTATTTCTCTGTGTGCTGCCGATTGCATCCGGGCTCTTCCTGTTTGCCAGCGAGTTGCTGCAAGCGTGGGTCGGGGAGGGGTTTGCGCGGCAAAGTGCGCCCATTCTGCAGATCTTCGCCATCGGCATCCTGATCAATTGCTTGGCCCACGTTCCGCTGACGTGGCTGCACGGCGCGGGTTACTACCGGGCTCCGGCCTTGCTCTATTGCATTGAGTTGCCGGTTTTCTTGGTAATGCTATGGTGCTTGTGCACGAGCATGGGCCTGAAGGGGGCGGCAGTGGCCTGGTTGATCAGGATTTGCGCCGACTCTGCGGCGCTGTTTTACCTTGTGTATCGACATCGGGGTGCTGCAACCGGCCATGCAATTGACCTAAACCGCGTTGCGATTTCGTTAGCTGCTGTATTTGCGGCACTTTCATTTGCCGGTGCAGTAATTCCATCAATGCTGATCCGTGCAGCCTGGTTGATACTGGTTATAGCAATCGTGCTTTCTGTTTGGTGGCGCCTACGCCGCCCGTCTCCCGTCCCCATGCTTCAGTCATGAATGAGCCCGTACTCGTCAGCATCGTTACTCCCGTCTACAACCAGGCCGAGTTTCTAGGGGCAACGATAGAGAGCGTGCTGGCGCAAGACTACCCAGCGCTGGAATACATCGTCATCGACGATGGGTCGAGCGACGAATCGTTGGCGGTGGCGCAACGGTATGCGGCTGCTTACCCCGGTAGGGTGAGTGTTCATACGCAGGCCAATGTCGGACAGGCCACGACATTGAATCGTGGCTGGGCGATGTCTCGAGGGCAGATCCTCGCATATTTGAGTTCGGACGATTGCCTGTGCCCGACAGCAGTAAGTACTTTGGTCAAGGCGCTGGACGACCATCCATCTGCCGCGGTGGCGTACTGCGACTTCTGGCTGATCGATGCCAAGGGTGTGCGTTTGCGCGAAGTCCGTACCGAGAACTTTGACGAGCGTCGGCTTTGTGTTGATTTGGTCTGCCAACCTGGCGCTGGTGCCTTGTTCCGGCGTACCGTGTTCGAGCAGGTTGGAGGGTGGCAGCCTGGCTTGCATCAGGTCCCAGACTTCGAATTTTGGCTGCGTGCGGTGCGTATGGGAGAGTTCGTGCGAGTGCCGGAGCGCTTGTCGGAGTACCGCATCCACGAAGGGCAGGCGTCTTTTGCCATCATCCCCTATGCCCGGGCCGAAGAGATCGTAGGGGTGATGGAAGCCTTCTGGTCTACGCAGGCAGGCGCATTGCAAGGCGAGAGGGCGATCGCTCGGGCTCTGGCCATTGCGTCGAAGCATCATGCACAGTCAGGCCGAGTCATTGTGGCCCTGCGTCGATTCTTGCAGGCTTTGATCCGTCATCCCGCACTGGCGCTGGATGCGGGTATCTGGCGTCAGTTGGTTGTCGGCTTTGTGCGGCGCACCTTCTTTCGTCTCAAAGGATCGACACGTTTGGTCTGAGCAATATCGTTCAACCCTTGCGCGTGAGCAAGGGTGCGCTCCGACCTCCAATGCTTAACAGTCAGGGAGTTTTTTGTGACGAAGCCGTACCGATTGCTGGTGCTCGGTGCCAATGGAATGCTGGGTCATGCCGTGCTGCGCTGGTTTGCGCGAGATGCCAATTACAGCGTTTGCGGTGTGATGCGCGCAGCGGGCGCGAGGCGCCAGCTTCAGTTGGCCGCGCCGCGGGCCGAGCTCATTGATGGCGTCGATGTCGGATGCTCCGATCAATTGGCCGGCGTTCTTGCACAGGTAAAGCCTGATGTTGTCATCAATTGCGTCGGCGTAGTCAAGCAGCTGGCGGCTGCGGACGACCCTCTGATTTCTCTGCCCATCAATGCGCTGCTGCCCCATCGTTTGGTCAAGCTTTGCCATCTGGCGGGCGCAAGGCTCATCCACGTCAGCACGGACTGTGTCTTCTCGGGCGCAATCGGCGGCTATCGCGAGCATGACCCGGCAGATGCACGTGATCTCTACGGGCTGAGCAAATTCATGGGTGAGGTCGATGCTGAGCATGCAATCACGCTGCGGACGTCCATCATCGGGCATGAACTTAGCAGCCGGCACGGCTTGGTCGCTTGGTTTTTGTCGCAGCAGGGTGTTGTTCAGGGATATACGCGGGCGATTTTCTCCGGCCTGCCGACGGTCGAGCTCGCGCGCGTGATTGAGGAGCATGTTCTGCCCCGCCCTGAGTTGAGAGGCACGTATCATGTTTCGGCGAGCCCCATCAGCAAGTTCGATCTGCTTCGATTGGTCGCTCAAGAGTATGGGCACTTGCTGGTCGTCGAGCCAAATGATCGTCTGGTGATTGATCGATCTCTCAATTCTGAGAGATTCCAGGAGGCGACGGGATATTCGCCGCCTGACTGGACTGAACTTGTGCGTCGCATGCGAGACTTTGGCTGGAACACGGCCGAGAAGGGCTGAGAAAACTCAGATGTTTACTGACAAAATACTATTGATTACGGGTGGGACGGGCAGTTTTGGGAATGCTGTGCTCAGTCGTTTTATGAAATCCGATCTGGCAGAGATACGGATATTCAGTCGAGACGAAAAGAAGCAGGCTGATATGCGAGCAGCGCTCAACTGCGATAAGGTCAAGTTCTACATCGGCGATGTGCGGGACTATGACAGCGTGCATGACGCCTTGGGTGGTGTGGACTTCGTTTTTCATGCCGCGGCATTGAAACAGGTGCCGTCGTGTGAGTTCTATCCCATGGAGGCAGTGAAGACGAATGTCATTGGGGCTGAGAACGTCATGCGAGCGGCGATGAACCAAGCGGTGAGTCGAGTCGTGGTCCTATCGACGGACAAGGCGGTCTACCCCATCAATGCAATGGGCATGTCCAAAGCCATGATGGAAAAGGTGATGGTCGCCAAAGCGAGACTTTGCGACTCGCGCAAAACCATTCTGTGCGCGACCCGATATGGAAACGTGATGGCGTCCAACGGCTCGGTGATCCCCCTGTTTCTTCAGCAATTGCGGGACGGGCATCCATTGACCGTGACGGACCCAAATATGACCAGATTCCTGATGTCGCTCGAAGATTCGGTGGATTTGGTTTTGTACGCTTTTGAGCACGCTAAGCCGGGTGATATTTTTGTGCAGAAGGCCAAGGCCTCAACCGTCGGAGACCTCGCGGAGGCGTTACGCCAATTGATCAGTACTGATCACGAGATCAAAGTGATTGGTACTCGGCACGGCGAGAAGCTGTATGAATCCCTTGTCTCCCGTGAGGAAATGGCGCGAGCGGAAGATCTGGGTGACTATTTTCGGATACCGGCTGACTCCCGTGACCTGAACTACAACAAGTATTTTGTCGAGGGGCAGACTGGCTTGTCCGCTTTCGATGACTATACGTCGCACAATACTCAACGCCTGTCTGTGGAGGAAGTGAAGCAATTGATGTTGCGGCTGGGTTTGGTAGCGGGGCGGAATAATGCTTAAGGTAATGACAGTTGTGGGTACGCGCCCTGAAATTATTCGGCTGTCGCGCATCATCCCCCAACTGGATCGGTATTGCGAGCATGTGCTGGTGCATACCGGCCAGAATTACGACTATGAGTTGAATGAGGTCTTTTTTAAGGATCTTGGCATACGCAAGCCGGACCATTTCCTGTCGGCAGCGGGGTCAACAGCGGCGCAAACTATCGCTCTGGTGATAGCGGCTGTGGACCAGGTGCTGGAGGTGGTGCAGCCTGATGCCCTGCTTGTTTTGGGTGATACCAATAGTTGCTTGTCAGTCATTGCCGCAAAGCGACGCAAGATCCCTATCTTTCATATGGAGGCGGGCAACCGTTGCTTTGACTTCCGTGTGCCGGAGGAGATAAACCGTCGCATCGTTGACCACACGGCGGATATCCACCTGACTTACAGTCATATTGCCAAGGACTACCTGCTGCGCGAAGGCCTGCCCGGAGATCAGATCATTTGCACCGGTAGCCCCATGCGGGAGGTCCTAGAGCACAACAGGCCGGCAATTGATGCGTCATCTGTGCTTGAGCGCCTGGGGCTAACCTCGGAGCAGTATTTTCTCGTGAGCGCGCATCGGGAAGAGAATGTGGACTCGACGGTGAATCTGACGCGACTGCTGGGTGTGCTCAACGCGCTGGCAGAGCGGTTCTCGCTTCCGGTGGTAGTTTCGACACACCCGAGGACTCGCAAGCGCTTGGACGAGCAGGCCCAGGCGCAGCCCATGCATTCGCTGGTTAGCTTCATGAAGCCATTTGGCTTTCACGATTATGTCCGCTTGCAGACTTGTGCGCGGGCAGTGCTATCGGACAGCGGAACCATCACTGAGGAGTCGTCCATTCTGAACTTTCCTGCCCTGAGCCTGCGCGAGGTTCACGAGCGCCCTGAAGGCTTCGAGGAGGCCGCCGTGATGATGGTCGGATTGAACCAAGAGCGGGTGCTGGATGCGCTGCGCATCCTCGAGCAGCAGCCTCGAGGATCAACCCGTCTGCTGCGCCTTGTCTCTGACTACGCCGCGGACAATGTGTCAGACAAGGTGTTACGCATAATTGTCAGCTACACGGACTTCGTTAACCGCAGGGTGTGGAATAAACCGACCTTCTGAACTACTTCAGAACGTCGTTGAGCCAGCCATTTAATGAGTATTTTTCCATCAAGGCCCGAGACGCGGGACGGTACGGCGTTTGACTGAACTCTGTCGGAATCGCCGGCGCCTGATCTCTTTCGATGTAGAGAATGTTCTGGGAGTCGAAGAAGTCGTACTCCAGAATGTTCCGATTCGTGGTGATCAACTTCTTGCCAGCGGCAAGCGCCTCAAACGTCCGCATCGTCAGGCCGGTTTGGGCTGGGTGTTCAATGTCCAGCACGGACCGTGATGCCCTGAAAACGCGTTGCACTTCCGCCCTGGCCAAGGGGCTGTATTGGAAGTCGGTCGATGTTGACCCGGCAAACGACGGATTCCCCAACTTCTGGATGTGGAACATCCAGGTGGATTGCAGGAACAAATACCAATAGGTGCGGCTGCCTTCAGGGAGGGCTGCGGCGAGTTGATGAACGATGCTGTAGCGATCGGAGTGAGCGGTGCCTATGAAGCTGACGTCATATTCGTAGGCTTGCGGTGGGGGCACAGCGCTGACGAACTCTGGACAGTAAAACAAGGGGCGAAACGTCATCCCGTACTGTTTGGCGTCTAGCGGATCGAAGCTCAGACAATGATCGAAATGTGTCAGGTTGCCAACTAGTTGGCGCTTGTTTTTGAACGAATCCCACATGTACAAAACCAGAGTCGCGTTCGGCGAGCTGGCTCGCAACGCTGTGAGGAAACGGTCGGAGAGTGCCTCTCCCTGAATGACCAGAATTAGGTCGTATTGTTGGCGCCCGAAACTCGATAGCGCTTTGTCATATTGACGATCGGCATAGCCGAGTACCCAACGCCTCTGATACCGAGTGACGGCTTTCAAGAAGGGCGATGTGAAGGGGCGATCTGGGATGTAGTCGACCTGTGCGCCGCTGCTTTGCAGCGCCTTGCTGATCTCGTGCTCGTAGCCAAAGAAGCTGGGGGCGCACAGGAGTACGCGCTTGTTGGTGAGGGACTTCATTACAGCGGATCTGTGATGGTTCTAACCACTCGGGCCGGAATTCCGACGGCAGTCGATCCGGCGTCGATTGATTGGAGAAGCACGGCATTGGCGCCGATGTTTGAGTCCGCGCCTATCACCACGCCGCCAAGGACTTTGGCACCTGCCCCAACGCAGACGCGATCGCCGATTCTTGGGCGCAAGTCAGCGTTGAATCCCATGTCCGCTGCTGCAGCGCCCAAGGTCACCCCCTGGAAGATCGTGACGCCAGCACCAATCTCCATCGCACCAATGACCGTGCCTACCGTGTGCGGGAGAAACAGGCCTGGACCAATGCTGCACTTGGGCGTGCATTCGATGCCAAACAAGATGACGTTCATCCAGGTGAGAAGTCCCCCGAGGGGTCGTAGCCAGGGACGCAGATGACAAAACCGCGCCAGGCGAATGATCAGCACCGGAAAGAACCTGGGATTCAGAACGGCGAGTCGCGCACGCCAGCCGGTGGCAAATTGGCCCGGCGCTGGTGTGCGCAGCCGATCGAGATCCGCGGACAGCAGTTGGGACAAGGAGGGCATGGTTTTCGTAGGGTGCGGGCTAGGCTGGAGCACTTTTGGATGCAAGTGAGACTTGCTGATAGATGTCAGCATGCGCGGCAGCGCAGCGGTCCCAAGAGAACTGAGCCGCGCGTGCAATTCCGCGCTCGACATGCATCTCCCGGACTCCAGGCATCAGTAGGGACTTCAGTGCCCGAGCGATGTCTGGGGGGGACTGAGGGCGAACAAGCAGCGCTGCATCTTCGACGATCTCGGGCATGCAGGAGATGTCGGCACAGACCACGGGGCAGCCACATTGCATGGCCTCGATCAGCGGCAGGCCAAAGCCCTCGTGAACCGAGGGGTAGAGAAGACAATGCGCCGAAGCATACAAAGCAGAGAGAAGGGGTGAATCGACATTGCCAACGGATTTGACGGCGCCGCTCAGGCCAAGGCTCTCGATCGTGGCCTGTTCCTGTATGGTCAAACGCTGGCCTGTGCACAGTAGCGTATAGCCCTGTTTCCAGAGATCTGAGGCGTGGAAGCCGGCGAGCGCATCGTCGAATCGCTTGTAGCCACTTCGGCCACCGACATAGAGAACGAATCTGCCATGGGCGGCGGCTGTTTTTCTGGCCTCCGGCGAACTCTTCAACTCGCTCATGCCGTGGTAAACGACATGGATGGGGCAACGGGCTTGTAGCTGCGGATAGACATCCAGCAGTTCGCGCTTCGTGCTTTCGGAGATGCAGATCAGTGCGTCTGCGGTGAAGTAGGAAATGCGTCGTTCGAGAATATTGACTTGGGCACCGAAGGACGGCTTGACGTAGCCGAGTTCATAGTTGAGATCGTGCACGGTGGACACAATGCCGGTTTTCCGGCTTCCAAACGGTACGCGGAAATGGGACGAATGGAAGACCTGAGCTCGGCTGGCCGCCGGGATGCCTCGCCAACGCCTGGATGGTGTCAGGTGACGGGCGTTAAAGCGTGGATCCCGGGCTACACGGCTCGTCATTTCTCGCCAATAGGTGCTTGCGCCTCCAAAGCTCTGGATGCTGAATATCAGGTCGTCGAAATCGACAGAGATCATCTGGAGGTACAGAGTGGGTGATGAGCTTTCGCCCACACAAAATCAGTGGGTGCAGCCGGAGTCAACTGACAGTCGCCGGGCTGGGGCCTTCGGCACGGCGCTTGGTCGCAGGTGGCTTGGCCTGGCGGTGGTAGCGATGCCAGATCACGAGAGATGCAGCCAGCAGCAAAGTGGTGGGCGTGAAGTAGCCAGATCCGCGCAACAGGAGTTCAAAGGCGAAGGCAACAATGCTGCTTGCCGCCAAAGCGAGAACGGCAGGTGGCCGGGCGCGACCAAATGCCACGCGACGCAAAAGCACCGCAGCTTGCCACGCATACTTGGCATAGATGCCCAACAGCGCGATACCGAAGACGCCAAACTCGCTGACCAGCTTGGACAGGGTGAAGCCTCCGTCCAGCAGATTGAGATAGTCCTGCATGAGGACATAGATCAGTTCTGCGGCGGAAGCGTCGGTGCCAAACACGCCCAACTGCTGAAAGCCGCGACCGAAGCCCTGGGTCGCTTCCATAGACTCGATCAGCAATTGCCACCCCTGAAAGAAGACCAGGTTGGACAAGTTTTGCGAGTCGCCGCTGAAATCAAGCCGGTCCAGGTAATAGGTTAAGTCGGTGCCCAGCACTGCGGGAACAACGATAGCCGACATCAGGACCAAGTGTCTGACTCGCAAGCACAGCACGGCTGTCACGACGCAGATTGCCACCAGCGTGATGTTCTGCAACAGCGCGGTGATCAACAAGGTGGCAGCCAAGTAGCCAATGCGAGTGCTGGGCTTGGAGATGACGCAAGTGAAGATCAATATTGGCGCCGCAAACAAAGCCAGATGCGAAGGCTCTGTGAACGGGAAGACCGACTTGCCCCAGGTCACGGTGTCGGGCTGAAACCATTTCAGTATTCCCAGCGCGGCGACAATGCCTAATGCGAGAAGGCACTTGCGCGCGCCGGTGCGGATCTGTTCGTCCTGGGTGCCGGCGAGCAGCATTGCAACCGAAACAGCACCCGCCAGACCGACTGCCAGCATGGCCATGGATCCGAAGGCGCGTACAAAGTCTACAGGGCCCAGGGCACTTGCAATCAGCAGGTGCGCAGACAGTGCGGCGCACAGAATCAGCAGATAGCTGGCAAAGGACCGCTCAGGGAAGCGCCCCAGCCGGTGGTTCGGCAGCATCGCGAGCGCGATGGCACCGGCCAGCAGCGTACCTATCGAGAGAGAGGTGGTGATGCCAAAGTACATCAGCAAAGAGGGCAGTGCCCCAATGCAGATCAGTAAAGGCGTGAGGGAATAGCCTGATCGTCGAATCGGCGCGCTGGAAGGGGGCAGCCCAACGGGCAGGCTTGAGCTCATGTCTTGGGCACACTCATCCGAAACCCATCCGCCACGCCGGACCAGCCTTTGCGTGCCAGGGCGTGCGGCAGAAAGCAGAGCCTGGGCAGGCGGGTGACCAAAAAGTAGCTGATGGCCACCAGTTTCTGTAGGCCCCGCAGGTGCTTTCGGATCAGGTACAGCCTGTTGCGATTGGTGTAGTAGATGCTGAACGGCGAGCGATCACCGCCGGTCGATGAGCTGACCTTGTGCAGAACGACGGCATCTGGCAGGTAGCGAATGCGTCCCCCAAGGTTTTTCATGCGCCAGACAAAGTCGGTGTCGTCGTAATAGACGAAGTACTGCTCGTCCATGCGCCCCACGTCGGCGAAGACCCGGGCATCGAGCAGCATGAAGCAAGTGGGCGCATAGCCGACATGCGCGAGGTGATCAAACTGACCCCGATCTGTCTGTTTCATCCCGTAGTGAGGCGTCCGCATGGTCCAGGCATTGAACGCGCCGCCGCCGTACCAGAGTTTGTGTGGCTCGTCGTGGTACATGATCTTGGGCGTCACCACGCGATCTTGGCCATCGGCCAGCGCGGCTATCAGGCGCTGCAAGGTGTGTGGGCCGAATGCGGTGTCATTGTTGGCCAGCAGCACATGACTACAGCCATCGGCCAGAGCCATCTCGATACCCTGGTTGTTGCCCTTCGCAACGCCCACATTGGCATTGTTGAAATGGATCTGCGCATCCACGCCATGGCGGTCGGAAAGTTCACGCGACAGAGTGCAGCCGCTGTCGTTCGCGCTGTTGTCGATGACATACAGACGGAATCGCGTGCCCTGCTGAAGCGCGAGGCTGGCGAAGAAGTCCGGCAGAACGTCGTCGCTGTTGTACAGGACCGTGACAATGCCGATCAGTGGCTCTTTGGGGAAGGGGGGGCTCATGGAATGGATTTTCTCCTGATCAGCCCTTGAATCCCGGCGCTGTCAGCCATTGGCGACTGACCGTGTCAAATTTCTTGACCACGCGAGCCGGTGATCCGGTGGCGATGCAGTAATCGGGAATGTCTGTGGTGACGACTGAGCCTGCGCCGATGACGCAGCCACGGCCGATGGTCACATCGGGCAGGATGACACTGTGGGTGCCGACAAAGGTGCCTGCGCCGATTCGCACATGAGTGGGGCGATTGGGCAGGCGAGAGCCGATCTTGGGCCCGCCGTCAGGTGGATCGTGTGGATGATAGGTGTCGACGATGACGCAGTACGGCGTGATAGATACGTCATCCTCGATCACGACACTGCACTGGCACACGATGTGCACGCCCTGTTCGATATTGACGCGATTGCCTATCTCCAGCTTGGGCTGCCAATCCGCTCCAGGCGCCCTGACGATCTCCAGACGGGCTTGGTCCCGGATGCAGACCTGGTTGCCGATGAAAATGCGCTTGGGTTCGGTGACAAGCAGTGGGGTAAACAGCAGCGAGCGATCGCCGAACTGAGCAAAGCGCCGGCGCCACCAAAGCAATGACAGCAGGCGGCGGTAGTAATGCTTGAGCTTCATGACAAGGGCGCTTCGAGGTTGCCGGAGATGCGCTCCCAGCGCCCGCTGTCGGTTGAAAAGCGCGCTATGGCCCGCGCTGGATTGCCTGCGACCATCGTGTGTGCGGGTACGGAGCGAGTTACAACGCTGCGCGCGCCGACCACGCAATGGTCACCGAGCCTGACGCCAGACAGTACGACTGCACCAAAGCCAACGAAGCAGTGATCGCCCATCACGACCGGTCCTTTGCTATAGACGGCTTGGTCCATGATCAGACCAGCGCGTGGATCCATGCCGTGGCCAACGTCAGAGACATAGACCTGGTCACTCAGGACACAGCCCCGACCCAGCTCGATGCGGTCGATGCAATGAAACTGGCAGTCGGGGCCGACATAACAGTCGTCGCCGATTAGCAGTCTTGGCGAGAAGCGCTGGTTCAGATAGGCGGTGAGGGGTTGAAGCAGGCAATTGCGGCCGATCACAACCCGGTCGCCGATCTCGATGCAGTGCGCGTTGACTCGTCGCAGCGGAGGCATGATGCGCGAGGCCGCCCCGAGTCGCTTCAGGTCTCTAGGCCGGCGCATTTGCCAGCGCAGCTGGCGCAGCCAGCGCAGCGGGCCTGCGCTGAGGTGCGCAGCAAACCGATTGCTTGATGTGGTCATTGGCTTGCCAGAGTCCAGATGCCTAGCGATAGGGCCTGCGAGCCGACAAATGCGAGCCCGAGGCGGATGCGGGATGTGGCTGCGCAGATGCCGAGATTCAGCGTGGTCCACACAGTGTAGAGGGCCGTGAGGATGCCGGCTGCGGCCAGAGCGGCCAAAAAGGCAGAGGGCCCCCAAGCCCAGCCAAACGGGAGGGCGGCCATGCAGGTTAGCCCCAGCTCCAACAGGATGGGACGGCTCATCTGTTGGGCACGCCCGGCTGAGGACAGCAGCACCGAATAGATCAATGTCATGGACCGTGCAATGGTTTGTATTGCCAGCCAAAACAGTGGGAGGCGCACCTCTTCGGCTGAGGCGATATCGGCCGACCACACGGTGAGCAGACTGGGCAGGAGATGCCATATCGCCAGCATCAGCACGACCAATAGCAGGCCAGTGGCCAATGGTGCCCAGGCCATCAGCCTCTCCAACGCCGCCGTATGGCCTGCTAAGCGCTGGCGTGTCAGCGGTGCGAGCATGGCCGAGGCAGCCGTCCCCACGGTGCCGATCACGATGAGGTTGAGCGTGTAGGCCAAGTAGAAGGGGGTGAATTGCGCCGGTGCGAGCAAGGACATGATGGCGGGCAAGCCATATTGGATGACTGCTGAGCCGACAGACCAGATGGCGAAGGCCTTAAGCAGTGGTCGCATCACGGCCAACTCGTCGTGGACCTCGTCTTCGGGAGCCTTGCAGATAACGGGCTCCGTGTTGCGACACAAAGCCACCCCGAGAGTGGTGCCAAGCAGAAGGCCGAGTGCTGCGAGTACAAGTTGACCGGGCTGCAACCAGCACAGCAAGCCGAAGCCTGCCAGTCCAGCGAGACGCGTACATGCAATGCTGCGCGCAACCTGCCAGTTGGACTCGTGCGCATAGTGCCAACCGAAGCGAGGTTGAAGAAGAATCTGCCATAGCTGGGCCATGACCAGCAGTGCCATGAGCAAGCCAAAGCTCGAGGCCGCCATGTCTTGCAGCGGTTGTGAGTAGCGCTGCAAGATGACCGAGCACAGCAGTATCCCAAACACGGAGACTGCGCTCAGCCCGCGTGCCAACTGATGACCGCTGCGCATGATGGCTGCAGCCTGGTCAGGCAGGGACTCAACGATTCGGCGGGTGACGATGGTCGATAAATTGGCCGCGAACAACGGCACCAACGCGGCCATCGACAACGCCACGGCCCAGACGGCAAAGCCCTCCTTGCCGAAGCTACGTGTGGCGATTGCCGTCAGACCGATTTGGAGCAGGGTGCCGCTGACGCCCGCGGACAGGTTGGCGAGCGCGTTCGATCCAACCCGGCGCCACATCAGCTAGAGGACTTGCCCAGGCCGGCCTGGGTCAGCTCTTTCAAGGCTTGAGCCGAGCGATCAACCAGCACAGGCTGAGTCATGACCCAGTCGCAGAAGGCTTGCAGGCCCTGTTCCAAGCCAATCTCGGGCGCAAAACCAAGCACTGCACGGGCTTGTGTCAAATCGGCGTAGCAATGGCGGATATCGCCCGCGCGATAGTCGCCGGTGACCTGCAACTCCGATGTGCTTCCGAGTTGCTGCCGTAGCAAGTCAGCCACGTGCAGGACAGGTGTCGGGACACCGCTACCCACATTGGTCACCGTGAAGGGGGGCAAATCAGCTTCAAGGCCGAGTCGTATTGCCCGTGCGACATCACTGACGTGCACAAAGTCCCGACTTTCCAACCCATCTTCGAAAATGTTGATGGGCAGCCCCTGCCGCATCCGGTTCGAGAAGATCGAGAGAATGCCGGTGTAAGGGTTTCGCAGCGACTGGCGCTCACCGTAGACATTCTGAAAGCGCAAGGCGACGACCTTCAATCCATAGGTGCTCGCCATCACGCTGCCCAGGGTCTCGTTTGCGAGCTTCGTGGCGGCGTAGACAGAAGCCGGCAGGGCAAGGGCGCTCTCTGGGGTGGGAACGAGCTCCAGAGGCTCACCATTGGGCCCAACCGGTTCAAATTGTCCAGCTTCTAGGCGCGAGAGTGCTCGTGAGGGCGGGACAAGGAGTTGGTCGTGCAGTCGGTATGCGCCTTCGCCGTAGACCGAGCGACTTGAGGCCAGGATCACGCGGCGGACATGGCGGTGCCGCGTGACGATCGCTTCAAACAAGCTGGCGGTGGCCTGCTGGTTGACGTCGTAGTAGTGCGAAATCTGATACATCGACTGGCCAGTGCCAGTCTCCGCAGCCAGATGTACAACCGCGTCCACGCCAGCCAAGGCCTGATCCATGGCGTCGCGATCACGGACATCGGCGCGAATGAACTCCACCCCACTGTCAGGCCGCTGCAACCAACCGACGTCTGGGGTTGGCAACGCACCGTGAATTTGCGGACTCAGATTGTCGACGACCGTCACGCCATGCCCGGCTGCCAGCAGTGACTCCACTAGCCACGAACCGATGAAGCCGGCGCCGCCGGTAACGAGAATTTTCATAAGGAGCTTGAATAATTTACTTGTTGCAAGAGTCTGGTCGGCTACCACCAGACTGTTCCCTGGGTCAGGCTTGTTGACCGCGTTTGGAGTGCCGCAGAAGCAGTAAGAGCGCAACAAGAAGCAGCCCAGTTGCAGCCGCTCCGATGGCAATGAACAGCCGTTTCGGCTTGCTCTTGCGTTCCGGCGGGCTCGCCTTGTCGATCACCTGGAACAAGGTGCCTTCACGGCTCTCATCGAGTTTTGCCAGCTCAAATTGCCGGGCGAAAATCTCGAAAAGAGTCTCCTGGTACTTGAACTCGCGGTAGGCGCCGACATAGTCTTCCCCTCCGACTTGATCGAGGGGTTTTTCCAGCTTTGCCAATTGCGACCGCAGGCCGGCCAGATTTGCCAGCTGCTGTTGCAATTCTGGAGCTGCCTCGGCCAGCACACTTCGCATTGTTTGAACGCGAATTTCCACCGAGGCCACCTCGGCTTTGACTTTCGCATAGGTTTCGGCGGCGGTCTTGGGTTCGTTCTTCAGCAATCCCGGGTTGAATCCCGACCGTTGAAGCGTGAGTTGCGCATTGGCCAGGTTGTCGCGTGTCTGACTCAAGTGTTGCTCGAAGAACGCACGACGTTGCTGGGCCTCGGTCAGCGCCAATCCGTTAGACAATTTCCTAAGTTCGAGGATGAAGGCATTGGCCATGTCCGACGCACGTTGCGGATCGTGGTCGTCAACCTCGACTGTCAATAGGTTGTCTTTCTTGCCGGCCCAGGCTCGCATGCGTTGCGCCAACTCTTTGCGGGCGTCTGCTCTGTACTTGTCGTCGTAGACTTCGAGAAGCTTGAACTGGTCGATGATGCGATCAGCAATCGTCGTGCTCTGCAGAAGAGCCACATACTGATCGGCCGGACTCCGGACGCCGGCCGCTGCGCCAGCAAGGCCGGAGAGCGCTCCGAGCGATGCAATCGCCGCCGCTGCTGAGTTCTGCTGAGGTTGGGGGCTGAGAAAGCTGGTGCGAGCAGTGTAGGTGGGCGGGATCAGGAAGCTGATCGCCAAGCCTAGTAAGCCGGCTGCGACCGCGCCGCCGGCAAGCGTACGCCAGCGCGGTCGCAACACGCGAAGGACCTCCGCCGTGCCCATGCCGGAAGGGGCTTGCTCGTCATCATCGAATAGGGGAAGTGCGGGTTGATCGATCACGTTGGATTTCCGTTGGCGCTGCTGACTGGTGCGTCTCGGTGGTCGCGCATTGAGAAAATTGAGTCGTGCTGTAGGCTGGCGCGACTGCAGGAGGAGGCTCTGTCTCGTGTGCCCACGCGCGCTAGCTTTTTTGGCCGCACGATCAGCCTAGCCCGGCATTCTATCGGCAGGCTCTGAGTCATTTGGACGGGAGTTCCGGGTTGCGCCCTGCTTGGAGTGGACGTCCTAGGGATTTGGCTGGCCAAGAGAGTGAGGGTGCCGAACTCGGACGTTTGATGCTTTTTGCGACCAATGGTGGCGAATGGCACCGGGCAGAGCCGATGATCGACCGGAGATTTGGCGGATCGTGTCACGTTGCGTGGCGACTGCCGGGCGCTAGTCTGGTTTTCGAAGCTGGTGCGCCAAAGTGGCGCTGCATCGGGTCACTATGCTCGGTGCAAATAGCGGTATTGGCGCCCCGGGTGTCAGTCGACGGCTCTTGCAGTATTGAGTGGGGGCGGATTCTAAGCGGGCCTCGGCTCCTGAATTGTGTGCATTTTGCTTGTGCAGACCTGGCCGAGGGGCGCTCGGCCCGTGGGGTTTCTTCGAAACGCAGAAGCTGTCAATCGGCATGCGCGCTGCGCGCCGCTAGAATCGCGGCCACTTGATGCCAGCGAGGCGGCGGTTTTGTGCTTCCCCTCATGGCTGCGCCACATACCGGCTCAACGAGCGCGTTCCTCCTATGATCTTGATCCGTCACCAAGTCTCTGCCAATCGCCTGATGCGTCGCCTAGTGCAGGGGCTGTGCATTGTTTTTGGCACGGTCTGTGCCTCCGCTGTAACCGCCCAGGCCATTCCCGGTGTCTCGAATGATCAACTGCCGTCGGGGGGCGGCGTGGTTCGCCTGCAGCAACCGCAGCCCGGCCAGCAAACGAACAACAAGGCGCGAAGCGAGCGCAGTAAGGGCAGGAGTTCCTCACAGAGGTCGGATGGCAGCAGCGTGGACGGTGACGCAGATCTGTTGGGGTCGCGTCCACTTTACCGCCCTAGCGAGTTTGAGCTGCTGGTGCGTCAACTGGCGGGTGTTGCCCGTAACTCGACCGGTGAGCGTATCGAAGAGGAGGATCAACTGATCCGTCGATTTGGTGCGGAGTTGGTGACCAAGAAACACGATGACCGCGAGAGTGAGGATCCCAACGAAGGCCCAAACTTGGTGCCGGACGACTATGTCCTTGGCCCTGGCGACGAGGTGCTGTTGAATTTGTGGGGCTCTTTGGAGGCCACCCTGCGCCTGACTGTCGACCGTTCCGGTCGACTGGCCATTCCGCGCATTGGCACCGTCAGCTTGGTGGGGGTGCGGTTTGGCGATCTTCGCCATGTGATCCGCCAGCGAGTCGCGACGCAGTTTCGCAACTTTGACCTGTCTGTGGCTTTGGGCGAAGTGCGCGCTATTCGGGTCTATGTAACTGGCTTTGTGCAACAGCCGGGTGCGCAGTCCATCAGTGGCCTGTCGACCGTGCTGCATGCGTTGATGGCCGCTGGTGGACCGACGGCTGTAGGCAGCTACCGGGTGATCCAGGTTCGCCGCGGCGGCGCAGTGATCAGCACTTTGGACTTGTATGACTTGCTGCTGAAGGGCGACAGGAGTGCCGATCGCTCGCTTCGCAATGATGACGTGGTTCATGTTGCAGCCGTTGGCCCTCAGATCGGTGTGATCGGCAGTGTCAATCATCCAGCTGTGTTCGAGCTCAAGGCCGGCGAGACGCTTGGCGATGCGTTGAGCATGGCAGGCGGCCTCTCTACCGTCGCCAATCGCAACTCGGCTGTGATTCATCGACTGGATGAACGTGCGGGCCAAGCCGTGCGAGACGTGAATTTGGCAAAGGACGCAACACAGCCATTGAACAATGGTGATGTGCTGCGCGTGCTGAGCATGGCTGACGTGGCAAGACCGGCCTTGCGTCAAAGCAAGCGGGTTCGTGTAGACGGCGAGGTTCAACGTCCGGGCGACTATGTGTTGCCGGCTGGCAGCACTTTGCGTGACGCATTGAGTGCGGCAGGGGGGCTGACGTCGGAAGCGTTCCTCTTCGGTGTGGAGTTCAACCGTGAGACGGTGCGTTTGCGTCAGATCGAGAATTACGACCGGGCGTTGCGTGATCTAGAAGCGGAGTTCAATCGCGCTGCTTTGGCTCAGAAGGAGAAGTCCGCTCCTTCAAATGTGGATTTCACGGCTGCCCGCAATACGGGCCAGTTCAAGCTGATTGAGCGCCTTCGTGCTGTCCAGCCAACCGGCCGGGTCGTGCTGCAATTTTCCCAGAGTGACACCACGATTCCCGAACTTGCACTGGAAGACGGTGATCGTTTGTACGTCCCGGCCAGGCCCTCGACCGTCAATGTCTATGGCAGCGTGTTCAATAGCGGTAGCTATCTGTTCTCCCGAGACCGCACTTTGGATCAGTACCTGAGTCTCGCCGGTGGGCTGACTCGCACGGCTGATAAGACCAGCGTATTCGTGCTACGTGCCAACGGCACGGTGATCAGCAATCGCGGCACTCGAAGCGGTTGGGGGTTTGGTGGTGGCTTGGTTGAGTCGATGCAGGCCCTGCCCGGTGATACCGTCTTCGTGCCGGAGGAAATCTATCGCACCGAGTTCGCGCAGGACCTTAAGGACTGGGCTCAGATCCTCTACCAGTTTGGGCTTGGGGCTGTAGCGCTGCAGAATCTGAAATGAGTTGGGTTGAACTGCACTGCCGGCGCGCGCTATCGAGTGCTTGTGTACAAGTTGGTGAGACTCCGTCTCGGGCCACGCTCATCTAGTCCCGCTCCATGCTCTCTTTTCTCTCGCTTGGTTTTTCGGTTGCGCTGGTTGTAACCTTGTTGATCATCCGCTCAGCGAGTTTGCATGCGAAGCTTTCGGCTGATCATGACTTATCTGGGCCGCAGAAATTCCATGCTCGCCCGGTGCCGCGCATCGGTGGCTTGGCAATTTTTCTGGGATTCGTCCTGGGCGGCTTGGCCTGGGCCTATCGTTCGCCTGAAATGCGAACGTCGGTTTTGCTGCTGGTGTTTTGCAGTCTGCCTGCGTTCGCTTCAGGAATGATCGAAGACGTGACCAAGAGGGTCAGCCCTCTGCGGCGCATGTTGGCCATATCGGCTGCAGCCCTCCTCGGTGTATGGCTTCTGGGTGCCTCTATTCATCGGACCGAGATTCCTGGTCTTGACTGGCTTGCGGCTTGGCCTTTGGGTGCTGGGTTGCTAGCAATTTTTGTTGTCGCCGGGGTCGCCAATTCGGTCAACATCATTGACGGCTTCAATGGTCTGGCCTCGATGTGCAGCATGATCATGCTGTCCGGCGTGGCATTCGTTGCATACAGTGTGGGCGACACTTGGGTCGCTGGATGTGCTTTGCTGACCGTGGCTGCGACGATGGGTTTCTTTGTCTGGAATTACCCGATGGGGCTGATCTTCCTTGGTGACGGCGGGGCCTATTTCCTGGGCTTCTTGCTCGCCGAGTTGAGCATCTTGCTGATTGGGCGCAACGCCTCGGTGTCGCCATTGTTTCCGCTTCTGCTGTGCGCCTACCCTGTTGTGGAGACCGTGTTCTCGATGTATCGGCGTAAGGTGCTGCGGGGGCGGCCAATGGGCATGCCCGACGGTGTGCACTTGCACAGCCTGATCTACCGCCGTTTGATGCGCTGGGCAATTGGTAGCCGAGATGCGCGTGCGTTGACGCGCCGCAATTCACTCACTGCGCCGTACCTGTGGGTGGTCTGTTCTTTGTCGACGATACCCGCCGTACTTTGGTGGAATGACAGTTTTGCTCTGGCATGTGCGCTGGGCGTCTATGCGGCCGGCTATGTCACCATGTACTGGCGCATCGTGCGATTTCGGACGCCACACTGGCTGGTTCTCAAGCGCTAGATTGCCCGAATAAGGGTGTCCGGCCCGGTCCGTGTTGAAGCCGGCGATAATCGGGGGATGAATGACACCCAAATCCCCGAAGTTGCTCCTGAACCTATTCCGGCGCGCTTCGACACCCTTCCCCTGGATCCCAAGCTCCTGCGCGCCGTCGCCGACTCCGGCTACACCAGCATGACACCGATTCAGGCCAAGGCGATTCCCATCGTTTTGGAGGGCAGGGACGTGATGGGCGCGGCCCAAACCGGCACCGGCAAGACGGCCGCGTTTTCGATTCCGTTGCTGCAGCGCATGCTCAAGCATGAGAACGCCAGCGCCTCGCCGGCGCGCCATCCGGTGCGTGCTCTGGTGCTGGCGCCGACGCGGGAGCTGGCCGACCAGGTGGCCAACAACGTCAAGGCCTACTCCAAGCACACCAATTTGCGTGCGGCAGTGGTGTTCGGCGGGATCGACATGAAGCCGCAGACCTTGCAGCTCAAGGCCGGGGTCGAGGTGCTGATCGCAACGCCGGGCCGTCTGCTGGACCATATCGAGGCCAAGAATTGCGTGCTCAACCAGGTCGAGTACGTGGTGTTGGACGAGGCCGATCGCATGTTGGATATCGGTTTCCTGCCGGATCTGCAGCGCATCCTGAGCTTCCTGCCCAAGACCCGCCAGACCCTGCTGTTCTCGGCGACCTTCTCGCCTGAGATCAAGCGTCTGGCCGAGAGCTATCTGCAGTCGCCGATCTTGGTTGAGGTGGCGCGCCCGAATGCAACCGCGACCAATGTCGAGCAGCTGTTCTACAGCGTGGCCGACGAGGACAAGCGTGCGGCGGTGCTGAAGGTGCTGAAGGATCGCGAGATCCGCCAGGCCATCGTCTTTGTGAATTCCAAGCTCGGCTGTGCGCGCCTTGCGCGCTCGTTCGAGCGCGACGGACTGCGCACCAATGCCTTGCACGGGGACAAGTCGCAGGATGAGCGGCTGAAGGCGCTGGACGCGTTCAAGCGCGGCGAGGTTGATGTGCTGGTGTGCACCGATGTGGCGGCGCGCGGCCTGGACATCGCAGACCTGCCGGCGGTGTTCAACTTCGATGTGCCCTTCAATGCCGAGGACTATGTGCACCGCATCGGCCGCACCGGCCGTGCGGGCGCCTCGGGCATCGCGGTGACCCTGGTCAACAAGTCCGATGCCCGCCTGGTGGCCGACATCGAGAAACTGATCAAGCGCAAGATCGACCTGGACGCGATTGAGCTCGAAGAGGAGCGCCCGCGCCGCCCAGCGCGTGCCGAGCGGCCTGAGCGCAGCGAACGCGATGATCGCCCGGCCGCCCCGCGCTCGGACTACGCTGCTGCGTCGCGCCCTGTGCACCGTCCGTCCTCGCGCGATCCCTTCTTCGACAAGCCTTACGAGCCCAGCGCCACGAGCGAGTCGCCGTCCTGGGAGAAGTCCACGCCCGCTTCGGGCATGGGTGGCGGCAAGGGTTTGTCGCCCTATATCAAGCCGAAGAAGCGGGTTGCCGCGCTGTTCGGCGCCAAGCCGGCGCAGTCGGCCACCGCCGACTCCTGAGTCCTCAGCCGGCCAGCAAGGCGAACACGGCCGGCACCTTGTCCGGCAGGCTTTGCGGCTTGGCCCGCCATTGCGCCACCGTGGTACTGCGGGTCCAGCCCTGGGCCAGGCTCAGGCCGCAACTGACCGACAGCCGTGTTTGCGGCTTCAACTGGGTCAGCAGGGCTTGCATCAGTGCCTCGTTGCGATAGGGCGTCTCGATCATCAGTTGCGTCTGCTGCTGTCGCAGCGACAGGGCCTCGAGCTCGCGGATCCGTGCGCTACGTGCTGGCGCATCGACCGGCAGATAGCCGACGAAGGCGAAGCTCTGGCCATTGAGGCCACTGGCCGCCAGCGCCAGCAGCAGCGAGCTCGGGCCGCTCAGCGGCACCACTTCGATGCCTTCGGCGTGGGCGGCCGCCACCAGATTGGCGCCGGGATCTGCGATCGCCGGCAAGCCTGCTTCCGAGATCAGGCCAACATCATGGCCGTCGTGTGCCGGTGCTAGCAACTCGCTCCAGGCCTTGCTTTGGTCGCCGGCGGTTTTTCCGGCCGGCTGCCCTTTGGGCGGGCGGGGCAGCTCGGTGATCTGCAGGCTTTGCAGGGGCTGGGTCAACGGTATGACGGCATCCACCCGCTTCAAAAAAGCGCGCGTGGTCTTGGCGTTCTCTGCGGCCCAATGGCCCAGCCGCGCCGCGATCTGGATGGCGTGCAGCGGCAGTACGGTCTGCAGATCGACTTCCGCGTCAGCGACGCCGAAGTCCAGGGTGTTGGGCACCAGATAGAGTTTGCCGCTCATGCTGAGGCTCCCGTCAGCAGCTCGATGCCGGCCAGGCGCAGGAGCCGGCAGGTGCGTATCAAGGGCAGGCCAATCAGGGCTGTCGGGTCGTCGGATTCGATGCTGCTCAGCAGCGCGATGCCCAGGCCCTCGGCCTTGGCGCTGCCGGCGCAGTCATAGGGCTGTTCGGCGCGCAGATAGTTCTCGATCTCCGCGGCACTGAGGGTGCGAAAGCGCACCCGTACCGGGGCCAGGTCTTGTGCGGAGAAATCCTGCGCGGCGCAGACCACGGCCAGCGCCGTATGAAAAACCACCGGCTGACCGCTCATGGCTTGGAGCTGATCGCGCGCGCGCTCGTGGGTCCCGGGCTTGCCCAGGGCCTGGCCGTGCAGATCGGCCACCTGATCGGATCCGATCACGACGGCCTCAGGGTGTTGTCTGGCCACGGCTTGCGCCTTGGCCAAGGCCAGCCGTGTTGCCAGCGCTGCCGGTGCTTCGCCAGGCAAAGCTGTCTCATCAACGTCGGGGCTGACGACATCAAACGCAATGCGCAGGCGGCGCAGCAGTTCTTGGCGATAGGGGGAGCTGGAGCCGAGAATCAGCCGGCGCTCATGGGGGGCTTGGATGGGCATGGGCGCGATTTTCCCATTGCCGCGCCTCGTACACTTGCGCCATGACTATCCGTTCCAGCTCCAAGCCCGCGCGCGAACTCGATCCGCGCAAACTGGATGTCGCCGCTTTTGCGCGCGACGCCGCCAGCCTGCAGGGGCAATGGCTGGCCGCCGAGCTCATTCGGCTGGCTGATGCCGCCGCGCCCGAGGCGCCGGCCAGCAACTGGCCGCACGTGCAATGGACAGCGCGCGGCGAGCAGCGCAAGCCGCGTGGCAGCGAGCCGCAGACCTGGCTGTATCTGGAAGCTTCGGCGCAGACGGCGCTGACCTGCCAGCGCTGCTTGCAGCCGGTCCATGAATCCGTCCAGTTCGAGCGCTGGTTTCGCTTTGCGCGCGATGAAAACGAGGCCGCCAGCCTGGATGCCGAGAGCGAGGAGGATGTGCTGGCATTGCCGCGCAGCCTGGATCTGCGGGAGCTCGTCGAAGATGAGCTCTTGCTGGATCTGCCGCTTGTGCCCCGCCACGAGGTCTGCCCGCAGGCGCTCCCCATGCCCTCGGATGATGCCGAGCACGGGGAGCAGGAGGAGCGGCCGAATCCGTTTGCCGTACTGGCGGCGCTGAAGAAGAAGTGATGTCGAAGCAGCACTTGGGAGAAACCTCAGGTGCGTGCTAGAATCGCGGGCTTTCCCGGTTCAGGGGTCATTTGCGCATGGCAGGGGCCTGTGCTTGGCGCGTGGTGCGCATGACAAGAATGGACCGGGCGTCGGTACTTACATTGGAAGTGAGCGGCAGTGGTAGCAGGCTTGAACAAGTCTGGCCTGCATGCCTTCCATCACCGCAGCTCTAGGAGAATTTTCATGGCCGTTCAGCAAAACAAGAAGTCGCCTTCCAAGCGTGGCATGCACCGCTCGCACAATGCACTGGTCAATCCGGGCACCGCGATCGAGCCGACCACCGGCGAAGTGCACCTGCGTCACCATATCAGCCCGACCGGCTTCTATCGTGGCCGCAAGGTCCTGAAGACCAAGGCTGACGCCTGAATCGGCTTGTGCCGCCGGCCCTGAGCCGCGGCGCCCGAACAGGTGATAAGCGCAAAACCCGGCCTGTTCCGTGCAGTGCCGGGTTTTTGTGTTGGTGTGTGGCTTTATCGTCCCGGGTGCGCCCGCTTGTCCGCAGGCCTGGGCTCGCGTAAGGTCCGCACATTCGCAGCAAGGGCCTGAGGCCTGCTGTCATACCTCCTCCTGCCTCGATGTTTCCAACTGATTCAAGCGCTGGTGCGCCCCTTCGCCTGGCCGTCGACTGCATGGGCGGCGACCATGGCCCTTCGGTGACGCTGCCGGCTTGCCGGGCATTTCTGGACAAGCATCCCGAGGCCGAGTTGCTGCTGGTCGGGCGCCCCGAGGCGCTGGCCGCCGCTGCGCAATGGCCGCGCTGTCATCTGGTGGCGGCCAGCGAGGTGGTCAGCATGGACGATCCTGTCGAGGTGGCGTTGCGCCGCAAGAAGGACTCGTCGATGCGCGTGGCGATCAGCCAGCTCAAGGCCATTGACGGCGCCTCGCCGCGGGCCCAAGCCTGTGTCTCGGCCGGCAATACCGGTGCCTTGATGGCGGTGGCCCGCTATCTGCTCAAGACGCTGGAGGGCATCGATCGCCCGGCCATTGCGACCGTGATGCCCAACCAGACCGGCCGCTACACGACTGTGCTGGACCTGGGGGCCAATGTCGACTGCACGGCCGAGCATCTGCTGCAATTCGCGGTGATGGGCTCGGCTCTGGTTGCTGCGGTCGAGGGGCGCGAAGAGCCGACCGTGGGCCTGCTCAACATCGGCGAAGAGGCGATCAAGGGCAGCGAGACGATCAAGCGTGCCGGCGACTTGCTGCGCCAGGCCGATGCCGCCGGGCAGCTGAACTTTTACGGCAATGTCGAAGGTAATGACATCTTCAAGGGCACGACCGATCTGGTGGTCTGCGACGGCTTCGTCGGCAATGTCGCACTGAAGACGGCCGAGGGTCTGGCGACCATGATCTCGACCATCATCAAGGAAGAGTTTGGCCGCAGTTGGCTGACAAAGGCGGCGGCAGTGTTGGCGATGCCGGTACTCAAGCGTTTTAAGGGGCGTGTCGATCATCGCCGCTTCAACGGTGCGGCGCTGCTGGGCCTGCGCGGTCTGGTGTTCAAGAGCCATGGTTCGGCCGATGCCTACGCCTTCGAGCAGGCCTTGAACCGGGCGTATGATGCCGCCCGCAACCGGTTGTTGGACCGGGTCCATGATCGCATCATCGCCACGCTGCAGGCCATGCCGGCCGCTGCCCAGGGCGATGCAGGAGACAAGGTGGCCGACGCCGCCCAAGCCGCATGACAACTCCCTCATCGAAGCCACTGTTTGCCCGTATTCTCGGCACGGGCAGCTATCTGCCCCCGAAGCGTCTGTCCAATGCCGATCTCGCGGCGCAGCTGGCACTTGACGGCATCGAGACCTCCAATGAATGGATCGTCGAGCGCACCGGCATTCATGCGCGGCACTTTGCCGACGACGGTGTGGCGGCCAGCGACTTGGCCCTGCCTGCCGCCCGCGCGGCGCTGGAGGCGGCCGGTGTGGCCGCCGAGGAGATCGACCTGATCATCGTCGCGACTTCGACGCCGGACATGGTCTTCCCGTCCACCGCCGCCTTGCTGCAGCACAAGCTGGGCGTGGCTGGCTGTGCCGCTTTCGATGTGCAGGCCGTCTGCTCGGGCTTTGTCTACGCGCTGACGGTGGCCGATTCGATGATCAAGACTGGCGCTGCAACCAAGGCCCTGGTCATCGGCGCCGAGGTGTTCTCGCGCATTCTCGATTTCAAGGACCGCACGACCTGCGTGCTGTTTGGCGACGGCGCGGGTGCTGTGGTGCTGGGTGCCAGCGAAGAGCCGGGCATTCTGGCTTCTGAGCTGCACGCCGATGGTCGTCACGCCGGCATCTTGTGTGTGCCGGGTACCGTGGCTGGTGGCCAGGTCCTGGGCGATCCGTTGCTGAAGATGGATGGCCAGGCGGTGTTCAAGCTGGCAGTGGGCGTGTTGGAGAAGGTGGCACGCTCGGTGTTGGAGAAAGCCGGCCGCAGTGAGGCCGACATCGATTGGCTGATTCCGCACCAGGCCAATATCCGCATCATGCAGGGTACGGCCAAAAAGTTGAAGATGCCGCTGGACAAGCTGATCGTGACCGTCGACGAGCACGGCAACACCTCGGCCGCCTCGATTCCGCTGGCGCTCGATGTGGCGGTGCGCAGCGGCAAGGTCAAGCGCGGTGACACCGTGATGTTGGAAGGTGTGGGCGGCGGCTTCACCTGGGGCGCGGTGCTGCTGGATTTCTGACCAGAGAAGTAACAAGATTCTTATGAGCGCAAAGTTCGCATTCGTGTTCCCGGGCCAGGGCTCGCAAGCCGTTGGCATGTTGGACGCCTGGGGTGATCATCCTGAAGTGCTTCGCACGCTGGCCGAGGCTTCGGCCGCGCTGGGCGAGGACATCGGCGCCCTGATCAAGGCCGGCCCCAAGGAGCAACTGGACCTGACGACCAACACCCAGCCGGTGATGCTGACGGCTGGCATCGCCTGTTACCGGGCCTGGATTGCAGAGACCGGCCTGCTGCCCGCCGCGGCGGCCGGCCATTCGCTCGGTGAGTACACCGCCCTGGTGGCCTGCGGCGCCCTGAGCCTGGCCGATGCGCTGCCGTTGGTGCGCTTGCGTGCCCAGGCCATGCAAGAAGCCGTGCCGGTGGGCGTTGGCGCGATGTACGCCATCCTGGGCCTGGACGGCGAGACCGTGCGTGCATGCTGCCTTCAGGTGGCGGCCGAGACCGGCGAGGTGATCGAGGCGGTGAACTTCAATGACCCCAAGCAGACGGTGATTGCCGGCAGCAAGGCTGGTGCCGAGAAGGCCGCCGAGGCGCTGAAGGCTCTGGGGGCCAAGCGCGCGCTGCCGCTGCCGGTGTCGGCACCCTTTCATTCCAGCCTGATGAAGTCGGCGGCCGAGCGCCTGCGCGAGAAGCTGGCCGGCGTGAATTTCGCGGCCCAGGCCTTCCCTGTGATCAACAACATCGATGTGGCCGTCACCGACAGCGCCGATGCGCTGCGCGATGCGCTGTACCGCCAGGCCTTCGGCCCGGTGCGCTGGGTCGAAGTGGTGCAGGCGCTGAAGGCGCGCGGCCTGAACACCATCATCGAATGCGGCCCCGGCAAGGTGCTGGCCGGCATGGCCAAGCGCATCGATGCCGACATCATCAGCACCACGGTGCTGGACCCGGCCTCGCTGGCCGAAACCAAGAATTTGCTGTCCTGAACCCATGAGTGATACCCAACAAACAGCCCTGGTCACCGGTGCCAGCCGGGGCATTGGCCGCGCGATTGCGCTGCATCTGGCGAGCCAAGGCTTTACCGTGATCGGCACGGCCACCAGCGAAGCCGGCGCCGCCGCCATCAGCGAGGCCTTGGCGCCGCTGGGCGGTCGCGGCCTGGTGCTCAACGTCAATGACGCCGCCGCCTGCGAGGCGGCTGTCGATACCATCGTGAAGAGCGATGGCGGTCTGCAGGTGCTGGTCAACAATGCTGGCATCACTCGTGACACCTTGTCCATGCGCATGAAGGACGAGGACTGGGACGCGGTCCTGGACACCAACTTGAAGGCAGTTTTCCGCATGAGCCGTGCGGTCATGCGCACCATGATGAAGCAGCGTTACGGCCGCATCATCAACATCACTTCGGTGGTCGGTGCGACCGGCAATCCCGGTCAGGCCAATTACGCGGCGGCCAAGGCCGGCGTCGCAGGCATGACCCGTGCGCTGGCCCGCGAGCTGGGCAGCCGTGGTGTCACCGTCAACTGCGTGGCGCCCGGTTTCATCGCGACCGACATGACCGAAGTCCTGCCCGAGGCGCAAAAAGCCGCGCTGCTGGCGCAGATTCCTGTGGGTCGCCTGGGCGCACCCGAGGAGATCGCCGCCGCTGTCGCATTTCTTGCCTCGGCCCAAGCCGCCTACATTACCGGCAGCGAATTGCATGTCAACGGAGGCATGTTCATGAATTGAGGTGGGTGTTTCAGACACCCACCCACCGGATTTGCCCGGCCGGTGAAGGACCGCTGGATGTGATGTCTTGCCTTGACTTAGGCGCGTCACCCTAGAGGCCTTAGAATCCCGGGCTGTTCCTAGCAAACCCCTCCTGGAGGAGTCATGAGCGATATCGAAGCACGTGTCAAGAAAATCATCGCCGAGCAACTCGGCGTGCCTGAGTCCGATGTGTCCAACGAGAAGGCCTTTGTGGCTGACCTGGGCGCTGACTCGCTCGACACCGTGGAATTGGTGATGGCCCTCGAAGACGAGTTCGGCATCGAAATCCCCGATGAAGAAGCTGAGAAGATCACCACCGTGCAGTTGGCGATCGACTACGCCGTCAAGCACCAGAAGGCCTGAGCCTCGCGCTCTGGCATTTCGTTAACTGATCCCCGTACCGCATGAGCCGTCGTCGCGTCGTTGTTACCGGACTTGGTCTGATCAGCCCCGTGGGCAACACGGTGGCTGAAGGCTGGGCCAATATCCTGGCCGGTCAATCCGGCATTGACCGCATCACCCGTTTCGATGCCTCGGCCTTTGCCTGCCAGTTCGCTGGCGAGGTGAAGGGCTTCAATGTTGGAGACTACATCTCCACCAAGGAAGCGCGAACGATGGACACCTTCATCCACTACGGATTGGCGGCGTCCATACAGGCGGTGCAGGATGCGGGTCTGCCCACGGGCGATCAGTTGACGGCAGAGCAGGCCGAGCGTATCGGCGTGCTGGTGGGCTCCGGTATCGGTGGCCTGCCGATGATTGAAGAGACCCACGCGGAACTGACGAACCGCGGCCCGCGCCGCATTTCGCCATTCTTCGTGCCGGCCTCCATCATCAATATGATTTCCGGGCATGTCTCGATCAAGTTCGGCTTCCAAGGGCCGAACCTGGCAATCGTGACGGCCTGCACCACCGGTCTGCACGCCATCGGACAGGCCGGCCGGCTGATCGAATACGGCGACGCCGATGTGATGGTCGCCGGCGGTGCCGAGTCCACGGTGTCGCCGCTGGGCGTCGGTGGCTTTGCTGCAGCGCGCGCGCTGTCGACTCGCAATGACGACCCGAAAACCGCGTCGCGCCCCTGGGACAAAGATCGAGACGGCTTTGTGCTGGGCGAGGGCGGCGGTGTGCTGGTGCTCGAAGAGTACGAGCATGCCAAGAAGCGCGGCGCCAAGATCTACTGCGAGTTGGCCGGTTTCGGCATGGGTGCAGATGCCTTTCACATGACCGCGCCCAATGTGGACGGCCCCAAGCGGTCGATGAGGGCGGCTCTGCGCAACGCCGGACTGAACCCCGATCAGATTCAGTACATGAATGCCCACGGCACCTCGACGCCGCTGGGTGATGTGAACGAGACGAATGCCATCAAGCTGGCCTTCGGCGACCACGCCAAAGAGATGGTGATCAGCTCGACCAAGTCCATGACCGGCCATTTGCTGGGCGGGGCAGGGGGTATCGAGTCGGTGTTCACCGCCTTGGCCGTGCATCAGCAGGTGGCCCCACCCACCATCAACATCTTCAATCAGGATCCCGAGTGCGACCTGGACTACTGCGCCAATGAGGCGCGGCCGATGAAGATCGAATACGCCGCAAAGAACAACTTCGGCTTCGGCGGCACCAACGGTACGCTGATTTTCAAGCGCGTCTGAGGCCGGGGCCATGCCGGCCCAGCGTCAGGCGAGCGCATTGCAGATCGCCGTCGGATCCGACGGGGTTCGGGCTGCGCTGATGACCGCTGTGGCGCTGCCGGCCGGCGGCGCTTCGATGGCTGCGCTGATGAGTCAGTCCGGGTTGGGCATTCCCGCCGCTCATCAGCTGAGCTGGCTCTTGCTTGGCACGCTGCTGCTGCCCGGTGCCGTGCGGATGAGTCGGCGGTGCAGCCGCACCAGGTCCACGAGCTTGCGCTGGGGCGGGCGGCATTGCTGGCTTGACGAGACGCCGGTGCGTCCCCGCCCGGTGATCGATCTGGGCGCTTCACTGCTGCTGCTGCGCGTGGCTTTGCGTTCGCTCCTGCAGCGCTACCGCCTGTCGCTCAACCGCCTGTCGCACTACCTCCCGCTGGCGCGCGCGCGCGGTGCTGCGCATAGGCCCCAGCTGCGAGCGACCCCGAACTCGGCGTGCATCGTTGCGAGTCGCAAACCATGAGCGAGCCAGATCCCGACCGGTTGCTGGTCGAGCGCGTCCAACGCGGCGACGTTAAGGCCTTCGAGATGCTGGTGCTCAAGTACCAGCGGCGCATTGAGCGTCTGATCGCGCGCATGGTGCGTGATGTCGATCTGGTTGCCGATATCGCGCAGGAGACTTTTCTGCGCGCCTACCGCGCCCTGCCGGGGTTTCGGGGGGAGAGCGCCTTCTACACCTGGCTGCACCGCATCGCGGTCAATAGCGCGAAGAAGGCCCTGGTTCAGCTCCGGCGGGACCCGTTGCTGAGCGAGGCATCCCTCAAGTCGGGGGATGAGGAGGAGGAAACTTTTGCCGTCGACAGCGTACTAAGTGATGGCGCAACACCCGAGTCGCTGCTGTCCAGCAAGGAGTTGGGTGCGGCGGTGAACGCTGCTGTTGATGCGCTGCCTGACGATTTCAGGCAGGCCTTGGTGCTGCGCGAGGTCGAAGGCCTGAGCTATGACGAGATCGCCAGCCTGATTGGCTGCCCGGCGGGCACGGTCAGATCGCGCATCTTCAGGGCCCGCGAGGCGGTCGCCGCGCGGCTGCGGCCGCTGCTGGGTACGCGCGAGGGTGAGCGTTGGTGAAATGAGCTTGAAGATGGAGTGTGCGATGCGAAGTCCCGATTTCCGGCCCCAGAGCCAGAGCCAGAGGCCACTCGGCCCGGCGCTGTCGGCGCTGGCCGATGGCGAGGCCGACATCGCTGAGACCAGCGCGCTGCTGCGCGCCTGGCCCGAGCAAGGCCTGCGCGAGCAATGGCAGACCTATCAGCTGATAGGGGACAGCCTTCGCTCGGCCGAGCTGGCGCATGACATCGGCCGTGGCGAGGACCTGCTGGCCCGCCTGCGGCCGCAGTTGCTGGCCGAGCCGCGCATCGTCGCTGCGCAGGCCCGGCTGCAGCGCTGGCTGGCGCCCGCCGCCGTGGCCGCCGGCTTCGTCGCCTTGGCGGCCGGCCTGACGAACTTGCCTGTGTTTATTGCTTCGCCGCCGAACGAGGTCCTGGCCGCCGCGCCATCCACCAGGCCGCTGCTGGTGCCGGCGCCCGCCCTGTCTTTTGCTCAATCGGCTGGACTTGCCGGCGATGCGCTGCTGGTGGAGCTGCCGCCCGAGCCGGCCGTGACTAAAGACAGTGCGCCAGCGTCGCAGCCATAGTGGCCTGGCCCGAGTGGCCTGACAAGAGCCGCCGTCTTGCGGCAAGATCACCAAAACCTGGGCCAAGCGACCGAACCGCGCTTGTGTCATCCTCACCTGTCCGAAAGCCCACTATCCCTCATCATGCAAACAAGCTCTGATCCTCGTCACGCCCTGTCGCGCTGGTCCGCCGCGCTGCTGTCGGCGGCCGTCCTCTCGCTCGGCCTGGGTATGAGCGTGGCGCCCCGGCAGGCCTCGGCGCAGGTGCGCGAGCTGCCCGACTTTGCCGAGTTGGTCGAGCGCTCGGCGCCTTCGGTGGTCAATATCCGCACCTCGGAGCGCGTGCGTCGGGCGGCCGGCACACCGGAGATGGACGAGCAGATGCTGGAGTTCCTGCGTCGCTTCGGCATCCCTGTGCCCAATCAGCGCCCCGGCACCCCGCGTGGCGGTGAAGAGGACGATCAGCCGCAGCGTCGCGGTGTCGGCTCCGGCTTCATTCTCAGCGCCGACGGCCTGGTGATGACCAATGCGCATGTGGTGGACGGCGCCGACGAGGTCTGGGTCACTTTGCCAGACAAGCGCGAGTTCAAGGCCAAGCTCATTGGCGCCGATGCACGCACCGATGTTGCGGTCGTCAAGATCGAGGCAGCCGGGCTGCCGGCAGTCAAGATCGGCGACGTGAACCGGCTGCGCGTCGGTGAGTGGGTGCTGGCGATTGGCTCGCCCTTTGGCTTCGACAGCACAGTCACCGCTGGCATCGTCAGCGCCAAGGCGCGCGACACCGGCGACTTTCTGCGCTTCATCCAGACCGATGTGGCCATCAATCCTGGAAATTCGGGCGGCCCGCTGCTGAATATGCGCGGCGAGGTGATCGGCATCAACTCGCAGATCTACAGCCGCTCGGGCGGCTTCATGGGCATCTCGTTCGCGATTCCGATCGACGAGGCCATCCGCGTCTCCGACCAACTGCGCAGCGCGGGTCGGGTGATACGCGGGCGCATCGGCGTGCAGCCTACCGATGTCAGCAAGGAGGTGGCCGAGGCCATCGGCCTGGGTAAGCCGCAGGGCGCGCTGGTGCAGAACATCGTCGAGGACAGCCCGGCCGAGAAGGCCGGGCTGGAGGGCGGCGATGTGATCGTCAAGTTCGACGGTAAGGCGGTCGAGAAGGCCAGCGATCTGCGCCGCGTGGTGGGCGCCACCAAGCCCGGCAGCAAGGTCACGATGCAGGTGTTCCGACGCGGCACATACAAGGATCTGAGCATCACGGTGGCTGAGCTGGAGGATGACAGCCCGCGCCGCGCCGCCGAGCCCAGCGCCAAGCCCACGCCGACGTTGGGGCTGACCGTGGTCGAGCTGACCGAGGCCCAAAAGCGCGAGCTGAAGTTGCGCAACGGCGTGCGCGTGGAGGCGGTCGAGGGAGCGGCGGCGCGCGCGGGTCTGCGCGAGGGCGACCTGATCCTGTCTGTGGACAACACCGAGATCAGCAGCGTCAAGCAGTTCCAGAGCGTGGTCGCTAAGCTGGAGAAGGCCAAGCAGATCACCATGCTGGTTCGCCGGGGCAGTGCGGTCAACTTCGTGCTGGTCAAACCCGGCCGTTGAGCCCGCGGCCGCTCGCCCGGCGCCCGACAGTGGCGCCGGGTCTTTCCACTTTGTGGAATTGCGGGAGGGCTTGCTGTCAGGAAACGATGGGTTGGCGCTTGCTAACTTTTATGGCTCAAGGCTCGATTGCGGGGCTGGTCAGATAGAATCAAGCCTTGTCCGGCGGGCTTTGTGCGCGCCGCACAATGCAAACGCGAGCTGGCTCAAACTATCCCCAGGCCATCCACAGCATCTTGTGGATAAGCTGTTGATAATTTGATGTTGGCGGACCGCAACGGCAGCAAATCCGGGGACGCCGCGGTTTTCAGCCGGGGGCTTTTGGCTACAATGAAGGCCCAACAAGCAGTTGCCATAAGTTTTGTTGGAAGGCGCGTCACCGTTTCGACGTGCCTTTTTTTTATGTCCGGCACGGCCCTCGCGGGCCTTCACATCGCTTCGCGATATGAGCCTTCCATGCAACGGCTGCGCCGTTGAAGCTTCGGCCGCTCGAGGCCGAGATTGAGTCCATGAACCACATCCGCAATTTCTCCATCATCGCCCACATCGACCACGGCAAGAGCACGCTGGCGGATCGCATCATTCAACGTTGCGGGGGGCTCTCGGACCGGGAGATGGAGGCGCAGGTGCTGGACTCGATGGACATCGAGCGCGAGCGCGGCATCACGATCAAGGCCCAGACCGCTGCGCTGCAGTACACGGCCAAGGATGGCAAGACTTACAACCTGAACCTGATCGACACGCCCGGGCATGTGGACTTCTCCTACGAGGTCAGCCGTTCGCTGTCGGCCTGCGAGGGCGCGCTGCTGGTGGTCGATGCCAGCCAGGGTGTCGAGGCGCAGACGGTGGCCAACTGCTACACCGCGCTGGATTTGGGCGTCGAGGTGGTGCCAGTGCTCAACAAGATGGATCTGCCCAGCGCCGATCCCGACAACGCCAAAGCCGAGATCGAGGATGTGATCGGCATCGACGCGACTGACGCCATCCCCTGCAGCGCCAAGACGGGCATGGGCATCGACGAGATCATCGAAGCCGTGATCGCGCGCATGCCGCCGCCCAAGGGCGTGGTCGAGGCGCCGCTGCGCGCGATGATCATCGACAGTTGGTACGACGCCTATGTGGGTGTGGTGATGCTGGTGCGCGTGGTCGACGGCACCCTGAGGCGGGGCGAGCGCATCCGCATGATGGCGTCGAACGCCGTTTACCCGGCCGAGCACCTGGGTGTGTTCGCCCCCAAGTCGGAAAAGCGCGAGCAGCTCAACGCCGGCGAGGTGGGTTTCGTGATCGCCGGTATCAAGGAGTTGCAGGCCGCCAAGGTGGGCGACACCATCACGCTGGAGAAGAAGCTGCCTAACAACCTCGGCCCGGCCGAGCAGGCCTTGCCCGGCTTCAAGGAGATCCAGCCCCAGGTGTTTGCCGGCCTGTATCCGACAGAGGCCAGCGAGTACGACCAACTGCGCGATGCGCTGGAGAAGCTCAAGCTCAACGACTCCTCGCTGCGCTACGAGCCCGAGGTCAGCCAGGCGCTGGGCTTTGGCTTTCGCTGCGGCTTCCTGGGTCTGCTGCATATGGAGATCGTCCAGGAGCGGCTGGAGCGCGAGTTCGACCAGGACCTGATCACCACCGCGCCCAGCGTGGTCTACGAGGTGCTGCTCAATGACGGCACGGTGATCGAGGTCGAGAACCCGTCCAAAATGCCGGACCTGGGTCTGCTGCAGGAGATCCGCGAGCCCATCGTCACCGTGCATCTGTACATGCCGCAGGACTATGTCGGCCCGGTGATGACGCTGGCCAACCAAAAGCGCGGCAATCAGATCAATATGGCCTACCACGGCCGCCAGGTCATGCTGACCTACGAGATGCCGCTGGCTGAGATCGTCCTGGACTTCTTCGACAAGCTGAAGTCGGTCTCGCGCGGTTATGCCTCGATGGACTACGAGTTCAAGGAGTACCGCGCCTCCGACGTCGTCAAGGTCGACATCCTGATCAACGGCGACAAGGTCGACGCACTGTCCATCATCGTGCACCGGGTGCAGAGCCAGTTCCGCGGCCGCGGTGTGGCCGCCAAGATGCGCGAGCACATCCCGCGCCAGATGTATGACGTGGTGATCCAGGCGGCCATCGGCTCCAACATCATCGCTCGCGAGAACATCAAGGCGATGCGCAAGAACGTGCTGGCAAAATGCTACGGCGGCGACATCAGCCGCAAACGCAAGCTGCTCGAAAAGCAGAAGGCCGGCAAGAAGCGCATGAAGCAGATCGGCTCGGTCGAGGTGCCGCAAGAAGCCTTCCTGGCCATTCTCCAAGTTGAAGACTGATTACTTAGAAGCGACCGACGATCAATGAGTGCTCTGACCGGAATTCTCTATGCCGCCCTGATCGCCTATCTGGGCGGCTGGTACACCGGCTACTGGAGCGGCAACTTTGCGTTGCTGCTCTTCATCTTGACCAGCGTGACGATGGCCTATTGGCTGGCCGAGCGCTTTCATTTCCAGCCCGCGCGCGAGCGTGCGGCGGCCCAGTTGCTGGCGGCCGACGCGCAGCGCCGCGAGAAGCTGGCCGGCCAGGGCATCACCCGGGTTGACAGCGATGTGAGCAGCGCACGCGAGGCCGTGCTGCGCCAGCCCTGGTGGCTGGACTGGACCGCCGGCTTGTTCCCGGTGATTCTGATGGTGTTCCTGCTGCGCTCCTTCCTGTTCGAGCCCTTCAAGATCCCGTCCGGCTCGATGGTGCCGACCCTCTTGGTGGGTGACCTGATCCTGGTCAACAAGTTCCATTACGGCGTGCGCCTGCCGGTGCTGAACAAGAAGATCATCGCCAACAACGACGTCAAGCGCGGCGATGTGATGGTGTTTCGCTACCCCGAGGACACGAGCCTTGACTTCATCAAGCGCGTCGCCGCCATCCCTGGCGACGAGGTCAGCTACCTGAACCAGAAGCTCTATATCAATGGCCAGTTGGCCCCGGTCCAACCCCAGGGCGACTACTACGACGAGGACAGCCTGGCCTACCGCGCACGCTTCATGGAAAAGCTCGGCGACAAGGAACACCAGATCCTGGTTGACCCTAAGCGCTCGCCGCTGTTCCGGGCCGACCGCCGTGACGGTCCTTTTCCTTTCCAGGATAACTGCAAGTACAGCCCCGAAGGCGTGACTTGCAAGGTGCCGGCCGGCCACTACTACGTGCTGGGCGACAACCGCGACAACTCGCGCGATTCGCGCTTCTGGGGCTTTGTGCCGGACGAGAACATCGTCGGCAAGGCCTTTGTGGTTTGGATGAATTTCGGTAACCTCAAGCGCGTCGGCACCTCGTTCTGAGGTGTCGCGACCAGAACCACAACGACAAGGGTAGAAGATCGATGCGCCAGCCAGCAACAAGATTTCAGCAACGCGGTATCAGCCTGTTCGGTCTGTTGTTCTGGGGCGTGTTGATCGCTTGCACGGCCGTGGTCGGCATGCGGGTATTTCCAAGTGTGCTTGAGTACTACACGATCCAGGGCGTGATCACCCGCATTGCCAAGGGCAATCCGGCCACCGTGCCGGCGGTGCGTCAGGAGTTCGACCGCATCAAGCAAGTCGAGTACTCGATCGTCAGCATCAGCGGTTCGGACCTGGTGGTCAGCAAGGACAACGACCGGGTGCAGATCAGCTTCTCCTACGAGAAGGAGATCGAGTTGGCCGGCCCCGCCTTCTTGCTGCTGAAGTACCAGGGCCAGTCGAAGTAAGTCAGACCTCGCGCATGAACCCGACCCACCAGTCATTGCAGCAACGCCTGGGCTACCACTTTGCCGAAGTCGGTCTGCTCGCGCGCGCGCTGACGCACCGCAGCTTTGGCGCCGACCACAACGAGCGCCTGGAATTTCTCGGCGACGCGGTGCTGAGTCTGGCCGTTTCCAGCCTGCTGTACGAGCGCTTTGCCGGTTCGGATGAGGGTGATCTGACCCGTGTGCGTGCCCATCTGGTACGCGAGGACAGCCTGCACAAGCTGGCCGTCCAGCTGGGCCTGCCTGCGGTGCTGCGCATGTCCGAAGGCGAGGCCAAGGGCGGCGGCGCGCAGCGCCCGTCCATCTTGGCAGATGCGCTGGAAGCGGTGATCGGCGCGGCGTTTGTCGATGGCGGTTACACGGCAGCGCTGGAGGTGGTGCGTGGCCTGTTTGGCGATCTGATCGCGAACTCGGGCACCGACAACTGGGGCAAGGACGCGAAGACGGCTTTGCAAGAATGGCTGCAGGCGCGCCGCCTGGCCGTGCCGACTTACCGCATCACCGAAACCCGCGGCCAGGCCCATGCCCAGACCTTCGAGGTCGAGTGCGCCGTGCCCGCGCTGAGTCTGGCCAAGCGTGGCGAAGGGCGTTCACGCCGCGCTGCGGAACAAGATGCCGCCCGTCGATTGCTCGACGAACTGATTGCCCGCGACAAGCCAGGCTCTGGCTTGCGCGACTAAGGAGCGGCCTCGCGCCGACACCCCATGACCGACAACACCACACCCCCGGACGACTCTGCGTCCGAGGGCAAACCGCCTGCTACCGGCTACACCCTCCCGCCGATACCGGCCGCCGGCTCGGGGGCGACCTCGCTGTCCAGCGATGCCGCCCCCAAGGCCAGCGGCGGCAAGATGCCCGACGGCACGGCTCAGCGCTGTGGCCTGATCGCCATCGTCGGCCGACCCAATGTCGGCAAGTCCACTCTGCTGAATGCGCTGGTGGGGCAGAAGGTCAGCATCACCTCCAACAAGGCCCAGACCACCCGCCACCGCATCACCGGCGTGCGCACGGTTGAGGAAGCCCAGTTCGTCTTTGTCGACACGCCTGGTTTTCAGACCAAGCACAACGCCGCGCTGAACCGCAATCTCAACCGCACCGTGCACGGCGTGCTGTCCGATGTGGACCTGGTGCTGTTTGTTGTCGAGGCTGGGCGTTTCGGCCTGGACGACGCCAAGGTCCTGTCGCTGCTGCCGCAGGACAAACCCGTCGTGCTGATCGCCAACAAGCTCGACGCCGTGCACCGCCGCGCCGAGCTCGCGCCCTGGCTCAAGAGCATGCAGGAGCGCCGCAACTTCAGCGAGTTCATACCGATCTCGGCCAAGAAGCAAAGCGATGTGCAGCGCCTGTTCAAGATCCTCAAGCCCTATCTGCCCGAGCAGGAGTGGTTCTACGATGAGGACGCGTTGACCGACCGGTCGGAGAAGTTCCTGGCCAGCGAGATCATCCGCGAGAAGCTGTTCCGTCTGACCGGCGACGAGCTGCCCTACACCTCGACCGTGGTGATCGACAAATGGGAAGACGAGGGCGCGCTGCGCCGCATCTCGGCCTCCATCGTTGTCGAGCGCGATGCCCACAAGGGCATGGTGATCGGGCAGGGCGGTGAGCTGCTCAAGCGCATCGGCTCCGAATCGCGCCAGGAACTCGAGCATCTGATGGAGGGCCGTGTCTTCCTGGAGTTGTGGGTCAAGGTGCGCTCGGGCTGGGCCGATAGCGAAGAGCATCTGCGCTCCTACGGCTACGAGTAATGCCTCCAAGAGGCACGCGCGCTCCGGCTGTCCAGCAGGCCTTCGTCCTGCACCACTATGACTGGAGCGAAACCAGCCTGGTGCTGGACCTCTTCACCCGTGAGCAAGGCCGGCTGGCCGTAGTGGCCAAGGGTGCCAAGCGACCCTACTCGCAGCTGCGCGCCGTGTTGCTGCCTTTTCAGCGCATCCAGGTCAGCCTGTCCAAGCCTGCCAAGGCAGGCGAGGGCGCCGCCGAGGTCGTGACCCTGCGCGGCGCGGAATGGGCTGGCGGCGCGACGATGCCGGCCGGCGCCGCGCTGTTTTCCGGCTACTACCTCAACGAGCTGCTGCTAAAGCTGCTGGCGCGCCAGGACCCGCATCCGGCGCTGTTCGATGCCTATGCGCAGACTCTGCCCCAGCTGCATGCCAGCGAGGATGTGCAGTCGCAAGCGGCCTTGCGGGCCTTCGAGTTGCGCCTGTTGATGGAGCTCGGTCTGTTGCCGGACCTGAGCCTGTCCAGCCTCACGCAGGCGCCACTGGATCTGCAGCGGCACTACATGTTGTCGCCCGAGTCCGGCGTGGTCTCGCCCGCAGCCGATTCGGTGAGCTTCACCGGCGCCACCCTGGTCCAGCTGCAGGCGGCGCTGCTGCACGGCAGCATGGCCGCGCTGCAGCAGTCCTGTGCGCCGGTCTTGCCGGCGCTCAAGACCGGGTTGCGCGCCTTGCTTCACTATCATCTGGGTCACAAACCCCTGCGCACCCGCCAAATCATGCTGGACGTGCAGAAACTGCTGGAAAGGACATGATGCCCCCACGCTCACTTCGTTCACTGCCCCCCTCGGGGGCACGCTGTGCCCTTCGGGCGGCCGGGCGGGCCCAGCGATGAACCCGCTGGTTGCTCCCGAGTCTTCGTCGCATCACGGTGCGCGCTGCGCGCTGTCGGTCAATGTCAACAAGGTGGCCCTGCTGCGTAACACCCGGCACCTGGGCATTCCCAGCGTCACGCGCGCGGCCGAGTTGTGCCTGCTGGCCGGTGCGCAAGGCATCACAGTGCACCCGCGGCCCGATGGCCGTCATATCCGAACAGCCGACGTGCACGAGCTGGCCGAGCAGCTGAAGACATGGCCCCATGCCGAGTACAACATCGAGGGCAATCCGACACAGAATCTCATGGACTTCGTGCGCGAGCTGCGTCCGCACCAGGTCACCTTCGTGCCCGATAGCGAGGACCAGTTCACCTCGGACCATGGCTGGAGCCTGCCCGCCGATATGGCGCGGCTGCGCCCGCTGATCGATGAGTGCAAGAGCCTGGGTGTGCGCGTCAGTCTCTTCATGGACCCGACGCCTGAGGCCATGCCGCTGGTGGCTGAGCTGGGCGCCGAGCGCATCGAGCTATATACCGAAACCTACGCCAGCGCGTTTGGCACCGAACGTCAGGCCGAGGTGCTGGCCGGGTTCACGCGTACGGCCGAGGCCGCACTGGCTGTGGGCCTTGCCATCAATGCCGGCCACGACTTGAGCCGCGACAACTTGACGACCTTCCTGCGCGCGGTGCCCGGCGTGCAGGAGGTGTCGATCGGCCATGCCTTGATCGCCGATGCGCTGGAGCTGGGCTATACCGAAACCGTACGCGAGTATCAGCGCGCCATTCAGAACGCTTACGCATGATCTACGGCATCGGTACCGACATCTGCGACATCCGCCGTATCCGCGACACCCTGGCCCGGCGCGGCGAGCGCTTTGCCCAGAAGGTGCTGGGCGCGCATGAGATGGCGGTGTTCCGCGAGCGCCGTGCCAAGGTCGAGGCGCGTGGTGTGGCCTACCTGGCCACCCGCTTCTCGGCCAAGGAAGCCTTCTCCAAGGCGATCGGCATGGGTATGCGCATGCCGATGACCTGGCGTGCCTGCGAGATCGTCAAGGCGCCAAGCGGCAAGCCCGAGATCCGCCTGCATGGCGAACTGGCTGCCTGGTTCGAGGCCAAGGGCCTCAAAGCCCATGTGACCGTCACCGACGAAACCGAATACGCGGCCGCCTTTGTGGTGGTCGAAACCAAGGAATAAAGCTCCGAAGATGAACGAAATGCATGCTCCCGTGGTGCTGGATGTGGCTGGCCTGAGCCTGGACGCCAACGACCGACGCCGCCTGGCCCATCCGCTGGTCGGCGGCCTGATCCTGTTTGGCCGCAACTTCGAGAGTCGCGCCCAGCTGACCTCGCTGTGCGCCGAGATCAAAGCCATCCGTCCCGATGTGCTGATCGCGGTCGACCATGAAGGCGGCCGCGTGCAGCGCTTCAAGACCGATGGCTTTACCCAGCTGGCGGCGATGCGCACACTTGGCGAGCTGTGGATGACGGATGCCTTGCGCGCCACCAATGCGGCCACCGCCACCGGCTTTGTGCTGGCCGCCGAGTTGCGTGCCTGTGGCGTCGATTTCAGCTTCACGCCGGTGCTGGACCTCGACTACGGCGAGAGCAGCGTGATCGGCGAGCGCAGCTTCCACCGCGACCCGCGCGTTGTCAGTCTCTTGGCCAAGAGTCTGATGCAAGGCCTGCTGCTGGCCGGCATGAGCAGCTGCGGCAAGCACTTCCCCGGCCATGGTTTCGTGAAGGCCGACAGCCATGTGGCCATTCCCGTGGACAAGCGCAGCCTCAAGGCCATCCTGGCCGAGGACGCCAAGCCCTATGAGTGGCTAGGCCTGAGCCTGTCGGCGGTGATGCCGGCCCATGTGATCTACCCCAAGGTGGATGCGCGTCCGGCCGGCTTCAGCCCGCGCTGGCTGCAGGAGATCCTGCGCGAGCGCCTGGGCTTTGGCGGTGCGATCTTCAGCGACGACCTGGGCATGGCCGGCGCTCGCGTGATCGAAGGCCGCCCGGTCGGTTTCACCGAGGCGGCACTTGCCGCGCTGACGGCCGGCTGCGATCTGGTGCTGTTGTGCAACCAATCGAATGTGGGCCAGGGTGAAGCGATTGATGAGCTGCTCGATGGTCTGACGGCTGCGCAGGCCGAGGGGCAATGGACGCCTGAGCCCGACAGCGAATCGCGTCGCCTGGACCTGCTACCGCAGACCGTGCCGCTGACCTGGGACGAGCTGATGCGCAACCCGCGCTATCTGGCGGCGGTTGAGCGCTTGGCCTGATGCTTTCGTATGACTGAGTGTATGGCCCTGGAGCCACTGGGCATGCCCCGGGGGAGGGGGGGCAGAGATGGCGATGGTACGCATTGTGAGGGTCTTAAGCGACGCCCGGCCGCATGACGCCTACCTGCTTGCCAATACAGTCCCGACGCGCGAAGTGACTTCGCCTGCGCGCTTGGCTTTGGTCATCACGCTGCCATCTGATAGGGTAAATGCTGCGCCCAGTGATGGTGGATCACGCCGTTGTTGAGCAATAGGTTGGTCACCACTTGTTCACTGACGTCGAAATTGGCGGCTGCTTCTTCAATGGCATACGACGATAGGTCGCCATCCAGAAAGGATAACAAGGAATCCAGCGGGCACAAGAGTTCGGCTGCGAATGCGCGCTGGTATTTCTGACGTGATGTGCTCAGATCGGTCGATGCGAGCCACCTCTCAACCTCGTCTGAAGGGCGAAGATACTCGCCGAGAAAACGTGCCAACTCGAATCGCTGCCCAACCACATTGCGTTTGCGCGGAACGAATTTTAGATGATCTCTGTGTGTCGGTATTGCCACTGCGGCGGGCGACCGCCCCACCGGGGGCGACCAGTTGCCGAGGCCATCGCTGCTCAGGCCGAGCAACTCATGTAGCTCCCGGCTGGGCATAGGGTTGGCAACGTTGCCAATTCTTCGGCGAAGCGCCCGCGCGTCATGGACCGCTCGCTCCCACGGTGCGCCTTGTTTCAAGTGATTGATGTCGTCAGGCCTTATGGTTGGCGAGCCAATGATGCCGTCGGCGTCAGCCAACTCCCCGAGCGTCGCCAAGTCGGCGCTATGCCCCGACGATGAAACGGCTGGTGCCAACTCAGACAGCGCTAAATCCCCAATCTGCTCCTTCCATTGCAGAGCGGCGTTCAGCATCTCTGCTTGACACTCTTCGGGGTCAAAGCCCAGTTCGGCCTCCAGCTTTCTTCGGCGAGCCGCCTCAGGATCTGCAAGGTCTTCCTGCAGGATGGCCCAAAGGTGAGCCAGATCAGTTCCGGCAAGTTCTCGGGCATCGAGCCGAGCAAGCACGCTCTGGACAAAGCGGTGAACGCTCTGTTGAAACCCCCCCCCGCGTCAAAATACTTGTCGCCCCGATAGAACGATGAACCTGGGGGCGCAGTGAGAACGAGTTGGCAAGGTACGGACAAGCATTCAAGGACAGAGCGGTAGCACGCATGCTGCCGCCGGAGAG
>NZ_JAPFGP010000023.1 GCF_026241155.1 Paucibacter sp. PLA-PC-4
GGTAGCCCGCCACGATATTGCGCACCTCCCCCTCACGCTGCCAGGTCCCCTTCACCGCGAGCAGCTTGGCATTGAGCGCCACGACACGCTGGCGCTCCCAGATCTCCCGGCGCACGATGACCTGGATGTCCCCGTCCTCGTCTTCCAGCGAGATGAACATCGTCCCCTTGGCCGTCTCGGGCCGCTGCTTGACCGTGACGATGCCGCAGCCCTTCACGGGTCTGCCGTTGGGCAGGTCGTGCAGCTCTGACGACGACATCCAGCCCAGCGCCTTGAGCTTGTCTCTGAGTAGCGCCAGTGGATGCCGGCGCAAGGTCAGCCCCAGCGAGGCGTAGTCAAAAATGATCTCCTCGCCCTCGGGCGCCGGCGGCAGCTCCAGGTAGTCCTCCTGCACCGGCGCATTGCGCAGCAGCGGTGGCGTCGAGCGCTGCGCGGCCGCATCCCAGACCTGCTGCCGGCGATGCCCGCTCAGGCTGGCCAGCGCATCGCCCGAAGCCAACTGCGTCATCTGCTGCTGGTTCAATCCGGCCCGGCGCGCCAGATCCTCGGCGTTGTCGAACACCTGCTCGGCTCTGGCGCGCATGATGGCGTTGGCAGCCTCGGCCGGCAGGCCCTTGACCAGGCGCAGCCCCAGCCGCACGACCGTCTTGCCCTCGTGGTCCTCCAGCGTGCAATCCGAGTCGCTGGCCATCACGTCCGGCGGCAGCACCGTCACGCCATGGCGCTTGGCATCCTGCACCAGCTGGCTCGGCGAGTAGAACCCCAGCGGCTGCGCATTGAGCATGCCGGCCAGGAACTCGGTGGGGCGGTGGCACTTGATCCAGCAGCTCGCATAGACCAGCAGCGCAAAGCTCGCCGCATGCGATTCCGGAAACCCATACTCCGAGAAGCCCTTGATCTGGTTGAAGATCGCTTCAGCGAAGGTCTTCTCATAGCCCCGCGAGGTCATGCCGTCGACGATCTTGCTGTAGTGCTTCTGCAGCCCGCCCTTGCGCTTCCAAGCCGCCATGTCGCGCCGCAGCCGATCCGCCTCGCCGCCGCTGTAGCCGGCCGCCACCATCGCCACCTGCATCACCTGCTCCTGAAACAGCGGCACACCCAAGGTGCGCCCCAGCGCCTCACGCAGCTCCTGGCTTGGATAGACCACAGGCTCGAGCCCCTGGCGGCGCCGCAGATAGGGGTGGACCATATCGCCCTGGATGGGCCCGGGCCGCACGATGGCGACCTCGATGACGAGGTCGTAAAAGCACCGGGGCTTCATGCGCGGCAGCATCGAGCGCTGCGCCCGGCTCTCGATCTGGAACACCCCCACCGTGTCCGAGCGAGAAATCATCTCGTAGGTCCTGGGGTCCTCGGCCGGGATGTCCGCCAGGCCGAAGTCATAGCCGCACTGCTGGCTCACGAAGTTCAATGTCTTGCGGATCGCGGTGAGCATGCCCAGGCCCAGCACGTCGACCTTGAGCAGGCCCAGCGCATCGATATCGTCCTTGTCCCACTCGATCACCGTGCGGTTGTCCATGCGCGCATTGGTGACCGGCACCATGCGCGTGAGCGGCCCGTTCGTCAGCACAAAGCCGCCCGGGTGCTGCGACAAGTGACGCGGAAAACCCATCAGCTGCTGACTCAGATCCACCAACTGCCGCACCGCCAGGTCGGCGGGATCCAGGCCGGATTCACGTAGCCGCTCCACCTCGATGTCCGAGCCATCCCACCACTGCAGACTGCCGCACAGCGCATCGAGCGCCTCCAGCTCGAAGCCCAGCGCCTTGCCCACATCGCGCAGCGCGCTCTTGGAGCGGTAGGAGATGACGACGGCCGTCAGCGCGGCGCGGTCGCGGCCGTACTTGCTGTAGAGGTACTGGATCACCTCCTCGCGTCGTTCGTGCTCGAAGTCGATGTCGATGTCCGGCGGCTCGTTGCGCTCGCGGCTGATGAAGCGCTCGAACAGCACGCTCATGCGGGCCGGGTCGACCTCGGTCACGCCGGTGCAGTAGCAGACCACCGAGTTGGCCGCGCTGCCGCGGCCCTGGCAGAGGATGTGGCGCGAGCGCGCGAACTGCACGATGTCGGCCACCGTCAGAAAGTAGTGCTCGTACTGCAGCTCACCGATCAGGGCCAGCTCATGCTCGATCTGATCGGATACCGAGGCCGGGATGCCTGCAGGCCAGCGCCGGCCTGCCCCCTCGTAGGTCAGCCGCCGCAGATAGGAGGCTGGCGTCTCTCCGACCGGCACCACTTCGGAGGGGTACTGGTAGCGCAGCTCATCCAGGCTCATCTCGCAGCGCTCGGCGACCTTCAAGGTCTCGGCCAGCAGGTCCGCTGGAAACGTCCGCGCCAGCCGCCCCCGGGTTCTCAGATGCCGCTCGGCATTGCGCTCTAGCGCGCGCCCGCAAGCCGTCAACGGTTGGCCCAGCCGGGTGGCGGTCAACACATCCTGCAGCGGCTTGCGGCTGCGCACATGCATATAGACATCGCCGGAGGCCACCAGCGGGATGGCGGTCAGCGCGCTGACCTCTCGCAGCCGCAGCAGCCGGATCTCGTCATCGCTGCGCCGCAACTGATCCACGCCGATCCAGCAACGCCCGATGAAGTAGCGCAGCAGCCAGCGCGCCATGGCCAGCAACTGCTCGGGCGTGGCATGGCGCTGCGGGCAGGCCATCACGACACAGTCGTCCAGATCCTCGGGCCCCAGATCGTCCAGCGCGAAGTGGTAGCTGCCCTTGGGCGAGCGGCGACGCAGGCGCGAGATCAGGTGGCTCAGGTTGCCATAGCCCTTGAAGTTGCCCGCCAGCACGACCAGCGTGAACGGGAACTCGCACTGCACCTCGAACTGACTGCCCACCAGCAGCTTGATGCCATGTTCCTTGGCGGCCACATGGGCGCGCACCATGCCGGCCAGGCTGCATTCGTCGGTGACGGCAATAGCCGAGTAACCGAGCTGCTTGGCGCGCTCGATCAGCTCATGGGGCCAGCTGGCGCCCTTGAGGAAGCTGAAGTTGCTGACGCAACGCAGCTCGGCGTATTGGGGAAGGCTGGCCATGGTGCGCCCGCGTCACGCGAACACTCCGTGCAGATACCAGGCAACCTCGCCATCATCGAGCCGCTGCTGAAACACGCTGAGCACGCCAGCAGTCTCGTTGGCACAGACCCAGTAGTCGCGCACCACATTGCGGGTGACGGCCTCATCGGGCACCCGGTCCCACCAGCCGCCTTCGACGCTGTCGGGGCCGACCAGCATGATCAGCGGACCCTGGTAATGAGGCCGGTGGTCGCGCACGGCGAGCTTGAGCGGCTCCTCCAGGAGAAATGTCGGTTCGGGCAGCTCGGCCAGAGCCTGCGGCTTGCGCAGGCGCCGTTTGCTGGCCGCCTGCCAGCGCGTCATCCACTCGGGCCGGTGGTCGTCACCCAGCGTGGGCTGTAGCACCTTGTCCGGGCCGATGCGTGCCGCAATGCGTTCCAGCACCAGATACAGCGACTCACCCCCGCGCACCGTCTCGGGCAGCAGCGACGCGGTCTCTTCCTGTAGGGCCTGCACATCCAGCACCTCCAGGCGCAGCTCGCCGACCGGCGCCAGCAGCTGGGTCTTGGCCAGGTGTTCGGCCAGCAGGCGCACGAAGTGCTCCAGGTCGCGGATCGGCTCGGCCGTACGGATGGTCAGCGAGCCACCCTCGCCGGCATCTTTGGCCCGCATCGAGTCGTGCACCCAATGCAGTGTGAAGCCGGTCGCTCCCGCATGCCGAGCCGAGAGCCAGCCGCACATCTGCATCAGCAAGGGCCGGGCACTCATCAGCAAGGCCGGCGCATGGTCCTCGCGGCAGGCCAGCTCCATTCGCGCGCTGAACTGCTCAGGCAGCACGCACCAGCGGTGCGCGTCAGGACGCAGGCCATAGGCCTGGTCCAGCGCGGCCAGCAGCGCCGCATCAAAGCGCCGGCTGATGCCGCCACGCGGCAAGGCACGCAGCTGGCCCAGGGTATTGATGCCGGCCCGGGACAAGGTCTCGTGATGCACGGCGGCGGCCGTCAGGCAGACCAGGGGCAAGCTGTCCAGCACCGGCTGCAGCAGTCGTTCGCCCAGACCGGGCACACCGGCGCGTGCCATCGCCAGCGCCGCCATAGCCGTCGGTGCCCAGGAGATCGAGATCACGCCCAGGTCCGGGGCCTCGTCGCCGATCCGCTCCTTCAGGGCCTTCATGCCTTTGAACAGGCGCAAGCTGGCTTCGACCTCCATGACGATGGCGCAGTCTTCCATCACCGCCACGCGAGGTGTGAACTGCAGGCACCAGACCGCAAGACCGGCGAGCGCATCGTTGCGAGCAGGCACCGCAGCGCCGCCAAGCGCCTCAGACGGCGCGTTCGGCGTGGTCCGGGATGCTGACGTCGCCGTGGGCAAGAGGGCTGGCTGCGAGGCTGGCGGGGACGTTGTCAGAGAGGTAGGGTCGAGGATCAGGGCTACCCACAGCATGTTGAGGCGCCTCCTTGGAGGGGATGAGTTGACTGGGCTGCATCACCCGTGGGGTGAGGACATGGACCAGCCCACCGGGGATGGAGGGGAGCATCAGTGTTCCGTCATGGGCCGGGCCTTTGCGCTTGATGATGCGGACCTTCAAGCGCCAGTCGAGGTCCGGGGAGGCCTGCAGGCGAAGTGGCGCGGGCGATGGGTCATGCTGGGCCACGATGGGCCGGCACACGAAGACCGGGCCATCGCAGGACTGGGCCAGCACCTGCAGCCGCCGCAGTTGCTCCGGCCGGGCCTGGGGCAGCCAGGTCAGGATGGCGCCAGCGGCATTGCCCTTGATCAGCTGCTCTGTGCACCACAGGCGCTCAGACGGTGCCTGCGCCTGGATCCAGACGAGGTCGGACTCCTCGATGCCCAGATGCCGCAAGCCCGGCAGGTGCGGGCGCTTGGGCGGGCCGATCACGACCACGGCGGCACCGCCGGCCACCACGGACCTCAGACAGGGACCAATCAGCCGCCACTCCAGCAGCGAGGGCTGGGCCTGCAGGACCTCGGTCAGGCCGCCACAGGGCCAGCCACCGCCCGGCAGCTCGGCATCCAGCGCGGCAAAGCCGGTGCTGAGCACCTTGCTGACGCCCTGCCCCAGCTCATGGCCCCGCCACACCGACTCGGCCACGTCCGCAGGCAGGCAGCGCGCCGGCAACGGCGCGGTGTTCTGGATCGGCGGTGGCAGACTGGGCGGCGCGCACGACATGGGCGGCGCGTCCTCCCAGAGCGAATGGGATGACATGGGATTTGGCAGAAATTAACTGTATGGACATACAGTATATGAGCCCGGACGCGAAGTCCAGCGTAGATCGCAAAGGCCCAGCGGTCTTGTGTGATGCTTTGCCCAAATGACGGCGAGCTCTAGGATGGACGCTTGTTTGCCAAGGATCCTGCATGTGCTACTCCGCTCAGGTCAGACAAGAACACCGGCGCTACATCCGGCAGTTCGGCGTGGAGATCAGCCTCAAGGACTATGTGCGGCTGTTCTGGGACCGCAATCAGGGCACGCGCAACATCAAGATCCCCAAGGCCATGGAGGTGCAGTTCGCCGATCCGCAGACGCCCGAGGAGCGGGAGATCCATGCGCTGATTGAGCAGTGGCATGAGGTCGAGGCGGCACGCCTGGAGCTGGAGCTGTTCAAGCAGAAGAAGCGCTTGGCCGATGCCGAACGCAAGCTGGCCGTCAAAGCGACCAATGGGGCGCGGGAGGACCAGCGGATTGCGAGCAGCAAGATTCCCTGGCTGCTGGGTCAGCTCAGCGACCTCAGGCGGGTCGATTCAGAGGAGCGGGACGGGCGGATCTTCCCCGGCGACTATGCGCCGGTGATGGTGGTCGAGAACGGGGTGCGCGTGCTCAAGCCGATGCGCTATCAGTGCCGCCCAGCCGGTGTGCCGGCCTTCTTCGATCAGAAATATCCGGGCACCTACAACGCGCGCAGAGACAGCCTGGGCGGCTACTGGAAGAAGACCTTCGGCTACAGCCACGGCGTGATCGTGGTCAGTGCCTTCTATGAGCACGTCGAGCAGGTGAAGCCGGACGGCAGCACCGACAAGCTGATCCTGAAGTTCGTGCCCGACACCCATCAGGAGATGCTGGCGGCGGTGCTGTGGGCGCACTGGACCGATGGCAAGGAAGAGCTCGACAGCTTTGCGCTGGTGACCGATGAACCGCCGCCCGAGGTGGCAGCAGCAGGGCATGACCGCTGCATCATTCCGATCAAGCCAGAGCATCTGGACCTGTGGCTGAACCCGGATCCGAGCAAGCTCGATGAGCTGCAGGCGGTGCTGGATGACCGGGAGCGGCCGTTCTACGAGCATCGGTTGGCCGCTTGATACGAGTCTTCCACTGGCCGTTAGGGATAGCTATCCACAGCGGCCAGAAGCCGTCGCCCACAGCCGGCAACTTCCAAACATCTAACCTGGCCACGCCCGCCGAAAACGACCCCTCGCCGCCGAATAGAGTCAGACTTACACCGCCGCCAACATCACGTCAGCACGGCTCACATGGCGCCTGCTCAAGGTGCCTTTAAACTGTCGCGTGCAGCTCAAGCTGACGCCCGCGATGAGTTTGGTGTGCTACTGGAAGAGTTTGTCGGCTACGGTGGTTCGGCCGACAAACTGCATGATGCGGTGAATGCTCTCATTGAACAACAACGCCTCAAGCAAGAGACCGCCACCGCCAATGATCAATAACCACCACGACACGCATCCGCGGTGCAGCTGGCAGGCAGGAACCGGCCCGGCGCTGCTGCACTCAGGTCACATCACATCGATGTACTGACCAATCCGGGTCAGCAAGTCATCGAAGTCCGGCTGTCCCTGATAGTACAGAGCAGCGGTCTTGCGGTACTCCTGAGCGAACCGCTGGCGCTCAGCGGGGTCCGCGAGGATGAACGCCGGATTCTGTGCAATGACCCGCTCATCTCCGGTGCGAAACCGCTGCGCTTTGCGCTCCTGGTAGGCAGGCTCGCGCATGAAATCCTGCACCTCTTTCAGCGCCAACAGGCAGTACACGTCGTAGTAGTGGCGCAAGAAGTTGGCAGGGAAGGACTGAGCATCCGCCAGCCGACGGTACTTGGTGGAGATGGTCTGGAGTTTTTCCACGAAGGTGTGTGTTGGCGCGTAGCACGGTACGGCCGTCGCCCGGTTGTCGATGACCTTCACGCCTCGAACCATCGCCGTATCCAACGCCCAAGATGAGATCGTGACCGAACGATTCGGCGCTGTGTCATCAAACCCCAGTTCCAGCAAGATCCCGTCCTTGACTCCGCTAAGCGCGGGGGCGCGAGGCGTGTAGATCAGTCGAATGCCTGCACTTCGCATCTTGTCGTCATCAAACTGCGTGTCGCGCTCCACGCGGTCGATGCCCGGAATAGAGATACGCACGGCCAGCTCGTCGTAGTAGGCGCGCCGTGACTGAACATGAGCCGGCTTGTCTTGGTTGCGGCCGACCTTCACATCCATGCCATGGGGAGGTTCGATACGGATATCGATATCCTCGGAAAAACGATGAATGACCCCGAACCCTTTCGACAGCGATGTGCCGCCCTTCAGCTCGAACTGAAAGCCCTGGGCCTGCAAGCCCCAAAGGCAATGCATGATCCAGTAGTCCTTTTCGACCAGCATGGGATCGAGCCCCCGCTCGTCCGCGATGACTGCGAGCAGTCGATCGAAGTCCCGCCGATCGTGCAGAAAATCAGCCACCCGACCACTCTCTCAGGCGCTTCCGCGTGGCCAGGTTGCCAAAACGATCAGCGGCACGTTGCAACTGGGCTGGCGCGAACGAAGGCAGCTTGCTGCGCGCCTGGCGCAACACCGCATCGCGATCCTCTGCCAACTCATCCAGGTTGTTCAGCAGGTCCACGTAGAGGAACTCGAGGGTCAGCTTCTTGGGGAAGCGCGGCTTCACCCGAAAATCGAACTGCCGGTTGCCAAGCTTGAAAACGCCATGGCGCTTGTGGTTGTAGACCACGGTGCGGTTGTAGAGCTGGGTTGTGCCCAGGCCCACGGCGTTATAGGCAGAGGGAGAGAAGACCAGGAAGTCCTTGTCTCGCAAAAACCCGCCCACGACCTGCTCGTCGGCAGGCGGCAGCGGGCCAAAGCTCGACTGTTTGGGTGCGTAGTACAGGCCCTGAGCGAGCTTCTTGAGCTTTCCGGTGGCGACCAGTTCACGCAGATGCCGATCCACAGCTGTGGACAGACGTGCGAGATCTTCGCGCCGGTAGACACGCCCGGCCTGCAACTCATCGGCGAGATGCGCGGCAGCGCCTCGCAACGAGGGGGCAGAAGGTAAGACCAAGGCGGACATGACTGGAATTTCATTGACGTTTCATGCATTTTAGCAGCCAGAGTCAACCTGTGCCAGGGCACTTTTGTCAAGCAGCTCTCCTATACGCTTGGCAGCATCGATGCCAAACAATTCATCACCAGATATCCCACCGCATCCAGACGAGATGCCAGATCTGCAGCGCGAGGTTCATCGCCTGTTGGGGCGTTGTTTACTGCGTCTGCAACAGTACGAGCGCCTCCTGAAAGCGCTCGTGGCGAATCACGAGCTTGCAGGCCCGATGCACTCTCTGGAAGGGCTTCGGGATGCCTGCATTCAGGATGCTGCAACCAAAACGCTGGGGACATTGATCGGAAGGTTCTTGGATGACAATGTCGTGACGGAAGGCTCTCAGCGCGAGATCCTGGGTGACGACACAACGACTGACGTCATCTCTTTCGGATTCCGGTTGAACATCCAGATGACGGTAGACGACCACGCCCGAACACGTGACAGCCTCAAGGAGCTGGTGGACCTGCGCAATGGCTGGTCCACCATTTCATAGAGCAGTACGACCTCTGGCGGGCCGACGGTTGCGCAGCTGCGCGTGAATATCTGCTGACCTGCTACGCCCGGATCGACGAGCACTACGAGCAACTCAGGTCTTGGGCCGAGCACATGGAACAGGCACGCCAGCTTGCAGCATCGTTCATGCAATGGTCCGCCTATCACGACCTGGTGGTTAACGGAAATGCGCCGGACGGGATCGTGGACTGGGGGGGCGGCAGGCTGCGTCAGCGCCCTGCGCGAAGCAGCTCTTGCGCTTGCCGTCGATGGCTGGGCTTCAGTCGATGCCGCTGCGGATTGGATCAGCGCCCAGCACCCAGATCAGACGCCGGAGAAGTATGGCTGCCGCACCTGGCGTCAGGTGATCCATGAATCGCGCCGCTTCGATCTACGTTACAGGGACGAAGACGGTCCGAAGAAGGTCTGGTACCAAGAGCGAAACAAGGCTCAGAAAGCTGGACGGTAGCTGCACGCCCGGACTGCCGGCCGACGCTGGGGAGGATCAGAATCGCCCCTGGCGTGCCCCTGAAACGAAACAAGGACCCGAAGGTCCTTGTTTTTACTAGCATTTCTTGGGGTGGCTGATGGGACTCGAACCCACGACAACAGGAATCACAATCCTGGACTCTACCAACTGAGCTACAACCACCGCTGAGCCTATGATTATAGGCAGACTTCAGCGGACTGAGAAGAGTTTTCCTCCCAAACCGCCAAAATTTATTCAATCAAGGAGCGGGCGCCGATGCGGCAGTAGCGGCAGGTGCCGTCACCTTGGTCTTGTAATGGGTCTTCAGCGCCTTGTAGTAGGCCTCGGACTCGGCCGCCGTCCAGGCCTGCGCGTACTGCTGGCTGGCGCGCTGCTCGTCGATCACGGCCGGGTCGCGCGGCAGCAGCTTGTTGATGCGCACCAGCACATAGGCGCCCTCGCCGCTGTCGACACCGACATACGCCGGCAGCTTGCTAGCATCAGCGCGCAACACCTCGTTCAGTACCTTCTGCGACAGGTTGGCCGGCTTGGCACGGGAAACGACCACAGGCGCATCAAGACCGGAGGCGTCGCTAGACTTCTGCAGCGCCGCCAGACGCTCCTGGCCCTGCTTGATGGCCAGCTCGGTGGCGCGCTTTTGCATCAGCTGGGCACGCACCTGCGGCTTCACATCCGCCAAGTCTGGCAGGCGGGCCGGGTTGTGCTGCACCACCCGGGCCGCCGTCAGCTGGTTGGGTGCCGTCTCTACGGCTTCTGTATTGCGTTTGTTGCGCAGCGCATCGTTACCGAATACGGCCTCCAGCAGCTTGGCCGAGGCCAGCGGGCCGCTGGCGCCGGGCGCCGGTGTGCGCTGCACGATGGCGGTCTGGATGCTCAACTTGAGTTTGTCGGCGGCCGGCTTCAGGCTGTCGGACTGCTCATACACGGTATTGCTGAACTGCTCGGCGACTTCGGTGTACTGCTTCTGTGCCTGCTGGCGGCGCACCTCGTCTTCAATCTCAGCGCGCACCGCCTCGAAGCTCTTCTTGTCGCCGCCGCGCAAGCCGGTCAGCTGGATCACGTGGTAGCCGAAATCGGACTCGACCACATTGCTGATCTCGCCCTGCTTGAGCGCATAGGCCGCATCTTCGAAGGGCTTGACCATGGCACCGCGAGCGAAGAAGTCCAGATCGCCGCCATTGGGCGCCGAGCCTTCGTCCTGCGAGTTCTTGCGAGCCAGATCGGCGAAGCCGGTCGGGTTCTTGCGTGCCTCGGCCAACAGCTCCTCGGCGCGCGCCTTGGCCTTGCTTCGCTCGGCAGCTGGCGCATCTTTGTCGGCCTTGATCAGAATATGGCTGGCGCGGCGCTCCTCAGCCACGGTGTAGCGCGACTGGTTCTCGGCGTAGTACTTGCGCAGATCCTCGTCACTGACGGTGACATCGGACTTCAGCGCCTGCAGATCCAGCAGCAGGTACTCGATGCTGGCGGTCTCTGGCAGTTGGAAGCGCGCGTTGTTGGCCGGCTCCTTGTAGAAGGCCTCGATCTCGGCATCGCTGGGATTGACCTGGGCCAGGAAGTCCTTGGCCTCAATGCGCTGTAGCTGCAGCTCGCGCTGCTGCAGCAGGGCATCGAAAGCCACCGCCGCATTGGCCTTGCCGGCCAGCGCCGAGCCACCCACACCCATCATCACCTGGCGCAGGGTCAGGTCTTGACGCAGGCGCTGGGCGAACATCTCCGAACTCATGCCCTGGGCGATCAGCAGGTTCTTATTGACGGTGCCGTCAGGGTTGCGCAGGAAGGCGAACTGCGGGTCGCTGCGGAACAGCTGCTGCAGGCGCTCGTCGCTGACCACCAGATGCTGACCCTGAGCGGCTGCCTGCATCACGCGCTCACGCACCAGCGAGTCCAGCGACTGCTGGCGCGCCTCGGGCGAGTCGAACAGCTTGACGTCCAGATTGGGCATCTGGGCGCGCATTCGCTCCATCTGCTCGCGGTGCGTGGCGTCCCACTCGGCCTGCGTGATCTTGCGACCATTGACACTGGCCACGCCGGCGTTGCTGCCGTCCATAAAGCTGCTGTAACCCTCTAGGCCGACCAGCACGAAGGCGGGCACGATCAAGATCAGCAAGATGAACTGGAACAGGCGATTGTGCTTACGGACGAATTCAAACATCAAGGACCTCAGACAGGCATTGCGGTGCGCGCCGGCATGGCCACGACCGGGCGCTGCTCAAACACGACAAAGGCGAACCTGGGTTCGCCTTTGCATCAGATGTGATTCTAGCCTCGGCGCGCGCCACCTCGGGCGGGCAAGACTTGGTGGGTGCTAACGGGCTCGAACCGCTGACCTACTCCGTGTAAGGGAGCCGCTCTACCAACTGAGCTAAGCACCCGGTTTATCCGGGATTCTTCAGTTCACCGCGTCCTTGAGCGCCTTGCCGGGGCGGAACTTCGGGACCTTGGCCGACTTGATCTTGATCGTGTCGCCGGTGCGCGGATTGCGACCCGTGCGCGCAGCGCGCTTGGTCACACTGAAAGTACCGAAGCCTACCAGAGAAACGCTGCCGTTTTTCTTCAGCGTCGTCTTCACACCGCCAATCAACGCCTCCAGCGCTCGCCCCGCCGCCGCCTTGGAGATGTCTGCCTGCTTGGCGATGTGCTCGATCAGTTCGGACTTGTTCACAAAGAATCCCCTCAAAAGGTTTTGCAAAAACGCGGCAACGAAGGCGACGTCCTGTCTGGGCCGCCAGGGCACCGAAACCTGCCGCGTCCATCCTGGCACGCCAGCGCCGGCGAACCTGCGGGGAAGCGGATTCTAGACGCAATCATCGGGGCTGCTGAGCCAGGAAAAGCCCCGATACAAATGAGCGCCTGGGCGGTCGCCTATGCGCCCGCCCAGGCCGTGCTCACTTGGCCTTGGCGCGGATCTCGGGCAGGGCTTTTTGCAAGTAATAGACCATGGACCAGATGGTCAGCACGACGGCGGCGTAGATCAGCCAGGTACCCCAAAGCCGGGTCGGGATCAAGTCAAACAGGCGACCGTCATAGAGAAGGAAAGGGATGGCCACCATCTGCACCGTGGTTTTGAGCTTGCCCACCATGTGCACGGCCACACTGCGCGAAGCACCGATCTGTGCCATCCACTCGCGCAGCGCCGAGATGGTGATCTCGCGGCCGATGATGACCAGAGCGACCATGGCATTGACTCGCTGCAGTTCCAGCAGCACCAGCAGGGCCGCACAGACCAGGATCTTGTCGGCCACCGGGTCCAGGAAGGCGCCGAAGGCCGAGGTCTGATTGAGCTTGCGGGCCAGATAGCCATCCAGCCAGTCGGTCAAGGCGACCACCACGAAGAGCACGGTGGCAAACAGATTCTGGTGCGCCGGCGCCAAGTCGAGGTAGTAAACGCCGACGATCAGCGGGATCGCGAGGATCCGGGCCCAGGTGAATAGGGTTGGCAGCGTGAAGAACATGCGGGCATTGTGCCCAATTACCGTGCAGCACCCGAGGCGGGCACCGACTTTGTCTCATTAATGCCGAGCCTGGCTCATTGATCGAGCGTGCGCGGTTTGAACTTGCGCTGGTTGTTGAACAGAAAGGTCTCGCTGAACTTCCAGGGCTTGGGCATGCGCGAGACATCGCCGAACGGTGCCGCACGATGCACCGCGTCGATCGCTAGCTGCACCGTATCCAGCGCCTGACCAGGCTTGCGCAGCACATGGATGTGCTTGACGCGGCCATCGGAAAACAGCTCGACCTCCAGCACGGGAATCGCCAACAAGGGCTCGGGCACCTCGCCCATATAGACGCGGTCCGGGTTCGCGACGATCAGCCGGTAGGCCGCCTGCAAACGCAACTCCACTGCGGTACGCACGGGCTTGGGCGGCTCCAGCACCAGGGGCACGGGCTGGCCCGGCGCTTTGCTCGGCAGCTCGGGGCTAGGGGTCGACGGCGCCGAACCGCTGGGTTGTGCCGTTGATGCCGCCGGTGGCGCCGGCGCGCGCGGGCCCGAGCAGCCGACCAGCGCCAGCAGCGCTCCCAGGCCGAGCCCGCGTGCGGCGCGTTGCCAGCGACCGTCTTGTTCAGTGCAAAACACGATAGATTTCCTCAGCCAATTCTCTTGAGACGCCCTTGACCGTACAGAGCTCGTCGACGCTGGCGCCGGCCACGCCGCGCACGCCGCCGAAGCGCTGCAGCAGCTGTGCGCGCTTTTTAGGCCCGACTCCCGCGACATCCTCCAGCTTCGAGCCGCCAGTACGCACAGCCGCCCGCTTGGCGCGCATGCCGGTGATAGCAAAGCGATGCGCCTCGTCGCGAATCTGGGCCACCAACATCAGCGCCGCGGAGTCGCGGCCCAGATAGACCTTGTCGCGACCGTCGGCGAACACCAGTTCTTCCAGCCCGACCTTGCGGCCTTCGCCCTTCTCGACGCCGACGATCAGCGCCAGATCCAGACCCAACTCCTCAAACACCTCGCGCGCCATGGAGACCTGGCCCTTGCCACCGTCGACCAGTACCAGGTCCGGCAGCCGGCCTGTGCCCAGCTGGGCGGCCTCGGCCATTTTGCTGTAGCGCCGCGTCAGCACCTGCCGCATCGCCGCATAGTCGTCGCCGCCGGTGATGCCTTCGATGTTGTAGCGCCGGTACTGGCCGCTCTGCATCTGGTGGCCCTCGAACACGACGCAGGAGGCCATCGTTGCCTCGCCCGCGGTGTGACTGATGTCGAAGCACTCGATACGGAACTTGTCGAGCTCCTGCACGCTCAGGTCCAGCGCCTCGATCAGGGCCTGGGTTCGCGCCTGCTGCGAGCCCTCCTGCGACAGCAAACGTGCCAGCGCCAGCTCAGCGCCCTTGGCGCACATCTCCTGCCAGATGCGGCGCTGGCCGCGCGGCTGAGCCTGGGTCGTCACCTTGTAGCCTGCCTGCAGGGTCAGGGCTTCGGCCAGCGCAGCATCGACGTCCTCGCTGACGACGATCAGCGAGGGCACTTGCGCGTCCAGATAGTGCTGGGCCATGAAGGCCTCCAGCACCTGCTGCTCGGCGGAGCGGCGCGGTGGCTGACCCTCTTCGTCATCATCGGCCAGCGCCACCGCGGTGGCGTCCTCGACATGCTTGGGGAAATAGGCTCGGTCGCCCAGATGCCGCCCTCCCCGCACCATCGCCAGGTTGACGCAGGCCCGCCCGCCCTGCACCTTGACGGCCAGGATGTCGACATCGCGGTCACGCCCGGTGGCGCTGTTCTCGTCCATCGCCTGCTGCTGCAAGACCTTGGACAGCGCGCTGATCTGGTTGCGCACTTCGGCCGCCAGCTCGAACTGCAGCGCGTCGGCATAAGCCATCATCTGAGCCTGCAACCCGTCCATCACCTCCTGCGTCTCGCCCAGCAAAAAGCGCTCGGCGTTGCGCACATCCCGGCCATATTCCGCCCCCTGCCCCTCGGGCACACAAGGCCCCGAGCAGCGTCGGATCTGGAAGAGCAGGCAGGGCCGGCTGCGGTTGTTGAAAACCGTGTCCTCGCAGGTGCGCAGCCGGAACACCTTCTGAATCAGCTGTATCGACTCTTTGACCGCCCAGGCGCTCGGGAATGGCCCGAAATAGCGGTGCCGCCTGTCGACTGCACCGCGGTAATAGCTGACCCGCGGGTAGTCATGGCCGCTGAGTTTCAGATAGGGATAGCTCTTGTCGTCGCGAAACAGGATGTTGAACTTCGGGTTCAACGTCTTGATCAGATTGTTTTCCAGCAGCAAAGCCTCGGCCTCGGTGCGCACCACCGTCGTCTGCAGCCGCGCGATGCGCGCGACCATCATGCCGATGCGGGTGCCGCCATGGTCTTTCTGGAAGTAACTCGAGACCCGCTTCTTCAGGTTCTTGGCCTTGCCGACATACAGGACCTGGTCCTGAGCGTCGAAATAGCGGTAGACGCCAGGCAGGCTCGGCAAGGCCGCGACTTCGGCCAATACTGCGGCCAGCACCTGGGCGCGCAGCTCGCGCGAGGCTTGCTCGGCGTCGGCCGGCTCGGGTGTCGCTGCGGTATCGGTATCGGAGGGGTTGCTGCTGCCTTGCATGGGGCGCGATTGTGCCGCCAGATAATCCGGCGATGAGATTGCAATGGGATCTGTTCTGTCGCGTGGTCGACAACTATGGCGATATCGGCGTGAGCTGGCGGCTGGCCCGCGATCTTGCGGCGCGCGGCCAGACCGTGCGACTGTGGCTCGATGATGCCTGCGCGCTGGCCTGGATGGCGCCCGACGGCGCGCCGCAAGGTATCGAGGTGTTGGCCTGGGACGATGCCGACCATGCGGCGGCGGTCGGCGATATCGTCATCGAGACCTTTGGCTGCGAGCTGCCGCCGGCCTTTGTGGCGCGCATGGCGGCCCGGCCAATGGCGCCGCAATGGATCAATCTTGAGTACCTCAGCGCCGAGCCCTATGTCGAGCGCAGCCACGGCCTGGCCTCGCCGCAATTCAGTGGCCCCGGCGCTGGCCTGGCCAAGCGTTTTTTCTATCCCGGCTTCACGCCACGCACCGGCGGCCTGCTGCGCGAGCCCGAGCTGCTGCAGCGCCAGCAGCGCTTCGACGCCCCCTCCTGGCTGGCCGCCCAAGGCATCGCACCGCAGCCGGGCGAGCGCCTGGTCAGCCTGTTCGCCTATCCCAACCCGGCGTTGCCGGCGCTACTGCAGTCGCTCGCCGACACACCGACCCTGCTGCTGGTATGCCCGGGTGCGGCCCAGACCCAGATCGCCGGGCTGGCGCTGCCGCCGACGCTGCGCTGGCGGGCATTGCCGTACTTGAGCCAACCCGAGTTCGATCACCTGCTCTGGGCCTGCGATCTGAACTTTGTGCGCGGCGAGGACTCCTTTGTGCGCGCTCAGTGGGCGGCCAAACCGTTTGTCTGGCAGATCTATCCTCAGCAAGACGGCGCCCACGGTCAGAAGCTCGAAGCCTTCATGGACTTGTGGCTGGCCGATGCGACAGCGGAGCTGGCCGCCGCCAGTCGAAGCCTGTGGCGCGCCTGGAACGCCTTGACTGTCTGGCCGGCCTGCCTGCCACCGGCCGAGGCCGCGCAGCGCCATGCGCAGCGCTGGCGTTCGCATTTGGCAGCACAAGCCGATCTGAGCGCTCAGCTGCTTCGCTTCATCGGCGTTTCAGGCTAAAATATCGGGCTTTGCCGCGCCATGGGAGTTTTCGGGCGCGCGCTGGGCACCTGCTTTCACCTGTCCGAGAGCAAGCCAGCCCCCAACCACGACTCCCTCTACGGACCCGAACACTCATGAAGATCGCTCAAGAAATCCGCGCCGGCAACGTGATCATGCACGGCAAGGACCCGATGGTCGTGCTGAAGACCGAATACAGCCGCGGTGGCCGCAATGCCGCCACCGTGCGCATGAAGCTCAAGAGCCTGCTGAACAACTCCGGCACCGAAGTCGTGTTCAAGGCCGACGACAAGATGGACCAGATCATTCTGGAAAAGAAGGAGTGCACCTACTCCTACTTCGCCGACCCGATGTACGCCTTCATGGACGCCGAGTACAACCAGTTTGAGGTGGAAGCCGAGAACATGGGTGACGCGCTGTCCTATCTGGAAGACGCGATGCCTGTGGAAGTGGTGTTCTACGAAGGCAAGGCCATCTCGGTCGAACTGCCGACCAGCCTGGTGCGCGAAGTGACCTGGACCGAGCCGGCCGTCAAGGGCGACACCTCGGGCAAGGTGCTCAAGCCCGCCAAGATCTCCACCGGCTTCGAAATCCCGGTGCCGATCTTTGTGGCCCAGGGCGACAAGATCGAAATCGATACTCGCACGCACGAGTACCGCAAGCGCGTCTAAACCGCCAAACAGACTAGCCAATCCATCACAAGGGCACCCTCGGGTGCCCTTGTGCATTTCAGGCGCTGTTTCAGGCGCCGTACTGGCGACTCTTGCCGAGCAAAACCTCGTGATGCCCCGCGCCGGCGGGAATCATCGGGAAGCAGTTCTCCTCGGCCGCCACCACCACATCCAGGAAAAACGGCCCTTCGCTGGACAGACACTCGGCAAGCGCCGCGTCCAGGGACTCGCGCTGCTCGACCCGTCGGGCTTGCCAGCCGAAGGCCTTGGCCAGCGGGACAAAATCCGGCAGCGCCTCGGTATAACTGTGGCTTAACCGGTTGCCGTGGATCAGCTCCTGCCACTGCCGCACCATGCCCATGCGACCATTGTTGCTGAGCACTACCTTGACCGGCGTGCGGTGCTGGGTCGCGGTCGACAGCTCCTGGATGTTCATCAGAATCGATGCATCGCCGCTGACGCAGACCACCAGGGCCTCGGGATGCGCGATCTGCGCGCCGATCGCTGCCGGCAAGCCGTAGCCCATGGTGCCGGCGCCGCCTGAGCTGAGCCAGCGGCCGGGGCGCTGCTGGCGCAGGTATTGCGCGGCCCACATCTGGTGCTGGCCCACATCGGTGGCAACGATGGCATCGCGGTCGGCCAGCTGCGCATCGAGCCGGCTCATCAGGGTCTGCGGCAAGATGCAATCACTGCGATCCTCGAACGCCAGCGAGCGCTCGGCACGCCAGCCCTCGATCCGCGCCCACCAGTCGCCCAGATCACAGCTCCCCTGCCAGCCCTGCTCCAGCACCCGCAAGCTCGCGCCGCAATCGCCCAGCAGGGCCACATCAGCCTGGACTACCTTGCCGATCGAGCGCGGGTCGACGTCCAGATGGATGACCTTGGCATGCGGACAGAAAGCATCGAGTCGCCCGGTCACACGGTCGTCAAAGCGCGCGCCGACACAGACCACCAGATCGGCATGGTGCATCGCCAGATTGGCCTCCAGGCTACCGTGCATGCCCAGCATGCCCAGCCACTGCAAGTCGTCGGCCGGGAAGGCGCCCAGCCCCATCAAGGTCAGCGTGCAGGGCGCGCCGCTGGCGCGCACCAAGCGCGTGAAGGCCGCGCAGGCCGCTGGGCCGGCATTGATCAGCCCGCCGCCGCCATAGAAGACCGGCCGGCGCGCCTGCGCCAGCAATGCCAACGCGGCCTGGACTTCAGAGGCCGCCGGCAGGACAGGCGCAGCCCTGGGCAACACCGGCGCCCGCCACGCCGCCACCGGCGCCAGCTGCACATCCTTGGGCACATCGACCAGCACCGGCCCCGGCCGCCCGCCGGCCGCCTTGGCATGCGCCAGCGCCACGGTCTCGCTGAGCGCAGCCGCCTCACGCACCTGCACATTCCACTTGGTCACCGGCCGCGAGATCCCTAACGCATCGCACTCCTGGAAGGCATCGGTGCCGATGGCCGTGGTCGCAACCTGACCGCTGATGCACAGCACAGGGATCGAGTCGCACAAGGCGTCGAGCAGGCCGGTGGTGGTGTTGCTCATGCCTGGACCCGAGGTCACAAAGACCACGCCGACCCGCCCGGTCGTGCGCGCATAGCCCTGGGCGGCATGGACGGCGGCCTGCTCGTGGCGCACCAGCACATGGCGCAGCCTTGGCTCGGCGTACAGCGCGTCGTACAAGGGAAGCACCGCGCCACCGGGGTAGCCGAACACGGTATCGACGCCCAGGCTCAGCAGGGTCGCAATCAGGGCTTCGGCGCCATTACATGGAAGAGTTTGCGGGCGGGCGTGGGGCAGGTCTTGGAGAACAGCATTCATGCCCTCACTGTGCCCAAGCTCGCCCAGAAATTGCTGCTGAAATTTCCTGCATTGGACTTCAATTCAGGAAAATTTCCTTGATGAATAGAATCCGGCAGCATGAAACTCGATAAATTCGACCTAGGCATTCTGACCGAGCTACAACGCGACGCCCGCATCAGCCTGCAGGAGCTGTCCGGCAAGGTCGGCCTGACCAGCTCGCCGTGCTGGACCCGCATCAAGCGCATGGAAGAAGCCGGCGTCATCGAGGGCTACTCGGTGCGGGTCAATGCCGCCAAGATCGGCCTGGCCGACACCGTGATCGTGCAGGTGACCCTGAACGATCACTCGGACGCCGCGCTGTTCGAGTTCGGCCGCGCGCTGGAGCAGATCCCTGAGGTGCTGGAGGCCTTTCTGGTCTCAGGCGACTACGACTACTACGTGCGCATCGCGGTGGCCGACACCCGCGACTACGAGCGCCTGCTGCGCGAGCGGCTCTACAAGATTCCCGGCATCCGCCACAGCAAGAGCAGCTTTGTGCTGCGCCAGCTCAAGCAGAGCCAGCTGCCGCTCAATCGCTAGCAGTCACTCGAAGCGCCGTTCGCGCAGCCATTTGGTCGCCACCCACTTTTCGCCGGCCAGCACCGGCGCGCCGCCGTGCAGGCTTTGCGTGATCGGGTGCGGCCGGTCATAGCTGAAGAACACCGCATTGCCCTTGATCGGCGCGACCTCCAGGCCGATGTCGGGAAAGATCGTCGCGCCGCCCTGCTCGGGCGTGTTCAGATACATCACCAGCGTGGCGACCCGTTGGCCGCCGCGCTGCAGTATCGGTGGGGTGCTGGTGTGGCGCGGGTCGAAGTAGTCGTAGTGCGGCAGGTATTCGGCGCCGGGCCGGTAGCGCAGCACTTGCAGACCCTCGCCGTTCTCGACCGGCCAGTTCAGCAGTCGGGCGATGCGGGCCTCGACCCGCTGGCAGATCTCGTTCTCGCCGCGCTCGAAGAACATGCCCTCGCTGGTGCGCGCCGCATTGACCTCGCTGCCATCGGCCGAGGCCGCCACCGTCTCGGAGCGGGCCAGGCGGCTGGCCGCCGCCGCGCGCATCAGATCGCATTCCTCGTCGGACAGCAGCCCGCCGAACACCAGCAGGCGCGGCAGTTGCAGGCTGACCAGCACCCCGACCGCGCGGTCGCCCGCATTCAAGAGCGGTGGCGCGCCGCTCAGATCGGGCTCGGGCACCGCGCTAGGCACCGGCAGCACCAGACCTTGGCCCGGCACGAAACCGGCAACGCTTTGCGCCAGCGCTTGGGCCGCGACCGCCTCGTCCCAGCCGCTCTTGAGCATGGCCTGAAGCACCTGCTCGGCAGTCAGCCCAGCCTTGGCCTGATCGACGATCCAGCGCTGCAGCTCAGGGGTGATGGTCTGGGCACTCATGGTGGACTCCGACCCGCTCAGCCCAGCCGGCGGCGAAACAGCAGGCGCTCGGGCGTCGACAGCTCGGCCTCATAGGCATAGCCGTCGAGATTGAAACCCTTCAGGCCCGCCGGTGTGTCTATGCGCTGCGTGATCGCATAGCGCGCCATCAGGCCGCGCGCCCGCTTGGCGAAGAAGCTGATGATCTTGTATTGGCCGTTCTTCCAGTCCTCGAACTGACACTCGATCACGCGCGGCTGCAAGGCCTTGCGATCGGCCGCCTTGAAATACTCCTGCGACGCGAGATTGACGATCACCGGCACCTGCTGCTGGGCTGCGCACGCATTCAGGTGCTCGGCCAGCGTGTCACCCCAGAAGCCGTAGAGATGGCCGCCGCGCTCGGTGGCCAGCCGCGTGCCCATCTCCAGGCGGTAGGGCTGCATGCGGTCCAGCGGTCGCAGCACGCCGTACAGCCCGGACAGGATGGCCAGATGCTGCTGCGCCCATTGCAGGTCCTCGACACCCAGGCTCTTGGCGTCCAGGCCGTCATAGACATCGCCGTTGAAGGCCAGCACCGCCGGCTTGCTATTGGCCTCGGTAAAGCGTGGCTGCCAGGCGTGGTAACGGTTCACATTGAGCTCGGAGAGTGCCGGGCTCAGATCCATCAGTGCGGCGATATCGGCCGCCGTCTTGGTCTTCAAGACCTTGATCAAGGCCTTGGACTGGGGCAGGAACTGCGGCTCGGTGGCGAGCTTGAGCAAGGGCTCAGGTACCGGGGTGTCGTAGTCCAGCGATTTGGCGGGCGAAAGCAGATAAAGCATGGCGCCATTTTGCCCGCTTCGGCGCCGGTGGCGCGGACGGGGGTCAGGCCTTGCGCCCGCGCAGCAGCAGCACGACGCCGACCAGCACCACAAGAGCCGCCAGCCACTCATAGCCGCTGACCGCCTCGCCGGCGATCACCACCCCAAGCAACATCGCGATCACCGGATTGACGAAAGAATAGCTCGACGCCAGGCTGGCCGGCGCCTCGGCCAGCAGCACCATATAGGCGTTGAAGGCAATCAGCGAGCCAAACACCACCAGATACAACCAGGCCCAGACCGCCTCGCTGCGCAGCGGCAAGCTCAGGGTCTCGCCGCTGAGCAGGCTCAACAGCATCAGCACCGCGCCGCCGGCCAGCATCTCGCTGGCAAAACCCATGGGCCCGGCCGCCAACGCAAAGCCGCGCTGCGACAGGACGCTTCCGAGCGCCCAGCAGGCGCAGGCCGTCGTGATCGCGACCAGGCCTTGCGGCGAGGCACCGAAACCCTGGCCCTGGGTCAGCATCAGCACGCCGAACAGGCCCACAACAATACCAGCGAGCTCCAGCCGGCTGGGCAGCACCCGCCACAGCAAGTTCAGCGCCGCAATCATCAATGGCATCACCGCGATGAAGGCCACTACCAGACCCGAGCCGACGGTCTGCTCGGCCGTCGCCGTGCCGCCCATGCCGCCGCCCAGCATCAGGCTGCCCACCAGCAGCGCATTGAGCCATTGGCGCGGGCCTGGCCATGGCGCACCGCGCCAGCGCATCCAGGCGGCCAGCAAGACACCGGCGGTCAGGAAGCGCGTGCCCATCTGGAAGAAGGGCGGGAAGCTCAGCAAGGCGTATTTGATGGCCAGATAGGTCGAGCCCCAGACCAGCCAGGTGGCGGCCAGGCAGGCGATCACTCGGGGGCTCAGACCGCCGCTGCGGCTCAGTGTGTTGCTGTTGTCCATGGCTGGCAATGCTAGGGAACTGGCACACCGGCTTGAAGATGAAACTGATGCTTCAAAGAGGCCAAGACCTTAAACTTGCAGGACATTCAAGCACTTAACCTGTAAATCCATGGACTACATGCTGGACCACCATGACAGCCGCATCCTGGCCGAGTTGCAAGCCGATGCCCGGCTGAGCATGGCCGAGCTGGGCCGGCGCGTGCACCTGAGCCAGCCGGCCGTCACCGAGCGGGTGCGCAGGCTCGAAGAGGTCGGCGTGATCAGCGGCTACCGCGCCGTGGTCGACAGTGCCCGCCTCGGCTATGCGATCCGTGCGGTGATACGAGTGGGACGGGCCGACGAGGCGCGGGTGCGCAAGGCAGTCGAGGCCAGCCCCGAAGTGCTGACCGCCTTCAATGTGACCGGCGAAGACAGCTGGATCCTGGAGATCGCCGTGCGCGATGTCGCGCATTTGGAGCTGGTGCTGCAGCGCTACTGCGCGCTGGCCGAGACCTCCACCGCCATCATCTTGAAGAGCGTGCGCGAGAACGCACCGCTGCGCCCTGCCCCGCTGCTGGCGCCGACCGGCAGCGCAGCAGCACAGGACAAGAAAACGCCGGCCACCGCGAAGCGGCGCCGGCGCAATCCCCTGGCCTGAAGGGCCTGGCCTTACTTGGCGAGCAGCTGATTGACCGCCGCCACATCCTCGGGTCGCAGTTGGCCGGCAGCCTGGCGCAAACGCAGGCCGGTCAGCACCACGTCATAACGGGCCTTGGCCAGGTCGCGCTGCGTCGCGTAGAGCTGGCTTTGGGCGTTCAGCACATCGAGGTTGACGCGCACGCCGACCTTGTAACCCAGCTGGGTGGCTTCCAGCGCCAGCTTGCTGGACGACTCGGCGGCCTCCAAGGCCTTGACCTGGGCGGCCAGCGATTGCACGCCGAAGAAGGCACGGCGCGTGCCCTCCGCTACCGTGCGGCGGGCAAACTCCAGGTCATTGCGCGATCGCTCCTGCAGCGCCAGCGTTTCCTTGATGCGGTTGCTGTTGTAGCCGCCGGTGTACAGCGGCAGATTCATCTCGACCGCGACCGAACCCTGCCCGCCGGTGCCCGGCAGCTGCGCGCCGCGGCCGCGGGCATTGCTGACGCCCAGATTGCCGCTGAGGTCCACCGTCACGCCGTCCGCCGCTCGGGCCTTGTCTGCTTCTAGACCCGCCACATCCAGGCCCAGCCGCGCCTTGCGCACCTGGGGGTGCAACTCGTCGGCCTGGTTGACCCAGGGGTCCACCGTCAAGGGCGTCACGGCCGGCAGCGCCACCGGCACGGCCAGGGCCTTAGGCTCGACGCCGCTACGGCCGACGATCTGGTCCAGCGTGATGCGCTTGATGCGCAGGTCGTTGTCGGCCGCGAGCTCGCGGGCGCTTTCCACATCGAAGCGGGCCTGGGCCTCGCGGGTATCAGTGATGGTGGCAGTACCGACCTCAAAGTTGCGCTTAGCCGAAGCCAGCTGCTCGGCGATGGCGGCCTTGCTGGCCCGTGTCGTCGACAGCACATCGCCGGCCGCCAGCACATCGAAATAGGCTTGCGAGACGCGCACGATCAGGTCCTGCTCGGCGATCTCGAGATCGGCCTGGGCGACATTGAGTCCGCGCTTGGCCTGCTCGATCGTGATCTTATTGCTGCGGTTGTACAGCGCATAGTTCGCCCGCAGGCCGGCCTGCACCGTGCTCGAGCCGACCCGGTCGCCGGCCACCTTGGCGCCACCGGCGCCATAGACCGTCGGGGGATCGCTTTGCAGATGCGTACCGCTGACGCCCAGACCCAGCGTGGGCCGGTCCAGCGCATTGGCCTGCTCGGCCTTGTAGATGGCCGAGTCGGCCTGGGCCCGGGCGGCCAGATAGCCGGCGTCATAAACGCGCGCGGCTTCGTAGAGTTCCAGCAGGCTTTGCGCCTGGGCGCTGGCCGCGGCGCCGAAAGCCAGGGCCACGCACAGTGACAGTCGGGTCAATGAAGAACTCATGCGCGAACGCGGGCTTGTCTTATTTTTCATTTTCTGATCAGCGAACATGAGGCTTCCTTGGCTTGCGATGAGTGTTTGTGAAGGCCTGGGCCGGCGCTTCGGGTGCTACGGTCAATATCTGGGCACGGACGGGTCGGCCTCGCAGGACCAAGCGTCAATGCCGCCGGCGAGGTTATAGACCGACTCGAAGCCCTGACGCTCCAGGAATGCGACGACCTGCAGACTTCGCATGCCATGGTGGCAATAAACGACGACAGGCTGCGCCGGATCCAGCTCGGCCAGACGCCCGCTCACCTGCCCCATCGGGATCAGCTTGCTGGCCACCCCGTCCAGCCGGATGCTGGCCAGCGCGGCCTCCCAGGGCTCGCGCACGTCCAGCAGCAGCGGCTTTTGGCCGCTCACCCCGCCAGCGCACAGAGCCCGCGCGGCTTCAATGGTCAGCTGCTCAGGCATGCGGCTCAGAACGAGAAGGCGGTGTGCTCGGCAAAGCCGGGAAGGCGCGGCGCGACGGTGTCGAACAGCACCGTGCTGCTGAAGCCCGCGCCCGAACGCGTGTAGAGCGTCGCGCGCATCACCGGCAGCTCGCCGACGATGGCCACCAGGCGGCCGCCGGGCTTGAGTTGGTCCAGCAGAGCCTGCGGCACCTCAGCCACCGAGCCCGCCAGCAAGATCACATCGAACGGCGCCTCGGCGGCCAGGCCCTGGGCGCCATGGCCCTCGCGCACCTTGGCATTGCCGACACCGTTGCGCTTGAGCGTCTCGGCCGCCAGCTTGGCCTGCTGTGCATCGGCCTCCAGACTGATCACGCTTTGTGCCTTGTGGGCCAGCAGGGCCGTCAGATAGCCGGCGCCGGTGCCGATCTCCAGCACCTTCTCGTGGCGCGCCACCTTCAGCTCCTGCAGCAGCCGGGCTTCGACCCGCGGCGCCAGCATGGCTCCGCCGTGCGGCAGCGGGATCTCGGTGTCCATAAAGGCCAGCGCCCGGTGGGCCGGCGGCACGAAGTCCTCGCGCTTGACCAGGGCCAGCAGCGACAACACGCCCTGGTCCAGCACATCCCAGGGGCGGATCTGCTGTTCGATCATATTGAAGCGGGCTTGTTCGACGTTCATAAGGTTCCTCGAAGACGGTCTTTCTGACTGCAGCGCGGATTCTATTTCGGCGGCGCCACGCTTTGGCTCTGCCAGCGCCGCCGCGCCCACTGCGACAGATCATCCAGATAGCAATAGATCACCGGCACCACCACCAAGGTCAGCAGCGAGGAGGTAATCACGCCGCCGATCACCGCTTGCCCCATCGGTGCGCGCTGCTCCGATCCCTCGCTGAGCGCAAAGGCCAGCGGCACCATGCCGAAGATCATCGCCAGCGTCGTCATCAGGATGGGCCGCAGCCGTACCTGTGCGGCGCGCAGCAGCGCCGCCTCGCGGCCCATCGGCGCCGCATCGACCCCGTGGCCATGCTCGCCCTCGCGGGCGCGGATCGCAAAATCGATCAGCAGGATGGCGTTTTTGGTCACCAGACCCATCAGCATCACGATGCCGATGATGGAGAACATATTCAAGGTCGAGCGGAATGCCAAGAGCGCCAGCACCACGCCGATCAGCGTCAGCGGCAGCGAGCTCATCAGCGCCAGCGGCTGTAGAAAGCTCTTGAACTGGCTGGCTAGAATCATGTAGATAAAGACGATGGCCAGGGCCAGCGCGCCGACCGCGTACTGGAAGGACTCGTTCATGTTCTTGGTCGAGCCGCCAAAGCTATAGCGGTAGCCGGGTGGGAAGGCGGTGTCGTCCAGCACCCGCTTGATATCGGCCGAGACCTCGCCCGAGCTGCGGCCCAGCGCGTTGGCGTCTATCGTGATCTCGCGGTTAAGGTCGCGGCGGTTGATCTGGTTCGGGCCGGTCGAGGGCCGGATCTCGGCCACCTGGGACAAGCGCACGACGCGCGCCGCGCCGTCGGCGGTCGGCGCCACATTGATCGGCAGCTGCGCCAGATCGGCCAGACTGTCGCGCCCCTGAAGCGCCAGTCGCACCAGCACGTCATAGTTCTCGCCATCGGGCGCACGCCAGTTGCCCACCGTCGTGCCAGCCAGCCAGGTGCGCAAAGAGCCGGCCAGCGCGTTGACGTTGAGCCCCGCGTCGGCGGCGGCCTCGCGCTTGACCTCGATGGCCACGGTCGGCTTGTCGGGCTTGAGCGTGCTGTCCAGGTCGACCAGGCCGGGGATCTGTTGCAGCCGCGCGATCACGCTCTTGGACAGGCGCTCCAGCTCCTTCAGGTCGGCGCCCTGGATGGAGAACTGCAGGCTCTTGCCGCCGCCGAGATCGGTCTGGCCAATATTGGTCACCGTGATGCCCGGTATCGTCGCGAGCTTGTCGCGCAGCGGCGTCACCAGATCGTTGACGCTGCGCTGTCGGTCCTTGCGATCCGTCAGGCGCACATAAATCGCGCCATAGATCTTGCCGGCCGCAAAGCCGCTGTTGATCGTCGTCACCGTGTAGCGGACTTCGGGCAACTCGCGCAGCAGCGCGTCGATCTGCTTGGCGCGCGCCTCTGTCACCTCCAGCGAGGAGCCGACCGGGGTGTAGAAATTGACCTGAGTCTCGGACAGATCGGCCTTGGGCACGAACTCCTTGCCGATGCCGCCTAGCAGCGCAAAGCTCAGCAGCAAGGTTGCCAGCGCGACCAGCAAGGTCAGGCCCTTGTGGGCCAGCGACCACGCCAGCACCTTCTGATAGCCCTGAGACAGCCAGTCGGTGAAGCGCTCGAAGGCACCGGTCACCCGGCCTATGGTCTTGTCATACCAGCTCACCGGCGGGCCGCGATGGCGGCCATGCGCCTGCGGGTCGTGCCAGATGCTGGAGAGCATCGGGTCCAGCGTGAAGCTGACGAACATCGAGATCAGCACCGCCGCGACAATGGTGATGCCGAACTCGTGGAAGAACTTGCCGACGATGCCGCCCATGAAACCGATGGGCAGGAACACTGCGACGATGGACAGCGTGGTCGCCAGCACCGCCAGGCCGATCTCCTGCGTACCGTCCAGCGCCGCCTGCTTCGGGCTGGCGCCCATCTGCACATGGCGCACGATGTTCTCGCGCACGACGATGGCGTCATCGATCAGCAAGCCCACGCACAGGCTTAGCGCCATCATCGTGATGTTATTGATCGTGAAACCGAAGATATACATGAACAAAAAGGTACCGATCAGCGCGATCGGTAGCGTCAGGCCGGTGATCACGGTCGAACGCCAGCTGTTCAGGAACAGGAACACGATCAGCACCGTCAGCGCGGCACCCTCGATCAGGGTCTGGCGCACATTGGCCACCGAGACGCGGATGGCCCGCGAGTTGTCGCGGTTGACCTCGGTCTTGAGGCCCGCCGGCAGCAGACTTTGTGCCTCGCCGAGCGCGCGCTGCAGCCCGTCGACCACTGCGATGGTGTTCTCGCCCTGACTTTTCTGAACGCTCAAGAGCACGGTGCGCTGGCCGTTGTAGAGCGCCAGGCTCTCGATCTCCTGCGGCCCATCGACCACATCGGCGATCTGCCACAGCTTGATCGAGGCAGCGTTCTTGCGCGCCACGACGATGTCGCGAAAATCCTCAGGCCGCTTGAGCCGCGCGTTGATCTGCACAACCCGCTCCTGCACGGCCGAGCGGATATTGCCCAGCGGCAGCTCCTGGTTCTCGCTGCGCACGGCGGCCAGCACCTGCTCCATCGTGATGCCCAGCGCCTCCATCGCCGCCGGCCGCAGCTGGATCTGGATCTGACGCTGCAGCCCGCCGACCACGCTGACCGAGCCGACGCCGCGCACATTCTCCAGCCGCTTCTGCAGCACCTGGGTGGCCCAGGTAGTCAGCTCCTGGGTGCTTTGCTTGCCATCTGTGGACAACACAGCGACATTGAAGATCGGGACGCTTTGCGGATCAAAGCGCGAGATGCGAGGCTCCTTGACCTCGTCGCGCAGCGTGGGTCGCATCAGCGCAACCTTCTCGCGCACATCCTCGGCCGCCTTGCGTCCATCGACATCGAGATTGAACTCGATGATCACCACCGAGCTGCCCTCGTAGCTGCGCGAGGTCAGCGTGCTGATGCCAGCCACCGTGTTAACCGCCTGCTCAACCTTCTTGGTCACCTCACTCTCGACGATCTCGGGCGAGGCGCCCGGATAGTCCATCTGCACGACCACGGTCGGGAAGTCGATGTTCGGAAACTGGTCGACCGACAGGCGCTGGTAGCTGAAAAGCCCCAGCACGACAAAAGCCAGCATGACCATCACGGCCATCACCGGGTTATTGATCGAGACGCGGGTGAACCACATGGGTGGTCAGCGCGCGGGGGCCGGCATCAGCTTGACCGCCGTTCCCTCGGCCACCTGGCCGGTCGCGCCGCGCAGCACCTGGGCGCCCTCGCCCAGGCCGCCGAGGATCTCAATCACCGGCTGCCCGGCGACCTCACCGCTGCGGCCCGGCTCCACCGTCTGCGCAAGCACCCGGCCCTCGCGCACCAGCAGCACATAGGGCCGCGCCTTGTCGATGCGCAGCGCATCAGCCGGCAGCACCAGCCCTTCGCGGGAGTCCAGCACCAGGCTGCCGCGCGCGAACTGGCCGTGGCGCAGCCCCGGCTTGGAGTCGACCCGCAGATACAGCAGCACGGCGCGCGAGCCGATCTGCGCGGCCGGATTGATGCGCGAAAGCGTAGCCTGCACCGGCAAGTCCTGACCCTCGACCTGCAGCTGAGCCAGCGAGCCGATCTGCAGGCCGGCGATCTGCTCGGCCGGCACCGCCGCCTCCAGCTCCAGCCGGCTCAGGTCGACAATCTCCAGGATGCGGCCGTCCAGCGCCACCCGCTCACCGGGCTGGGCGAGCCGCTGCGAGACCTGGCCGCTGATCGGCGCTATCAGCCGCGCATCGGCTCGGGTCTTGCGCGCCAGCTCGACCGCGGCCAGGGCTGACAGCCAGTTGGCCTGGGCTGCCGCCTCGCCGGAGGCCGAAGACTCAAGTGCAGTGGCCGAGATGAAGCCCTGGCCGACCAGGGCCCGGTTGTTGTCCAGTGTGCGGCGGGCAATTTCCTGCTGGGCCTTGGCGGCCGCCGCGACCTGCTCGGCCTGGCGCAGCCGCCAGTCCAGCTCGGTGGCCTCCAGCTCGCCGAGCAGCTGGCCGGCGCGCACGGTGTCGCCCTCGCGCACCGTCAAGCGCTTCAGCTCGGCCGCCACCTTGGCCTTGACCAGGGCCACATCCAGCGCCTTCAGCCCGCCCGACAGTTCCAGGCTGCGCGCAAAGCGCTGGCGTGTGGCGCTGGCCACATCGAGCGCGCCCAGTTCCAGCACCGCGCCGCTCTTGGCCGCTACCGGCGGCGCCCCGGGCTTGTCGCGCCGCGACAGTAGGGCCACGGCCAGCGCCGCGAGCGCAAGACCGAGCAGCAGAATCTTGAACTTGCGGCTCACTGTCATCAGTCGCCTTCCTTGGCTTGGCTGTCAAGCGGCTGGCTCAGCAGCCCGCGCAGCATCAGGTCCAGCTGCACGGCCAACACGGCCTCGGGCTGTATCGGTGGGCTCAGCATCTGGCAGGCCCCGAAGGAGTGCTCGAACAAGACCATTTGCAACATCGGCGCGATCAGCACCTGCACGGTCTCGATCACCGGCACCGGTCGGAACTCGCCGCTGGCGATGCCGCGCGCCACCAGGCCGCCCAGCAGCTCATGGGTCGGTACGATGACCTCGTCCAGGTAGAACTGCGCCAGCTCCGGGAAGTTGCGCGCCTCGGCCATCATGATCTTGCTGATGCCGCCTGCCGGCCCCAGGCCGACCCGCTGCCACCATTCGCGCAGCACCAGAGCCAGCAGCTCGGCCATGCTGCCCTGGTGCTGAGCGGCGATCTGCATGCCTTCGGCGATATGGCTGGCCAGATTGGCCCGCACCACCGCCTTGAACAGCTCTTCCTTGCTGGGGTAGTACAGATACAGCGTGCCCTTGGACACGCCAGCGCGCGCGGCCACCTCTTCGGAGCGGGTGGCGGCAAAGCCCTTCTCGATGAAAAGAGCCAGCGCGGCCTCCAGCAGCTCCTGCGGCCGCGCTTCCTTGCGGCGCTGGCGGGGGCTGGCGGAGGGGGTCGGGGTGGGGGACGGCGGCATGCAACTTGTACTGACTGACTGGTCAGTAATGTACGCAGCACCTAAGCGCCGGTCAATCGCGGCTTGACCGGGCCCCTTTCTTGCGCGCTGTGCTGTCATGGGGCGCCGTTATCATGCGGGCCCAATCAAGCAGGGAGTGAGTGTTGGACGCAGTGCTGTTGATCAAGGCCGCCATCATGGGTGTGGTGGAAGGCCTCACCGAGTTTTTGCCGATTTCTTCGACCGGCCACCTGATACTGGCCGGCGCGCTGCTCGGTTTTGACGACGCCAAGAGCAAGGTCTTCGATATCGCGATCCAGACCGGCGCGATCTTCGCGGTCATCCTGGTCTACTGGCAGCGCCTGCGCGAGGTGGTCGCCGGGCTCGGTAGCGAGGAGCGTTCGCGGCGCTTCTTGATCAATGTGGCGGTCGGCTTCGCGCCGGCCGTGATCCTGGGCCTGCTGCTGGGCAAGGCGATCAAGGCCCATTTGTTCACCCCAACCGTGGTGGCCGTTGCGCTGATCGTCGGCGGCTTCGTGATCCTGTGGGCCGAGCGGCGCAAGCAAGCCGTCGTGCGCATCGAGCATGTTGACGATATGACGCCGATGGACGCCCTCAAAGTAGGCTTGGCCCAGTGCGTGGCGATGATTCCGGGCACCAGCCGCTCCGGCGCCACCATCATCGGCGGCATGCTGTTCGGCCTGTCGCGCAAGGCCGCGACCGACTATTCCTTCTTCCTGGCCATTCCGACCCTGATTGGCGCCGGCGCCTACAGCCTCTACAAGGACCGTGCGCTGCTGGCGCTCAGCGATGCACCGATGTTCGGCGTGGGCCTGCTGTTCTCATTCATCAGTGCCTGGGTCTGCGTGCGCTGGCTGCTGCGCTATATCGCCAGCCACAGCTTCGAGGTGTTTGCCTGGTACCGCATCGTGTTCGGCATCGTGATCCTCGCCACGGCCTGGAGCGGCCTGATTGCCTGGACGGCGTGAGAGTTAAAAGCCGTCTGAGATAATCCGAACATGACGATCACGATCAAATCCGGCGCCGATATCGAAGCCATGCGCATTGCCGGACGCCTGGCCTCCGAGGTGCTTGACATGCTGACCCCGCATGTCAAGCCCGGAGTCACGACCGAGCAGCTCGACAAACTGGCCCACGACCATATCGTCCATGTCCAGAAGGCCATCCCCGCGCCGCTGAACTACTGCCCGCCGGGCTACACGCCCTACCCCAAGTCGGTTTGCACCTCGATCAACCATCAGGTCTGCCACGGCATCCCGAACGACCGGCCGCTGAAGAACGGCGACATCGTCAATATCGACGTTACCGTGATCAAGGACGGCTGGCATGGCGACACCAGCCGCATGTTCGTCGTCGGCGAAGGCTCGATCGCGGCCAAACGTCTGTGCGCCTTCACCTACGAGGCCATGTGGAAGGGCATCGCCAAGGTCAAGCCGGGCGCGCGACTGGGCGATATCGGCCACGCGATCCAGACCTTTGCCGAAAACGCCGGCTTCTCGGTGGTGCGCGAGTTCTGCGGCCACGGTATCGGCCAGGTCTTCCATGAAGAACCTCAAGTGCTGCACTACGGCCGCCCCGGTACGCTCGACGAGCTGGTGCCCGGCATGGTGTTCACGATCGAGCCGATGATCAATGCCGGCCGCCGCGAGATCCGCGAAACCGGCGACGGCTGGACCATCGTCACCAAGGACCGCTCGCTCTCGGCCCAATGGGAACACACGGTGCTCGTGACCGAGACCGGCTACGAGATCTTCACGCTCTCCGAAGGCAGCCCGCCGCCCCCCGCCTTCATCACCGCCGGCTGAGCCCATGCTCGCTACGCCCGGCGGCGGCACGACCCTGGACATCGCCGAGCTGCGCCGCCAGCTCAAGCAGGGCAAGCAGGCGTTGATCGCCGACTTCCTGCAACACAAGGCCAGCGTCACAGCAGCCCACACGCTGATGCGCCAGCTGGCGCGCCAGGTCGACGGGCTGTTGCAGGCGCTGTGGGCCCAGGCCGGCATGCCGGCCGGCGCCTGTCTGGCCGCCGTTGGCGGCTATGGCCGCGGCGAGCTCTTCCCCTACTCCGATGTCGACGTGCTGCTGCTGCTGCCCGACGGCTGCGAGGCCCACCAGCCCGGCGCCGTCAAGAGCAGCATTGAGGCCTTCATCACCGCCTGCTGGGACACCGGGCTGGAGATCGGCTCCTCGGTGCGCACGCTGGGCGAATGCCTGCAGGAAGCGGCCGGCGACGTCACAGTGCAGACCGCGATGCTGGAGGCTCGCCCCCTGGCTGGCGCCCGGCCGCTGTTCAAGCGCTTTGAGAAGGCGCTCGGCCAGGCCATGGATGCGCGTGCATTCTTGCGCGCCAAGACGCTGGAGATGCGCCAGCGCCACACCAAATACGACGACACGCCTTACTCGCTGGAGCCCAACTGCAAGGAAAGCCCCGGCGGACTGCGCGACCTGCAGTTGCTGATCTGGATCGCCCGCGCCGCCGGCCTGGGCAAGACCTGGCGTGCGCTCAGCGCACGCGGCCTGATCACGCCCTTCGAGAGCCGCCAGCTGCAGCGCAATGAGGGCTTACTGAACCTGATCCGCTGCCGCCTGCACGCGGTGGCCGGCCGCCGCGAGGACCGGCTGGTGTTCGATCTGCAGACCGCCGTCGCGCTGAGCTTTGGTTACGAGAACAGCCCGGGCCAGCGCGCCTCCGAGGTGCTGATGCGGCGCTACTACTGGGCCGCCAAGGCCGTCAGCCAGCTCAATCAGGTGCTGATGCTGAACCTGGAGGAGCAGATCAACGGCTCGCAGCAAGACCTGCGCCGCACGATCAACGCGCACTTCATGGAGCGGGCCGGTATGCTGGAAGTCGTCAGCGACGATCTCTACGAGCGCGAGCCCCACGCGATTCTCGAGACATTTCTGGTCTATCAGCAGACGCCCGGCATCAAGGGCCTGTCGGCCCGCACCTTGCGCGCGCTCTACAACGCCCGCGAGCAGATGAACGGCGCCTTCCGCCGCGACCCGGCCAACCGGGCGATGTTCATGCAGATTCTGCAGCAGCCGGAAGGGCAGACCCATGCCTTTCGGCTGATGAACCAGACCTCGGTGCTGGGCCGCTATCTGTGGGTGTTCCGGCGCATCGTCGGCCAGATGCAGCACGACCTGTTCCATGTCTACACGGTCGACCAGCACATCCTGATGGTGCTACGCAATGTGCGGCGCTTCTTCATCCCCGAGCATGCGCACGAGTACACCTTCTGCTCGCAGCTGGCCGCACAATTCGACAAGCCCTATCTGCTCTATATCGCCGCTCTGTTCCACGATGTGGCCAAGGGCCGCGGCGGCGACCACTCCGACCTCGGCGCGGTCGAGGCCCGGCGCTTCTGTCGCGACCATGGCCTGTCGCGCGAGGACAGTGCGCTGGTCGTGTTCCTGGTCGAGCATCACCTGACCCTGTCCCGGGTGGCGCAGAAGGAGGACCTGTCCGATCCAGAGGTGATCGCCGCCTTTGCCAAGAAGATGGGCAATGCGCGTCGCCTGACCGCGCTGTATTTGCTGACTGTGGCCGATATCCGCGGCACCAGCCCCAAGGTCTGGAACGCCTGGAAGGGCAAGCTGCTGGAGGACCTTTACCGGCTGGCGCTGCGCGCCCTGGGCGGCGCCAAGCCCAATCTAGCGGCTGATATCGAGGCGCGCAAGCAGGAGGCGCGCGAGAAGTTGGCCCTGCATTCGATGCTTCCCGATACCGAGGCACCGCTGTGGGCCACCTTGGAGCTGAGTTACTTCGCCCGCCACGAAGCCGGCGACCTCGCTTGGCATGCGCGCTCGCTGTGGCGCCATGTGCAGGCCGCCATTCCGATCGTGCGCGCCCGCCCTTCGCCGATCGGCGAAGGCCTGCAGGTGCTGGTCTATGCGCCGGATCGCCAGGACCTGTTCGCACGCATCTGCGGCTATTTCGACGGCGCGGGATTCAACATCCTGGACGCCAAGGTCCACACCACCCGCAAAGGCTACGCGCTGGACACCTTCCAGGTCACCAGCTCTGACCTGGAATCACATCACCGCGATCTGGTGCCCCTGGTCGAGGCCAAGCTCAGCGAGGCGCTGAACGCCGAAGGGCCGCTGCCTGAACCCAAGCGCGGCCGCTTGTCGCGCCGAGTCAAGTCCTTCCCCTTCACGCCGCGTATCGCGCTGCGGCCTGACGAGCGCGCGCAGCGCTGGCTGCTGTCGATCAGCACCAGCGACCGCGCCGGCCTGCTCTATGCGATCGCCCGCGTGCTGGCCCGCCACGGCATCAATCTGCAGTTGGCCAAGATCTCCACCCTTGGCGAGCGCGTCGAGGACACGTTTTTGGTCGACGGCGCCGCGCTGCAGCAGAACAAGGCCCAGCTGCAGATCGAAACCGAGCTGCTGGACGCCGTGTCGCTGCCCTCATGAGCACCCTGCCCTCCCACGTCGTTGCGGCACCCGAGGCGCTGGCCGAGCTGGACCGCTTCGACGCCATCATCGACGTGCGCACACCGGCCGAGTTCGCCGAGGACCATCTTCCCGGCGCACTGAACTGGCCCGTACTTAGCAACGAGGAGCGCATCGTCGTCGGCACGCTCTACAAGAGCTCGCCCTTCGAGGCCCGCAAGATCGGCGCGGCCATGGTGGCGCGCAATATCGCCGCCCATCTGGATGCGCACTCTGCGCCGCTGCCCAAGAGCTGGCGCCCGCTGGTCTATTGCTGGCGAGGCGGCCAGCGGTCCGGCGCGATGACCTGGTTCCTCGGGCAGATCGGCTTCAAGGCACGCCAGTTGCAGGGCGGCTACAAGGCCTACCGGGCCCAGGTGCGCGAGGACCTGGCGCAATGGCCGGCGGACCTGGAGTTGCGGCTGCTGTGCGGCCGCACCGGCAGTGGCAAGACGCGCTTGCTGCAGGCCCTGGACGCCGAGGGCGCCCAAGTACTGGATCTGGAGGCCTACGCCGCCCATCGCGGCTCGGTGCTTGGGGGCCTGCCCGGCAAGCCCCAGCCCAGCCAGAAGCGCTTCGACAGCCTGTTGTGGCTGCGCCTGCGCGCGCTCGACAAATCCAGGCCCATCTACATCGAGAGCGAGAGCCGCAAGATCGGCCAGCTGCGCGTGCCCGAGGCCTTGCATGAGCGCATGCGCGCCAGCCCTTGCCTGTGGCTGGAAATGCCCGAGGCCGCGCGCGTCGAGCTCTTGCTGCAGGACTATGCGCATCTGCGCGCCGACCCCGAGGGGTTCTGCGCGCTGATCGACGGCCTGATCACGCTGCGCGGCCGCGACACGGTGCGCGGCTGGCAGACCCAGGCACGCGCCGGCGACTGGGCCACCTTGTTCGCTGCGATGATGCGCGAGCATTACGACCCCGGCTACGAGCGCTCGCTGCAAGGCCATTTTCCGCAGCTTGCCCAGGCACGCCGGCTTGAGCTGGCCAGCGCCGAGCCGGCGGCACTGCAAGACCTGGCACGACAGCTGCTGACCTGATCCAGATCAAGACTGGTGCACACTCGCACTGGCACTATCGGATCCTCGATGCGAACCCAACAAGCCCTGCAGGAATCGCGCCGCTTCGGCGTCAAGCCCATCCCCTTGCTGCGCCCGCTGGGCTGGCTGGCGCGCGGTCTTGCCGATCTGCGCCGCTGCCCCGGCCCCTCGCTGGCTCATGGTCTCGTGATGGCCGCCGGCGGGAGCTTGATCTTCTGGCTGGCGCGCGAACGTTTCTGGTTGCTGGCCGGTGCATTCAGCGGCTTCTTGCTGGTCGCCCCCATCCTTGCCACAGGGCTGTATGCGATCAGCCGGGCGCTGGAGCGTGGCGAGCGGCCCGGCTGGAGCACCGTGTTGCGGGCCTGGCGGCCGCATGACGGGCGGCTGATCCTGTTCGGCCTGCTGCTGGCCCTGGCCGGCAGCGGCTGGGTGCTGACCTCGGCCTCGCTGATCACGGTGTTCGCGCCCGGCGCCATCACCAAGCCGCTGGACTTTGTGCGCCAGGTGGTGCTGAGCGAACAGTCACTGCTGTTCGAGGCATGGCTTGGGCTGGGTGCGCTGCTGGCCGCGCCGGTGTTCGCGTCCAGCGTGGTTGCGATCCCGATGCTGCTGGACCGGCGCGTCTCGGTGCTGGCCGCGGTCTTCACCAGTTGGCGTGTCGTGCTCGAGCACCCGGCGCCGGTAGCGCTGTGGGCCCTGCTGATCATGGGGCTGACCCTCATCGGCATGCTCACGCTGATGCTGGGCCTGATCGTGATCTTGCCGCTGCTGGGCCATGCCAGCTGGCATGCCTACCGCGATCTGGTAAGCGGCAAGGACTGACGGCAATGTTCGGCTATAGCGAGGAGCAGATCGCGACCTTCGGCCTGAGCTTCGGCGTGGCTGCCTTCATGCTCTATATGGTCTTCATCATCCTGCAGCTGGCCCGCGAGTCTAAGGCCGGAAAGCTGGGCACCTTCATCCTGCTGCTGGGCCTGGGCTTTGGCCTGGTGGGCTTCGCGGCCAAAGGCGTGATCAAGTTCTTCCTCAGCGGCATCGTCGAATGACAAATGCCAAGCTGAGCAGCCGCAGCTTCCGTCACAGCCTGTTCGAGGACGCGCAGGCGCTGATCACCGGCACCTTGTTCGTCGCGCTGGGCGTGGCCCTGTTCAAGCAGGCCGGCATGCTCACCGGCGGCACGGTGGGTATCGCCTTTTTGATCCATTACGGCAGCGGCCTGCCTTTCGGCGCGCTGTTCTTCGCGCTGAACCTGCCCTTTTACTGGCTGGCCTATCGCCGGCTGGGACTGGCCTTCACCGTCAAGACCGTGCTGGCGGTGAGCCTGATGTCGCTGCTGTCCGAGCTGCTGCCGCGCTGGCTGCGCTTTGCCGATCTGAACCCCTGGTTCGCGGCGGTCGCCGGCGGCCTGCTGATCGGCGCGGGCATGCTGATCCTGTTTCGCCACCGCGCCAGCCTGGGCGGACTCAACGTACTGGTGCTCTATCTGCAGGAGCGCTACGGCTGGCGCGCCGGCTATGTACAGGCCGGGCTGGACGCGGTCATCTTGCTGGCTTCGACCGCGTTTGTGGCGGCCGACCGCATCGGCCTGTCGCTGCTGGGCATGGCGGCCATCAATGCGGCCCTGGCGGTCAATCATCGCCCCGGGCGTTATATGGCGACCTGAGGGCTACAGCAGCCCGCTGTACCAGCGCAGTTCGAGCAGCTTGCGCGCCAATTGATGGCTGCGGCCTTCCGGGTTGGCCAAGTCGTGCAGGATGCTGAAGTGGTCAAGACCAGGCACATCCTCGCAGATCGGCACGCTGCGCGCCCCCCAGGCTTGGCGCAGCAGGCCGTTCTGACGCTTGAACTCCTCGCTCTCCTTGGCACCGACCACGCAGTACACAGGTGTCTCATCGGGCGCCGGAAAGTTGACCGGGCTCAGGCGCCGCACCGCATCGGCATCCAGGCGTAGATCGCGCTGCAAGGACGGTGCATGGCGCAGCGGCTCCAGATCATGCAGGCCCGAGATCGACAGCACGCCCTTGACCAGATGGCGTGGCAGATCCGGTGCCACCGCCTTCCAGTCGCAGCAGGCCAGCATCGCCGCCAGATGGCCGCCGGCCGAGTGGCCGACGAGCACGATCTGATTCGGATCACCGCCATGCTCGGCTGCGTGCCGCCAGACCCAAGCCAGGGCCTGCACCAGTTGCAGCGGGATGTGCTCCATGCTGACGCCGGGGCACAGCGCGTAATTCGGGATCACCACCATCGCCCCTTCATCGGTGAAGACCGGGGCGAGGAAGGAGTGGTCGGCCTTGTCCAGCGCCCGCCAGTAGCCGCCGTGGATGAACACCAACACCGGGGCCAGCGCCGAATGCTCGGTCTGGGCGGGGAACAGGTCCAGACGCTCGCTGGCATGCGGGCCATAAGCCAGGTCCAGCCGGCAGACCGACTTCTCACGCGACAGCTGGGCCGCCCGCGTCCAGCGCTCCAGAATCTGCGCGCTGTCGGCCACGCGGGCCCGGTTGTCGTACTGCGTGTCAAACCACTCGGGAGCGTGGTCGGCCATGGGGCATCCTTTGCTGTTGAAGACCTAGAGGACGCAAGTGTCTCCCAGTCTCCCCGGCAGGCGCTCTCGCCGAAAACCCGCAGTAGCGATCCCCTCCGATGCTGCAAAAAGGGCCCGACGGCCTCAGAGGGCCGTCGGGCCAAACGCGCGGGTCGTGAAGAACAAACGCCCGGCAACTGCAAGGTAAAAAAGTGAGACGCTGCGCTCAGTGGGAACCGTAGGCGCCGGGATCGAACTCGTCCTCGTCGAGCTCGCGCGAGCGCGTCAGCAAGGCCGCCATCGCGCGCCGGCGATCCGCGCCCGAGCTCACCGCCCGGTCGAGGATGGGCGCGAGCTGCGGGTCGCTGCGGATGCGCAAGCGGGCCTGGCGCACGGCGGCCATGAACTGCGGCTGCTTGGCAAACACATCCAAATAGTCCCAGTGCCGCTCGGGAAACTCGCGCCACCAGGCGATGATGCTGTCCGGGTCGTTCAGATTGAGATTCATGGTGATGCTCTCACTCGCTGGGGTTTGTTGGCGGGATGGCCTTTGTTCAATACTGTGTAAATATACAGTATTGAGCTGAGCTGGCAAGCGTTTGCAGAGCGCACGGCCGTTGCATCAGCACCACCGGATGGGCTGACTGGCCCAATAACAGGAATCATTCTCAATTAAGATTGCGCCTCTTGCGGTCTCGCTGCACGCGACCGCCCGCCCGACGCGCCAGCCATCGCCAGCAACGGAAATCCCCCGACAGCGGATTCGCCTGCCCCTACCCGGCAGCGCACTCACCTTCGTTGTCTGCCCCGTTTCACCGCTGGAGTTGTCCGCTGATGAGCCCCCAGAAGTCCTGGCGTCCCCACGCCATCGCCCGCGCCACCGCGCTGCTGTTCGTGCTGCCGTCTGCGCTGTGGGCGCAGAACAGCCCGAGCACTGAACCGTCCGAGAGCGCCTTGCCAACCGTGCGCGTTAAAGCCACGGCCGACAAGGAAAGCGCCGGCGGGCCGGTCAACGGCTATGTAGCCAAGCGCAGCGCCACCGCAACCAAGACCGACACCCCGCTCAACGAGGTGCCGCAGTCGATCTCGGTGATCAGCGCCGACCAGATCCGCGACCAGAGCTCGCAGACCATGCAGGACGTGCTGCGCTACAGCGCCGGCGTGCGCTCCGAGATGTACGGCCTGGACAACCGCGGCGACTGGTTCTCGCTGCGCGGTGGCAGCGAGGGCTCGACCCTGCTGGATGGCCTGCGCCTGCCGCTGAGCGGCTGGTGGGGCGTGGTGCGCAACGAGCCTTATGCCTTCGAGCGCATCGAGGTGCTGCGCGGCCCGGCCTCGGTGATCGCCGGCCAGAACGGCCCCGGCGGCGTCGTCAATCTGGTGTCCAAGCGACCGCAGGCCGAGAGCCTGCGCGAGCTCGGCATCCAGTTTGGCGACAACGGCCACAAGCAGATCCAGGCCGATCTGGGCGGCGCGCTGAACAGCGACGCCAGCCTCCTCTACCGCGTCGTCGGCCTGGTCAAGGACAGCGGCACCCAGGTCGACCATGCCTACGACGAGCGTCAGTATTTCGCGCCCTCGTTGAGCTGGACACCGTTCGCCGGCGCCAAGTTGAGCGTCTACGGCGAGTACCAGAAGGACAAGACCGGCAACACCAATGCCTTCTTCCCGATCGCAGGCACGCTGCGCCCGGGGCCACAAGGCTACCTGTCGCCCTCGGTCTTCATCGGCGAGCCCGACTGGGACCGCTACGGCGGTGAACGCAAGCGCTTGGGCTACGAGTGGGAGCAGCGCCTGAATGAGCAATGGAAGCTGACACACAAGCTGCGCCATGACCGCATCGACGGCCGGATGCGCACGATGTATGCGAACTGGTGGGAGGGCTACGTCGATGCCGATGGCACAGCCAACCCGAACGGCCAGTACCTCAAGCGCACTTGGTCCGCCAACGACGACAGCAACCGCATCACCAACGCCGACCTGCTGCTGGAAGGCCGGCTGCAGTTCGGCGCCACCCAGCACACGCTGCTGCTGGGCGTCGACGCGATGCGCTCGCGCAGCGGCCACAAGTCCTGGAATGGCGATGCCACGGCGCTGAATGTCTACAAGCCTGTCTATGGCAGCTTCCCGCTGCCGGCGCTGGCCGTCGTGAATGCCGACATCAGCCGTGTCAGCCAGACCGGGCTGCTCGCCCAGGACCAGATCAAGTTCGGCCCGCAGTGGGTGCTGGTAGCCGGCCTTCGCCACGACAAGGTGAAGAGCGGCGATGCCCGCGACTCCGCCACCTCGAAGAACCTGGGCCTGGTGCATCTGATGGATGGCGGCTGGTCGCCCTATGCCAGCTACGCCGAGTCCTTCGAGCCGGTGGCCGGCAAGGACTTCGAGGGCAAGGCCTTCAGGCCCAAGCAGGGCAAGCAGATCGAGCTGGGGCTCAAGTGGGCGCCGGTGAACCGCAACATCACGGCCGCCGCGGCCGTCTATGAGCTGCGCGAAACCAACCGCCTGACCAACGATCCGGACCCGGACCATGTCGGCTACTCGGTGCAGCGCGGCGAGGTCACGGTCAAGGGCCTGGAACTGGAGCTCAACGCCAGCCTGCGTCAGTGGGATCTGCTGGCCAGCTACACCTATATGGACGCCTATCAGTCCAAGGTCCAGGGCAGCGACCGGGTCTACCTGGGCAAGCAGCTCAGCAGCATTCCCAAACACAGCGCCTCGGTCTGGGCCACGCACCGGCTCGACGCATACGGCCTGGCCGGTTTCAAGGCCGGCGTCGGGCTGCGCCATGTGGGCAAGACCTCGGACGGCGCCGACATCACCAGCGTGCCCTCGACCAACCTGCTGGATCTGATGGTGTCCTGGGACCAGGGCCCCTGGCATGCCGCGCTCAATATCAGCAACGCCACCGACAAGACCTATATCGCCTCCTGCCTGGAGCGCGGCGACTGCTGGTTCGGCAGCCAGCGAAAGCTGGTCGGCTCGCTGGCCTACCGCTGGTAAACGACGGCAACACGCGATGAGCACAACACCATTCCCCCCCCCAACCCGCCTGCACATCGTCGCCCGCATCGCGGCGGCGATGCTGGGCGGCTATGCCTTGTGCTGGGGCTTTGTCGCGCTGTTCATCGCGTCGATGTTCGCTGCCGGCATGCCTTTCCACGACGCCGAGTCGCTCAGCTATATGCTGGCTTTCCTCCTTTTTCTCGGGCTGTTTCTGTGGGCCTTCGCGGCCCGCAGTCTGGCCCGCGTCTGGGGTGTGCTGGCCGGTGGCGGTGCCCTGATGAGCGCCGCCGCCTGGCTGATCCAGCGCACCCTGCTCTGAGCCCACGACCCAAGGAGTAAGACCCGTGTTCCAGAATTTCCGGCTCACCATGGCCTGGCTGCACACCTGGTTCGGCCTGGTGCTGGGCTTTGTGCTGATGGTGGTGTTCTTCTTCGGCTCGCTGTCGGTGTTTGATCGCGAGATCGACCGCTGGGCGATCCCTGAATCGCGCTTTGCGCCGCAAGCGATGCCTTCGTTCGACCGGGTGCTGCAGCCGGTGTTCAAGGCCATGACCAAACCCGACGCAGCCAATATCGAGGCCGCCCGCGAGCGGGTCAACGGTCCGATGGCCGACAGCTTCCCGGTCGTCAACAGCTGGGGCGCGTACACCACGCACCGCGATCCGGTGCTCAGCGTCTTCACCAGCTTTGTGCTGCCCAATGCCAAGCAGGCCGACGACCTGGTCTGGGGCAGCTTGACCATCGATCCGCGCGACGGCCGCCCACTGCCGCAAGACCATCTGAAGATCGGCAGCCAGTTCTTCTACCCGCTGCACTACAGCCTGAACCTGCACTGGAAGAACCTCGGCACCTGGATCGTCGGCTTCGCGGCGCTGATCATGCTGGTAGCCCTGGTCAGCGGCGTCGTGATGCACCGCAAAATCTTCCGCGAGCTGTTCACCTTCCGGCCCAAGAAACACACCCAGCGCAGCGCGCTGGACCTGCACAACCTGACCGGCGTCGTCGCGCTGCCCTTTCACTTCATCTTCGCGCTGTCGGGGCTGGTGATATTTGGCGGCATCTACTTCCCGGTCACCCACACCCAGCTGGAGCCCCTGCACGAGCTGCATGAGCAGCATGAGGCGATGGAGACCGGTTTGCCGGCCCAGCGCGCCGGCCAGCCGGCTGCGCTGGCCTCGGTCGACGCGATGGTCGCCGAGGCCCAGCGCCGCTGGGCCGCCAAGGGCATGGCCGGCGAGGTCGGCTTTCTGAATGTGCAGCATGTCGGCGATGCCAATGCCTATGTCAGCGTCTACCGCGCCGGCACCGACCGGGTCACGCTGACCGGCGAGGGCATGCATTTCAAGGGCAGCAGCGGCGAGCTGATCCGCGAGGATCCGCCGGTCACCGTCGTGGCCGGCATCAACAACTTCCTGACTGGCCTGCATCTGCAGCACTTCCGCCATTGGCTGCTGCGCTGGCTCTATGTGCTGGGCGGGCTGTCGGGCTGCGTCTGCATCGCCACGGGCTTCATCTTTTTCGTCGAGAAGCGCAAACGCCAGCATGCCAAGCAAGGGCTCAGCGGCGCGCGCTGGGTGGATGCGCTGGCCGTCACCACGGTGACCGGCATGCTGATCGCCACCATGGCCGTGCTGATCGCCAACCGCTTGCTGCCCGGCGATCTGCCGGCCCGCGGCGACTGGGAGCAGTACGGCTTCTGGGGCGCCTGGCTACTGGCGTTTTTCCATGCCTTGTGGCGCACGGCGCCGGTGTCCGAGGGCCGCATCGCGCCGGCCTGGGGTGAGCAATGCTGGGCAGTTGCGGCCCTGGCGATCACCGCCGTGCTGATGAACTGGGCCAGCACCGGAGATCATTTGCTAAGTACCTTGGGCCGAGCCTACTGGCCAGTGGCCGGCGTCGATGTCGCACTGCTGACCAGCGCCGTGCTGGCCGTGCTGGCAGCGCGCCGGCTAGGCCGGCGCTCTCGCCTGGCGATCAACAGCCCTGTAGCGAAGGCCGCCCATGCATGAGCCTGTGATGTTGCTGGCGGCGCTGGCTGCCACTGTCGCCGGCCTGGGCTGGTTGGCCTTGGCCATGGAGGTGCACTGGCAGCAGGTGTGCGGCGCCAGGCCGCTCACGCCGACCACCATGGGCGGCCTGCGCCTGCTCGGCGCCGCCGGTCTGCTGGGCTCTCTGGTACTGTGCCTGCAGGTCGACCATGTCTCGATGGCCGCGCTGGTCTGGGTGATGGCCCTGGCAGGCGCCGCCTTGTTGATCGCCTTCACGCTGAGCTGGCGGCCGCACTGGCTGGCACTACTGCTGGCTCGGCGGCCGGGGGGGCCTGGCGCGAGCTAAGTCCCGGGTTTCAGTGCGGTCGCGAGGCCGGCGGGCCTTGCTGATCGCCTCGCAGCTCGCCCCGCCAGCGCTCCAGCATCTGGTGGAATTCGTCTGCGAGACGAGCATTGTCCAGCGGCCCGGCCTGGGTCGCCGACGCCAGCGCCGTGCCGATGCGCTTGGCGCGCAGCATCGCGATGCCCTCAATCGCGCCGAGCACGACATGGGCGGCCGAGGCGTCGAGCGTATCGGTGGCCAGCATGTCGGCCGCCTCGCGCAGCACCACCATCTCCTGCTCGATCTCGGCGGTATTGAGGCCGCTGCGGCGCAGCGCCGGCAGCAGCACCAGCTCCTCCAGCCGCCAGCTCAGTTCCAGCGCCAGCAGCAGTTGACGCTGAGCCTGGGCGACCCTCTCGGACGGCGTTTGCCGCAGCGCATCGAAGCATTCTTCATTGGCGGCGCGCAGCTCGGCGAACAGCGCGTTCACGTCCCTGTGAAGCGGACGTTCGGGGCTCATCGCGAGGGAGCGGGGCCGAGCTGGCTACCGCTGCCGCGCAAGGCGCCACCCTCGCCTTCCCAGGTATTGACCTCCTGCGGCTTGGCGGGGCTTGCGGCCGCCGCAGCGTGCTGCTCCTGGCGGCGCGCCTGCCGGCGCCACAGTGCGATGCCGGCCAGCAGGGCCGAGACGATGCCAATGCGTTTGCTGATCATGGGACTGCTCCTTGATGACTGCCAGAGCCACCACCGCGACGGCTCATGCACTCATCTTGGTCGAGCCCGGCCGGGCCGGCTATATCGGCTCGCCGCTTCCTGCTGTAGGACAAGGCCGACCATTGCGACTCCGGCCCGCCGCGTCACCAGCGGCTTTGCACCGTGACGCCGATACGGCCACCGCGCGGCTTGAAGGACACAGTGGTCTGGCCGCTGAGTTCGACACGCACGCCGCGACGCAGATCCTCGTAGGGCTTGCGGCTGTCGAACACCAGGCCCATGCGCAGCTGTCGGGCCTCGTCCGCCGACGTCAGGCCCGGCTCGGGCAGCACTCGAGAGGCGTTCAGCAAGGGGGTCTGCAAGACCAGCTCGGAGCGCTGGCCAGTGGCGAGCGAGACACCCAAGAGCAGACCGGCCTGGCGCGCGGCAGCGCTCCCGGGCCGCAAAGCCTCGCGCTGCTCCACGCCCAGGCCCAGGCCCAGGCCCAGCACTCCCGAGCGGGGCCGCATCCATAACATGGTCTGGAGGGCGTTCGGCGAGACCTCGGCCCCGGGGCCCAGCGCCGGCAGCGCGCCGCCGGTCGCCAAGGGCTCGCTCTGACTCACGCTGAGCCTGGGCACCAAGCCGTCGAGCGCAACGCGCTGCGCCATTGGCTGCGGCTGAGCCTGCACCGGCAGCGCCAGAGCCGCCGCGCAAAAACAGCCCGCCAAGCAGCGGCGGTTGCCCACCGTGAGAGAAGCTGCTGAGCCCGTCATGTCCGCACTCCTTGCCCAAGACGCCCCCATCGTAGGCATGGCGGCGATCCTGCGCCGTCGGCTGGCAGCGCCGATCGGTGTCGGACGCCGCCGACACTGCGCGGACGCCTTGTTCAGACTATGGAAGCAAGTCGCGGCAATTTCCAGGTACGCCGGCTGCGCAAAGCTGGCATAAGTCACGGCTTCTGGTCCCGCGGGTTCGCGCTCAGCGCGGCCAGCGCGGCAAAGGCCATCAGCCCCAGCCCGGCCGAGAACCACATGACCTGCGCCCCCCAGCGCGCCAGCAGCAGACCGAACAGCCAGGGCGCTAGCGCCTGGGCAAAGCGCGCCGGCACCGCCAGCAGTCCCTGCCGGTGGCCGTAACCTTGCGGCCCGAACATCGCCAGCGGCAAGGTCCCCCGGGCTATCGTCAGCACGCCATTGCCGCCGCCATGCAGCAGCGCAAACACCGCGGCCAGCGGTGCGCCGAAGCCGGCCAGCAGGACCGCGCCGATCGGGTGCATCAGCGCCGCCAGCCGCGCCGACAGCAGCGGATGCAGCCGCCGCAGCAAGCCAAACTCCAGCAGCCGGCCGGCCACCTGCGCCGGTCCGACCAGGGCCCCGAACGCTACGGCCGCCGCCAGGCTGGCGCCGCCAGCCTGCAGCAGGCCCGGCAGATGAGCGGCCATCGCGGTGCTGATGAACATCGTGATGGCGAACACCATCGCCAGCAGCGCGGCCGCATGGCGCGATCCAGCCCCCGCTGGCACGGCGGCCGGTGTCGGGCTGGCCGCCATGCCAGCAGGGGTCGGCTCGGCTGCAGGCTTGTCGACCTCGGGCAAGCGCCAGTTCAGCGGCAGGCCGAGCAGCAGATGCAAGCCGGCCCAGGCGAAGCAGGCACCACGCCAGCCGAACTGCAACTCCATCAGACTCGACAAGGGCCAGCCCACGGTGCTGGCAAAACCGGCGATCAAAGTGATGCCGGTGATGCTGTTGCGCGCCTCGTGTCCATAGAGCCGCACCAGGGTCGAGAAGGCCGCTTCATACAGCCCGCCACCCATCGCCAGACCGAGTAGCAGCCAGGCCCCGAACAGCTCGACCCCGTCGCGCGCCAGACCCAGCGCGGCCAGCCCCAACGCAAACAGCAGGCTGCTGCACATCAACACCGGCCGGCCGCCCCAGCGGTCGATGGCACGGCCGGCATAGGGACCCAGCAGCGCACTGGCGATCAGGGACATCGAGAAAGCCGCGAACACCGTGGGCGTGCTCACCCCCAGATCGCCAGCCATCGGCCCGGCCAGCATCGCAGGCAGATAGTAGGACGAGGCCCAGGCCAGGGTCTGGGCCGTGCCCAAGGCCGCCACCGTGCCGCTGCGCTGCAAGGCCACCATGCGCTTCAACCGCAACAGGCTGTGTTGGCCACACTGGCCTTGCTGCCGCAGCCACGGCGCACGGCCGGGCCGCTGCTGCAGACGCCGGTCTGAGGCAGCTCAAGTTCAACCCGATCGGCCGCCGCAAGATCGCCGGCCAGCGCCGCCGCAACCGAGCGCGCTTGCTCGAAACCGGTGGCCATCAAGAAGGTCGGCGCGCGGCCATAGCTCTTGACGCCCAGGGTGTAGAAGCCAGGCTCCGGATGGGCAAGCTCACGGTGCCCATGCGGGCGCACCGTGCCGCAGCTGTGAAGGTTGGGATCGATCAGCGGGCCTAGGGCCTCGGTCGATTCCAGCCAGGGGTCGAGTTTCAGGCGCAGCTCGCTGCCCAGGCTCAGATCAGGGCGCTGGCCGGTGGCGACGATCAGTTCGTCGAAGCCCGTCAAGGTCAGGTTCTGCCCCTGCACGGTCAGACTGCCGTCTTCCGCCTTGCTCAGCGCGCCAATGCGCAGCCCACCGAAGAACTCCAAGCGGCCTTCATCGCGCAGCGTCCGCAGCGCACTGCCGAGCTGGCCGCGGGCCGGCAGCGCGTCCAGCGCGCCGCCCCCGAAAGCACGCGCTGGCGCAGCCGTGCGAGTGGCCCAGGCCAAGCGGGTGCCGGGCACCTGCTGCGCCAGCTCGGCCAGGGCCAGCAGCGCATTGGCGGCCGAGTGACCTGCACCGAGCACCAGGGTGCGGCGGCCGGCATGGCGCGAGCGCGCCGCGCCCAGCACATCGGGAATGCCGTAGGCGATGCGCATCGCCAGCTCCGACTCGCCCAGCGCCGGCAGCCCGTTGGCGCCGGCCGGGTTCGGTTGGCCCCAGGTGCCGGTGGCGTCGATCACCGCGCGGGCGCGCAGCTCAATGGTTCGGCCATCGCTTTGCGTGGCCCGGATCACGAAAGCCGCCTGCTCGCGGCCGGCAGTCTTGACCTTGTCAAAGCCCTCGCGGCTGAGCGCCGTCACGCGGGTGCCGAGCCGCAGCGCGGCCGCCACCGTCGGCAGCGCGGCATAAGGCTGGAGCACCAGCTCGACGACTTCGCGCGCCAGCGGCAGCTCGTCCTCGGGCGGCGCCTGCCAGACGCCGCCGGTGCGCAACTGGCGAGCGATCGCGGCGTCGAGGTTGTAGCGCCAGGGCGAAAACAGGCGCACGTGGCCGTAGTCCAGCAGGTGCGCGCCGACGGAGGTGCCTGCCTCCAGGATCAGCGGCGGGATGCCACGCTCCAGCAAGTGGGCGGCGGCAGCCAGCCCCACCGGGCCGGCGCCCAGCACGGCCACCGGCAGATCGCCGGCGGAGTCTGCCTGGGTCGGGGCACCGTCCTCAACCAGCAGCAGCGCCATCGCGGAGGCCGAGGCCGGGCAGGCGCCGCGCAACTCGACCGAGGCCTGCAATGCGACGGGTAGCGCAGCACGTTCGACGCGCTCAAAGCCCAGACGCTCGAAATAGCCGGCGGCCGTCGTCGTCAACAGGAAGAGCCGGCGCAGGCCGCGCCGCCGGGCCTCCCCCAGGAGCGTGGCCAGCAAGCGGGCGCCGATGCCTTGCTGCTGCAGCCCGGGCGCGACCGCCACCGAGCGCAGCAGGCCGATATCGCCATAGCGCTCGATGCCAGCGCAGCCGACCAGTTCGCCGCCCTGTTGGGCCAGCACAAAGTGCGCGAGATGCTCGCGAGCACCGTCCAGCGGCAGCCGATGGGCGCCAAGCAGTGCGCTGATCGCGGGCCAGTCGGCCGGGCCGGCCTGGCGCAGGCGGACATGAAGCGTCGTCATGGTTTATCCGTCCTTGTTCCGTTCGCTGGCGGGCAGGCAGCACATCGCGCTGTGATCCGCCCGCAGGGTCTTGAGTAGCAGCAGCAGCGCGGTGTGCACCGCTTCGCGCTGCGTGGCTTGGAGCGTGGCCAGCAATTGCTCCGCATGGCCGTCCAGCAGGCGATTGAGCTCACTAACCCGTGCCTCGCCAGCCGGGCTCAGACCCACCAGCCAGCTGCGCGCATCGGCGGGGTTGTCGGTCTTGAGGACCAGGTCCTTGGCCGCCAGGCCCTCGACGGCGCGGCTGACCCAGCTCTTTTCCAGCAGCAGCCGCGTGCCCAGCTCCGACATGGGCAGCGCGGCACCAGCCCGAGCCAGCTCGGTCAGGATGTGGCACTGGGTCGGCGTGGTCATGCAGCAGTCGGCCACGACGCGCTGGGCCCGGGTGTAGAGCCGCGCCACTTCGCGCAACAACTCGCCGGCAGAGGTGGAGGAGGTACCCATAAGGTTGTGAATAGCAACTAGTTGCCGGCACAGTAGCCCTCGCTGATTTGGTTGTCAATAGCATCTATCTAGCCAAAAATCAGGTCAGCGCGGCGATGGGCTGCCGCCTCAGGGCGTCGGCCCGGCCAGCGAATCCAACTGGTTCAAGTAGACGTCAATCTCCTGCGCCGTGCTGCGCGCGCTGCGCATCACGCCGACCAGCGTGGCCGAGGCCGCACCAACCCAGTCGCCGTAGCCCAGCAACCACAGCCGCGGCTCGGCGATGCTGTGCGTGCCGTTCACCGCGATGCGCTCGGTGCCCGGATCCAGCAGTCCCAGCGGGGCCAGATGGTCCAGCGCGGGCTTGAAGCCGGTGCACCAGATCACCGCGTCGAAGGCCTGCGCCTGGCCATCGGACCAGGCCACGCCCTCGGGTGTGAAGCGCTCGAAAGGCGGACGCGCCGACAGCACGCCGCGCTCGCGGGCAGCGCGTACCGCAGGCACCATCACGATGTCACCCAAACCGCCAGCCAGCTCATCGAGCGGCTCGCCTCGCTGCTGGGCCAGCCAACGCGCCGTGGCGCGCTCGAACAGCACACGGCCGTCGACCTCGTCCGGCAGGAACTGCGGCGGTCGCTCGGTGACCCAGACGGTCTGTGCCGCATGTTCCGACAGCTCGGCCAGGATCTGCGCACCGGAGTTGCCGCCGCCCACGACCAGCACGCGCTGGCCGGCAAACAGGGTCGGGTCTTGATAGTGAGCCGAATGCAGCTGGCGCCCACGGTAAGCGGCCTGGCCCGGATAGGCCGGCACGACCGGATGACGCCAACTGCCGGTCGCGCTGACGACGCTGCGGGCCACCCACTGGCGCGCGCCAGCCCGGGCGACGAGACCCTGGGGCGAGGCTTCGACGGTGTCGACATGCACCGGCCGCTCGATGGTCAGTTCATAGCGCTGCTCGTAACGGGCCAGGTAGTCCAGCAGATGCTCGCGAGAGGGATAGGTCTGGCCCGGCTCGGGCGGCAGCGGCCAGCCAGCCAGCGAACTCCACTGCGCCGGCGAGAACAGGCGCAGCGATCGCCAGGCATGGCGCCAGGCGCCACCGGGGCCGTCTTCGGCATCAAGGATCAGGAAACTGCGCTGGCTGCGGCGCAGGAAATAGCCCAGCGACAGCGCGGCCTGACCCCCGCCGATGATGAGCACGTCGGGGCTGTTCACCGGACGCTCTAGATTTTGGCCTGGTTGACGCGCTGGCTCAGCGCTTGGGCGTCTTCCTTGCGCTCGCTGTAGCGGTCCACCAGATAGGGCGATACATCACGGGTCAGCAGGGTGAACTTCATCAGCTCCTCCATCACATCCACGATACGGTCGTAATAGCTGGAGGGCTTCATGCGGCCGGCCTCATCGAACTCCTGGAAGGCCTTGGCCACCGAGCTCTGGTTCGGGATGGTCAGCATGCGCATCCAGCGGCCGAGGATGCGCATCTGGTTGACCGCATTGAAGGACTGGCTGCCGCCCGAGACCTGCATGACCGCCAAGGTCTTGCCCTGGGTCGGGCGCACCGCGCCGCTGCTCAGCGGAATCCAGTCGATCTGGGTCTTCATCAACCCGGTCATCGCGCCATGGCGCTCGGGTGAGCACCAGACCATGCCCTCACACCACTGGGCCAGCGCACGCAGCTCCTGCACCTTGGGGTGGGTGTCCGGCGCACCATCCACCAGCGGCAGGCCAGCCGGGTCGAAGACGCGCACCTCAGCCCCCATGGCCTCCAGCAGCCGGCCGGCCTCCAGCACGGCCAGCTTGCTGTAGGAGCGCTCGCGCAGCGAGCCGTACAGCAGCAAAAATCTCGGCCGGTGTCGGGACGGCGCGGCCACGTTCAGCCGCTCCTGGGTCGGCGGCTCAAACAAGGCCGGTTGCAGAGCCGGCAAGCTGGCTTGTGGGAACAGGGGATCAGTCATGGCGATCGGAGGCAGATGAATTGGAAGACCGGCGGGCGGTCGCCGGCCGCAGCAACCGGTGCACGCCCAGCGCCAGCGCCGCGCCCAGCAGCTCGGCGAGCACAAATCCCGGTGCGCTGGCCGGCGCAATGCCGGCGAAGCTGTCGCTGAACATGCGGCCGAACACGGCGGCAGGGTTAGCAAAGGAGGTGGAGGCGGTGAACCAGTAGGCCGCGCCGATATAGGCCGCGACCATGGCCGCCACCCGCGAAGCCGGGGCCCTCAGTATCACCAGTAGCAGGCCGAACGTGGCGACACCCTCGGCGATCCACTGCCCGTTGCCGCTTCTGAGCTTGCTGGAGAACTGCAGGATGCTCAGATCGAACATCGCATGGGCTAGCCAAGCGCCCAGCATGGCGCCCAGCAACTGGGCGCCGACATAAGGCAGCAAGGCGGCTGGGGGTAACTCGCCGCGCCAGGCCATCACCGCGCTGACGGCCGGGTTGAAATGTGCGCCGCTGACGGGGCCGAAGACCTCGATCAGGATGTACAGGCCGCCCACCGTCGCCAAGGTATTGGCCAGCAGCGCGATCGCCACATTGCCGCCCGACAGGCGCTCTGCCATCAGGCCCGAGCCGATGACCACGGCCAGCAGCAGCGCTGTGCCCAGGCCCTCGGCCAGCAGCTTCTGGGAGGTGCTTGAATCCATGGCCGGCGCCTCAGCTCTTTGCGATAGCGTTCAGCGCTGCCAGCAGCTCCGGCTTGCTCAGCGACTCCAGCGGCAACAGCAGCAACTGCAGCATGCGATAGCCGATGGCCTGCCGGGTCAGCTCGAAGGCACGGCGCTTGCCCTCATCGCCACCTTCGGCGTTCGACGGGTCGGCATAGCCCCAGTGCACCTTGACCGGCTGGCCCTGGCCTGCGAAGAACACCGGGCACTGCTCGGCTGCGGCACTGTCGCAAACGGTAATCACGATGGACAACGGCGGCGCTTCGGGGCCGGTGAATTCGTCCCAGCTTTTGCTGCGGTAGGCGGCAGTCTCTATGCCGGCGTTATTGAGCGCTTCGATGGCAAAAGGGTTCAGACGCCCGCTGGGCGCGCTGCCAGCGCTGTGCGCGCGAACATCCCGGCCTAGGCGTTTCGCGAGGTGGTTCAGCATGCCCTCGGACAGTACGCTGCGGGCTGAGTTATGAGTGCAGAGAATCAGGACATGGACGGTCATTGCTTTTCCTACTTTGTGGGTTCAGGCCTTGCCGACTGTGCCGAGTTCGCGCTGCAGCGAGAGCTTGTCCAGCGTTGCCAGCGGCAGGGCCAACATCAGCTCGATGCGCCGCTTCAGGATCACGGCCGTGTCCATGAAGGCGCGAAGCCTGGTCTCCTGCGAGCCTTCGACGGCCGATGGGTCTTCCACCCCCCAGTGCGCGGTCATCGGCTGGCCCGGCCACAACGGGCAGACCTCGCCGGCGGCCTTGTCGCAGACGGTGAAGACGAAGTCGAGCTCGGACGCGCCCGGCTGAGCGAACTCGTCCCAGCTCTTGCTACGGAAGTTGCCGGTGGCAATCTGCAACTGCGACAAGGTCTGCAGCGCAAGTGGATTGACCGCGCCGGCCGGATGGCTGCCGGCCGAATGGGCCACGAATCGCCCTCGGCCCAGATGGTTCATCAGGCCCTCGGCCAGGATGGAGCGGGCAGAGTTGCCGGTGCACAGGAACAGCACCTGGTAGATCTTCTCGTCGGACATGTAAAACCTCGGCGAAAGTACGTGGGGGGAAGAAAGGGATACAGCGGGCGGGATTCAGCAGTTGGCACAGCCGCTGGCATCCGTCTCGTCCAGGCAGGGCGCGCCCTGGCAGCAGTTGGCGGCCAGATAGGCCAGCAAGGCGTTCATCTGCTCATAGGCGGCGCGGTAGATCAGATGGCGGCCATCGCGCTCTTGGGAGACCAGGCCGGCATGCAGCAGCTCCTTGAGATGGAAAGACAGCGTCGAGGCGGGCAGCGCCAACTGCTCGGTCAATGCACTGGGCGTCAGGCCGGCCGGCCCGGCCACGACCAAGGCCCGAAACACTTGCAGCCGCGCGGCCTGTGCCAATGCGGCCAGTGATTTGATGATCTGCTGCTCTTCCATGTTTCCATCTTAATAGAAATACAGAATAAATAACAAGACCCACGAGCGGCCGCGCCGGCAACAGAGCAAAACAATCCCACGCTGCGGACGAATAAGGGTTAGCCTCGCAAGCAAAGAGCCGGCATAGACGGGCAACACCACGCTCGGCCAAGCGCCGCACGCAGTCAACCGCAGGCCCCACCATGTCCCACGCCGCTTTTTTTCACCAGCCCTCGGAAACCGTCCGCTTCTATGTTCCGGTCGGTACCGGACAGGTGGGCGCCAGCGTCAGCCGTGCGACCCTGCATCATTGTTTTCGCCCCGGCTCGCAGGACGAGGATCCGCTGGAGACCTTCGAGGCCTTCTCGGCCGAGCTGGCGCTCGCCGTGCAACGCCGCGTTGCCCAGGGCGCGCTGGAGCCGGTGATGCTGCGCGAGTTCGATCTGCGGCCGGAGCAGCGACAGAAGTAAAAAAACCCGTGATCGGCTGATCACGGGCTCCGCCTCGCCCGAGGGCGAGGGTAAGGATGGGAGGGTCAGCTCTTGCCGAACTGAGCCTTGGCGCCGGTGATGCAGGCGCTCTTGGCATCACCTGCCAAAGCGTCGCACTTTTCGACGGCTACCTTGTAGTCGGCATCGCGCTTGTCCTCGGCAGCGTCCTTGCGCGCCTCGCCGACCTGCTTGCCCAGCTTGGCGTCCGCCATGGCCTTGGTCTCGGCGGCCTTGGCCTCCTTGACGCAAACATCCTTGTCGTTGCCGGACTTGTCGTCGCACTTTTCCTTGGCCACTTCGTACTCGGCCTTAGCCTTGGTGGTCAACACCTTGGTCTGGTCGGCAGGCTTGCCGCTATGAGCGTACTCGAGTTCGGCCAGGGCCACTTTCTCCTTGCCCTTGGCCTGCTCTTCGCAGACATCCTTGGCATTGCCCGACATCGCATCACAGCTGGCCTTCGCGGCCTTGTACTCAGCGCTGATGCGGGTCTTGCCGGCCTTGTACTCGTCCTTGCTGATGGTGGCGGCCTGGGCCACCGGCAGTGCCAGAAGGGCGGAAATCAACAGTGCAGATTTGATCTTGAAGGTGGTGTTCATCGGGGCGTCCTCTTTGGTTAATGGAGTGAACGCAGTATGCAAATCACCTTGGGCTGAGGCCTAGCGGAGGAGGCCTCGGCTTGTCGTAGTCGGCGTCCTACATGGTCTGGCGCTGTGCGCCTATGGGCCGATATCGACGAAGTTTTTACAGTGCAGCCATGGCTTGTCGCAGCGCTGCGCAGTCCACCGCCCTCACCACTCCAAGGAGATTCTCATGACCATTCGCCACAACTTCGCCATCGTCCTGACCACGCTGGCCTTGCTCGCCACGACCGGCTGCGCTGTCACGCGCGGGCAGGAATCAGTCGGCGCCTACGTCGACGACGCGGCCATCACCACGGCCGTCAAGGCCCGCTTCGTCGACAACACCAATGTCGCGGCCTCGGCCATCAGCGTCGAGACGATGAAGGGCACCGTGATGCTGTCGGGCTTTGCGAAGAGCAGCACCGAGAAGAGCACCGCCGAAGCACTCGCCTGGAAGGTCAACGGCGTCAAGGCGGTCAAGAACGAGATCACCGTTCGCCCGTAAGGCCGCATGACGGCGCTTGACTCAGTCATCGGGAGCCGAGACCGGGGCTGGGTTGCGTCGTCGGCACTGACGCCAGGCCAGATAGGTTTGCATCAACGGCTGGGCCGTCACCCCATGGGCAACGATGGAAGCCACGACGGTCCACAGGGTCAGTGATAGCAGAGTCTCGGCCACCGGCCCGGTGACGCCGGCATCCAGCGCATAAAGCAGATAGAAGACCGAACCGATACCGCGGATGCCGAACCAGCCGATCATGCCGCGTAGCGGCGCCGTCAGCCCCTCTCCGAGGGTCGCGCCCAGCGCCGAAAGCGGTCGCAGCAGCAGGATCAGCAAGGGGACGAACCACCAGACCGCAGGCAACGGCTTGGCATAGGCCAGCATCGCCCCGACCAGCAGCACCAGCGTCAGCTCGGCGAGCTTTTCCAGCTGTTTGTTGAAACCCTGCACCGCATCGCGCATCGTCGCGCTGGCGTGGTGGGAATGGGTAGCCAGCGTGTCGTAGGAATGGCCGGCCGAGTCGAGCGGCGGCGCCAGCGGCCGGCTCTGCGGCCGGGGTCGTTCACGCACCCGCTGCAAGGCCATGCCGGCGGCGAACACAGCCAGAAAACCCGAGCTGTGACTCAGCAAGGCCACGCCGTTGGCCAGACCTAGCAGACCCAGGCCCAAGAAGACATCGAGCCCTATCGCCTCCTGGTGACGGCTGCGCAGATAGACCACCACCCAGCCGGTGGCCGCGCCCAATGCCGCGCCAATCGCGACACCGCCCAGCGTGGCCCATAGCAGGTCCAGCGCCCACCAGCGCCAGCCCCCCTCACCCAGCTCGTGCAGGCCCAGCAAACCCAGCCCGAGCATCACGAATGGGAATGCCGCGCCATCATTGAGTCCGCCCTCGCCGGCCAGGGTGAAGCCCAGCCGCTCCGGGTCGGTGCCGGCGTCCGACGGGAGATCGGAGGCCAGCACGGGATCGGTCGGTGCCAGCATCGCGCCTAGCAGCACGGCCGCGCCCACCGGCAGCTCGAGCAGCCAGACGCCGACCAAGGTCACCATCAACACCATCGCACTCATCGACACAAAAGCCAGCCGCAGCGGCAGCCGCCAACGCCGGTCGCGCAGCGGCACACCCAGGCGCAGCCCGACTGCAAACAGCGAGATCAGCAGGCCCAGCTCGGCCAGATGCATCAGCGCGCCGGCATGGGCCTGCGGATCGGGGCGCAGCACATCGATGCCATCCGGCCCCAGCGCACAGCCGAGCGAGAGATACACCATCGCGCTGCTCAGCGGCAGCCGGCCCAGCAAGGTGCCGGCCAGCACCATGGTGATCAGCAGCACGCCAACAAACAAGGACCAGAACTGCATGAGCGAGAAATGAATGCCGAGTGTCGATCAAGCATGAAGCCCGGCGCGGTGGCCGTCTGTGCTGCAGCACGCATAGCGCCAGCGCGCTCGCGGCCAAATGCGCTACCGTCGCGGCATGAACGACACCAGCGCACCCCCCAACCGCATGCACAGCATCTCCAGCCTGTTCGAGCCCGAGTTCAGCCAGCGCCTGTGCGAGATCTTCGAGCAGCACATCGCCTTCAACCAGGTGCTGGGTCTGCGCATCGATAGCCTGGAAGCCAATCTGGTCAAGGCACATATCACGATGCGCCCCGAGCTGATCGGACATTTCACCCACCAGCGCCTGCATGGGGGTGTGATCAGCGCCACCCTCGATGCGATGGGCGGGCTTGCCGTAATGGCGGCGACCGGCGCGCGCCATATGGATGAGGCGCCGCTGGCCCGGCTGGCGCGCTTCGGCAAGCTCGGCACCATCGATCTGCGCATCGACTACCTGCGCCCGGCTACGGGCCCACGCTTCCATGCCACAGCCGAGGTGCTGCGCTTGGGCAGCCGCGTGGCTTCCACCCGCATGGAGTTCAAGGACGCCGAGGGCCGCCTGCTCAGCAGCGGCGCCGGCGCCTACATCGTCTCCTGAGCGGGTGGCCTACTTCTTGGCTAGCGCGTCGGCCTTCTTCTCGAAGGGCAGCAAGTCGCTGGGCAAGACCTTTAGCAAGCCCAGGCAAGCCCCCTTGGACTCGGTGAACTTGTTCAGCTCGCCCATCTCGCAGCGGTCGCCGCCATGCACCTGCAGCTTGGCGATCTCGCCGCAGCCGATGCCGGCGAACTGCAGCGCACGGCGATGTTCGTCCCCCGGCCGCACCGGCCCGAAGCCAGTCAGCTGGGTCATATAGGCGACATCGTTGGCGCGCAGCACGGTGAAGTCGGGTACCACGCTGCGAATCTCGTAGTCCAACTTGTTGCTCAAGGCCAGCTCGAAGCGGCAACCGCCGGGCGCCTCGATGCGCCGCTCCAACCGCAGCTCGGCCTGCAGCACCGGCTTGGCCGGCGCCGCCGAGGCAGCAGGCGCCGCAGACGCGGTCGCATCGACATAACGCCAGCTGCCGTCATCCTTGAGCAGGATGCGCCGACCCTGCTCGTCCTTCAGTTCGAAGTCGGCCAGCGCGCCTGCAGCCAGCGCGGCAAGCCCGGCGGCGACCAGCGCCGCGCGCAGGCCTTTTACTGTCTCGATCATGCGAAGTTCCGTCCCGGTTGTTTTCAGTGGATAGCATAGTAGCGGGCTCGCCGCGGAGGCTCGAAAGCCCGCCCCAGGCGCTCTGGCGGCTTGGCATAAAGTCGTAATGACCCCTTCCGATGCCGACCATGCCAGACGCGCCCCTCACCCCGCATCGCGTTCACCCGCCTCCGCCGAGCAAGCCCTGCAGCTGCTTGAGCAGGCCGATGCCGCGTTGGCCAGGCAGGAATGGTCGGTGGCACTGGCGCTGGCCACGCAGGCCCTGAGTCCCACGCTGCTCGACAGGCAGCGCGCCCAGGCCCTGCTGATGCAGGCCCGCGCCCATTGGCAGATGGGTGCGCTCTGGCAAGTCTATCTGCCGGCGCTGGAAGTGGGTCGGCTCGGACGGCTTTGCGGCAACGCCCGCACCGAGGTCGATGGTCTGAGCCTAGCCGCTTTTGCGTTAGCCGAGCTTGGGCTGGCCGACGAGGCCAGGCTCATCAGCCTGGATGCCCTGGCCGCCGCCAGCGATTCGGCCGAGTTGCTGCCGCGTGCGCTCAGCTGCGCCGCCCATGTACATGCCCGGCTCGGCGATGTCAGCCATGCCGAGCTGATGCATATGCGGGCCATCTCGCTGGCCCGTGAGGCGCACGACGCCAATCTGCTGGCGCTGGCCTTCATCAATCTGCTGCTGTCGCTAGGCCTGGCCAGCGAGGAGTTGCTCCATGGCCCCGGTGAGGCGGCCGCACAGATCGCGCTGGTCCGTGCGCCGCGCTTCCTAGCCCAGGCCAGCGGCCTGCTGGCCGACGAGCGCCTGCCGGCCAGTACGCAGGCGGGCCTGCAGCTCGCCGCCGGGCATCTGGCCCTGTTATGCGGTCGCCTCGATCAGGCCCAGCCCTGGTTGACCGCCGCCCATCGTCGGTACTGCCTGCAAGGCACGGGTTACAACCGTCTGGCCGCCGAGCAAAGCCTGGCAGAGTCGGCGCTGCGGCAAGGGCGCCCCGCGGAGGCCCTGGGCTGGCTGAGCGAGCTGCTGGCCCCCGAGCCAGGCCGCAGTAGCTTCAGTCTGCGCCTACCGAGCTTGCGTACCGCGCGGGCCTGCCATCGGGCGCTTGGCAATGCCGAAATCGAGCGCACGCTGGCCTTGGAACTGGATGAGTTGCTGCGGGCTCGCCAGGCGATGCGGGAGCAAGCACTGGGTGTGCTGCACCGGCCCGAGCTGCCCTGATCGCTACGCGGCCAGACGCTGTGGTGGAGAATGCCGGCCATGGCTTTCCGACCCCTTCCCCTTCCCGCTGGCGTGGCCGGCCAGCTCTGGCTGCAATCCATGCCCGGCCGTCTGGAGTCTTTCGGCAGCTTTCTAGACGAGGCTCGCGCCCGCAGCCTCAGCCTGGTGGTCTGCCTCAATCCGCTCGAAGAAGTAGCCCAGCTGTCGCCCGCCTATCACAAGGCGATAGCCGAGGGCAGATTGCCGTTTCGCTGGCAGCACCTGCCGATGCGCGATTTCGGCCTGGGCGCTGACCCGAGCGCTTTCGCCAAGGGCGTGGAGCTGCTGCAGCACAGCCTGGTGCTCGGTGACCGCGCGCTGCTGCACTGCGCGGCGGGCATCGGTCGCACCGGCACGGTCGCGGCCTGCGTGCTGAAAGCCCTGGGCCTGCCGACCGAGCAAGCGCTGGCAGCGGTGCGCGCTGCCGGCTCCAACCCGCAGTCGGCCTTGCAATCGGGTTGGATCGAGCAGTTCTGATGAAGGTGCTGCACGCCGACGAGGGACTGATCGTCGTCAACAAGCCCGCCGGGCTGCTATCGGTTCCCGGCCGAGGCGCGGACAAGCAGGACTGCGCGGTCCACCGGCTGCAGCAGAGCTACCCAGAGGCGCTGACCGTGCACCGGCTCGATATGGCGACCTCGGGCCTGCTGCTGTTCGCGCGCGGTGCGGCGATGCAGCGCGCGCTGAGCCTGGACTTCGCCGAGCGCCGCGTCGCCAAGCGCTACATCGCCTTGCTGCAGGGTCGGCTCGACACTGGCGGCGCCTGGGCCGAGATCGATCTGCCGCTGAGTGCCGATTGGCCGAACCGACCGCGCCAGAAGGTCAATGCCATCAGCGGCAAGCCCTCGCTGACGCGCTACCGCAGCCTCGCACACGACGGCGACCAGACGCGGGTTGAGCTGGAGCCCATCACAGGCCGCTCACACCAGCTGCGCGTACACATGCTGGCGCTGGGCCATGCCATCGTCGGCGACGCGCTCTACGGTGGCCCAGCCGCTCCAAGGCTCTTTCTGCACGCCTGCCATCTGACGCTGCCCACGCGCGCGCTCAGCCTTGATTGCCCACCGGAATTCTGAAACCCCATGAGCGCCCTGCATTCACCAGCCGCCGACCGCAACAAACAGCCCATCCTCGACGCACTGCTGACGCTACTGCCACCCACCGGCACTGCGCTGGAGATCGCCAGCGGCAGCGGCCAACATCTGGCCCATTTCGCCGCCGCGCTCCCTGGCTGGGACTGGCAGGGCTCGGACCCTGACGAGCAGGCGCTGGCCTCGATCGCCGCCTGGCGGCCCGAAGGCCGCGAACCGCTGCGTCTGGACGTGAACCAGCGGGCCTGGCCCTTGCCGCCCAGTCATCAGGCGCTGGATCTGATCTATTGCGCCAATATGCTACACATCTCCCCCTGGTCTAGCTGCGCGGCCCTGATGCAAGGCGCCGCTCGCCATCTGCACCCGGACGGTCTGCTGCTGGTCTACGGCCCTTTTCTGGTGCCAGGTCTTGCCACTGCGGCGAGCAACCTTGCCTTCGATGCCGATCTGCGCGCGCGCAATTCCGCCTGGGGCTTGCGCGATCTCGAGGCCGTGCAGCGGCAGGCCGAGGAAGCCGGGCTGGACTTGCGGGAGTACCGCTCGCTGCCGGCCAACAATCTGCTTTTGATCTTCAACAGGAATCCTCAGCCATGAAGCTCTACATCATCACCGGCGCCTCGCGCGGCATGGGTGAGGCCATCGCCCGCCAGTTGATCTCGCCCGAGAATCTCGTCATCGGCATCTCACGCCGGCGCAGCGCCAGCCTGCCTTGCGGGCCTGGCCTTGAGCAATGGGAGCAGGACCTCGCCGAGCCGCTGGACGCGGCCGAGCGCCTGCAGGCCTGGCTGGCGGTGCAGGAGCCGGCCCGCTTCAGCCACGCAGCCTTGATCAACAACGCCGGCGTGATCACGCCGCCCGGCCCGATCGACGCGGTGCCACTGGCAGAGCTATCGGGTGCGCTGCGGGTCGGGCTGGAGGCCACACTGCTGCTGTCCAGCGCCTTCTTGCGCGCGACGCGGCACTGGGCGGCCGACAAGCGGCTGCTGAACATCTCCTCCGGCCTGGGGCGGCGGGCCATGGCCGGCAGCGCACCCTACTGCGCGGCCAAGGCCGGCATGGACAATTTGTCGCGCGCTATCGCGCTGGACGAAGCCGGCCGCGAGCATGGGACCCGCGTCGTGTCGTTGGCGCCGGGCATTATCGACACCGAGATGCAGGGCCAGTTGCGAGCCGGCGATCCGGCCTCCTTTCCCGACCAGCCGCGCTTTGCCGCCTTCAAAGCCGAGGGCCAGCTAGACAGCCCCGAGGCCGCCGCCGCCAAGGTGCTGCGCTATCTGGCGCGGGCAGATTTCGGCAGCACGGTGCTGGCTGATGTGCGGGAAGCCTGAGCGGGGGCGCGTCAGGTCTTGAACACCGCGACCGCCTGACCAAGACTCTCTGCCTGTAGCCGCAGGCTCTCGGCGGCGGCTGCCGACTCCTCGACCAGCGCGGCATTCTGCTGGGTCACCTGGTCCATCTGCATCACCGCATTGCTGACCTGGTCGATGCCCTGGCTCTGCTCTTTGCTTGCCATGCTGATCTCGGAGATCAGCGTCGTGACGCTCTGCACTTGGGCCAGCAAATCGGTCATCGTGCGGCCGGCGTCCTGCACCTGGGCCGCGCCGGCCTCTACGCGCGCGGCGCTGGCCGAGATCAACTGTTTGATCTCCTTGGCCGCGTCGGCCGAGCGACCGGCCAGCGTACGCACCTCGCCGGCCACGACCGCAAAGCCACGTCCCTGTTCGCCGGCGCGGGCGGCTTCGACAGCCGCATTCAGTGCCAGGATATTGGTCTGGAAGGCGATGCCGTCGATCACGCCGATGATGTCGCCGATCTTGCGCGACTGCTCGCTGATGCCCTCCATGGTCTGCACCACCCCCTGCACCGCCGCACCGCCGCGCTGGGCCACGGCTGACGCGCTGTCGGCCAGCCGGCTTGCTTCGGCGGCGGTGCTGGAATTCTGCTTGACGGTCGAGGTGAGCTGCTCCATCGAGGCCGCCGTTTCCTCCAGGCTGCTGGCCTGCTCTTCGGTGCGCTGGCTCAGGTCCATGCTGCCCCGGGCGATCTCGGACGAGCCGCTGCTGATCGATTCCGCACAGTCGCGCACCTGGGACACCATGACCAGCAAGCTGGCGTTCATGGTCTTCAGCGCCGCCATCAGTTGGGCGGTCTCGTCCTTGCCTTCGACCTCGATCTGGGTGCGCAGATCGCCGCCGGCCACGGCGGCGGCCACCTGCACCGCCGCCGACAAGGGCCGGATGATCGAGCGAACTATCAGCCAAGCGCCCCAGGCGGTGGCACTCAGCACCAGCGCAAAGATCAGCAGGCTGCGCCAAATCATGGTGTTGAACGTTTGCTGGCTGGCCTCGTACTCGGACTCGGCCACCTTGAGCTGCAGATCGGTCAACGCCAGCAAGATCTCAGCCACCGGATCGATGGCCGGATACATCTGCTCGGCGGCATAGACCGCCATGCCGGGCTTGTCACCCGCACGCGCCAGGGCCAGCAGACGCTGGCCGGCCACATCGGCAAGCTTCATACTGGCCTCGGCCTTGCGCACCAACGCGGCTTCTTCCACCGTCAGCCGGGTCTCGGTATAGGCCTTCCAGTTCTTGACGATGATCTGATTGTTATCCTCTATGGTCTTGACGGTAGCCGGCGGCGTCAGCCCGCCATCACGCATCTTGTGGGCCGCGTCCACATAACCAACCGCATAGGCATCAGCGACCAGCTTCAGTTGTTTGAGAGGGACCACCCGGTCTTGGTAGGTCGCACCAAGCCTCCGGTTGGCCTCATGCAGGCGCAACAAGCTATTGCCCACCGAAGCCGCCAGCAACAAGAGCATCAGGGCCACCAGGGCGGCGAGGCGGGCGCGTATGCTTATCGCATTCATGAGGTGGACCTTATCGACCGGGCGCATGTCATTTGTAATTGCTATCGCACCCAACAGCATCCCTATCAGGCATATCGGCCCCAGCAAGGCATACTGAAACCCTGACTCCCCGGGGACCGGGCTTGAAATGCCCGACTGAGCCCCCAGCTTCGAACCGTTTCTACAGGAGATATTGCGTGAAATCACTTGCCTTGTGCACCGTTATCGCCGCACTGAGCCTCAGCCTCGTGGCCGCCGACGTGCAGGCCAAGCGCCTGGGTGGCGGCGGCATGAAGCGCAGCGTGCCGACCCAGCCGGCCAAGCCGGCAACTCCGCCGCAGAACGCCCCGGCCCAGCAACAGAATGCGGCGCCCCAGCAGGCCGCAGCCCCGACCGCTGGCGCTGGCGCCGCCGCCGCACCGAAGCGCTCGTGGATGGGCCCGGTCGCCGGTCTGGCCGCCGGCCTGGGTCTGGCCGCGTTGGCAAGCCATTTCGGCTTCGGCGAGGCACTGGCCAATATCATGACCATGGTGCTGCTAGGCTTAGTGGTGATGGTGGTGATCGGCTTCGTGATGCGCCGCATGGCCGCCAAGAAGGCTGCGCCACAAGGCATGCAGTTCGCGGGCGCGGGCGCACCCTTTGGCCAAGCCCCGGCGCCGGTCATGCCGGCTCCGATGGCGATGCCTGCGGGCAGCTCCGCTCCAGTAGCCGCTGCACTGGCTTCGGATTTCGATACCAGCGGCTTTGAGCAGATCGCCAAGCGCGTTTTCATCCGCATGCAAGCGGCCAATGACGCCGGCGATCAGAACGATCTGCGCCGCTTCACGACGCCCGAGATGTACGCCTCGATCCAGCAGGAGTTGCTGGATCGCAAGGGTACGCAGCGCACCGATGTCCTGGAGTTGCAGGCCCAGGTGGTGGAGCGGGTCGAGGAGCAAGGCGAGCAGATCGTCAGCGTGCGATTCTCTGGCCTGATCCGCGAGCAAAGCGAGTCCGCCGCCCAGCCCTTCGATGAAGTCTGGCATCTGGTGCGACCGCTGGACGAGAGCCGCGAGTGGGCGATCGCGGGCATCCAAGCGATGGCCTGATCCAAGACCTGCACTAACCCGAAGTCTTTCGAGCGCCGCCTCGAAACCCTGGCCGATGATGGCCTCGGTCCGAGGCGGCTTTCTTTTGTCGCCCCTTGCTGACTGATCAGCCGACCAAATTGGCCAGCGTCAGCAGAGCCAGCAGCAGCATCCACAGCACGACCGAGCGCCACACCAGGCCGACCACACTTTGCAGATGGCCCAGCTGCGGCAGCTGGCCCGGCGTCGAGCCATCAGCGCGAGTGGCCTCGGCATCGCTGCCGGCCTCGAAGGTCTTGCTGCGGTCCGGCGTGATGCCAGGCGCGGCCGAACCGCCCAGCTGTACGCCTAGAGCGCCGGCTGCCGAAGCCAGGATGATGCCCTCGTTGGGATGCAGCCAGAGCTTGGCATCGCGACGCCAGCCGTTCACCGCTTCCTCGAAATTGCCCACGATGGCAAAGCCGGTGGCGGTCAGGCGCGCCGGCAGGTAGTCGACCCAGCCGAACAGCTGGCGCGACAGCTGCATCAGACGCTCATTGGTCGGCGCATCCAGAGTACGGCTCTTGAAGGCCCAGTAGCGGCTCGCGAACTCGGCCATGCGGTAAAGCACCGCGCCGGCCGGGCCCAGCGCCACCGTCGACAACACCACAAACCAGAAGAACACGCCGAATACATGGCGATGCGCGGCCAGCAGCGAGTGCTCGATCGCATGACGCAGCAGCTCGGTGCGCGGCAGCTCGCTGGCGTCCAGATGGCGCCATTCAGCAAGCAGCCGGCGCGCCTCCAGCTCGTCGCCGCGCTCCAGCGCGTCGCGGATGTCGGTGAAATAGTGGCTGAACTGGCGAAAGCCAAGGGTCAGGTAGAGCATCAGCACATTGAAGGCCAGTGCCAGCAGCACGCTGAAGCGGCTCAACGCCATATAGATCAGCGCTGTGAGGACGGCGGGACCCAGGACGGTAATGGCCCAAACTACGCCGGCATGGTGTTCCCGACCCGCGTCAAAGTTTCGACCGGTCCAGCGGACCCAGGCAATGATGGTGTGATGGACCCGATTGCCGTGAGGCAAGGGCTTGAGCTGTTCGCAGATCAGCGCGAACAAGACCGCAAAGAAGTTCATGGCCCGGGATGATAGCGGCGGATGGCACGACCCAAGCTCGGATCAGGCGATCAGGAAGCGATAGAGATTGCGCAGCATCGCCGCTGTGGCGCCCCAGATGAAATAGTCGTGCGTCTGGCCGGTGCTGTCGAGACAGCTCCAGGGCATGGACAGGAACTGGCGCTGTCCGCCTTCAAAGCTGAAGACATGGCGCCGATGATGGGCCGGCGTCATCAGAAACTGCAACGGCACCTCGAAGGCCTCGGCCACCTCGAACTCGTCGAGCTTGAGTTCGAAGCCGGGTCGCACCAGCGCAACCACCGGCGTGACTTGAAAGGCCGTCACCGTCGTGTAGATCGGCAGCTCGCCAATGATCTCGATGTGCTCGCGCGCCAGGCCGATCTCCTCCTCTGTCTCTCGCAGGGCGGTCTCCACCGCGCTGCCATCCTCGGGCTCGACGCGCCCGCCAGGAAAGCTGATCTGGCCTGCATGCTCGCGCAGATGGGCGGTGCGGCGGGTCAGCAGCAGCGTCAGCCCCCGCTCATGCATCACCAGCGGCAGCAGCACCGAGGCGCTGGCCGGCGCGCGAGACGCAAAAATGCCGCCGTCGCCTGGCAGCTCCGCTTGCCAACTCGGCGGCATCGCAAAGCGCTGGCGCAGCGCTTGCGGAGTCAACGCCGAAACATCGACCGCCGGCAGGTGGGCATCGACCCCACTTACCGGTACGGCTTGCGGATTCAATATGGGCGAGCGTGACATCGCAAAAGCATAGAGCGCAAACGACAAGGCCGCCCGAAGGCGGCCATTGCGCAGGAGCCAGGCAATTAAGCCAGCTTCTCCTTGATACGGGCCGACTTGCCCGAGCGCTGACGCAGGTAGTACAGCTTGGCGCGACGGACATCGCCGCGACGCTTGACTTCGATCGAAGCGATCAACGGGCTGTACAGCTGAAAGGTACGCTCAACGCCCTCGCCGCTGGAGATCTTGCGCACGATGAAGCTGCTGTTCAGGCCGCGGTTGCGCTTGGCAATCACGACACCTTCGTAAGCCTGCACGCGCTTGCGCGTACCTTCAACGACGTTCACGCTGACGATCACCGTGTCGCCGGGAGCGAACGCGGGGATGGTCTTGTTCAGACGAGCAATTTCTTCTTGCTCAAGGGTTTGGATCAAGTCCATTGATTTCTCCTGTGATCGTGATGGCGCCAAGGTCGTCAAATCACCAACATGGTGTTCGCGCCGCACAGGCCGAGTGGCCGGTGAATCGCCCATCAGAGGATCGAAAAGCCTACGATTATAACCGTTTTCGGATAGTTCGCAGCTAGGCGGTTGCCAGAAGCTTCAAATATGCCTCGTCGCTGCGACTCAGACGCCCTGCGGCGCGCGCCGCGACGATCAGATCGGGGCGCCGTTGCTGGGTAATTTCCAGCGAGCGCTCGCGCCGCCAGCGTTTGATCTGCGCATGATGACCCGACATCAGCACCGCCGGCACCGGCAGATCCTCGACCTGCCCCTCCAGCCCGCGCAGGACCTCGGGCCGGCTGTAGTGGGGGCAGTCCAGCAGCCCGTCGGAGAAACTGTCCTGCTGATGCGATGCCGCGTCGTTGAGTACCCCGTCCTGCAAGCGGGCAATGCCGTCCAGCAAGGCCAGCGCGGGCAACTCGCCGCCGGACAACACGAAGTCGCCCAGGCTCAGCTCCAGCGTCACATGCCGATCTAGGAAGCGCTGGTCGATGCCCTCGTAGCGGCCGCACAAAAGCACACCACCCGGGCCCTGCGCCAGTTCCTGCACCAAGGACTGATCGATGCGTCGACCGGTCGGACTGAAGTGAATGACGGCGGGTGCAGCCCCCTCGCCCTGAGCCAGCCGTTGCGCCTTGACCGCCGCCAGAGCGCGCTCCAGCGGCTCAACCAGCATCACCATGCCCGGACCGCCACCATAGGGGCGGTCGTCAACGCGGCGGTAGTTGTCATCGGCGAAATCGCGCAGCTGCCACAGGCGAACATCGACCTGCCCACCCTCGAAGGCACGGCGCGTCACGCCGCTGCTCAGATGCGGCCCGAACAGCTCGGGGAACAGGGTGATCAGGTCAAAGCGCATCGCGCGCCACCGCAGGGATTGCGGAGCTCAGTAATCCAGGCCCCAGTCGACCGTGATGCGGCGCTGGTCCAGATTCACATCATCGACAAAGGCCGAGACAAAAGGCACCAGGCGCTCCTGGTCGGGCTTGATCGGCGGGGTCAAGCCGGGCGGCGTGATGCGCAGCACGCTGTGCGGGCCTGCGTCGATCAGATCGGCCACCACACCCAAGGTCTCCCCGGCGCGATTGACGACCGTCAGGCCGATCAGATCGACCCAATAATACTCATCCGTGTCGACCTTCGGAAAGGTCGAGCGCGAGACAAAGATGCGCGCACCGCGCAGTGCTTCGGCGCCGCTGCGATCGCTGACATCCTGGACATTGGCAACGATGCCGTCGCCATGCTCACGCACAGACAGCACCTTCAACACCGGCGGCAGCGCTCGGGCCTTGGCCGCCACCGCCGCAGCCGGCTTGTTGTTCTCTTCGCTTGGCTTAAGAAACCAGCGCCGAGAGGAAAACAGCGCCTGGGGGTCGTTGGAATAGGCCAGGACCTTGATCCAGCCCTTGACACCCCAGGCGTCGAGCACGCGCCCGATCTCGATGGCGTCATCCGGCCAGGCCTGCTCGCTGGAGCCGGCTGCGGAGACGCGAGAGATGTCGGACGCCATGCTCATCGACTCACTCAGGCCGCGACGGCAGCCGGGGTGGCCTTCTTGGCCTGGTCGACCAGACGCGCCACGGTGGGCGACAGCTGAGCACCGACACCGACCCAGTAGTTGACACGGTCCACGGCCACGCGCAGCGGCTCGGCAGCACCGGAGGCGACGGGGTTGTAAAAACCCACGCGCTCGATGAAGCGGCCGTCACGGCGCTGTTGGCTATTAGCCACGACGATGTTGTAGAAAGGGCGCTTCTTGGAGCCGCCGCGAGCCAGACGAATCACAACCATGATGTTTCCTAAGATTTAGTGACCAACCGCACGAGGAGACACTCAGGGCGAGCAGATCGTTTGACGGCCAATGCCCCGGATTACCCGGAACCACAGTCCGCCGCATTGATTTCGACACCAGCGCCGTAGATACGCCGACCACATCAAGGTGCTCCCTGAGAGAACACCATAGCTGCAACCGACCGTCGCCAGAACCCAGCATTATAAACTCTGGTTTCCAACAAATAGCCCATATGCAATCAGAAAACTCCCAAGCGGCCGCCGGCCTGCTGATCCGTCCGAGCACCGAAGCCGATCTGCCAGCCATCCGCGAGATCTATGAAGTGGCGGTGCTGCAAGGCACCGGCACCTTCGAGACTGAGGTACCCGACCTTGCCGAGATGCGGCGTCGCCGCACCGAGGTGCTCAGCCGCAGCCTGCCCTGGCTGGTCATCGAGCAGGACGGCCAGGTGCTCGGCTATGCCTACGCCAACTATTTCCGCCCTCGCATGGCTTACCGCTTCTGCCTGGAGGACTCGATCTATCTGCGCCCAGGCCATCAGGGCAAGGGCCTTGGTCGGCTGCTGCTGGCCGAGCTGATCGCGCGCTGCGAGGCTGCTGGCGCACGCCAGATGCTGGCGGTCATCGGTGACTCGGAGAACAAGGGCTCGATCGGTGTGCACAGCGCACTGGGCTTCGAGCACAGCGGCGTGCTGAAAAGTGCGGGCTGGAAATTCGGCCGCTGGCTGGACGTGGTGATGATGCAGCGCCAGCTTGGCCAGGGTGATCAGAGCAGCCCGGAGCCTCAGTGAAGCCCTACAAATCAAAGACCCTTGCCACCTGGCTGGCCCTGCTGCTGGGCAGCTTCGGTTTGCATCGCATCTATCTGCACGGCTTCAGTGATCGACTGGCCTGGCTACATCCTCTGCCGACCCTGTTGGGGCTTTACGGCCTGCAGCGCATGGATCAACTCGGGCAGGATGACCGCCTGAGCTGGCTGCTGATGCCTTTGCTGGGCCTGATGCTCGTCAACGCGATGATCTGCGGCATCGTCTACGGCCTGACCCCTGACGAGAAATGGGACGCCCAGCACAACCCCGGTGCCGCGCCACGCGCTACCGGCTGGGGCCCGGTGATCGGCGTCGTGGCCTGCGTGCTGCTCGGCGGGACCAGCCTGATGACGACCATCGCCTTCAGCGCACAGCGGTATTTCGAGAGCCAAGTCGAGACGACAGGCGATGGGGCTCGATGAATCCATCGGCGACGCAGCATGCCGTACCCAGCGCTCGCTGTACCAGCGCGCGATGGGGTCGGATTTCGAGCGCTTGGCACCGGTGCTGCAACGTTTCCACAGCTTGAGCGGCGCTTGCCGCTTTCAAGGCATGGTGCAGACCGAAGCTCCTCAAGGCTGGATCGCGCGGATGCTGGCCCGCACCATGGGCACACCGCAGCGAACCAGCCAGGGGCCAATCCACTTTGAACTGCACGCTGCGCCGAACGAGGAGAGCTGGGTACGCCATTTCCCGCAGCAGACCATGAGATCGGTGCTGGGTTTCGAGCAGGGGCGCGTTGTCGAGCGGCTGCGGATCGTGCGCCTGGAATTCAATCTGATCGAGAACAGTGGCGCGCTGAGAATGGCGCTGTGCAGATTGCGCTTTCTCGGCATCCCCTGCCCCGGCTGGCTGCGCCCCGAGCTACTCGCTGAGGAGAGCGGCGACGGCGATCGCTTGTATTTTCATGTCCGCGCACGCCTGCCCGGACTTGGTCAGGTGGTTGCCTACCAGGGCCATCTGGACCTACCCAAGCCATGATCATCGTCTTCGATGCCCAATGCTTGCTCTGCAATGGCTGGGTGCAGTTTTTGCTCCGCCATGATAAGCGGGAGCAATTCCGCTTCGCCTCGATGCAAGGCCGCTGCGGCCAAGCACTGCTGAACGCAGCCGGCCTTCCCACCGAGGGTCTGCAAACCCTGTTACTCGTGGACGGCGAGCGCAGCTGGCAACACACGGCTGCGATCCTGCACGTGCTGCATCGGTTGGGCTGGCCATGGCGTCTGGCCTGGCTAGCCTGGCCCGTTCCTGCCCCACTGCGTGACAGCGCCTATCGCTGGGTGGCGCGCCATCGCTACCGCCTGTTCGGCCGCAGCGAGGCTTGCTTGCTGCCGGCCGAGCGCTGGCGCCATCGCTTCCTGGACTGAGCATAAACAAAGGGCCCGCGCAGTCCGTGTCAATACTCTGGCACTGACCAGAAGCCCTGAAGACAATGCCCTGCAACGCAAGTTGCAGGGCATTGTTCGTCATGGGCTATGTACAAGGACAGAGTCGAGACCAGGGCAGCCTGTT
>NZ_JAPFGP010000024.1 GCF_026241155.1 Paucibacter sp. PLA-PC-4
TGATCTGGCTGGCGCTGCGCAACATCACCGAGGACTGGACCCGACCGACTCACCACTGGAAAGCCGCGATGAACCAGTTCGCAATCCTCTACGAAGATCGATTCACCAGACCGGTGTCGTAGGATCCCCCACCGCCTTCACGAAATCGGTGAAGGCTCAACGAGCCTCACACACAGAAATTCGGACAGGCCCGACAAGGTACAGCCGACGAGGAAATCTAGCCTTGATGAGGCTCGCGAAGCGGGTGATCCGATTGAATACAGCGCTCCCCGAGTAGGTCTCGATCGGCACGAAGTTCAGCGACGCACCGCATATGGCATTGACGCCTTTACTGTCTACGTTGCCAAGAACCGTAGTTCTTTGTCTGGGCAGAGTCATCCCACGCTGTATTGTCGAATGGGCCACTGCACTTCAGGTGATCGCCTACAGCCAGATCTCCTCGTTGACTACCGTGTTGATGAAAGTCATGCCAATGACTGGCCTGAAATACATGCTGAGATCGTAAGAATCATCCAACTCCTGCGACCAGTCGGACCAGCAGCGCCTATTGACCGTCGACCACTCGCCTGCCGCCAGCCTGCAATCAGATAGCCAAGCTCACTGCTCCCATCGATTTCACTGAGCTTTCCGGACAGTATTTCTAGGACGGCTTCCAGCCTCTACCCGTAGTTCGCCCAAGTTCCGCTTTGGGCACATAGCGCCATTCCAACGCTTCGAGCAGCAGACATTCGCCGACGTTTGACGCGGTGAACGGCGGCCAGACCGCTTGGACGGCTGCTTCACCGCCAACAACGGTCATCGCCGCTGGCGCGACGCCAGGCGAGCCAATGAGGGCTTCGTGACCCGGAGCGTGAACCTGATAGTTCCAGGCTGTCGCAGACGTCGGCTGCGACTATGGCTACCGCAAGACCGACCGGCGTCAGCGGTGAGTTGGTGCCGCCGCATTCAATGCGTTTGAGCGCGCGCTAGTTGGCCTCAACGAGTTGGCGAACAGCCTCGATGGCCTGAGGTTCCGGGAATGTTTTCAGCATGTAGCGTGTGGGTGAGTAGTCGGTGGTCTCGAAGAACTCCCCGAAATGCTCTTGGGCCATCGACCACGAGATCATCAAGGGACTGAACTCCTTGTGTTCGGGCCGGACCAACGCGATGCGATCTGCCTGCGGCAACAGGATGTCGATCCCTTCGGTCCAGACGGCATAGGAGCTCAAGTGGTCGCCATCCCTTTGCACCAGTTGGTGCGCGCCGACGTAGATGTCGATTTCCTTGGCTTCGAAATGAGCGTCGAGGATCTGCTTTTGTGAATCATAGGCATCGGCCAGGTTGCGTTTTGACAAGTCCTGAAGCTGGGCCTGATGTTCTGCGGGGGCATACGATTCCCAGCGAACGCCGTTCAAGCGCAGTAGCTCAAAGCTGACCCACCGTGTGTTGTTGTCGATGGAGCCGACGGCAAGATCGACGATCTTTTGCACGGCCTGAACGTTAGCCTGGGATGTCACCAACAACACGTCACGGAACGGAACCATGGCAACGGGGTCGGTGACGCCCAGTCGGTGAATTAGGTCGGGCAAAAGAATGCGCGAACTCTCGTAGGTGTCGCCCCAGGTCCCTTGCCATAGGCCGGGATGGATCTGTGTCCATCCTCCGTGCTCAGGAAGTACGCGCAAGTTGTGCAGCGCGTCGTCAATGGCCTGCTCCAGGCTGACATTCCAGTCAGCGAGGTGATCGATGTTGACGTAGGACATGGACCTTGGGCGATCAATGACGAGGCTGACGGCGAGGTCGGCAACCAATGGCCGCTGCACGATGGCCGGCATGGGTTTCCCATCCGGATTGCGTATTGCCGCTGTCATCGCGACGCCAAGGGCTCCAATGGATCGAATGACCGGGAGCAGCATGGTCCTGGCATCCGCATAGCTTGCAGGATGCGCTGAGTCCTCGTTGACGATGCTGGCTAGGAACCCTCCGAGCACACTCTGGCGATCGCGGCGCTTGGCCTTGATGTATTCGTGGCGGAGGTTGCCAAGGTAGACGCGAATGGGAGAGCCATTTCGCTCGACGACGACCTCCTGTTGCTCGGGATGGACCTTGACAACTGCGAGCCCTTGAGCTTGCATAAATCGTCTTACATCGCGGATGAGGTTGGTGAGCGTGGGGCGGCCTAGCAGGCGGTCGATGAGGTCCATGAGTTCTCCCTGTCTTTGCGCATTGGAACATCGGGCAATGACTCACAGAAGAAGCGCAGTTCCCTTCAGCAGACGAGGAAAGCGAATGCCAATTTGGCAATCTTCGTGCCATCCGACTCCGCTTTGGATACCCGTGCGCATCGACCGGTTTGCAGCGGGTGCAGCCGGTGGCCGTCAGCGGGTGGCTTCACGGGGAGCGCCAACAAGCCGACGCTCGGTCTCGCGGCCGGCACCGCCACTGGCGGCAGCAATGCGGCGGTTAGCTGACGCTCGGTCTGCCACAATGCGGCCTAAGCCACGTGGCGCCTGGAAGAATGATGGGCTACGCCACAGAGTACAAGCTCAACGGCAGGGGCGGCGGCGCGCTGGCGAAGCCGTGCAACGTTCTGCTGAAGAACCCGGCCATCCACTACTTCCAAGAGGACGAATAGTCGCTGGACCGCGTGCTGAACGTCTTCGTGCGGCTCAACAGCGGTGGCATGCCTTCAGTCGCACCGCTGCTGAAGACGAGGCGACCCGAGGTGAACTTCAGGACGCGACGGGCGCCGTCCCGTACCTCATCGAGCAGAGCGCGCGCTCGCAGGCCGGTGCTGTGCACGCTGCCGGGTTGCCTTACGAGGCGGCCATGACGTTAAGTGCGGCCTCCAGAGCGGCCGGGAGAACGGCCGACGTTGCATTGGAGTCGAGGTAGATTCCATGCGAAAAATTCTGCCGACACACCCCCGAAATCCGCTTGCCGATGCACGATGCCACGCATACTCGGCATGCGTGGTCTTTCCCCCACTGAGTGCTATGCGGCGTCAACCCAGGAGTGTTCTCCGGGACTCTCGTATAGGGCCTCCAGCAGGGCCGGGATATCGGCCCATTCGTTGATCCACAGCGGCTTCACGCCAATCACTTCCAGAAGGACCGTAGTGGCGGAGTCCAGCTCAGGCGTGTTTTTTTTCATGACGGCCCAGTGGCGCAGCGAGCGCGCGCAGGCGGTTTCCTCGGTCTCGCCTTCTGCCAGCAACTCGCGGATGCGTTCCTTGAACGAGAGGTGCAAGGCACGGCGTAGGTTGGGGTCGCGCATGGAGAGACCGATGAAAAGGAACCGGTACTCGCGCAGCAAGTACAGCAAGGTGTAGTTGACGAAGCCGTTTGCGTCGGCCACCACATCGAAATACTGCTGCTCGGTCAAAATGAGCCGGTCAGCCGATTCCACCGCTTCCCTGCGCCGGGTGGCGCTGGTGAAGTCGCGCACCAGGAAGCCATGCAGGTGGTAGGAATGGATGCGGGATGAACTGGCATCGGCTGCCGCACGTTCCACGGTGCGCAGCACCCGCTTGCGGAATCGGGCGCGGGTGTACATCTCCAGCAGCGCGTCCAGGTTGAGGGTCAGCACGGCGCGCACGCGCGGGTTGGGCAAGAAGGTTCTTTGGGTCTCGCGTACGCCGCAGAACGTGCCAACGGCGTGCAGCGTGGGATTGGTCTTGCGGATGTGGGCCACAAACTGGGTATGCGTCTCCTTGCCCACCACGGGCCGGAAGGGGAAGTCGCGGTACAGCGCCTGGCGGACCAGCTCGGCAAACTCCTTCTTGCCCGGCGCGCTGGCGCGCAAGATAGTGGCCAGCACGGTGGCGTCGTAGCCGGCCGCGAGCAGTGCCTCCGCGGACTGGCGGCCCACGTTCGGGAACTGCTCCGCCAGCCGACACACCAGTTCATTCCATTCCGGCAGCTTGGAGGCTTGCGAGACGCCCGCACCGAGGCCGAGCGCCAGATGGCGATCCACAAACGCCGTCTGCAGGTCCTTGGGGATTCGCACTGCTCCGCCCGTCATGGCGTCGCGGCGCGCTGGATCTCGTTGTTGGTCAACCAGCCTAGGATGGCGGAATCCGCCTTGCCGGTGCTGGTCAGGAACACGTCCTGGCAGCCCTTGCGCGCCTCCATGGCCGCCTTGGCTTCGGCCAGGGTGGCCGTGGCGGGGATGCAGACCACGGAGTCCTTCACCACCTGACCGATGGGGTCCTTGAGCAGGTCGGCCAGCGTGAGAGTGGAGAGGGCGTTGGCCCCGGCCAGGGTGGCTTGCGCCACGCGGAAGGAATCCAGCGGCTGGCGGTGCACCACGTACAGCGGAAGGCGCTCGTTGGTGATGATGGGCGCGCGGGCGAAGGTGGTGGTCTTCAGGTGCAGGTCGATGTTGTCCAGCGCCAGTGCCTGGGCGTCCGCGTCGTCCTTCACTTTGATGGGCTTGATGGCGTCGAAGGCAATTGCGAACTCCACGGCCTTGGAGTCCAGTGGCTGCGCGGCGGAGCGCCTCGCCTCGCGGGCCCCGGCCTCGAAGTTCTCCTTGCCGAAGTAGAACGCCAGCACCGTGCCGATCCAAGTGCCCACGACGGGGAGCAGCAGGGCCAAGATGTTCTTTGCCTCTACGGCGGCTTCCTTTACTGGCGCCGCGAAGATGATGGCGGTGACCGCGCACAGCCCCACGACCAGCATGCCGCTGATCACGACCCAAGCGGCCAACTTCTGTTGAAACCATCCACTGTCTTCCGGTGTCGCCATGCGCTGTACTCCTCCTGGCGCCAGTATTGGGGAGCGGCGGGGCCGGCGTCAATGCGCGGCGGCCGCGCCGTCCTCTTGATTGAGGATGCCGGGCCATCCCTTGCGTCCTAGCCTCTCGCACCCTACTGGGAGGACAAGATGATGAACGTACACCGCGCGAAGCCGCTGTTCCTGATGGGCGTGCTGGCCTTGGGTGGCTGTGCCACCCCCATCGTCACCTGGCAGCGGGCGCCGGAAGGCAAGGACCCTGGCGAATCCATGCCTGCCGCGCTGGCCACGCTGGAGCGCGGGCGCACCGCGTACCGCGGCGCGGTGGAGGAACAGATGCGCACCGAGGCGGTGCTGGGCAACGGCCTGGTGGTGGCGGGCGCGGCGGTGGCGGCGCTGGCGGTGGGCAAGGCGCATCGCGACGCCATCTTCGGCACCTCGCTGGTGGCGGGCACCGGCTATGCGCTGGGCAACAAGAACCTGCCGCGTTCGCGCGTGCTGGTGCTGCTGGCCGGTATCGACGCACTGGACTGCGCCGAGCGTGCGGTGCTGCCGCTGGCCATTAGCGACCGGGAATGGACGGCGCTGGTCAAGGCCATCCAGGAGGTTCAGGACAGGAAGGAGACGTTGGTGGCGGCGATGGACACATTGCGCAAGAAGATGGCGGCGGTGCCGGCATCCGCGTCGACCTACACCGCCGCGCTGGAGGCCGCGACCAAGGCCAAGGAGTCGGCCGAGCTGGCGGCCGGCACGGCCAGCCAGTTCACCGACCTGGCGGGGCGCGCCGCCCGGGAGCTGGTGGCGGCGGTCAACCGGATCGACACCGCGGTGATCAAGGGCCATGTCGAATCCACCGGCACGTTGGCGGGCACGCCGGGCATCGTCTCCGGACTGGCGGGCATGGCCGGAGCATTCGCGCCAGGTTCCAATGTGGAGGGCCTGATCACCGACTCACTCAAGGCGGCAGGGGGCATAGGCGCTAAGTCCGCCACGGGCGCGGTCGACCAGGAACTGGCGGACCTGGAGGCGGCCACCAAGGCCACCGCCACGGCCACGGCCACGCTCAGTCGCCTGATGCGCGGGCGGGCCACCTCCTGGGCCGAGGACGCGTTCAAGGACTGCGGCGTGGCCCAGGTGTCCTCCGCCTTGTCCACCACCGCCACGTCGCTGAACTTCCTCGCCAATGCGGAAAGCCTGCGCACCTTCGACATCGCGGGTGGCGTCAAGCCCTACTTCGTCCAGTGGGATGGACCGGTGGTGGAGGGCCTGGAACTGCGCGCTCCCATCCGCTTCGACAGCCGCGTTGAGATACGCGCCACGGGCAGCAAGCTCAAGCAGGCGGCGGAAACCGCGCTGCGCATCAGCGACAGCTCGCCTACCGTGCGGGTGGCCTCGGTGGCGGTGTCCGTGGCGGCGGCTGGTGGCAGCGGCGGCGGCGGAGGGCCGTTGACGCCCGCGGCCACCCAGGCAGCCAGCGACTCCATCGACGACGCGCTGAGGGCGCTCAAGGAAAAGACCAAGTTCACCGTGGACGGCAAGACCTTCGACATCACCGCGATACCCATCAAGGTCGACGCCAAGACGCTGAAAGTGACGCTGCGCTGCCCGGCAGACGCGTCCAACGTGGACCGCGCCGCCCTGGCCAAGGGCCTACTCAAGGACATCGGCATCCCGTCCGAGCCGGCGGCCCGTGGCTGGGATCTGGCGTTCGAGGCCTCGGCCACGACCTGCCTGAAGCCGGCCTAGCGTGGGCGATGCAGCCATGCCCGCGAAGACCAGCAAGCCGAAGGACCAGCGCACCCGCATGGCGCGCGTGGAGGCGCACGCCGTGGCCGCCCGCCATCCCGGCGAGGAGGCCGCCATCGCGCGCTTCGCCCAGCTCGACGACGTGGCCGCGCAGATTCGGCTGGCCCGCGAGATCGTGGAGACACGCTCGGCCGAACTCACCCGGGCCTACAGCAACGTCATCAGCGTCACCGTTGGCTTCAAGTCGCGCCAGACCGGGCAGGGACAGGCGGCCCTGCATGACGAGGTCTGCATCGTGTTCGTGGTCAAGCGCAAGTGGTCCGCCGGGCAGTCGGATGCGGCGCAGTCCCTGCCACGCCACTTGCTGGCCTACGGCGACGTGGACGGCCGGCGCGAACTGCTGGCCGTGCCCACGGACGTGCAGCCGGCCAAATGGTTCCTGGGCGGCGTGGCACGGGGCCGCACGGCGGTGGATGTGCTCAATCCCCACAGCTCCGGCGTGGGCACGGTGACTTGCGGCGTCACGCTCGTCGGCGCGCCCGGCGCGTCGTCGCGCCTGCTGCTGAGCGCGCTGCATGTGCTGAGCCCGGTGGCTCGCATCAACGAGGTGGCCCCGGGCGCCGGGCTGCCATTCAGTGAGGTGGGCGGCGGCGCGGTGGGCGCGAGCGCGCCCTGGGGCGGGCGTTTGTCTCCGGCGGGCTTGAGCTTCGACGCTCAACTGGCCTCGGCCACGAACGACGCCTGGCTGGGCCAGGCCTTTGTCGGCATCAGCTTGTCCAAGACGCTTCCCTACGCGAAGACCGAGAGCCAATTCAACGCGCTGGTGAAGACGCATCGCTTCCAGATCCTTGCTCCCGCCAACCATCCCCGGCATCCGGTGCCGCGCGGCAGCATGCTCTCGCAGTTCGATGCCTTCATCGGGTCCGAACTGCCGCTGGAGTATCTGGTGCTGATGAATGGCAGCGTCGCGACGCTGGACATCCGCCACCGTGACCTGGTCCGGCTGCGCGTGTTGGCGGACTGCCCCGCACCGGAGGCGGGTGACAGCGGCTCGGCCGTGGTGGCCTGGAACCCGGACGGCAGCGCCACGCTGGTGGGCATGTTCATCGCCAGTCCGGACGATCCGGCGCAGGCGCGCATGGCCTACGTGCTGCCCGCCTGGCATCTCTTCAATGTGCTGGAGTGGGACAGGCTGCCCGGCGGCACCACGGAGATGCGGCCGCGTCTCGAGTAGCGGCGCCTGCCTAGTCGTGGGGGTATCACCCCCGTTTGCCTGGGAGTCTGCGCGCATGGATCCTTTTGCTGTGACTTCCTTGTTCTCTGCAAGGAAGTTAATTGCATGGCGATGCCGGTGAGCGCCGCCGGATGGTTCTGGCTTGGGCGGATCTGCTTGACGAGTTGCCGATGGGGAAGAACATTCAGCCCGTGGCCACCAATTTGCGAGCGCGAAACAGCCGCCAAGCTACGCATTGGAGCTGTTGTCCTCCTGGCTGAAGAAGCCTTCGACGCTAAGCGCCGGTGCACGCCGAACCCCGGTGTGTGGGAAGCTGGTCCTAGACGCCGCGTTGATACCGTCGTTCGCTCAACTCCGAGTAGGTGATCTTGGATGAGAGCGCTGGGCTGAGGGAGTCAAGCAATGCCCGGAGTTCGGCTTCAAAGTGAGCGGATGCATATGGGCTAACCACGATCTCGTTGGCGATCGATTCTGTCCGGAAGGGGAGGAAGACGAAGGGTTCCACTTTCCCTGGGGGCAGATCGGTGAATCCTGCAATGAACTTTGTATGCTGATATGCGGCATCGGCGTTGTATATGAGGACCCGAAGCTCCTGCTCGAATGCGAATCCCAACCGTTTGTGGAAGAAGGCGTCAACCTCCGTCTCGAATGGTCTCCCCTCGTGGTAGTTCCGGTATTCAACCGCACCGACAATGGCGTCCGTGGTTGCAAGCTCGCGCACAACTTGGCCGAACGACGTGAGTATGGCGATACCCTGCCCGCCGTTAGCGCAATAGAGGCGCCACATGCCATCAGATTCGGTGCCATGTCGCCAGCAACTGGCATGAGCGCATCGAATTTGTGCTTCGCGTCGTTGTCGCATTTCCTCGCGCCAACTAATGCTGCGGCGACGGGGATCTATCGCCTGGCGTGAGCGCTGCCGATAGATGGGCTCCGTGGGATCGACAGCAGCTGCGAACTGCTGATTCATTTGGACGATTTGGCTGTGTGGAAGTGTGCCCTCGAAGGGGTCGTCGAAGCCATCCAGGCGAGTCAGGCGCAGCGTATTGGAGGTCAACATCGCCGTGAGGCCCTGCAACCCCATGTAGCGCCAGAGGCGCGTATCGTCCGGGAGCGCTGATTGATCTCGAAAATAGTGCATGTCTGCGCGATCAAACCGATTGAGGGATAGAGGGCCCTTCGTGCTCAGAGTTCGTGAATCCGCCCTGGTGAGGCGGCTCACGCTCCATTGCCATCACGTCACCTTCTGATGAAGTGGAGCATGCACTCCGGATCGAGCAATCCTAAGCCCTTGGGAGGCTACACGAATCCGATCGTCAGATGACTCGACGCTCCTGCCAAGGAATCTGGTCCTACGGCAAACCCTCGCGCTGCATGTCTATGCAGGTGTGGGTGGCAGTCGTTGCGTTGCGGCCCAACCTGTTGCTGCAGCGGACGGCTTCGCCGCCCGCTGAGCGCGAACGTTGCGAGGTCCAAATGGAGTACGCTGAACTGAAGGTGCGGGAAGCTGTCCTTGCTCTACTCGGTGTATTTGAGTTTAAGGGCGGCCGCGCGTGGAAGCCCTACGACTTCGAAGTGATGGATGCGGTGCATGCTCAGGGTCTGATCAGCGATCCCCATAGGCGTGAGGAGTCGGTTCTCCTGTCGGACGAGGGGTTGGCAAAGGCGAAAACGTTGGCAGCGAGCTCTTCGGAGGGGGACCGCATCCGTAAGAGTTCCAGTGACTGACTGCTTTACGGCGATGAGATGGCCCGGCCGGGTGTCGCAGATGGGTCGGGTCCAGTCGATGATCGCGAGCGCAAAGAGTCGCTCGCGAACCACGAACCGGCGGGCCGAGGTCGACTCACCGGTGTTGGAGGTACAGCGGTCGATCGAGGCCGCGGTCGGCGGTTGACCGCTTTTTGCGGCCGCCGCCATTCACCATAAGCGGCCCAATGTCTCTGAACAGCCTGGTGCTGCCCTTGCAATAGCGACCGGCAGGTCCGCAGCGTCTCCGGTCCTTCGGTCGCCGCGGCCGAACTCATGCTCTCGGCCACCTACCGGTCACTGAGTAGCTCGGCCCACGGTCGGATAGGTTGTCGCTTCGAGAGGCTCTGCGGTCGTGCGTGCCTGGCTTGCGGCACCGCCAGGGCATCACGCAATCGGAAGACCGCTGCTCCAGCCGGCGGAAATGCGCAATCGACCCGGAGCAGGGCTTCGGGTAGCCAGGTGCGCAGCCGAAAAGCAGTCGACCGTCTCCAATAGTTCAGCAGTTTCGGGGGCGCGTTTAAGCTCAAAGCCGCAGACCGAGCAAATCATGCCGTTGACCTATTCGCTCAGGCTCGTCGCCGCGGCCGCCATCTACTGCCCGATGCTGGTCACGAGACGTTCATCGTCTCGCCCGCCCTGTCGACCAGCGCGGCCCGCTCGACGCTCGTCGTTGCCAAGTGCTTGGTCTCGCGCCCTGTCGCTGCCCTCCGGCCGGCCAGCTGGCGCACTTCTTTCGCGACGACCGCGACTCCTGCCCGGCCGTTCACGCCCGTGCCACCCCGCCCCCCGCGCCGCCTTTGGCGGCGATCGCGCGCACCAGCTTACCGACCTCGCCACGACGCGCCGTCTCGAGTCTGGCGTGGAAACCGATCAGCTCACGACCAAAGCGGTCGACGTCAAGAAGGCATCGAGGAGACGCTCGATGTCCCTCAACTCATCTGCCCGTAGACCGATAATGAGCTAGCGCTTTGGCTGGGATCGCCATGAACAACACCCTCTTCCTGACGCCAGGCTCCGGCAACAGCTTCAAGCCGGCTCTGGTGATGCGCCAGACCGAGCGCCGCTGCGCCGTGCGCTACCTCGACGTGCTCGTCGGCGAGAACCGCCAGCCGGAGTACCTCGCCGTCAACCCGCGCGGCAAGCTACCTTTTCTCGTCCTGGCAGATGGGCGCGGCATCGGCGAATCGAATGCAATCGCTTGGTGGCTGGCCGAAGGGACGGCGCTGATGCCTGCCTGCGCAGCGACCCGGGCGCAGGCATTGCAGTGGATGATCTTCGAGCAGACCTCGCTCGAGCCGGCCATTTCCCCGGCCCGGTTCTTCACCCATATCGTTCCGTCACAACGCGAGGCGCACGCGGCCGAGATGCCCCGCTGGCTCGATCAAGGCTATCGAGCGCTGGCGATCCTCGACGAGCACCTGGCCCAACGCGACTATGTCACCGACCATGGATACAGCGTGGCAGACGTCGCGGTGTTCGGCTACACGCACCTCGCCGGCGAAGGCGGCTTTGATCTTTCCCGATTTCCGAGCGTGGCACGCTGGATGCGCAACGTCCGCCGGTCGCCCGGCTACGTCGAGATCGACGCCCTGCTTGCGCCGTGAGCCGCACCGAGGTCGCTATGAACCTTGAGGAACGCAACCGGCAATACGCTGCGCTCGACCTTGTGACCGAGCCAGTCTGGATCTTCGACATTGACTGTCGTCGGATCCATTGGGCCAATCGCGCGGCTCTCGCGGTCTGGTCAGCACCGGACCTGTCCGAACTGTGCGGGCGCGATATGGGCACCGGGATGTCCGAGTCGGTCGCGCGTCGACTGGCGCAATACCAAAGCGATTTTGAATCTTGCGGAGCCAGTTTCAACGAGCAGTGGACTCACTATCCCGGTGGCAAGCCCGTGGCGTTGAACGTCCGTTTCAGCGGCCATCGGCTTCCCGATCATCGGATGGCGATGTTTTGCGAGGGACGCGTCTCCGGGCTGATCGAACCGGAGTCGCTGCGGTCGGTAGAAGCCCTGCTCCATACGGCGGTGATGATTTCGCTTTTCAGCGCCGACGGACAGGCGCTCTACCGCAACCCGGCAGCACGCGACTCGGTCCGATCTCCCACCGAGACACTGAAAGACCGCATCGTCGACGGCACAGCGTACGCGGCACTCGTCAGGGCGCTGGACGAAGCGGGCAGCGTGACGCGGACCCTCCAGGTGAGCACCGCGAATGGCGAGCGCTGGCACGAGGTCTCTGGACGGCGGTGCACCGACGCGGTCACCGGGCAGTCGGCCCTGCTGATCAGCGAAGCCGATGTCAGCGCGATCAAGCGCACCGAGGCCCAGGCCCGCTTCCTTTCCATGCACGACTCGCTGACCGGCCTGGCGAACCGCACCCACCTGATGCAACGCTTTGAGTCGATCGTCGCGTCGATGCGCGCTGTCGGCGAGCAGGCCGCGCTGATCTTCATAGATCTCGACCAATTCAAGGACGTCAATGACACGCTGGGCCACGCCGCAGGCGACCTGCTGCTCGTGGAGACCGCGCAGCGGTTACGCCGGCTCGTTCGCTCCGAAGACTTGGTCGCACGCCTCGGTGGCGACGAGTTCCTGATCCTGATGGTCGGCGAGAACGTGCGCTACGAGCTCGAGCGGATCAAGACGCGACTGATGCTCAGCGTCTCGGAGCCGATGATGATCGACAACCATGAAGTGCGTGTCACGCCGAGCATTGGGGTCAGCTTTTTCCCGGACGACGGTCACGACGTCCAAACGCTGCTTCGCAACGCCGACCTGGCGATGTACACAGCCAAGGCGCGCGGACGCAACGAGGTGGCGTACTACGACCCGGTGATGACCGAGGCGGTCAAGAACCGCACGGCTCTCGAAGCAGATCTGCGCCACGCGCTCGATCGCGGTGAATTCGTGGTCTTCTACCAGCCGATCGTCGACGTCGCAACCGGCGTGATCGTCGGCGCCGAAGCGCTCGTGCGCTGGCGCCACCCGGAGCGCGGATTCGTGTCGCCCGACGTCTTCATTCCGACCTGCGAAAGCACCGGTATGGTCCACGATCTCGGTCGATTTGTCTTCCGCACTGCTGTGGCACAGCAGGTCGCTTGGCGCGTCGCCGGCCACAACCTTCGCGTGTCGGTCAACTTGTCGCCTCGGCAGTTGCTGCACGCCGAGCTTCTTGCCGATCTGACGCAGGCGCTCGGCGATGCGCAGGGAGACGCTTGCCAGATGCAGGTCGAGATCACTGAATCGATGCTGGTTGGCCGCGGCGAGACCGCCCTCGAACTGCTGCACGAGATCCAGGCGCTCGGCATCGGCATTGCTCTTGACGACTTCGGGACCGGATACTCAAACCTGGGCTATCTGCAACGTTACCCGATCGGGACCCTCAAGATCGACAAGTCCTTCGTCCAATGCGCCGAAGCCAATCGCCCGTTGGCCGAAATGATCGTCGCGATGTGCCGTTTGATGCGGCTGAAGGTCGTCGCTGAAGGCGTGGAGACTGAGGAACAGTTAGCGTGGGTCCGGCAGCATGGCATCGAATTCTGCCAGGGCTACCTGTTCGCTAAGCCGCTCCCCGCGGACGAGTTCGCGGCGTTGTTGCGATAGGGCACACTCGCCGCAGTCGCGGGAGCGGCAGCAGCCGCACCGACTGGCCCTGCGCTATAAGACCAGCGTGTTTGCAGCCGCGCCCCAGCGGCGACGGCGACTGTCCGCTCGTTGCGTCAGTAGGCAAACTGGAGTCACTCGCCCTCGACGTGCCGCTCAAGATCGTTGGCATGGTTCATTCAAGCAGCGCGGCCTTGACCATGCAGCGCTGTCAGCGACGGGGAAGCCGCCCGCCGCGAGGACCTGCTCCCGGCCGGGTGCGGGTGCCCGCTCGGTCAACGTCATCGCCCGAGAGCAGTCGCTCAAAGATTGCGTCCTGAACGGCTACTTCAGGGCGAGCAATTCCGAAAGCTGGCGGGCGCGACCAGGCCAGGAGCAGTCTTCCACTTGACTGGTTCGTACGACAGCTCATGGCCTTGCAGCCGACATTCACGAGCACATCTCGGACGACCTACAGCTGCGCAGGCTCGTCACCGTGCGAAACTCGCTGTTGGCCGGCTCGCGTCTGCATTGGACGAACGGGTTCCTCTGGCAGCGTCGGCGCCTTCGCCGAGCGCCTTGAACAAGGCCGCAAGCGCAATGCGCATCCGCGCCTGGCCGTCGGCAATGTCGCGATGGGCTTGCAGCACCGTAGTTCTCGCCGCCAGCACCGGCAGGTGGTTGCTCATGCCCGTGTCGTAGCGAGCCTGGCTGCGTGCTGCATGATCATCGCCCAGGCGTAGCCGCTGCTGGCTTTGCCGCAAGCGCTGCGCTTCGGCCACATAGGCCGCCACGGTATCGTCGACCTCGTGCCAGGCCTGAAGCACCACCTGCTGGAACGCCACTGCGGCCTCCTGTTGCTGCAGTTCACGCAGGGCGACCACAGCGCGGCGGCGACCGCCATCGAATAGCGGCAGGCTCAGGCTCGGCCCCACGCTCCACTGCCGCGTGCCCCAGGCGGCGATGGACGCGCTGTCCATGGTCTCGAAGCCAAAGCTAGCGCCCAGCGTGATGCGGGGATAGAGGTCGGCTTGGGCGACGCCGATGCTGGCCGTCGCGGTGCGCAGTCGAGCTTCGGCCGCGGCGACATCCGGGCGCCGCCGCGCCAGGTCCGACGGCAGGCCAAGGCGCAGGTCCGGCAATGGTGCCGACGGCGGTTCTACAGCATCGGTCATCAGTCGCTCGTTGAACGCGCCGGGCTCAGTGCCACACAGCAGCGTCAGCCGATTGATCGCCTGTGCCGCCTGCCTTTGAAGTGCCGTCAGCGTGGCCTGCAAGCCGGTGATGCCGGCGCGCTGGCTCAGCAGCGCCGAGTCGTCCGCCAAGCCCTGCTCGTGGCGGCCCTGAAGCAGTCCTTGCGTTTCTAGCCCAACGGCCAGTTCCTGTTCGGCGAGCCGATACTGCGCTTGCGCCTGGCGCAACGCGAAGTAATTGCGTGCGACTTCGGCGGCGACGCCCAGTTGCATCTGCCGCAGATTCGCTTCGTGCCCTTGCGTGGTGGCCTGCGCGGCCTGTTCGCTGCGCAGCACACGCCCCCAAAGGTCAGGCTCCCACGATGCGTCGAAACCGGCCTGGTACAGGTTGAAGGGCGCACTCAGCGCGCTGATGACCTGCTCACCAGCAGGACCACCCAACGCGCCCGCGACGCGCGATCCGGAGCCGGATTCACTCTGGCGCTGTCGCGATACCGCTCCTTTCGCGCCGGCTTGCACGCCGCGCAGCGCCGAGGCCGTCGTTTCCTCGACGCGGGCCTGCATTAGCCGCAGCGCGGCCGTGCGGGCATCGGCATTCGATGCTAGGGCTAGGCCTTGCAATTCGACCAGCATCGGGTCGCCGAACACCGACCAGCGGTCAGCCGGCCAGGCGGCTATGGCCTCAAGCGGCGCCGCGAGGTTGGGCGCACCACCGTGCTGGTCGGCCCATTGCGCCGGGGAAATCACAACTGGTGGGTTGTACGCGGGTCCCAGGGTCGTGCAGGCGCCCAGTGCTATCAGCAGCGGCAGCCAAAGGACCGCACTGGGCAGCCGGTATCCGCGCATCGCGGCAAAAGGCGACCGGGGTGTCGAGTGCAGGACAGCGATTGTCATGACGAGCTTCCCTTCAAGCGAGTCGGTTGCGGAACAGCCATGCTGCGGCGGGCAGCGTAGTGACCGCGATCAGCATCAGCGGCAACAGGTCCGGCCACACGGTGGACAGTCCCGCGCCTTCAAGATAGACCCGCCGCACCATGTCGATGCCGAAGCGGATCGGGTTGGCCAGCGTCACCGCCTGCAGTACCTCAGGCATCGTCGCCACCGGCGTGGTCAAGCCCGACAGCAGCATCATGGGCATGAGCAGCACGAAGGTGTAGATCATGGCTTGCTGCATGTTTAGCGACAGCGCGCTGATTGTCAGGCCGATCCCGACACCGGCTGCCAGAAAGGAAACCAGCCCGATGTAGAGCACAGGCAGGGATCCGACCATCGGGATTTGGAACCACCAGCGCGTCATGGCAAGCACGATCGTGGCCTGAACCAGCCCGATGAGAACTGGCGGGATGGCCTTGCCGATCATGATTTCCGTGGGCGTCATCGGCGTCACCAGCAACTGGTCGAAAGTGCCTTGCTCGCGTTCGCGAGCCACCGACAGCGCCGTCAGCAGCAGGGTCTGCATCATGCTCAGCGTGGCGATTAGCGCGGGCATGAAGTTCCAGCGTGTCTGCAGGTTGGGGTTGAACCAGGCGCGGGTTTCGATAAGCAGCGGCGGCCCCTCGATGCCCTCGCGCGTGCGCCGTTCGGCATTGAACGCATCGACAACGGCCGCCATCGACGACGCTGCGGCGTTGGCGGTGGTGGAGTTGCGCGCATCCAGGATGAGCTGCACTGGCGTCGTCTGGCCGGCCAGAAGTTGCGACTCGAAGCGCGCGTCAATGCGGATCGCCATCAGCGCCTTCTGGCTGTCGATCGCGGACTCCATCTCGGCTGTGGACGACACGCTGGCCACGCGGCGGAAAAAGCCGGTACCGTCCAATTTGGCCAGCAGCGCCGCCGAGGTCGGGCTGCGGCTCTGGTCCAGCACCACATAGGGCGCGTTGCTCAGGTCGTAAGTGGCGGCATAGCCGAAGAGCAGGCTTTGCATGATCACCGGGCCGATCAGGATGGTACGGCTGGACTTGTCCATCAGCACCGACAACAGCTCCTTGCGGATCAGCGCCAGCAGGCGGAAGACGAAATCGGTCATGGCGGCTTTCAGGCGGGGGGGCAGGCGATCGTCTTGCGGGTGGCCAGCCGAGCTGCCCCGATGAGCGCCACGGCATAGCCGGCGAGGAGGGCGCAGTCCTGGATGACGATGGGCCAGACGTTGCCTGCCAGCATCAGCGTCTTGATCAGGTCAAGGAAGTGCGTGGCCGGCAGTGCCTGGCCGACGATGCGCACCGGCAGCGGCACGTTGTTCAGGTCGAACAGGAAGCCCGAGAGCATCAGCGCCGGCAGGAAGCTCGTTAGCAGCGCGACCTGGCTGGCGACAAACTGGTTCTTGGTCACCGACGAGATCAGCAGCCCGACGCCGAGCGCGACGAACATGTACAGCACCGAGGCCAGCAGCAAGAGGAAGACGGAGCCCTGCAGCGGTACCCCGAACAGCCAGCGCGCGGCGGCCAGGCACATCGCGAAGCCCAGCATGCCGACGACGAAATACGGGATCAGCTTGGCCAGCAGGATCTCGGTGGCCCGCGCCGGGGTGACGAACAAGGCCTCCAGCGTGCCGCGTTCCCATTCGCGGGCTACCACCATCGAGGTTAGAAAGGCGCCGACCAGCGTCATGATCAGCACCATCAGCCCCGGCACCAGGTACCAGGTGCTGGTGTTGGCGGCGTTGAACCACAGGCGCGGCTCGACATGGACGCTGCCGAAAGCATCGGTGCCTACCGTGATGGCCCGCGCCGGCAGGTCCTGCGCACCGCTGACGCGCAGCGCGCCGCGCGCCAGCGCGCCAGCGACGTAGGACTGCACGGTGCGCGCGGTGGACGCGTCGGCGCCATGCAGGAGGAGTTGCACACGGCCGCGCCCCGCGGCGAACTCGCGGCTGAAGTTGCCGGGCACGCGCAGGATGGCGTCTGCCCGCCGCTCGGCCAGTGCGAGCTCGGCGGCTTGCATCGAGGCTGCGGTCACGGGCGTGATGTAGTTGGAGCCGCGCAATCCCGACAACAGTTCCACCACCGTGGGCGAGTGGTCGTCGACCACCAGTGCCACGCGCGCGTCCTTCACGTCCAGTGAGATGCCGTAGCCGAAGAGCACGATCAGCAGCACAGGCAGGACTAGGCCGATGGCAACGTTGCTGCGGTCGCGCAGCAGCTGGCGCGTCTCCTTGCGAGTCAGCGCGAACAGCCGGCGCCAGAAGCCGCCCTGCGGGGTCGTGCCGTGGCTTCCCGGTGCGCTCACGACGCCTCCACAGCGGCGGCCGAAGGCAGGCCTTGTCCTGCCGCTTGTCTGGCCTGTTCGACGATGGCAATGAACGCGGCTTCCATGCCCATGGCGCCCTGTCCATCGTTCGCCCCGGGCGTCGAGCCCAGGTGTATATGCTGCTGCGCTTGCTGCCGCACCTGCAGCGGCGTGCCCAGCGCCAGCACATGACCAGCGTCCTGGATCACGATGCGGTCGCAATACTCGGCCTCTTCCATGAAGTGCGTCGTCACGACCACCGTCGTGCCCTGCTCAGCCAGGGCAGTGATGCGGCGCCAGAACTCGCGCCGCGCCAGCGGGTCTGCACCACTGGTGGGTTCGTCCAGGAAGAGGATCTGCGGTTCGTGCAGCAAGGCGGTGGCCATGGCCAGGCGCTGGCGGTAGCCGCCGGGCAGCTGGCCGCTGGGAGTGTGGCTAAGGCCGTCGAGGTCGAACTGTGCGGTCACCGTGGCCATGCGCTGCGCCGCATACTCGCCCCGCAAGCCGTAGGCGCCAGCAAAGAAGCGCAGGTTCTCGGCGACGGTGAGGTTGCCGTACAGTGAGAACTTCTGCGCCACGTAGCCGATGCGGCGACGCGCCTCGGCACGCGCATGGCGCAGGTCGATGCCGGCCATACTGAGACTGCCGCTGGTGGCCGGCAGCAGGCCGCAGAGCATGCGGAAGGTCGTCGTCTTGCCGGCGCCGTTGGGCCCGAGCAAGCCAAAGACCTCACCACGCCGGACGCTAAAAGTCGTGTTGGCCACGGCAACAAAATCGCCGAACTTGCGCACCAGGTCGCGCACCTCGATCATGGTCTCGGCGTCGCACTTGGTTCGCGGCGATGCGGCTGCATCGTTGGCCTGAACAGGCATCGCGGAAGCGGTGCTGTTCAACTTCAACAGCACCATGAAGCCATCCTCCAGCCGCGCCGGAACCGCGCGCCTCGCCAGGCCCAGCAGCGCGGCAGGCGCTTCGGCGTCATCGCCCATGCCGATGGTGCGCACCTCGCCGGCCTGCGGCACGGCGTCCACAACGTGCGCCGTGTCGTCGAGCAGACGCCCCTGCAGCCAGCGTGCCGGCCGGCCGGCAGGCGGTGTCACGATGAAGCAGCGCCCGTGGGCATGCTGCCGCAGCGAGGCCGGGTCGCCTGCGGCCAGCAACTTGCCCTGGCGCAGCAGGAACACCTGCGAACAGCGCTCGGCCTCGTCCAGGTAGGCGGTGCTGACGATCACGGTGAGCTGCTCATCGGTGACGAGCGACTGCACGATCTCCCACAACTCGCGCCGCGAGAGCGGGTCCACGCCCACGGTGGGCTCGTCCAGCAGCAGCAGCTCGGGCGAGCGCACCAGGGTGCAGGCCAGGCCCAGCTTCTGTTTCATGCCACCCGACAACTGGCCGGCCAAGCGGGTTTTGAAGCGCCCGAGGTTGGTCATCGCCATCAGCTGCGCGTAGCGGGCCTGGCGCCGATCGGCGGGGACGCCGTGCAGGTCGGCGTACAGGTCCAGGTTCTCCTGCACGCTGAGGTCGTCGTACAGACCGAAGCGCTGCGGCATGTAGCTGATGCGGTCCTGCACCGCCTGCGGGTGCTGCGCGACATCGATGCCCAGCACCGTGAGCGTGCCGGCGTCGGGGACGATCAAGCCAGCGGCCATGCGTAACAGCGTCGTCTTGCCCGCGCCATCGGGCCCGACCATCGCCGCCAGCGAGCCCATCGCCACCTGCAGCGAAACGTCGGCTATGGCCTGCGTGTGTTCACGCGTCCCGGCGACGGCAAAGCGCCGGCAAAGATGTCGGCCGTCCAGGGCCAGCGTTGCGTTCATGGCCGGCTGCCAGTAGTGAGGGTGTCTGTGGAGGCTGCCGCGGCCGTGCGCTGCGGGCCCAGATTGAGTTGTGCTGTGGCCGGCATGCCCAAGCGCAAGCGGTTGTCGGGGTCTTCGACCTGCATCCGAAGCTCGTAGACAAGGCTGGTCCTTAACTCGGGCGTCTGAACCGTCTTCGGCGTGAATTCCGCCACCGAGCCTATCGAGCTCACCTTGGCCGTCAGCGGGTGATCGGGATCGCTGTCGATGCGGATCTGCGCCGGCATGCCGACGCGAAGGCGACCCAGGTGGGCTTCGTCGACGTAGGCGCGCAGCCATTTCGGTGCCGTGATGGCCAAGGTATAGACGGGGCGCTGCGGCGTGGCCATCTCGCCGGGCTCGAGCAGGCGTGCCCGCACCACGGCGTCGGTCGGGGCGCGCAGTTCCGACTCGTCGATTTGCCGCTGAACCAGCGCCAGTGCAGCTTGCGCAGCGGCCAGCGCCTGCTGGGCTTGAGCGATGTCTTCCCGGCGCGGCCCGGCGAGCACCAGTTCTGCCGCCTTGCGCGCAGCTTCGGCCTGCGCCAGCGTGACCTGTTGCTGCGCGCGAGCATTGTCCAGGTCCTGCCGGCTAACGCCCTTGCCGTGCGTGACGTCGCTGGTGGCCTGTACGCGTGCGAGCTGGCGGGTCGCGAGCTCGGCCTGGGCCTGCGCTGCCGCCAGCTGTGCTCGCGCCTGCGCCTGCTCTTGCGCGCGGCTGCCGGCCTGCAGGCGTCGCAGTGCCTGCTCCTGCACGCCTACCTGCGCCTGGGCCTGCGCCAGCCGCAGCCTGGCCGCCGTAGTGTCCAGCCGTCCCAATACCTGGCCGGCACGCACGCTGTCACCTTCGCTGGCACTCAGCGAGGCAATGCGGTCGCCGCCATTGAAGGCCAGTGCCACCTGACGGATGTCGACGTTGCCATACAGCGTCAGGCGGTTGGGGTCATCGGCGGGCAGCTGTAGGGCCCACACCCAAGCCAAGCCCGCAGTGAGCGCGACGGCCACGACGGCGACGGGAACAAGGATCTTCGGATTCATGGTCAGGGGTCTCCGGGTCTTGAAGCGGAATCAGCCCACTGCTGAGGCAGCACAAGCGTGCGTCGGATCGCATCATAGCCTACTTCAAATTCTAATTTGAATTAGATATGAAGACTTTTGTTGGTACGCTTGCGCCATGACATCCAAGCCCGGGCGACAGACCCCACCACGACCCCGCTCGGTCCGATCCGACGGCGTCGAGACGCGGGCGCTGATACTTCAGGTGGCCGGACGGCTTTTTGCCGAGCAAGGCTTCGAGCGCACCACCAGCCGCGAAATCTGCCTGGCAGCAGGTGCCAATATGGCGGCCGTCAACTACCACTTCGGTAGTCGCGAAGGTCTATACGAGGCGGTGCTCATCGAGGCGCACGGCCAGTTGGTGCGCCTCGACGACCTCGCGGCCATCGGGTGTGTCTGCGCTGAGCCGCAGGCCCGATTGCGCGCGGTGATCGGGCTGCTGGCGCAGCGGGTCAGCGGTCAGGAGGTTCCCTGGGGCTTACGCGTCCTCGTGCACGAAATGATGGTCGCCCCGTCGCCGCACATGGCCGTGCTGATGCGCAAGGCCGTGCTGCCCAAGATCCAGATCGTGATGTCAATCGTGGCCGAGGTGCTGGGCCTGCCCGCAGGCCATCCTGCGGTTCAGCGCTCGCTGGCCATGATCGTGATGCCGTGCATCATGATGACCATCGCGCCGCGCGACTTGCTGCGACAGGTCATGCCGGCGGCGTACGACGATGAGCAGGGGCTTGTCGACGACATGACGCGATATGCCTTGGCCGGGCTGGCGGCGGTCGCGAGCGCGCATAGCGCAGACAACTCGCAAAGCTTGTCATCCGGAACGTCCTCCAAGCCGCCGCGCTTGCATACCAAGCCAACGTAGCCCGACAAGGTGAGGAAAGGACTTCGATCCGAATGGGTTGATTACCAGTCGGTTCGACCGGCGTTGGCGCCGCACGGTCGGCCAGGCCAGAGCACTTGGCCTCGCGCAATGAGAAGTACCCAGGCCTAAGGTTCCCAAAACACAACAAGTCCGACGAACTCTATTTTGTTCCGACGGACTTTATTTGTTTGAGTCACAGCGCTACGTGTGGATGGCCGGATTGGTCATCGTGCTGGCGTTCTTGCCGGTGTGGGCGGAACCGGCGGTCGGCGTTTTCAGCTGAGTGACGCCCTGTCCTGAGCACGGTACATCGACGGCATGGTCATTGCTGCTGCGCAGCAGTCAGCATCGCCACCATCGCCGCGACGGCCTCCCCGCAGGCTGGTTCGACATCTACGCTCACGCCGGTGTGGCGCCCGTGCCGTACTGAAGCCGTGAAGGCGTCAGTACAGACCGCGGGCGTAGCTGCCAGTCGCCTCAGCTGCCCGGCGAGAACCTGTCCACGGCGTCCGTGATGATGCCGTCCACCCCATTGGCCATCAGCCATTGTGCCGACGCAGGGTCGTTGACCGTGTAGACCAGGGCCTTCAGTCCGGCCGCATGCAGCTGCTCGACCAGGGCCTGGTTCATCAGCGCATAGTTCGTGATCACGGCGCGGCATTGCATGCGCAGTGCTTGGTCCAGCCAGCCCTGCGACAGCTTGTCCAGCAGCAGCCCGCGCGGGAGCTCCGGCGCGGTCTGCAGGGCGCCGGCCAGGGCCTCGGGCTGAAAGGAGCTCAACAGCGGCATCAGGCCCGAGCCCTTCCACAGACGCAGCACCTCGCGGCCCACCACCTGGCCGGTCACGAGCTCCTGGCCCGGTGTCGGCTTGATCTCGATGTTCAGCGCGAAACCGTTCGCGATGACGTAGCGGGCCAGCGCGTCCAGGCTGGGTATGGGCTCGCCGGCATAGGCGCGGCTGTGCCAGGCGCCGGCATCGATACGCGAAAGCTCGGCCCAGCCGCGCTCGCCGGCCACACCGCGCTCGGGTGTGGTTCGGTTCAGCGTGGCGTCATGCAGCAAGAAGGGGATGCCGTCGGCGCTGAGCTTCACATCGCACTCGAAGGCGCGATAGCCGTGCCTTGCACCCTCGCGGAAAGCCGCGAGCGTGTTCTCCGGGGCGAGTTTGCCGGCGCCGCGATGGGCGATCCACATAGGCATCGGCCATTCACCCATCGCTCAACTCCCGACGCGCTTTTGCGTCTGCGCGTCGAACCAGTGCAGCTGCTTGGCGCTGAGCTCCAGCATCAGCGTGTCGCCGACCGCTGGCGGCACCAGGGTGCCGTCAATGCGCAGGGTGAACTGCTCAGTGCCCAGGCGGCCATAGACCAGGCGCTCGGCGCCCAGCATCTCGATCATCTCAACCTTCAGAGGCCAGCCGGACGTGGCGTTCCAGTGGTCCAGATGCTCGGGGCGCAAGCCCAGGATCAGCTCGCCTTCGCGCGGTGCCGGGGCCGGCAGGGCCAAGGTGATGCCGCCGACCGTGAAGCTGTTGCCCTTGGCCTGGCCTTTGAGTAGATTCATCGGCGGCGAGCCGATGAAGCTGGCGACAAAGGTGGTGGCGGGGCGCTGGTAGACCTCCTCGGGCGTGCCGATCTGCTCCATGTGACCGCCGTTCATCACGATCATGCGCTGGGCCAGGGTCATGGCTTCGACCTGGTCATGGGTCACGAACAGCGAGGTCACGCCCAGCTCGCGGTGCAGCTTCTGGATCTCCAGCCGAGTCTGGGCTCGCAGCTTGGCGTCCAGGTTGGACAAGGGCTCGTCGAACAAGAAGACCTGCGGATTGCGCACGATGGCGCGGCCCATCGCGACGCGCTGGCGCTGACCGCCAGACAGGGCGCGCGGCGTGCGGTCCAGCAGATGGCCCAGCTCGAGGATCTTGGCGGCCTTGTCGACGCGGGTCTTGATTTCGGCGATCGGCACCTTCTTGATCTTCAAGCCGTAAGCCATGTTCTCGAACACGCTCATATGCGGGTAGAGCGCGTAGTTCTGGAACACCATCGCGATATCGCGCTCGGCGGGCTCGATGTCGTTGACCACGCGCGCTCCGATGGCGATCTCGCCGCCGGAGACCTCCTCCAGCCCGGCCACCATGCGCAGCAAGGTGCTCTTGCCGCAGCCGGAGGGTCCGACGATGACGATGAACTCGCCGTCCTTGATCTCGGCGTTGACGCCGTGGATCACTTGATTGGCCTTGGGGCCGTGGCCATAACGTTTGACCACATTGCGAAGGGAAATGCTTGCCATATTTTTCTCAATCGGTTGGTGTCCGGGCCTGCCGCTGCGCGGCTGCGGTCCGGCACGCAAATTCATCTGATGAGTCGGGGACACAGCCTGCCGCTGCGCAGCGGCGGTCTGTTCCGCAAGTCATTATTTTTCAGTGTCGACGAGGCCCTTGACGAACCACTTCTGCATCAGCATCACGACCAGCGCCGGTGGGATCATCGCCAGCAGCGCGGTGGCCATCACGACGTTCCACTCGGTGTAGGACTCGCCTGTGATCAGGCGCTTGATGCCCATCACGACCGGATACATGTCCTCTTGCGTGGTGACCAGCAGGGGCCACAGGTACTGGTTCCAGCCGTAGATGAACTGGATCACGAAGAGCGCGGCGATGCTGGTGCGTGACAGCGGCAGCAGCACGTCCCAGAAAAACCGCATCGGCCCGGCGCCGTCCATGCGTGCGGCCTCCACCAACTCGTCCGGGACCGTCATGAAGAACTGGCGGAACAAGAAGGTGGCGGTGGCTGAGGCGATCAGCGGCACGGTCAGGCCGGCATAAGTGTTGAGCATCTTCAGATCCGACACCACCTGGTAGGTCGGGCCGATGCGCACCTCCACCGGCAGCATCAGCGTCACGAAGATGGCCCAGAAGAAAAAGCTCTTGAAGGGGAAGCGGAAGTAGACGATCGCAAAGGCCGAAAGCAGCGAGATCGCGATCTTGCCCAGCGAGATCACCAGCGCGCTGATCAGGCTGATCTTGAGCATGGGCAGGGCCGGCGGAATTCGGCTGCCGGCGCTGGTCTCGCCGCCGAACAGGGCCAGCTTCCATGTTTCCAGCATGTGGTCACCGGGCAGCAGCGACAGCGGGCGGCTCTGCGCGATCTGCTCGGCACTCTGGGTCGAGGCGACAAAGGTCAGGTAGACCGGGAAGGCCACGATCAGCACGCCGAGAATCAGCGTCAGATGGGCCAGCACGGTAAGGGCGGGGCGACGTTCGATCATCTCAGTACTGCACTTTCTTCTCGACAAAACGGAACTGCAGCACGGTCAGCGCGATCACGATGACCATCAGCACCACCGACTGCGCGGCCGAGCCGCCCAGGTCCAGGGCCTTGAAGCCGTCGTAGTAGACCTTGTAGACCAAGATGGCCGTGTCCTTGCCCGGGCCGCCGTGGGTGGCCGCGTCGACGATGGCGAACGTGTCGAAGAAGGCGTAGACCACGTTGATCACCAGCAGGAAGAAGGTGGTGGGCGAGAGCAGCGGGAACACAATGGTCCAAAAGCGCCGGGCCGGGCTGGCACCGTCGATGGCGGCCGCCTCGATCAGCGACTTCGGGATCGACTGCAGGCCCGCCAGGAAGAACAGGAAGTTGTAGGAGATCTGCTTCCAGACCGCGGCGACGACGATCAGCGTCATCGCATGGTTGGAGTTCAGCAGATGGTTCCAGTCCGTACCGGCGGCCTGCAGCATGTAGGAGACCACGCCGAAGGAGGGCGCGAACATGAACAGCCACAGCACGCCGGCCACCGCCGGCGCCACCGCATAGGGCCAGATCAGCAAAGTCTTGTAGGCGAAGGCGCCCTTGATCACGCGGTCGGCCATCACGGCCAGCAGCAGCGCGATGGCCAGGCCGAAACCCGCCACCAGCGCGGAGAACAGCGCGGTGATCTTGAACGAGGCCAGATAGCTCTCGTCACTGAAGAGTTGGCGGAAGTTCTGCAGGCCCACCCACTCGGTGGACATGCCGAAGGCATCCTGCTGCTGCAGCGATTGCAGCAGCGCCTGGCCGGCCGGCCAGAAGAAGAACACGGTGATGACGATGACCTGCGGTGCCAACAGCACCCAGGGCAGCCATCCCGATTTGAAAAGCACGCGTTTTTCTACGGACATGATGTCCCTTCCCAAAAGCATCAACCCGCCGCCCCGGTTTCCCAGGGCGGCGGGTTCTATCGATCATTCAAAGCGGGGAGCTTAGCCCTTGTTGGCTTTCTCGAAACGCTCCAGCTGTTCGTTGCCGCGCTTGATCGCGGCGTCGATGCCTTCCTTGGCGCTCTTCTTGCCACCCCAGACCTGTTCCATTTCCTCGTCGATGATGGTGCGGATCTGGACGAAGTTGCCCAGGCGCACGCCGCGCGACTTGTCGGTGGTCTTGCGGATCATCTGCACCACGGCCACCTCGGTGCCCGGGTTGTCCTTGTAGAAGCCCGACTTCTCGGTGGCGTTGTAGGCTTCCTTGGTCACCGGCAGGTAGCCGGTGCGCTTGTGGCTGTCGGCCGCCACATCGGTGCGGGCCAGATAGCTGAAGAACGCGGCCACGCCCTTGTACTCGGGCGCCTTCTTGCCCGACATCACCCACAGGCTGGCGCCGCCGATCACGGTGTTCTGCGGTGCGCCGGTCACGTCTGGGTAGTAGGGCAGCGGCGAGATGCCGAAGCCGAACTTGGCATTGCGCTTCACATTGGCATACAGGCCCGAGGAGCCGGTGGTCATCGCGCACTCACCCGAGACGTAGGTGGCGTCGGCCGCATTGCCGCGACCCTTGTAGACGAACAGGCCCTGCTTGGACATATTGGCCAGGTTCTCGATATGGCGCACATGCAGCGGCGTGTTGAAGTTCAGCCGTGTGTCCAGACCGCCGAAGCCGTTGTTCTTGCTGGCGAACTCGACGTTGTGCCAGGCCGAGAAGCTCTCGAACTGGGTCCAGCTGACCCAGCTGGTGGTGAAGGGGCACTTGTGGCCGCTGGCCTTGAGTTTGGCGGCGGCCAGGGCCACCTCCGGCCAGGTGGCCGGCGCCTTGTTCGGGTCCAGGCCGGCGGCCTTGAAGGCGTCCTTGTTGTAGTGGAACACCGTCGTCGAGCTGTTGAAGGGGAAGCTCAGCATCTGGCCGTTGGGGGCCGTGTAGTAGCCGGCCACGGCAGGCACATAGGCGCTCGGGTCGAACTTGGCGCCGGCGTTCTTCATCACCTCGCCCACCGGCACGATGGCGCCCTTGCTGGCCATCATCGTGGCCGTGCCGACCTCAAAGACCTGGAGGATGTGCGGTGCGTTGCCGGCGCGGAAGGCGGCGATTGCGGCCGTCATCGACTCGTCATAGCTGCCCTTGAAAGTGGGCACGATCTTGTAATCTTTTTGGCTGGCGTTGAAATCCTTGGCCAGGTCATTGACCCATTCACCCAGGGCGCCGCCCATGGAGTGCCACCACTGGACTTCGGTTTGTGCTTGGGCGCCGGTGGCAAGGCCGGCAGCCAGCAGTGCGGCGACGAGGTGTTGTGCTTTCATTGTCTTTGATGCTCCGTTATTCGACAGGGCTGGTGTGGATCATGTGGATCACAGCATGAGCCAACAAGCTTATGTGTCAATTGTGACATCCGTGTTGTGACATGGGCGTCGCGTCCGGGCAATAGGGCCTGGCCCGGGTGTGGTGCCCGATGCGCCTGAAGATGGCATGGGTGCCGCAATTTGGTGCGCCGCCATTGGCGTGGACGCCACAGCCGCGCGCCCAAGCCGCCCCAAACAGGCCTGTCGGACAAGGGCTCTTGGCCGTGCGCAGGGCGAGCATGTTGCACTGCGGTAGGATCATGGACCCGACGCGAATGGGGTTGGCCGCCGGTGTCATGCCGGCGTGCGCACCTGATGAGGCTGCCGCCCGCATCCCCGCCAGCAGGTCACAAGCCCGGCGCGTCGATGCAGATCGAATGAGAGATTTCCAGCTTTCGCCGGGTGTTTCGCCTTGACCGGCTGCCCGGCCAACCAAGGGTGCGCAAGCGCCTGGCCGCCATGAATGCACCGCATCCGCTGATGCCTGTCGACCCGACCCAAACCGCCATCGCTGGGCGTGAGGATGCCCCGCACGCCGCCCGGCTGCGCGAGATTCCCTACAACTACACCTCCTTCTCCGACCGCGAGATCGTGATCCGCTTGTTGGGCACGCGTGCCTGGGAGCTGTTGAACCGGCTGCGTGAGGAGCGCCGCACCGGCCGCTCCGCGCGCATGCTCTACGAGGTGCTGGGCGATATCTGGGTGGTGCAACGCAACCCCTATCTGCAGGACGACCTGCTGGACAACCCCAAGCGCCGGGGCCAGTTGATCGAAGCGCTGAACCACCGGCTGCACGAGGTCGAGAAGCGCCGCGACCCGGCCAGCGATCCTCAGCGCGACGCCTCGGTGGGCGAGCTGCTGGCAGCCGCGCGCCGGGCGGTGCAGCAGTTTTCCAGCCAGTTCGACGAGGTGGCCGAGCTGCGCCGCCGCGCCACCAAGCTGCTGGGCAAGCGCACCGCCAAGGACAACATCAAGTTCGACGGCCTGTCGCGCGTCTCGCATGTCACCGATGCGACCGACTGGCGGGTCGAGTACCCCTTTGTCGTGTTGACCCCGGACACCGAGGCCGAGATGGCCCACCTGGTCAAGGGCTGCATCGAGCTGGGCCTGACCATCATCCCGCGCGGCGGCGGCACTGGCTACACAGGCGGCGCGGTGCCTCTGGTGTGGAACAGCGCGGTCATCAACACCGAAAAGCTCGAAGCCCTGCGCGGCGTCGAGGTGATGGCGCTGCCGGGCGTCGACAAGCCGGTGGCGACGATCTGGAGCGAGGCCGGTGTCGTGACTCAGCGCGTGGCCGATCTGGCCGAGCTGCATGGCTATGTGTTCGCGGTTGACCCGACCTCGGCCGAGGCCAGCTGCGTCGGCGGCAATGTGGCGATGAACGCCGGCGGCAAGAAGGCCGTGCTGTGGGGCACGGCGCTGGACAATCTGGCCAGCTGGCGCATGGTCACGCCGGAGGCCAAATGGCTGGAGGTGATACGGCTCAACCACAACCTGGGCAAGATCCATGACGTGGAGACGGCCAGCTTCGAGCTGCGCTATTTCGACGCCAGCGGCAAGAAGCTCGAGCGCACCGAGCGCCTGGACATCCCCGGGCGCACCTTCCGCAAGGAAGGCCTGGGCAAGGACGTCACCGACAAGTTCCTGGCCGGCCTGCCCGGCATCCAGAAGGAGGGCTGCGACGGCCTGATCACCAGTGCGCGCTGGGTCGTGCACAAGATGCCCGCCCATGTGCGCACCGTCTGCCTGGAGTTCTTCGGCAACCCGAAGGACTGCGTGCCCTCCATTGTCGAGATCCGAGACTTCATGTTCGCCGAGGCGCAAAAGCCCGGCGGCGCCATTCTTGCCGGTCTTGAGCATCTGGACGACCGCTATCTGAAGGCGGTGGGATACGCCACCAAGAGCAAGCGCGGCGGCCTGCCCAAGATGGTGCTGGTCGGCGACATCGTCGGCGAGGATGCCGATGCGGTGGCGCGGGCGACCTCGGAGGTCGTGCGCCTGGCCAATGGCCGCAGCGGCGAGGGCTTTGTCGCGATCAGTGCCGACGCGCGCAAGAAGTTCTGGCTGGACCGCAAGCGCACCGCCGCGATCTCCAAGCACACCAATGCGTTCAAGGTGAACGAGGACGTCGTGATCCCCTTGCCGCGCATGGGCGAGTACACGCTGGGCATCGAGCGCATCAATATCGAGCTCTCGCTGCGCAACAAGCTGGCCCTGGTGGACGAGCTGCAGGCGTTTTTCGAGCGAGGCAATCTGCCGCTGGGCAAGACCGACGATGCCAGCGAGATCCCCAGCGCCGAGCTGCTCGGCGACCGCGTCGCGCAGGCGCTGGGCCTGCTGGGCGAGGTGCGCGGGCAGTGGCAGCAATGGATGCAGGAGCTGGATATCGACCGCGGCGAGGAGCGCAGCTTCTTCGACCAGCTGCAGGACCACAGCCTGCGGGCCTCCTGGAAGACCCAGATCTTCAAGCCGCTGCAAGACATCTTCAGCGGCGGCGCCTTCGCGCAGATCCTGCTGGAGTGCAAGCGCATCCACAAGGAAGTGCTGCGCGGCCGGGTCTGGGTCGCCCTGCACATGCATGCCGGCGACGGCAATGTGCACACCAATATCCCGGTCAACTCCGACAACTACCAGATGCTGCAGACGGCTCACGAAGCCGTCGCCCGCATCATGAAGCTCGCACGCAGCCTGGACGGCGTGATCTCGGGTGAGCACGGTATCGGCATCACCAAGCTGGAGTTCCTCAGCGACGCCGAGCTGGCGCCCTTTGCCGACTACAAGGCAAGGATCGACCCGGAGGGCCGCTTCAACAAGGGCAAGCTGCTGCGCCTGGGCGGGCCCGACGCGATGACGACCTACGCGGATCTGACCAATGCCTACACCCCGAGCTTCGGGCTGATGGGGCATGAGTCCTTGATCATGCAGCAAAGCGATATCGGCGCGATCGCCGACAGCGTCAAGGACTGCCTGCGCTGCGGCAAGTGCAAGCCGGTGTGCGCCACCCATGTGCCGCGCGCCAACTTGCTGTACAGCCCGCGCAACAAGATTCTTGCGACCTCGCTGCTGGTTGAGGCCTTTCTCTACGAGGAGCAGACCCGGCGCGGCGTGTCGATCAAGCACTGGCAGGAGTTCGAGGATGTGGCCGACCACTGCACGGTCTGCCACAAATGCGCGAATCCCTGCCCGGTCAAGATCGACTTCGGCGATGTGACGATGAATATGCGCAATCTGCTGCGCAAGATGGGCCAAAAGACCTGGCGTCCCGGCAACGCCGCGGCCATGCTGATGCTCAACGCCACCAATCCCGAGACGATCAAGCTCGCCCGCAGCGCGATGGTCGGCGTGGGCTTCAAGGCCCAGCGCCTGGCCCACGACCTGCTGAAGACCTTTGCGAAGAAGCAGACCGCCGCGCCGCGCGCGACGCTGGGTGCCGCGCCGATCAAGGAGCAGGTGATCCACTTCATCAACAAGAAGCTGCCGGGCGGACTGCCGAAGAAGACCGCGCGGGCGCTCTTGGACATCGAGGACAAGGACTACGTCCCCATCATCCGCAATCCCCAGGCCACGACGGCCGAGACCGAGGCGGTGTTCTACTTCCCGGGCTGCGGCTCGGAGCGGCTGTTCAGCCAGGTGGGTCTGGCGACCCAGGCCATGCTCTGGCACGCCGGGGTGCAGACCGTGCTGCCGCCGGGCTATCTGTGCTGCGGCTATCCGCAGCGCGGCTCGGGCCAGTTCGACAAGGCCGAGAAGATCATCACCGACAACCGGGTGCTGTTCCACCGCGTCGCCAACACGCTGAACTACCTGGACATCAAGACCGTGGTGGTGAGCTGCGGCACCTGCTATGACCAGCTGCAGGGCTACAAGTTCGAGGACATCTTCCCGGGCTGCCGCATCATCGACATCCACGAATACTTGTTGGAGAAGGGCATCACGCTCGACTCCAAGCAGGCTTTTCTGTATCACGATCCCTGCCACAGCCCGATGAAGCTGCAAGACCCGATGAAGACGGTCAAGGCCCTGGTCGGCCCCGAGGTGGTCAAGAGCGAGCGCTGCTGCGGCGAGAGCGGCACGCTGGGCGTGACACGTCCCGACATCTCCACGCAGATCCGCTTTCGCAAGGAAGAGGAGTTGCGCAAGACCGAGACCCAGCTGCGCGAGAGCGGCAAGGTCGCGGCGGCCGAGAACCTGAAGATCTTGACCTCCTGCCCGAGCTGCCTGCAGGGCCTGAGCCGCTACGGCGGCGATCTGCAGAACGGCCTGCTGGAGGCCGACTACATCGTCGTTGAGATGGCCAACCAGATCCTCGGCAAGGACTGGATGCCGCAGTACGTGGCCAAAGCCAACGCCGGTGGCATCGAGCGCGTGCTGGTCTGATCGAAACGCATCTTCGAGCTGGAACTGGCACACTCCGAAGCTATCGGAGCCAGGCCGAAGATCGTGAGCACCAGCAATTGTCCAGCGTCTCAGGCGTGCGCCCGCACGCCGCTTGCATCCGCAGATCTCGGCGGCACCCATCGCCGTTGTCTGCTTCTGGCCGCACTCGCAGGGCTTGCAGCACCGGGCGGGGGCAGCGCGGCGGCGGAGCGTTTACGGGTGGCGGTGGTTTTGAAGGCCATGCGCAATGAGTTCTTCGCACTGATGGGCGAAGGCGCGCGTGCCCATCATGCGCGGCGACAGGCCGAGTACGAGCTCTTGGTCCAGGGTATCGACGGCGAGACGGATGTGGCGGCGCAGGAACGCTTGGTTGTGAAGCTCATCGAGCAGCGTGTGCATGCCCTGGTGATCGTGCCGGCGGATTCGAACGCCATGCTGCCGGTCCTGCTCAAGGCCTTGAAGGCGGGTGTGCTGGTCGTCAATCTGGACAACAAGCTCGACGACCGCGCCCTGGCCACCGCCGGCGTCAACATTCCCTTTGTCGGACCGAGCAATTTTCAGGGCAGCCGCAGCGTTGGCGACTATGTGGCCAAGCAGCTGCCTCGCGCCAGCCGCGTCGGCATCATCGAGGGCCCGCCGGGCTCCATCAATGCTAAGGCGCGCAGCGACGGCTTCAGGGCGGCGATTGCCGCAGCAGGCCTGCGGCTGGCTGCGGTTCGTTCCGGCCATTGGACCCAGACCCAGGGCCGGGCGGCAGCCAGCGAGTTGATGCGATTGGCGCCGGACATCAAGGCACTGCTGTGCGGCAATGACAATATGGCCCTGGGTGCGGTGCAGGCCCTTCGCGAGCTCGGGCGCAGCAGCGACGTCCTCGTCTGCGGCTACGACAACATTCCCTCGGTTCGTCCGCTCATCGCTCAGGGCCTGATACTGGCTACGGCAGACCAATTCCCGGTCAAGCAGGCCGAGTACGCGCTGGATGTCGTGCTCAAAGCCTTGCAAACGGGGCAGCGTCAGACCGAACTCCCCAGCATCATCCAGTCGCCCGTGCAGTTGGTCACCCGGTCATGAACCGCTGGCGCAGCCCCGCCATCGTGTTTGCAGCGCTCACGCTATTGGCCGCATCAGCATCAGCTGCGCAGGTGCTAAAGATATTCGTCGAGCCGGATCCTCCCTTTGTGCTGCTTCGCGATGGGAAACCGGCAGGCCCCTACCTGGAGGCATTGCAGGCCCTGCTCGTCGGGCACAAGCTCAGCTTGCAAGTCACCCTGATGCCGCACCGGCGGATCTCAGCGATGCTGCCGATCAGCCCGGGCAGCTGCGGTCTGGCGATCGATTTTTCGCCGGGCGAGGCCGAGACCCTGAGTTTTGTGGGTCGAGTCGCCCCGGTGAAGTTGGCTGTCTATGCCCTCAAGGGGGCGCCCTCGGTGCGCAATATCGAGGACTTGCGACCTTACCGGGTTGGGGCTGTCGACACGGCCGAGGTGCGCGATCTGCTCGGCGCGGCGGATATCGCCTTCGAGCCCATCGCCCCCACGGCACAAAGGACGGGGATGTTGCAGCGCAAACGCTTTGACTATCTGGTCAGTGACGAAAGGCCGGGCATGCTCGATGGCGACAGTGGTGCGCAGGTTCAGCGCGTCTTTGTGCTGGCCAGGGTGGATCGGTGGATGGCCTGTCATGCCGGCTTGCCGCCGGCCCTGCTGGCTACATTGCGACTGGCTTTGCAGGAAGGGCTGTTCGCTGAGTCCGTGCGACCGATCTGGGTTCGTGCCGGTCTGCGACCCTACTATCAGGCGGTGCGGTCCGAGTGGGAGCTGATTCCCAAATCGCCCGCAAATGCGGCAAGAAGGCCAGACCTGCCGCCATAAGGGGACGGGGGTGAGGTGAGCGGCCCCGCTCGCGCGATGCTGGCGCCGGCTTGCCCACCCTGATCGGCACATGTGGTCACCACCGTGCCAGCGTCGGCCCGCCGCCCGGCGAGTCATCGAGCGTGATGGCTGTTGTCATCTCGGCACTCAGGCCTTGATGATGGGCACGCACTGGGCCTGCACTAGGCACGCACTAGACCCGCACTAGACCCGCCGCCCTTGGCGAGGGGAGGCGGCTTACGCCGCCGAGTCGACCCGGAAGCGCCCGACTTGCTGCACCAGCTTGTCGGCCTGCTCCTGCAGGCTCTCGGCCGCAGCCGTGCTCTGCTCCACCAGGGCCGCGTTCTGTTGCGTGCCCTGATCCAGATCGGCCACGGCCGCATTGATGTGGCCCACGCCGATGGCCTGCTCGCGGGCAGCCGTCGAGATCTCGCCGATGATGCCGGCCACGCGCTTGACGCTGCCCAAGATCTCCTGCATCGCCGTGCCGGCCTCGCCGACCAGGCGGGCACCGGACTCCACCTTCTCGCCGCTGCTGCTGATCAGGCTGCGGATCTGCTTGGCCGCTTCGGCGCTGCGCTGCGCCAGCACTCGCACCTCGCTGGCCACCACCGCGAAGCCTCGACCCTGCTCGCCGGCGCGGGCCGCCTCGACGGCAGCGTTCAGCGCCAGGATGTTGGTCTGAAAGGCGATCGAGTCGATGGTGCCGGTGATCTCGGCGATCTGGGCGCTGGCGCTGCGGATTTGCTCCATGGTCTGCACCACTTGCGCCACCACCTGGCCGCCATGCTCGGCCGCCTGGTTGGATGCGCCGACGAACTGATGCGCTTGCTCGGCGGCGGCCGCCGTCTGGCTCATCGAGCCGGTGAGCTCCTCCACCGCGCCGGCCGTCTCCTGCAGGCGGCTGGCCGACTGCTCGGTGCGCTGTGACAGGTCGCGGCTGCCGGCCGCTACCTCGGCGCTGGCCAGACCGATCTGGTCGCTGGCGCGCGAGACCTCGGCAATCGTGCCCGCGAGCTGCTGACGCATCAACTCCACGCCAGCCGCCAGTGCGCCGAGATCGTCGCGGCGTGCGATGCCGATCCGTTGGGTGAGGTTACCCTCGGCAATCGCCTGCACCGCGCTGTTGAGCGCGCCCAGCGGCTGGCCCACCCAGCGGCGCAGCAGCGCGGTGATGCCCACGCCCAACACCAACACGGCCAGCATCATCAGACCCCACAAGGTCTGCAGCGAGCGGTAGTGCGCGGCCAGCGCGGTCGATTGCGAGGCCTCCGCCACCACCCACCAGCCGGTGCCCTCGCTGCGCTGTGCCACCGCGAAAGCATCATCGTGTTTGTCGTTGTACAGGGCCGGTGCCTCGCTGAGCAGGCCCTTGGGCGCCTCGGCCAGCGCCTTCAGCAGGCGTTCGGCACCGGCGGCATCCGGGATCAGCTCGGTCAGTTTCTTGCCCTGGGCGCTCGGATGGGCGCGCAGATAGGCGTCGGCAGGCGACTTGGCCGGGTCGATGATGTAGAGGCCGCCGCTCTCGTAGAGCTTGACGGCCTGGGCCATGGTCACCAGCTCTTGCTGCAGGCCGCGCATGTCGAAGCCGACGAACAGGATGCCGACCACCTGGCCCTGTGCGTCCTTGATGGCCTGATAGCGTGTCATGTAGGGCACACCGAACAGCGTGGCCGGGCCTACATAGCTGCCGCCGGCCATCATCTTGGCGAAGGCCGGGTGCTGGCTGCCCAGCAGCGTGCCCATCGCGCGCGAGCCGTCCTGCTTGGTCAGCGAGGTGGTGACGCGCATGAAGTCCTCGCCCTTGCGCGCAAAGATGGTAGCCACGCCACCGGTCTTGGCGCTGAAGCGATCCACCAGGCCCAGCTCGCCGGCCAGGGCCTGGCCCTCGTGCATCAGCTCGGCCTCACCCTGCAGCGCGAAGCTGCCGGGCAGCTCGGCGGCCAGCACCGCGTACAGCCGGTCGGCGGATTGGCGGGCGGTGCGGTCCAGCGCATCGGCCACCCGAGCGACGGCAGCGGCCTCGCTGGCCATGTAGTCGACGCTGCGCTGGCGCGCCTGTTCGGTCAGCACCCAGGAGACCAGGGCGCAGATGGCGATCAGCAGCGTGGCGATGCCCAGGCAGGTGATCAGCGAGACGCGACGCGCCACGCTGGCGTAGCCCAGGGTCGAGGCACGGGGGGCGGAGTTGTCAGTTCTCATGATGTTCTTCGTTGGCGAGCCAGGCATTGCGATGCGCACGCGCGGCTCTCGCTGCAGCCGCATGGGCTGAGCGTGGTCTATGCATGGGGATCGGTACCAAGCCGCAGAACGAGCCCTGAGGGCGTGCTCGCCTTGTCTGTGCGGTCTGCGCAGTTGCTGCAAAGCAAGGCGCGGTCCGCTCATCGCACTCGCCCGATCGGGCAGGCTTGAAATGTACGGTATTCGCCCCCTTATGGGGGTGCGGACCTAGCAGAAACCCGAATGTCGCGGGTTGATCTCGGTCAGTCCGTGAAAAAGTTGTCGGCCCTTATTCAGTCGGCCGCCAGCTTGCGCTCCCTGATCAGCGCGTGCCAGAACTGGGTTTCTTGCTGCACAAAGCGACCCAGCGCCGGCCCGTCGCTGGGGGCGACCTCCAGGCCGAAGTCTTCCAACTTGGCCTTGACCTCGGGCAGCGCGATGGCCTTTTGCATCTCGGCGGTCAGCCGCTTGACGACAGCCTCGGGCGTGCCCTTGGGCACGAACAGCCCCTGCCAGGCCGCCACGTCCACACCCTTGAGTCCCAGCTCGGCAAAGCTCGGCACCTCGGGCAGCTGCGGCACGCGCCTGGGTGAGAGCACGGCCAGCGCCTTGAGCTTGCCGGCGCGGATGTGCGGCAGGCCGGCGGCCGTGTCCAGAATGCCCATGGGCAGTACGCCGGCGATCAGGTCCTGGGTCGAGAAGGCCGTGCCGCGGTAGGGCACATGGACGATGAAGCTGCCGCTGCGCTCCTTGAGCAGCTCCATTGCCAGATGGTGCGGGCTGCCGATGCCCGGCGAGGCATAGCTGTACTTGCCGGGGCTCTTGCGCACCTCGTCCAGCCATTGCCGCGCGCTGGCGAAGCCGGAGTTCGGGTTCACGACCAAGATCAGCGGGAAGCGCGCCATGAAGCCCACCGGCGTGAAGTCGCCGGGGGCATAGGGCAGCTTCTTGTACATCGCGCTGTTGAACACCATGGCGCCGTTGTCGCCGGTCAGCAAGGTGTAGCCATCGGCTGGGGCCTTGGCCGCCACATCGGTTCCGATCATGCCGCCGGCGCCGGGCCGGTTCTCGATGACCAGCGTCTGGCCGAGTTGGGCACCCAGCGCCGGGGCGAGCTGGCGCGCCAGAAAGTCCGAGCCGCCGCCGGCGGGGTAGGCCACCACCCAGCGTATCGGTTTGCTGGGCCAGGTGTCGGCCTGGGTCGCCAGCGGTGCCAGGGCCAATGCAGCGAGGCCCAGCGGGGCAAGACAGAACAGGCGGCGGGCGGTCAGCGAAGCGGGCATCGGCGGTCCTCAAAGGCAAGGAGTACAAGAGACTCCTCTTATCTTAGGGGGCCGCCGAGCCGTCCTCGCCGATGGCTTCGCTTCAGTTTTCTTGCAGGGCCACGCGATAACTTGCGTCGTCATCCTCCTTGGGTGCCACGAAACTGACATCGAAGCTGAAGAGCTGGCCGTCCGTGGCCTGCTTGGTGCACTGCATGGCGATGACCGCGCGGCGCACGGCCATGCGGTAGGCCAGCGGTCCGCCCTTGGAGCTGACATCGGTGGTCTCCTCGCCCTGCAGTCGGAAGGTGACGCGCACCGTGGCCTCCTGCCCTTCGAGGTACCAAGCCTTTTCCAGGACGTCTTGCATCGTGGCGGCCACACCCGGGCAGCTGCGGCTCACATCGCGGCGTACCGGCTCGCCTTGCTTGCCGCTGACTTCAACGCGCGTGAGTCCTTCGGGTTGTGCTTGAGCTTGGGCCAGGCCGGTGAAGAGAATCAGTGCGGTGGCGCTGAGCGTGCGGTACAGAGTTTTTGTCATGGGGATCTCCTTGATCGATGGCTGTCGGTGGGTGCGAAGAACCGGAGCGCTTGCTCCGGAACATGGGCACAGCCTAGGGTTGCCCCTGGGGTCGGACCAAGGACGCCGCGACCAAATGCCGAAGCCGCAGGATGATCGACCTGATTGCGCGACGAACTGATTTCGTCACGGACCCAGCTGTGACGGGCCTTATGTGCCGGAAGTCATGAGGCCGCGCGGCCGGTTAAAGTGCCGATGCCATGGACATCCACACCGACTGCCCCCTGTGCCGCGACGACGGCGACCTGCTGATTGCGCAAACCCCGCTGTGGCGCGTGATCCGCGCCGACGAGGCTGCGTTCCCGGCCTTCTATCGCCTGATCTGGCGCGCCCATGTGGCCGAGTTCAGCGATCTCGACGCCGCCGCGCGCCTGGCCTGCATGGAGGTCGTCAACCGCATCGAGACGGTGCTCAGGCAAGACCTGGCCCCCACCAAGATCAATCTCGCCAGCTTGGGCAATGTCGTGCCCCATCTGCACTGGCATGTGATCGCCCGCTTTGACTGGGACAGCCACTACCCGAACCCGGTCTGGGGCAGCGCTCAGCGCCCCGCCGACGAGGCCAGGCTGGCGGCGCTGCGTCAGCGCCTACCCGCGCTGGACGCGGCCATCGCGGCCGCGGTGACCACACCCGCCTGAGCCTTCGCCCGAGCCTTCACCCAAGCCTTTGCCCGAGCCTTCACCAGACCCTGATCGGCTCGGCCGCCACCATCGCGTCGCCGGGCTTGCAGGCAAAGGCTTGGGCGAAGGCCGGCAGATTGGACATCGGGCCCAGCACACGGAACTTGGACGGCGAGTGCTGGCCGGTTCGCAGCTGGTTGATCAGCAGCTCGTTGCGCATCTTGGTTCGCCAGATCAGCGCGTTGGACAGGAAGAAGCGCTGCTCGGGCGTGTAGCCGTCAATCTTGTCACGTGCGCCGCTGCGGGCCAGGGCCCGCTGCAGGCCCTCGAAGGCGATCGGCATGCCGGCGATGTCGGAGATGTTCTCACCCAGCATCTGCTGGCCGTTGATGCGCTGGCCCGGCAGCGGCTCATAGCCGCTGTAGAGCGCGGCCACTTGCGCGGCTCGGGCCCGGTAGGCGGCCGCGTCCTCGGGCGTCCACCAGTCGACCAGATTGCCGACGCTGTCGTACTGGCGGCCGCGGTCATCGAAGTGGTGGGTGATCTCATGACCGATCACCATGCCGATGCCGCCGTAGTTGACCGCGTCGTCGGTCCGAGCATCGAAGAAGGGCGGCTGCAGGATGCCGGCCGGGAAGATGATCTCGTTGAGACCGCCGGCAAAGGCGTTGACGATGTGGGGGCTGGTGGTCCAGCGCGAGCGATCCACCGGCCGGTCCAGATCGGCCAGACGCTGGGCTGTCTGCCAGGCACTGGCGCGCAGCGCGTTGCCGGCATAGTCATCGACCTTGAGTTGCAGGCCGGCATAGTCGGGCCAGCGCTCGGGCGCGCCGATCTTCAGCGCCATCGCGTCGAGCTTGGCCAGCGCGCTCTGCTTGGTCGGCGCGCTCATCCAGGCCAGGCCCTCGATGCGCCCGCGCATCGCCGCCTTGATGTCGGCCACCAGCTGCAGCGAGCGCGCCTGCGCCTCGGCGGAGAAGGCCTTGGCCACGAAGAGCTCGCCCAGCCCCAACCCCACCGGCGCGCTGCCAGTGCGCCCGCCTATGCTCACGATCACATCTTCGCTGCGCGGCGCCGGCGCCTTGAGCCCGGCGATGGCCGCACCGTGATAGGCGAAATGTGCGTCGGCAAAGACCTTGGGTAAGCGCGCCGCACTGGCGTCCAGCAGGCGCAGGCTCAAATAGCTGCGCCAGACGGCAGGCTGCGCCTGGCTGGCCAGCTCGCCCAGGCGCTGGGCGAACTCGGGCTGACCGACGATGAAGCGCGCCACGCCCTCAGGCCGGCCGGTGTAGCTGGCGAGGTAGGCGCCCCAGTCGAGTCCCGGGGCACTGGCCGTCAGGGCCTTGACATCGAAGGGGTTGTAGTTGGCATTGGGTTCGCGAAGCTTGACGCGTGTGCGCGAAGCCTCGGCCAGCCGGGTCTCGAAGGCCATCAGCGCCTCGATATCGGCGGGCTCAGCCGGCAGCCCGGCCGCCGACAGCAGCGTCTTGGCGTAGGCGCGATAGGCGGCCTGCAAGCCAAGCGAGACGGCATCGCTCTTGAAATAGTCCTCGCGGTCGGGCAGGCCCAGGCCAGCCTGGGAAAAAATCAGCGCATGGCGGCGCGTGTCTTTGGGGTCGTGCCACACATAGGCGTTCAGCGGTGCTGCGACCTGCACCCGGTTCAGCGCCGCCAGCGCCGCGGGCAGATCGGCCGGCCCGCGCATCGCCGCGATCTGTGCCAGCAGCGGCTGCAAAGCCTTGAGGCCGCCGGCTTCGATGGCCTCCAGGTCCATGCCGCTGGCATAGAAGGCGGCCACGGCCTTGAGTCCCGGGCTGGTCTGCCGCGCCGGCTGGGCGATCAGCTCGTCCAGACCCTGCTGCAGGACGGCGTCATTGGCGATGCGCAAATCGATGAAGCTGCCGATGCGCGCGCGGCCATCGGGCAGCGATGTGGCGGCGTCCCATCTGCCGTTCACAAACTCGTAGAAGTCATGGCAGGCCGCCACATCGGGCGATAGATTCTTGAGGTCCAGCGCCCGCGCCGAGGGCAGGGCGAGCGTGCTGGCCGTCAGCACAGCGGCGGCGATCTTTGTCAGGCGTTGCATCGGTCTGGCGGAGCTTGTTGAGGCCGCAAAGCCTAGCGGCAAGTGGCGGGGTTGGCCATCCGGGCCCTCACCGGTACCGCGCTGTTTTCATGGTCTTGTCATCATTGGCGGGTCAAGCTTGCAGCTTTGGCATCCACCCACACGAGGCAGACCGCAATGGCCAAGGACTTTCTGACGATGGAAGACAGCAACCGCAGCGCCAACGCTAGCATCCACGAGGTCTCCGACCCGACAAGGCGCACCCTCTTGCGCGGCGGTCTGGGCCTGGGTCTGGGTGGCCTGTTCGGTTTGGGGGGCTGCGCCAGCGGCGGGGCCTCGGGCGGCCCGCTGCTGGGTTTTAAGAGCGTGCCGGTGTCGACGGCGGATGCAATCGCGGTGCCCGAGGGCTACAGCGCCCAGGTGATCGCGGCCTGGGGCGAACCGGTAGGGCTGTCGGGCGAGGACAGCGCTTTTCGCTTCGACGGCAGCAACACGGCGGCTCAGCAAGAAACCCAGCTCGGCATGCATCACGACGGCATCCACTTCTTCACCCAGGAGGGCTCCAAGTCCGGTTTGCTGGTGATGAACCATGAATACACCGATGACGGGCTGCTGCACGCCGACGGCATGAAGAGCTGGAACGCCCAGAAAGTCCGCAAGGCCCAGGCCGCGCACGGCGTTTCGGTGATTGAAGTTCAGCAGCAGCCCGGCGGGCGCTGGGAGCTGGTGCGGCCTTCGCCCTGGGCGCGCCGGATCACCGCTTACACGCCGATGCAAGTGGCCGGCCCGGCCGCCGGCCACGCGCTGATGAAGACCGCGCAGGACGGCGCTGGCCGCCGCGTGCTGGGCACACTGAACAACTGCGCCAGCGGCATCACGCCCTGGGGCACTTATCTGACCTGCGAAGAGAACTTCATCAACTACTTCAAGGGCCCGGACGCCCCGAATCCGCATGAGCGCCGCTGGGGCCTGCGCAAGGGTGACCCGGCCGGCTACCGCTGGCATGAGCACGACGAGCGCTTCGACGCGGTCAAACATCCCAACGAGCCCAACCGCTTTGGCTGGGTGGTCGAGATCGACCCCTTCAATCCCAGCAGCGTGCCGGTCAAGCGCACCGCGCTGGGTCGCGCCGCCCACGAAGGGGCGACGGTGGCCGTCACCCGGGATGGCCGCGCCGTGGTCTATATGGGCGAGGACGCCCGGTTTGAGTACATCTACAAATTTGTCAGCCGCGACAAGATCCGCCCAGGCGGCTTTGCCGCCAACAGCGAGTTGCTGGACCACGGCACGCTGTATGTGGCCCGCTTCGATGCTGACGGCTCCGGCCGCTGGCTGGCACTGAGCCAGGGCCAAGGCCCGCTGACCGCGGCCGCCGGCTTCGCCGACCAGGGCGAGGTCGTGATCAAGAGCCGCCAGGCCAGCGACCTGCTGGGCGCCACCAAGATGGATCGCCCCGAATGGATTGCCGTGGACAAGGAGGGCTATGTCTACTGCACGCTGACCAATAACAGCAACCGCGCCGGCGACAAGCAGCCGGCCGTGGACGCGGCCAATCCGCGCGCCAACAACAGCATGGGCCACATCATCCGCTGGAAGGAGCAGGGCGATTTCGATGCCACGACCCTGCGCTGGAATCACTTCGTGCTGGCCGGGGACCCAAGCAACGAGCGCGCCGAGGCCAAGGGCAATGTCAAGGGCGATGCCTTCGGCTGCCCCGACGGCCTGTGGGTCGATGGGCGCGGGGTGCTCTGGATACAGACCGATATGTCCACCTCGGCGATGGGCAAGGGCGATCTGGCACGGCTGGGCAATAACTGCATGCTCGCTGCCGATCCGCGCAGCGGCGAGGTGCGACGCTTTCTGACCGGCCCGTCCGGCAGCGAGGTCACCGGCGCGACGATGACGCCCGACGGCCGCACGATGTTCATCAATATCCAGCACCCGGGCGAGAGCCCCAGCGAGCGCAGCGACCCGGCCCAGCCGCGCCGCTTCTCTAACTGGCCCGACCAGCGAGCCGACGGCCGACCCCGCTCGGCCACCGTGGTGGTGCGCAAACTCGATGGTGGGGTGATCGGCAGCTGAGGAGGGGCTGGCCCGGGGCTGCCGGCTACACTGGCGCCCTCGCTCGCGCAGCAGTCTTCTTCCATGGCCGGCCTCACCCCCAATTCCCCCACGCCCACCGACATCACCGTGCACCAGCAGTCGCGGGTGCTGGAGATCGCCTTCTCCGACGGGGCGCGCTTCTCGATCCCCTTTGAGCTGATGCGCGTCTACAGCCCCTCGGCCGAGGTGATGGGCCATGGTCCGGGCCAGGAAACCCTGCAGACCGGCAAGCGCGATGTGGGCATCACGGCACTGGAGCAGGTGGGTCATTACGCGATCCGCCCGCAGTTCAGCGACGGCCATGACAGCGGCCTGTTCTCCTGGGACTATCTCTACCAGCTCGGCGCCGAGCAGGCCCGGCTGTGGGCCGACTACGAGGCCAAGCTGGCCGCTGCCGGCAAGGGGCGCGACGATGCCATGCCGGCCAAGGGCGGCAGCGCCTGTTCGACGCATTGAGGGCATATCTATGAGCAGCACCCATTTCGGTTTCCAGACCGTCGACGAGCGCGAGAAGGCCAGCCGCGTGCGCGGCGTGTTCGATTCCGTCGCCTCCAAGTACGACGTGATGAACGATCTGATGTCCATGGGCATGCACCGGGCCTGGAAGGCCTACACGGTGGCCGTGGCCAATCTGAAGCCGGGCGAGCGCGTGCTTGATATCGCCGGCGGCACCGGCGATCTGTCGCGCGCCTTCGCCAAGAAAGTCGGCGAGACCGGCATGGTGGTGCACACCGACATCAACGAGGCCATGCTTCGCCAGGGCCGCAACCGCCTGCTCGATGAGGGCTTGGTGCTGCCCACCAATCTGTGCGACGCTGAGAAGCTGCCCTACAAGAACGAGAGTTTCGATCTGGTCAGCGTGGCCTTCGGCCTGCGCAATATGACCCACAAGGACCAGGCTCTGGCCGAAATGTGCCGGGTGCTCAAGCCCGGCGGGCGCTTGCTGGTGCTGGAGTTCTCCAAGGTGGCAGCGCCGCTGCAAAAGCCTTATGACTGGTACTCCTTCAAGATCCTGCCCAAGCTGGGCCAGATGATTGCCGGCGACGCCGAGAGCTACCGCTACCTGGCCGAATCGATCCGCATGCACCCGCCCCAGGCCGAACTCAAGGCCATGATGAAGACGGCCGGCTTCGGCCATGTGGACGTGCACAACCTCAGCGCCGGCATCGTCGCGCTGCACGCCGGCATCAAGTGCTGATCTAGCACGCCAGCGAGACCCTGCGGGCTCGCTGACGCATGCCAAAGAGCGCTTCGCGGATCGCGCCAACCATGCGGCCTGCTTGGCTGAGGTCTCGGTTCGCCTGAACCGATCTGGCCGTTTTCGGGGCGCCGACACTCCCGATACCTGAGCTACCCCCCGATCCAAGGGGGTGGCCGGAACTCGGCGTGACTAAATGGATCAGTCATTGAGCCGACCGGTCAACAATATGCCGGACAGGCCGCAGACGCCGGGTTTTCCCGGTGTTTGACTAATAAATGACGAGGGGTTCCCGACGGCTGGACTGGGGTCCGGAAGGGCGCGATTGAACTGGTTTCCTGTAGCAATATGGAACGGGTTCACGCCTTAGGGGGGGGTCAATTGTCATTTTGCAAAGTTACACTCGCCGACTGCCACCGGGCGCCATTGTGCGCTGCAACATAGTGCCGTCGGAGAGCCCGGGGTGCACGCTCTCACCCGAGAGCCCAAAAACAGAAAGTCATAGCTATGAATCTGATGAAGCAAGAGCAGTCGCGCGGCCTGAGCGGCATGCGCGCCAGCGCGATTGCGCTGGCGGCGGTAGCAGTGGTGCTGCTGGCAGCCTGCGGCGGCGGTGAAAAGAAGGACAAGGCCTCCCAAACGGCAGCCAAGGTCAACAAGGAAGAGATCACCGTTCATCAGATCAACTTTGTGCTGCAGCGCCAGCAAGGCCTGAAGCCCGAGCAGGCCGAAGCAGCCAGCAAGCAGGTGCTGGAGCGCTTGATCGAGCAGGAACTGGCGGTGCAGAAGGCCGAAGATCTCAAGCTCGACCGCGACCCGCGCGTGGTCCAGCAGATTGAGGCTGCCAAGCGCGAAATCATCGCGCGCGCCTATGTCGAGCGGCTTGGCGAGAGCGCTGCCAAACCCACGGCCGAGGAGGTTTCAAAGTATTACAACGAGAAACCCGCGCTGTTCAAGGAACGTCGTATTTATAGTCTGCAGGAATTGGCAATTGAGGCCAAGCCCGAGCAGATTCCCGAGATTCGCGCCAAATTGCAGGCGGCCAAGAATCTGGCCGAGTTTGCCGAGTATCTGAAGGCCAGCGATATTCGTTTTGCTGCGAATCAGGCTGTGCGCGCCGCCGAGCAGCTGCCGCTGGCCAGCTTGGACGCCATCGCCCGCATGAAGGACGGCGACTCAGCCGTCACTTCCGCGCCCAACGGCCTGCAGGTGTTGTTCCTGGTGGGCTCGCGCAGCCAGCCTGTCGACGAAGCCCGCGCCCGCCCCGCCATCGAGCAGTTCCTCAGCAACCAGCGCAAGTCCGAGCTGGTCGTGAAGGAGATGAAGGCCATGCGTGAAGGCGCCAAGATCGAATATGTCGGCAAGTTCGCCGAGGGCACGCCGCCCGCCGCTGCTGCTGCAGCGCCTGCTGCGGTGACGACGCCCAGCCCAGTTGCTCCCGCTGCCACTGTCGCCACGCCGGCCGCCCCTGCCGCCAGCGGCATGGACGCCAACACCATCTCTAAGGGAATGGGTCTCAAATAATGATGCATCGCAGCTCGCACCACCTTCTAGCCATCGCCCTGGCCGCCGCCGGCCTGCTCGGCGCTGTTGCCCCGGCTTTGGCTCAGACCAGCGCCGCCGCGCCGGCCACCGCCACCGCCGAATACCGGCTGGGTTCCGGCGATGTGCTGCGCATCAGCGTTTATCAGAACCCCGACCTGACGCTGGAGACCCGCGTCTCCGAGGCCGGCGTGCTGAGCTTCCCGCTGCTAGGCACGATCAAGATCGGCGGCCTCTCAGTTACCCAGGCCGAGAAGCTGATCGCCGACGGCCTGAAGAGCGGCAACTTCGTGAAGCAGCCCCAGGTCACCATCGTCGTCCTGCAGGTCAAGGGCAACCAGGCCAGCGTGCTGGGCCAGGTCAACCGTCCCGGCCGCTTCCCGATCGAAGTGGCCGATATGCGCCTGACCGATCTGCTAGCTAATGCCGGCGGTGTGGCGAGCAGCGGCGCTGAGATCGTCATCCTGAGTGGCACCCGCAACGGCCAGGCCTTCCGCACCGAGATCGATCTGCCCGCGCTGTTCGCCCCCGGCGGGCGCAGCCAGGACATCCTGGTGCAAAACGGCGACGTGCTGTGGGTTGACCGGGCCCCGATGGTCTACATCTACGGCGAGGTGCAGCGCCCCGGCGCAATGCGCCTGGAGCGCGGCATGACCCTGATGCAAAGCCTGGCCACCGGCGGTGGCCTGACCCAGCGCGGCACCGAGAAGGGCATCCGCGTGCACCGCAAGGGCGCCGACGGCAAGGTCCAGATCTTGCAGGCAGCGATGGATGAATCGCTGAAGGATGGCGACGTCGTGTACGTCAGGGAAAGCCTGTTCTGATCTAGAACCGCGCTGGGCCAGGGGCCGGCGGAATAAGGGAGTTGGGAATGACGTTTGCACAGTTTTTGTCGATCTTGCGCGCGCGCAAGTGGGCGGCGCTGCTGGTGTTCAGCTTGGTGGTCGCGACCACGGTGGTGGTGAGTCTGATGCTGCCCAAGCAGTACTTGGGAACCGCCAGCGTGGTGATCGACATCAAGCCCGACCCGGTGTCGGCGACCCTGTTTCCCGGGATGGCTACCCCCGGCTTTATCGCGACTCAGGCCGACATCCTGATGAGCGAGCGCGTTACGCTGCGTGTCATCCGCGATCTCAAGCTGATGGATAACGCCCCCATCCGCGAGCAGTGGCAGACCGAGGCTGAGGGGGCGGGTACGTTCGAGCAGTACTTGATTGAGCTGCTGCAGAAGTACCTGGAGGTGAAGCCCAGCCTGCAGAGCAATGTCATCAGCATCGAATACAAGAGCCCGTCGCCGCAGTTCGCCGCCGGCCTGGCCAATGCTTTCGCCCAGGCCTATATCGCCACCACGCTGGAACTGCGTGGCGACCCAGCCAGACAGTTCAACAGCTTCTTCCAGGCCCAGACTAAGGACGCCCGCGACTCGCTGGAGCGTGCCCAGCAGCGCCTGTCGGCCTTCCAGCAGGACAAGGGCATCATCGTCACCAACGAGCGGTTGGATATCGAGAGCGCTCGTCTGGCAGAGTTGAGCAGCCAGCTGACGCAGTCGCAGAGCATTTCGGCCGAGAGCAGCAGCCGTCAGGCCCAGGCCCGGGGTGACCAGAGCGACCGCCTGCAGGAAGTGCTGAACAATCCGCTGATCAGCGGCCTGAAGGCCGACCTGACGCGCTACGAGGCCAAGCTGCAGGAGCTGTCCCAGCGTCTGGGGGATAAGCACCCACAAGTGCTGGAGGCCCGAGCCAATATCGCCGAGCTGCGCAGCAAGATCGACGTGGAAACGCGCCGCGTGACCAGCGGTGTGTCCGTCAGCAACACGATCAACAAGTCGCGTGAAGGCCAGCTGAGTGCGGCGCTGAATGCCCAGCGCACCAAGATGCTGGAGATGAAGGCTGTGCTTGACGAGGGCCAGGTGCTGCAGCGCGAAGTGCAGAACGCGCAGAGCGTGTACGACAACCTGGTGGCGCGCCTGAATCAGTCGGCGTTGGAAGCCCAGAACACCCAGAGCTACGCCAGCGTGCTGACCGTTGCTCAGCCGCCTGCCGAGCACAGCAGCCCCAAGACGCTGCTGAATACGCTACTAGCGATCTTCCTGGGGGCGATGCTGGCCGTTGGCGTCGCGCTCTTGATGGAAATGACCGATCGCCGGGTCCGCAATCCTGAGGATGCGGTTGCCGCGCTGGGCCTGCCGGTGCTGGGTTCCTTGCCGGTTCCCGGTGCCAAGCGATTCAACCCAGCGCGCCCAGTGGGTCTGAGCCTTGCCACGCGGCAGCGCGCCATGAGCCTGCCAGCTCCCGGCGTGCAAGCCGACATCTGAGTTGTCGCCCGATCACCGTACCCAGCCGTGCAGAAAGACCGCCCCGTGAACGTCGACACCCAAGATTCCAATATCGCTGACCGCTCGATTGGCAGCATCCTGGCCGATCTGCGCAATCTGTCCGCAGATCAGGTGGAAAAGATCGTGCGCCACCAGCGCGAGAAGAGCGTGCGCTTCGGCGAGGCCGCCGTGGCGCTGGGCTTTGCCAGCAGCGATGACGTGCTGGTCGCGCTGAGCCAGCAGTTCCACTATCCCTACGCCCCCGAAGAGCGCCGTGAGGCCAGCCCGGAACTGGCGGCGCTGAACCAGCCCTTCGGCGTGCAGGCCGAGAGCTTCCGTGCCATCCGCAGCCAGCTGATGATGCGCTTGTTCAATGAAGGCCAAAAACGTCGCGCCATCTCGGTGGTGAGCCCCGAATCGGGCGACGGCAAGACCTTCTTCGCCGCCAATCTGGCCGTGGTGCTGGCCCAACTGGGCGGTCGTACCCTGCTGGTGGATGCCGATATGCGCCATCCGCGCCAGCATGAGGTGTTCGGCGTGGACAACAAGTCCGGTCTGTCGGGCATCTTGAGCGGGCGCGCCGAGGCCAATGTCATCCGGCAGGTGGCCGGCGTGCCGAGCCTGTTCGTGCTGCCGGTGGGCATCACGCCCCCGAACCCGCTGGAACTGGTGGAGCGTCCCGCATTCGGCTTGCTGATACACGAACTGCTGTCCAAGTTTGATTATGTGGTCGTTGACACCCCCGCCGCTTGCTACGGCAGCGACAGTGCGGTAATCGCTGCGCGCTGCGGCGCAGCACTGGTCGTGGCGCGCAAGAACCAGGCGCGTGTCTCCTCCCTCCAGGACCTCGTCGCCAATCTGGCAGAAACGCCGACCCAGGTCGCCGGCGTTGTATTCAACGAGTTCTGAAACCCATGACTGCCACGTCTTCCACGGATCCTGGTTCCGGTGCAGTGTTCCCGCCGGGCACGGACCTGACAGTGTTCGCCGTCCTGCTCGGCAGCTTTGCGCTGCTGTTCCTGCCGGCCTACTACGAGCTGTCCAACACCTACTGGATCACCGACGAGCAAGGGCATGGTCCCATCATTCTGGCCGTCAGCTTCTGGTTGCTCTATCGCGCCAGGCACAGCCTCGCCGAGCTCCCCAGCCAGCCACGGCCTGTGCTTGGCTGGGTGATCCTGGCGCTGAGTCTGCTGGTCTATGCCTTTGGCCGATCGCAGGACATCAGCATCTTTGCCGTGGGCTCGCAGATCGGCGTGCTCATCGCTTTTCTGCTGCTGTTCAAGGGCATGCAAGGTGTGAGGCTGGTCTGGTTTCCGCTGTTTTTCATGCTGTTCATGGTGCCCTTGCCCGAGGCGCTGGTCGCGGCGGTGACCGCGCCCTTGAAGAGTGCGGTGTCGGCCGTGGCCAGCAACCTGCTGTATGCGATGGGCTACCCGGTCGGGCGCAGCGGAGTGGTCATGACAGTAGGGCCCTATCAGTTGCTGGTGGCCGATGCCTGTGCAGGCCTGAACAGCATGTTCACGCTGGAAGCGTTGGGCATGCTGTACATGAACCTGATGAAGTACACCAACCCAGTGCGCAATGTGGCTCTGGCGGTGCTGCTGGTTCCGACGGCCTTCGTGGCCAATATCGTGCGCGTGATGATTCTGGTGCTGGTCACCTATCACTTTGGTGATGAGGCCGGCCAGGGCTTTGTCCACGGTTTCGCCGGCATGGTGCTGTTCATGGTCGCTCTGGTGCTGATGTTGGGTCTGGATAAGGTGTTGGGCTGGTTCATTCCGGCCGGGCGCACGCAGGGAGGCAAGGTATGAGCCCGTCGCGCCGACATGCGCTGGCCGTGGGTATCGCCAGCTTGGCGGCGGCCGGCTGTGGGCATTGGCTGCGGCCTACGCAGCGCTTGGCCGACACTCTGCCCAAGTTCGATCTGGAGACCGCGTTTCCCAAGGCCTTCGATGGTTGGGTCGTGGACGACCGCATGCCGGTGCAACTGGTGTCGCCGGATCAGAAGGCCGTACTTGACCAGATCTACAGCCAGACGCTGAGTCGCACCTATGTCAGCGCCGAGGGTCAGCGCATCATGCTGTCGGTGGCGTATGGGGGCGACCAGTCGGATGCCACCCGTGCGCACCGACCGGAGGTTTGCTATCCGGCACAGGGTTTCCAGATCAAGGGTGACCAGAGCGGCAGCATCCAGTTGGCCGACCGGGCGGTGCGCGCCCGGCAACTGGTGGCGGTGCAGGGTGGACGCATCGAGCCCATCACCTACTGGGTGATGGTCGGCGACCGGGTGGCCGCCAGCGGCACCGAGCAGAAGCTCCATCAGCTGGGCTATTCGACCAGAGGCCTGATCCCTGACGGCATGCTGGTGCGCATCTCCAATATCAGTCCCGATGCCGAGCTCAGCTACCAGTTGCACCGGCGCTTTGCTCAGCAGTTGGCAGGGAGTTTGCGTGCTCCCGAGCTGGATCGCATTTTCGGGGCTCCGCGTTCCTCTGGCGCCAGCTGAGGCGACAGCTGCAGTCCATTGGCATCGACGGACGAATGCCGGCCAATCCTTTCCGACCACACTGATCCTATGAAGAAGTTCTATCTTGCAGGGCACAACAACTTCGGCAACCGCGGCTGCGAGGCTCTGGTTCGCTCCACCGTGCTGATGCTGACCGAGAAGTTCGGGCCCAGTGAGTTCCTGGTGCCGAGCTACGACGCTGCGGCCGATGGCCGGCAATGGCCCGACCATGCCGACCATGGCGTGCGCTTTGTCGATGTGCCGGTGTATCCGTTCAATATCAAGCTGTGGGGCCGGGCCGTGCGTCAGTCCGACCTGTTCAAGTCCGTGTGGAAGCCGGGCTTCAGCGTGCCTGCCGAGTACCGGCGTATGGTCCTGGGCTGCGACGCCACCATCATGATCGGTGGTGATGTGATCACGCTCGACTACGGCCTCGGCCCCTTGCTCTGGCACCGCGCCTTTGCCGAGGACTTCTTCAAGGACAAGCAGCCCACCGTGCTGTGGGCGGCGTCGGTGGGGCCGTTTGCCAAAGAGCCGGTCATCGAAAAGCACATGGCCGCCTTCCTGAACCAGCTTGACCTGGTGACCATCCGCGAGTCGATCACGCTCAAATATCTGCAGGGCATCGGCGTCTCGCACAATCTGCATGGCGTTTGCGATCCGGCCTTCGTGATGAAGCCCGAGCCGGTCGATGCGGCCCAGCTAGGTTTTGATCTGGAGCCGGGCTTCCTGGGTGTCAACGTCAGCCCGCTGATCGCCAAGTTCCGCGCCGCCGGAGAGAACCCCGAGGTGTTGCAGCGGGAGGTGGCCGGCTTTTTGCGCGAGGCCCATGCCAAGTACGGCCTGCCATGCGTGCTGATCCCTCATGTGGGGCCTCTGAACGCCGGCATAGAGTCGGACAACTGCGATCACCGCTACATGTCGGCGGTGCTCAAGCTGGCTCACGATGTGCCGAATGTGCGCCTCTTGCCCAAGACGCTGAATGCGGCCCAGCTCAAATTCGTGCTTGGGCAGGCCCGTTACTTCATCGGCGCGCGCACGCATGCCACCATCGGCGCGATCTCACGCGGCACACCGACCGTGTCCATCGCCTACAGCACCAAGGCTCGTGGATTGAACAAGGACCTGTTCGGGCACGAGGACTTCGTGCTGAGCACGCCGGACGTCAGCACCCGCACGCTGATGGACAAGCTCGAGCTGATGGTGGAGCGCGAGGATGCGATCCGTGCCCAGCTGCGCGAAGTGCTGGTGCCGACGGTGGAGCGCTCGCGCAGCACCGCCGAACTGCTGGCCAAACGGCTTGCGGCATGATGCAGCGCTTTGAGGCCCCGCTGAGCCACGCGGCGCGCGGGGTTACGCATGGGCCAAATGCGGCTGTTCGCGCCTGAGCAGGGAACACCATGAAGCGCATGCCCTCCTTGCCAATGATTGCCGTGCTGGCGACAGCGGTGCTGCTTGCCCTGTTCAGTGGCCTGATATTGCCGGTGGCGGGTGTGATCCCGTTGGTGGCGCTGTGGGCTCTGCCTGCGGCATTGGTCATCGTTTTTTATCCGCAGGCCTTCTACTGGATGATGTTGGCCCTGGTGCTGCTGGTCAGTGGTACGGTGCAGTACTTCACCGACCACGGGCAGTTGCAGTGGGTGGCGTCGGGCATAGGCGTTTGCCTGCTTGTCAGCGGCTTTCTGCGCGGCGCCAGCGCTGGCAATGGGGTGCAGCGGGTCACCGCCATAGATGCCTCTTTGATGGTATTCGCCATCACGGCGACGGTGTCGACTGTCTTTGGCGAGGGTGGCGCGGGGCATCTGGCAGCAGGCTTGCGGACTTATCTGCCCTTCCTGGGCCTGTATGCCTATATCCGGCTGGGAGGGCTGCAGGCTGTTACCTTGAGGCGCACCGTCTGGTTCCTGCTCGTGGTCGCGCTGCTGCAATGGCCGGTGGAGTTGTATCAGGCTATGGTTATCGTGCCGCAGCGAGCGGCGATGAGCCAAGTCGGCTCGGCGTTTGACAGCGTCGTCGGCACCTTTGGTGGTCCCAGGTTTGGCGGTGGGGCCAGCGGGTCGCTGGCCATCTACCTTGTCTTTGGCATGGCGCTCACGCTCGCGCTGTACCGCAACGCGCTGCTCACCGGCAAGGTCACGGCCCTGTGCCTGCTCGCCTTGCTGGTCGGTATCGGCTTGGCCGAGACCAAGGTGGTGTTCGTGCTGATCCCTGTGGCGCTCGCCATGCTCTATCTAGATGAGCTCTATCGGCGACCGATTCGCTTCTTGGTTGGGTCGCTGTTTGCCTTGGGTGTGTTGGCGCTGCTGCTCTACTTTTATTTCATCTTCTTCTGGGAAGCCGAGAACCGAGGCAATGTCTGGCTCGTGATCGTTCGACGCTTCAGCTACAGCTTTGACCCCGATTTCATGCCTGCTTACAACTGGCCGGGCCGCATGACGGGGCTCTTCATTTGGGGGCGCAATCAGGACTTCAGCGGGGATGTCTATCATTGGCTTGTCGGCTATGGCGTCGCTGCGGCCACCAGCCAGTCCACTATCGCCGGCCCCGGGGTGGCTGCGCTGAAGTTCGGACTAGGCACCGATGTGACTGGCGCCACCAAGTTGCTGTGGGAGGTCGGTTTAATCGGGACGCTGGCCTATGTGGCGCCGCTGTTCCTAGCATTTGTCAGCTTCGGTCGGGTGCTGCGCGAACGTGCTTTTGACCCGCTGCTGCGCGCGTTTATAGAGGCGCTGCGTGCCTCAACGCCGGTTTTGGCGTTGGGCGTGCTGTACGAGGTGACCATCGTCAGCAGCCCGACGATGCAGCTGCTCGCGATGATTCTGTACGCAGTTGCTGCGCGGCTAGAGCTTCCACGCCTGGCATGCGAGCCTCGCTCCCTGCGCTCGGTACATGCCTAGATAGCGGCCTGCATCTGCTGGCAGCTCGCCCGTTCAATGGTTGCACCGCAGCAACTTTCACTGTGCTCTCCGTGCTGACGGAACTGCCCGAACTTTGATTGGCCTAGTTGCTGCCGCCTTCCAACATGCAAGATTTCGACTTCACATCTTCGCGGCAATCTTTGCCTCCTTGCGCTCTGAAGGACGCGCGGATCATTGTGGTTCCCAATGAGCTGCCCTTGCCGGTGAACTCCGGCGGACGGGTAGACGTCTGGCGCCGCCTGCTCGCCCTACGTGGCGCAGGCGCCGTGATGGGCTTGCTTACGTGGTACGACGGTCCGCGCGACGGGGAGCCCGGCGCCGAGCTGCGCGCCCAGCTCGCTGCGCATTGCGAGTCGATACATCTGGCCTGCATTTCCAGGCGTTCGACGGAACTGTTCGGCCGGCTGCTCAACGCCTGGCGCTGGCCATCTCATGTTGCCTCGCGCTGGGTGACGCTGGACCGACCCCGTACGCTTGAATGGGCGCGCGGTTTCAGGCCCACGCTGCTGTTGGCCGATGGCTTGTACGGAGCACATGTCGTGCGCTGGCTTGCGGCCGAGCTGGGAGTGCCGTGGGTTTACCGCTCGCACAACATCGAGCATCACTACATGCAGATGCAGCTGGCGCAGGCCAGCCGCCTGAAGTCGCGCCTGGGGCTGATGGCCAATCTGTGGGGGCTGGCCCGCTTCGAGCGTGAGGTCCAGGCCCACGCGGGAGCCGTGCTCGACATCTCCACGAGCGATATGGCGTACTGGCGTGCCCAGGGCATCATCCGATCGCACTGGATGCCCCCCATCGTGGATCGCGCGTTCGCCGAGCAACTGGCTGGTTCCAGGTCCGCCTCGCGCCCCTATCACGCGATGTACTTTGGTAACCTCAACACGCCTAATAACGTGGAGGCGGTCCGCTGGTTTGTGCAGCGGGTGTTGCCGCTGGTGCGGGCACCTGACTACCGCTTCGCCATCGCCGGCTCGCGCCCATCGGCCGAGGTGGAAGCCTTGGCGCGTAGCGATGGGCGCATCCAACTGATCCCCAATCCGGTTGAGATTGCGCCGCTGCTGGTCCAGGCTAGGGTGCTGGTCAATCCAGTGCAAGGTGGTAGTGGTGTCAATCTCAAGAGTGTGGAGATGCTGTACAGCCAAGCGCATCTGCTGAGCACCCGTATCGGTGTGCAGGGCCTGCCGGCCGAGGTGGCCGAGTGCTTTACACAGGCCGATGACCCGCAGAGCTTCGCCGACCAGCTTCAGTCGCTTGCCAGCGTCGACACGCCGGTGCTTGATGCTCAGGGTCGCCGCTTGCGGGCCCGAGCGTGCTTCAGCAGCGAGCAGGCAGTATCCAGCTTTGCCGAAGCCATCCGCCCGCTGAGCCCGGGGCTGGCGAGAACCGCATGAGTCATCAAGCATTGAACATCCTCTTCGTGCACCAGGCGGCCGAGCTCTACGGCTCCGACCGCGTGCTGCTCGCGCTGGTGGAATGGCTGGCCCGCCATGGCCAGGTACATCCCATCGTGGTGCTGCCGTGCGAGGGCCCGCTGATCGCAGAATTTCGCCGCATCGGTGTCGAGGTGCATGTGCGCACGCTGGCCAAGGTGCAGCGCAGCGCATTCACGCCCGGTGGGCTGCTGCTCTTTGTGCGGCAGGTGCTGGGTTCGGTGGCTGAACTAGATTCGGTGGTGGCCGGCCGCCCGATCGCGGCCGTGCACAGCAACACGATTGCCGTGATGTCGGGCGCGGTCTGGGGCTGGAAGCGGGGTGTGCGCCATGTGTGGCATGTGCACGAGATCATCCTGCGGCCGCGGCCGGTGGCCAAGGCCCTGGCCTGGCTGGCCTCGCGACTGTCCGACAAGGTAGCCTGCATCTCCGAGATGGTGCGCCAGAATTTAGTGAACCAGTGCCCGCGCATCGCCAGCCAGGCTGTTGTGGTGCCCAATGGCATGGTGATGCCCGATCGCGGCATCGAGCCCGACCGCGCCCAGTGGCGCCGCGAGCAGGGTCTGGAAGCGCAGGTGGTGGTGGGCCTTGTGGGCCGCATCAATGCCTGGAAGGGTCAGGGCGTGCTGGTGAAGGCGGCCCAGCGCATCGTGGCGGCTGACCCTGCAACGCCACTGCGCTTCGTGATCGTGGGCAGCCCGCCGCCGGGCCAAGACGAACTGCGCGACCAGCTGCTGCAGCAGATCGGCGAGGCCGGCCTGCAGTCGCATGTGCGGGTGCTCGACTTCAGGCCCGATGTATGGCCTGTGTGGTGCGGCATGGACATTGCTGTGGTGCCCTCTACCGACCCCGAGCCCTTCGGCATGGTGGCGCTGGAAGCGATGTGCGCGCGTCGGCCGGTGGTGGCCGCCGGCCACGGCGGCCTGGCCGATATCGTGGTAGACGGCCAGACCGGTGCCCTGGTGCGCCCTGGCGACGACGCCGATTTGGCCCGAGCCATCCAGAATTTGGCGGCGGATGCCGCGCTGCGCCAGCGCCAGGGCGAGTCCGGCTACGAGCGTGTGCGCAGCCACTACAGCCTGGACGCCCAGGGTCGAGGTTTCAGGAGACTGTATGAAGCAAGCTAGATCCCCCCATTGCCTGGCCTGGTGCGCGGGCCTGCTGCTTCTGTTGGCCAGCCTGATGGTGCAGGCCCAGGGTGTGCCTCAGGTGGGGGCCTACTACTTTCCGGGCTGGAAGAACGACATGCCGGGCGCACCGTCCAAACGCCCGTGGGAGCCGATCCAGAAATACCCCGAGAAGCAGCCGCTGATCGGCTGGTATGACGAGGGCCAGCCCGACGTGGTAGCCAAGCAGCTGGCCCAGATGAGGCAGGCCCAGCTGGACTTCCTGGTGTTCGACTGGTACTGGGGCGAGGGCAACAAGCCTTACCTGGAACACGCGCTTCGCGCCTTCCTGGACTCGCCCAAGTGGCCAGGCATGCGGTTTGCTCTTCTCTGGGCCAACCACACGAAGGTACCGCAGAACCGTGAGAATTTTGAACGCATGGTGGCGCACTGGTGCGAGCACTTCTTGAAGCGACCGGACTACGTGCGCATCGATGGCAAGCCTGCGGTGTTCGTGTTTTCACAGCAGAACCTGAGTGACCGTGCACAGGAGATGGGTTTGCACCCGCGCGATCTTCTGCAGACGGCGCGCCGCATCGCGCGCGAAACCGGCGTGGGCGAGCTGTTCATCGTGGGCAGCGCTGAGGCCGTGCCCCATTGGGTGACCCACTACGGCAAGGCCACCGGCTACGACGCTTACAGCACCTACAACTACCACCGCGGGTTTGAGGGCGTGTATGTGGCCGACCGGCGCTTCACGCACAGCTTTGCCGAGCTGGACGAGGCCTACGCCATGACCTGGCGCTGGATGATGGCCAACTCGCCGGTGCCCTACATCCTGCCGGGCACCGCCGGCTGGAACAAACGGCCCTGGGGTGGCAGCAAGGACCCGCGCCACGACGACAGCGAGGCCACGCCTGAGGAATTCGAGGCGCACCTGCGCCGCCTGCGTGCTGCTGTGCGTGCCAACCCCGAGAAGACGCGCAACACCGTGGTGCTGTGCTGCTGGAACGAACATGGAGAGGGCTCTGTCATCGAGCCCACGCGCGAATGGGGCAACAGCCGCATTGACGCCATCCGCAAGGTGCTGAAGGGAAATTGAGATCGTGAAACACCTGAGAATCCTGGGCATTCGGGGCCTGCCTGCCGCCCATGGCGGCTTCGAGACCTTTGCCGAATATCTGGCGCTCTATCTGCGCGACCGTGGCTGGAAGGTCACCGTCTACTGCCAGATCGACGGCCAGGGCCCGGTCTACGAAGACATGTGGGAGGGCATCCACCGGGTGAACATCCCTGTCGACATTCCCGGCCCCAAGGGCACGATAGCCTTCGACTGGCTCGCTACCCGGCACGCGGCCGCGCAGTCACGCGATCTGTGCCTGACCTTGGGCTACAACACGGCGGTCTTCTGTGCCTGGCTGCGCCTGAAGGGTGTGCCCAACGTCATCAATATGGACGGCATCGAGTGGGCCCGGGCCAAGTGGGGCGGCGTGGCCAAGACCTGGTTCTGGTTGAACGACTGGATGGGCTGCTGGCTGGGCAATCATCTGGTGGCCGATCATCCCGGCATCGCCCGGCACCTGCAGACGCGGGTGAAGGCGGCCAAGATCACGATGATTCCCTACGGCGCCGCCGAGGTAACGACCGCGCCGCAGGAGCCCGTGCGGGCTTTGGGGCTGGTCCCGGGGCGCTACCTGACCGTGGTCGCGCGCGCCGAGCCGGAGAACTCCATTCTTGAAGTGGTCACCGGATTCAGCGCAGCCCCGCGTGGCGTGCAGCTGGCGGTGCTGGGCAAGTACGACGAGGGCAATGCCTACCACCGGGCGGTCAAGGCGGCCGCCGGACCGGAGGTGGCCTTCCTCGGCGCCATCTACGACAAGACCGTGGTGCAGGCGCTGCGCGCACACAGCCTGGCCTATGTGCACGGGCATCAGGTGGGCGGCACCAACCCCTCGCTGGTAGAGGCGCTGGGCGCGGGCAATGCGGTGATCGCGCACGACAACCAGTTCAATCGCTGGGTGGTAGGCGAGGGCGCGGCCTACTTTGCTGACGCCGGGCAGTTTTCCGCGACGCTGGCCACCCTGCTGGCCGCGCCCGACCGCGTCGATGCGATGCGCGCGGCCAGCCGCAAGCGGTTCCTGGAGCGCTTCACCTGGCCGCAGGTGCTGACCGAGTACCAGGTGATGCTGGAGCAGTGGCTGCCACAGCGCTGACGAGCATCAGCAGGCGCATGGCGGCGGCGGCAGCCCCAGCCAGAAGGACAATCAGCGACCGAACAGCTTCTTGAGCGCACCGATGCCCGACTCGCCGAGCACCGACTTGGCGAACAGCTTGGCACGGCCGGCGGGGCTGTACTCGATTGTGCTCATGAGCTCCAGAGAGCTGCTTTCGTCGTCGGCATCGGTGAAGACTTCGAGCAGCATCGGGCGCTCGCCGAGCTCCGGGCGGAGGAAGGCCGTTGTGACGCGCTCCAACTCTTCCTTGTTGCTGGCGCTCAGGTATTCAAAACCCAGGTCTTGCGCAAAGTTCTTGACCAGGCTCTTCGACTTGTTGCCGAAGTGCCCGCCCGCCGCGATATAGGTGTCGGAGTTGTTGTCGAAGCTGGCCGCACGATGGTTGTAATTCTTGAACTCGACGCCGACGCCATTGTTGATGAGGACGATGCGCAGATTGCGTCCGACGTGTCGGTTGCCGATGCTGTTGAGGTCGTAGAAGAACGCAAGGTCGCCCACGACCGCAAAGTACAGCTGGTCAGGCTTCACCCAGGACGCCCCGATCAGGCTGGACACGCAACCATCGATGCCGAAACCGCCGACGTTGCAGTCGGTCTTCACGCCCTCCGGCACCTCGAAGAAATTCCAGGAGCGCAAGCTGTTCAGGATGCCGAAGTGGACGACCGCCCCCTTGGGAATCCGGTGCGCAAGCTGAGAGGCCGTGTAGATGTTCGAGAACGGCAACTCCGGCAGCTTGCTGCGCAGACGGCTCAGCTGGGCCTGGCACTGCGAGAGGTACTCTGTGGCATGGCCACTCTTGCCCTCGTTCAAGCGATCGAAGAATGTCTGCTCAGGCATCTCGAACACATAGCGCAGTTTGCGGAAGGTGTCGCGCAGCTCTCCGTCCTCGCTGACGCGCCACACCGCCTTGCCGGCAATGCTGAGGCTGTAGTAGTCACCGGAGACCTCGCCGAGATGGATCAGCACATCCGGTCGGACCTGCCCGATGTCCAGACCCTGCTGAAACGCCGCGAGTGCGTACTGCACGCGGTAGCGGCCGTAGTACCCACTGGTGTGATCGCAGAAGACGACGGCGTCGTGCGCGGCGCAGAATCGGTCAATGGCTTCGGTCAGCGCCTGGGACATCGGTGCATGGGCGCCGATGAAGATGGCGACGCGGCCCGGCGGCAGTGCAGGCAGCGACGACTGCGGGCTCAGCCGCTCGATGAAGCGGTAGTTCGGCAGTTCCTTAATGGCGAAGTTCTCGCTGTAGACCGTCGGCAAGTTGATGTGAACCGGGCCACCGCCGCGCCGACGCAGTTCAAGCAGGGCGCGGTTCACCTTCAGTTCGCAGTCCCACAGGTCGTCGTCATTGTTGACAACCGGCAGGCTGACGCTGAGGTTGGCAACGTCGCGCGGAATCACGCTGCGATCAATGACCTGCGCAATATGTTGGCCGACGCGCGGAAGAATCTGGCTGGAGGTGATAGCCAGCACAGGGAGTTTGCGATAATAGGCTTCCGTCATGCCGGGCATGTAATTGCGCGAGGCAGTAGCGCCAGTGCAACTCAATGCCACTGGCTCGCCCGACTCAGCGGCCATACCGCAGGCGATATAGGCGGCAGATCGTTCGTCGACCACTGAGAACATCTCGAAGTACGAGTCACGCTGCATACTGCCGACCAAGGACACATTGGTGGCGCCAGGCGACGCAACGATTCGCCGGATTCCATGCTTTTTGAGCAATTGGATGACAACTTGAGCGTTGACTTCGTCGGTATAGGCCATAGGTATCTCCGGGCAAGAGCCTGAATGAAATATGAAAATGCGCTATGCCATGCCAGCGGCGGCTGGATGACTGGCGAACGTGCTGACAGCTGGCCGAGAGTCTACCCGACGTCTACGGGTACACCCCTAGAATGCAGTGCTACTGCGATCTCAATGTGTATCCACCGTCGCAAACAATGGTTTGACCGACGATGTAGTTGGCGGCGTCGCTCAACAAGAAAATAGCGAGCTCAGCAATTTCTTCGGGAAGTGCGAAACGCTTCACAGGCTGGCGGGTGTCATGCAAATCGCCGCCCGGGTCAATCTCAAGCATTTCGGTCGCGGTGCGTCCCGGGGCAATGCCATTGACGAGAATGCCATGGGGCGAAAGCATCAGTCCCAGCGCCTGTGTGAAGCCGGCCACATCCCACTTGGTCATGCGGTAGGGATTGTCAGCCGCGAGAATGGCGCCGGTTGACGATATATTCAATATCTTGCCGGCCTGGCTTGTATCAATCCATCGTTTGCTCAAGCATTGGGTCAAGAAGAATAGACCTTTTGAATTGACTGCATAGGTTTGATCCCAGACGGTCTCGGTGATATTCGGAAATCCGGATTCCAGAAACAAGATCCCTGCGTTGTTGACGAGCATATCGATGGAGCCGCCGAGCAAGCGGGTGGCATCGTTGAGCTTGCTCTCCACCACTGCCACGTCGGCCACATCCCACTGAAGCACAGCCAATCCGGGCTGGCCGAGTTGGACTTTGACGGCCTCCAGCTTGTCAAGCCTGCGCCCGGTAATCACCACATTGGCGCCTTCCAAGAGGCATTTGCGTGCAATAGCAAGACCGATGCCAGATCCACCTCCGGTGATCAGCACTCGCTTGTTCTTCAGAAGGTCGCCGTGGGAGATCTGGGCAATCGATACGCGCGTGATGCCGCCGTTTCGGATGATCTTGGCAGTAGTGGCGAACAGCTTGCGGAGCCGCCGGATGTACTTGCGAGCGATTTGCATATGGCGTGTGGGGGCCAGGGCTTTATTGAACGATGGAAGACGATTGCCGGTTGCGTTCAGCTAGCGCTGCCATTCCGACGCAAGCGGCGTGCCAGCAACTCGTTCACGCGTCTGCGTTCGGAGGCCGTCAGCCCGAGCACGTACATGAGGATGCAACTCGACACCACAGCGCAGGCAATGACGACGGTGCTGTAAAGCAGCGCCGGTGGCAGCATGTGCTTGACGGTCGTAGAGAGCGCGGCAGACAGCGCAGCGACCGCGAGCATTGGCAGAACGACACTGCGGCTGAAACGACCCACCTCTAGGGCGATGGTGTCCTTCACGATGAAGAGCCTAACGTAGAACATCACGATGTTCAGCGCAATCGCAACCCAGAAGACAGATTCTGCAGGGCCTCCTGCCGACAGCGCCGCCCAAGCGCCGACGAAGATCGAGAGTTGGATGCTGCCGAGGATCAACTCATAGCGCTTCATGTCGCCTGTGGCACGGGCGGCGGTGCCGACCGGAAGACCGAGAACCATGATGATCGACTCGATCAATGCCAGGCGTGTGAACACCACCGCCTCCGGCGGTGGCGTGCCGAGCCAGAGTTTGAGGATGATGTCCATCTCCAGCAACATGGGCAGTGAGAGTACCCAGGTCAAAAAGAAGGTCGCCTTCGAGCCACTGATGACGAGGCCATGCATTTCTTCGAGCTGCCGCGCCGCATAGGTCTTCACGATCGCCGGATACAGACCCACGTTGAAGTTGCTGGCGAACACATTGACCTGGGCGGCCACGTTCACGGCGATGACCCTGGATGCAACGACGACGGGGCTGAACGCCTGGTTGAGAAGGATTGTGATGGCCTGGCTGCGCACCACGGTTGAAAGCTGGCCGAACAGCGTCCACCCGGTGAACCGAATGATCTCGGTGAACAGAGTGCCGTTCCATTGCATTCGTCGGAACTTGCACTCGGGGTATTTGCGGCCACAGACCACGGCATAGATTGCCGTCGTGGCGACAGAGGCAACGCACATCAGCAGGCCGTAGAACTGCAAGCGGTCCGACTGCGCCTGCGAAATGGCCAGCGCTACGCCGAGTTTCGCCACCGCTTCAAACAGCGAGACGTAGGCGTACAGACGCATGTTCTCGTGCGCGATGATGACCGCCACGTACAGCGTCGCGAAGATCGATGCCACGAACGCCGCTATCGATGCTTGGTAGATCCATGCAACGGCGCCGGCTTGAGCCGGCGGGGTCTGGAGGTGCTCGGTGACGAACCAGAGGCCTACGGTTTCGAGCGCGATGATCGCGATGACCGCGATGCCGCCGTAGATCAGTCCATTGACGAAGAAGATCTGCTCAAGCTTGCGGTGATCGCCCTGTCCAAGTGCGAACGAGAAGAAGCGCTGTGTGGCGGAGGCCATCGTTCCACTGAGAAACGATCCCAGCGCCACGATGCCGGCGACGACGCTGAAAAGGCCGTAGTCTTCGGCACCGAGTGCATCCAGCGTGGCTCGGATGGTGTAGAGATTGATGGCAAGAAGCAGTAACTGCCTGGCGTACAGCACCAGTGTGTTCTTCGCAACTCGGCTTTGGGTACTACCTTTGGACATGTATTCGGCGTAGTGGGCGGGCTCGCCAGACGACCTGGTAGAGCAAGCAGCCCCGAGCGTTCCGGCCGCAGGATACTAGACTTGGATTGCAAGCCTAGTTACCGAGAGTTGCCGCCGACGTCAGGCCTGTGGTCGCTGCCCCGCCTGCCGCACCGGTCAGAACAGCGCCAGCTTGGGGCTGAAATTGCCGAGATTCGGGAGGACCATCTGTTGCTCTGCGGCTGTCAGTCCCATCCAGCCGGCCAGGCTTCCGGCCAGTTCGCTCACCGACGTGCTCGGTAGAAGGCGGCCGGAGCCGATATCGTCGGCTGAGCCCTGCCTTGTGATGGGGAAGGCGCCGTGCATGCTTCGTCCGCGCACGCCGCCGCCTGCCACGAAGTGGTGGCTGCCCCAGCCGTGATCGCTGCCGTCGCCGTTGCTCAGCAGGGTGCGACCGAAGTCTGAGGCGGTGAACAGCGTCACGTTGTTCTGCAGGCCCAGGCCGTTGAGCGCAGCCATGAAGTAGTTGATCGATTGCGCCACCTGCGCCATCTGCACGGGCTGGTCGCGCATCTGGTTGGCGTGGGTGTCGAAGCCGCCCATCTGCACCATGAACACCTGGCGCCGCATGCCCAAGACTTGGTTGGCGGCGATGATCTGCAGCACCATGCGCAGCTGGCGAGCTAGGTTCAGCTTGTCCAGCGTGGTGCCGGCCGCATTGACCTGTGCGATGGGGGTGCTGGGGATGGCCGGCACGTTCACGCCGGCCAGCGCCCCTTGGAGTGCGGCATTGGCGCTCAAGCCGCGCTGCATCACGCGGGCGTATTCCATCTGCAGGCGGTCCGTGGCGGTGGCCGCGTAGGCCCGCTGCAAGGCGCTGCCGGCGCTGGTGGAACTGAAGAGGTTGCTGCTGCCGATGGCGCTGGCCGAAACCGGGCCCTCCACCCCCACCTGGTACTGGCTGACGCTGCTGCCAGACAGGAACACGGCGTTGCCGCTGGCCGACACGGCGGTGAACACCGGATGCGCGTTGGCGGACATCAGGATGTCGCCCATGCGTCCGCCCCAGCCCGAGCGCGCACCTTCAGGCGACAAGCTTTGCCAGGTGGACGCCTGGTCGTTGTGCGAGAACAGTTTGGCCGGTACGCCCGAGCCTGCGGCGTACTCGGCCTTGGTGATCGGCCGCACCAGCGGGCCCACATTGGGCACGATGGCGGCCTGGCCAGCCTCGTACCATTCGCGCAGCGGCGCGAGTTCTAGCGGCATGCCGAAGCTGCGCCCGCTGGCCTGGCCGGTCACGGTGATGCCTTGCAGGCGGTTCGCGGCCCAGGCGAGCTCGCCCCGGGCACTTGCGTACTCGGAATAGCCTGAAGCATCGGTGGGCACCACCCAGTTGTGGGTGTCGCTGCCGCCGGCCATGTATAGGCACACGATCGCCTTGTAGCCGGTGGTGGTGGCCGCATGGCTGCTCTGGTTGGCCAGCGCGGCCAGGCCGGCCAGGCTGGTGACCAGGGGCAGGCCGCGCTGGGGAATGGCCGCGCTGGCCGCCAGGCCGCTCAAGGCACGAAGAAAGCTGCGGCGCGAGGCGTCTGCGCGATAGGGTTTGGTCATGGTTGCACCAGGTATTCGGGTGAGGCCAGCGCCAGGAACACGGCGACGCGGGCACGGTTGAGGTGGCTGGCCGCGTTGGTACCGACCACGCTGATCATGGCGTCCATCAGGTCTTGCTTGAGGGTGTTGCTCATGCGGCCGGCATACAGCAGCAGATTCAGGCGCTCGATCACGGCCGCCAGCTGGCCTGTGGCCACCAGGTCGGCCAACGGTTGCATTTGGGCGACAACGTCAGACTTGGAGCCCGTCCAGCCGATGCCGGCGTCAGCCATGCGCACTGCCAGGTTGATCCACTGCGCAGTGGTCGCCTCGTTGACGATCTGCATCTCTGGCGCCGTGATGTTGCCGGCCGAGAACACCGTGTTCGGAGGCACGTAGCCGGGCCGGAAGTAGCCGAACACTGATCCGGCACTCAAGGGCCTCTGTGCCAAGGCATCCAGATCCGCAATCACCGCATACTGGCCCGTGGCGGATGTCGCTTGCAGGCTGCGCATCCAGTGGGCCACGCGCGCCACCGGCTCTCTGAGCTTGCCTATGCTGCTGTCCGGCGGGTTGATGGCCTCGCTGTCCAGCAGGATGGCGCGGGCCACGGCGGCCAGGTCGCCGCGCACGCCCTTGCTGTTGTTGTTGAACACGGCGGCCACGCGGGCCACATAGGCCGGGCTGGGATGGCTGCTCACCAGACGCTGGATCAGTTGGCGGCTGATGAACGGGCCCACGTTCGGGTGGTTGAACAGGGCATCCAGCGCCAGCTTCAGGCTGGCCTGAGCACTGCTTCCCGCCGGGATCACGACCGCCTGCGGTTTGCCGCTGAACAGCCGCTTTTCGCTGACGGAATGCTGGCCAGGATAGGCCTTCATCGGCAGCAGATCGATGCGCTGGTCGCCGGCGGCACTGATGTCGGGACTTTTGTGGCGGAATGCCTGCTCGTCGAGCTGCCCATCGGGGAACGCCCAGCCCCAACCGGTGAACACCTTCGACAAGGCCATCACGTCCTCGTTGGTGTAAGTTTCTATGGGCTGGCCGCCGGCGCCAAGCCTGGGGCTGCCGTCAGCGTTCAGCTCGTGCAGGCCGATGGTGAACAGTTGCATCACCTCGCGGGCAAAGTTCTCGTCGGGCATGCGGCCCGAAGCGACGCTTTCCGGGCGGTTGCGCATGTGCGACAGGTAGATACCCATGGCCGGGCTGAGGGTGATGTTCTCCAGCAGCGTGCGAAAGTTGCCTAGTGCGTGGCGGTTGATGGTGTCGACGTACTGGGCGTAGGCGCGGGCATGGTGATAAAGATTGGAGTCGGCCTGCGAAACCATCAGGATCTGATGCAGCGCGAAGCCCATGCGCCGGCGCAGCTGATCGGGGCTGGTGGCCGCCGCAGCCCAGAAGCGCTGACTCACCCAGATAGGCGTGTAGTTGGCGCCGCCCGGGCGATAGGTGTCCCCCAGGTCATAGCGGGCCTGCACGGCGGGCACCATGTCCGGCACAAAGGGCAAGGCCAGCTGCTCATCGATCCAGGCGGGCTGGCCGATCTGCACCACCCGTTCCACGTCGGCGAGGGTCGGACCGAAGCTGGCCTGCTGCAACAGGCGCGAGGCGGCATTGTGGGCCGCGCTGGGCGGGGGCGTGGCGACCGGCACGGTAAAGCGCAGGGCGCCATTGGCGTACATGCCACCGTTGCTCGCGCTGGTGCCCGAGCCGTCTACTGCCGCCTCGCCGGTGCCGCTGTCGAACACCACATTGCTGGCAAAGGGCACCAGGGTGCTGTTGCTGGTGCGCAGGTACTGCACGAACAGATTGCGGTCCACGCCGCTGACGGCGGCGTCGTTGGTGTAGACGAGGTCTATGCGGCTGCCTGCCGAGAGCCGCGGTACTGCAAAGCGATAGTCAGCTGGTGTGCTGCTCCTCACCTCCACGGTGCCGACAATCACACCGTCTACACGCAACTGCATCATCGCGCCCACGCCGCCTGCCACATTGGCATATGCGCGCACCGTCACCGTATCGGTCAGGTTGGCGCCGGGCCAAGTGGCCGATAGATTGCCGGCGTTGTAGTTGACGCCAGCGGTGAGGGGGGTGATGTAGGTGGAGCCGGCGATCAGATAGCTGACATTGAGCTGGCGCTCGATGCCGCCGGCGCTGCCGGGGTTGGCGAAGACCACGGCGACCTGGCTGCCAGGCTTGAGCGCGGTGGTGGGCATCACAAAGTCGGTGGGCGTGGGGCTGTTGACGGTGACGGAACTGACGGCTACGCCGTCGACCCACAGCATCATCAGCGCGCCCACTCCGCCGGCAGGCACGGCGCTGGCGCGCACGGTGACGGTGCTGGTGATGTTGGGCTCGGGCCAGCTGGCACGCAGCGCGCCATTGGAGTGCAGGGTGCCGCTGGGGGCGAGGATGTCGATGCCGTCGAAGGCGGCTGCGCCATTGCCGCGGTCATAGCGGTTGCCGGCAGCGCCGGGCATCCAGACGGTGTTGCCGGTGGTGGCGTAGGCGATGAAGAGGTTGCGGTCGACGCCGTTGACGAGCGCGTCGTTGACGAAGGCGATGTCGAGCTTGCGGCCGGCGCTCATCGGGGGCACGGCGAAGCGGTAGTCGGCATGCGCGGTGGACCTGACCTCGGCGCTGCCCACGAGGATGCCGTCGACCAGCACCTGCATGATGGGGCCGACACCGCCGGCGAGCGCGCCGCGGGCGCGCACGGTGAGCGTGTCGGTGAGGTTGGGCTCGGGCCAGGCGGCGTTGAGGGTGTTGTTGCTGGCCAGCAGCACGGTCTTGCCGGAGATGGCGTAGGCCAGCTGCAGGTCGCGGCCGTCGGCAGGGTTGGTGTAGACGAGCTCGACGCGCTGGCCGGGCTTGATGGGCAGTGTGGGCAGGCTGATGTCGGCTGGGGTGGTGGAGCGCAGCTCCACGGTGCCGATGACGACGCCGTCGACCAGCACCCGCACGATGGGGCCGACGTTGGCGGCCAGTCGGGCACTGGCGCGCAGGGTCAGCGTGTCGGTCATATTGGCCGCAGGCCATCTGCCGCGCAGTGCGCCGTTGTCGGTGAGCAGGTTCTGGGTGGTCTGCTGGACGTTGGCGCCGTCGAAAGCGGCCAGGCCGCTGCCGGCGTCAAAGGACATGCTGCCGGCGCTGGGCTGCAGCACGGTGGTGCCGGACATCAGGTAGTGCACGCGCAGGCTGCGGGTCTGGCCGTTGACGGTGGCTGCGTTGGCAAAGGCGACATAGACGTGGCTGCCGGCGGCCAGCGGCGGGGCGGCGAACACATGGTCGGCGGGCGTGGTGGAGGACACCAGGGCCGAGCCGACGACGATGCCGTCGACGCGGGCGACCATCAGCGCGCCGCTGCCGCCGGCACTGGTGGCGCTGGCGCGCACGGTGAGGCGGTCGCTGAGGTTGGGCGCGGGCCAGGCCAGGCGCAGTGCGCCGCTGCTGTAGAGGTTGGTGGTGCCGGCGACGACGTTCTGGCCGTCGAAGGCGGCGTTGTCGCTGCCCTTGTCGAGGCTGACGATGGCGGCGGTGGGCAGCACGGCGGTGTCGGCGGTGCTGATCTGCTGCACGTAGAGGTTGCGGTCCACGCCGTTGACGGCGGCGTCGTTGGTGTAGACCACGTCCACCAGGCTGCCGGGCTTGAGCGTGGGTGCGGCCAGGGCATAGTCGGTGGGCTGGGTGGCGCGCACCTCCACGCTGTCGGTGACCACGCCGTCCACCCGCAGCGACACCATTGCGCCGACGCCACCGGCCACGTCCGCGTGGGCGCGCAGGGTCACCGTGTCGTTCAGGTTGGCGCCGGGCCAGGCGGCCGACAGCGTGCCGCCGGTGTAGCTGACACCGGAGGAGGAGGGGGTGATGTAGGTGGAGCCGGCGATCAGATAGCTGACATTGAGCTGGCGCTCGATGCCGCCGGCGCTGCCGGGGTTGGCGAAGACCACGGCGACCTGGCTGCCAGGCTTGAGCGCGGTGGTGGGC
>NZ_JAPFGP010000025.1 GCF_026241155.1 Paucibacter sp. PLA-PC-4
GCCAGCTACATCCGAGGCATGGCGGCCTTCTACGAACTGGGCTCCTTGCATGTCATCGAGCAGGCTTTCATTGAAGGCTACGCGCGATCGATCGTGCGTAGCAGCAACCTGCCGGCCGCACTGCGAAATCAGAATGACGACAAGCAGCTGGTCGAGCAGTTGGTCGACTACGTCAACTCCGGCAAGCGCAGCCATGGAGACCTGCTGCGCGACTTCCTCAGACCCGGCGCAGGGTCGTGAGTGCAGGCGCCAGCGGCTGCATCAAGGGTACAGACCCCAACTCGCTTGCCCTAGGCGTCCCTCTTGGGCCCGATCCGCCCATTCTCCAAGTGGTGCGGCCGGCGGCAGTCCGAGTGGGCTGGCCGCCCAGGCCGAATGGACCGCTCATCGCCGGTATGCACGATGAGCGACCACTTCGCTCGAAGGCGCCGCTCGCCACGGCAACGCGAGCACGAGGATGCTGGCCGTCATCCAGCGTGGACGAGGCGGTCGCCTCCAGCTCCCAGCCGGGAAGCACCTCGCCACGCACGCCCAGCAGCGCGCGGGCAAACTTCGTGTCGCGCTGCAAGGTCTCCACACCGTTGTCCGTGCCCAGTCGGGAATTGACGCGCACAGCCGGGCCGAAGGGGTTGAAAGCGTTGGAGGCGGGCACCAGCACACTGGCCATCAAGACTCCCATCTCCTCGGCTCGCAAGCGGTCCTTGGACATCGTGAGCTCACCGAGCGCCGTCCAGGCATCAATGTGCAGCGCCTGGTGGCGCAACAGTTCTGCCGGCAAGACTGGAGCCGCGCGGACAGCCAGGGTTGCCAGATGGTGGAGGCCAGCCTGCAGCTGCTGGGGTGGAGCGCCAAGCGTCGTGTGATGATCGTGCGCCAGCGCATCCGCGGCGGCACCGCCAGAGAGCGGCGCGTGGACGACAAGCAGTTGCGCCTGGACCTGGCGGGCCCGAGCGTGCACGAGGGTGATCGCTTATGGGAATACGCCGTGCTGGTCACCGACGTGAACTACCCGCTGGAGTCCATCGGACAGCTCTACCGAGACCGGGCGGACGCGGAGAACGCGTTCGACGAGCTGAAGAACCAGTGGGGCTTAGGCGGCCTCACGACACCGGACCTCAATCGCAGCCAGACTGTGGCCAGAGCCTGTGCGCTGGTCTACAACCGGTGGAGTTGGTACTGCCGGGCGGCACACCCTACGGGAAGGCTGGAAGCCATCACGAGCCGACCGCTGCTGCTGGCTGCGGTCGGCAAGGCCGTCAGTCACGCCAACCAGACCACGCTGTATCTCACGCTGCTGCATGGGCGCACCGATGTATTGCGTCGGCTGATCGCCAACATCGGCGCGGCCTTGGGGTACATCAAGGCAGCTGCGCAGCAGTACAAGGACCTCGATCGCCGGGGCTGCCTGCTGCGCCACATCGGCGACCGCATCGCGCCACTCATCGGACCTGCGCGCCCACCTCGCGGCCTCCCGGCGACGGGGTAACTGCCGGATTAAGGCTGATTGCACATGACCATACGCATCAAACGGCGCTGTGTCGCCACCAGCGTGTGCATCACCTGTTCCGGCTAGTGGCCGAAGCGTGCGCTCAGGACAAACGGGTGCTGAGGCCCCATGTGGACGCTGCCGTCGGCGGATTCTCATCTGCCAAGCAGGCGCACACGCCCATGTCACCTCAGGCCCAGGTCAGCCGCTTCACAACTGATGATCTGTGCGGGCAATCATGCGGTCGATGGTGGTCGCGAGCGGCGGCAAGTCCTGCGAGACAACAAGCCACACGGCCGCAACATCTATACCGAGGTACCCATGCACGATCACGTTGCGAAAGCCGGCCAGTTCACGCCACGGAACTTGCGGCTCCGTCCCCTTGATTTCGCCGGACAGGCGCTGGCTTGACTCCGTGAGCGTCTGCAGATTGCGTATCACCGCGTCTTGGACCAACCGCGATGTCTCGAACCGAGTCATTTCACCGCCTGTGTATTCGCGGATGCGCTCAATGCACTCCCGCATGTGTGCCAGCAGCACGCGGTCGCTGTCTGGCCCTGGCGTCACAACGCGACCGCATCCGCAACCACTCGGTCGCGCAGCGAAGGATGCAGGCTTGCTTCAGTCACAACGTCCACCTGACGGCCCAGCAACTCCTGAGCGTCCAGCAACAACCCGCCCAGAGCAAGGGCGCTCGTGCCAGGGGCTAAGGTCACCAGCAAATCGACATCGCTGTCATCGCGTGCCTCATCCCGAGCCATAGACCCAAAGACGCGAACACTCGTGATGCCGCGGCGATGGGCCAGCGACAAAAGCTGTTCGCGGTGGGACTCGATCAGCGCATCCATGTGCAAAGTGTAGCGGCGAGCGCTCCTCGCCGCAGTATCAGGGGCCAGAACAACGCCTGCCGGAGCAGCCATTGGCCAGCCGAGATCAAGCGCGGCGCGGTACTGGGAGCCAAGATCGGTCTCGATCTCTGCGCAAAACTCCCGTGTTCCAGCAGCTGCCCGCCACTATGCTTGAGCGTCGCACCCAGGCTCTCACCCATGGATCCCAGCGAATCCAACGGCGCCGTCTACCGAACCCTGCTTGAATCCACCCGTGCCATCCCATGGAAGATCGACTGGACAACCTTGACCTTCAGCTATATCGGCCCGCAGATCCAAGCCCTGCTCGGCTGGGCGCCCTCGACTTGGGTCAGCGTTGATGACTGGGCCTCGCGCATGCATCCCGACGACCGCGAGCGCGTCGTCAACTTCTGCGTCTCGCAGTCGCAGGCAGGCGTGTGAACGGCGGTCAGGAACCGTCTCTACTTGGCGGTGAGGAATCGTTTCTAGGTTGAGCGCCCTTGTGCCTGTGAGTTCGGCAGGTTTGATCGAACATGACTTCGCCGCGCGGGCGGCCCTGCAGGGCCGCCCGCGCGGCGAAGTCATTGTGAAGACCGGCGTAGGGGTAGGCAGCGGCGGGAGCGATGCCATCGGTGCAGCGATGCTGGCCGAGTGGAGGCCGCTGCGGTAGAACGAGCGGCGTACCCCGATGCAGGCGGGTACAGCGACGACGAATTGCCTGGCAGTCAGAACCGTGCGCCGCACCCTACACATGCCGAGAGCGAATGCGATGGCGTTATAGCTAAATTAGCTTGAAGACGTTGGAAGCTGCATCAATGCTGTACTGCTGGAGAGGGCCCTCCCCACCCCAAAAAACTCTCAAGCCCCCCACCTCGACGGCACCCTCCACCCTCATAGCAAGGATCGTGGTCCTTCCGAGAACGTGCTGTGCTGCTGCGCAGTGTGCCTAAAGCAAAAGGGGCACCGTGCTTTCGCATGGTGCCCCCTGGCTTTTGGTGGGCGGTGAGGGTTTCGAACCCCCGACCCCGACAGTGTGAATGTCGTGCTCTACCCCTGAGCTAACCGCCCGAATCTGAACCTCGGGTTGGCCCGCTTTTGGACCACTCGAGCCAACTGACGCTTATGACGACTGACGAGCTATTGATTTACAACAACTCTTTGGTGGGCGGTGCAGGGTTCGAACCTGCGACCCCTGCCGTGTGAAGGCAGTGCTCTACCGCTGAGCTAACCGCCCGGTCTGGTCGTCCAACAAACTCCTGCAGGAATTCGTTAACCGGGAAGCCCACGATTATGCCATGCCATTGTTGCTGCAATCAAGCAGCTTGCCAGATTCTTTTGCCGCCGCTGGCCTTGTCAAGATCGGCCAGCACTTTGTCATGGGCTTGAAGTTCCGCCTCGCTGGCCTGCAGCACCGGTAGTGCGAAGCGGCTCAGGTCGACCGCCTCAACCCGCAACTCGCCCGGCTGGTTCGAATGGCTGCTGCCGCTGCCCTCATCGATGACCAGCGAATCCTGCCCGCGGGTCAGGCGGATATACACCTCGGCCAGCAGCTCGGCATCGAGCAAGGCGCCGTGCAGGGTTCGGCTGGAGTTGTCGACCTCCAAGCGCCGGCACAGCGCGTCCAGAGAATTGGCCTTGCCGGGGAACATATCGCGCGCCATCAGCAAGGTGTCAAGCACGCTGCCGACATGGTCGGTGATTGGTGGCTTCTTCAGGCGCTTGAGCTCAGCATTGACGAAGCCGATATCGAAAGGTGCGTTGTGGATCACCAGCTGGGCGCCGGCCAGAAAGTCCAGCAACTGGTCGGCCACCTCGGCGAACTTGGGCTTGGTCGAGAGGAAGTCCTCGGTAAGGCCGTGCACCTTCAGCGCTTCCTCGTGGCTGGCGCGCTCAGGGTTGACATAGATATGCAGGTTGTTGCCGGTGAGCTGGCGGTTGACCATCTCAACGCAGCCGATTTCAACCAGACGGTCACCGCCCTCGGCATACAGACCGGTGGTTTCGGTATCGAAGAAGATTTGACGCATGGACTAGAAGAAGACTCAGTTGGCTTTGCGGCGGCTGGCCCAGAGCCAGATCAGCACACCGGCCGCGATCATCGGCAGCGACAACCATTGTCCCTGACTCAGATTGAAGGCACGCAGGCCCAGGAAGTCGTCCGGCTCGCGGAAGAACTCGGCCAAAAAGCGCATCAACCCATAGCCAATCAGGAAGAGGCCGGACACCTGACCGGTCGCGCGCGGCTTGCGCGCATAAATCCACAGGACGACGAAGAGCAGCAGGCCCTCGCCGAGGAATTGGTAGACCTGCGAGGGATGACGCGGCACACCGCCGTCGCCCGCTTGGGGAAAAATCATTGCCCAAGGCAGGCTGGGGTCGGCCGCCCGCCCCCACAGCTCGCCATTGATGAAATTACCGACCCGGCCTGCCGCCAGGCCGGTGGGCACGCAGGGTGCGATCAGGTCCGTGACCTCGAAGAACTTGCGGCCGCGCAGCTTGGCAAACAGCGCCATCGCGACCAGCACACCGAGCAAGCCGCCATGAAAGGCCATACCGCCCTTCCAGACCGCAAGCACCTCGCCGAGGTTGTGCATGTAGTAGTCGGGCTTGTAGAACAGCACATAGCCCAAACGCCCGCCCAGCACCACGCCCAGCACGCCGAAGAACAGCAAATCGTCGACATCACGCTTGTTCCAGCCTGCCGCCGCAAACTGCGGCTGACGCACTTTCAGCGAGGCCAGCCAGAGGAACAGGCCGAAGGCGGCCAGATAGGTCAGGCCGTACCAATGAACGGCCAGCGGGCCGAGGCTGATGGCGATGGGGTCGAACTGGGGGTGGACCAGCATGGCGTAAGCACCTCTTGAAGCGAGCCGCGCATCATAGTGGGCGGGACAGACATGCCTGAATATGCTGGACAAAGCGCCGCACCGCCGGCCCGGCATCTGGGCGCCAGATCAGACTGGTCTCGCAAATTGGCACCTTGCCGGCCACTCGCTTGTAGACCACGCCGCTGCGCTGCAGGCCCATCACCGACTCCGGCACCCAGGCAGCACCCATGCCAGCCGAGACCAGGTTGACGATGGTCTGCATCTGGATTGCCTCTTGGGCGATCACCGGTGCGGCCTGATGATCGCGATAGAAGGCCAGCACCGAATCGAACAGCGAGGGCGCAATTTCTCGCGGGAAGATCACCAGCGGGAGTGTCAGGATGTCTGCTGCTGCCAGTTGCGCCTGGGCGGCCAGCGCCTCCTCAGCGCTGAGCGCCAGCACCATGGGCTCGCGGGCGATGCCCAGGGCCTCGAAACCCGCAGGCAAGGCGCCCGGCGCATGAATGACGAAGCCGGCGTCCAAATCCTCGCCGGCAAACTGCTGCAGTTGCACGTCCAGCGTTGCCTCGCGCAGGCTCAGCACGATGTCGGGCTGCTGCTCGCGGAAAGCGCGCAGCCAGCGCGGCAACTCGCCGAAACCGACGGTCGAGACAAAGCCCAGCCGCACACGCCCGCGCTGGCCCTCGGCGGCCGCGCGCACCAGGGCGCCCAGTTGTTCAGCCTCCAGCAGCAGGCGTCGCGCCTGGGGCAGCAAAGCCTCACCGGCCGGGCTCAGCCGCACCGAACGGCTGCTGCGCTCGAACAGCGGCGCGCCCAGCGCCTGCTCCAGCTTCTGGATCGCTTGCGTCAGCGGCGGCTGGGTCATATGCAGGCGCAGCGCGGCGCGGCCGAAGTGCAGCTCCTCTGCAACGGCGAGGAACTGACGCAAGCTTCTGAGCTCAATCATTACTTCGCAACGTATCAATCATCACTAAATAATATATTTGATAAACAATCACCGGCCGAGCAAACTGCGCAAATTCTGAGGAGACACCCATGTCAGCAATCAACCGCCGTTCCAAAAACATCACCGAAGGCGTAGCCCGCGCCCCGAACCGCTCTATGTACTACGGCATGGGCTACCAGGAGAGCGACTTCGGCAAGCCGATGATCGGCGTGGCCAACGGCCATTCGACGATCACGCCGTGCAACTCCGGCCTGCAAAAGCTGGCCGATGCCGCCGTGATCGGCCTGAAGGCCGCCGGCGCCAACCCGCAGATTTTCGGCACACCGACCATCTCGGACGGCATGGCCATGGGCACCGAAGGAATGAAGTACTCGCTGGTCTCGCGCGAGGTGATCTCCGACTGCGTCGAGACCTGCGTCGGCGGCCAGTGGCTGGACGGCGTGATGGTGATCGGCGGCTGCGACAAGAACATGCCCGGCGGCATGATGGGCATGCTGCGCGCCAACGTGCCGGCCATCTACATCTATGGCGGCACCATCAAGCCGGGCCACTACAAGGGCCAAGACCTGAACATCGTCAGCGTATTCGAAGCGGTGGGCCAGTTCAGCGCCGGCAAGATGAGCGAAGAGGATTTCTGCCAGATCGAGAAGCGCGCCATCCCCGGCAGCGGCTCCTGCGGCGGCATGTACACGGCCAACACGATGAGCTCGGCCTTTGAGGCGCTGGGCATGAGCCTGCCCTACTCCTCGTCGATGTCCAATGTCGAGGACGAGGTCGTGGAGAACACCAAGCGGGCGGCTGCCGTGCTGGTCGAAGCCGTAAAGGCCGACCTGAAGCCGCGCGATATCGTCACAAAAAAGGCCATCGAGAACGCGGTGGCCGTCATCATGGCCACCGGCGGTTCGACCAACGCGGTGCTGCACTTCCTAGCCATCGCCCATGCAGCCGAGGTCGAGTGGACCATCGATGACTTCGAGCGCATGCGCAAGAAGATTCCGGTGCTTTGCGACCTGAAGCCCAGTGGCCAGTTCCTCGCAGTGGACCTGCACAAGGCCGGCGGCATCCCTGCCGTGATGAAGGTGCTGCTGAAGGCCGGTCTGCTGCATGGCGACTGCATCACCATCACCGGCAAGACCGTGGCAGAAAACCTGGCCGAGGTGCCCGAACTGCGCGCCGACCAGTCCGTGATTCGCGACACAAGCGCGCCGATCTACGCACAGGGCCATTTGGCCATCCTGAAGGGCAATCTCTCGCCCGAGGGCGCGGTCGCCAAGATCACCGGCCTGAAAACCCCGGTGATGACAGGCCCGGCCCGCGTCTTCGAGGACGAGCAGTCGGCGCTGGCCGCCATCATGGCCAACAAAATCGTCGCTGGCGACATCATGGTGCTGCGCTATCTAGGCCCCAAGGGCGGCCCTGGCATGCCGGAGATGCTGGCCCCGACCGGCGCGCTGATTGGCCAGGGCCTGGGCGAGACCGTGGGCCTGATTACCGACGGCCGTTTCTCTGGCGGCACCTGGGGCATGGTGGTCGGACATGTGGCGCCCGAGGCGTATGAGGGCGGCGTGATCGCGCTGGTGCAAGAGGGCGACAGCATCACGATCGATGCCCACCAGTTGAAGCTCGAACTGCATGTGGACGCCGCCGAGCTGGCGCGCCGCAAGACGCTGTGGAAGCAGCCGGCGCCACGCTACACCCGCGGCGTGCTGGCCAAGTTCGCGAAGACCGCATCAAGTGCCAGCTCGGGTGCGGTGCTCGACCTGTTCGAGTAAAGAAGTGTAGAGAGGAGCGGGGCCGGCTATTTGCGGCGCTGCTTCTCGCTCTGGCCCAGCGCTTCGAGCGAGCGCTCGCGGCGCGCTTCTTTGCGCTGGTCCATGCGCTGCATGGCTTTTTTCTGTGTGTAGCCGCTGGAATCGGCCCAGGCCCACCACAGCACGGCCAGGCCGAAGGGCGCCAGCACCCACAGCCAGCTCCACTCGCTGACCGGCGCCACACCAACCAGCTTGAGCAGCAAGAGCACGACACCGACGGCCATCAACAACATCACACGACTCCTTTGATCCACGCCGCCCCATAAAATCGCTGGCGAGGCTATGCTGTCAGCACTGTAGTGCAGATTGCACAGACTAGACCCCCGAGATTGTTGAGCCGAAAGGAAACCATGAAGTCCTCTGTGATTGCCCTGGCCACGCTGGCCGCCGCCCTGGCCGCCCCGGCCGCTTTTGCCAACGCCGAACTGGCACAGAAGAAGAACTGCATGGCCTGCCATGCGACCGACAAGAAGCTGGTCGGCCCGTCCTACAAGGACGTCGCGGCCAAGTACGCCAAGGACAAAGACGCCGTCAAGAAGCTGGCCGAGAAGATCATCAAGGGCGGCTCCGGCGTCTGGGGCCCTGTGCCCATGCCCGCGAACGCCCAGGTCAATCCAGCCGAGGCCGAGGAACTGGCCAAGTGGGTGATGACGATCAAGTGATCGTCTGAGGCCACCCAGGAATAAAGCCCCGCATGTGCGGGGCTTTTTCTTTGCAGTCTGCAGGTTCAGTAGGCCTGCCCCAGTTGCTCAAGGATGGCGGGGTTTTCCAGGGTCGAGGTGTCCTGTGTGACGCTCTCGCCCTTGGCCACCGAGCGCAGCAGTCGGCGCATGATCTTGCCGCTGCGGGTCTTGGGCAGGTTGTCGCCGAAGCGGATGTCCTTGGGTTTGGCGATCGGACCGATCTCCTTGGCCACATGGTCGCGCAGCTGCTTGGCAATGGCCTTGGCCTCCTCGCCGGTCGGGCGCGGTCGCTTGAGCACGACAAAGGCGCAGATCGCTTCGCCCGTCGTGTCGTCCGGACGCCCCACCACGGCCGCCTCGGCCACCAGCTCGGTGCAGCTGACCAGGGCTGACTCGATTTCCATCGTGCCCATGCGGTGCCCAGACACGTTCAGGACATCGTCGATGCGGCCGGTGATCGTGAAGTAACCGGTGTCGACATCACGGATTGCGCCGTCGCCCGCCAGGTAATAGCCCTTGAGCTCGGCCGGGTAGTAGCTCTTCTTGAAGCGCTCCGGGTCGCCCCAGATCGTGCGGATCATCGAGGGCCAGGGCTTCTTGACGACCAAGATACCGCCTTGCCCGTTGGGCACGTCGTTACCCAACTCATCGACGATGGCGGTCGTGATGCCCGGGAAGGGCAATGTGCAGGAGCCCGGTACCAGCGGCGTCGCGCCTGGCAGCGGCGTGATCATGTGGCCGCCGGTCTCGGTCTGCCAGAAGGTGTCGACGATGGGGCAGCGGCCGCCGCCGATGTTCTCGTGGTACCACTCCCAGGCGGCCGGGTTGATCGGCTCGCCAACCGAGCCGAGCAAGCGCAGGCTGGTCAGGTCGTAGCGCTTGGGGTGCACAGCTTCGTTGCTCTCGGCCGCCTTAATCAGGGAGCGGATCGCAGTGGGGGCTGTGTAGAAGATCGTGACCTTGTGCTTCTCGATCATCTGCCAGAAGCGGCCCGCATCCGGGAAGGTCGGAATGCTCTCGAACACGATCTCGGTGCCGCCCAGGGCCAGCGGGCCATAGGTGATGTAAGTGTGGCCAGTGACCCAGCCGATGTCAGCGGTGCACCAGAAGATGTCGTCGGGCTTCAGGTCGAAGGTCCACTTGGTGGTCAGCGCCGCATGCAGCAAGTAGCCGCCAGTGCTGTGCTGGACGCCCTTGGGCTTGCCGGTAGAACCCGAGGTGTAGAGCAGGAACAGCGGGTGCTCGGCCTCGACCCACTCCGGCGCACAGTCGTTGGACTGGCCGGCCACGATCTCGTGCAGCCACTGGTCGCGGCCGGCGACCCAGCCGATCGCGCCGCCGGTGCGCTTGTAGACGATCACATCCTTCAGGCTCGGGCAGCTGTTGTCGGCCAGAGCCTCGTCGACGATGGCCTTCAGTGGCAACGCTTTGCCGCCGCGCTGCTGCTCGTCCGCAGTGATCAGCATCACCGCGCCGGCGTCCTGGATGCGGTCGCGCAGGCTCTGCGCCGAGAAGCCGCCGAACACCACCGAGTGGGTCGCGCCGATACGGGCACAGGCCTGCATCGCGGCCACACCCTCGACCGACATCGGCATATAGATAACGACGCGGTCGCCCTTCTTCACGCCACGACTCTTCAGCGCATTAGCCAGCTGGGACACACGCCCCAGCAACTCGCTGTAACTGACCTTGGTGACATCGCCGTTATCGGCCTCGAAGATCAGCGCCGTCTTGTCGCCCAGGCCGGCCTCGATATTGCGGTCCAGGCAGTTGTAGGAGACGTTGAGCCTGCCGTCCTCGAACCACTTGAAGAACGGCGCCTCGCTGTCGTTGAGCACCTGGGTGAATGGCGTCTGCCAGCTGATCAGCTCGCGCGCCTGGCGGGCCCAAAATCCCTGGTAATCGGCCTCCGCCTCGGCCACCAGGGCTTGGTAGCCGGCCATGCCTTTGACATGGGCGTTGGCCTGCCAATCGGCGCTGGGCAGGTATTGCTTGTGGCTCTGTGTCATCGCTTTGTCTCCTCGGGCATCCAAGATCGCGTATCGCTCGGTCAGCACTGTGCGTGCAGTCTCTGACGAAGCGCTTACTCTAACCCCGTAACCGAGCGTGATTGGCCCGCGATGCGGCTTGACCCCGGGGCCCTAGAATCGCCCGCTACCGAACCCTAGAGCCGTCCCCCATGAGCACACGCCGTTTGCGCCCCCTGCCCAATCTGATTTTTGCCAGCCGCTGGCTGCAGTTGCCGCTCTACCTGGGCCTGATCCTGGCCCAGGGCGTCTATGTCTTCCAGTTCTGGACCGAGCTTGTGCACCTGATCGAGGCCGCCTTTGGCAACCAGGACGCGCTAGCCATGCTGGTCAAGAGCATTGGCTACAAAGCCACCGTGATCAAGGATGCGGCCGGCGTGGTGACCGGCTACGAGCCGATCGCCAAGCTCAACGAGACCATTCTGATGCTGGTCGTGCTTGGGCTGATCGACGTCGTGATGATCTCCAATCTGCTGATCATGGTGATCATCGGCGGCTACGAGACCTTTGTCTCGCGCATGGGCCTGGAAGACCACCCCGATCAGCCTGAGTGGTTGAGCCATGTCAATGCCTCGGTGCTGAAGGTCAAGCTGGCAACCGCCATCATCGGCATCTCGTCGATCCACCTGCTCAAGACCTTCATCAATGCCGACAATTACACCGAGAAGACCTTGATGTGGCAGACCCTGATCCACATCGCCTTCCTGTTCTCGGCCATCGCCATCGCCTACACCGACAAGCTGCTCAACGCCAATCACAGCGCTTCGGGCAAGCACTAAAGCCGCTCAAGGCTGCGGCTGATCGGCCGGGACTTCGGCCTTGGACGGCTGGCGCTGATGCAGCGCCGCCTTGGCCAGCAAATTGGCTGAAACCGGCGCGGTGATGAAGATGAAGAGCGTGATCAGCAGCTCGTGCAGGCCATGATCGCCCTGGGCCCAGTGAATCACCAGGCTGGCCAGCAGTACGCCGCCGATGCCCAGTGTGCTGGCCTTGGTCGGTGCATGCAGGCGCATGAAGAAGTCCGGAAAGCGCAGCAGGCCGATCGCGCCCACCAGCGCAAAAACCCCACCGATCACCAGCAGTGACGCGATCAGGGCCTGCAACGTCCAATGCAGCTCGTTCATCGTCATCACTCCATCACATCGCCGCGACTCAGATAGCGCGCAAGCGCCACGGTCGAGGCAAAACCCAGCAGCGCGATCAGCAGCGCCGCCTCAAATAGCAAATCGCTGGCATGGCGTATGCCCATCAATATCACCAGACCCAGCGCATTGACGTACATGGTGTCCAGCGCCAGCACGCGGTCGGTAGCCGTCGGTCCCTTCAGCAAGCGCCAGCCGCATAGCAGCAGGGCCAGGCCGACGGCCGCGCTCGCGAAGTCCAGCGCCCAGGCGATCAGAGGCAGGTCTTCCATCATCCGAATATCTCCAGCAGCGGCCGCTCGTAGCGCGATTTGATCTCGGCAGCCATCGCCGGCGCGTCGCTGCAGTCCAGTGCATGGACAAGGATTTCGTGGCGCACCTCATCGACCACGCAAGACACCGTGCCCGGCGTCATCGTGATGATGGAGGCCATCAGCGAGATCGCGCCAGGCTGGCGCAGCGCCAGCGGCACCCGCACCCAGGCTGGCTGCGGGCGGCCCCCCGGCGATAGGACCAAACGCGCCACCACGAGATTAGACATCACGATGTCCCACAGCACGACGACAACAAGGCGCAACGCCAGGCCGGGCTTGCGAAGGCGCAGCGCCGGCCCCAGAAAACCGTGCAGCAGGCGCGGCAGCAGCAGTCCCAGCACGGCAGCCGCGATCAGCTGCGGGAGGGCCATGCTTTGCTGCAGCAGCAGCCAGACCGCCGCCAGCAGCAGCGACAGCACCGGGTGGCTCAGCCATTTCTTGTCAGTCATCACCGGACCTCCTTGGCCTTGTCAATTCGATAGGGTCGGGTCGTCTGCGCCGCCGCCCCCCCCTGCTCGCCCAGCACCGCCTGGGCATAGGCGGCGCGGTCCATCAGCTGCAGCGCCGCCGCCTCGGTATAGCGCTGGATGGGGGCGGCCGCCACGCTCATCAGCACACTGGCGCCCAGCAACGCACAGGTCGCCAGCACCAGCTTGGGGCTGCTGCCCGAATCGCCACAGGCCGGCAGATCGCTGCGCACATGCCAGAACAGGATGCTGCCGGCGCGCGCCAGGCCCACCAGCGTAAAAAAGCCCACCCCCAGCACCACGGCCCAGAAGCCAACGACCCAGGCATGGCCGGTTGCCGACTCCAGCAGCATCAGCTTGCCAATGAAACCCGGCAGAGGCGGCAGGCCCGCAGTTGAAGCCGCCGCCAGCAACATCATCAGGCCAAGCAGGGTCGGCTGAGCCATTGGCGAGGCCGGCACCAGCTGACCTTCGGCATCACCGCGCTGCGCTGCGACCAGCTCGGCGAGCAGGAACAGCGCCGCGATCACCAGTGTGCTGTTGAGCATGTAGTAGAAGGCCGCGCCCCAGGCCGCCGCGCCGTACAGCCCCAGGCCGGCCAGCACCGTGCCGACCGAGGCCACCGTCAGCCAGGCGACTAGACGCGCCAGTGTGCGGGCCGCCAAGGCGCCCATCACGCCCACCACACTGGTGGCCAGCGCCAGCGGCAGCAGCACCGGCTCTACTGTCAGCGCCGTGGCGCCGCCGCTGTCGCCAAACACCACACCATGCACGCGCACGATGGCATAGACCCCGACCTTGGTCATGATGGCAAACAGCGCCGCCACCGGCGGGCTGGCCGCCGCGTAGGTGGCCGGCAGCCACATCGCCAGAGGCATCAGCGCGGCCTTGAAGCCAAACACCACCAAGAGCAGCAGCGCCCCGACCTTCAAGACGGCGGCGTCTGGCGTCGCCACCTGCGGCACGCGCAGCGCAAGATCGGCCAGGTTCAAGGTGCCGGTCTTCGCGTAGATCAAGGCCACGCCGATCAGAAACAGCGCCGAGGCCGCCAGGTTCAGCACCACATAGTGCAAGCCCACCCGGAAGCGCTCGCGCCCCTGTCCGTGCACCATCAGCACATAGCTGGCGATCAGCAGCACTTCGAAGAACACAAAGAGATTGAACAGATCGGCGGTCACGAAGGCGCCGTACAGCCCCATCAGCTGGAACTGGAACAGCGCGTGGAAGTAGCGGCCATGGGCATCCCAGCCGCCGCTGGCATACCAGAGCACCGGCAAGGCCACACAGGCTCCCAGCAACAGCATCATCGCGCCCAGCCGGTCCACCAACACCATGATGCCGAAGGGCGCCGGCCAGTCGCCCAGCCGGTAGCTGATCAGCTCGCCGGCGGCGGCTCGCTGCACCAGCGCAGCCGCGATCAGCAGGCCCAGCGCGGTCGAGGCCAGCGCCAGACGGCGGGCCCACAAGAGCTTGTGGTGGCCGTGGCCGCCGTGGGCGTTGCCGCCATGGTCGCCCAACAAGAGCATCAACACGGCGGTGGCGGCCGGCAGCAGCACCGGGAAGATGGGGAGGTGCAGATCGATCCAGCTCATCGCGCTCCACCTTGCTCGTCGGATCGCTGTTCGGCGCGCCCATCGACCTGATCGGTGCCATTCTCATGCCGGCTGCGCAGCGCAAGCTCGATCACGAAACCGGTGGTCGCAAATCCGATCACGATGGCGGTCAGCACCAGGGCCTGGGGCAAGGGGTCAGCCACGGCCGCCCCGTCGCTCAATATGGGCGGCGCCGCGCTCCAAAGCCGTCCCATCGCGAAGATGAAGACATTGACCGCATAGCCGATCAGGCTCAGGCCCAGCACCACCGAGAAGCTGCGCCCACGCAGCAGCAGATAGATGCCGCAGGCCGTGACCCAGCCGATGCCGCTGGCCAGCAGGAACTCCATCGTGATCGTCATGCCTTCGCCCCTTGTGGTGAGCCGCCCGCTTTTGCAGGTCCCTTGCCGGCTTCCTTGCTGGCCGAGCCCAGCACCGACAGCATCAGCATCGTCGCGCCGACCACAGTGATATAGACCCCCAGGTCGAACAGTGCCGCCGTGGCCAACGGCAGCTCGCCGAGCAGCGGCACCGCCGGGTGGCCGTGGGCGCTGGAAAGGAAGGGCCGGCCGAACACAAAGGCCCCAACCCCGGTCAGCCAGGCAATGCCCAGGCCCGCACCTATCCAGCGTACAAAGCGCTGCCCGCCGGCCGCGCGCAGCACGCTCTCGGCACGCTGCTGGCCCTGGGCCATGTACTGCAGCACAAGCGCCACACCGGTAATGAGGCCGGCGATGAAGCCGCCACCGGGCAGGTTGTGGCCGCGCCAGAAGATATAAGCCGACAGCACCAGCGCCAGCGGCAGTACCAGACGCGCGACCACGCGCAGCATCAACGGCTCGCGCTCATAGCTCCAGGGCCGACCTTCGGGATCGGCCTTGGGCTTGGCAACCCGGAATCCATCCAGCAGGGCCAGCACGCCCACGGCCGCAATGCCCAGCACGGTGATCTCACCGAAGGTGTCATAGCCGCGAAAGTCCACCAAGATCACGTTGACGGCATTGGTGCCGCCCCCGGCCGGCAACGACTTCTCCAGGAAGTACCACGATATCGAGTCGTGGTTGCGAGTCAGCATCAGCCAGGCCAGCCAGCCAATGCCGCCACCGCCAGCGATGGCCAGCAGCGCATCGCGGCCGCGCCGCAGCCGGCTCGATTCGACCGGGCTGAACTGCGGCAGCAAGGCCAGGCCCATCAGCAGCAGCGCGGTCGAGACCACATCGACCGAGAGCTGGGTCAGCGCCAGATCTGGCGCCGACAGCGCCAGAAAAGCGAGCGAGCAGATCAAGCCCACACCGCCCACCAGAATCACAGCGACGAATCGCTGGCGCTGCATCACCAGCAGCGCCGCGCCAAGCACCAGCAGCAGCAGCCACACACCCACCGCCAGCGGTGGCGCGGACACCAGCTCGCGGTCGCCGCCGCTCAGGTTCTGCCCCAGCATCGGCCAGACGGACAGGCCCACCGCCAGCGCCACCATCCAGGCCGCATAGCGCTGCAGCGACCCGTTTTCCAGCAGCGCGGTGCCGCGCCCAGCCAGGCCGATCAGTCCGTCGATGACGGCATGGAACAAGGCCTTGGCACTCATGGGCCCTGGCAGATAGCTGTGCAGACGCCCGCCATGGTTGAGTCCGAAGTACAGCACCGCGCCACCGGCCACAGCGACCGCGCTCATCAACAGCGGCATATTGAAGCCGTGCCACAGCGCAAAGTGGAACTCCGGCGCCGGGGCGCCCAGCATGCTGCTTGCCGCCAGTTGCACCAACGGACCTACGATCCACATCGGCGCCAGACCCACAGCCACACAGATCGCGACCAGCAGCGCCACCGGCGCCTTCATGCCAAGCGGCGGCTCATGCGGATGCGGATTCGGCAAGTCCCGCGCCGGGCCGTTGAAGAAGACATCGTGGACCAGACGCAGCGAATAGGCCACTGAACACAGCCCGCCCAACGTGGCCAACAGCGGAATCGCCCAGGACAGCGACCCCCAGAAACTAGCCTGCAAAGCCTGATCCAGCATCAGCTCCTTGGACAGGAAGCCATTGAACGGCGGCAGGCCGGCCATCGCCGCCGCTGCCAGCAGCGCCAAACTGCCAACCCAGGGCATCAGCCCCATCAATCCGCCAAGCCGGCGCATGTCGCGCGTGCCGCACTCGTGGTCGACGATGCCGGCCGTCATGAACAGTGCGGCCTTGAAGCTGGCGTGGTTCAGGATGTGGAACACCGCAACCACAGCCGACATCGGCGAGCCCAGGCCGATCAGAAAGGTGATAAAGCCCAGGTGGCTGATCGTCGAGTAGGCCAGCAAGCCCTTCAGATCATGCTTGAAGAGGGCCACGAAAGCGGCGAACACCATGGTCGCCAGGCCCACCGAGGCCACCACCGTCTCAAACAGCGCCGAGCCGCTCCCAATCACCGGGTAAAGCCGCATCATCAGGAACAGCCCGGCCTTGACCATGGTCGCCGAGTGCAAATATGCCGAGACCGGCGTCGGTGCAGCCATCGCCTCGGGCAGCCAGAAGTGAAACGGCAGCTGGGCGCTCTTGCTGAAACAGCCGACCAGGATCAGTGCCAGGGCCAGCGGATAGCGACCATCGGCCTGCACCTTGGGACCCATCGCCAGCATCTGCGAGAGCTCGTAAGTGCCGGCGATCTGGCCTAAAACAATGACGCCTGCCAGCAGAGCCAGGCCGCCGCCGCCGGTCACCGCCAGCGCCATTCGCGCGCCCTGGCGGGCCTCCTCCTTGTGGCCCCAGTAACCCACCAGCAGAAAGGACGAGATGCTGGTCAGCTCCCAGAACACCACCAACAGCAGCAGGTTGTCACTCAGCGCGATGCCAAGCATCGCGGCCATGAACAGCATCAGCAGGCTGTAGAACTTGCCAGCCGGGTCCTCGCGGTGCAGATAGTAGGCGCCGTAGAGCACGATCAACAGGCCGATGCCAGTAATCAGGCCGGCGAACAGCAGGGCCAGGCCGTCGAGCCGAAAGCCGATATTCAGGCCTATGGCAGGCACCCACTCGGCAAAGCCAAGCAAGACCTGACCCTCGAACACGGCCGGTGCGGCCGACGCCAGTAGTCCCAGCGCGGCGGCGGTGATCAGGCCGGCGGCCCAGGCCGGGGCCTGGCGCAAGGAACTGGCCCGGCCCAGCCAGAAGCACAAGCCGGTGCCAAGCAGAAGCGGCAGCAGAACCACCGAAGCAAGCAGGTTCATCGTGTCGTCAGAGTGGGTGGCGGGGGCGGCTCTGGGCAAGAGCTGCCTCGGGACGCTCTAGGCGCGCGATCAATCAATCAAAGGCGGCCGATTGTAGGAGACGGCGAGAACTGGCTGTAGGAGTCGCCGAGAACCGGCCAAGCTTCATCCGGGCTTCATGCCCCTGGGCTATGCTGAGTGCCTCGTCCTCCAGCCCTCCGCCGTCACTGCACGCATGCCCACCAGCCCCTGGTACACCCTGGACACCGCCGAGCCGCAGCCCCGCCTGGCGCTGCGGGGTGCTTGGCGCATGGTGCATCTGGCCGAGATCGAGCAGGCTCTGCGCGAACTTCAACTGCCCGAGTCACTGAGCGTCGATGCAGCCGAGCTGACCGAGATCGACTCGGCCGCCGCGCTGGTGCTGCTACGCGCCCTGCCGCCGCAAGTACGTTGGCAGGCGCTGGCCGAAGTCCCGGCGCGCATCCTCGAGCGGGTGCGTGAGCATCTGCAGGCGGCAGCGCCAGCGCAGGTGGCGGCCCCGCCGACGGCGCTGGCCCAGCTCGGCCGCCAGACCCTGGGCTTGCGCGCGCTGCTGCTCGGCCACCTGAGCTTCTTCGGCGCCACGATGGTGGCGCTGGGCGAGGCGCTGCGGCGGCCGCGCTTGCTGCGCCTGCGCGAACTGACCGTGCAGGTCGAGCAGACGGGACTGAATGCTGTGCCAGTGGTGGCCCTGGTGACCTTGCTGATCGGAGTCGTGATTGCTTATCTGCTGGGCCTGCAAGCGGAGCAGTACGGGGCCAATATCTTTGTCGTCGACGGCGTCGCGATCGGGGCGACCCGCGAGTTCGCGCCCATCATCGTGGCAGTCATCGTCGCAGGCCGCTCCGGCGCCTCCTTCACCGCCCAGCTCGGCGCGATGCGGCTCACTGAAGAAACCGATGCGATCCAGACCCTGGGTCTGTCCACCATGCAGGTACTGGTGCTGCCACGCGTGCTGGCCTTGATGCTCGTGCTGCCGCTGCTGGTATTTGTCGGCGATGTCATGAGCATCCTTGGCGCGATGGCAATTGCTGAGCCGATGCTGGGCATCACCCCCGGCGCCTTTCTTGCGCGGCTGCGCGAGTCGCTGGACCTGCGCCATGTGCTGGTGGGCCTGTCCAAGGCCCCGGTGTTCGCGCTGGTTATCGCCGTGATCGGCGCCCGCATGGGCATGACGGTGGGCAAGGACACCCGCGCCGTCGGCGCGGCCACCACCTCGACCGTGGTGCAGGGCATCGTCGCGGTGATCTTGCTAGATGCCGGGTTCGCCATCCTCTTGCAGAGCCTGGGGTGGTGATGGCAAGCAAGCCCGTCATTGAGGTCTGCGACATAGTCACCCGCTTTGGCGCGCAGACGGTGCACGACGGCGTGAGCTTCACGGTCGAGCGCGGCACCCTCGTCGGCATGATCGGCGCCAGCGGCACCGGCAAATCGGTGCTGCTGCGCGAGATGATAGGCCTGCAGCGTCCCACCGCCGGCCAGGTACGACTGCTGGGCACCGAGATGTGGAGCGCACCAGCCGACGAGCTGGCAGCCGTACGGCGGCGCTTCGGAATGATGTTCCAGGACGGCGCGCTGTTCTCCTCGCTGACGGTGGCGCAGAACATCGCCGTGCCGCTGACCGAGCACACGGCCCTGGACCCGACCACCATCACCGCGCTCGTGGCACTGCGCCTGCACCAGGCCGGCCTGCCGCCCGAGGCAGGGGCCAAGATGCCCAGCGAGCTCTCGGGCGGCATGCGCAAGCGCGCGGCGCTGGCCCGCGCGATAGCGCTGGAGCCCGAGATCCTCTTCCTAGACGAGCCCACCTCCGGGCTGGACCCCATCACCGCGCGCGCCTTCGATCGATTGGTGCGCTCCTTGGTCGACGACCTGGGCCTGACAGTCTTTCTCGTTACCCATGATCTGGACACCTTGCTGGGCTCGGTCGACCGGCTGATCGCGCTGGCCCAATCCAAGGTGCTGGCCGATGGGCCGGTGCGGCAGGTGATGGCCAGCGAAGACGCATGGCTGCGCGAGTACTTCTCGGCGAGATTCACAGCAAGTCCCTCGCCAGGCCGCGCCCAAGATGGGCCTCCCCCCCTCGGGGGGCCGCCTGGGTCTTCGCGAGCGCAGAGGCCAACAATTCAAGGAGTGCAAGACCATGGAAGCTGAAGCCCGCTACACCCGGGTCGGTGCGATCGTGCTGGCCCTGCTGGCGGCGCTGATCGTCGCAGTGCTGTGGCTGAGCAAGGTCGGCGGTCAGGGCGACTTCAAGCGCTATGCGATTCACTTCGAGCAGCAGGCGCTGGACGGGCTGCAGGTCGGTGCCGATGTCTCGCTGCGCGGCATCAAGATAGGCCGGGTCGAGGACTACTCGTTGGCAGCCAGCAAGTTCAACCGGGTGCGGGTAGAGCTGCGGGTAGACGGCCGCGCGCCAGTGCTGACCAACACAGTGGCCGTCGTGACCCGCAACTTCGTTACCGGCATCGCCGCGATCACGCTGATCACGCCTGAGCCGCCGGGCGAGCCGCTGGTACAGGTGGCCGAGGGCGAAACCTACCCGCTGATCAAGGAAGGCCGCTCCGATCTGGATGTGATCACCGGCCGAGTCCAGCAGGTCGGCGAGATGGCCGCGACGACGCTGTCCAGCGTCAACCAGCTGCTCAGCAGCGAAAACCGCGACGAGGTGATGGCGACGATACGCAATCTGCGCCAGCTCTCCCAAGGTCTCAACAACCGACTCGGCGCCCTGGATCGCACGCTGGCGCAGACCGGTGCGGCGGCCGAGAGCGTGGGCCAGGCCGCCACCCAGCTCAGCAGCTCGGGCGAGCGCATCACCGCGGTGGTCGAGCGCATGGGTACCCGCGTGGACGGCACGCTAACCGAGACCGAGCGCACCCTGGTCGAGGCCCGTCAGGCGCTGGGCCAGGCGGCCAAGGCGGTCGAGGCGCTGCAGACCCAGTCGGTAGCGACAGCGCGCCGGCTTGAGGACACGGCCAGCGGCGTCGACGACCAGCTGAGCGTGGCCATGTCCGAGCTGCGCCTGTCGATCGACGCCGCCACCCGCGTGTTCGACCGACTGCGCGATCCGCGCGCGGCCCTGTTGGGGCCCAGCGCACAACAACTCGGCCCCGGAGAGAAGAAGCCATGAGCGCCACCCATCAAGAAGCCCATCTGCGGCGACGGCTGCTGCTGCTGGGCCTGAGCCTGTCGCCGCTGTTGAGCGCCTGCGTCTCGGTAGGTGGCGGCGACGCGCCCTTGCAGGCCCTGTACCGCCTGCATGACGAGGGAACCGGCACCGCCGAACGAAGGCCAGCCCCCCTGGTCGGCGCGCTGTTGATCCAGCAGTTGCCGGCCAATGCGATGGCCGATACGGTGTCGATAGCCTACTCGAAGCGAGCGCATGAATTCGCCTTCTACCAGCAGGGCAGCTGGGTCGAACAGCCCGTTCGCCAGGTGCCGCGCCTGCTGCAGCAGCGCCTGGAGGCACGCGGCATTGCCGGCGCGGTGGGGCTGCTGGGTGACCCGATGCGCTCCGACTGGCTGCTGACCGTGGGCATCTCCAGCCTGCATCACGAGGTCAGCAGCGAGCCCGGCAGCGCTAAGCTGGCGCTGACCCTGGAGCTGTTCGACCGCCGCAGCCGCCAGCGCGTCGCGCGCCGGCGTTTCGACGCCGAGGTGCCAGCCAAAATCGCCAGCGCCGCCGGCGCAGCGCAGGCGCTGTCGCAGGCACTGACCCAGAGCTTCGATGCGCTGCTGCCCTGGCTGGAGGCCGAACTCATGCGTGTGGCCAAGGTCAGCGAGCCTGCTGCAGCCCCTGCCGGCTGAGCGCAAGCAGGGGGAAAGCTGGCCTCGCTAAAATCCTGCCAGCTCTACAAACCCGGACCTGCCTCATCATGACCACCGCGATCAAGCACGACGACCTCGTCGACAGCGTGGCTGCCGCCCTGCAGTACATCAGCTACTACCACCCGACCGACTACATCCAGCACCTGGCCCGCGCCTATGAGCGCGAGCAGAGCGCCGCCGCCAAGGACGCGATCGCGCAGATCCTCACCAACTCGAAGATGTGTGCCGAGGGCCGCCGACCGATCTGCCAGGACACCGGCATCGTCAATGTGTTCTTGAAGGTTGGCATGGATGTGCGCTTTGAAGGGTTCCCCGGCTCGTTGGAGGACGCCGTCAACGAGGGCGTGCGCCGCGCCTACAACCACCCCGACAACAAGCTTCGTGCCTCAGTGCTCAACGACCCACTGTTCGAGCGCAAGAACACCAAAGACAACACGCCGGCGGTGATCAGCGTCAGCATCGTGCCCGGCAATACCGTCGATGTGATGGTGGCCGCCAAGGGCGGCGGCTCGGAGAACAAGAGCAAATTCGTGATGATGAATCCGAACGACAACCTGGTCGACTGGGTGCTCAAGACCGTGCCGCAAATGGGCGCGGGCTGGTGCCCGCCGGGGATGCTGGGCATCGGCGTCGGCGGCACGGCCGAGAAGGCTATGCTGATGGCCAAAGAGTCCTTGATGGACGACATCGATATGTACGAACTGCTGGAACGCGGCCCGCAGAACAAGCTCGAAGAGCTGCGCATCGAGCTCTATGAGAAGGTCAATGCGCTGGGAATCGGCGCCCAGGGCCTGGGCGGCCTGACCACGGTGCTGGACATCAAGATCAAGACCTATCCGACCCACGCCGCCAGCAAGCCGGTCGCGATGATCCCCAATTGCGCCGCCACCCGCCACGCCCACTTCGTGCTTGACGGCTCCGGCCCAACGTATCTGGAAGCGCCCAGCCTGGACCTGTGGCCAGATGTGAAGTGGGCGCCCGACTACAACAAGAGCCGCCGCGTCGACCTGAACGCACTGACCCGCGAAGAGATCGCCAGTTGGAAGGCCGGTGACACGCTGCTACTGAACGGCAAGATGCTGACCGGCCGCGATGCCGCGCACAAGCGCATCGCCGACATGCTGGCCAAGGGTGAGCCGCTGCCGGTCGACTTCACCAACCGCGCGATCTATTACGTCGGCCCGGTTGACCCGGTGCGCGATGAAGTCGTCGGCCCAGCCGGCCCGACCACTGCGACACGCATGGACGGTTTCACCCGGATGATGCTGGAGAAGACCGGCCTGACCGTGATGATCGGCAAGTCCGAACGCGGCCCTGTCGCGATCGACGCGATCCGCGACAACAAGGCCGCCTACCTGATGGCCGTCGGCGGCTCCGCCTACCTGGTCTCCAAAGCTATCAAGGCTGCCAAAGTGCTGGGCTTCGAGGACCTGGGCATGGAAGCGATTTATGAATTCGACGTGACCGATATGCCGGTCACGGTGGCTGTCGATTCGAGCGGCACCAACGCCCACGACACCGGCCCGGCCGAGTGGAAAGAGCGCATCGCCTCGGGCAAGGCGGTGAAGATTCCGGTGACGGCGGGCTGAGTCAGGGTCGGCTGCAACTCCGCCCTCTCCTCCTCCCTGAGGTAGCAAAGCCACCGCCTAGCGGTGGCTTTGTCATTTCTGTCTCTCCTTTGTGCGGCGGCGAGCGTGTCTCGCTAGGGTTCTCGCAGCCAGAGGCCGGCTGGCGCTCTATGGCGGCATGGGTTGGCCGTTTGTCTTCACTCTGTGAGCAGCCGCATCCAGTTGCATGCGATCACCTTCATGCCACATCCGCCGCAACCCCACGGCTGTGTCCGCAGCGACCTTCTGGGGGACTGCTGCGCAGGGGAGCATGGGACCGTCCATAGCAACGCGTACCGGGTCTGGCTCCCCCTGCGGGAGCAACTTGCTGAACTCCACCGGCTTGCCGTTCACGCACGCCCTGTAAATGTCGACGCTAACACTGTCCAGTGCCGGGCGGTACTGCCAAGTCATCACAAGGCCTGGGTGGACGATGGCACGGCCATCGGTCGACCTCGACTTACGGCGCAACCATTCAAGTGCGAAAGCTTCGCTGGGCAAATGGACTTGTGCTTCACGAAACCGAGGCGTCCGCAGTTGCTGGCAACCATCAAGCAATAAACGCTTCTTGAAGTCTTGCCCACCTTCATAGAAGCCATGATAAATCCCATGACTACCTTGGTTTCGTTCACTCTGTGTTGCCGCAGAGATCCGGAACTCGCACTCATTGAACTTGAACACGCGACCGGTATCGGTTTGCGCTTGCACCGAAATACGCTGGTTGGCCATCGCCACGCCGATCGACGAATTTGGAGCCAGCACCGTCTCCTTGGCCGGACCGGCTTGAGCGCAGGCATCGGCAGCCAGCAACGAGAGCAACAACACCACGCGCTGGCCTTGCGCCCGCCCTTCTAGCGCTGATCTTCGAACTCGTTGCATCAGTCCTCCCCCTTGGCGAGCCCCATCTTCTTCATTATTGGCTGCATTGGCCAAAGGCATGGGGCCAAACCTGAGCCCCTTACCCCGGGGAGGATCGACGAAGGCCTGAATGCCATGTCCCCCAATGGCCAACATTCACCCCCGTCGTACCAGTCGGTCGCAATTCGGGCAACAGGCTGACTGATCTCGCTGTTCGACGCCGACACAGACCAGTTGCGCGCCCGCGCGCTGCGGCAATGCCGTCGCAAGTCTTGTGCATCAGGTCCGCCGGCTGATGCGCAGCCTGCGCAAAGGTTCAGTCCGACTGCTGAGCTGGGGGCCGCTTGGCCTGGGCCGCAGGCTCGAAGAACTCGAACGCGCTGCCGCGCTTCTTGGCGCAGTACATCGCAGCGTCGGCATGGGCGATCAGCGTCGGGCCGCTCATGCCGTGCTCGGGGTAGAGCGCGATGCCGATGCTGGGCGTGACTCGAAACTGTTTTGCCGCGAGGTCGACAGGCAAGCCAACCGTCTTGTGGACCATCTCAGCGATATGCGCTACGGCCTCGCGGCCCGAGGGATTGATCAGCAGGTAGAGAAACTCATCGCCGCCATTGCGACAGACGGTGTCCTCATCGCGCGCGTTGCGCATCAGGCGCTGCGCCACGGCCGTCAGCACGGTGTCGCCGGCGGCATGGCCGTGCGTGTCGTTGACGAGCTTGAAACGATCCAGGTCCAGGAACAGCACAGCAAGCAGCCAGCCATGACGCTCGGCCCCGGCAATAGCCTGCGCCAGACGATCATCGAACAGCGTGCGGTTGGGCAGGCCGGTCTTTTGGTCATGCATGGCGATCTGAGTGGCGGTGCGCTCGGCGTCGCGGGACAGGGCAAGCGCCGCCTCGGAGTCTGCCAGCGCCAGACGGGAGCGAGTCAGGGCCTGCTCCACCGCCTGGACCTCGTCGACTCCATCACTGAGGTTATTGGCCAGTTGCTGCAGATCGTCGGCGCAACCCTGCACCCGCTCTTCGACGGCCAGACCGTTTTGCAGCGCCTGGGCGGCAGGCAGCATACAGGCCCCCTGCTCAATACGAGCCTTCGCCCGCTCGTTGGCCATTCCCAGGTCTTCGGCGCAGGCCTGAACCTCGGCCTTGACCTCATGGCTCTGGTCCAACGCCGTGGTCAGTACGTCCCGCACACGGGAGGGTTGGCCCGCAGCCGGCGACGGGTGCACCGGCGCTTCCGGCGCTTCCGGCGCTTCCGGCGCTTTGGCTTGGGAGCGGTGGCGGATATTCATCGCGCGACAATATTCGCTGGCGTCAGGGACGTCTGTTCGGCGCCGCACATAGCCCAAGCCCGCAGAGCACTTCATGGCTGAGGCCTAGCATGTCCCGCAACCCAACCCAGCTCCCTCCACCCCCTTGCTTGGGTGCCCCCCCTTGGCGGGATGGCGGCCAGGCGCCCATTCGGCGACCATGCCGCCAGGGAGGTCGCCAGCAAGGCAGCGCGGCCGCAGCACGATGACATCGGCGGACCGCAGCCAGAACCTCCCGCTGCGCCATGGGAGGGCGAACGATGTGGATTTCCAAATATTGGTACGAGAAGCTGCCGGCGCTTTATGCGGCAGCCGCCCTGCTAAGCCTGGCCCTACTGGGCACGCCTGCGGCCTTCAGCGCAACGCTGCTGATGGCCGCTGCGGCGCTGACCGCCTGGTGGCGCTACCAGCACCGCCGGCCGGACTGAGCCTAGCCCGGCCTCAGGCCAGCCGGAACACCTTGACCAGCGCGCTCAGTCGCTCAGCCTGCTGGCTGAGGCTTTGTGCGGCCGCGGTGCTTTGCTCGACCAGTGCGGCGTTCTGCTGCGTCACTTCATCGAGCTGGCCCACGGCAAGACTGACCTGCTGGATGCCGCCGCTTTGCTCGCCGGTGGCCACCGAGATCTCGCTGATCAGCCCTGAGACCCGCTGCACCTGAGTGACCAAGTCGCCCATGGTCTGGCCGGCGCGCTGGACCTGGCGCGCGCCGTCCTCGACCTTCTCGACGTTCTCGCTGATCAGGCTTTTGATCTCGCGTGCAGCGGCGGCCGAGCGCTGCGCCAGCGAGCGAACCTCAGAGGCGACAACCGCGAAGCCGCGGCCCTGCTCGCCGGCACGGGCCGCCTCGACGGCCGCGTTCAGCGCCAGGATATTTGTCTGAAAGGCGATGCCGTCGATCACCGAGGTGATGTCGGCAATCTTCTTACTCTGCGCGCTGATCGCATCCATCGTGTCCACGACCTGCCCGACCGCCACGCCGCCCTGGCTGGCTACGCCGCTGGCGGTGGCCGCGAGTTGGGTGGCCTGACGGGCTGACTCGGCGTTGTGCTGCACGGTTGAGGTCAGCTGATCCATCGACGAGGCGGTCTCCTGAAGGCTGCTGGCCTGGTGCTCGGTGCGGCTGGACAGATCCTGGTTGCCGACGGCGATCTCGCTAGAGGCAAGCGCGATGCTCTGCGCCGACTGATTGACATCGGTAACCAACGCCCGCAGCGAATCCCGGGTGCGCTGCAACGCCGCCATCATCGAGCTTGTGTCACCGGGCGCCACCGGCACTTCGGCCAGCAGATCGCCGGCCGCCACCCGCTCCAGCACCTGGCGCGCGGTAGCCGGATCACCCCCGAGCTCGCGCTGCACGCAGCGGCGCAGGGCCAGCAAGAAACCTACACAGACTGCCAAGCTCAGCAGCGCTAGGCTCAGCACAGTCCAGCGCGCCGAGCTCATTGCGGAGGCAGCTTCCAGGCGAGCGCCCTCCTTGTCGGCGCCGGTGATCTTCTTGAGCTCCAGCAGCTCGGCCCGCAGTTCGCGCCAGGCCGGGGTTTCCTGCTTGTTCAGCAGGGCCGCTGCTGTGCTCGCATCCTGCTGCACCTGGGCCAGAACCTGCTGCTGTACCTCAGCCAGACGGCTGCGCAGTGCGGCCATCGCACGCAGCTTGCTCAGCTGCTCGGGCGAGGCGGCGGCCTCGGCCGCGCCGGCCGCCTTGTCATAGGCCTTGGCCGCGCCGTCGAGGTTGTCATACGCCTTTTTGTTGGCCGGATCCAGCACGATATTGCGCAGCGCCTGACCCATCTGCAGGCCCTGGGCATACATCTCGTTGACTTCGGCCGACAAAGCGTCCTCATGCGTGAAGTAGTCGCCCAGCTGGCGCTCCACCGAGTAGGTTCCGACGCTGACGGCCGCCCCCAGCACCAGCACCAAACCGGCCGGCACCGCCAAGGACAACATCACCCGCTGCATGAACCGCATAACCATCCCTTTGTCGAGAAAGCGGAGATGGTAGGCAGCAGCCCCGGCTTCAGGGCGGTGACACAGGCGCCAAATCGGCACTATTGCTCGCTTGGTGCACAACCCGCTGTGGGAACGGGATCTCGATGCCAAGCGAATCGAAAAGCCGCAGGATGGCCAGGTTGACCTCGGAGCGCACGCCCAACTGACCGTTATGCGGATCCTCGATCCAGAAGCCGATCTGCAGGGTCAGCCCGTCGGCCGCAAACTCGCGCAGCAGCACGCCTGGCGCCGGGTCGTGCAGAACGCGCGGCACCTTCATGATCTCCTCGACCATGCGCGGCATCAGGGTCTGCACATCGGTGCCATAGGCCACCTGCACTGTCGTGACCACCGAGACCCTCGGATCGGCCAGCGAGGAGTTCTCGACCCGCTGCGTGATCAGCATCTCGTTGGGAACGACCGACTCGCGCCCGTTGAGCGCGCGTATCACCGTGTAGCGGGTCTTGATGTCGCTGATGCGGCCTTCAAAGCCATCCACCATCACCATATCGCCGATGCGCAGCGAGCGCTCGGCCAGAATCACGAAGCCGCTCACATAGTTGGCCGCCAGCTTCTGCAGGCCCAGGCCAATACCCACGCCGATCGCGCCGCCCAGCACGCCCAGCGCGGTCAGGTCAATGCCTGCGGCCGTCAACGCCAGCAGCAAACCGACAAAGATCAGCAGCGAGCGGGTCAGGTTGACGCCGATCTTGCGCAGCGACAGATCAGTGGTCACATTGCGCAACAGTCGCGCCTCGATCACCGACGAGAGCCACAGCGCCAGCACCATCACCAGCACGGCGCTGAGGCTGCCCTCGATCAGCGCGCGCAGGCTGATCTGGCTTGCGCCTATCTTCCACTTGATGTCGTCGAGCTCTGCCATCATCACCGGCAGCAGGCCGGTGATCCACAGGATGGAGCCGCCCCAGGCCAGCCAGGAGACCGTACGCTCAATCAGTTTGACCCAGCCCGAGCTGGGCAGCGCCGCGCTCAGCACCCGCACCGTCAGCCTGATCACGGCCAGCGAGATCAGCACCGGAATCACCACCTTGAACACCGCCACCGGCACACCCAGCAGCGGCAGCGCCCGCCGCGCGCCCCAGGCCAGTGCCAGCGCCAGTAGCGGGAACAGCACACCATCGAACAGCTGGCGGCCGAACAGCACCGAGGGCGGCTGGGGCTGGCGGCCGCGCAAGCGCCAGACGATCAGCCAGGCCAGGCCCAAGCAGGCCAGCACCAGGGCCAGCTCGGTCAGCGCAGCGGGCTGCAGCAGCGACGCCAGCAGGGTCTGCAATTCGTCAAAAGTCAGGGGATGATGGTTCATTCGTCGGGGGCGGCCGCCGGGTGGCGCCGCATCAAAGAAGCAATGAGTCGCGCGGGCCTCAGACCCCGGCCAAAACCCGCAAATGCACACCGACGCTGCGCGCCAGCGCGCCCAGGTGGTAGCCGCCTTCGAGGCAAGAGACGATGCGGCCCTGGGCGTGGCGCTCGGCCAGCTCCTTGATGCGCCAGGTGATCCACTCGTAGTCGGCCTCGACCAGGCCCAGTTGGCCCAGATCGTCGTCGCGGTGGGCATCGAAGCCGGCAGAGATAAAGATCATTTCAGGCTTGAAACGCTCCAGCGCCGGCATCCACATCGCCTCGATCATTTCGCGAATCTCGCCGCCACGGGTGTAGGCCGGCACCGGAACATTGATCATGTTCTCGCCCTTGGGCACGGCACCGCAATAGGGATACAGCGGGTGCTGGAAGATGCTAACCATCAACACGCGCTCGTCGCCGGCAAGGATGTCCTCGGTGCCGTTGCCGTGGTGCACATCGAAGTCCACCACTGCGACGCGCTGCAGCCCGCGCACATCGAGCGCATGGCGGGCAGCGATCGCGACATTGTTGAAAAAGCAAAAGCCCATACTCTGGTCGCGCGTCGCATGGTGGCCCGGTGGGCGCACGGAGCAGAAGGCATTCTCGACCTGACCGTCGATCACCAGATCGGTGGCCTGCACAGCCGCGCCGGCGGCGCGCAAGGCGGCCGACCAGGTGTAGGGGTTGGCGATGGTGTCGGGGTCGATGGCGCGCGACTCGCCGCTGGCAGCCAGCGACTCCAGCGTGTCGCGCAGCTGGGCCACATAGCCGTGGGTATGAGCCAGCTCCACGTCCGACAGGCGCACGCACGGCGCCTCATGACGCTCCAGTGCGACATCCAGGCCGCTGCCGATCAGCCAGTCCTCGATCGCATCCAGGCGCTGCGGGCATTCGGGGTGGCCGGCGCCCATATCGTGGCGACGGCAATCGGGGTGGCTGAGGTAGGCAGTGGGCATGCGGGAGGCGCGGCAGTCTCGATGGCGCGGCGTGTTTTGAGTTAATGTCCGAGCATGAGCGACCAAGCCACCAAGCACCAGCTGTTCCAGCAACTCAAGACGCTACAGCACCAGATTAGCACGATCATCCGCGGCAAACCGACCCAGATCCGCGACTGCGTGGCCTGCCTGATAGCCGGCGGCCATCTACTGATCGAAGACCTGCCCGGGGTCGGCAAGACCACGCTGGCCCACACCCTGTCGGTCTCGATGGGCCTGCGCTTCTCGCGCGTTCAGTTCACCTCCGACCTGATGCCCTCTGATCTGTTGGGTGTCTCGGTCTACGAACGAGAGCGCGGCGGCTTCGCATTCCACCCAGGGCCGGTATTCGCCCAGGTGCTGCTGGCCGACGAGATCAACCGCGCCGGCCCCAAAACCCAGAGCGCCCTGCTGGAGGCGATGGAGGAGAACCAAGTCAGCGTCGACGGCCAGACCCATGCGCTGCCCCAACCCTTCTTCGTGATCGCCACGCAAAACCCCAGCGAGCAGCTCGGCACTTATCCGCTGCCGGAGTCTCAGTTGGACCGCTTCCTGATGTGCATCTCACTAGGTTATCCGGACGAGAAAGCCGAGCGCGAGCTGCTGATGGGCCAGGACAGCCGCGAGGCGATCCGTGCACTGACTGCGGTGATGCAGCCAGGCGAGCTGCTGGCGGCCCAGGCCGCCGTGCGCGAGATCCATGCGGCGCCGGCCCTGTTGGACTATCTGCAGGCCCTGCTCGCCGCGACCCGCTCGGGCCAATGGTTTGTCGAAGGCCTGAGCCCGCGCGCCGGCCTCGGCGTGCTGCGCGCCGCGCGGGCGCGTGCCCTGCTGGACGAGCGCGACTATGTCTCGCCGGACGATGTGCAGGCCATCCTGCCGCAGACCATTGCCCACCGTCTGCGCCCGAAGGCCGGCAGCGGCCGCGGCGCGCGCGAGCAGGTGCGGGCCATGATCGAGTCCATCCCAATTCCCTGAGCGCTGACATGGTGCAGTCCCTCAGACGCCGCGCCCGGGCCTGGTGGCAGGCCCGCCATCCGCTCAGCGACACCCACCAGATGGGCCAGCGAAACATCTACATCCTGCCCAGCCGGCCGGGTGTGTTCTATTGCATGACCCTGGTCGTGCTGCTGCTGGCCTCGATCAATGACCAGCTGAGCCTGGGCTATATGCTGACCTTTTTGCTGGCCGGCGCCGGCTTTGCGTCGATGCACGCCACCCACGCCAATCTGCGCGGCCTGAGCCTGGACCTGAAAAGCCCGCAGCCGGCCTTTGCGGGCGACGATGTGCAGTTGGAGGTGAGGATGCACAACAGCGGCCGGGCACGCTACGGCATCGGCATTCAGGTCCGACACGGCAAGGAGGCTGAGCCGGCCTGGGCCGATGTGCCGGCGCAGGGCCACAGTCTGCTGCAGCTGCGCTGCCCGGCGGCTGTGCGCGGCCTGATGAGCCTGCCGCAGTTGCGCGTCTGGACCCGCTTTCCGCTCGGCCTGTTCGGCGCCTGGAGCGTCTGGCGGCCGCAGGCTCGCGTCTGGATCTATCCCCGGCCCGAGCAGCCGCCGCCGGCCCTGCCCGGCCAGGCGGCCAGCAGCGGCGAGGGACAGCGCGCTGCCACGCTGATGGTGCACGGCCAAGACTTCGAGGGAGTGCGCACCTACCGCCAGGGCGATTCGATCAAGCAGGTGCTGTGGAAGAAGGCCGCCAGCACCCCCGATGGCCAGCTGTTGGTGCGCGAGACCCTGGCGCCAGCCAGCCGCCAGCGCTGGCTCGACTTGGCCGACACCGCCGGCCTGGACTGGGAGGCGCGGCTCTCGCGCTTGACCGCCTGGGTGCTGCTAGCCGAGCAGCTGGGCCAGTCCTACGGCCTGCGCCTGGGCGGGCAAGAACTGGCTCCCGGTCATGGGCCGGCACAGCGCCAGGCCTGCCTGGAACTGCTTGCGGCCGCTCCCCTGGAGCCACTGCGATGAGCGCCTGGGCCACGATCAAGGCTCGGCTGCAGCACCTGCCGCGGGAAACCCGCGATACCTTCTTCCTGCTGTTCGCTATCGCCGCCACCGCCCTGCCCCATGCCAGCCATCTGCCGCTGTGGTGCACGGCGCTGACCGGGTTGATGCTGCTGTGGCGCGGTCTGTTGGCCTGGAACGGCCAGGCATTGCCAGGGCGCTGGAGTCTGAGCCTGCTGTTGCTGGTGACGGCCGGCCTGACCCTGCTGACCCATCGCACGCTGATTGGCCGCGAGGCCGGCATCACGATGCTGGTCATGCTGATGGCAATGAAAACGCTGGAGCTTCGTGCGCGCCGCGATGCCTTCGTCGTGTTCTTCCTCGGTTTTTTCCTGGTGCTGACCCAGTATCTGTACTCGCAGTCGCTGCTGACCGGGCTGTGGACACTGGTCAGTGTCTGGGCCCTGCTGAGCGCGCTTGTGCTGGCCCAAATGCCGGTGGGCCAGCCCAGCCTCAAGCTGGCCGCGACCCAGGCCGCCCGCACCACCGCGATGGGCCTGCCAGTGATGGTGCTGCTGTTCCTGTTGTTTCCGCGCATCGCGCCACTGTGGGGCATCCCCAGCGACTCGGTGGGTCGCACCGGGCTGTCCAACGAGATGGAACTGGGCGCGATGTCAGAGATCGCCAACGACGACAGCGTCGCGATGCGGCTGCGGTTCGAGGGCCCGGCGCCGCCGCCGCAAGGCCTGTACTTCCGCGGCCCGGTGCTCAGTCGCTTCGACGGTCGCCGCTGGCGGCCGCTGCCCGGCAACAACAACCCCTTCATCGCCCGAGCGCCAGCGCCACGGGTGCGGGGCCAGGTCTTGCGCTACGAGCTGACGATGGAGCCGTTGCGCCTGAGCGTGATGCCCCTACTGGAGAGTAGCCCCGAAGCTCCGGGCAGCGAGATGGATGTCCAGGGGCTTGTGCTGCGCCGCAGCGTCGACCTGCAGTGGCTGGCGCCGCGCCCCATCACCGAGCGCCTGCGACTGAACCAGCAGGCCTATCTGGACTATGACAGCGGCCCGTTGCAGCCAACCCTGGGCCTGCAGGCCTATCTGGAGCTGCCCCAGGGAATGAACCCGCGTACTCTGGGCTGGGCGGCCGAGCTGAGGCGCCGCCCCGAACTCGCCGGTCTGGACGAGCGTTCCTATGCGCCAGCCATGGTGGCCGCCGTGCTGGCCCACATCACCACGGCCGACTTCACCTATACGCTAGCCCCGGGCCGCTACGGCGAGGTGACGCCGCATCTGATCGACGAGTTCTGGTTCGACCGCCGGCTGGGCTTTTGCGAGCATTTCTCGGCCGGCTTTGTCGTCGTGATGCGGGCGCTGGGCATTCCGGCCCGCATCGTCACCGGTTTCCAGGGCGCCGACCGCGAGCTGCAGGACGGCTATCTGGTGGTGCGTAACAGTCAGGCCCACGCCTGGGCCGAGGTCTGGCAGGCCGGGCGCGGCTGGGTGCGGGTCGACCCGACTGCTGCTGTGGCGCCGGACCGCGTCAATCTGGGCCAGGCCCTGAGCCCCCCGCCCGGCGCCTTCGCTGGCGCGCTGGGCCAGGTCAACCCGGCTCTGTGGCAAGGGCTGCGCGCCATTGCCCGGAGCTGGGAGCAGCTCAACAATCGCTGGCAGCAATACGTGCTGAACTACTCGCGCAGCGACCAGTTCGATCTGTTGAAGAAGCTGGGCTGGCGCAGCCCCGACTGGCAGTCGCTGGGTCAGCTGGTCGGCGCGCTGATCGGCCTGCTGGCGGGCGCCGGCGCGGCCTGGGCGGCCTGGCAGGCCCGGCCGCACGACGGCTGGAGCCGCCAGCGCAGCGCCATCCTGCGCGAGCTGCGCCGTCTCGATATCGCCGCCACCGCCCACCAAGCGCCGCGCCAATGGGCGGCCCTGCTGCGGGCCCGCCACGGCGCGGCGGCTGAGCCGCTGGCGCGCCAGTTGCTGGCGCTGGAGCTTGCGCGCTATGCCGCAGGCAGCACGGCGGACGCGGCCGGCTGGCTGAACCGCTGGCGCTGGCTGCACGAGTTCCGTGCCGCAGGCCGTATGCTGCGGCACCAGACCATGAAGACCTCCTGATGTTGTTGCGTGCCCTGACCTCCGTTCTAAGCCTCGTGCTGATCACCGCCGCGCTGGCCGACCCGGCCCAAGCCGCGAAGCAGAAAAAAACTCCGTCGCAGCCCGTCGCTGCGATCTACGGCGAACGCGAAGACCTGATGCGTTTCGCCAGCGAGCAGGCCGCGCTGCTGGGCTGGAACGAGGCCGGCCTGCGCCGCCTGCTGTCACAGGCCAGGAAGCTGCCGACCGTGCAGCGCCTGATCATGCCGCCGCCGGCCGGCACGGCCAAGGACTGGGCCGCCTACCGAGCCCGATTTGTCGAGCCGCGCCGGCTGCAGGCCGGCCTTGCCTTCTGGGCCGCCCATGAGGCCGCGCTGGCGCGGGCCGAGGCGCAGTACGGGGTGCCGGCCGAGCTGATTGCCGGCTTGATCGGGGTCGAGACCTTCTACGGCCAGATCACTGGCGGCTTTCGCGTGCTCGACGCGCTAGTGACGCTGGGCTTCGATTTCCCGCCCGGGCGGCGCGACCGCAGCGAGTTCTTCCGCGCCGAGCTGGCCGAGTTCCTGAAGCTGTGCCAGCGCGAGGGGCTGGACGCGGCGACGCTGAAAGGCTCGTATGCAGGCGCAATGGGCTGGCCGCAATTCATGCCCAGCAGCTGGAACAAGCATGCCATCGATTTCGATGCCGACGGCCACGTCGACCTGATAGGCAACCCGGTCGACGCGATCGGCTCGGTAGCCCACTATCTGGCCCAGCATGGCTGGCGACCCGGCATGCCCACCCATTACACGGTGGCCGTACCGGTGGACACCGTCGAGCGGGCCCGCCTGCTGGCGCCCGACATCCTGCCCAGCTTCAGCGCCGCCCAGTTCGCCGAGGCCGGAGCCGAGCTCTCGGAGGCCGGCCGTGAGCACCAGGGCGCGTTAGCCTTGGTCGAGCTGCAAAACGGCACGGCAGCGCCCAGCTATATCGCAGGAACCGCCAACTTCTATGCGCTGACCCGCTACAACTGGTCCAGCTACTACGCCTATGCAGTCATCGAGCTCGGGCGCACGCTGCGCAGTTTTCGCGAGAGCGCTCAAAAACCATGATCCTCCTCTAGGGCCGTGTCGGCATCGGTGGCCGCGCGTTGCCAGGAGTGCCAGCCCTGCTAGCGCTGGCCAGGGGGCTCAGGGGCTCGGGGGATCGCTGCGCCACAAGACACACCGGCGAAGGCGACAACGAAGTGATGACGCGCAAGCGCGATGAGCCGCTTTCGTACATCAGTCTTGTCTTCCGAGGCAACGGCGACACCGACGTCCTGACCGCCGGCCTGTGCGTCTTCTCCACGTCACCGACCACAGTCAGCGCGATCTCGGGCTGCACGTTCTCCCCGGTATCGCACTGAGCCTTGACGACCGCTTGGAAGACCTTGGCAAGCCGGGGAGAGTTCCGCTCGACTGGCCGGTGTTCGAGGTCAAAGCATGCGATCTGTCCACGCAGGTCGGGCGCACCCCAACTATCACCTCGAAACCCGAGAAACATAGGGCGAAACTCTTGCTCAGAATCCCGGACTCGGACTTGCGAATACACGCCCGGCGGTAGATCCAAGCTCTCAACCACCGCATCAACCTGAAGCAGGCCAGCAGCGCTGGCGACGTCCTGCCGGGCCACCTCGTCGAAGCCACGCCTGTCGACAGCGGTGCGCCAGGCCGGGCGACGCTCAGCAACAGCCGCGACGGCAAGCAAAGCTCGGCACTGCGCTTCGGATCCTCGGCCCGCTCGATCCCGAAGACGAAGCGCCGCGCCGACTGCCCGCACAGCCAGGCACGGCTGCCGGGTGGCAGCAGCACAAGCCCGGCCGGGGCCGATGCGAGCGCCGGCATGACCGGCCAGCCAGACTAGCCGCACCAACACGGTCGGGTACGGCCGTGCGCCATGCGTGATGCATCCGCTGCCTCCCTGGAAGCTCGGTGTAGGATTCGCGCCAACTTTCCAAACCTCTTTACTTGCCGTGAGTAGCCCCCGATGAGCACAACCGTCTATGAGCGTCTGAAGAACCTGGGCATCGAGTTGCCGCCCGTGGCCGTGCCGGTGGCAGCCTATGTGCCCTATGTTCGCAGCGGCAATCTGGTCTTCCTGTCAGGCCATATCGCAAAGAAGGACGGCAAGCCCTGGGTCGGCAAGCTCGGCCTGGACACCGACACTGCCACCGGCAAGGCTGCGGCCCGTGCTATCGCGATCGACCTGATGGGCACGCTACAGGCGGCGGTCGGCGATCTGAACAAGATCACCCGCATCGTGAAGCTGATGAGCCTGGTCAACAGCACGCTGGAGTTCACCGAGCAGCATCTGGTGACCAATGGTGCCTCGGAGCTGCTGGCCGAGGTGTTCGGCGAGCGCGGCGCCCATGCGCGCAGCGCCTTCGGTGTGGCCCAGAACCCGATGGGGGCCTGCGTCGAGATCGATCTGGTGGTGGAAGTCGACGCGGACTGATCGATGTTCCTGACCGCCTCGAAACTGCCGGCGCGCGTGCTGGCCTTTATCTGCCTGGCCAGCTTCGGCGGCGTCGCGATTGCGCTAATCGCCCAGCATGGATTCAACGTCAAGCCTTGCCCCTGGTGCGTCATGCAGCGGGCCATCTTCTTGCTGCTGGGTGCGGTGGCTGGTTTGGGATGGCTACTCAAGGGCAGCACGGTGCTGCGCAAGCTTTCGCTGGGCGCAGTGCTGCTGCTGTCGCTGGCCGGTCTGGCCTCGGCCTATTACCAGCATGAGGTGGCCTCCAAGCTGGCCTCTTGCGATATGACCCTGGCCGACCGGATCGTCACCGCGCTGGACCTGGAGACGCTATGGCCCGATGTCTTCATGATCACCGCCTCCTGCGCCGAAGCCGCCGCCTACCGGCTGCTGGGTCTGCCTTACGAACTCTGGAGCGGCCTGCTGTTCGCCGCGATCTTCGTGGCCGGTGTGCTGGCATTGCGGCGGCGCTGAGCCAGGGCCAATGACCGAACGATGCCGCCGCTGACCCCTGCCGAAGTGCTGAGCATGGCGCGCCGCGCCGGCGCAGCCTGGCTGGCTGACGGGGCACCCAGCATGGGCGCGGCGATTGCCTACTACACCTTGTTCTCGCTGGCACCGCTGCTGCTGATCGTCGTGTCGGTGGCCGGCCTGGTATTCGGCGCAGAGGCCGCACGCGGCGAAATCTATGGCCAGCTGCAGTCGCTGCTGGGCAGCGCCGGTGCACTGGCTGTGCAGGGACTGCTGGAGAGCGTCAACCGGCCTGGTGGCAGCCTGCTGGCCACGGTGTCGGGGCTGGTGCTGATGCTGATCGGTGCGACCTCGGTGTTCGCCGAGTTGCAGAACACGCTGGATCGCATCTGGCGCGTACCGGCCCGGCCACTGAACGGCCTGTGGGCGCTGCTGCGCGCGCGCCTGCTGTCCTTCGGGCTGATTCTGGGTTTCGGCTTTTTGCTGATGGTCTCGCTGCTGATGGGTGCGGCGCTGTCTGCACTGCACAAATGGTGGTCACCGCTGCTGGGCGGCTGGGACGACCTGATCCTCGTGATCGATCATCTGCTGAGCTTCGGCCTGATGACGGCGATGTTCGCGCTGATCTATAAGATCATGCCCAGGGCACGGGTCGCCTGGGTTGATGTATGGGTCGGCGCGGTGGTGACAGCCGCGCTGTTTAGCATCGGGCGCAGCCTGATCGGCTTGTATATCGGCAGCACCGCGATCAGCTCAGGCTTCGGCGCGGCCGGATCGCTGGTGGTGCTGCTGATCTGGGTCTACTACTCGGCGCAGATCTTTCTGCTAGGTGCCGAGTTCACCTGGGTGTTCGCCCACGCGCGCGGTTCGCGCCGGCATCTGCCGATGCCGTCCTGATCAAGCCGGCTGCGGCTGCAACTGCAACGCGCACCAGACCCCGTCGACCAAGGCATACAAGGCCCGTACCGCGCGCGGCTTTGGGCCTACGGGCCGACTTAGCCGCGCCGCGCAGAGCTGGGCTGCGCAGCGCAGCGCGGACACCTTGGGACGGTTGCCACGGCAGTGTTCGCGCGCTACAACCAGGCCGGCATCCTGAAGCATCGAGCCATCGGCAAACTCCACGCGCGCGCGCACGACGATGCTGGCCGGCGTGCTCAGCAGTAGATCCACATCGAGCGCAGGCTCGCCCTCGCAGCGATTGGGACTGTTCATGATCCTATTCATGCAGCGATGCTAGGCAAGCCAGGCCGCTGCCCCTGTCGGGGCACGGCGCGGCTGCTTGTAGGACAAGGCCGCATTGCCTGGGCGAGTCAGCGTCCTACACGGCCGGGCGTCGCCCGCCGATCCTCATTGCGCCGCGCCAGGCCTAGAGTCGAGCCATCCCAAGCCACGACAAGGACTCGACATGATCAAGTGGGCTCTCATCTTCGCCCTGATCTCGGTGATCGCCGGGGTACTGGGGTTCAGCGGTATCGCAGCCGGCGCCGCCGGCATTGCCAAGTTGCTGTTCTTCGTCTTCTTGCTGATCTTTGTCGTGCTGCTGGTGCTGGCGATGCTAGGCGTCGGCGCGCTGCGCAAATAGACGCCGTCTACCCAGGAGTTTTGTATGCCCCCCCGGCCCGGCCCGCGCATACCCGTGCTACTTGCGGGCCTGGCACTGGGCCTGAGTCTGGCGTTCAGCGGCTGCGCCACTCGAGCCTTACCCTCGCGAGCCGACGTACCGCCGCCAACTCTGAAGGCCGGTACGGTGGCGGCCCGGCTGACTGTCAGTGGCCAGCGCGGGCGTCTGGGCCAGGCGCAGCGTGAGGCCTTGCTCAAAAAGATCGGTCATCAGGGCAACGCCTCGCTGCTGCACAGGCATCTGGCTGCGCAGACGGCTGTCGACGACGATGTACATCTGCATGCGGGCAATGAGGCCCGCCTTCTTCTGGACGGGCCGGCCACCTTCGCCGCCATGTTCGAGGCCATCGAGCGGGCACGCCACAGCATTCTGCTGGAGAGCTACATCGTTGAGCACGACGGCGTGGCCCAGCAACTGGCGGCGCTGCTCAAGCGCAAGCGCGCGCAAGGCGTGCAGATCGCAATGATCTACGACGCGCTGGGCTCGATTGGCACCGACCCCGCCTTCTTTGACGCACTGCGCGAGGCTGGCATTGCGGTCTGTGCGTTCAACCCGGTCAACCCCTTGCAGCGGCCGGGCTACTGGGACATCACGCACCGGGACCACCGCAAGATCCTGGTGGTCGACCGGGATGTCGGCTTCACCGGCGGCATCAATATCAGTGCGGTCTATTCATCAGGCTCATCTGGATCGTCCGGCTCGTTCGGCCGCAAACGCAGCGCCGATGCCAAGGAGCGGGGCTGGCGCGACACCCAGATCCGCCTGCGCGGCAGCGCCGTGCCGGCGCTCGACGAGCTGGTGCGGAGCACCTGGGTGGCCCAGGGTTGCAAGGAGCCTCTGCCCGCGCTGACGCCAACACCGACCGCAGCAGCCGGCGAGCAATTGCTGCGGGTGATCCCATCCACGCCGGACGACGAGTTCAACAAGATCTACAGCATGCTGCTGACTGCGATCGACAGTGCGCAGCGCAGCGTCTACCTGACGATGGCGTATTTCGCGCCGGGAGAGGACATGGTGGCGGCACTCAGCGATGCAGCGCAGCGCGGCGTCGATGTCCATCTGCTGCTACCTTCGGTCAGCGACTTCGCGCCCGTGCTTCATGCCGGGCGCGGCTATTACGAGCGGCTGCTGGAGGCCGGGGTCAAGATCCATGAGTTGCAGGACGCGGTGCTGCATGCCAAGACGGCGGTGATCGACGGCGTGGTCTCGACCGTGGGATCCAGCAATATGGACTGGCGCAGTTTCACCGGAAACAACGAGGTCAATGCGGTCGTGTTTGGCGAGGACTTCGGCGACGCGATGACCGGCATGTTCCGCCGCGACCTCTCCGCTGCCCAGGCCATCGAGCTGCCTGCCTGGCGCGCCCGTCCGTTGTGGCAGCGCGCCCGCGAGACGCTGGCGCAATGGTTTGAGCGCTGGTGGTGACAGCAAGAGGGCAATGGGGCCTGGTCCTACACGCCCAGCCGCCGTTCTCCGATGGCCCGGCCGGGTCGGTCTTTCTAGACTGAAGTCATCGGATCAGGGACAACCAGCAAGTCGTTCCGGCCGACCGCCCTCCTCTGAAACTGACGAAAGGATTCACCATGAACTGGGACCGCATCGAAGGCAACTGGAAGCAAGTCACGGGCAAGGTCCGTGAGCAATGGGGCAAGCTCAGCGACGACGATCTCGACGTCGTCGCCGGCCGCCGCGAACAGCTCAGCGGCAAGATCCAGGAGCGCTACGGCATCGCCAAAGACGAGGCCGAGAAGCAGCTCAGCAGCTGGGAGCGTCGCGTCGACGACAGCTGGTTCAAATGAGCAGCGCACTCACCCGCGCCGCCAGCCCCACCGACAACAAGGAGAACTCCATGAACGAAAGCAATTCAGCGCTGGGCAGCAATGCAGGCCATAGCGTCGAACAAGCGGCCGCCCTGGCCGCCAGCAAGGCCGAAGAGGCGCTGCGCAGCACCCAGCGCGCCAGCAACGGCGCCCTCGACCATCTGCAGGGCCGTGTCCATGATCTGGGCCAGACCGTACCCGGTGCCCTGGGCAATGCGGTCAGCCATGCCGAGGAGCTGGCACGCCGAGGCCTGGAGAAGGCACGCCTGGCCAGCGCCGAGGTACGAGATCAGGTCAGCCGCGGCAGCGAGCGCTCGGTCGCCTACATCCGCGATGAACCGGTCAAGTCCGTGCTTATGGCCGTGGCGGCCGGTGCGGCACTGGCCGTGATCGCTGGCTGGGCAAGCCGATCGCGCAGCCATCACTGAGCGCACGGCGGGGGGCCACCAGCGATGATTCATCCTTTGATTGGCTTGGTGGCCACCCGGCCCGAGCTGCTGTCCGAGCATCTGGGCGCCTACGCCCAACTGGCCACGGCCGAGAGCATAGAAGCGCTCGCCCAGTTGCGCCGGCGCAGCCTGTGGGCAGCCGCGCTGTTCGCCAGCCTGATGCTGGGCCTCGGTCTTGGCGGCGGGGCGCTGATGCTGGTGGCGGTCGTGCCGTTGGCGCAGATGCCGATGCCGGCCTTACTCGGCGGTATCGCCGTCACGCCGTGGCTGGCAGCAGGCCTGTGCTTTTTGATGCTGCAAAGCCAAGCTCCGTCGAGGTTATTCCCGCTGCTGCGCCAGCAGTTGCAGCTTGACGGTGCGGTGCTGCACGAAGCAGGCAAGACCTCATGAGCGCCGAGATCGCACTGCAAAGGCTGGCGGACTCGCGCCTGCGTTTGCGCCAGGCGATGGGCGGTGATCGACGCGACGCTGAGCAAGCCAGGCAGGATGCCGGCCGCCCACTGCCGCGGCTGACCGCGCTGTGGCGCTGCTGGCGGCGCCGCCTGCGCCACTCCCCGCTGGCGGATGCGGCGCTCAGCGGCTTGCAGGCCGCCTGGCAGCATCATCCCTGGCGCCGTCCTGCGCAGGCCGCGTGGCAGCAGGCGCAAGGGCTGCTGCTGCCTACCTTGCAGCGCTATCCGCTGCTGACAGTCGGCGTGGTCGTGCTGGGCAGTGCCGCCATCGTCGCCGCCAAGCCCTGGCGCTGGGGCCTGGTCAGGCAACGGCTCGGCCCCCGCCCGCTCGGCGCCTGGATGTGGACGCAGCTGCGCTTGCTGCCCCTCGAAGCCCTGGTGGCGCAGTGGCTGCTGATGCGCAAGCCCACCGATAGCGCCACGCCGCCGCCTCGTTGACCGTGCGCTGGCAGCACGGCCAAGCCTGAGCGGGATCAAGACGCAGGCGGCCGCGATGCCCTAGGCTTCGCACCCATGATGAGCAAGCCCTGTGGAGCAAACAACTCCGTCCTGATCGTCGGTGCCGGCCCGGTGGGCTTGTCGCTCGCCTGCCTGCTGGCCGATGCCGGCATTCCCAGTCGAGTGCTAGACGTGAAACCGCTGGCTGCGCTGGCGGACCCGGCGGAGGACGGCCGCGAGATCGCGCTCACCCAGCGCAGCATTGCGATACTGCAGCGTCTGGGCGCCTGGCAGGAGTTGGCCCCTGAAGAGAAGTCCCCGCTGCGCCGCGCCCGCGTCTTCAATGGCCGGCAGACCGCCTCGCTGCTGTTCGAAGCCGGCGACGCCGCGCTTGGCACGCTGGTGTCCAATGACGCGCTGCGCCGCGTCGCTCATGCCGGCGCGCTGCGCCGCAGCGCACTGATAGCGTTGCAGGGCGAGGCGTGCGTGACCGCGATGGCGCTTGACGGCATGGCCGCGACGGTTTCGTTGGCCGATGGTCGGCGCCTGCAAGGCCCGCTGCTGGTGGCGGCCGACAGCCGCTTCTCGACCCTGCGCCGCTTGGCCGGCATCCCTTGCGAGCTGCTGGACTTCGGCCGCAGCGTGCAGCTGGCTCGCATAGCGCACCAGCGGCCGCACCAGGACCAGGCGCTGGAGTGCTTCCACCACGGCCACACCATGGCCTGGCTGCCACTGGGCAGCCGCTCGCCCTGCTTGAGTTCCCTGGTGCTGACCCTGCCGGCCGATCTGGCCGAGACCCTGCGCGGCTGGGAGGACTCCCGCTGGCTGGATTGGGTCCAGACTCATGCACAGGATCGCCTTGGCAACCTGCGGCTCGCCGGGCCGCGCCACCAGTACCCACTGGTGGCCAGCTATGCGCGGCGCTTCGCCGCGCTGCGCTTCGCGCTGGTCGGCGACGCCGCGGTGGGCATGCATCCGGTCACCGCCCATGGCTACAACTTCGGTCTCTACGGCGCCGAGCGCCTGGCCGAGGCCTTACGGCGTGAAGGCGTGGCCGAACCCGCCGCCGCGCTGGAGCGCTACGCAGATGGCCACCGGCGCGAGACCCGACTGATCTACCAGGGCACCAATGCCGTCGTGCGCCTGTTTACCGCCGAGGCCATGCCGGCCCGGCTGCTGCGCCGCGGCGTGCTGGACATCGCCCAGCACCTGCCACCGCTGAAGCAGCTGATCACCGCACGGCTGACCGAACGCGCCGGGTTCATCGGCGCTCAGCCACTGAAGAAGCCGAGATCGCGCTCGCTGTAGTTGACGATCTGCGGCAGCAAGCGCGGCAGCTCGCTGGCGGACACGCCCATCCAGCTGGCCAATGTGGCGGCCAGCTGGTCGACCGAGCGGGCCGGCAGCAACCGGCCCTGGCCGACGTCGTCGGGCCCATTGATCGCAACCACCGGGGCCTGGCCCCAGCATCGCCCGCCCCTGACCGCGCCACCCAGTACGAAATGATGGCTGCCCCAGCCATGGTCGGAGCCGTCGCCATTGCTGGTCAGCGTGCGACCAAAGTCCGAGGCAGTGAAGCTGGTCACCTGCTCGGCCACGCCCAGCTCGGCAGTGGCGGCGTAGAAACTGGCCAGCGCATCACTGACGCGACCCAGCAGCAGCGGGTGCTGGGTAGGCAGGAAATCGTGGTTGTCGAATCCGCCCAGCGAGACGAAGAAGACCTGGCGGCTGACACCCAGGCTGGCCCTGGCGGCGATCAGCTTGGCCACCATCTGCAGTTGCACGGCAAGGCTGTTGGCGGCATCGAAAAGGGTCGTCAGTGGCGGCAGGCTGTTCAGCGCACCGGCGACGATGGACTGGGCGTTGACCGAGCGCGAGACAACGCGGTTGAGCTCATGCTCCATCCAGTTGCTGCGTTGCGCAGTGATCAGGCTGCGTAAGGCATCGGCGCAGGCCTGCGAGCCGTACAACGGCTTCGTCACGCCATTGATGGCAACCGCGCCGCCGCTGGACATCTGGTATTGCACCGCCTGCTGACCTGACATGAAGACCGCGTTGCCGGAGACATTGATGCAGGTGAAGGTGGCGTTGCCGTTGGCCGACAGGAACTGATCGCCCAGGCGCCCGCCCCAGCCGCTGGTGGCGCCCTCGGGCATGCTGGACTGCCAGATGCTGGACTGGTCGTTGTGCGAGAACAGTTTGGGCGGTAGCTGCACGCTCTTGGCCTTGTACTGGGCCAGCGTGGTCGGCTGCACCAGGGTGCCAACATTGAGCACAACGCCCAGCTTGCCGGCATCGAACAAGGCCTTCATCCTGCCCAGCTGCGGCGCGAGCGCCAGTTGGCGGCCATCGGCCAGCTGGCTCAGCGCAGTGGCGGCAAGCTGCTCGCGCGGCGTCGCGATGGCGCCACGTAAGCTCTGGTAGGCCTGATGGCTGGCCGGGTCGTATGGCACCACAGTATTGGCCTGGTCGTTGCCGCCATGCAGGAAGACGCAGACCAGGGCCTTGTAGTCGCCTGGTGCGGCGGCGGCCGCCGCCTCGCCGATACCGGCCAGGCTCAGCGCCCAGGGCGCGGCGGCGCCGGCCACGCCAAGCGCCGAGGCGCGCCGCAGGAATTCGCGCCGCTGCCGTTGATGGATCTTGCTGTGATACATGAGGGCCTGCTTACTTCTGGACCTGATACTCGGGGCTGGCCATGACCAGCAGCACGGCGGCCTGCACCCGGCTGAGCTGGCGGGCCTCGGTGTCGAACTTCATCGTCGCCAGAGCGGTCGCGATGGTCGCCTTGGTCCCTGCGCTAAGGCCGTCGCCGGCCAGGCGCAGCGCGACTCGATCGACCAAGGCCGGCGCATCGGCGGCCAGCGCCAGTTCATCGGTATATACCGGCTTGAGCTCGCCAATGCCATTGGCCACGACGCCTTGCATGAAGTTCAGATAGCCGGCCACCGTGCTCTCGTTGCAGAGCTGGAACTCCGGCGCGGTGATGCCGTTGCTGCCCAGCTGCGAGTTCGGCGGCACATAGCCAGGGCGGAAAAAGTTGAATACCGAGGGGCTGCGCAGCGGGCTCTGGCCCAGCCGTGTCGCCGGGTTGGAGGTGTCACCGACATTCCACAGCTCGGTGGGCGAGCTCAGGCCGAAGCTGCGGCCCCACTGGATGAAGCGCTGCAGCGGCTCGCGCAGCCGGCCGCTAGACGGCGCGCTGCCGACATTGCGGGCGTCCTCGTCCAGCAGCACGGCGGCGATCACGGCCTTCATATCGCCACGCTGACCCCTGCCGTTGTTGTTGAACACGCCGGCCACGCGCCGCACATAGGCCGGGCTGGGGTGCGAGCAAACCAAGCGCTGGATCAGCTGGCGGCCGATGAAGGGGCCGACATTGGGATGGTTAGCCAGGGTGTCGAGCGCGATCTTCAGCGCTGTTGGGCCGTCGGCCGTGGCGGGAATGTCGACCTGGAGCACCCGCTTCGCGCCGCTCGAGAAGCGGCCAGCGTTGTGGCTCATCGGCCGGCGCATGAAGGTCGGATCGGTCTGGCTTGGGCCGTCGAAATCCCAGCCAGTGAAGACACGCGCCAGCTCGGTGATGTCAGCCAGTGTGTAGCTCTCCTTGGGCTGGCCGCCAACTCCCAGCACCGGTGTGCCATCCAGGTTGAGCTCATGCAGGCCTATCGTGAACAGCTGCATCACCTCGCGCGCATAGTTCTCGTCCGGCGCGCTGCCCTTGCCGTCCTCCTTCTTGTTGCCGCGCATATTCAGGTAGACACCCATGCCACATGACAGGGTCACCCCCTCTAGCAGATCTCGAAAGGAACCAAAGGCACGCTGCTCCAGCATGTCCACATAGGCAGCGGCGGCGAAGTTGCCCCAAGCCACGGGCAGGCCAGTCATCGAGACCACGAAGATCTCGCTGAGCGCCATCACGACGCGCTGGCGCAGCGAGTCGGGCGAGGACAGCAGTTTTCTCCACAGGCTGTTGTCGACACCGCTCAGGCTGTGCTTGAAACTCTCGGCCCCATAGCCCTTGGCCAACAACCAGTCGACGTGTGAGCTGCTGCCGCCGGCCGCGAACTGCTGCTCCAGCCAGGCGGCATAGCCGCCCGATTTGACGCTACTGATGTCGGCCATGCTGGCGTCGAAACCAGCCTGGGCAAGAAAACGCGCCGCGGCGGCATCGGTGATCGGTGCCTGCACCGGCGCCGGCGCCGGTGCAGGCACCAGTCCAGGCTGGGCTGCGGGGCCGTCAGCCTCGCCGCCACCACCGCCGCCACAAGCGCTCAAGGCCGTGGCGACGCCCAGCAGACTCAGGCTTTGTTGGGGCAGCGCGATGCGCTGCGTGGGCGCTACAGGGGTTGGCTCGGCAACAATGGTGCTCATGCGGGCTCTCGCTATGACTCGAGGGCGCAATCTAAGGGAGCGACGACTCCCACCCGGTAACGAGCCTTCCGGCTTTGAAAGAGAGCGTAAGACCCGGGGCTAGTTCACGCTGGAACCCGCATTGCACGCCCGAACCAGCGTCGGCGATGCATCAAAAAGGGCCGCGATCAGCGGCCCTGTAACGAAGGGAAATTCCGATCAGAGCAGCGGCACGCCGGTTTTGCTCTGCACGAACTCTCGCGTCACGCCCTCGGCCAGCTCGACCAGCTTCAGGCCTTCGGGCGTCACGTCCATCACTCCAAGGTCGGTGATGATGCGGTTGACCACGCCCACACCGGTCAGCGGCAGGCTGCACTTGGGGATGATCTTCAGGTCCTCGCTGCCGTCCTTCTTCTTTGCGACATGCTCCATCAGCACGATCACGCGCTTGACGCCGGCCACCAGGTCCATCGCGCCGCCCATGCCCTTGACCATCTTGCCGGGAATCATCCAGTTGGCCAGATCGCCGTGCTCGCTGACCTGCATCGCGCCCAGGATGGACAAATTGATCTTGCCGCCGCGGATCATCGCGAAGCTGTCATGACTGCCGAAGATTGACGAACCCTTGATGGTGGTGACGGTCTGCTTGCCGGCATTGATCAGGTCCGCGTCGACCTCGTCCTCGGTCGGGAATGGGCCGATGCCGAGCATGCCGTTTTCACTCTGCAGCCAGACTTCCTTGTCCGCCGGCACAAAATTGGCCACCAGGGTAGGAATGCCGATCCCCAGGTTCACATAGAAGCCGTCCTCGAGCTCCTGCGCCGCGCGGGCCGCCATTTGGTCTTGTGTCCAGGCCATGATCAGGCTCCCTTCTTCTCGGACAAGGTCCGCTTTTCAATCCGCTTTTCCGGATTCGCATTGACGACGATGCGGTGTACGTAGATGCCAGGCAGATGCACCTCGTCCGGATCGATCGCGCCGGTCTCGACCAACTGCTCGACCTCGACGACGGTGATCTTGCCGGCCATCGCGGCGGCCGGGTTGAAGTTGCGCGCTGTACGACGGAACACCAGATTGCCACTCTTGTCGGCCTTGTAGGCCTTGACCAGGGATACATCGGGGCTCAGCGCGTGCTCCATCACATAGGTCTGACCGTCGAACTCGCGCAGCTCCTTGCCGTCGGCGACGATCGTGCCTACGCCAGTGCGGGTAAAGAAGGCCGGGATGCCAGCACCGCCCGCGCGCAGTTTCTCGGCCAAGGTACCTTGCGGCGTGAACTCCAGCTCCAGCTCCCCGGCCAGGTACTGGCGCTCGAACTCCTTGTTCTCGCCGACATAGCTCGAGATCATGCGCTTGATCTGGCGCGTCTCGAGCAACTGGCCAAGGCCGAAGCCGTCGACGCCGGCGTTGTTGGAGATCACGGTTAGGTGCTTGACCGCGCTGTCGCGCAGCGCCGCGATCAGGGCTTCGGGAATGCCGCACAGGCCGAAGCCGCCCACCGCCAGCAACTGCCCATCGGCAACAATGCCCTGCAGCGCCTCGGCGGCGCTTGGGTAAACCTTATTCATCGGAATTGTCTCCGTGTGTAGCTATCGAACGTCGCCCAGCGTACTACTTAAAGCAATACGTAGGCGGTACGTAGAATCGCCTAAACCACCCAGAGACATCCCGAATGAACCTCAGCGCAAGCGATCTGCAAGCCGCCATTCCCACGATCTTTGCACCCTGGATCACGGCCATGGAGCTCCAGGTACAGGAGGCCGCGCCCGGCGCAGTGCGATTGGTGATGCCGGTCAAGCGGGAGTATGTGCATGTCGGCGGTGTGATGTGCGGCCAGGCCGCAATGGCGGCAGCCGATACCGCAATGGTTCTGGCGATGATGGCCGAGCTCGGCGAGTTCAGGCCGATGACCACGGTGCAGCTGAACACCAGCTTTCTACGCCCGATCTCGGCGGACCACTGTCTGATCAGCGCCAAGGTCCTGCGCAGCGGCAAGAGCTTGGCCTTCGGCACAATAGACATCGCCAACCCCGACGGGCGCCTGGCAGTACAGGCCACCACTACCTACGCGCTGCTCGGATGAGCGTGGACTATCGCACCGCCTTCGAGATGGCACCGATAGGCCTGATCCTATCCGAGCGCCGCCAGATCCTGGACTGCAACCACCGTGTGCTCGCGATCTTCGGTGCGCAGCGGGAGCAACTCGTGGGTCACAGCTTCGAGCTGCTCTACCCCAGCCCGGCCGAATTCGAACGCACCGGTGCGCGCATCGTCGCCAGCCTGGACGCCACCGGCTTTTATGCCGACGACCGGGTGATGCGTCGGGTCGCCGGCCCCGAGGGCGGCCAGCTGTTCTGGTGCCATGTCTCGGGCCGCGCGCTGGACCCCAAGGACCCGCATGCCAAGGGCATCTGGAGCTTCGAAGACCTGTCGGCGCACCGCCAGATCAAGGCCGACCTGACCGCCCGCGAGCGCGAGATCGCAGCGCTGCTGATCGAAGGACTGACCAGCAAGCTGATCGGCCGGCGCCTGGGCATCAGCCCGCGCACCGTCGATGTCTACCGCGCACGGCTGATGAAGAAGTACGAGGCCGCGACCACTCCGGAGCTGGTACACAAGCTGCTCGTGGCCTGAACTGGCGGCCGGCCCTTTCAGCGCTCCATCGTCACCGGGCGCAGCTCGCGAATGTAGAACACGCCGTCCCAGTGCCGACCTAGACCCGCGCCGCCGCCGGTGGGCAGGCCATAGCCGAACTCCATGGAGCGCGAGGGCAGACCGGCGAGGTCAGCGCGCATCGGTCGCGGCGCGTCCAGAAAGATGAATTCGGCCGCACTGCGTGCCAGCGCCGCCTCCAGGCTGCGCGGATAGGCCGGCGGCACCGGGTGGACCTGGCCCGAGGCGAATTCGAGGAAGGAACCTTGCAACGCCGTCGTGTTCAGCACGTAGTAGTCACGGCCCAGTTTGTCGCCGAGGATGTCACCGGCAAAGCGGTGCCGCGCGTCGATCTTGACGCCCCGGCCCAGATGGATGATGTGGCCCCAGATCACCGCCTTCTTGCCCGGGTAGAGCTGCTGCAGTTGCCACAGCACGTTGTCGGCCATCGCATGGTCGCGCTGGTAGTCGCCGCGCCACAGGGTTGCGGCCTGGGCCTGCAGGCTGGCCAGGCTGCGGCACAGCAGGCCGTCCTCGCCACTGAGCTTGCCGGCACAGAGCCGGACGCGCAGCCGCTCGGTCAGCGCGTCGAAGCGCAGCTGCTCGGCGGGCGGTGGCGGGTGCCCGTCCAACGCGAACAGCCGCTGCGCCAAGCGCTTAAACAAGGGCCAGTCGGGCTCGGCGCTGCGCAGACGCGCCTTCAGCCGCGGCAGCAGCTCGCGCTGGCTCAGCTCGCCGCTGAGCTGGCTGTCGATACCTGACAGCAGCAGCGGTCGCGGGCGAGCCTGGCGCTCGTCCAGATAGCGCAGCAGGCCGCGGCCGGCATCGCTCTTCGAGTACATATAGAACACCCTGCCTGGCGCCAGCGCCTCGAGCTTCTCGCCACGCTGCATGGCCTCTTGCAACAGCGCGATGTCGAACACCCCGCTCTCCAGCAGCAGCACATCGAAACCTTTGTGCTCGTGCAAATAGCGCAGCAGCCGAAGCCGCAGCTCAAACTCCTCGCGCCCGCCATGGGTCTGCTCAGCCAACGCCACCACCCGCGCCGAGCCAATGGCAGCGCCGAAAGCCTGCAACTGCGCGTCGCTGATCTCCTCCGGCTTGGCCGCCGGCATTGCATGGGCATGCCGGCCGACCCAGCTCATCGCCGTGTCGCCAAAGACCGGCGCCGCCGACATGGCCATGGCCGCAAGCAGCCAGGCCGCCAGCCGACTTCTTCGTCCCCTCATCGCCTGCCACCTCGTCTAGATAGCAGGCCAGAATAAAGGGCTTGGGTTTAAGAGCGGATTAACGCGGCGGGCAGGCCGACGCGTTGCGGGGGCCGCAAAGCGGACCTGGGACATTCCCTAGGGGCAGGCTCCGTCCGGCAGCGCTCAAAGCCCCGATTTATCGGCCCGTTTTCACTGTGAGAAAAGTCACGCGCGGGCCTCATTGCTCGCGCTGACAAGGCCTGACCCCACCCCCATGAATGTGGGGGATACCCGCCGTACGCCAAGCACAGCGGGCGGCTTATCGTCGGGCCTCGCGGCATGGTGAGCTGCGGCTTGGCGGCCGCAGCAGGGCAGGCAGCGCAAGTTCCGACGACGAGGTCCGCATGGGCAGTACGGGGACCGATCAGAACCGGCGAACGCTTGGTCACGGTGCCACACACATTGCCTTTTGTTCTTCACAGAATCGCGCCCTCACAGGAGCTTGCCTCATGAAACGCATCAAGAAGATTGCCGCGCTGCTCGCCGCAGCCGCCGCCCTCAGCCTGCCTACGGGCGCAATGGCTGGTTTCGTCTGGAATGAGACCGCCCCGGGCGCCGGCGATCTGCTGGGCACAGCCCAGACCACATATGACAGTGGCTTCAATAGCCTGAGCGGCATCGGCGGCGCGCTGAACGCCAGCGTGCCGGTCGGCGGCAACCCGCGCCACCAGGTCGATCTCTACAAGATCCGCATCAGCGATGCTGCCAGCTTCTCGGCCAAGACCCAGGACACCGGCTTCGATACCGCTCTGTACCTGTTCGACGCCGCAGGCCTGGGCGTCTACATGAACGATGACATGCCCGACTTCTCCGGGCTGACCTCCCTGCTGCCCAGCGGCGACGCCAGCTCACCGATCAGCGACGGCATCTACTACCTGGCCGTTGCCATCGGTGGCTTCATCGCCGATGGCGCCAACGGTAGCCCCTCCTTCCTGGCCGGCGGCTTCAACGACGTGCTGGGCGGCAATGCCGGCGCCGGCGCGTTGGCGGGCTGGACCGGCTTTGACAGCGGCAGCGAGGCGCCGCTGAGCTACTTCATTGAGCTGACCGGCGCCACCAATGCCGAGCTGCCCGAGCCCGGCACGATAGGGCTGGTGCTGGCCGCCGGCCTGGGGCTGTGGGCCTCGCGCCGGCGTGCCCCGCGCACGCCCTTGATCGCCGCCGCCTGACGCCACCCGCTTCTGCAACAAGGAGAACTCCATGTTCAGTCCCCGTATTGCAAGACACGCCCTGCTGAGCGCCGCCGCAATGGCAGCGTTGGGCGCTGCCTTCGCCCAGACCCCCTTACCTAACACGGCAGCAGCGCTCGCGCTGCCCAGCCCGCAAACCCAGCAGCGCAACTCCCTGCTGCGCCAGCAGACCGGCACCGTGCAGGTGGCCGTGCGGCTGAGCGATCCGCCCCTGGCCCAAAAGCTGGCGATGAATGCGAAGAAGACCGGAGGCGGCATGACGCTGGCGCAGCGCCAGGCCTATATGGCCAGCCTGAAGAGCAAGCAGGACGCCTTGATGGGCCAGATCCGGGCCCTGGGCGGCAAGGAACTGGGCCGTCTGGGCAAGGCCTACAACGCCGTGGTGATCTCGGCCGACGCCGCCAAGCTGCCGCAGATCGCCCGCCTGCCCGGCGTCTCGGCGCTGCGTCCGGTGATCGATCACCAGAAGGCTCTGAGCACAACGGTGCCCTATGTCGGCGCCAAAACGCTGCAGGACCTGGGTCTGAGCGGTCAGGGTGTGAAGATCGCGGTGCTGGACTCCGGCATCGACTACACCCACCGCAACCTCGGCGGCTCGGGCCTGGTGTCCGACTTCAATGCCGCCTCCGCCGCCGCTAGCGGTATGCCGCCGGCTGCCCTGTTCCCGAGCGCCAAGGTGATCGGTGGCTACGACTTTGTCGGCGAGACCTGGCCCAACGGCCCGCAGATCGCCGACCCGAACCCGATCGACGCGGGCGTGGGCTCCGGCCACGGCACCCATGTGGCCGATATCGCCGCCGGTGCCAGCCTGGATGGTCTGCACAAGGGCATGGCGCCCGGTGCCTCCCTGTATGCGGTCAAGGTCTGCAGCAGCGTCGCCACCAGCTGTAACGGCCTGGCGATTCTGCAAGGCATCGAATGGGCCATGGATCCGAACGGCGATCTGGACTTTTCAGACGCCGCCGACATCGTCAACCTCTCGCTAGGCGCCAGCTACGGCCAGCGTGAGAATCCCTCGACCGAGGCGATCAGCAATGCCGTGCGCTTCGGCATCGTTGCAGCGATCTCGGCCGGCAACTCGGCGGACCGCCCCTTCATCCTCGGCTCGCCATCGAACGCGCCCGAAGCCATCAGCGTGGCGCAGACCAGCATGGCCAATGCCGGCTCGATCCCGCTGGTGGTAACCGCACCGGCCGGCATTGCTGGCGTTTATGCCAACACCGCGACGCTGGACTGGGCACCAATAGGTGCCGGCTTCGGTGGCACCCTGCGACGCGCCGGCCCGAACGGTTCTGCCAACGCGCTGGCCTGCGAGATGGCAACGACCATCGACTTCACCGGCACGGTGGCCCTCATTGATCGCGGCGTCTGCTCGATCAGCATCAAGGTGGCGAATGCAGCCAACCGCGGCGCGATCGGTGTGCTGATCGCCAACAATGCTGCCGGTGACGCGCCCACCTTCAGCTTCGGCGGCGGTGCTCCGATGGTGCCAAGCCTGGTCGTCACCCAGGCCATCGGCAACGTGCTGAAGTCGGTGCCCGACAACACCGTGCAGGTCAACGTCAGCCCTGCCAACAGCATCCCGTTGGCCGGCAGCATGGCTGCGACCTCCTCGCGCGGCCCGTCCTACAACTTTGCCACGATCAAGCCCGAGATCGGCGCGCCCGGCGCCTCGGTCTCAGCAGTCAACGGCACCGGTAGCGGCACGGAAAGCTTCGGCGGCACCTCGGGCGCAGCCCCGGTCGTTGCCGGTGCGGCCGCGCTGCTGCTGCAGAAATACCCGAATGCGGCGCCGCCCGAGATCAAGGCGCGGCTGATGAATGCAGCCAACCAGACGGTCTATACCAACCCGGCCACCCAGCCTGGCGCGCTAGCACCGATCTCGCGCATCGGCGCCGGTGAGCTGCGCGTCAACGCCTCGGCCGCGTTGACCACTGGCCTGTGGGACGCCAGCAACACTTATAGCCCTGCCCTTTCCTTCGGCAGCCCCCGTGCCACAGGGATGATGACCTTGAGCAAAAAGGTCGCGGTGCGCAACTACAGCACCACGCCGCGCACTTACACCATCACCCGCAGCTTCCGCTACGCCGACGATGCGGCCAGCGGTGCGGTCGTGCTGAATGCGCCGGCCTCGATCGCGGTGCCGGCCAATGGCACGGCGGCCTTCACGCTGAGCCTGGTGCTGGATGCCTCCAAGCTTCCGAACTGGAACCTCGGCTTGGCCGCCAACCAGGGCAACGGCGCGCTGCTGCAGGCGGTCGAGTTCGACGGCTACATCACCGTGGCCGATGGCACCGATGGGGCCAGCGTGCCTTGGCATGTGCTGCCGCGCAAGAGCGCCAATGTGGTGGCTGCCACCAATCTGGCGCTCGGCGGTGCGGCCGGGGGCCAATTGCCGATCAGCAATGTCGGCGGCGCGGTCTCCGGCCCTCTGGAGATCTTCTCGCTGACCGGCACCAGCCCGCAGATCAGCACCCAGCAACCGGCCTATGGCGGCGGCCAGGCCATCGTGGATCTGCGCGCAGCGGGCGTGCGGGCGGTCGATGTGGGCGGACTCGGCCTGCAGTTCGGCATCTCGACCTATGGCGAGCGGGCACACCCGGCCTATCCGGCCGAGTTCGATGTCTATGTCGATGCCAACACCGATGGCATCTTCGACGCCGTGGTCTACAACGCCGAGAACGGCGCCTTCGCCAGCAGCGGCCAGACCATTGTCTATGTGCAAAGGCTCAACCCGGACGGCTCGAACAATGGCGCGGCGGTGGCACGCTTTTATGCCGGCGCCGATCTGATGTCGGGCAATATGGTGATGACTGTGCTGGCCAGCGATCTGGGTGTCACAGACCCGAACCAGCAGATCAGCTTCTCGGTATTCGCCTTTGACAACTACTTCACCGGCAGCCAGACCGATGCCATCACCAATATGCGCTACACACCGGCCACACCGCGCTTTGCCAGCGTCATCGGCAGCTCGCTGGGTGTGCCGATTGGCTTCACCGGCTCAGTGCCGGTGATGCACAACCCGGCCGGCGCAGCCGCCTCGCCGTCGCAGACCGGCCTGCTGCTCTTGAATGGTCTGGCCAAGACCGGTCGTGAGGCCGATCTGGTGCTGATCAGCCCCTAAGCAACTCTGCTCCTGTGAAAGCCACCGCCGCGGCGGTGGCTTTTTTTCGTCAGGCGCGACGCTGACGCATGTGTTCGATCACTTGGAAAGAGCCAATGCCTGCCTGCCTCGACGCGACAAAGATCAGCGCCTTGCCCTCCCCCGTACTCAGCCCCACCAGGGCCGGGAGAGGCTCTACAAGCTGGAGCAAAGCTTCTTGCCCGATGACAGCCAGTTCGACCACTTTTTCAAGGACGGCGAGAGTTTCCGCATTTGCACGCTCGAGGTCACCGCACTGCTGGTGCCGGGCCAAACGCCGGCCGATAGGGCCTATCTGATCGGCGATGCGGTCCTTTTGGGCGACACCTTGTTCATGCCAGATGTCGGAAGCGCTCTAGCCGACTTCCCTGGGGGCAATGCGCGCCAGCTCTTTCGTTCGATGCGCCGCATTCTGGACCTGCCGCCGTCAACTCGTGTTTTTGTCTGCTACGACTACCCGCCAGAGGGCCGCGCTCCGCAGTGGCAGACCATGGTGGCGGGGCAGCGGGCCGGCAATATCCATGGGCGTGAGGGCATCGATGAGGACAGCTTTGTCGCGATGCGCCGCGCGCACGACGCATCCCTGGAAGTGCCAACACGGAACTTGCCCCCGATCCAGGTCGATGTGCGGGCCGGTCAGCTGCCCCCGGACGAAGACAACGGTGTGTCCTATCGCGCAGCCCAATGAACGCGCTATGCCCACGAGCCCGTGAAACGAGCTTAGGGATGCGCGCCGCCGCCGGCGGTGCAACACTGGGCCACTCGTGAGAGGTGGACGCTATGAGCGAGACGATTGCGGACCTGGTCAGGCAGCGGCGCCAGGCACTGTATGGCGCCAAGCGCCCACCTGGCGGCGAGGGGCTGTGGGGCTTAGCCCTGTCGGGCGGCGGCATCCGCAGCGCCACCTTCAGCTTGGGCCTGGTCAAGGCCTTGGCACGCGGGGGCGCGCTGCTGCGCTTTGACATGATGTCCACCGTCTCCGGCGGCGGCTATCTGGGTGCGGCGGTGGGCAAGCTGTTTCACCAAGCGCAAAGCCCCGAGGAAGTCGTCGAAACCGCCAATGCGCTGGCCAGCGTCGACAAGCGCTGGCTGGCCTGGTGGCTGCGCGCCAACGGCCGCTACCTGATCCCGCGCGGCCTGCGAGATGCGATCTTTGCGGTCTCGCTGTATCTGCGCAATCTCGTCGCCGTGCATATCGAGATGGGCGTGCTGGGCCTGCTGCTGGGCTGCCTGCTGGCGCTGTGCAATATCTGGGTCTGGCCCTGGCTGCGCGCAGCTCTCCCCGAGGACGCGCTGGCGCGCAGCACGGTCTATGGCGTCCTGGCCTGGCTGCCCACCGTCTGGCTGCTGCTCTTGCCGCAGGCATTCGTCGCCAGCCTGCTGGCCTGCAGCTACTGGCTGCTGCGAGCGCGACCGCGCGGCGCCTGGCCTCAGGCCACGCAATACCTTCTGCCCCTACTCTGGCTGGGCCTGGCGGCAGCGCTGTGGCGGCTGCGGCCGCAGGGCGCGACCAGCGATTGGCCGGCCGCGCTGTGGTGGGCCTGGCTGCTGAGTCTGTGCGGCGCTCTGGCCTGGGTCCTAGCCGGCCCCTATGCCGCCTGGACCCGCCATCGGCTCCAGCAGGCGGCTGCTCGGGCCGGCGAGCCCTTCTCGCTGCGCGTCGTGATGGAGCGGGCTCGCCACCGCCTGACCGCCCAACTGGCCCTGGTCGGTCAGATCGCCCTGCTGCTGGCGCTGCTGGGCCTGATCGACCGCCTGGCTTGGTACCTGGTTTTTGAGGGCAGCAGCCAGGGCTGGTATGGCGCCGCGCTGGTTGGCCTGTCGGGCTTGCTGCGCCTGCTGCTTCCGCGACTGGTGCCCAGCAGCTCGACGATGACGCCGGCGCTGGGCCTGTCGCTGGCGATGCTCGGTCATCTTGCCGGCCTGCTGCTGCTCTTCTCGCTGACCATCTGGTGGGTCTCACTGGCCTATGCCCTGGTCTTCGTGCCGCAGCCCGACGGCATGATAGGCGCGCATGCGCCGCTATGGGCCGGTGGCCTGGCCCTCTTGTGCCTGCTCTATATTGTCTTGAGTGCTTGGAACATCGAGTTCCTGAACCGCTCCTCGCTGCATATGTTCTACCGGGCCCGGCTGGTGCGCAGCTATCTCGGCGCGGCCAATGGCAAGCGCTTCGCCCAGGCCAGCGGCCTCAGCAGCGAGCTGGCGCGACGCTGCCCGCTGGCGGTGATTCCCGATGAGCCCGATGGCGGCCTGCGTGTCGAGGCCATCGATGTGGTCGACCCAGACGACGATCTGGCGATGCGTCGCTATGCGCCGCACCAGTACGGCGGCCCGGTGCATCTGCTGAATGTCTGCATCAACCAGACCCAGGACCCACGCGGCGGCCTGTTCAACCAGGACCGGCGCGGCCTGCCGCTGTCGGTCGGACCGCTGGGGCTGGCCCGCGTCGGCCTGCGGCCCTGGCGCCGCATCGGGCCGCTGCGGGCCATGTCGCTGGGCTCCTGGGTCTCGATCTCGGGAGCGGCCTTCGCCCCGGGCCTGGGCGGCATGACGCGCATGGGCATCGCGGTGCTGGCGATGAGCTCGGGGTTGCGTCTGGGCCATTGGTGGGACAGCCGCGGGCTGAAGGATTCGCACGGTCAGCGCGGCCAGCGCCGCCGGCTTCGCGGCGGCAAGTCGGCCATGGTGCTGGCCGAGCTGTGCGGCCAGTTCGACCCGGACCGCCAGCGCCACTGGTACCTCAGCGATGGCGGCCACTATGAAAACACTGGTGCCTACGCGCTGCTGGTCGAGGAGGCCGAGCTGATCGTGGTGGCCGATTGCGGCGCCGATCCGCGCTACGGCTTCGGCGATCTGGAGAACCTGGTGCGCAAAGCTCGCATCGATCTGCAGACCGATATCAAGTTCCTGCGCCCGGCAGCTTCGACCAATATGACCGGCGTCGGCGGCGAGGCCGTACCCGAGTGCTTCGGCTCGCTCAGCGATCTGGCTTCGGCGCAGAGCGTGGCCTGCATCGCGTTGGCCAGCATCAGCTACCGGCGCAGCGGCGCCAAGGGGCTGATGGTGGTGGTCAAACCGAATATCTGCCCCGGTCTGCCAGTCGACCTGATCAACTTCAAGCGCGAGAACCCGGGCTTCCCGCAGCAGTCCACCACCGACCAGTTCTTCGACGAAGCGCAGTGGGAGAGTTATTTCACGCTGGGCGATCAGCTCGGTCGCCATCTGGGCGACAGCATGCTGGAACGCCTGCCACAGTTGGCCACGCGCTTGTTCGTGCCCGATGACGGGATGCCGGTGGGGCGAAGCGGCAGCGTGCCGGTCACCAAGGAGCCGGGTGCGGCCAAAGACTCCAAGCCCGGCATGCTCAGCCGGCTGCCCTCGCGCATCGCTGGCCCGGCGGTAGCCACCACGGTGGGCCTGAGCGCAGCAACAACCATTGGCATCTCGCTATGGCAGGCGCTGGAGGGGTGGCGCGATGACAGCGCCGAGATCGCCCGCGCCGACCGCGCCGCCTACAAGGAGATCTCCGAGCAGTACGGCCGGCTCGACCTGAGCAGCGACAAGGAGGTAGCCGCGCTGGCGGCCTCGGTGCTGCGCGTCGCCGAGACTCTGTGCCCCAGCGGCGAGGCCGGCTGGTTCCAGCGCTCGCCACTGGCCCAATGCGTGCTGCAGCACACCGAGCAGCTGTGCAGCACGCGCCGCGAGCGCTTGCCGGTATGCGCGATGTTTTTAGACCTGCCGACCAAGCGCTGCCTCGACCTAGGCCGGCTGCGCCGCGACAACGAGGCCCAGCCGCGCTACTGGGGGCTGGACCTGAGCCCGCCGGCCCCGAGCTGCCCGCCGCTGGCGGCCAGCGCAATCGCCGCAGCGCCCGGCCTATGCTCCGGCAAGACCATCTACACCCAGGTCTACGGGCCCGAGCGCCTGCCCGAAGTGCGCAGCGTCGTCGTGCAGCTGCGCGCGATGGGCGCCAATGTCCCTGCCACCGAGGATGTGCTGGCCAGCGCGCAGCGGCGCGGCCGGGTTCCGCCCAGGCCCTACGGACCGGTGACCGTGATCTATCACGACACGGCAAGCCTTGCCTGCGCTGCCAGCGTGCAACAGACCGGCTGGCAGTTGGCACGGTTACCCGAGGGCCTGCGGTCGACGCCGGGCGTGATCGAGATCTGGTGGCCGCCGGGCTGAGTGAAGTTCATGAAAGCCCACAGGTTTTGATTTAAGCTGACTGCGCCGGTCCACGAGCCGGTCCGTGCCCGCGGCAGCGGCGCGAAGCAATCAGGGAGCTTTCAGTCATGAACTACCACTTCATCGGGCGGGGCCGTCGCGGCTCACACCTGGGCGCCAGTCTGTTGGTCGCGATTTTCGTCAGCGCCTGCGGCGGCGGAGGCAGCGGCCCAGCTCCACAACCACCGCCGGACCCCGTCATCACGCCCGCTCAAGGTCAGCTGCTCAGCGCGACCCGGCTCAGCAGCATCCCGGCAGCCGATATCGCCTCGGCCATCGCCCAGGCCGGCACCCGTGCGCCGAACGTCACGCCCCGCTACGAGGTGCAGTCCTGGCGTATCAACTACCGCACGCTGGATGGTGCGGGCCAGTTGATCGAGGCCTCAGGCCTGGTCAGCGTGCCACAAAAGCCTGCCAACGCCAGCAGCCCGTTGCTGAGCTACCAGCATGGCACGACCTGGCGCGACGCCGAGGCACCCAGCAACCACGCGGTGGCTGCCGAGCCGGCCATCGTGATGGCATCAACAGGCTATATCGTGATTGCGCCCGACTATGTAGGCTACGGCGCCAGCAAGGGCAAACCTCATCCTTATCTCCTGGCCGCCCCCTCAGCGGCAACGGTCCTTGATCTGCTCAGCGCCAGCAAAGCCTGGCGCAGCCTGCAGAACCTGCCCGATAACGGCCAGCTTTTCATGGCCGGCTACTCCGAGGGCGGCTATGTGACGATGGCGGCCCACCGCGCGCTGCAGGCGGGCAGCGATCCGCACAAGGCCCAGCTCGTCGCCGTCGTAACAGGGGCGGGCCCCTACCACGTCAGTGCCACGCTGGACGAGCTGCTGCGCCGCGTGCGTGATGAGAATCCATTGCTGGCTGCCGTGCTCAGCCCCGGCCTGCTGAAGAACCTCAGCAGCTCGCTGCGCCAACAGCTGCGTGATCTGCTGCTCGAAGAAGTGCAGGACGATGATGACGACGTCAAGATCCAGCCCAACTTCATCGACTACTACCTGGCGGATGACCAGGCCGCCCTCGACCAGCACAGCAATGTGCACGACTGGAAGCCCGAGATCGGCGTCAAGCTCTATCACGGCCGGGACGACCAGACTGTGCCCTATCTGAGCACCAGCAGCACGGTCAAGGCCATGCAGGCACGTGGTGCCGGAGCACAGGTCAGCCTGAGCGATTGCACCGCTCAGCCAGCCAGCCATCTGGGCTGCGTACTGCCCTACTGGAACTTCATGCTCGGCGAAATCGGCGCACTAGCACGCAATCTGTAGCAGGTTCAGCTCCCAGATCGGCCCGCCGTCATCGATGCGCACATGGCGGCCATAGGCGAACCCGGAGCCTGCGAGCGCGGCGGCAGCATGGCGGCCGGCCGCGCCGACTCGGCCTACCGCCGCCTGCGCGGCCTCGTCGAGGAATGGCAAGTACAGGGTCTGGCGCGGTAGCAGGGCCGCCAGATGGCTGGTCCAGGCCTCGCCCCAGCGCTGGCGAGCAGCCGCAGGATCGCCCGCAAAGAAAAACCGCCCCAGCCCCTGCCAGAACGGCGAGCGGCCCTCGGCGTCACGCGGGCCGGCCAGCTCGACCACCAGGCGCTCGCCGTAGCGCGTGCGCTGCGCCGAGATGCGCGCCAGCGCGGCCATGATCAGGACCTGCAGGGCCGCTACCGGCTCAGTGCAGTCGGGAGCATGGGCCAGATCGGCCAGCTCGCTATCGCCGGTGTGGTCATTGCCCAGCAGCAGCGTCGCCTGGCTTTGGAACAGGCCCAGCTCGGCCGCCGCGTGGACGGCCCGGCCGACGTGGTAGCTGTAGCGCGGCAGGCTCAGACCCAGCCGTTCACGCAGGCGCAGACAGGCCTGAGGCCGTCCGGCCGCATCGGCGGCGATCAGCCAGCACTCGCCCACAGCCAGGGCCGGCTCCACCGCCACGCCGGCCTGGCTGACCCAGCCGGCCAGTACGGCGGCATCGGCCGCCTCGAACTCACGCAAGAAGCTCATCAGCGCCCTCCCTGGTCTGCTTGGGAATCGACGGGCGTGACTCGCAGCCGCGCACCCTCGGCCAGGCCCAGCCGCGCAGCCGCCTCGTGGCCGGGCGAGAGCTCCTTTGCGGCCGGCGGCAGCTGTGCCAGCACGGCCCGGAAGTCCTCGCGCCCGGTGGTGGCGACCAGATGCCAGGCCGACAGCCCCAGAGTCACTGCACCGGCACGCAGCGGCAGCGTGCGGGCATGGCGGATGCTGCGCAGCATCGCCAGGCTGGCCTCCACCGTCGGTCCGCCGTCGAAGATGTCGATATAGGTGTCGGCATCGAAGCCCTCGGCCTGCAGGATGGCAAATGGCAGCTCGCCGACCGGGTGCAGCTGGCCGATGGCCCATTGCGCGTCCTCGGGCAGCAGGGCCACATAGACCGGCGAATGCGGCATCAGGTCGGCGATATAGGCCTTGCTGCGCCCGCCGGTCAGGGCTTCGGCCTGCGGGTAGTCCATATTGAAGAAGCGCCGGCCCACCGCGTCCCAGAACGGGCTCTGGCCGGCCTCGTTGGCCAGGCCCGGACTCTCAGCCGCGATGCGGTCGTTGAAGCGCTCGATGAACTGCTCGATGAACAGCAGCCGTGCGCGCGACAGCAGCTGCGGGGCCAGGCCTTGCTCATAGGCGGGCTCGATGTAAAACGAGGTCAGCAAGGTGTAGCCAGTCAGGTCATGGCACAGATGCAGAGTGTGCATGCGCTGGCTGATGCCCAGCGGGGCCGAGGCATGAACGACGAACTCGTTGCGGTAGCTGTAGAAGCGGTCATGGAAGCCGGCGCTGGCGGCGATTCCGCTGCAGCCAACCACGCGGCCGGCCTCGCGATCCTCCAGCACGAAGAGATAGGTCTCCTCGCCGCTGGCAGCATCCTGGCTGGCAAAGGCCTCGATCGAGCGTGCAATGCGAGCGCTGAGCTTGTCGCGGTCGCTGGGCAGGGAGCCGATGCCATGGGCGCTGGCGGCGGCGATGCGCTCCAGCGCCGGCAGATCGGCGCTGGCCACCGGGCGCAGCAGGAGGGCAAGCGGTTTCATGACGGGGTCTCTTCTGTGGAGGGCAGGCTGCGCCAGGCGGCGGCACGTTGGCTGCGCTCATCGCGCGGCGTGTGGCCGAACGAGGCCTTGTAGCTGTTGGAGAAATGCGGCCCGGACGAGAAGCCGCAGGACAGGCCGATCTGCAGGATGGATTGGCTGCTCTGCTGCAGCAGCCGACGCGCGCGGCTCAGGCGCAGCTCCAGGTAGTAGCGCGAGGGCAGCGAATCCAGATGCTGCTTGAACAGGCGCTCGAGCTGGCGCCGCGAGACGCCCACCAGCCGCGCCACCTCCTCGGTGGGCAGGGGCTCGGCCAGATTGGCCTCCATCAGGGCCAGCGCCTCGGCCAGCTTGGGGCTGCCGGCCCCCATGCGTTCGGAGCTGGGCCGGCGCTGGCGCTCATCGCGCCCGCGCGCGCGCTCCAGCCCCAGTGCCACGGTCAGCTCCTGCGCCAGGCGATCGCCGTGCAGCCCCGCCAGCCAGGCCAGCGCTAGATCCAAGCAGGCGGTACCGCCGCCACAGCTGAGCCGGCTGGCCGCCGCGTTGATCTCCCAGACCTGCCCCGACCAGACCACGGCCGGGTAGGCCTCCATCAGCGTATCGGCCAGGGTCCAGTGCACGCTGGCACGCTCGCCGTCCAACAGGCCAGCGGCCGCCAGCACGGCGCTGCCGCCGTCGACACCGGCCAGCACGCAAGACCTGGCCCCGAGCTCGCGCAGCAGGGCCAGCAAGGCCGCGCTGGCCGGCGCGCGTTCGCCGGCCAGCACGAACAGCGCATGCCAGGGCAGCTGGGGATCGAGCGCCTCGGTGATGAATCGGGCGCCGCTGCTCGCAGCCACCGGCCCACCCGCCGGCGATACCGGCTGCGGCCGGTAGTCGGCCTCGTCCTGCAGCTCATTGACCCTGCTGAACGCATCCAGCAAGGCGCCGGCGGCCAGCGCCGAATGGCCGGGCAACAGCAGCAGGGCAATGGGGCGCTCGATGGTGGGACTCACCTGCGCGACTCTACTTCAGCCCGCCGCTGAGGAACTGCTGCAGGCGCGGGCTCTGCGGCTTGAGCAGCACCTCGCGCGGATTGCCTTCTTCCTCGACCTTGCCCTGGTGCAAAAACATCGTGTGGGTCGAGACCTCG
>NZ_JAPFGP010000026.1 GCF_026241155.1 Paucibacter sp. PLA-PC-4
AGTAGAGGCAGGTCGTGCTCATGCGGAAGTCCAGCGTGACCAGCAGGTCCAGCTTGCCCTCGGGGGCCTTGGCATGCCACTGCACCTCCTGCGGCTTCGCGTCGTCCTTGCCGAGGTCCTTGCCCTGCACGCCATTGGTCGTGCCGAGCAGATGCTTGAGGAAGTACTCGTGGCCCTTGCCCGAGGAGCCCAGGATGTTGGAGCGCCAGACGAACATATTGCGTGGCCAGTTGGCCTCGTGGTCGGGGTCCTCGCAGCTCATGCGCAGCGTTCCGTCCTTCAGGCCCCTGACCGCATAGTCCTTGGCGTCCATGCCGGCGGCCTGGGCGTCCTTGACGATCTGAATCGGGTTGAGCTGCATCTGCGGCGCGCTGGGCAGCCAGCCCATGCGTTCGGCGCGCACGTTGTAGTCGATCAGGCTGCCGCCGTACTGGGCCTTGTCGGCGAGCGGGGACAGCACCTCGGAGACGTCGAGCTTCTCGTAGCGCCACTGGTCGGTGTGGGCGTAGAAGAAGCTGGTGCTGTTCATCTGGCGCGGTGGGCGTATCCAGTCCAGCGCAAAGGCCAGCGCGGTCCAGCCGGTCTGCGGGCGCAGCTTCTCCTGGCCGACGTAATGGGCCCAGCCGCCACCGCTCTGGCCGATACAGCCGCACATCATCAGCATATTGATGATGCCGCGATAGTTCATATCGCAGTGGTACCAGTGGTTCATCGCCGCGCCGATGATGACCATCGATTTGCCCCGGGTCTTGTCGGCGGTGCCGGCGAACTCGCGCGCCACCTGCGTGATCAGCTCGCGCTTGACCCCGGTGATGCTCTCGGCCCAGGCCGGCGTGTAGGGCAGGTTGTCGTCGTAGCTGATCGGGGTGTTGTCACCGAGGCCCCGGTTGATGCCGTACTGCGCCACCTGCAGATCGAACACGGTGGCCACCAGGGCTTCGCCGGCTTCCTCATGCTTGCCCAGCTTCAGGCGCACGACCGGCACATGGCGGCTCAGCACGTCCTGCTGCTTGTTGGCGGTGAACTGCGGCGACTCGACGCCGCCGAAGTAGGGGAAGCCGACCTCGGCCACCTCATGGGCCTGAGCGCCGTCCTCCAGCACCGAGAGCTTCAAGCGCACATCGCTGTCGTTGCGCGCTTCCTTGCTCTCCAGATTCCATTTGCCCAGATCAGGCCGCTCGCCGGCGCCCCAGCGGAAGCCGATCGAGCCATTCGGCAGCACCACCTTGCCGAGCGCGTCGAAGGCGAGGGTCTTCCACTCGGGGTTGTTGTCCTGGCCCAGCTTGCCGCCGAAGTCGCTGGCGCGCAGGTAGCGGTCGGGCACCAGCAGCTCGCGGCCGTCGGCCGTGGTCTGCTTCTTCATCTTCACCAGCAGGGGCAGGTCGGTGTAGCGGCGTGCGTAGTCGTCGAAGTAGGCGCTGCGCCCCTTGCCGCCGTCCTTGAAGTAGAACTCCTTCAGGATCACATGCCCCATCGCCATCGCGATTGCCGCATCGGTGCCTTGCTTGGGGTGCAGCCAGATGTCGGCCAGCTTGGAGATCTCGGCGTAGTCCGGCGTGATCGCCACCGTCTTCGCGCCCTTGTAGCGCACCTCGGTGAAGAAGTGCGCGTCCGGCGTGCGCGTCTGCGGCACGTTGGAGCCCCAGGCGATGATGTAGTTGCTGTTGTACCAGTCGGCGCTCTCGGGCACGTCGGTCTGCTCGCCCCAGATCTGCGGGCTGGCCGGCGGCAGGTCGCAGTACCAGTCGTAGAAGCTCATGCAGACGCCGCCCATCAGGCTCAGGTAGCGGCTGCCGGCGGCATAGGAAATCATCGACATGGCCGGTATCGGCGAGAAGCCGATCACGCGGTCGGGACCATGCTTCTTGATCGTGTAGATATTGGCCGAGGCAATGATCTCGTTGACCTCGTCCCAGCTTGAGCGCACAAAGCCGCCGAGGCCGCGGTCCTGCTGCCATTCGCGGCGCTGTTCCTGGTTCTCGACCAGGTTCTTCCAGGCATCGACCGGGGTACGAGCGACATTGCGCGCGGCGCGCCAGTGCTTCAGCAGCGAGCCCCGCACCATCGGGTACTTGACCCGGTTGGCGCTGTACAGATACCAGCTGTAGCTCGCGCCGCGGGCGCAGCCGCGTGGCTCGTGGTTGGGCAGGTCAGGGCGGGTGCGCGGGTAGTCGGTCTGCTGGGTTTCCCAGGTGACGATGCCGCCCTTGACATAGATCTTCCATGAGCAGGAGCCGGTGCAATTGGTGCCGTGGGTGGAGCGCACGATCTTGTCGTGGGCCCAGCGGTTGCGGTAGGCGTCTTCCCAGGTCCGGTCTTCGCCGGTGCTGCGGCCGTGGCCGTCGGCGGAGTCCTCTTTGGGCGATGCGAAGTAATTGAGGCGATCGAGAAAGTGACTCATGTTGAGGTCCTCAGGGATTCTTGACGTAGGCGTTGGGGCGCAGGTAGAACCACCAGTTCAGTACCAGGCAGACGGCGTAGAACAGGGCGAAACCGTAGAAGGCGTACTGCGGCGTGCCGGCCTTGATCTGCTGGCCGATCAGCACCGGCGCGATGAAGGCACCGTAGGCGGCCACCGCCGAGGTCCAGCCCAGCACCGGGCCGGCCTGCTGGCGGTCGAAGATGAAGCCGACGCTGCGGAAGGTCGAGCCGTTGCCGATGCCGCTGGCGGCAAACAGCAGGATGAACAGGCCCATGAACATCGGGAAGTGTTGCTCCGGCGTCGCCGAACCATAGGCCTGCAGCATCACGTAGCCGACCGCCGCCGAGGCGAACACCATGATGGCCGAGATGATCTGGGTGACGATGGAGCCGCCCACCTTGTCCGAGATCCAGCCACCGACGGGCCGCACTGCGGCGCCGACGAAGGGGCCTATCCAGGCATAGGTCAGCGCCGAGGGGGCGTTCGGGTTCTTCAGCGTGTGCTGCATCACGCCGGCCGCGTCGGGCGCATGGATGAAGCCGAAGATCACCGTGATCGCCAGCGGCAGGGCCATCGAGAAGCCGATGAAGCTGCCGAAGGTCACGACGTACAGCGCCGTCATCGCCCAGGTGTGCTTGTTGCGGAAGATCTCGAACTGCTTGGCGACGTTGTCCTTCATCGTGCCGAAGGCCGCGAGCTTCATCACCAGCAGTGCGGCGATGATGTCCAGCGGGATCGCTACCCACATATTGAGTACGCCCAGTCCGGTGGGCGCCGGCAGGTAGAGATAGAGCATCCCGATGGAGGGGATGAAGGCCAGCGAGTACAGATAGGTGATCTTGGCGAACGCAAGCAGCGGGTGGCCGGCGGCCGGCGTCACCGTCTTCAGGTTGTTCATTCCGAACCAGCACAGCAGCGACAGCGGCACCAGGGACAGCACCCAGGCGAAGCCTGCGTTCTGTATCCAGGTGGGCGTGCCGGCGGCGATCTTGCCGAAGATCCAGCCACTGTCCTTGAGTAGCGACTTCGAGTCACCACCCAGGGCGCCGAACAGCCCGACGGTCATCACCAGCGGGATCACGATCTGCATGGTCGTGACGCCGAAATTGCCCAGGCCGGCGTTCAGCCCCAGCGCCGTTCCCTGCAGGCGCTTCGGGAAGAAGGTCGAGATATTGGACATCGACGAGGCGAAGTTGCCGCCGCCGACACCCGACCACAGCGCCATCAGCTGGAACACCCACAGCGGCCACTCGGGGTGCTGCAGCGCCACACCGGTGCCGATGGCCGGGGCCAGCAGCATCGCGGTCGTCAGGAAGATGGTGTTGCGCCCGCCGGCCATGCGGATCAGGAAGCTGGCCGGGATGCGCATCGTGGCGCCCGAGATGCCGGCGATGGCCGTCAGCGTGAACAGCTCGGCCTGGCTGAAGGGGAAGCCCAGGTTCAGCATCTGCACGGTGATGATGCCCCACATGCCCCAGACGGCGAAGCCGCAGAGCAGGGCGGGGATGGAGATCCAGAGATTGCGGTAGGCGATCTTCTTGCCGGTTTTTTCCCAGAACTGTTCGTCCTCGGGGCGCCAGTCCGCGATGTCCTTGTTGCTGCTGCTCATATTTCTCCTTGTTGCGGGCGGGCGTTCAGCGCTGGAAGGAGCGGCTGAAGGGGGCATCGGGCGCGTGCTCGCCCATCACCTCGGTCTTGCGCACCTCGGTCCAGTACATCCAGATCAGCGAGACCCAGACCACGCCGTACATCAGCATGAAGGCGCTGGAGCGGATACCCGTCAGGTCCATCAGCGCGCCGAACATGATGGGCAGCACGAAGCCGCCGAGGCCACCGGCCAGGCCGACGATGCCGCTGATGGCGCCGATGTTCTGGCCGTAGTCGTCGCTGATGTACTTGAATACGCTGGCCTTGCCGAAGGCCCAGGCAATGCCCAGGATGAACATCAGTGCGGTGAACACATAGACGTTCAGGCCGATGCTGAAGGTCCGCTCGCCGTTGATCGTCTGCACGGTGAACTCGGTCTGCGGGTAAGACAGCAGGAACAGGCAGATCCAGCTGACCCACATGACCCACCAGGTGACGTTGTGGGCGCCATGCCGGTCGCTGAGCCAGCCGCCGATCGCGCGCAGCACGCCGCCGGGCAGCGAGAAGCAGGCGGCCAGCAGCGCGGCAACGCGGATGTCCAGGCCGTACTCGCCGACGTAGTACTGCACCATCCACAGCGAGAGCGCCACATAGCCGCCGAACACGATGCTGTAGTACTGGCAGTACTTCAGCACCCTGGGGTCCTTCAAGGCCTTCAGCTGGCTGCCGAAACTGGCCTTGCTGCTGACCAGATGCTGCTCATCCGAGTGGCTGAAGAACCAGAACAGGATGGCCGTGCCCAGCAGCACCGCCGCATAGACATGGGGCACCATGGTCCAGCCGAAGGCCACGACCAGGGCCGGGGCGACGAACTTGTTGACCGCCGCGCCCGAGTTGCCGGCGCCGAACACGCCCATCGCGAAGCCCTGGCGGTTCTTCGGGAACCAGCGCGCCACATAGGGCGTGCCGACCGAGAAGCTGCCGCCGGCCAGGCCGACGAACAGGCCGATGGTCAGGAAATGCCAGTAGGCCGTCGCATAAGCCATCAACCAGATCGGGATCACGCAGGCCAGCATCAGGCTGAAGAAGACGATGCGGCCGCCGAACTTGTCGGTCCAGATGCCCAGCGGCACGCGCACCAGCGAGCCGCTGAGCACCGGCATCGCGGTCAGCAGGCCGAACTCGGTGGCGTTCAGACCGAGCTGCTTCTTGATCGGGATGCCGATCACGCCGAACATCATCCAGACCATGAAGCAGACCGTGAAGGCCAGGGTGCTGACCACCAGCACCGAGAGCGCACGGCCGCCTGGGTTCGAGGGACTTGCTGCAGACATGGAGGAGCTCCTCGTTTTCATGTCTGCCACTGTCGATCTTCGGCCCCGGGCTGAACATCCTTCAGCGGGCGATGGGTGTCAGTGCATCGGAACTAGGGCGCCGCAGCGGGCCTCGTTCGAAAGAACTATGCGGCGCCCTGGTTTGATCTGGCGCAAGCCGGGTCTCAGCCGCCCAGGCCCTGTTCGCTGCCCCAGACCGCCGCCTGCACCCGCGAGCTCAGCTTGAGCTTGCGCAGGATGTGCTGCACATGGATCTTCACCGTGGTCTCGGCGATGCCCAGCGTGCGGGCCATTTCCTTATTGCTGGCGCCGCGGGTCAGCTCCCTGAGGATGTCCAGCTCGCGCGGGGACAGCTCGCCCGCCGGCGGTGGCTTGGGCGCGTTCGCACTTGTGGCGCCGGCGCCGCTGTTGCGCAGCGCGTTCAGCAGCTTGTGCGTCATCTCCGGGCTGACCACCGACTCGCCCCGCATCGTGCGACTCAGCGCGGCGGCCAGGTCCTCGCCGTCGATGGTCTTCAGCAGATAGCCCTGCGCGCCGTTGCGCAGCGCCGCGCTGAGATCGTCCTCGTCCTCGCTGACGGTCAGCATCAGCACGCGCGAGCGCGGCGCCGCCTCGCGCAGCGCCGGCAGCAGCGTCACGCCGCTGACGCCGGGCATATGGTTGTCCAGCAGGATCAGATCGGGCTGCAGGGTCTGGGCGCAGCGCAAGGCCTCGCCGGCATCCGCCGCCTCGCCCAGCACCTCGATACCTTCCTCCTGGCGCAGCAGCGCGATCAGGCCGCGGCGGAACAGCGTGTGGTCGTCGACGACCAGGACGGTGATGGGTAGGCTCATGGGTGCAGGACGGTCTGAAGGGTCTCGGGTACGGCCTGCAGCGAGGTCTGCTGGGGCAGCGTCAGGCGCACCAGCGTGCCGCCCTCGGGCAGCTGGCTGATGCGCAGCTGCGCGCCGATGCGCTGGGCCCGCTCGCGCATGATCTGCAGGCCGACATGGGTCTGCTCGCTGCCGGCATCGGGCAGCTCGATGCCGCAGCCGTTGTCGCGGATCTCGAAACTCCAGCGTGGCAGCTGCTCGACGCTGAGGCTGACATGGTCGGCCTCGGCATGCTTGCGCACGTTCGACAGGGCTTCCTGGATGATGTGCAGCACCTGCACCTGATGATCGGGCGGCAAGGGCAGGCCGTCACCATGCAGGCTCAGATGGGTGCCGAGGCCGCTCTGGCGCTCGAATTTGGCCAGTGTGCTGCGCAGCGCGTGCTCGATGTCCTCGTGGCCGGGCCGGGTGCGGAAGTGCACCAGCAGCTCGCGCACATTGGCATAGCATTCCTTCACCCCGGTGTCGATTTCGTCGACGCTGCGCTCCACCTCGGCGAGACGCTGCTTGGCCAGCGCGCCACGCAGCAGCTGGACCTGGATCTTCAGGAATGCGAGCACCTGGGCGATCGAGTCATGCAGCTCCTGGGCCAGCAGATTGCGCTCTTCGGAGACGGCCATCTCTCGGTCGCGCGCGGCCAGCCGCACATTGTCGACCTGGATCGCGAACTGACCCACCAGCGCATCGAGCAGCAGCCGCTCGGCCTCGCTGAGGCGGCGCTCGCCGTAGAAGAACAGCTCTACCTCGCCGATCATGCGCGTGCCGGCCCGCATCGGCACCGAGATCACGGTCTGGTAACCGGCCGCCTCGCAATGCCCCAGCTTCGGGGCCTCGATGCTCTGGATCGGTATCACGCGGGCGCCGCTCGCCTCGGGCAGGGTGCTGCCGCAGGCACATTCACCCTTGCGCAGGCAGCGCTCGGCGTCGATCATCGCCTGCGGCAGGCAGGTCTGGCCCATCAGCAGCCAGCGCTGCTCGTCCTGCGCGGCCAGCCGCACCGCACAGGCGTCGGCACGCGCGATGCGCGCGACCTTGACGGCAAAGGACTGGGCCATTGTTTCCAGGCTGGCATCGGCCTGGCCTGACATCAATGCCACGTCATATAGCGCCTCCAGCCTTTCGTTTTGCTGTGCAAGGTAGGCCGTCTTCTCTCTGACCTTGTCTTCCAGTCCCTTGTGGGAGTCCTCCAGCGCGCCAGCCATCTGGTTGAAGCCTTCGGCCAATCTGCTGAACTCGACCACTGAACTCCTCTCGTCAACACGCACGCCTAACTGTCCCGCAGCCATCTGCATCAGCCCGTCATGCAGGCGCTGCAAGGGCTGGATGATCCAGACGAAGGTGCCCGAAACAAACACCACCGATGCGGCCACCACCAGCACCACCAGGCTGAAGCACAGGCCGCCAAGGATGGCGGTGCGGGCGGCGATGGTCTGCTCGATGGCGCCGACCAGGGCATCGATGGTGGCGACGAAGGCGTCGACCTGCGGTTTCAGGCTTCGGCTTTCGGGGGTGGTCAAGAATGCGTGACGCAAGGCCGGCCATTGCTGCTCGACAGCAGCCAGCTTCTGGAGGCACTCCTGTGTGCTCGGTACGAACAGGGGCCGCTGTGGATCGCCTGTGCGCAGGCGCAGCACCATGGCCTCGAACTCGCTCAAGTCGTTCTGCAGCGTTGCCGGCCCCGGTTCGGCCGCTGACAATGCCATGCGATAGCTCAGCATACGCATGCGGCCCGCCTCATTGATGGCTCCCGCACCTCCTTCCAGTTGCCAGGACACCCAAAGCGTGAACGCGATGGAAGCTAAGGCCACCACCAGGAAGCTGGTCTGTATCAGAGCCAGCTTGCCGACCAGGCTGCGTAGAAGATGAGGCATCTACGCAGCTTAGTGAAAGCTCAGCCTCATATTCTTGATATGGGTCAATTTGACGGGCTCAAACGGAGCTTGCGCGATTGCAGTATCCGTCGGCTGGGCATGTCTAAACCCAAGGAAGTGTCCTCTGCGTACCGTACGCAGGTGTTGCTGTACCCCACCGTCAGCGGAGACGAAGCTGTGTTTGCCCGGTGCCTTCTTGATCAACTCACAGCTTTCTCGATGAGGGCACTTCAAGGGCTGGGACTCTTGCAGGCCTTGATCTGCATCATGTCTTTGTTTTGATGCTTCCGTGGGAATCTGCGACGGACACGCGTGGCGCCAGGCGATGCATGAACTGGAGAATCGCCGTGACCCTGGCGCATCAGAGAGAGATCGCTTCATCGCAGGCCTACGCGAAAACCGCCTCTGGCACATCCCCTCGATCAGTCAGCACTAGCGAGGGAATATGGGTGTCGGGACGCAGGTCGTAGCGAAGCAGCCGCAAGAACGATCGGCGCGTCCGGACGAATCGGTCCAGCAGCTGCTTGTCGTCCATGGTCTCGACGGGCAGCCAGTGCTGGTTCACGGCCATGAGGTTCAGCTCGGCAATGTGGGGCAGCAGTTCGGAGCCGATGCCAAAGGTCGCGATGATGATCAGGTGGGTATCTTCTGCGGCACTCCACAGCGTCAGCTCCGGCTCGAAGCGAGTGACGAGGCGGTGATAGAGCGGGGGCTCCAGTGCGAACCCGACGTCGGGCACATGCTTGATGACGAGCTTGTGCCCATGCCTGGCAGGAACGATGGCCTTCGCCTCGGCGATCAGCAGGAGCATCGACGCCTCGCCGGAGCGGGACCTTGCGGCTTCGGCCCATCGGGCCTGCCTGCGTGCACGGATCGCGTCCGCCTGCACGACGCAGAAGGGTTCCGGGACCTCGAGCTTGCTGGACAGTGCTTCGCCGCAGGCGACCATCCGTGATGCGGCCTGCAGCAGCTGGCGACGCACGGCCCCCCAACTGCGCCGGCCCTCGAAGCCGGGGTGCCAGCGCGTGAGCTCTGCCTGATCCCAGAGGTAGTGCAGCAGGGCGCGCAGGGACAGGCGAGACGTGCTGCTGCTGGCTGTGCTGGCGACAGAAGGAAGCCGGAGCGGTGTCATGTGGGCTGACCGCCTGGAAAGGGAGAAGCCCAGCTTCAGCAGGGTCATGCCGCTGCTCGGATCCTCCTTGATCGCGCTGCCGAGCAAGGGGCGAATCCCTGACAGCTCCGGCGGGGGCTCATACGAGGGGCAGGCAGGTGCATGCCGAAGGCCTGTTCCGGGCATGCGTTTGACGAGGTAGTTGCCCGCCAGCCTGGCGATGTACATCTCGATGCCCTCTGGCCGGCACAGGCAGCGGGGGCGCCGCTGCCTGCCATAGGCCTGGGCGACGGCTGCTGCGAATCCCGGTGACGTGGGCAGGAGCCGCTGGCCTTCGATCTCCAGCGCTGACGCCTTCGGTCCCATCTTGGTGGCGATTGTGCTCATCGCAGGGCTTCAGCGCACGGGGGGTGCTGGGGCGCGATCGTGCTGGCGATCCGGGGTCCGGCTGACATCGGGTGCTGGTGCTGCGACTGTGGCCTGACGCTCGGCGCTGCGGTCGTAGACCCTGACCTTGGGCACGTGGCCGTTGCGGGCCATCTCCGCCAGCTGTCTTTCGGCGGCGGCCAGCACGGCCAGGCGCTTGGCTTCGGGCACTTTCTTCTCGGTCAGGATCGCGTCCATGGCGGCGATCACGGCCTTGCGGCTGCCGCCACGGGCCGAGGGTTTGTCGCTGACGACCGCTGGTGCGTGTGGACTGGATGGGCCAACGGCTTCCGGTACGGGCTGGATGCGGTTGTGCTGCCGTGCCTCGCGCTCGCGCCTGAGGAGGTTCATGTCGCCGAGATTGGGCTCGTAGCCCAGGGCCTTGACGCCACGGATGGAGGCTTCCAGCCAGACCATGCGTCGGAAGTCGTCTGCGCCGGAGACCCGCAGTCCCGTCCAGCCTCGGGCTTGGGCGAGGTCGACCATGGAGCGTGCCACTGAGGGGCTGTTGGTGTCGGTGCTCAGGCGCAGATGCGACTCGGTGAAGGCGACCCGGGAGCTGTCGCCACGGAATCGGTACTCGGTGCTGCCGATCGCCATGTCACCGAGGGTGATGGGAGCCCGCTTGATGATGTACTGCTCCTGCAGCGAGCTCTCGATGCGCGCCACCATGGCGGCACGCTCGGCTTGTGCGTCGATTCTGGCCTGGATCTTCGCGCCGGCCTTGTCTGCGCCGGCGGCGCGCTTCGCTGCTGGGCCCGTCGTGCGCTCGTCGGCGGCGGCATCAGATGGGTCCGGGAAGTCGTCCCGGGTGGTTCGCAGGTCCGGCGCAGGCTTCATCAAGGCAGGCAGGCGATCGCCACGCTGCCATTCGCCGTCGATCTTGCGGACCGGCGTTCGCGTGCCATCTGCATCGATCGCCGTGAAGCGACTCGCATCCAGTTGTGCCGCCTTGGCGGTCATCTCGCCGAAGGTCCTGGCGCGGTAGGTGACCTCGTTGAAGGGATCCCGAAGCTCGTAGCGCTCGCCTTGCGGCGGCGCCGGATTCAGATCCCTGTCCGCGCGGGCACGAGGGGCCGGCTCGACCGTGCCTCCGTGTGCGCCTGCGGGCGCGGCTGCGACGGCAGCCGATGAATGTGCCGGCGCGGCGGCGGCGCCAGGCCTGTTGGTGTGTTCCTTGTCCATGAGGGGCTCCTGTGCGGGCTTGGCAGTCGCTGCGCTTGAGGCTCAGTGCGCGATTCAGTGGGAAAGGGCGCTGGATGCCGAGGCGGTGTTGAGTGCCACAGGCAGGGCGCGATAGATCTCGATCTCGACGCGCCGGTTCAGCCTGCGGCCTTGCGCGGATTGGTTGTCCGCCAGATGGTCTCCGGTGGGTTGGTAGGTCGCCCGGATCTGTGAGGGGCTCACACCTGCAGCGACCAGGTAGTCGGCCACCGCAGCCGCACGCGCTCGGGCGATGCGGCTTTCCGCCGCGACGTCGCCTTGTCCGTCGGTGCGGCCGCGCAGCAGGATGAGCGGCGCTCCTTTGGCTTCCTTGAGCAGCGCGCTGGCCGTGCTCGCCGGGATGTCCACCCGGGTGCTGCCGTACTCGAAGTGAACGATGGCCACCGCGTTGGCCGCGCTGGCCTCGGCGTTCGGGCGGGCCTCAGGACTGTCCGGCTGCGGCTGAGGCTGAGGCTGAGGCAGTTTGGGCGGATGGGGCGGCTCCAGCTTGGCGACGAGGTCCCTCAGCAGGGCCAGTCGCTGTTGTTCTATGGCGGCCCTTGCGGCGCTTCGCTCGGCGCCGAGGGCGCGCAGCTGGCTGTTCCGAAGCTCGGAGCTGCAGGCCTGCAGCTCCACGGCCATGGCGGTGTTTGCCGGCCGCTTGGGCGCATTGTCGACCGAGGGTGGCCTGGGCGGTGAGCTGCAGGACGCGAGCAGCAGGAGCCAGGGGAGGAAGGCGGTGAGAGGGGCGAGGAGTCGGGCGGGGTGCATGGTCAGCTCCTTTCATGGGTGGGCTCGTTCGGTTGCTGTCGCGGGCTCGCGGGGGGCTTGCGAAGCGATGGCAGCGTGGGTCGGGGTCGGTGTTGCCAGGACGCCGTCTGCATCCGGCAATGGTTCGACCGAACCACCGTTTACGCGCGGGGGTGGCGGCATCCCGTCGAGGAACTTCACCAGTCCCTTCGCGATCGATTCGGCATCACCTTCCAGGGGCGGCAGCTTCGATATGTCGTAGGCGAGCTCATCGAAGCGCAGACGCTCTCCGGGTGCGAGTTCGTCGTCTGCCTCGCGCCAGCGCTGCTGAAGGCGGGCGAGGTGAAGGTCCATGTCCAGGGCGGGCACCACCGGCGGCGGCTGCAGGCGCTGCTGGAAGACTGGTTCCCGGTAATAGCGGATCTTGTCGCCGAGGATCGGCTTGCAGCCTTCCATGATGATGACCAGGCGCTCGCTACCGAGTTCCTTGAACTCCTGGGGCAGCAGCAGGGCGCGACGCTGCTCGCTGTCGTTGCGGCTGACCGTTGTCTGCCCCTTGCCGCTGAAGGATCGGCTTCGCCCGTGCGAGGTCGCCCGTTCGGTGAAATGCCCCAGCATCTCGCTGTACTCGTTGGCGTCCCGCTGCTCGCGAGGCGCGAACAGGATCTGCAGCCCGTGGTTGGTGGCGAAGCTGCGAGCCTCCTTGTCGCCATAGACGGCGTCGAGCTGCGACATGGCCTGCACCACGGTCAGCAGGCGCAGGTTGTAGCCGGCGAGGAAGGCGGCCGAGCTCGTGATGATGGGCACACGGCCCATCGCGGTGAACTCGTCGTTCACCAGCAGGCACTGGTAGCGCAAGGTCGAGTCCTGCTCAGGCAGTCGCCGGGTGTTCAGGCTGACCAGCTGCGAGAAGAACAGGCTCAGCAGGGGACGGGCGCTGGCCAGGCGGTGCGGCGGGATGCGCACGTAGATGGAGTGGCGGGTGCGACGCACGTCCTCCACATGAAAATCGTCCCCGCTGGTGGCGGCATCGACGACCGCATCGGCAAAGATCGTCAGCGGCGCGTTGAACGTCGCAACGATGCTCGACAAGGTGGCTTCCGAGCTGGAAAGCAGCCGCTGCAGGGCGTCGACGCACTCGTCGGACAAGGGGTGCTGTCCCTCCCGGCGCTGTTCGATGGTGTCCGTCAAGTGATGCTTCAGCGATCGGCCCTTGCCGGAGGACTGGCGCAGCATCTCGCCGATCGTGCGCTGCAGGCTTGGCGTTTCCAGCAGCAGCAAGCCCAGACCCAGGAACAGGTTGCGAGCCTGGTCGTTGAAGAAAGCCTCGGACGAGGTGCCGCTGCCATCGTTGGGGTAGAACGCCTGCGCGATGCCCAGCAGATCGCCGACCCGGTGCAGCTCGCTGGTCCGTACCGCCGTCAAGGGGTTCCAGCGATGGCTGCGGGCCTCTTCATCAAAGGGTGAGAAGGCATAGACGGTCTGGCCATGCGCGCCGCGGTAACCGGCGGTGACGGCGTAGTTCTCTCCCTTGATGTCCAGCACGACGACCGAGTCCGGCCAGTTCAGCAGATTGGGGATCACGACGCCTGCGCCTTTGCCGCTGCGCGTGGGGGCGGACAGCATCACCGAGAGCTGGCCGTGCAGGCTCAGGAACTTGCCGCGGTGCCGGCCCACCAGGATGCCCGGTCCGCCGGTCGTCGTGAGCCCCGCGCTCTGGATCTCCTGTGCCGTCGCGAAGCGGGCATTGCCGTGCAAGGGGCGGCGCATGCGCAGCGTGGACCACATCGCCGCAGGCAGCAGCACCAACAGCCCGCCCGCGCACAGTGCCATGGAGACCTGCAGTTTCTTGCGAAGCGTGGGATCGTCGGCGTAGAGCTGCCAGTAGCTGGCGATGCTGGTCAGCCGCGCCTGCGCGGGGTTCGCCCGGTTCAGCAGCAGGAACAGGGCGCCGGACAGGTAGGCCGCAGCGCAGGCCAGCGCGGCATAGCCGGCCAGGGCAAAGACAGTGGCCACGACCTTTCTGGAGGTCGACCAGGCTGGGGTCGGAATTTCGCCCGGGCCGCTCATGGGAACAGCTCCCCATTGGCGGGCGCGAGGTCGATGCGGCGCGTCCGGGGTTCATAGCTGATCTCGGAGATGAAGCGTCCCCGCTCGTCGCGGTCGAACTGAACGACCACATCGACCACCTGGCGCAGCAGGCATCGGATCTCGCCCAGGGTCATGCCACCGCCACCCCCGCTGGACTCGCGGATCATCAAGGCCATCTGCTCGATGGCCAGGGCGCAGCTGCCGGCATGCACGCTGGTGAAGCCCGGATGGGCCGATGCAGCCAGCCGAACAAAATCAAAGCACTCCTCGCCGCGAAGCTCGGCCAAGAGGATGCGGTCGGGCCGCATGCGCAGACAGGCTTCGAGCAGCGACCTGGCGCTGACCCGTGCCACGCCCTGGCTGCCCTTGCTGTAGAACAGATGCACGGTGTTGGGGTGGTGGAGCATGGGCAGCTCGGCCGTGTCCTCGATCGTGATCAGCCGTTCCTGCACAGGCACCTCCTCGATCAGTGCCTTCAGGAAGGTGGTCTTGCCTGAACCGGTCTTGCCGCTGACCACGATGGTCTGGCGCTGGCGCACAGCCAGCTGCAGGAACTCGACCAGGCGCCCGGCTTGCAGCAGCGACTGCAGCTCCCGTTCATAGGGCTGGGGGGCATCGGGCCTGGTGCCGCAGCCCAGGCGGTCGAACAAGCCGTCGGCGGCCAGCGCCGGCAGCGGCCGCAGCAGGGTGGAGGGCCGTCGCATCGTGATCGACACCGTGCCGCGCGTGACAGCCGGCGGTATCACGAACTGGATGCGCTCGCCGCTGGGCAGCGTAGCGGCCAGGAGCGGGTGCTCCTGGGAGACCTGCTGGTCGGTGTAGGTGGCCACGGCCATGGCCAGCGACAGGCAGCGTTCCAGGCTCAGCGTCGGCAGCTCGCAGCGCCGCCAGCCCGCCCCGTCCTCGACCATGGCCCAGCCCGGCGCGTTGACGCAGACCTCCAGCACGCCCGGCTCGTCCAGCAGGGCGCGCAGCGGGCGCAGGAACTCGATCACCGAGGTGGCATCGCCAGCCCAGGTGGCGTCCTGGCTTGCGTCGCCCGTAGAGGCGTCCGCAAAGGGGCTTGCTCGGGGCGCCGTCGCCGCGACAGCGGGGGCAGGATGGGCCGGCAGCGTGCTCATGGTGCGCTCGGCTGCAGTTCGTAGACCCCCGAGAAATCGATGTCGCGGGCCACATGGATGGCGGCGATGCCGCCCTGGTTGCGGTAGATCGTCGGCGGGATGTTGATCGTGCTGTCGAGCACCTTCTCAGCGAGCTTCGAGGTGCTCGACGTGGTCGAAGAGAGCACCACGGTGCCGCTGCGGTGTTCCTCGGACTGCTTGCTGGCGATCAGCTGGACCGAGTCGTCGATCAGGGACAGCAGCATGGCCGCGCCGATGCGCTCGGACCAGCGCTTGTCGACATGGCCGTCGATGCCCGACTCGCCGAGCTGGCCGGTGGCCGGGGAGTCGATGTCCACGATCACGCCCAGCGGCGTGCGCACGCGCGTCCACAGCACAGGAATACGCACGGTGCCGGGGCGCACCGTGGTGAGCCGGTACTCGCCGTCCAGGTGCGAGCCCCGCTCGATCAGCAGCACGCGGCCATCGTCGCCGTAGACATGGCGCTGGACCATGCAGCTGACCAGGCCGGCGCTTGCGGTAACCACCCGCGTCTTGAGCGCGCAGCTGAAGGAGGTGCCCTTGGGCAGGGTCAGGCTGCGATTGCCCAGCATGGCCGCCATGGCCTTCGGCGTCGCCGAGCGGGGCAAGATGCCGCCGAGCAACGCTGCTGCGGACTGGCCACCAGGGACCTGGCCCTGGGCCTGGGAGCGCGGCGGTGTGCCCGCAGCTGACTGGTCGGGCGCAAGGTAGGCCGGTGAGCTCAGGCTCGGCGCTCCTGGCTGCGTCGCACCCTGCGCCAGATCTTGGCCGCGCGCCAGATCGCTCGCCTGGGTCAGCTGGTCGAGCAGGCCCTGGAGGCGCCGCTGATAGTCCTGGAGATTGCGCTCCGTCGCGAGCATGGGATCGCCGGCCTCGGTTCCGTGCTCGCCCCCTCGCACGTCCAAGGGGCGACCTGCGGACGACTCGTTGGGCAGGGGGCTCGCCACCCGGGAAGCGCCCAGGCCGGGTTTTGTGGTCACGAGCATGACGGGTGCATCCTCGGGGCGCCCAGCGCTAGGGCCGGCACCGGGCTGTGGGGCAGCGCCGGTCCGCCGCACGCCGATCGGCTCGGCCAGCTCCTCGTCGGTCGGCACCAGCGCTGGAATCCGGTGTGGCGATGCGGTGGCCGGGCCAGCGCTCGCCTGCTTGGCCGCCTGATGCGGGCTGCCGGGCGCTGCCGCGCCCGAGAGATCAAGCTTGCGGGGCTCGGCGCTGGCTGCGGCCGGCCTGTCGCGGCCGGTTTTGCCGTCGTCAGCCGCCGTGCTGAACCAGCTTGATGACCAGCGTTGAACGGCGATCACCGTGATGGTGGCCACGGTGCCAGCGAGCAGGAGCACCGCTATCACGCTCTTCCAGGAGATGGGCGGATGCCGTGGGGCCGACACGTCCGGGATTCGCGCCTGGTCGTCTGTCTGTGCTCCTGGCTTTGCGCCAGCGCCTGCCCGCCTCTCCGATTCGCTGTCCCTGTCCTCGGGCGAGGCGGGAACCACCGATCCGCCCATCTTGCCGGGCCGGTCCATGTCGCTGGCGCTGGTGGATGCGGTGTTCATGGTGCAGCTCCGGCAAGCCTGGACGGTGGGGCTGCAGGCGCGGCTGGGGCCCCGGAGGCCGACGCGGCCGAGGGGGTGGCTTTCAGTGCTCGACGGATGCCCGGGACGGTGGTGCCTTGCTCGGGCGGAATGCCGTCGAGGTCGAAGGCTTCGTTCCACAAGCCGACCACAGCCGTGCCGGCGCGCAGCACCAGGCGCCGGCTCACCCGGTCCACGACCAGCAGCTCGTCTTCCATGCGGGCATTGACCAGGGCTTCGCTGCCGTCGCCAAGGACCTGGAATACCGCTGGCATCTCCCGGTTGCCCGGGAGTCGCAGGTAGGTGAAGCGCCCGTCGTCAAAGACCAGGGTCGGCACGATGTCCTGGGAATGCTCGCCCTCGGCCAGGGAGTATTGCGTGTTCACGATGGCCGGCTTGGCCTGCAGGCGCTCGGAGACCAGTTGCGCCGGGGAGGGCGCTCGCGGCGCATGTGGCTGAAGGCTGGCCTCGATCGCGCTGAGCACCAGGTGGGAACGCTCGGCCGAGCTCATGCGATTCGGCTCGCGGTCGCGCGGTGCTGGTGGTGGGCCAGCAGGTGGTGCCTTGACGATGAGGCGGTACAGGGCCGGCCTGGGATCGTCGTCGGGAAGCACCTGAAACCGCAGGTTGTGGATGCGCCGGCTGGTGACGATGGCCAGGTTGTTGGCTGCTGTGGCCGTGCTCTTGGGCTTGATGAAGACCGTGCGCCCGCTTGGCTGCGCCGCAATGCACCAGGCCGAGTCCGCCTTTGAGCAGTCGCCGCCCAGGCCAGCGGCGAGCTCCGTGATGGACTCGTCCGTATCGAGCAGCACGAGCGTGACCTGGCCTCGCTTGACGGGCACCGTCACGACGCGGTGGGGGTCGTATCTGATCTCACGCAGGCGAGGGTCGGTGGCCGCTGCCGGCGTGCTGCCGGCTGCCGGTCCCGCCCCCAGCAGGACGGCGATCAGCAAGCTGGGCACCGCCGTGCGGCTCATCGCTGCATGGGGCGCATTCATGACCGTCCCCCGGCGGTGTTGATCTCGGGGTCAGAGCGGTAGGCGGTGACCACGAATCCCAAGGGGTTCTCGAGCCGGTCCTTTTCCTTGGCGAGAGCTTTGGGCTGGTACTTGAACACGAGGCTGGCGATATGGCGTGTGCTCAGTTCGGGCAGATTGCGATCCGTCATCCGGACGGTCTTGTCGTAGGTGACCGTCGCTTCTCCGCGGTTGTCGCTGCGACCCGTCGGCGAGAGCCGGACGCTCACGATGTGGATCTGCCAGTCTTCGGCCGCCCCGATCCTCTTTTGCAAGGCGGTGTCGCCCTCGAACTGGCGGTTGTAGTCGGCGAAGACGGCCGGCGTCGCCGAACGGGCGACCTGGTCGAAGTCGCGCTGCAGGAACATCCAGCTGTAGCCCTCGCGGGCCCGCACAAAGGTGGCCAGGTTGTGCTTGTCGAGGGCCTCCAGCGCCGGGACGGTCTCGACGCCGAGGCGCTGCTGTATCGTGGTCTCGCCGGTGAGGCGGTCCACCACGATGGGGATGGGCACGAGTTCGCGCAGAGGGCTTTGTATGAGCACGGTGGCAATGCCCGCCGCCGCGAGGCTCAAGCCGGCCCAGGCGGCGCGCCAGGCGCGCCGCTCGGAGCGCTCCAGCATCTCGACCCGGTCGATCTCCCAGGCCGCGTTGGGGCCCAGAGAAGCGTCCGGTGGATCGCTGTCGAGCGCGTTGGCACCGGTAGCGGTGCTGTCCGGGGCGGCATGTGGCCAGGGTTCGGGCAATGCGGCGGCCTCTCCTGGCATCAGGATTGCACTCATGGTGTGACCTCTTGAATTGGTGGGGCGCCCGGCGGCGCGATCAGGTGCAGGTGCCGGTGGCGAGTTTCAGCGCGGGTGAGGATGAACAGTCAGGGTTGCCGATCAGGGCAGGAAGTCGGCGACCTTGCCGGTGCGGTTGAGCATCTGGTACTGGCGCTCTCGGTCGCGCGAGCGCGCGATGCGTTCCTCGCTGTCCGACATGCCCTGCAGCATCTGCACCTGGGAGACCTCATGGGCGAGCAGGGCGTTCTCGGCGCCGATGCGAGCCTGGATCTCCAGCACGGCCTTCTGGTCGGTCGTGGCATTGATCTGCTGCATCAGGGACTGGATCTGGTGGAGGCGACCGGCCGCCGTGCGCATGGCATCCTGGAGCATGCCCTTCTGCTGGTAAGGCTGAGCCAGCATGGCTTGGCAGCGGGTTTGTTCGTCACCGCTGCGGTCGAGGCAGTTGTAGACCATGTGCAGGTCACGCAGCGCTTTGGCGGTGCCGGTGAGGCCCGAATAGCCGGCGGTGTCGACCGCGTTGATCAGGGTGTAGGCCTCGGCGGGCACGTAGTTGCGCAGCAGCGGGCTGTCGAAGACGGCGCCGAGATTTCGGGAGCCGATGATGCTGTTGAGCTGGCTTTGCAGATGGACGATCTGCTGCACCTGGTTGTTGATCGCCGTGATGTCGTTGATCACCTGCTGGATGGTCTGGGCCAGGTTGGCGGCATCGATGACCGGGATGCCTTGAGCCTGGGCCCTGCCGGGGCTGAAGGCGGTCACGGTGATCGCGAGCGCGCAGAAAACGGATGCGAGCCGGAGGCGAATGATCATGGCGATGCTCCCTTGTGTGGCGGTACGGGGCCGTTCCCGGCTTTGGCCTTTGACCTTGTCAGGCCAGGCCGCGCATGGCGGCGCGCCGGTAGGCTGGGGTGGGGGACGGCGGAGATCCGCCGGTGCTGGCGTATGCGGCACTGCCTGCCGCGCGACCCAGCGCGTAGGGCATGCCGGTGCCGGCCCGGACAATGCCGCCCTGGGTGCTGGCGGCGGCGCGGCTGCGACCCGATGTCGCGCCCAGCCTGGAAACCATCATGACGTTCTGGATCATCTGGACGCCTTGCTGCACGGCCGCCCCACCGGTGAGGGCAGACGCAAGGCCCGGTGCTTGGAAGCAGACGATGGCCATCAGGATCATCACGATGCAGTACTTCAGCGACTCGGCGACGACGTTGAGCTGGGGCCCAAGGAAGCCGCCTTGGGACTGGATGGCCAGCACGATGGCGTCGCCGATGTAGGCACTGAGCCCCAGAGCGAAGAAAGCGAACCAGGCAAGCACCACTGAGTTCAGCAGCGCGGACAACCAGCTGTCGAAGAAGCGGGCGGTCGGGCGCCAGGCCAGGCAGAGGATGAACATGGGGCCGATCGCCAGCGTGAAGCTCAGGAAGGCCTTGGCGAGCGTGACGACGAAGAGCGCCAGGCAAAGGAAGATGACATTGCCGAAGGCGGTGACGACGGCGGCGAAGACCAGGTCTAGCCGCGTGATGCCGGCCTCCTTCATCAGGTCGAGGACGAGCTGGCTGGCCTTGTCATTGAACTCATCGAGAAGAGCGTATGGACTCGCAACCGCTGCTGGGTTGGCAGGTGCGGGAAGGAATGTGACCGCGACACCGGTCGCCAAGGCATTGGCGACTTCGACGACGTGACTGATGTAGATGCCGGACTGGAGGGCGAAAGCCAGCACCAGCCCGATCTTGACCACCTTCCAGACGAAGATCGGGACGGTGTCCGAGGCCTCGCCGCGCAGGACTGCCCAGCCGAACAGCAGGACCCAGAGAGTCATGACAGTCAACACGAGCGGTGTGATCGCGCTCATCAGCGTAGCGATGACGCCGACGACATACGTGTTCAACACGCTGTCGAGCTGAGATCCGAGCCAGGCGAACATGATGGCTCCTCACTGAACCACAAGGTTCGGGAGCGCCTTGATGCTGACGCAGCGGCTGCCGAGGTCGGGCCGTTCGCACTGCAGCCATTCGCCCTTGGACTTCACGATCCACTGCCTGGGACGCTTCTCTGAACCGAATGTCGAAGCCCGGCAGGTGCCCGGCCGCGCGTAGAACTCAGTGCATTCGCGGATTCCATCGTTGGTTTCGACCATCCGCCAGCCGCTGGGCGTGCATGTGGGCCGGGTGGCAGGGCATGGAGGTCCGAGCGTCGCCTTCGGCAGCGGCGGCGTCTCGACACGGGTGCTGCCGTCGGGCGCGACCGTCACGGCTTCATTGCCTTTGACAAAAGGGGCGGGGGCGGAGCAGGCGGCGGCGGTGGCCAGTGCGAGCGAGCTGAGCACGGCGAGCTGCAACGATGTCTTCATGCTGTTCTCCCTGAAACTCTCAGTCGACGATGCTGAACCTCCCGCATGAAGACGGGAAGCCATTGACACGGATCGTCACCATGTTTTTGGCGGATCTCATCGAGCAAGACCACGTTGTCCGTGGTCGCAGACAGCACGGCGATGAAGTCGTCGAGGCCAGTCAGGTCCAGCTCGCAGATCGCGCTGGCATGGCCCTGCTTGACCAGGAAGCGGCGGTTGCCGTGCGTGCCCAGGCTTCGCACGATGTCGTACTCGGTATTCGTAAGCCCGAAGCCCTCGACATACTCCTCGCGCAGCGCCTGGGGGTTGGCCAGGAAGATCTTGGTCACGCTCTGCTCGACCATGGTCCGGCCGATCGGATGGCTCAGAACGTCGGAGGGGCTTTGGGTGTCGAAGATGCCCAGGCCGTTTTGCTTGCGGATGGTCTTCTGCTTGTGCTTGGCGAAGTCGCTGAAGATCTCGTGATCCAGGGCTTTCCAGAACTCGGAGATCACATAGATCAGCCGGCCACCGTCGATGCGCTCCTTCATGACTTCGAGCAGGACCATCATCACCGGCGTCCGTACCTCGGGCAGGTCCAGAAACTCCGTGGTGTCGAAGGCGATGATGGGGGCATCGTCCAGACCGATCAGTTGATCGCCGGCCTGGTCGAAGACCCAGCCCAGCGCGCCGCCCTCGCACCAGCGTCCGAGCCGCTCGAAGAGGCTGTTGTCTCCCGTCTTGGGCAGGTTCTGCCGCAGCGTGGAGAAGCGGCGCAAGGGCGCCGGCAGCATCGCCACCGCCTTGACCGCATCGGCGATCGCGCGCTCGTCGGCGGGCAGCAAGGGCAGGGGCGTGGTGGCGATGCAGGTGCGGACCAGCTGTTCCCAGAACTGGATACGGGCCGGCGTCGGTTCGCGCTGAAGCGGATTGCAGCCGGTGGGCTGGCCCGCTTCGAGCGTGAAGTAGCGGCCGCCCAGGGCCCGGATGGCGATCTCGCAGCCGCGGTCGAGGTCGAACAGCACCAGGCACGGTGCCGGCTGCCATTTGCGGGTCAGCACCAGCAGGAACATCTCCAGCGCGGTCTTGCCCACGCCGGTCGATCCGATGATCAGGGTGTTGCCCGGCAGCTTCTTGTCGGCCGAGTCTTCGCCTTCCGGGCTCGCATGCAGGTTCAGGTAGAAGGGCTGGCCCGAGGGCGTGCGCAGCAGCGCCAGCGCCTGGCCCCAGGGATTGCCGTCGCGCTTGCCGCTGGCGAAGTTGTGGCCGCTGGCCAGGGCTGCGAAGGCGCGCGAGGAGAGCTTGGCGTCGCGCGGCCGCCATTTCCAGTTGCCGGGCATCTGGGCGAACCAGGCGGCGTCGGCTACCAGGTCGACCGGGGACATCTGCAGGCTTGAGGCTTCGCCGACCGCGCCGATCGCCTGCGCGGCACGCCGGCCGGCATCGGCCCCGTCATGGCCGAACACCACCAGGCTGTAGTGGTATTCGCCCATGCAGAACTGGCCGTCGCCGAGCTCGTTCAGGGCCGCGTCCATGTCGGCGATCTGGCTGGCCACGACATCGTCGCTGGCGATCAGCTGGTCGCGCTGCAGTTCCAGCGCGCGCATGGCCTCACGACGCGGCAGGATGGAGAAGGACTGGGTCTCGATGAACTCGCTGTCCTCGTAGAGCAACGCGTCGAGGATGCCGGGTTCGACCGCGTCGGCGTACTCCTTGATATCGACCAGGGCCGCGTAGCGGCGCTCGTCGCCATATCGCAACTCCAGCTTGTCGCCCGCGAAGGACAGGCGGACCTTGGGCAGGGTCCGGTACAGCGGCCCCGTTGCCAGCGGCACGGGATCGGGGCGGCCGTTGACCAGATAACCCAGGAACTCGGCCACCTCGGCGTAGGCCCGCTGGCCCTGCTGGCGGATGCCCAGCAGGCGCGGGCCGAAGCCCTGCAGAACCCGTGCGACCAGGGCTGTGCGCTCCTCCATCACTCGCAGGGCGTCCGACTGGGCCTCGGCAATGGCGACCCGCGAGCGGGGCCTTGACCGCAGCGCCCGGCCCACGCGCGAGGACTCCGGGCGGTAGACCAGGGTCAGGTAGAGCTCATTGCTCATCATGGGGCGCTCGCCGAGCTGGGCCTGGTAGGCCAGGGACAGGTCGCGTGCGAAGCCGGATGCCGGCGGGTGTTCCAGCTGGTCGCTCATATGGCGGTGGAGCCTGTGGGTCCACACGGCCCACTGGCCACCGGCGAGGTTGCGCAGCAGGCTGCACAGGGCCTCATGTCGCTCCTGCACCAGGTGCTCATCGGCGCACTCGAAGGGAATCCCGTCCAGGCGCCAGACGCGCAGGTAGTCGCCACCCCGCGTGATCACGTCGTGGGGGCTGAGCATCGACGAGAACGGCACGAACCTGGCGAGCGGGTTCTCCGTGCGAACCTGGCGCCAGTACCGGGGCTGGGCCGGTGCAGGTTGCCAGAAGCGGCGGCCAGCGCCGGCCGGGGGGCTGCTAGATATGCCAAGCATCACGGGCTCCTCGGTAGAGGGTGGGGGTGTAGCTGCGGGCGCACCAGAAGCGATGGTTGCGGTCATGCAGGCGCAGCATCAGGGCGAGATAGGCCTGCCGGAATCGCTGGTCGTCCCGGGCGGTGATGAGCCTCATCCAGATCAGGGCCGGGCACAGGGCCAGCAGGACCACGAGCGCCGTCCACCAGCTGACGAGCAGGCCGCCCCACACGATCAGCAGCATGCCGCTGCCGAACAGGGTGACCAGCGGCGTGAGCGGAATGCCCAGCTTCATCGCGGGTCGCGTCGCGCCTTTGTAGATCGTCTCGGGCTGCATGGGGGAACTCCGGTCCGGGCTGAGTGGGTGCTGGGCGCTCAGCTGACGATGAAGGTCGCAAAGGCGGCGGCGCCGCCGACCAGGGTGCCGCCGATCAGCACATTGGCCACATCGGCCAGGCGGGCGCCCTGGAAGATCATCTTGAAGCCGGCCCAGATGATGGCGATGGTCACCACGGCGACGGAGATCGTCACCAGGATCATGTTGACGTTGGTCACCGTGGTGTTGATCTTCTCGAAGCCCTGGGCCAGGGCTGGCTCCGTCACCAGCGGCGTCGCGACGGCGGCGGCCAGCGCGCGCATCCGGCGCGAAGCGCGCAGATTGGGGAAGGCCCTGGGCCGGTGATCGAGCCAGTGGTGATGGCGGCGGCCGCCGCGAGGCGCGAGGCTTCGAGCCTGGGCGCTGGCGGCGGGCGGGCTGCCGTCGGGGAGGCGGCGGGCCTGGCGGCCGATGGGGGGAGGGGCGGCGGCGCTGGGGGTGTCGCCTCGGACGTGTGCGGTGTCGCTCATGGCTGTTCCTTCGGCTGTGCAATGGGGTGGAGGAGGGGTTGGGGCAGGGCCGCCCGAGCCGAAGCCGGGGGGGCCGCAGCGGCGACCACCCTTCGCACATAGCCATGCTCAAAGCCAGTGACGAAGTTGCCGCTGTAGTAGCAGGACAGGGTTTTCCTGAGTGAGGCCTGGTCTGCCTGAGACGTCATCTCTGTATCGGCAGTGCGTGGAGCAGGGACTCGGTCCAGGCATTCGGTCAGCACGGCCTGCATGGCCGCCAGGTTGCTGCAGGGCTCGAAGGCGCTGCTCAGCGTCAGCCCCAGGCGATTGAAGTTGCCGACATTGATCTGGCCGAGCCCGACGCTGAAGTTCCATCCGGCGGCGCGCAGCGCACGGGCCGTGGCCAGCGCCTCGGCGCGGGTCTGGGGTTGCCGCTGCAGCCGCCCGCCCACCACGCCGATGGCCCAGGGGTTGAGGGCGCTTTCTGTGGCGGCGAGGGCATGGGCCGTGCTGGGCGCCACCTGGGGAGCGCAGGCCAGCGCGAGGGCGAGGAAGGTGGCGCTGTCCATGGCTGTTCCTCAGTTCCCCGACTCGACCGGTGGTGCCGGTGGCCGGGAGGCCAGCCAGGCGGCGTAGTCGTCGTCGAATCGCCGGTCCCAGCGGCCGAACATGGCTTTGGCGGCGGGGCTGAAGTCGGTCACGGTGTCGCCGCTGATGCTCCACCAGGTTCGTGCGAAGGCCTGGCCGTTGACGGTGACGGCCACGGCGCCGGTGTAGTCGCAGTAGTAGCGGGGGCCGTTGGGGCCATCGACGATGCGCGTGTATTGGGGCGGGCAGAAGCTGGGTGCGCTGGCCCAGGCATGGCTGGCCGCGTTGCCGCCGCCGGCCATGCCGCAGCTCGGGAATGCCCGGCCGCGCGCCAGGTCGCGCCAGAGCTGGGTGATGGGCGGCACGCACTGGGGGATGGCGCGCCAGCTCGGCGCGGCGAGGCAGAGCAAGACCAGGCAGCCATCGAGCGCCAGGGCCGGCGTGTTCGTGCCGAGGAGCAGGGCTGCGGCGCTCAGCGCTGCGGCGATGGGGGCCTGCTTGGAATGCGGTGCCGGGTGATCACGACGAGGCGTGAGCGGGCCGGCGGAGGTGGTGCAGAGTTCCATGGCGGCTGGTTGGTTTGTTGGCCGAGAGTTCCTTGTGTGGGGCGCTTGCTGCGCTCCCGTGAAGAAAATCTAGGCGTCAAACCAGCCAGATCGCGTGCTGATTTTTGCGATTAATCAGCGGTTACAAATGGGCGGTTGTGGGTGACCTCCCGTGCGGACGACAGCTCAATGACGTCCTGCAGCCGTATCCAACTCCATGGCAGGTACTCTGTAACATGCGGCTCATGGGAATTCAAAGAAATCGCATCTTCGCCTTGAAGAAGGCTGGGATTGCGGCTATCGCCATGAGTCTTCTGCCCCGGCATGCTACTGGTGTTCCAATGCGTCCGCTGCGTCCGATTTCACTGGTTGGCAACATCGGAGGCGAGTGCCTGCCGTGATTGGACTTGAAATGGCGGCGCGTCTATTCAAAACATCATTGCAAGAGGGAGACTTTTGATGGATCGAACCGGCGGCCTGCCGCCATCCCTACACGCTGAAGAATCAGATCGTGGCGTCTACTTGGCGCGGTGCCAAGTGGACACGCCTGAGCGCTTGCTTCGGTTCGTATGGACGCAAGTCAACGCCCGCCGGCCCAATGCCGGCGATGTGGTCGATTTCGGCTGCGGCGATGCACGCTTCAGCCGCTTCGGCACATTCGACACCTACACCGGGTTCGAGATCGATCCCGCACGCGGTCCTCGCGCCCCGCTGCGATCACCTCATAAGGTCGTCCTCGGGGACGCGTTCGAGCCCGGCCGAGTACTCGATTTTTCGACCTGCATTGGCAACCCACCCTATGTCCGACACCACGATCTCGAGGAGGTTTGGCTGGGTCGTGCCGACAAGCGGCTTAAAGAGCTGATGCCGTATCAGGCTGACGGCCGCAGCAATGCCTACGTGTACTTCATGTGGCTCGCCATGGCCTCGGTCGGTGCCGACGGGTTAGTGGCACTGGTTATCCCCTTCGAGTGGGTCAGCCGGCCGGCAAGCGCCAAGCTGCGCGCCTTTATCAAGGAGCAGGGGTGGGACGTCGACGTGTTCCACATTCGCAACGCGGCATTTGAGCGGGTGCTAACGACCGCGTGTGTCGCAGTCATCGACAAGCGCGCGGCGCTGGGTGGCAAGTGGCGGTTCTTCGATGTGGATGATGCTGACGTCATCACGCCTATGAAGGAGGTGACGGGTTCCTCGCATAAGCAACTTGCCTACCAAAAGGCGGCGGGGCAGACACGGGCCATCCGAGGTCTGAGTCCTGGTGGTAAGGAAGTTTTTGTTCTGACCGAGGCCGAGCGCATTCACTTTCAGCTCCAGTATCCCAGTGATGTTGTCCCTGCGGTGTCGTCGTTCCGGCACATCGAGCAGAGCCAGGTCACCTTGACGGAGGCGCTGTTTAGGAAGCACTACGTACACACTGGGCAACGCTGCTGGCTGCTCAACGTCGAGGGCGAAATTTCGCCGGCGTTGAAGGCCTACTTGGACCAGGTGCCGGAGGAGGCTCGGTCGAACTACACCTGTAAATCGCGCAAACTATGGTGGAAATTCGTCATGCCTAAAGTCGCCGACATTCTGTACTCGTCCGGCTTCAAAACTGCGCGTCCCAAGATGTTCCGCAACGTGCTGGGCGCGATCCATGTGGGTGGCATCCACGGTATCCACTGCGAACTCGCCAGCGACTCGCCCGCCGTCATGGCCGAGTTGCTGAAGATCGACCTGTCCAAGAAGGTAGTATCTCTGGCCAAAGGATTCTTAAAGGTTGAGGTCAGGCAGATGAACACGGTTTTGAACGACATCCAGAAGCGCTTGGCGGCGCGAGCATGAGCTCGTAGATGGCTACCACGCTCATCACCCGGGACAAGATTCCGTTCGAGGTCGAAGCTCGCCTGCTGCAAGAATTGGGCGAACGCTTGGTCGCATCGCCCGATGTCGCGCTGCTTGAGCTGATAAAGAACTCCAACGACGCGGACGCACCTGAGTGCCGGGTGTCGCTCGTCACCCGCTTCGGCCGGCCGAACCTAGAGATCGCCGATAACGGCACCGGCATGACCGAGAAGGACTTCCGCACACGCTGGATGCGGATCGCAGCGGACAGCAAGCGGGAACGGCAGACTAAGCGCTTTGGCCGATCAGTGACGGGGCAAAAGGGCATTGGCCGGTTTGCTATTCGCTACCTTGGCGACGCGCTGCGACTATCCTCGGTCGCCTTCGACCCCGAGGCGGGAGAGTTCCGCAAGCTAACGGCGTACTTCGACTGGCGCCGCCTGGATGGCGTCAAAGACCTGAAGGAAGCTAGCGTCCGCTATTGGGTGAACAGCGTGCCGTCCGGCACTGCGGTAGGCACTCGTCTGACGGTGAGTCGACTCAAGCGAGACCTGGACAAGGCCGTCGACAAATCCCTGCTGTCGAGCATCCTGGAGATCGTCTCTCCAATCGCCACCTTCGACCTCGGCCCGTTCGCGAAGAAGCGCGGCAGGACCGAGATAATCTCGAACAAACAGACGCTAGACTTGGTGAGCCCACCCGCCTCTTCCTTTGAAGAAGATCCAGGGTTTCGGGTCGTCTTCGCCGGCTTTCCGACGGTTCAGGAAGATCAGTCGGACATCGCTCGGTCCGTGATTGACAACTGCTGGGCGCGCTTGCAGATCTCGCTCAGTGGCGAGACGCTCAAGTACACGGTCAAGTTCAAGGGCGACGACCAATCCCACACAGCACGCTATCGCTTCCCGAACAACATCAGCAAGGGGTTGCATGGTGATATCTCATGGGCACCCAAGCGCAAGGGGTCGTTCAATGACCTCGGGGCAGATGGCCGCGAAGCGTGGTCGTGGATACGCAAGAACTCTGGCATCGGCGTCGTGGACAACGGGTTTCGCATCAGGCCCTATGGCTTCAAGGACGACGATTGGCTCTATCTGAACCAGGACGCTGCCCATAACCGTCGTGACTGGCGCTCCGAAATCGCCCAACGTGAGTTCCCGCTCAATGAGATCGAGCAGTCCCGCCCGGGCTTGAACCCGACACTCAATGTCGCGTCGAACTACCAAGTCGTCGGCGCTATTGGCGTTGCATCACGAGCATCCAATGCGCGTGATGAGGCGGATCTGATCCCGGCCATGGACCGCGAGGGCTTCCTCGACAACGCGGCCTACAGGCAGATGGTGGAGGTCGTGCGTGGCGGACTGGAATACCTGGCCAAGCTCGACAAGGCACGCCAGTTGCAGGCTGAAGAAGTCAAGGCGCAAATCTTCCGCAACGAGCTCCGATCTGACCTCGCGCAGACGATCCACGACATCGAGAATGATCCGCGCTTGGCGAGCGAAGAGAAGGCTGCGCTGGTCCAGCACTACGGCTCTCTGGCCACGCGCGTTGTCGAGCAGGATCAGTACGACCGGGCGGCCCGCCAGCGGCTGGAAATCGCGTCGGGTCTTGGCGTCGTCGCGGGCTTCATGACGCACGAAGCCGAGCGACTATTTCTGGCACTGGATTCGGTCATCGAGCGGCTCAGCAAGAAGGCCCGAACGCCGGCTGAACAGGCGGACCTCGATCAGATCACCTCAGCGCGCCAGCAGCTCGACAGCTACATCCGCTACACGCGGCTCTACACCGATTCGCTGCGCTCGACCGAGCTGCGTCCCTTCTCTGCGTTGGGTCAAATCGAATGGGTGCATGACAGCTTCGGGCCGACGGCAGAAAGCCGGGGGATCCAGACCTTGATCTCGTGTGAGCCTGACGTGATGGCCCCCCCGGTGCCCGTGGCGATGTACAGCGCCGTGCTACTGAACTTGTACACGAATGCTACCAAGGCCGTCATCGCCCGCGAATCGGACGGACAGGAGCCACAGATCCTGATCTCAGCCTGGAACGACCAGAAAAATCACCATTTGTCAGTCCAGGACAACGGAGTCGGCATTCCACCGTCCTCGAAGAAGCGCATCTGGGACCCATTCTTTACGACGACCTCGCGCGTCAATAGCCCGTTGGGCAGCGGCATGGGCCTGGGCCTGTCGCTGGTGCGCCAACTGGTCGAGCGCGAGGGTGGCAAGGCGGATGTCGCCGCGCCCACCCCTGGCTTCACTACCTGCCTGCAGATATCACTTCCAAGGAAGATCAATGTCCACTAGCGGCTCCAAGCGCACTATTGTTCTGTTCGAAGATCATCAGGAGCGCATCGACGAGCTTCAGGTGGCGATCAAACCGATGCTCGGCACCAAGTACCGCCTGGAGGTCTTTCCGCTGCACGTGGCCCCGAAGACGATGACTGGGCCCTATGAGGACCGCCTCGCGGAGGATTTGAAAGCACCGCAGTTCGGCAATATCGTCTTGGTGGTCACCGACCGAGATCTGTCGACCCAAGAATGGGGAGGGCTGTCGGAAGCTGCTGTGTCGCGCGCCGCCGAGAAGCTGGGCCTACCCGTGGCGTGTTACCGCCAAAAGAAGCCCAATGTCGAGGACCGTCTAACGCGCAAGCCTGGCAACGGCCAGCTGGAGTTGCCGTTCCTGGTCGACGAGCGTGCGCACCGGGTCATCACCCTTTGCAATGGCTTCGTGGAAATGGAGAAGTTGCTTGCGCCGGCGCGCGCGCCTGTCACCAAAAAGAGCACGGCGAAGACGCCGATCAAGGCGAAACTTGCCCCCAAGGCAGACGCCGGTACGCCGGGTACCCTCCTAGCTGGCATTCTTCAGCAGCCGTACGTCGCGACTCATTTCGACTTGTTCGCCTGCGGTGATCAGCGCGCCATTTCCGAGATCATGAGCGTCTCTCAGGACAACAAAACTCAGCTTAAGCCTGAGCAGGAGCGCCGTCTGGTGATTGCCCTTGGCGTCTGGCTTGCCGATCTGGTGATGGAGTTTCCGGGCTTGTTGCTCAATAGGACTGCTGCTGCGAGTTATCTGGACATCGCGCCGGACGACTTCGCCAAGGCCAAGGTGCAGACCGTGTTCGAGTCTGCCAAATACGTGAACCTTCCGTTTGCCGACGAGCACAACCCGCTGTGGTGGCGACATCTGCTCGACGATTTGGTCACGGACGGCGAAGTGGTCTCAGGACGTGCGCTGTGCGAATCCAAGGGCATCAAGAAGTTGTCCTACTGCCCGTGCTCTGTCAAGCCAGAGCTGCATGCCGGTTACTACTGCATGGCCACCGAGAGGCCTATCAGCGAGGAACAATCGTCCGGACGCGTCAGTTGGTTCCCGGTGGGCGCCGACTTGGCTCGGATCACTGCCCGCACGCACCGAGTGCTAGCCCCCTGGATCGGTTCCTGATATGGCGACAAGAGGCCAGCTCCTGCAGGAGTTCATACAGCTTTCTGAGAACGCCTATAACAACGTATACACAGCGTTCAAGCGAACAGCGTTTCTCGAACGTGCAACGCTGCTGCCGGCGATCGGCGATCAGGCGTTTGTGGCCGAGCCGGCCAAGGGGCAAACGAACTCCGTCGAAGTGAAGGGAGCCTTGCGCATTGACAGCCTGCCCTATCGGCGCAAGGAGACCGCCGGCTCGCGTGGGACCGACTCGCGCCATGACGGCGGCATCAATGTCGTCCTGGACTCGCTCGACATCTACAAGTTTGATCGAGACAAGCCAAGTCTTTCAAACAGCTTCCTCTACAAGTCACAGGTGCGAGTGGCCTATTTCAAGCGGGCCAAGAGCAAATGGAAGCCACACCTATGCGTGAGATATGACTTTGCGCGCAGCTACGGCTCGCATCCCATCTTTCACGCCCAACTTGAGAACGGTGTACCCGATGCTTCGGTGCGCGCCATGTTTCCGGATTTGCCCGATGTCGTCGACCCGCTCGACCTGCATTTCAAGGTCAGGCTACCCACTGCGAACGTTGTCGGTGCAACAGCGCTGTTGAGCCTTGCGGCCGATCACCTGCCGCTGAATCGCTTTCCCGATGTGCTGCGCGCAGTACGCGCGCAGGCACTGTTCAACACTGAGCCATGGCGCTGCGATTGCAGCAGCCTGGACGGCGGCCATGCCCCGCAAAGTATGCTTGCGAGCCGCTGGTACAGCACAAATCTGGAAGAAGTGCCTTAAACAGAGGTGTGTCGGGGAGCGCTGTCAGCTTCCCCAGCTGCGTCGATATGCGCATCAGTGCTTGTCGGTCTTCTCGCTTGTCATCATGTCCACCTAAGTGGACATGATCCTTGCTGCCCAGCCCGGCAACATCAAGATTTGTTGGGCGGACGGATACGGAGGGACAGCTATATGTCATAGCCGACGGTGGATTTCTTCCGCCCGCCGTCAGGCTTGAACAACTTGGCATCAGCCGCCAGAACTGGGACGGAGCGAGCTCACTGAACATTGCTTTCGTCGGTGCTTCAGGCCAGCTCCTGAAGCTATTGCTCGCTTCATGGCTATGAATCGCCTATATGGTCCGCCCAGGAAGAGCAAGTTTATGCGTCGAGACGGTTTGAAGGGTTTGCGGCTTCCGCGTATCGGTGTACGCTGATCGCGACCGATAGCTACAGGGCGGGACCGCCGATGCGCTAGATGCAACCACGGTCAACGCCGTTGCCGTCACGGGCTGTCCCTGGAACGGTGCCATCGAACCGCACATGCGGCGCTTGTTCAGCCTGTAGTTGATCAATGACCGTATCGGCGAGCGCAGTCATTGGTCTGCAAGAACTGGGTGATAGGAGCCAGCCTTGAACAGCCGGCTGATGAGCAGCTATACCGGGCTTCTGGTTTCGCGAACCGTTCAGTAGTTAACGTACGATCATTCCCGGACCAGTAAATCACAGATGTCAACGCCCAACGCCGTTGCCAATCGCTCAACATTGTCGAGAGAGACATTCCTCTCGCAACGCTCAATGGATCCCACATAGGTGCGGTGCAGATCCGCCAAGTCAGCAAGCCCCTCTTGTGATAGGCCGCGCGCAGCACGAAGCGAACGAAGGTGTCGCGCTAAGCGTTCCCTTGCTGATTCGACCGTGATTTTCCGACGCCCTGACATGACGCCGTAGGTTCGATCAAGGATGACTTTGGGTCTACAGACGTAAAGTAGCAATTGATGCCGCTGCGGCGTCATCATCTGCTTCGATCCAAAGGACTGAACTCATACGAGTAAAGCCGAAAATCTCTCCTTGATGACTTTGGGTATACAGACTTAAAGTAGCATAGCAATCGTGACTTGGCCGAAGGTTGAGTCTTTTCGGTTCTCATGCGGCCGGCTTTGCACCGCCCGGCCTTTGACCCTGGGAGGGTTCACCATGAAGAAGCATCTACCTCCGGTCTTCGCACGCATCCGAGACGCCCTGCGGCGGCGCGGCAGCTCGACTCAGGATGCGGAAGATATCGTCCAGGAAGCCTGGGTGCGGCTGGCCCGCTACGAGCGTGGGCAGGTCGTCGTGAATTCGGATGCCTTCCTGATGCAGACCGCGCTGAACCTGGCCATCGATGAACACCGGGGCCGGGTCACCCACGGCGAGCAGGTCGTGCTCGAAGAGGTGATCCTGGTTGACGATTCGCCGCCCGTCGAGGCCGTGGTGCTGGGTCGTGAACGCCTGGCTCGGCTGCACTATTGCCTGGGGCGGCTGACCGAGAAGAGCCGGGACATCTTCCTGGCCCACCGCCTGGACGGGCTGACCTACCGGGAGATCGCCGATCAACACGGCTTGAGCATCAGTACGGTGGAGAAGCACATTGCCAAGGCTACGATGCAACTCATCACCGGGATGCAGGACTGGCGAACGTGATTGGCGCAGAGGGGCGGGACGGGCAGGGCGACGAGCGAAACGAAGGGCAGGGGACCGAGCCCGTCGTGACGCGAGAGATTGCGGCTGAGGCGGCCGTCTGGATCGCCCGGCTGCATGGGCCGGATCGATCCAACCACATGGAACGCGAGTGCCGCGCCTGGCAGGCGCGCTCGCCCGCACACCGGCTGGCCTTCGAGCGCGGGACGGATCTGTGGATGGAGGCGGCGGGTGTGGACCGGGCCGCCGTGGCCCGGGCTGCGGCGGCCAGCAGGCCTGAGGGCCAAGGTGGGGAACGGCAGGGCGCCAGCCCCGTGAATGCCGGCACCAGGGGATGGGGCTGGCCGCGCCCCTGGGCGCTCGCCCTGACGGTCACATCGATAGTCCTCGTGGTCGGTGTGCTGGTCGGCCAGCCCTGGCGCGACATCGACAGCTACGACACCGGTATCGGCGAGCAGCGCCTGGTGATCCTGAAGGATGGCACCCGGGTGTCGCTGAACACCTCGACCCGGGTGAAGGTGGAACTCGACCAGACCCAGCGCCGCGTGCAGGTGGAAGGCGGAGAGGCGTTCTTCGAAGTCGCCAAGGATGCGAGCCGGCCTTTTGTCGTGCAGGCCGCCGGCACGGAAGTCACCGCCACCGGGACGGCCTTCGTGGTGCGGCTCATGCCTTCATGCGCAGGCGAGCGTGAAGCGCTCGATGTGACGCTGGTCGAGGGGCAGGTTGTCGTGCATGGGGCCGGTGGAACAACCGCCGCCCCGGCGATGGCGCCGCCCATCGTGATGGCGGCAGGGGACCGTATCCGGGTCCGCCGCAGTCAAGGCGACAGCGCCACATCGGCCCCATCAGCAACCGCGCCCGAGCATGACCGGCCTCGCCTGGACCAGGTGTTGGCCTGGAAGCGCGGCGAAGCTGTCTTCGACCACGTGTCACTGCAGGAGGCGCTGGCCGAGATGAACCGCTACAGCGCGACGCCGATCTCGGTGGACGCCAGCGTGGCGGATCTGCGGGTCAGCGGTCAGTTCAGGACGGGCGACAACGCGGGCTTTGCGCAGGCGGTGGCAAAGTTGCACGGCTTGGCGGTGCTAGAGCATGCGGGCCGGCTTGAGTTGGTGCCGAAGTAGGCACGGAACGCCGAGAAGGCAGGGCGTGGGGCGGGGCTATCAGCCGCATCCGTGGCGGCCGGCTGACCAGCCACTTCGGTGCTGCGGTTGGTAGCTCGCATCCGCCGGAATGACGGTGGAGCAGCGGGACCTGTCAGTGACAGCCGCTGGACGGACTCACGCTACCCGACACCAAGCAGTCGTTGGGCCCGGCGACAGCCGCTGGCTCGAATGGCGGCTCTATAAAGTACTGCAGCCGTAGGACTTTCACTACGAGGCTCGCGCCGCCTCTATTTCGTAAATGTCGACCTGGTCGAAGCACACGCCACCGATGTGATGGACGTGGTAGCCCTTGCCGTCCTAGGCGTTGTGGAAAGAAGATCAGCAACGTGGTGTCGGAAAATTCATCAGCCCAGGACTTCGACAAACGGCTTCTTGTCAAGGATCGCGGCACGCACCTTGTCTCTTAGTAGCTTGACTAGATCGCGCTCGTTGATAAGCAGCATCACGATCTCGCGCAATGTGCATAGCGCCATAGTCCTTGCCGTCGAATGGGTGACGCACTCTGCAATTGCAGATGCTGCGAAGTCGGAATTCGAGATGAAGATACCGCGCACGCCATCACGGGCAAACAGCCGCATCATGTGCGAGCCAAGCTCGGGCACACCGACCGGGTCCTTCAGCCACTTCATCTCGACAAGGTAGATGTGGCCCTCGAACTCAACAACACCATCGATCTGCTCGACCACAACCGAACCAGTTGGGTCCTGCCGCTTGAAGTCTTCCCGCACCAGGATGCCGTGCGCGCGGAAGAGATCGTTTAGCACGCCTTCCAGCAGCTTGCCGCGCTTCTGTGGCTCGCTGTCCATGCCGAACAGTGCGTTTAGCCGGTCGCGCACATCCTCGATCTTGCGGCGTTTCTCGGCTGCAGCTTCACGTTCTGTGCGAGCCTTAGCTGCGACCTCGGCCTGCGCAGCTTCGCGCTGCTGGTTCATGCGGGTGAACGAATCTCGGTGATTCACTATGCGCGCGAGGTCCCCGACGTTGGCCTTCGCCTTGTGCACGTCGTTCTCCCAGCACATCGAGAAGTGCTCGAACTCCACCACACGCTTGATCACCTCGCGGCGCGGGCCAAGACCAGCGTCACCGCGTTTGTTCAACTTCTCCAGTACGTTGCGCACGATGGCGAACTTGCTCACGGAGTTGCGATCCGTCCGCACCTTGGCTGCCATTTCCGCAAGATCATCGGTAGGGACGCCGGCCCCGCGCAAGAACAGAATCACGTCGTCCTTGCCCTTGCAAAGCAGCGGGATCGTGTCAACCAGCAGGTTGAAAACGTCGGGCGGGTAGTGGAAGCGGTCGTCGTTCATGCCGCAATTGTGCCAACAGTGGTCTGGACGCTAACGCGCTCCACAAGGCTATCGACCCCTGAATCGACACAGCCTGCCCATGGCCTGCTGCGTTGCTACTAGGGACCGCTTGATTGCTTCTGGCTGGCATTGAAAATACGGCGCATGTGATCTGAGCTGACCCTCGCCCTTGGCGGCAGCTTCCTGGCACAGCGGCAGACTGTGCCATCCCGGCCAGAACCAGCCGACTGCACTCGACTGCTTCGTGGCACGTCGATGTGATGGAGGGCAGCATGAAATTTGAATACTACGGAGGAGATGAGATGGCGCAACAGCGACTAGAACCGGGAGGGAGCGGCCATGCTTCACTGGCGACACTTGGCGAACAGATCCTTTACATCGTCGGCAATGGATTCGACCTACACCATGGGGTCCAGTCCTCATACGCGGCGTTCGGCCGGTACCTGAAGGAAGTCGACCCCGACACCTACGATCAATTGGAGCGCTACTTTTCTGTCGACGACGACTTCTGGTGGCAGTTCGAGGCACAGCTTGCACACCTCGATACCGACTCGCTTCTCGACGAGGCCGCGGCGCACCTGCCCTCCTATGGCGCCGACGATTGGAGCGACGCGGGACACCACGACTACGAGTACGAGTTGGACCGGGTGGTTGCCGCGATCTCGTCTACGCTGCGGCGTCGGTTCAGCGAATGGGTGCGTCAGCTCGTCATTCCCTCGCCAACGCTGCTGATCGGCAAGCTGCTCCAGCTGCGCCGGGATGCGCGCTACCTCACCTTCAACTACACCGAAACGCTGCAGCGTGTGTACGGCATTCCCGACGCAAGCGTGATTCACATCCATGGTGCGGCTGCGCACGCGAATGACCAACTGGTGCTTGGGCACGGCTGGGCGCGCACCGCGGCCGACTCGTTCAATTACGGCATCGATCCCGAGTCGGCCGATGTCCGTGTCATGGGCGGCAACGAAATCGTGGATCGCTACTTCACCGAGACGTTCAAGCCAACGGCGCGCGTTATCGAGTCGCATAAGGCTTTCTTCCAAAGCCTGTCGGGCATCAAGAAGGTCTTCATCATGGGGCACTCACTGTCGAGCGTCGATCTCCCTTATCTTCTGGAGCTGTGCCGGCATCTGGGCAATGTCGAAGTCCAATGGCAGGTGAGCTTCCATGAATCTCCGGAGGAAGTCGAAGCTGGCATGGACAGCATGGGCATCGACGTCAACGAGGTCCGCTTCGTGCCGCTGACCGAGCCGGCTCACTGGGCGTGCTATTGATGGCATCGCGTATCACGCCACCGACGCAACGTCCCTACGTCCCCATCGGTGGTGGGGTCGAGAAGGATTCCGACATCGCCGCCGCGCTCGTTTGGCTGGCCACCTCATATGGTGACGCTGCCGCCTTCTTTGCCCGGTTGAGTGTCGCGCAACAGCGCTACCGCGAAGTCACGGCCAATGACGCTACCCGCGGCAAGGATCCTTCGTGGTCCGATCTTGGTCCGGACATCGTGGCTGCGTACCTGGCGCAGGGAAAATCTCTGCTCGATGACCGCCGTTCGTATGACTTCGCGCTGGTGTCCCACGTCGCTCCCTGGCTCAAGCAACTCGGTGTGAACCTGCCAGCCCTGACACGGGTTGTGGGTGCACCGGATCGGGCACTGCGCATGCTTCGTAACAGCCAAGTGCTTCCCGACACGGCGCTGTTTGAGCTTGTAATGGCCAGCAACTACGCTGCGGAAGGCTTTGACGTTGCATTCATCGCAGAAGGACCAGGAAAGACGCCTGACCTGCGGCTGTCCCGCGGTGAGTCGGGCAGCGAATTGTTCGTGGAACTGAAGCGCCTGCAACGGGGGGACTACGAGATCGAAGAGCGGCGCAGACACGCGGAGATCTTCCACCAGCTCGAGCCGCTCCTGCACCAGCAAAGTCTGTCTGTCGATGTCGATGTGACCTACGAAAGGGAACTGGCCGACGTTCCCGTCGACTATCTCCTCCAGCGGGTGAAGCGCGCGCTGGCGAGCCCGTTCCTCCTCACTGGCGGCTATCCGTGGAAGGATGAGCTTGGAAGCGGCCTAATTCGCGACGCCAACGTGGCGGCCGTACGTCGCGACACGCGCGAAAGCTATCTCTACTTTGGGACGAAGATGGCGCGGCTGCTCTCAGGACGCGTGGTGTCAGAGAACAACTATCACCTCGCCGCACAGGCCACCGCCAATCCCGAAGATCCTCGATATGTCGATCAGATGAGGTTCGGATCTGTCGTGACCTGGCAGTGCATCGCGACAAAGGCGATCGAGCGCAAGGCCAAGTATGTGCGCAGCAAGCTGGCGGAAGCAGACAAGCAGATTGCCGGCCATGGCCGAGGCATCGTCCACATCGCGATGGATGCCGAGCTCCACAATGAGGCCTCCGATCTGCGGCGGCAACGCAACCAAGACACACTGCGCACGTTCCAGATGAACTCGAAGACCATCATCGTCTATCTTCACTACTTGGTTCCCCGGGTGTCTGAGGATCATTCCTGGCTCACGGACGAAACAGTCGACGTATTCAGCCGGCTCGAGCACCCGCCTCCGCCGTTTCCCGCATTCCCCAGATCGACCACGCTGGACAACGATGAACCCGCATGGCGGCAGCGCTTCCGACCATCCAACGCATAGAGATTTGCGTCGACATCGACCGACAATTTCCTGGCATCGAATCCGACGGCGGCGATGTCCGCTCAGGATCGGGTTCAGCCGATGACCTCGGGCGCAAGGAGTCGCTGGCAAGCCTCGAAACGGCGGCGGCCCACTGACCGGAGTTGGAGGTGCAGCGGTCGATCGAGTCTGCGACCCGGGATGATCGCTTTGGGCGGCCGCCGCCATTCACGGCAAGGGGCTCAATGTCTCTGATCAGCCTAAAGGCGACTCACATCAAGCGGCCATCCGATGCTCATAGAACGGCCGCTCCCGATCATCCAGCACCGCCTGCAGCTCATCGAGCTTGCTCGGATCCGGATTGAGCCACAGGTCCAGATGCTCCGGCTTGATCGGAATGATGCAGCGATCATGCCCCGCCGCCGCCACCTCGGGCGGCGGTTCATCGGTCACCAGCGCAAAGCTGTCGAGCTCCTCCTTGCCATCGGTCCAGTGCGCCCACAACACCGCCGCCAGCATCTCCTGATGGGTGTCGGGCTCGAATTTCAGGATCAGCTTCTCGATGCTGCCGTCCGGCTTCACCTGCTCGACATGCTCATAGAAGGCACTGACCACGATCACGCCGTGGCTGTAGCCAAAGGTCTTCTTCCAGTAGCCGCCCAGACTGTCTCGGCGCGCGTTGTAGGTGCCCGGGTACTTCTGATCGAAGAAGGCCGGGACGCCTGTCGGCCGACACTGGTAGCGCATCGGCTTGAGCACCCGTACGCCGTTCTCGACCACCATCACCGGCACATAGTCGCCCGGGAAGATCCGCCCGTCCCGCTCCTCTGAGTCGACCCGCCTGAGGTCACTGAGCTGGCCCAGCAGCCAGGGGATCTTGGTGCTCGCGATCCGCTGGTCCTCTTGCGCCCCCTTGGTCGCTTTGACGGCCAGCTTGCGCTCGGCATCGGCCAAGCGCTTCTTCTGCTTGAACAGCTCCTGCTCCAGGCGCGCCGCCTCGATCTCATGCCATTGCTCAATCAGCGCATGGATCTCGCTCTCCTCGGGCGTCTGCGGATCGGCGAACTGCGCCTCCATGGCCTTGGGAATCTTGATGTTGCGCGTGCCCTGATTGCGGTCCCAGAACAGCCGCACATAGTCCTTGAGGCTGATCTCCACACCGAACTGCCGGATGTAGCGCCGGTGTTCTTGTCTGACCTGAGCGGAATAGCACATGCAGGGTCCTTGGCAAACAGACGTCGATCCTAGAGGTCGCCGTCGATTGGGCAAAGCATCACACCAGGCCGCTGGACTTTAGCGATCACGCTGGACTTCGCGGTCGGGCTCATATACTGTATATCCATACAGTTACTTTCGGCCCAATTCCATGTCATCCCATTCGCTCTGGGAGGACGCGCCGCCCCTGCCGTGCGCGCCGCTCAGTCTGCCACCGCCGATCCAGAACACCGCGCCCTCGCTGGCGCGGGGCCTGCCTGCGGACGTTGCCGAGTCGGTATGGCGGGGCAATGAGCTGGGCCAGGGTGTCAACAAGGTGCTTAGCACCGGCTTTGCCGCGCTGGATGCCGAGCTGCCGGGCGGCGGCTGGCCATGTGGTGGCCTGACCGAGGTCCTGCAGGCCCAGCCCTCGCTGCTGGAGTGGAGGCTGATTGGCCCCTGTCTGCGATCCATAGTGGCCGGCGGTGCCGCCGTGGTCGTGATCGGCCCACCCAAGCGGCCGCACCTGCCAGGCTTGCGTCATCTGGGCATCGAGGAGTCCGATCTGGTCTGGATCCAGGCACAGGCGCCCTCGGAGCGCCTGTGGTGCACCGAGCAGCTGATCAAGGCCAATGCCGCGGGCGCCATCCTGACCTGGCTGCCCCAGGCCCGGCCGGAGCAGCTGCGGCGGCTTCAGGTCCTGGCCCAGTCCTGCGATGGCCCGGTCTTCGTGTGCCGGCCCATCGTGGCCCAGCATGACCCATCGCCGGCACCGCTACGCCTGCTGGCCTCCCCGGACCTCGACTGGCGCTTGAAGGTCCGCATCATCAAGCGCAAAGGCCCGGCCCATGACGGCACCCTGATGCTCCCTTCCATCCCCGGTGGGCTGGTCCATGTCCTCACCCCCCGGGTGATGCAGCCCAGTCAACTCATCCCCTCCAAGGAAGCGCCTCAACATGCTGTGGGCAGCCCTGATCCTCGACTCCACCTCTCTGCCAGCCTCGCAGCCAGCCCCCTTGCCCACGGCGTCGCCAGCATCCCGGACCACGCCGAACGCGCCGTCTGAGGCGCTTGGCGGCGCTGCGGCGCCGGCTCGCAACGATGCGCTCGCGGGCCTGGCGGTCTGGTGCCTGCAGTTCACACCCCGCGTGGCGGTGATGGAGGACTGCGCCCTCGTGATGGAGGTCGAAGCCAGCCTGCGCCTGTTCAAAGGCATGAAGGCCCTGAAGGAGCGGATTGGTGACGAGGCCCCGGACCTTGGCGTGATCTCGATTGCCTGGGCGCCGACGGCCATGGCTGCACTGGCAATGGCACGCGCCAGGGTGCCCGATCTGGGGGAGCGACTGCTGCAGCCGGTGCTGGACAGCTTGCCCCTGGTCTGCCTGACAGCGGCAGCCGTGCATCAAGAGACCTTGAGCCGGGCCGGCATCAACACCTTGGGTCAGCTGCGCGCCTTGCCACGCGGCGGCATCAGCCGGCGCTTTGATGCGGCGCTGCTGGCCGCGCTGGACCAGGCCTATGGCCTGCGGCCCGACGCGCACCGCTGGTGCGTGCTGCCCGAGCAGTTCAGCGCGCGGATGGAGCTGGCCTGCCGCGAGGACCACGCGCCGGCCCTGCTGATGAGTGCTCGGCCCTTGCTGATGCAGATGTGCGGCTGGCTATCAGCCCGGCATGCGGGGGCGACCGGCTTCACGCTGCATTGGGTGCATGACTCGATGCGGGCCAAGGATGCCGGCGATGGCGGCGCGCTGACGATCCGCACGGCCGAGCCGATCCGCGAGCTGGAGCACTTCGTGCGCCTGCTGGCCGAGCACCTGGCCAAGACCCAGCTGCTGGCGCCGGTCGGCGAGCTACGCCTGGAGGTGCTGGATGTGCAGGCGCTCCAGGAGGAGACCGCATCACTCTTGCCCGAGACGGTGCGCGGCGGTGAGTCGCTGTATCTGGTGCTGGAACGCATTGCCGCGCGCATCGGTCCGGACAAGGTACTGCAACCCACGCTGGGCGACGACCACCGGCCCGAGTGGATGACGCGCTGGCAGGCGGCCAGCAAGCGGCGCCTGCGCAAGGCGCAGGCTCTGGCCGAGCTGCCCGAACCGACATTTCTTCTGGAGGAGCCGCTCAAGCTGGCCGTGCGCGACCACCGGCCGCACTACCAGGGTCCGCTGATCATGCTGGTCGGCCCCGACAGCGTCGAAGGCGGCTGGTGGGACCGGGTGCCCGATCAGGCCGTCACCCGCAATGTGGTGCGCGACTACTGGGTCTGTGCCGATGAGACCGCCGGCGTGCTCAGCGTGTTTCAGCAGCGGCTCGATGACGGCGAGGTCGCCTGGTATCTGCACGGGGTGTTCGCGTGATGCGAGTCCAGCATGGCCACGCATTCTGTCCTTCCTCATTACGCCGAACTGCGTTGCGTCAGCAACTTCAGTTTTCTGAAGGGTGCCAGCTGGCCCCATGAGCTGATCGAGCGCGCCAAGCAGCTGGGCTACTCAGCGATTGCGCTGACCGACGAATGCAGCCTGGCCGGCATGGTGCGCGCCCATGTGGCGGCCAAGGAGCACGGCATCAAGCTGCTGGTGGGCAGTCAGTTCGAGCTGCAGTGTGAGTTCCCATTCACCCTGGTTGTGCTGGCAGGGAATTTTAGGGGCTATGGCAACCTGAGCCACCTGATCTCGCGCCTGCGCCGGCGCTCGCCCAAGGGCAGCTACCACTTCGCGCTGGACGACCTAGGCCCAGAGGATCTGGACGACTGCGTCGTGATGGCCTGCCCGCAGCGCCATGCCACGCCCAAGCAGTTGCTGGCCATGGCGCGCTGGCTGCTGCGCTACTTCATCGGGCGCTGCTGGATCGGGGTGGATCAGCTGCGCCGCAGCGATGACGAGATCCGGCTGCTGCGTCTGCGCGAGCTCAGCGCGCTGACCGCGATCCCGCTGGTAGCCTCGGGCGATGTCTATATGCATGTGCGCAGCCGCAAGCCGCTGCAGGATGTATTGACCGCCACCCGGCTGGGCCAGCCATTGACAGCCTGCGGACGCGCACTGGAGCGCAATGCGGAGCGGCATCTGAGAACCCGGGGCCGGCTGGCGCGGACGTTTCCGGCGGACCTGCTGGCGGAGACCCTGAAGGTCGCCGAGCGTTGCGAGATGAGTCTGGATGAGCTGCGCTACCAGTACCCCTCAGAAGTGGTGCCGGTTGGCGAGACGCCCGGCTCTTACTTGCGGCGACTGACCTATGAGGGCGCGGGTCGACGCTGGCCGGCCGGCATTCCGGCCTCGGTCTCCGATCAGATCGAGCACGAGCTGGCCCTGATCGGCGAGTTGCAGTACGAGCACTACTTCCTGACGGTGGCCGACATCGTGCAGTTCGCGCGCTCGCGCCACATCCTGTGCCAGGGCCGCGGCAGCGCGGCCAACTCGGTGGTCTGCTACTGCACCGGTGTGACCGAGGTCGACCCGGCCCGCATGAGCGTGCTGTTCGAGCGCTTCATCAGCCGCGAGCGCAACGAGCCGCCAGACATTGACATCGACTTCGAGCACGAGCGACGCGAGGAGGTGATCCAGTACCTCTACAGCAAGTACGGCCGCGACCGCGCCGCACTGACGGCGGTCGTGATCTCCTACCGGTCCAAGAGCGCGCTGCGCGATGTGGGCAAGGCATTGGGCTTCGAGCTGGAGGCGCTTGATGCGCTGTGCGGCAGTCTGCAGTGGTGGGATGGCTCAGACATCGAGGTGGAACGCCTGCTGGAGTCCGGGCTGGATCCCTCCGACCTGGCGGTGCGGCAGTTGCTCGACTTGACGCAGCAACTGATGGGGTTCCCTCGTCATTTGTCGCAGCATCCGGGGGGCTTTGTGCTGACCAATGGGCCACTCACGCGCATGGTGCCGGTCACCAATGCGCGCATGGAGAACCGCACTGTGATCGAGTGGGACAAGGACGATATCGATGCGCTGGGCTTGCTCAAGGTCGATGTGCTGGGCCTGGGCATGCTCACCGCGATCCGCAAGACGCTGAACTTTGTGAGCCAGCAGTGCGGCTATGACTTCGGCCTGGCGGACATCCCTGCCGAGGACCCCAAGACCTACGAGATGATTTCTCGGTCGGACACGGTGGGGGTGTTCCAGATCGAGAGCCGGGCGCAGCGCTCGATGCTGCCGCGCATGAAACCCCGCTGCTTCTACGACCTGGTCATTGAGGTCGCCATAGTGCGGCCCGGTCCGATCCAGGGCGATATGGTCCACCCTTATCTGCGGCGCCGCCAGGGGCTGGAGCCGGTGGTGTATCCGAGCCAGGAGCTGCGTGAGGCACTGGGGCGCACCTTGGGCGTGCCGCTGTTTCAAGAACAGGTGATGCAAGTGGCGATGGTGGCGGCCGGCTACAGCGGCGGCGAGGCGGATCGGCTGCGGCGCGACATGGCGGCCTGGAAGCGCAAGGGCGGGCTGCAGAAGCACTACAGCAAGATCGTCGACGGGATGACCTCGCGGGGCTACGAGAAGTCCTTCGCGGAGAGCATCTTCAACCAGATCAAGGGGTTCAGCGAGTACGGGTTCCCGGAATCACATGCGGCGAGCTTTGCGCTGCTGGTCTATGCGAGCTGCTGGATCAAATACCACCACCCCACCGAGTTCCTGGCCGGCATGCTCAATGCCCAGCCGCTGGGTTTTTACTCGCCGAGCCAGCTGGTGCAGGATGCCAAGCGCCACGGCGTGACCGTGCTGCCGCCGGACGTCATGGCCAGCGACTCGGACTGCACGCTGGAGGACCACGAGGGCAAGACGGCCGTGCGGCTGGGGCTGCGCCTGGTCAAGGGCCTGCCGGCCGAGGCCGCCAACGCCATCATGCGGGCCAGGGCCGAGCAGGTGTTCGACAACGCCGAGGATCTGGCACGCCGGGCCGGCCTGAACCAGCAGCAGATGACGCAGCTGGCCTCGGGCGATGCGCTGGCCAGCCTCAGTGGGCATCGCCGGCAGCAGGTCTGGGATGCGGCGGCCCAGCGCTCGACGCCGCTGCTGCTGCGCGATGCACCGGTGCAGGAGGACTACCTGGAGTTGCCGCCGGCGCCCGAGGGCGAGGAGATCATTTTTGACTACGCCTCGCTGGGGCTGACCTTGCGCCGGCATCCGCTGTCGCTGCTCAGGGACAAGCTCCAGGCGCTGGGCTGGATGTCATCATCTCAACTGCACGACCTGCCCAACGGTAGACCGGTGAGGGGCTGCGGCATCGTGACCGTCAAGCAGCGGCCAGAGACGGCCAAGGGGACGATGTTCATCTCGCTGGAAGACGAGGACGGCGATATCCAGGTCATCGTGCGCCGGGAGATCTGGGAGCGCCAGCGTGTCGTGGCGCTCAATGCCAAGCTGCTCGCGGTGAAGGGGACCTGGCAGCGTGAGGGGGAGGTGCGCAATATCGTGGCGGGCTACCTGGAGGATCTGACGCCGCTGCTGGGAGAGCTGAGGACGGCGAGTCGGGATTTTCATTGAGGGGTGTTTGATTTGGGAGGCGGTGCTGCCGATATTCAGGCGTCAGTCCATACAGGGAGAGCACATGGACACGATGAATGTGGTGCTGGCTGCGGACCGGGACGTCGAGACCGGGCGTGTGACCCAACTGCTGGTGGGTGTCGCCGATCGGAAGACGCGCAACTGGCTGTCGCTGCCGCAACTGATGCCTGCCACCGTGGTGGCGCGGTGCATTCAGACGGGGCAGCGCTTCGAGACCTTCTACATCGGTGAGGCAGGACCGCCGCTCGCGATCCTGCGCACGCCAGGTGGCGCGGATGCACTGGTGACGGGTGATCCGGGCGGTGCGAGCTTCGGATTGGAGGATCTGCCGCCGTGTGGCAGCGGCGGGCAGCGGCTTACCTATCGGCTGGGTCGCGAGGTCAAGTAGGCCAAGTCCTTCGTCTGAGAGTCACTGATGACGACCGAGGTCGGAAGGCCACGGCAGATCTTCCGGAGGTTCGGACGGCGCCTTTGCAGCGGCTGGAGCCGTTGCCGCCTCGAAAGCGAACGTGTGGTCTGGGCCAGACTGCGGTCGCTGGGGTTTCCATAGCACGGGTGGTTCGAACGACCGCACTGCAGAGCGCTCCGGTCATCCCGGCCATCGTTGCTCGACCACCTTGAGAATCTAGCGCTTCAAGGTCTGCGGTCAGCTCGGGCGAATGGGCACTGCGCGCCCTAAGCCGAATTTCGCTTTTGAGTGGTCATCAAGCGATTAGACCTAGCAGAACCGTGCAGCTCGCTGCTTACCGAAGCCCTATCCTTAGCAACCTTGGATTCACGTCCGACGAGACGAACGCGCGTACTCGAAGTAAATCGCCCCCGGATTCACTTTGAAGTGGATTTCGCGACCATGTTCCGGGATCAGGGCCGCCAATGAGGCCACCCCTTCTCGAGGACGCAGCCCATGCCGGTCCATCAGTTCATTGGACGCGCACGAGATGAGTTCAGGTGTCAGATTCTTTTCGAAGTAGGCATCGCGCCAACTGAACATCCGGCCTCCCCAAAACCGCTCAAGATCAAGCGCCAGGCGGATTTTTTGGCATCGCTGTAGGGACTCAGAAAGCGTTGCCTGGTCGACCTGTAGGTCGATGTCAAAGGGATCCGGATGTATCTGGTCTCCATAGGAGTCGGAGTCTGCTTTCACATCGACGTACCCGACAGGCTCCCAGCCTTGCATGATCAGACGAACTACGGACTCGTAGCGTTCGAGCTCCTCGAGCCAACCGTGGAAGCCGTCCTTGAAAGAATCAAACAGTCTCCATGGAATTCGACGCAGTGTGCTCGTGGACTCAATCTTTCCTTGGTCAAGGGAAACATCCAACTTCCATTCAAGATCGTTGATGCGGCCGGTAGTCCCCCATAGCTTTAACGCGAGCTGCTCGCCAGTTTCGCCCGCATGCATGCTCTGGCTTTGTCCTGTGGCCTGGACCTGGATGAAGGCGGAAGAGAGCTCGCCAGTCTTTGGATTACGCGCGCCAATCTGTACGTTCACGTGGAGGATCAGCACCCTTTGGGCGCTGCCCGGGTATCGCAGTGCCCAGGCCCGAAAGATCTGCGTCGCTCTTCGCTTTGCCGAAGCGTCTGCGACGACATGCGGCAGCGAAATAGGAGGTGCTTTGCTCGCTTGGCCAGCGATGAAGGCTTCGTTCCCGGTCTCGTTCGCCAGGCAATGGAAGCCGGCTCGGATGTCCCTGGTCAAGGGCGTGATCGGGAAATGCGGTAACGACTGGTTGGGCCCTCCCGTTGTGATGCGGAGAATGGAATTTGCCGCAAGGACAAGAAGCTTGGTGCGGATGGACTCAGGGTCCAGATCAGGCAAGTGCTGCCAGAAGACCTCATCCCATTCGCGCGGCGAGATGTAGCTGGACGCGAAACTGAGTTGAGGATCCATCACGGCCATCCTCTGCGCGGTCTCACGCACGCGCTTCATCTCGATCAAGACTTCGGCGCTTGGGACCGGCTCCCTCCTGTCTATGCGGCCCGCGCAGACCCCACACGTCCAGATGCCGTTGGACTGGTCCCTGATCTGTTCGGGCGACATGCCAGGCGGCGCCGGCCGGGGGCCACCGGGTGCCGCGGCATAAATGTGGGATGCCGTCGCAATATCGGTGGAGCCAGCCTTCCCATTCGACTTCTCTGCAACGGTGCTTGTCGGCGCCAAGCATCCACGAAAGGAGCATTTTTCGCCCGCTGCCTTGGCGATACTCGCGCGCGTAGCCGAACTAAAATTTTCGCGCGCCCCCCGGTCTTCGCCTTGAGAGTCCGACTTCTTCTTGCTGCTTGGCATACTTGGAAGCAAATTTGTAGATGGCATTTGCCAACAGTGCAATCAGTCTTTGCTTGGTCGTCACTGCACTAAAAGAGAAAGGCCGCGAGGAGTTGGTCAAGTGGGCAAGGGTGGAGAAGTGTAGGCTGTGGCGCTAGCGATCGAGGCATACCCATCAATCAGTTTGCGACGTTGCAGAACGCTTGCCGCTGTGAACATCATGGCCGTCCAGAAACGTTGACGAAGGACGGCTTGCATTCCTACTGGCAGACTGCAATGGGCGCAGAGCGCCAACTCATCGGCTGACACAAGCGGCCACTCGCGCAATTTGGCGACGAGATGTCGATGGTTGACCGGTTCCGGATGTACAGCGGACCGACGCACTCGTCGAACGTGAATGGCTGGTTTCGCGCGCGGCGGTCACTCGGCGCTGAAATCTCAGAGTCAGCAACCAGCCTGAGGACTAAACCGCTCGCGCGGTAGCCGCTGCGGCGGCAGTGGGTGTTGATCGGTGCAGCGTTCCTGCCACCGTTGAGCAGCGAGGCAATCCGCCTCGCTCTTCAACAGGAGCAGGACCATGACCCCATCGCCTGAAGCCATCTCGCCGCTGCGTCAACGCATGACCGAGGACATGCGCATGCGCAAGCTCGAACTCAAGACCCGCGCGGCGTACCTGCGTGCCGTCAAGAAGCTGGCCGACTTCCTCAACCGCTCGCCCGACACCGCCACCGTCGAGGACCTGCGCCGCTTCCAGCTGTACCTCGTGGATCAGGGCACCTCGCCCATCACGATCAACGCCACCATCGTCGGCCTGAAGTTCTTCTTCGACATCACCCTGGGCCGCAGCGAGTTGATGTCCAAGATGCAGACCGTGCGCGTGCCGCAGAAGATGCCCGTCGTGCTGAGCCGCGATGAAGTCACCCGCTTGATCGCCGCCGCACCGAACCTCAAGAGCCAGACCGCCCTGTCGGTGGCCTATGCCACCGGACTGCGCGTCAGCGAGGTGGTCTCGCTGAAGGTCTCGGACATCGACAGCAAGCGCATGACCTTGCGTGTCGAGCAGGGCAAGGGCCGCAAGGACCGCTACGCCATGCTCCCGCCCCTGCTGCTGGAGCGCTTGCGTGCCTGGTGGCGGCAGGCCCATGCCCAGGGCAAGATGCTGCCGGGCGGCTGGCTGTTCCCTGGCCTCAACCCCGTGGAGCCGTTGACCGCACGCCAGCTCAACCGCGCCATCCACATCGCCGCCGAGACCGCCAAGATCGACAAGCGCGTGTCCATGCACACGCTGCGTCACAGCTTCGCGACCCACCTGCTGGAGCAGAAGGTCGACATCCGCCTGATCCAGGTGATGCTGGGCCACAAGAAGCTGGAGACCACGGTGGTCTACACCCATGTGGCCACGGAGCTGCTGCGCGAAGTGGTCAGTCCCCTGGAGAGGCTGCAGCCGGCGCCATCGACGACATAGCGCGCCGTGGCGCACTCCGCCCCGGAGGTCGCCGACATCTTCCGCACCCACGGTCCTGCCTGGCGAGCCGCCCAGCGCGGCCACCTGAGCCTGGGTCAGCTCAAGGTCATGTCGGCCATCGAGCAGTGCCGCAGCGCGGCACTGGGTGGCCATGTCTTGCGCTGCGAAGGCTGCGGCACCGATCAGGTTGCCTATAACTCCTGCCGCAACCGGCACTGCCCGAAGTGCCAGAGCCACGCGGCGCAGCGCTGGCTCGATGCGCGGCAGGCCGATCTGCTGCCGGTCGAGTACTTCCACGTGGTCTTCACGCTGCCTGCACCCATCGCGGACCTCGCGTATCAGAACAAGGCCGAGCTCTACGGCCTGCTGTTCGACATGGCCGCCGAGGTACTGCAGGTCATCGCGGCCGACACCAAACACTTGGGCGCGCGCATTGGCGCCACGCTGGTGCTGCACACCTGGGGCTCGGCGCTGACGCACCACCCGCATGTGCACGGCATCGTGCCGGGCGGCGGGCTCGGCGCCGACGGCAAGAGCTGGGTGGCCTGCCGGCCGGGGTTCTTCCTGCCCGTGAGGGTGCTCTCGCGCCTATTCCGGCGGCGATTCCTCGAAGGGCTTGAGCAGTTGCATCGCGCGGGGCGGCTGCAGTTCTTCGGCGAGCACGCGGAGCTACTGGACGCCCAGGCCTTCACCGCCTGGCTGGCGCCGATGCGGCGGTGTGAGTGGGTGGTCTACGCCAAGCGGCCGTTTGCCGGGCCGCAGGCCGTGCTGGCCTATCTGTCACGCTACACGCACCGGGTGGCCATCTCCAACAGCCGCCTCGTCGCCGCCGATGCGCGCGGCGTGACCTTCCGGTGGAAGGACTATCGCGACAAGGGCCGCACGCGCCACAAGACGATGACGCTGGAGCCGCAGGAGTTCATGCGCCGCTTCCTGCTGCATGTGCTGCCGGGGGGCTTCCATCGCATCCGGCACTACGGCCTGCTGGCCAATGGCAATCGGCGTGACTGTCTGACGCAGGCGCGCACCGCGCTGCAGGCCAAGGTCGAAGTGCCCACCGGCGAGCCGGCGGTGCGAGTGCCGGCGTTTGCCTGCCGGCACTGCGGGCGGCCATTGCTCATCGTCGAGATCATCCTGCGCGAGCGGCCATTGATCCGGGCGCCACCCTCATGAGCATCGGCGCGACGACTCGGCGCCAGCAAGCACCGGCCCTTGTTCATCGCAAGCCGGTGCGGGGTGAGCTTGTGTCGACCGGCGCCGACCCGGGTGCAACGACAGTGGCGAGCCACGCACCACGGCACTCGGCAGGCCATCGCGCCTGCTCGGACACAGGCGTCGCTCCATTCGCGGCCATCGACATGCCGTCAACTGCACTGCGTCGGCGCGGCCGCAACGCCGAATCGCCATAGCAACGATGCCTCGACAACCGTTGCCACATGCGCCGCGGTTTCCTCCTTTGAGGTTTATCCAACACCTGCCCTCAGGTAGGCCTGGCGCATCGACCTGCCCAGCGCGGCGGACAGGTGTCGGACAAACCTAAACCATAGCAGCCCGCCGGCCTGTTTAAACCCAGCAAGCCTCGCCTCAAACTCCGGTAGGCTGACGGCACATGCCCACAGAAAATCTCGCCACCTTCCTGCGCCGCCAGCACGCGACAACGCTCGCAGACATTCTTCTGGAGCTTGCGAGCGACCATCCGGACGTGCACAAGCGCCTTCAGCGCCTGCAACTCTCCGACAGCCCCAGCAAGCTCGCGGTTGCGTTCAAGCAGACCTTGGCCGGCTGGCGCCGTTCGCAGCAATACCACGACTACAAATCGGTCCGTGCATTCGCCGCCAAGCTAGAGCTATGGCTGGATCAGGTCGCCCGGGAACTTGCACCGAAGGATCCCGCCATGGCCCTGGATTTGTTCGAGGCGTTCATTGAGGCCGACGAGACCTTCTTCGAGAGCGCCGACGATTCCGGTGGCGATATCGGCGACGTCGTTCGCAGGGCCTGCAGGTATTGGCTGGAGACAGCCGCGCGGTGCGAAGCCCCAGAGGCCGCGCTGCGTGAGCGTCTGCTGAAGCTGGCAAACGCCGATGCCTACGGCGCCCGCGAGGGCCTGTTCCGAGAGGCCAACCTGCTGCTCTCCGAGCAGGGCATGCGCGAGCTGGTTGCGGAGTTGGAAGGGACGATGGCCCTGTTGATCGCCGAGCACCGGGGCGCGAGCCAACTGCCATACGAAGTCATCAAGGTGTCGGCTGCCCTGTCTCTGATCGGGGAGGCGCTCAAGGATCCCGACGTCAAGGTCCGCGCCATCCTGAGCTATCGGCCGGACCCGAACCCGATGCAGAAGGAGGCGATCGTCCGGGCCTACCTGGAGGCCGACCGACCAGAAGACGCAATGAAGTGGCTGGAAGGCAACTGGGGCCATCTGGACGACCGCCGGCAGCGCCTCCTGGCGCAAGCCCACGGCCAACACGGCAACGCCGAACTCAGCCATCCCCTGCGGCAAGCGCTCTTCGAGAAGTCACCGTCGATCGAAGCCTTGCGCCTGTGGCTCGACGAGTTGCCGCCTCAGCAGCAGGTCGCGGCGATGGAGCGCGCGGGGCATGTCGCCTTGGCCTTGCCGAATCCAGGCCTGGCTGCGCAGATCCTTGTCGAGCTTCATCGCGAGGCTGACGCCGAGGCTGTGCTGGTCGACCTGGCAGCGGCCATCGACGGGGCGGACTATTTCATGCTGCCGCCGCTGGCGAAGACGCTGGCCGAGGGCGGACGACTCAAGGGAGCGACGGCCATCTACCGGGCCTTGCTGCTCAACATCCTGGAACGCGCCAATGCACGGGCCTATGGCCATGCTGCTCGGTACCTGGAGCGCCTGCAACTGATGTCCCCCACGGATCTTGTGCCATTGCCGCCGCATGAAGACTTCCTGGCCCAGCTCCGGAGCAAGCATGGGCGCAAGACTGCGTTCTGGTCCCTGGTCGGAGGCGCCTGAGCACCCTGCTGTGGCGTTGGTGGTGGTCATTGCCTCTGCGTTGTTCGACCAGCTGAATCAAGAGCAAGCTCACCTTGGCTCCAGAAGCCCGTAGGCGACCGCGCGCAATGCCGACGCCCTGCGGCTTGAGCAGTGCAGCCGCATATTGATGCGTTGGAACCGCGAGTCGACGGATGCCCGGCTCAGGCCGGTGAGTGTCGCGATTTCCTTGGTCTGCAGGCCTCTGTGTTCGAGGGCGAGGAGCTTCATGTCGGTCCTCTCCAGCTTGGCTGTTTGGAGCAGGCGCTGATGGAGGTAGCGCAGGAGCCATTCGTGCAGCTCGGCCGCGAGCGAGCGCGCGAGGGTTCGTATGAGGCCGGCTTCCGGGCCTTCGAAGTCGTCGGGGTGTTCGCTGCCAACGCACAGCATGCCAAGTCGGTCAAGGTCTTGGCCCGAGGGGGTGGGGACGACGAAGTACGCCCTAAAGCCATACTCACGGGCGAGCTGCAGGGCGGTTGCGTCGGTCGCTTGCTCGATGCCAATCTGGCGGTTGCTGCCCGATGTCAGATGTGTTCGCGCGAATCTGAACCAGGGGTGCGCGATGAGGGGGCCGATCTCGTTCTGCGCATGCGCGTAGGCCGGATGGCCGGCGAGCAGGCTGAAGCAGGAGAGATCACGGTCGCCTTCGAGGACCGCTGCGGTGTAAAGGCTCGCGCTGGCGCCCAGGGCCGCCGTGGCGTCGGCCAGTCGTCCGATCAGCGTCTGCGGGTCGGTCGCTCCGGCGATCTGAACAATCGCTGCCAGCGCTCGTGCGCTGTAGTCCGATGCCTGTGCCTGTTCCCGGATCGATGCGTGTGCTGGCAGGGTCGAAGACATGATCGAAGTCCCTTCGGAGTTGCTCGAACAGGGGCGGATCCTCGAAGCGAAGTGGATCTGCGGTCAGGGCGGCATCGACCTGTTCGCGCGTGACGAACAAGGTCCACCACTCGGCGAGGACGTTGCCTTGCACGCGGCTGGCCGTGCGGGCGGCTATGCCGGCGTGCACGGGGTACAGGCGGCAGCATGGGCGGCGCTCGCGGCGCTCACGGCGCTTGGCGGCTCCGTGATCGGCGTCTGGCTGGCGGTAGTCGTCGCGGGTTCGATGCATGACCATCTCCTCCCTGGAGTCGCTGTTCGCGCGATGCTGGGTCTGCGCCTTGAATGCTGATGATCTCGGCCTGCGGGATCAAGTGCGGGAGTGCGAAGACTTTTTGGCGTTTGATTGTTGATGGCCTCCTGCAAGGGGCGCGGTGCAGGTTCGTCGATCTGTTGCACGCTCAGACCATCTGGCGGCATCCCATAGGGGAAACTCGCGTGATTCGCTTGCGCGCGCGGTCATGAGGGTGACGCTCTCAGCGCGGTAGTCGCACTGTTCTCTTGGCGTGGTGCTGCGCTGGGAACATGCATGTTTTCGTTTGAATATCGGGATCGTAGGCGGCTCGGTGCAGATGTAAGCGGTGCTTTCCTGTCGTGATTTACGCGCCTAAGATCGTTGTCGCAACACCGAGAACACTCGGGTTGAAGGGGATGGCATGGCTGCACTCATCGACTGGGGAAACGTCTTGTCGCATGTCCGGGCGGTGCTGCGGCGCCGTGGGTGCAGCGGCCAGGATGCGGATGACCTGATCCAGGATGCATACCTGAGGCTGGACGGCTACCAGCGGACCCATGAGGTGTCGCACCCCGATGCCTTCCTGATTCGTGCGGCATGGAACCTCGCCATCGATGCGCACCGTGCGCAGCGCAGCCATGGCGAGACCCTCCTGCTTGACGAGGAACTGGCCCAGGCCTCTTGCGGCGAGCAGAGTGCTTCATCCACCGAGGATGCCGTGCTGAGCGCAGAGCGGCTGACCCGTCTGAGCTTGACGGTCCCTGCGCTTGACATGCGCACTCGCGCGATCTTCATTGCGCATGTGTTCTATGGCATGAGCTACCCGGAGATCGCGGCGGTGCTCGGCCTCAGTGTGCGGGTGGTCGGCAAGCACGTCGGCAAAGCCACGGCGGCGCTGATGCGCCGGATGGAAGGATGGTGAGCATGGTGCCCAATGACAGGCAGGGCAGGGAGCAGAAACCGCTGGACGGTGGGCGCGAGCCGCCCGTCGTGACACGCAGGGTTGCCGAAGAGGCCGCAGCCTGGATTGCCCGCCTGCATGGGCCGGACCGCTCGGCCGAGATGGATCGCAAGTTTCGTGAGTGGGTCTCACGTTCGCCGGCACACGGGTATGCGTTCGAGCGCTGCACCGACATCTGGACGGATGTGGCCTCCATGAAACCTGAGCAGATCGTCGCTGGCATGGCAGGCGCCAAAGCGAGGGACACCCTTGCGCGCGAGCGCCGCTGGCAACGGATGCGGTGGCCCCTGGGGGCACTGCTGGCCGTGTCTATCGTGGTGGCGGCCTATGCCTTGCACCGATGGCTGGCCGTGGCCGTCTACGCCACGGAGGTCGGCGGCCAGCAACAGGTCCTGCTGGCGGATGGCACGCGTATTTCTCTGAACACCGACACGAGGGTGCGCGTGGAGCTTGACGCCGCCCGGCGGACCGTGAGCCTTGATGCCGGAGAGGTGATGTTCGAGGTCGCCAAGGATCCGCTTCGACCCTTTGTCGTGCGCGCTGGGGGCAGCGAGGTCATTGCGGTGGGCACGGTCTTCTCGGTGCGCGTACCCGGCAGGAGCAGCGAGGGCCGAGAGGGCCGTGAGGCCGCCCTGGCTGTGGCTCTGATCGAAGGAGCGGTCACCGTGCAGCCCGCTTCGGCCGGGCAGGAGACGGGCATGGCGCCGCAGCAGCGGATCACACTGCAGCCGGGTGAGCGCATGCGGCTGGCCAAACCGCAGACCATGTCGACCGCCCCTGCGGTGGTCCAGATCGATCGGCCGCCGCTGGAGCCGCTCTTTGCCTGGAAACACGGCAAGGCGATTTTCGAGAATGTCTCGCTGGGCGAGGCCGTGGCGGAGATGAACCGCTACTCCCCTACCTCCGTCGTGCTCCTTGGCAATGTGGCCAGCCTCCGGGTCGGCGGTGCGTACGACATCGGCGATGCCCGGGGCTTTGTCCGGGCCGTGGCGGAGCTTCACGGGCTTCAAGTCCGGGAGCAGGCGGGCCGGCTGGAACTCGCGGCACCTCAGTAGGGCAAGCCCTCAGGGGGGCACCGGCGCAGGCCGCGTCATCTTGTTCACCCCCACAACAAGATGAGAGGCAAGCATGATCGGCAAATTCCTTCCACGAGCCAGCGCGTATCACGGCGTTCTGCGTGATGGCGCGTTTGTGGCCTTGATGCTCGGCTGCAACCTGGCTTGCGCTGCCGACGAGCCAGCCGGTGCGCGGTATCGCATCGAGCAGCCTTCGCAGCCGCTGGCTGATTCCCTGCGTGCCATTGGACGGCAGACCGGTGTGTCCGTTCTTTTCGACCCGGTCAAGCTCGGAGATCGCACCTCGCGTGCTGTGTCAGGGCAGTTGACTGCGGTGGAGGCGATTGCCCAGGCACTCGAAGGCTCGGGCTTCGAGCTCACGCAGATGCCTGGTGGGGCGGTCGTGGTCAAGGCGCGTCTATCCCCAGGCCCGGCACCGGCTGCGCTGCCTGGCCAGTCCCCCGCCGTCCAGGCAGGCTCGGTGGGTGCCGAAAAACCAGGCCGGATCGAAGAGGCCGGTGGGTCGGCCGGACCGGTCGTGCAGGCGTCTCCGGTGACCCCCGCCGACAAGGGCGGCGCCAGCTCGGTGGAGGCGCCGGTTTCGCTGACTCGCGTCGAGGTGACCGGCACACGGCTCAAGCTCATCGATTCCTATGGTCCAACGCCTGTGAACGTCTATTCGCGGGCGGACATCGAGCGCAGCGGGCAGCCGTCGCTGGAGCGATTCCTGAGCAGCCTGAACGAGGCGGCGATGTCCCCCGGCGAAGGTACCTTGGGCGTGACGAACGGGCAGGGCGCCGTGCAACTGCGCGGCTTGCCGCTGGGCTCCACCCTCGTCCTGATCAACGGCCGGCGCGTGCAGGTTTCTGGTGCCTCCGGCTCGCGCTTCTTCAACCTCAACCTCATCCCGATGGCGGCGGTCGAGCGGGTCGAGATCGTGCCCGTGGGCTCTTCCGCCGTCTATGGCGGCGATGCGCTGGCCGGTGTCGTCAACATCATCCTGAAGAAGCAGATCGACGGCATCGCACTCGACGCACGGGTGGGCTCCGCCAAGGGCGCAGGCGACGGCAGTATTTCGTTGGCCACCGGGGGCGGGGACGCGTCCAGCTCCTACCTGGTGCTGGGCTCGTACCGCAAGACCACGCCGCTGACGATGGCCGAGCGGGACTTCTTCCTGGACGCGGACTATCGCCGCATGGGCGGCGTCGACAGCCGTGCCCGCTACTGCACCCCGGGTACGGTGAGCAGCAACTCATCGGCGAACTTGCCAGGGTTGAACTCCAGCTTTGCAGCCATTCCTCCACGCGGTACCGGCCAGGGCCTCTCCATCGCGGACTTCGCGGCCGCGGCAGGCCAGGCCAATCTGTGCAGCTCCTATGCCACCGGCAAGGGCTATGTGTTGGCCCACGGCACCGAGACCCTGGGGCTGCATGCGGCTGGCGATTTCCAGTTTCGCGGGGGCTGGTCGGCGTTCGGCGAACTGACGCTGTCCAAGGACCGCCTGCGGGCCGAGGAGACCGGAATCCTGATGGCCAATGTGCTGGTGCCCGCCTCCAACGCCTTCAACCCCTTCGGCGTGGCGGTGCGCATCAGTTCCCGGCTGGGCGCGGAGAACGGTGTGGAGACCTTGCAGCGCGACACGAAGTTTGCCCGCGCGCTGCTGGGCGTGCGTGGCGAGGTGCTGCCGGGCTGGGAGCTGGAGGCGACCGCCTCGTCTACGCTGGATGACGGCCAGCACCGGACGTGGAGCGTCACCGCCAACGCAGCCGCGCGCACGGCCGCCTTGGCGTCCTCGGATCCGGCGCAGGCACTCAACCTGTTCGCGGCGGGACGCGCCGCCAGCGACGGGGTGCTGGCCGCAATCTTTCCGGGGGTGGTGCGCAATGACGAGGGTCGCAAGGACCAGGTCGGCGCTTTCTTGCGAGGCTCGCCGCTGAACCTGCCGGCCGGCCCGGTCGACGTCATCATCGGAGGCGAGGCGGCGCGTGATCGCTACCTGAGCCAGATCGTCGGTGGGACTCGCTCTGGCGGGAATCGCTCCAGCAGCGCGGCCTATGGCGAGGCCCGCGTTCCCCTGTGGCGCGAGGGGGCCGGCGCCAGCGGTGCGGGGAGCAAGGCCTGGGATCTGGCCACGCTGACGCTGGCGGCGCGACGAGATGTCTACAGCGACTTCGGCGGCGCCAACACCTACCAGGCGGGCCTCGAGATTCGGCCGGTGCGATCGATGCTGCTGCGCGGCTCCGCTGCGAGCTCGTTCAAGCCACCGACCCTGGTGCAGATGAACATCAACAATGTGTCGCTCACGACCGACGCCTATGGCATCCGGGATCCGCAGCGCGGCAACGCCCTGGTCACCGGCGGCGAGGTGCTGCGGACCGCGAATCGGGACCTGGGTCCGGAAAAGGGCAACGCCTATTCGCTGGGGGCGGTGTGGGAGCCCGCGTCGCTGTCCGGTACGCGCTTCGGCGTGACCGCCTGGCGGGTGAAGATCGATGGACTGATTGGCCTGCTGTGGCCGCAGACCGCGGTCGACAACGAGGCGCAGTTCCCCGGCTTCGTCACCCGGGCGCCGGCAAGCGGCGGCGTGCCGGGCCAGATCACCCGGGTGCTGTACTCGGAGGTGAACTACGGGCGGCTCGAAACCTCGGGCGCCGACATGGAGATCGCGCACGCCTGGAAGAGCGGCGCGACGAAGTGGTCCGCGTCCGCCAGCGCGACCCGGACGCGCCAGTACGACGTCGCGCTGACCCCAGGTGCGGCGGCTGCGTCACGCTTGGGCGTGCGGGCCGTCGACTACTGGGCTCCCAAGTGGAAAGGCCGGCTCCAACTGGCTGTCGTGCAGGGCCCCTGGAGCGTAGGCCTCACGAATCGCTACCTGGGGGCCTACCGGGATTCGGGGACTGATGGACGCAGGCTCGGCGGCTACTGGATTCATGACGTCGCGGCCTCGGTCAACCTGAAGCGTCTCGGACTCGGCTCCGGGCTCAGCGCTGGACTGAGCGGTGTCAAGGATGCGCGCCTGTCGCTGGCCATCGCCAACCTGGCGGACCGGCTCCCGGAGTACGTCGGCAGCTCGCCGTACTACGACGTCACCCAGGCCGACTGGCGCGGCCGCTACGCGAGCCTGCAGCTGTCTGTGAGCTGGTAGCACAGCTCCCGCTCGACGACGCGGCGCCTTTGCGTCGGCGTGCGCCGGTGCCGGCCTCGCGCTCTGCAGGGCTCCCGACAACGCCCCCTTCAGCGCGCCCAACAACGCCCCCTACAACTTTTGCGCCCGGCCGAGCGCCGGCATCGCCCCATGCTGTGCAGACCTTTCTTCAAGTCTTTGCCTTTGTCCCCGTCGATCCGGCTTGTGTCCCGATTGCTCCTGGCTGCCCGACGGCAGCTATCCATGGTGTCTCTGGCCTCACTGGCACCCCTAGCACTGGTTGCCGGACTGCCCCTGGCCTTGCCTGCGGCGCCGGCGACGGCCGCCGTGGGCCCGACCGTCCAGGAAGTGGTTGAGTTCACCCGGATCATCCAGCCCGTCCTCTATGACGACGAGACGCTTCAAACCCAGATCTCGCCGGACGGTGGGCAGCTGTTCATCGTCACGCGCAAGGCGAATGTGGCGACGGACCGCAACCGCTTCGAGATCCTCTTGATGGACGTGAGTCCTGCTCGCCTGGCTGCGCTGGCCCGAGAGGGATCCATATCGCAAGCCGGTACGCCGTCTGCCTCCGCGCCCCCTCCCGTATCGCCGTCGCTCTTGCTGGCGGTGGAGTCCTCAAGGGACCGTGCCGACTCGGACCCCTCCCTGAGGGAAGCACGGTGGGTCGGGAACCGGACCATCGTGTTTCGCGCGCGGATGAACGATGAGGCGCACCAGGTCTATAAGGTGGATGTGATCACCCGCGAGGTCAAGCAACTGACCTATGCGCCCCACAGTGTTCTCGCCTTCGAGGTGCCTGACGATCTGCGTCGGGTGGTCTATGTCTCCCAGGTGCCCAACCCCGCGCGGGAGGCTGGCGCGCGCGCGATCATCGTGGGGACCAAGTCGTTCTGGAGCGTCCATGGGCAGCAGGACGATCTCTACCCGCAGGACCGGCTACACCAGTTCTTCGTCGTGGAGGCCGGGGTGCGGATGCCCGCTCGACCGCTCGGCGAGGCTTTCCCGAGGGCTGGCTATCCGCCGCTGGCCAGCATCTCGCCAGACGGTCGCTGGGTGCTGCTGCCAACAGACCAGCCCGCGCGCCAAATGGCCTGGTCCAAGGTCTATCCCCAGGTGGCCGAGCTCAGCAAGCAGTACGGTGCTTCGGCGGCGGTGGACCCCCTCGGCTATTTCTCCCGCCCGACGAACTACGCCCCGCGGCAAATGGTGGCGTACCGGGCGAGCGACGGCCAGGCGCGTGTCGTGCTTGACGCGCCGGACGACTCTGCGCCGGGAGGGAGGCAGCGCGTTGATCGGCTGTGGCAGAACGGTGGCACCTCCGTCGTGATCGCCGGCACCTACTTGCCGGTGGGTGCCGCAGGCGGCGCAAAGGCGGCCGACAAGGCGGCCGGCAAGGCTTCACCTGAGGCGTCCCACATCATCGAATACTGGCCCGCCTCCGGCGAGTGGAAGCACATCGCCGCGCTCAAGGCGCGTCTGCAGAAGGTGGAGGCTGCAGCCGGCGAGGAGGGCCGGTTCACGGCCATCGATGGCGAGCAGCGTCGCATCTTCAAGCGCCTGCCGGATGGTCGCTGGCATGAAGCGGTGGGAGATGCGATGGCAGATGCGGTGGACGTTTCTGCAACCCGGCGTGCAGATGATGGCGAGCGTGCCGGGGACGGTGGCGCAAAGCGCCAGGGGATGCCCGGTGGCAAGGGCGAGGGGAAGGATGCCCGGCAGGGTTGGCGCCTGCAGGTGCGCCAGGCGCTGAACCAGCCGGCGGACATCGTGGCGGTGGGGCCGTCCGGGCGCGAAGTCCGCCTGACGCAGCTCAACCCACAATTCGTGGCCGAGCAGTGGGGCACGATGAGGGAGTACAGCTGGACGGATGGTCAGGGGCGGCGCTGGGATGGCGGCCTGATGGTGCCTGCGGACTTCAAGCCCGGTATGCGGTATCCGCTGGTGATCCAGTCCTATGGCTTCGATCCGAAACGCTTTTATCGGGATGGGACGAACGACTATGACGGTGCGACCAGCGGTTTCGCGGGCCGAGCTTTCCTGCGCGAGGGCATCCTGGTGCTCGCGCTGCCGTGGCGAGCGGCGACCGGGGCACCTCGGGACGAGTATGGCTCAATCGCCGCGTTCGCCGATGGTGTGAGCGGCGCCATCGATGCGCTGGTGGCGCAGGGCCTTGTGGACCGGGATCGGATCGGCATCCTGGGTTGGAGCGCGACCGGCGTGCGGGTGCAGAACCTGATCACCTTCACCGACGCGCCGATCCGTGCCGCCACGATCCTGGACGGCGACGTCAACACGCTGTATTCGCTGACGATCACCTATGCCTTCGCCGACAGCACCCTGAAATCGAAGGAGGAGGGCAACCAGGGCGCGCCTTTTGGTGAAACGCGGGAACGCTGGATCCGCAACGACCCCTCGCTGCACACGGACTGCATCCGGGCCGCCTTGCGCATCGAGTCGTACGGCGCCGAGGCGAAGAACAACTCCGACATCTACGCGCTGCTGCGACGGCAGTATCGCCCGGTCGAGATGCTCAAGTTCCCGGAAGGCGGCCACGCGCTGTCGCGACCCAGCGAGCGGATGATCTCCTTGCAGGGCAATGTGGACTGGTACCGCTTCTGGCTGAAGGGCGAGCGGCGCCAGGAGGTGGTCGTGCCCGGAGAAACGGTGGGAACGCTGCAGGCGCAGTACGCGCGCTGGGACCAGATGGCATTGATGAAGGTCGAGGCCGATGCCAAGCCGCGGTGCATCCGCAAGGCCCTTTGACTCCCGGCGCGGTCAAGCTTGAGTTGACATTCCATCGGGCTGGGTGCCCCCTCAGTGGCGACTTGGTGCTCGGCCCTTCCTTCGAGCGAACCGGTCGCTCATCGTGCATACCGGCGATGAGCGGTCCATTCGGCCTGGGCGGCGAGCCCCCTCGGACTGCCGCTGGCCGCACCAATTGGAGAAGGGGCGGATCGGGCCCAAAAAGGGACGCCTAGGGCAGCGGAGTTGGGGTGGGCGCCCTTGATGCAGCCACTGGCGCTTCCACGCCAGACCCTGCGCCGGGGCTGAGGAAGTCGCGCAGCAGGTCGCCATGGCTGCGCTTGCCGGAGTTGACGTAGTCGACCAACTGCTCGACCAGTTGCTTGTCGTCATTCTGAATTCGCAGTGCGGCCGGCAGGTTGCTGCTACGCACGATCGATCGCGCGTAGCCTTCAATGAAAGCCTGCTCGATGACATGCAAGGAGCCCAGTTCGTAGAAGGCCGCCATGCCTCGGATGTAGCTGGC
>NZ_JAPFGP010000027.1 GCF_026241155.1 Paucibacter sp. PLA-PC-4
ACTTCGAACAGGTTCAAAAGGACATCTACGGCCAGTTCGAGAATACCTTCATGATGTACCTGCCCCGGCTGTGCGAGCACTGCCTGAACCCGGCCTGTGTGGCCTCCTGCCCCTCGGGCTCGATCTACAAGCGCGAGGAAGACGGCATCGTGCTGATCGATCAGGACAAATGCCGCGGCTGGCGCATGTGCGTCTCCGGCTGCCCCTACAAGAAGATCTACTACAACTGGCAGAGCGGCAAGGCCGAGAAGTGCATCTTCTGCTACCCCCGCATCGAGGCCGGCCAGCCCACCGTCTGCTCGGAAACCTGCGTCGGCCGCATCCGCTACCTGGGCGTGCTGCTGTATGACGCCGATCGCATCCAGGAAGCCGCCAGCGTCAAGGACGACAAGGACCTCTACCGCGCCCAGCTCGACATCTTCCTCGACCCGCATGACCCGGCCGTGCAGGCCCAGGCGCGCAAGGACGGCATTCCCGAGGCCTGGCTGGAATCGGCCAGGAAGAGCCCGGTCTACAAGATGGCCGTCGACTGGAAGGTCGCCCTGCCCCTGCACCCCGAGTACCGCACCCTGCCCATGGTCTGGTATGTGCCGCCGCTCTCGCCGATCAGCGCGGCAGCCAATGCCGGCCAGATTCCCAGCAGCGGCATCAACGGCGACATCCCGGACGTCAAGCAGCTGCGCATCCCGGTGCAATACCTGGCCAATCTGCTGACCGCCGGCGATGTGGCCCCGGTCGAGCGAGCACTGGAGCGCATGCTGGCGATGCGCGCCTACCAGCGTGGCAAGCATGTGGACGGCGTCGAGAACAAGTCCGTGCTGGACCAGGTGGGACTCTTGAAACACGAGGTCGAGGACATGTACCAGACCATGGCCATCGCCAACTACGAGGACCGCTTCGTGATCCCCACCACCCACCGCGAGTACGCCGAGAACGCCTATGACCTGCGCGGCGGCTGCGGCTTCAGCTTCGGCAACGGCTGCTCGGAAGGCGAGAGCAATGTCAGCCTGTTCGGCGGCGACAAGAAGCGCACGATTCCGATCAAGGCCACGTTGTGAGGGCACTGACATGAACAAAGACAAAACCCCGATGTCCCGGTCCTGCCGCGTGCTGGCCCGTATGCTGGACTATCCACACGCCGAGATGCGCGCGGCCCTGCCCGAGCTGTATGCAGTGCTGCGCGACGAAGCGGCGCTGAGCGCCGAGCGCCTGGACGAGCTGAAGGCGCTGATGGGCACGCTGCAGCAGGGCAATGCCTACACCGTCGAGGGCCGCTACGTCGACAGCTTCGACCGCGGCCGCGCCACCAGCCTGCATCTGTTCGAGCATGTGCACGGTGACTCGCGTGACCGGGGCCCGGCCCTGGTCGACCTGGCCCAGACCTACGAGGCCGGCGGCATGTTCTTTGACGCCAGCGAACTGCCCGACTACCTGCCGGTGGTGCTGGAGTTCGCCTCGACCCAGCCGAGCGCCACCGCCCGCGCCTTTCTCGGCGAAATGGCCCATATCCTGAACACCATCCACAGCGGGCTGATCAAGCACGAGAACCCTTACGCAGCTGCGATTGGCGCGGTGCTGGAGTTGGCGGGCGAGAAGCCGCAGGCGGTGCAGATCAGCGCCGACGAGCCGCTCGACGAGGCCTGGGTCGAGCCGCCCGCCTTCGACGGCTGCAGCAGCAAGGGCCAGAGCCGCCCCGGCGCGCCGCAGCCCATCCATATCGTCAAGAACACACCCATGAACCAAGGAGTGCGTCCATGAACTCGCTCGACTTTGCTCTGTTCGGTCTCTACCCCTATATCTGCCTGGCCGTCTTCCTGCTCGGCAGCCTCTTGCGCTTCGACCGCGACCAGTACAGCTGGAAGAGCGACTCCTCGCAGCTGCTGCGCACCGGCTCGCTGCGCTGGGGCAGCAACCTCTTCCATGTCGGCATCCTGGTGCTTTTCTTCGGCCACACCGTCGGCATGCTGACGCCGCACTTCCTCTACGAACCCTTGATGAGCGCCGGCGCCAAGCAGCTGATGGCGATGATCGTCGGTGGTGTTGCCGGCCTGCTCGGCTTCATCGGCCTGAGTCTGCTGCTGCACCGCCGCCTGAGCGACCCACGCATCCGCCGCAACAGCAAGCCCAGCGACATCGCCTTGCTGGCCCTGCTGTGGGTGCAGCTGCTGCTGGGCCTGGCCACGATCCCGCTGTCGGCGCAGCATCTGGACGGCGGCATGATGATGGCGCTGGCCGAATGGGCGCAGCGCATCGTCACCTTCCGCAGCGGCGCGGTCGAGCTGCTGGCCGGGGCCTCCTGGGTCTTCAAGCTGCATATGTTCCTGGGCATGACGGTGTTCCTGGTCTTCCCGTTCACCCGCCTGGTCCATGTCTGGAGCGGCTTCGGCACGCTGGCCTACCTGATCCGCCCCTATCAAATGGTACGCAGCCGGCGCTTGAATCTGCCGCCGGGCCACAAGCAAGCGCGCTGAGCACAGGAGAAAAAGATGAGCACACAGCAACAAGGATGTGGTGGCGGCAGCTGCGGCTGCGGCGGCAGCAAGACTGCAGCGCCTGCAGTCGTCGCACCGACCGCGATGATCAACGGCGTGCCGCTGCACGCCGACGCCGAGGTCCTCGCGCAGGAAGACCTGCGCCAGCGGGCCTACAGCGAGCTGCTGCGCCAGGCCGCGCAGCGCGCCGGCCTGCTGGCCGTGGGCGATGTGCCGGCACTGGATGGCCTGCTCAGCGAAGCCGCGTCAGCGGCCATCGAGCAACTGCTGGAGCGCGAGCTGCACCTGCCCGAGCCCGACGAGGCCGCCTGCCGCCGCTTCTTCGAGGCCCATATCGCGCGTTTTGCGATCGGTGAGCGCGTCCATGCGCGGCACATCCTGTTCGCCGTCACCGAAGGCATGGACATTGCCGCGCTGCGCCAGCGCGCCGAGGGGCTGCTGGTCTCGCTGCGCTGCGTCGATGCCCAGGCCTTTGCGCAGGCGGCCGCCGAGTTCTCGAACTGTCCCAGCGGCGCCGAAGGGGGCGAACTGGGCTGGCTGACGCGCGACGATTGCGCGCCCGAGTTCGGCGCTGCCTTGTTCGCCCAGGACGAAGCCAGCGCCCATATCGGCGTGCTGCCCCGCCTGGTCAGCACCCGCTTCGGTTTCCACATCGTGCGTGTCGAGGCACGCGAGCCCGGGCTGCGACAGGGCTTCGAGTCCGTCAAGGCCGCGATTGCCCAGACGCTGCGCCAGCAGGCCTATGTGACGGCCTTGCGCCAGTACCTGAACCTGCTGGCCGGCGCGGCCCGCATCGACGGTTTGGCGCTCGAGGGCGCCGATTCGCCCTTGCTGCAGTAGCAGAGGGTCCAGACATGCCCGACGACCTGCTGTCGCGGCTGCGGCGTTTCAATACCGACTTCTTCCCGCAGTACCAGGCCCGCTTCAAGGACCTGGTCGAGCAGGGCCAGCACCCGAGCACCCTGTTCATCGGCTGCTCGGATTCGCGCCTGGTGCCCCATATGCTGACCGGCTCGGGGCCCGGCGAGCTCTTCCTGGTGCGCAATGTCGGCGCCTTCGTGCCACCCTATGACGGCTCCCAGGGTCTGCACGGCACAGCCGCCGCCATCGAGTACGCGGTATTGGCTCTGAACGTGCAGCACATCATCGTCTGCGGCCACAGCCACTGTGGCGGCATCAGGGCGCTCTACGGCGAGGTGCCGACCGACGCCCCCAACCTGCGCGCCTGGCTGGAGTTGGGCCGCGAGGCGACCCTGCCGGTGCAGCTGTCCGACGAGGCGCTGCGCCGCACCGAGGAGCGCTCGGTCGTGCTGCAGCTGGAGCGGCTGATGGACTATCCGATGGTGCGCGCCCGGGTCGAGCGCCGCGAGCTGGCAATGCATGGCTGGCACTATGTGATTGAGGCCGGCGAGGTCCATGTGTTCGACGTCAACGCCGGCGGTTTCGTACCGGCTTCGCGCGCGCTGCACAGCGGCACCGGCCCCTATGCCGACGCCGATCAGGGCGCCTTCTTCAACGAGATCGATCCGGCCTGGGCACCGCAGCGCAGCGAGCGCTGATCAGCCTCCATGCCGATGGACGGCACGGCTGGCGTCCAGCCGCGCCAGCAGCTGTGGCGTGATCTGCTGCAGGGTCAGCAAGGCTCCGCCCTGCTCGGCCGCAAAGCGCTGTGCGCTGGCGCGGTCGACAAAGGCCGGCAGATTGCCGGCCCGCATCGGTCCCAGCAAGGTCGAGCCCTGCACATAGATGGCATCCCGAGCCAGCAGCCAGCCACCGCCCTGGGTGGCCCGGACATAGCTGCCGGCGATCTCGCCGACGTGACGACCGCTGGTGTAGCGGCCCACATCCTGCAGATAGATCAGCAGGCTCAGCGGCGAGTCGAAAAACTGGGTGTCGCCGTTGTCGAAAACCACCTGGGCTGCCCAGTGGGGCGCGCGGGCGGGGAACATGCCGCAGACCGGGCAGCGCGCCTCGGCCGGCACCGCCCGCGGCGCCAGCAGCGGCAGGCCGGAGTTCGGGTCGTGCGGTGTCGGCGGCGCGAACACGCAGACCTCGGCGCCTGGCTCAGGTTCCGGCTGAGGCGCTGAACCGCCCTGGCTGCCCAGCAGCAATGACAGGCTCAGCAAGGCCAGCAGCACGCGAATTCGGTATCCCGGCATCGGCCCTACATGCGGCTGTCGTGCAGCGCGCCGCCACTGAGGTCCACCATCTCGGGCCTGACCTCGGCATAGGCCAGCACCTTGCCGCCATGGGCGGCGGCAAAAGTCTGCGCATCGGACTGTTTGCGAAAGCTCGCCGCCGTCGGGCCCATCGAGCCATGCCGCCGGCTGCCCAGCACATAGAAGCCGCTGCGGGCGTCGAACCAATGGCCGCGCGGCTGCTCCCAGTCGGCCAGCGCCATGTCCTGCACATAGACCGCGCGGATGGCCTTCGCCTGCTCGGGTCGCAGCAGGGTATTGAACATTTCCACCGTGTCGCAGTACCAGTTGGGCTGGGCCTGGCCGGCGAAATGGATCTGAGCCTTGGGTCCGGGATAGTCCGCCAGCAGCATGCCGTCCAGGTCGCAGGTGCTGCCGGCTTCGATCTCCAACGCGATGGCGCTGCCATCGCGCTTTTCGCCGCAGCCGGCCAGCCCGGAGAAGCCGGCCACTGCGGCCAGCATCAGATGTCGTCGATTGATGGTCATGGTTTGAATCTCCAGCTTGCCAAGGCCAGCGGCGCAGCAATCCAGGCCAGCATCGCCCCGCCCATCAGCCAGGGATTGGCCAAGGCGGGCGGCACGATGCTGGCCAGGCCGTAAAGACTGCGCACCTGGTCCAGCGAAAACACATTGAGGATGCGGAACACATCGGTGGGGTTCAGCAGCAGTACATAGGCCAGGGCCTGGCCGCCCCACTCGCCGCCGCTGGCCACCAGCAGGCCCAGCATCAGCAGGTCGAACACCAGCACGAAGCCGAACCACAGCGCGATCGCCAGACCCGAGGCCTTGCTGCGCTCGCGCGCCAGCACCGACAGCAGCAGCGCCAGGCTCAGGAAGGCCAGGCCCAGCAGCACCGAGCTGAGCATGAAGCCCAGGTACTGGTACAAGCCGGCCCAGCCGAACTGGCGCCATAGCAGCCCCGCGACCAGGGCGAAGCCCGCCAGGGTCGACAGGGTCAGCGCCGCGGCCAGACCCAGGTACTTGCCCAGCAGCAGCTCCAGCCGCGTGATCGGCAAGGCCAGCAGCAGGTCCAGCGAGCCGCGCTCGCGCTCGCCGACGATGGCATCGAAGCCCAGCAGCAACGCGATCAGCGGGATCAGGTAGATCACCAGGCTGACCAGGCTGGCGATCACGAATTCGATCGAGCGGGGTCCCAGCTGACCCTGGGCCGCAGCGCCGAAATAGCTGATCACCAGCGAGAACACCGCGAACACCAGCGCCACGGCCAGCACCCAGCGATTGCGCATGCGGTCGCGGAACTCCTTGGCCGCCAGCGCCATGACCTGGCGCCCTTCGATATCGGGCAGGAAACTCATGCGGCAGCCCTCAGCTCGAAGAACAGATCCTCCAGCGAGGGCTCGCGGATCTGCAGGTCCAGCACCCGGCCGGCCAGCAGCGCCAGCGCCGCCATCTTGTGCGCCCGCGGGCATTGCAGCTCCAGCGCGCCCGTTCCGTCGCTCTTGCCACTCAGCCGCAAGGCCGGCATCGCCTGCAGCGACACCCGCAATGCCGGCAAGCTCGGTGGGTCGATGCGCAGGCTGATCGTCAGCGGCAGATCCTGCTGCTCGCGCAAGGCCTGCACACTGCCCAGCGCCTGGATGCGGCCGTTGGCCATGATGGCCAGGCGGTCCACCCGTTGCTGCAGCTCGGCCAGGATGTGGGAGGTGATCAGCACCGTGACGCCCTGGGCGCGCAATTCCTGCAGCGCGGCATAGAAATCGCGGATCGCCGACGGATCCAGGCCGTTGCTCGGCTCATCGAGGAATAGCACCTGCGGCCGGCCCAGCAAGGCCTGGGCGAAACCCAGGCGCTGGCGCATGCCCTTGGAGTAGTCGCGCACCGGCTTGGCGCCACTGCTGCCCAGGCCCACGCGATCCAGCAAGGCCGGGCAGCTGGCAGCCTCCGCGCCCTTGAGCCGGGCGAAGAAGCGCAGCGTCTCGAGGCCGCTGAGGTTGTCGTAGAGCACCAGGTTCTCGGGCAGGTAGCCGATCTGGCGGCGCGCGGCGCGGAAGTCGGGGCCGCTGACCACGGCTCCGGCCACCGTGATTGCGCCGGCGCTGACCGGGATCAGGCCCAGCATCATCTTGAACAAGGTGCTCTTGCCGGCGCCGTTGTGGCCGATCAGGCCGAACAGCTCGCCGCGCTGCACTTGCAGATCGACGCTGTCGACCGCGGTGACCGCGCCAAAGCGCTTGCTGACACCACGCAGCGCGATCGCCGGGTTCATCGGTTCTGATCTCGGGCGATCAAGGGCCAGGGTAATGCTTGTCACGCCAGGCACTCCAGTCTTTGTGTTGGGGATGCATGCGCGGCGCGGCGTCGACGACGCTGGGCACGCGCAGCACGGGGAATTGCCGCCCGACCAGGCGCAGGGCCTGCACGGCCGGGCTGGCCAGCAGCAGCTTGATGCCGGGGTGGCGCCAGCTGAGCCGGTCCACCATGTCATTGGCCTCGTAGGGAATGTCGCCGGCGCCATCGCCGTCCCGGTCCCAACCGAGGTAGTTGCTCCAGTGGTTGCCCTGGCCGGCTTCGTCCGGTTTTGCTGACCGGGCGCCCCAGGCCTCGTCGCGCGCGCCGACATAGCGCACCTGTTCCCGGTTGGCGATGAAGTCGTTGCCTTGAACCAGGTTGCGGGTCGAGCCGGCGGCCAGATGAACACCGACGCGGTTGTCGACCACCAGATTGCCACGCAGGGTCGCGTATTCGACGTCGTAGATGAAGAAGCCGCGATTGTTGCCAGCGACGATATTGCGCTCGACCACCGAGTCCTGCAGGGTGCGCAGCATGATGCCGTGGTCGGAGTTGCCCCAGGTGCGGTTGTTGCGCACGATCTGGTCGCGCACCTCCATCAGCGCCAGGCCACCGCGGTTGTAGTAGCTGTCGTTGTCCTCCCACAGATTGAAGTAGGAGTTCATGTAGTGGCTGCCGTAGCGGCTGTGGTGCAGTTTGTTGCCGCGGAAGATCGCGTGATGCGAGACGTCGACATAGAGCGCGTCGCGCACGAAGCCGATGTTGTTGCCGATGATACGGGCGCCACGGGTGTTGTAGAGCTGCACGCCGTTGCCGCGCTGCGCGGAGTTGTACTCGCGCTTGCCGGTGATCACATTGGCCTCGATGCGCACATCGTTGGCCTTCTCGATCCACAGGCCGAACAGGTTGTAGCTCAGGTCGCAGCGCAACACCACGGCGCGGTGCGCGCCGGGGCGGATGTAGATGCCGGCGTTCTGGGCCTTCAGGCTGTCGCCCGAGTCGCGCACGATCAGACTCTCGATCCACACATCGGGCGCCGTGATGCGCAAGGTGTCGCCCTGCTGCGCGCCGCTGAGCGTCGGCCGCCGCGCGGGATTGCTGCCGCGCAGGGTCAGCGGCTTGTCGATGACGAAGTTGCCGACATGGCGGGCGGGCTCGATCTCCAGCACATCGCCGGCCGCTGCGCCATCGATCGCCTGCTGCAGCGAGTCCCCCGGACGCACGCGCAGCGTCGCCGCCTGGGCGCAGCTCAGGGCCAGCATCAGCAGCAGGGTCAGGAATTGCCTCATGGCAGCAGCAGGCCCAGGGCCTTCAGACTGAGGAACAGGGCGGCGCCGATCAGCAGGTTCTTGAAGCCAACATAGCTCAGCATGTCCATCCACGAGGCGCGCCGGTAGTGGGCCTGCCACCAGGGGCCGTCCTTCACATAGCGCTTGCCCGACAGGCGTATCAGCACCTCGTAGACACTCCAGCCGAACCACCAGGCGATGACGGCACTTGGCGACAGCCGCCCGCTGCCGGCCAGCAACCAGACCAGGCTGGCTGCCAGCGCCAGCGAGACGCCGGCGATCTGCAGGCCCCGTTGCGTGCGCCAGCCCTCGGCGCTCCAGGGCCACAGATGATCGACCAGTTCCAGCCAGAGCCAGCGCAGCCCGCGCGCGTCGGCCTTGTGCGGCGGCCGGACCGCCTCGGTAGGCATGCGCGGGTCGGGGCCGTTCGCGACCTTGGCGGGCATGGCCGGCGCCGGATGGATAGGAATGAAGTAGCCGTCGCGGCCGATCGGCGTGATCTCCAGCCCGTCGCGCTCGCGGCGCTTGCGCTCCTTGGCCAGCGGCGGGCAACCCTTGGCATCGGTGTACAGCACCATGCAGTCCAGGCAGTGCAGGCATTCGCGGTGGTCGATGCGGCCGTCCGCGTCGATGGCCAGCGAGCCGCAACCGACCGCGCAGGCCTTGCAGCTATTGCAGTCCTGCTTGCGCTTCAGGCCGAACCAGCGGAAGGTGCTGGGCATCGCCAGCGCCGCGCCGAGCGGGCAGATGTACTTGCAGTACGGTCGCTCGATGAACAGCGAGATCCCCAGCAGCGCGCAGACGAACAGGCCGTAGGGCCAGGCCCGGTTCGTGATACCCACCAGGAAGGTGGTCTTGAAGGGTTCGACCTCGGCCAGCCTCTCGGCCAGGCCCATCGAGAACATCGAGACCGTCAGCAGGCCGAAGAAGAGCGCGTACTTGAGCCACTTCAGCCGGTCGTGCCAGACCCGTGGCAGATGGCCCTGCCAGCGCTTCAGGCCGATCAGGCCGCCGAGCTTGTAGATCGCTTCCGACAGCGAGCCGAAGGGGCACAGCCAGCCGCAGAACAGGCCGCGCCCGAACAGGAACACGGTCAGGATGATGAAGATCCAGAACAGGAAGATGAAGGGGTCGGACAGGAACAGCGACCAGGTCCACTGGAACAGCAGCGCATGGAACCAGGTCAGCACCTGGGTGATCGAGGGCTGGGCCATGGCGCCAAAGCCGACGAAGCCGATGCTCAAGGCCCAGGCGCTGTACTTGAAGGCATTGACCGGCCATTTGTTCTTGAGGGTGGCGCGGCGCGTCAGCGTCTCCCTGAAGGCGTAGACCACCGCCACCGCGATCAGCAGCGCGGCGAAAAAACCGATCTCGATGGCGCGCGACTTCCAGACCTGGACCCAGGGTGCGGCCGCCTCCTTGATGGCCGGGCGGCCGCCGTCGAGCAACTCGTCGGCCAGCCACAAAGGCGTGTCGAAACTGGTGAAGCTGCGCGCGCCGCTGGCGCGGTCAACCCGGTTGCCCAGCAGCGACAGTTTCCATGGGTAGGCGGCCGAGAACGCCGGCGAGCGGATCACGAAGATGGCCGACTCGGTGTAAGCCGGCGCACCGGCAGCGGCGATGCCATAGAGGTTCAGGTAGTCGAGATCGCGGAAGGTGAAGGAATCGGCACCCTGCTTGACCTGTACCCGGTCGTAGAGGCCCCCACGCACAAAGCCCGAGCCCTTGAAGGACTCGGCGCCGGCCGTGCGGATAATGAAGATGGCATGCTCGCCGGGCTTCAGTTGGGCACGCAGATTGTCGTGACCCTGTGCGCCGAGCAGGCTGCGTGCGACATCGGGATGGTTCAGGTCGCCGAACCACAGCTCGATAAAAGGTTCATCGGACTTGTCCAAGCCCAGCTGCTCGGGCCGCACCTGCAGGCGCTTGACGCTGCCCTGCTTGACCAACTCGGCCCAGCCGGCGTCCGGCCGGGCCGGCGCATAGCGGGCCGGTTCGCGCCGCGTCGGCGCCAGGATGCCGACCTGGCGCGCCACGGCCGCGCCCGAGGCCATCATCACCTGGTTCTGCGCGATCACGGTGACGGTGGCGCCCGAGATCGCGTCCAGCCCCAGCACGCCCTCGTCCGGGCGCGACTGGCCGATCTCCAGCTTGTCGGCCACCGACTTGCCGAGGTACTGCTCGTTGAACTTCAGCAGCGCTGACTCGGGAATGCCCAGCAGCAGGATGGGCTCCGAATGCTTGAGCACCTTGACGCCGACGAAGCGCCCCTGCCTGTCCATGCCGATCAGTGTCACCACCGGCTTGCCCGAGTAGGCCGGCGTGTCGGTGATGTCGGTCGACAGCATCACATAGCCCAGCAGCTTGCCGTGCGTCCCATGGCCATCGCCGGCGCCATAGGCTTCGACATAGGGCGGAGAGCCCAGCCGCTCGGAGAACGATGTCGCGCCAGGAAACACCTCGGTGCAAGGCAGCAGCGCGCACAAATCGCGAGCCGTTGCCAGCTCGGCAGGAAGCTGGGCCTCGTAGGCACCGGCAGCAACGGCCGGAGTGCTTGGCAACAGCAGAAAAAATGCGGCCAGGGCGGCCGCACAAACTTGTCTGAGGAACTGCATGGTTTTATCGGTCTTCCCAAGCCACGGCGCGCGTTCGAGACGCGCCGCGGCTTCGCTCAGGCTCAGGCCTCGACGATCATGCGGCTGCGCATCTCGAGGTGCAGGGCGTGGCAGAAGTGGGTGCAGTAGCACCAGAACACGCCGGGCTTGTCGGCCACGAAGGTGACGGACGCCGTCTCCAGCGGGTTGACGATGAAGTTGACGTTGTACTTGGGGATGGCGAAGCCGTGCGTCAGATCCTCGATCTTGTCCAGATTGGTCAGGATCAGGGTCACCTCATCCCCCCTCTTGAGCTTGAACTCGCGCAGACTGAAGGCCGGCGCCTGCGAGGTCATCTTGATCGTGACCTTCTTGCCGTTGCGGAGCACGCCCGACTCTTTCGGGTCCTTGATGGCCAGCGGGAAATCATCGAGCGCATAGACCTGCTTCGGGCGCAGCAGCTCGCGCTTGAAGATGATGAAGTCATGCGGCTCGCCGCGCACCGGATGGTCAGCCAGCAAGACCATCTTCTCGCCCGAGATGTCGATCAGCTGCTCGTTCTCCGGATGCAGCGGACCGACCGGCAGGAAGCGGTCCTTGGAGAACTTGCAGCCCACCGCCAGATACTTGCCGTCGGCCGCGATCGTCTCGGACTGCGAGGCGTTGACATGGCCGGGCTGGTACTGCACATCGATGCGGTCGACCACATACTTCGCGCTCTTGTCGCCCTTGTGGAAGGCGATCGCCTTCTCGACATTCCACTTCACCACCTGGCTGTCGAGGAACAGGGTCGTGTAGGCATTGCCGCGCCCATCGAAGGCGGTGTGCAGCGGGCCCAGGCCCAGCTCGACCTCGGCCACGATGGCGTCATCGAGTTTCTCGAGCTTGCCGTCGAACCAGTCCAGCACCTTGGCCAGCTCGATCACGGTGCCGGTCGGTGAGAGCTTGCCGGCGCAGATGAAATACTTCTGGTCCGGGCTGGCATTGACGCCGTGCGGGTTCTTCGGCACCGAGACATAGGCGGTCAGCGCGCTCTTGGCGTCCTTGTTGGCGGCCAGCGTGCCGTCGACAACCGGCACCTTGGAGTCACCGTAGGTCTTGAACTTGCCAGCTTTGACGGCCGCCTCGATGCGGGCGACGTTGAAGAACAGGCAGGCATCGCGCTCGGAGGACATCATATCCTCGTACTTGGCGCCCATCTCGGTGTTGTACTGATTGGTAGCAGCCAGCTTGCCGTCGTAAGAGGTCGCGGTCAGGTCGCAGTTGCCGTCGATCAACACCTGCCAGCGCACTTCCATCGACTCGGCATCGACACAGCTGAACAGCGAGTGGTACTTGCCCGTGTCCTCGCTGCCGCTATTGGGCAATGGGATCGAGAACTCGGCGCCGCAGAACACCCGGGTCGTGTAGTTGATCGCCGGATCGACCGGATCGCGCTTGTCCGGGAAGATGCCGTGGAAGCCCTGCACATTGGGCAGCTCGGTGATCTTGTCACAGACGAAATGATCAAGCCGGATGCGCGCGATGCGGCTGTTGATCTTGTCGTTGATCCAGGCATAGCGCCCGTCGTAGTTGCCGTCCTTGTAGGAGGCATGGGTGTGATGGGTGTCCGCCACCGTGTACTTGAGGCTGCCGTCGGCCTTGGTGCCCATCACCTGCTTCGATTCATTGGTCACGCCCCAGCCGACCAGTGCGTCCGGCACGAAGCAGGGAATCCGCGTGATCTCGCGACCCGAAGGCAGACCCAGCACCCGCATATCGCCGGTATGGCCGCCGCTCCACAGGCCGTAGTAAGTGTCGAGCTCGCCGGGTTTCAGATGCACCGCACCGGCAGCGCCATGGCCGGCACCACCGGCCGGCGCGCTGCCGGCCAGCGGCGTGGCTGTGCCGGTGGCCTTGTCGGTACAGGCGGCGATGCCGGCCAGGCCGGCAAGCGCGGCCGTGTTGATGAACCGGCGGCGGCCGAGACCGGCCGCTGCGGCCGCATGGGAGGCGTTTTGTTTGGTCATTGCAAGTCCTCTGGAAATGGTCGGCCAGCGCTGCCGACCGGGCCTGTAAGTGTTTTGGGCAGACGGATGTTCGTCGGCCCCGCCCGGCGCCTAACTGATCCAGATCAATCATTTTCATAAAGGGCAAAATTTATGCACCTTAAATAATTACTCATTCCTAGAATCCGGGCCATGCACACAAGGAGCATCTGATGAGCAAGAAAAACCTGACCATGGCGCTGGCGACGGCCTTCTTCGTGATGGGCTGCGGCCAGCAGGACGCGCCGGCACCGAGCGCCGCAGCGGCGCCGGCCGTGACCGCAGCGCCCGCACCCGTCGCGGACAACGCCCTGGGCAAGAGCATTTACGGCAAGACCTGTGCGATGTGCCACGCCGCCGGCGTGGCCGGCGCGCCCAAGCCGGGCGACAAGGCCGATTGGGGCCCGCGCATCGCCCAAGGGCAGGCGGTTCTCGACAAGCACGCGCTGGAAGGTTTCACCGGGGCCAAGGGCATGATGCCGGCGCGTGGTGGCGCCGCCGCGCTGAGCGACGACGAGGTCAGGGCCGCCGTCCAGTTCATGGTGGCGCAGTCGCAGTGAGAGCCTGCTGATGTCACCCCTTCCACCAGAGCCGTCCAGCCCGGACTCCGGGCGCCGGCGCCTGCTCGGCGCCCTTCCCTTGCTGGCCACGGCCGCCTGGCTGCGTCCGGCGCTGGCCGACCCGCGCGTGGTCCAGCAGTCGCGCGTGCTGATGGGCACGAGGGTAGAGATCACCGTCGAAGGCCGCAACGCCGCCAGCAGCGGCGCGGCGCTGGCCGCCGCCTGGGCCGAGATGGCACGCCAGGCCGACCTGATGAGCCGCTACCGGGCCGACAACGCCGTGCGCGCACTGCAGCTCGCCGCCGGGCTCCAGCCGGTGGTCGTTGCGCCCGAAATGATGCAGGTCCTGAAAACAGCGCGGCAGGTTTCCGAATACAGCAACGGTGCCTTTGATATTACCGTTGGGGCATTTTCAGGATGGGGTTTTGATCCAGCACAAACAGTTATTCCAAGCGCGGATGAAATACGTCGTCAATTGAGTCTGGTGAATTACCGGGACGTGCTTATCGATGAATCGGGCAGCCGCGCTTATCTGCGTCGACGTGGTATGCGGATCGATCTGGGCGGCATTGCCAAGCTGCCGATTCTCGAGGCCGGTCTGCGGGTGCTGCAAAGCCGGGGGCTGGCGGGCGCCATGATCAACGGCGGTGGCGATGTGCTGGTCAGTGGGCAACTGCAAGGGCGCGACTGGCGCATCGGTCTGCTCGATCCGCGTGCGCCGCGGGCGCCGCAAGGACTTTTGGGCCTGATTGCGCTGAGCGACGGTGTCGTCGCCGCCTCGGGCGACTACGAGCGTTGTTTCGTCCGTGATGGTCGGCGCTACCACCACATCCTCGACCCGCGCAGCGGCCAGCCCAGCAGCGGCGTCCGTGGTGTGGCCCTGGTGGCGCGCCGCGTCGCCGATCTGAACGGCCTGGGCACAGCGCTGATGGTGGGTGGGCCGGCGGCGAGAACACGATTGCTGGCCGGGCGCCCGCAGGTCGATGCGCTGATCGTGGCAAGCAACGCCGCGCCCCCCTGGATGTCGGCCGGGATGGCGAGGCGGCTGCAGGTTTGATGCCGCGCAAACGAAAACCCTGTCCGGCTTGCGCTGCCGCAAATTGATACGCGCGGCGCCCGCCACATTCATCAAGCCCTCAACCTAGAACGATGGAGACTGCCATGAACCACTTCCAGCATCGCCTCGCCGATCCGAACGAAGCGGCCGTGCGACTGGTGCCCGCGCACAACAGTCGCGAAGGCCTGTGCGGCACGCTCAGCAAAGCCTTCCGGCCCGGACTGCTCAGCGCGGCCGCGGCCCTGGAACTGGCTCAGCTGGGCCAGTTCCAGAAGATTCCAGCCAAGACCTTGTTCATCCGGGCCGACGAACCGGCCAGCGCCTTGTGGCTGCTGGTCAATGGCACGGTCAGCGTCGGTTGCCACGACGAACAGCAGCAATGGCGGCAGACACGTACCATTCATGCCGGCCATTGGATAGATGCCGAGAGCGCCTGGCTAGGCGGCAACTATCTTGAAAGCGCGCGCGCCGAGACTGCTGTATCCGCCTACTGGCTGCCGGTGCGCGAGGTCGAGCAGGCCTTCGTGACGCGGCCGGAAATCGCTCGCAGCCTGCTGGCGGCGGTGGCCGAGCGGGTGCGCCGCGTCTCCGGCGATGCCCATGACCTGTTGGCCAAGAGTGTGCTGGCACGCTGCGCCGGCTGGCTGATCGACGAACTGCAGACCAGCGACCAGTCATCGGCGGTGGTGATGAACCAGCACAAGCGTGCCATCGCCTCGCAGCTGGGCACCTCACCCGAGACCTTCTCGCGCATGCTGCGCCAGCTCTGCGATATGAAGGTCATCGACATGGACCGCTACCGCATTCATGTCCGCGATGCACAGGCCTTGCAACGCCTGTCCAACGGCGCGCTGGCCCATGGCGCCAAGACCTGAGCTCGGCAAGCCTGGCGAGCGCTGGCAAGCCGCCCGCTTGCTCAGCGCACCGCATCGCCTTGGCTTCGCAGCCGCCGCGCTGCTGCTGGCTGGCAGCGCCTTGTGGTGGGCGCTGGCAATGCTGGCCCGGCTGCAGGGTCATGTCTTGCCCTGGAACTTGACGCCAGCCACGGCCCACGGCCTGCTGATGAGCCTGGGCTTCATGCCGCTGTTCTTTGCCGGTTTCCTGTTCACCGCCGGGCCGCGCTGGCTGGCCTGCACGCCGCTGCCCGCCGCTGCCCTGCTGTCGCCAGTGCTGGCTCAGCTGTGCGGCTGGCTGCTGTTCCTGCTGGCCATTCACGCCGGTCCCGATCCCGTACTGGGTCGGGTGCTGGGCAGCTTCGGCTTGGTGGCTGTCGCCTGGGGCTGGAGCGGCTTGCTGTGGCGTTTTGCGGGTCTGCTGCGCGCCAGCCGCGAAACCGATCGTCTGCACGCACAGATCGTCTGCGGCGCCGGCATCCTCGGCGCTGTGCTGCTGTGGGCCGCCGCGCTGGCCTTGGCGAGCGGCGAAGCGGGCCGGCTGCTGGCACTGAGTCGCGCCTCGCTCTGGGGCTTCAGCGGCCTGACCTTCATCACCGTGCTGCACCGCATGCTGCCCTTCTTCGGCAGCGCCGCCCTGCCGAAAGCCGAGGCCTGGCCGCTGCGCGGCTGGCTGCTGCTGTTCGGCTTGCAAAGCGGCTGGGCCCTGCTGGCGCCGCGCTCGAACGGCCTGCTGTGGCTGCATGCCGGCATCGAGGCCGCAGCCGGCCTGGCCGTGCTGGCGCTGGCGCTGCAGTGGGCGCGCCACCAGAGTCTGCGGCCGCGCCTGCTGACCATGCTGCATCTGGGGCTGGTCTGGCTGGGCCTGGCCCTGCTGCTGGACGGCCTGTCCGAGGGTCTCAGCGCTGGCGGCATGCAGTCGCTGGGCCTGGCGCCCTTGCATGCCTACACGATGGGCTTCCTCGGCTCGATCCTGCTGGCCATGGTCGGTCGCGTCAGCAGCGGCCACAGCGGCCGCCGTGTGGTCGCGGACGACACGCTGTGGCGCCTGTTCTGGCTGCTGCAACTGGCCGTGCTGCTGCGCCTTGCCGCTGCGCTGGTCGCCGCCGCCCGGGCAGCACCGCTGCTGAGTGCCGCCGCCCTGCTGTGGGGCGCCGTCTGCCTGGGCTGGACCTTGCGTTACGGCCGCTGGTGGGGCCTGCCGCGCGCCGACGGACGCCCGGACTGAATCCCTCTCCTACTGAAGCAAGGAACCCCGCTGCGATGAGCGCGACCACCATCCCCGAACTTGTCTGCCCCGCCGGCTCGCTGCGGGCGCTGAAGCTGGCCGTCGATGCCGGCGCCGACGCCGTCTACCTCGGCCTGCGCAACGCCACCAACGCGCGCAACTTCGCCGGACTGAACTTCGACGACCAGCAGTTACGCGAGGGCGTGGCCTATGCGCATCAGCGCGGCCGCCAGGTGCTGATGGCGCTGAACACCTATGCGCGCGCCGACGATGTCGCGACCTGGTACCGCGCCGTCGATGCCGCGGTCGAGCTGGGCGCCGACGCGCTGATCGTCGGCGATATCGCGGTGATGGCCTATGCCTGCAAGACCCATCCGCAGCTGCGCCTGCATCTGTCGGTGCAGGCCTCGGCCAGCAGCCACGAGGCGATCGACTTCTACCGCCGCCATTACGGCATCCAGCGCGCGGTGCTGCCGCGCGTGCTGACCCTGTCCCAGGTCGGCCAGGTGCTGCGCCACACCGCGGTGGACATCGAGGTGTTCGGCTTCGGCAGCCTGTGCGTGATGGTCGAGGGACGCTGCGCGCTGTCCTCGTATGTGACCGGCCAGTCGCCCAACAATGCCGGCGTCTGCTCGCCGCCTTCCCATGTGCGCTGGCAGGACGCGGCCGACGGCGTCGAGGCGCGGCTGGGCGGGCTGCTGATCGACCGCTACGGCCCGGATGAGCCGCGCGGCTACCCGACGCTGTGCAAGGGCCGCTTCGCGGTCAAGGGCCGGCGCGACTATGCCATCGAGGAGCCGACCAGCCTGAACACGCTGGCCCTGCTGCCCGAGCTGATGCGCCTTGGCGTGCGCGCCGTCAAGATCGAGGGCCGCCAGCGCAGCCCGGCCTATGTCGAGCAGGTGACGCGGGTCTGGCGCCAGGCCATCGACGCGGCGGCCGCGGCGCCGGACCGCTACCGCGTCGAGCCGGCCTGGACCGCCGCGCTGGGCCATCTGGCCGAGGGCCAACAACACACGCTGGGAGCCTACGACCGACCATGGCGATGACGATGACAAACCCTGACCCCCTCCGCACCCAGGACCGGATGGCGCTGAGCATCGGCCCGGTGCTGTACTACTGGCCGCGCGAGGCCTTGCTGCATTTCTATGCCGAGGTGGCCGAGTCGGCGGCCGACAGCGTCGTGCTCGGCGAGGTGGTCTGCGAGCGCCGCCACGAGATCAAGCTGGCCGACTGGCTGGCCTTGGGGCGAGACCTGCGCAGCGCCGGCAAGGAGGTGGTGCTGGCGACCCAGGCGCTGATCGCCTCCGAGGCCGATCTGCGCCTGCTGCGCCGCATCGCCGAGCAAGGCGATTTCCTGGTCGAGGCCGGCGACGCCTCGGCACTGAACATGCTCGACGGCCTCGGCGCCCGCTTCGTGCTGGGCCCGCACATCAATGTCTACAGCCGCGCAGCGCTGGACGAGTATCGGCGCCTGGGCGCCGTGCGCTGGGTCGCGCCGGTCGAGCTGGCGCTGGACGCGATCCAGGCCGTCAATGGCGGGCAGCAGGACCTGCCCTGCGAGGTGTTCGCCTACGGCCGCATGCCGCTGGCCTTCTCGGCGCGCTGCTTCACGGCCCGCCACCACCGGCTCAGCAAGGACCAGTGCGAGTTCCGCTGCCGCGACGACGGCGACGGCCTGCTGCTGTCGACCAGTGACGGCGCGCCCTTTCTGGTGCTGAACGGCATACAGACACAGTCGGCGGCGCAGCAATGCCTGCTCGGCGAGCGTGAGATCCTGCGGGCGGCCGGCGTGTCACGGCTGCGGCTGTCGCCGAGCTCGCAGCGCTTCGCTGAGGTGATCGCGGCCTTCGAGGCCGTGATGAATGGCGGCGAGCCGGCCGGCCCGGCGCTGCAAGGCCTGCAGGCTGGGGCGCTGCCCGGTGGCCTGGCCAACGGGTTCGCCCGTGGCCGGCCCGGCATGGACTGGAGCGTCAAACCATGATCAGCTTGCTGCTGTCCCCCGAGATGACGGGCCGCTTGAAGCCGGTGCTGAGCCGCTTGCCGATGCAGCCACCGACCCAGGCGCTGGCGCTGGCGCTGAACCGCTGGCTGTTGCCGCGGCTGCCCGCCGATGCACGCGCGACCTTGTCGCGCCGGGCCGTACGCATCGATGTCATCGACCTCGGCCTGTCGCTGCCTTTGCTGCTCGACGAGCGCGGCTTCCGACCCGCACCGACAGGCGCCGCAGTGGCGCTGCGCATTGCCGCCGCCGCCCCGAGCTACTGGCGGCTGCTGCGCGGCAGCGACGACGCCGACCGTCTGTTCTTCGAACGCGCGCTGGTGATGGAGGGCGACACCGAACTGGGCCTGGTGCTGAAGAACACGCTGGACGCGATCGGGCCGCTGTGGGCGTGAACCAGCCGGCCTGTTGCGCCAGATCAAACCGGCGCGGGTGACAGCTTTTTTTTAAAGGTGCACAATTTGCACACCTTATAGAAACCAGCCACCACGGAGCCCTGATGAGCCATCCCACACTGATCGACGTTCGCCACATCATCCCGCGCGAACGCCACCCGCTGATCTTCTCGACCTTCGCCCAGCTGCCGGCCGGCCAGGCGATGGAGCTGGTCAACGACCATGACCCGAAGCCGCTGTACTACCAGTTCCAGGCCGAGCTGCCCAACGGTTTCCGCTGGGACTATCTGGAGAGCGGCCCCGAGGTCTGGCGCGTCGCGATCACCAAGAACGCACCGACGCACAGCCCCTGCTGCGGCAGCTGCGGCGGCCAGGCCTGAGCCCACGGCTCCCCTCTTCTATCCGCAGGAACTTTCGATGAACACCAACCACAGGCTCTGGCGCTGGCTGGGCCTAATCTTCGTGCTGTCGTTCGGGGCGCTCGGCTACCTCGGCTGGCAGATCTATCTGACGGCGCCGCCGATTCCGAAAAGCGTCGTCAGCACCGAGGGCGATGTGCTGTTCACCGGCGCGCAGATCCAGCGCGGCCAGCAAGCCTGGCTGGCGGCCGGTGGCCAGCAGCTGGGCACCGTCTGGGGCCATGGCAGCTATGTGGCGCCCGACTGGTCGGCCGACTGGCTGCACCGCGAAGCCCTGGCCCTGCAGGCGATCCGCAGCCAGCAGCACCGCGCCGTCGCGACCCTGAGCGTGGCCGACCAGGGGGCGATCCAGGCGACGCTGCAGCAGGAGATGCGCCACAACAGCTATGACGCGGAGAGCGGCAAGCTCACCGTCTCGGTCGAGCGGGCCCAGGCCATCCGCGAGGTGGCGGCCCATTACGAGGCCTTGTTCGGCAGCGACGCCTCGCTCGACACCTTGCGCGAGCAGTATGCGATGACGGCCGGCGCCCTGCCCGAGGCCAGCGATCGCCAGGCGCTGACCGCCTTCTTCTTCTGGGCTTCCTGGGCCGCCGTGACCGACCGGCCCGGCGAGACCGGGCTTTCCTACACCAGCAACTGGCCGCACGAGCCGCTGGTCGGCAACACCTTGTCGACCTCGGCCGCGATCTGGTCCATGGTCAGCATCGTGCTGCTGCTGGCCGGCATCGCCGCGATGCTGTGGCTGCACGGCAGCAACAAGCATGAGCCCGAGGCCGAGCCGCCCAGCGCCGATCCGCTGCTGGGCGCGGTGGCAACACCCTCGATGAAGGCTACCCGCAAGTATTTCTTCGCGGTCGTCGGCCTGATGCTGCTGCAGATCGCGATGGGCGTCATCACCGCGCATTACGCGGTCGAGGGCCAGAGCTTCTTCGGCCTGCCCTTGGCCGAGCTGCTGCCCTATGTGGTCAGCCGCACCGTCCACACCCAGGTCGGCATCTTCTGGATCGCCACCGCCTGGCTGGCCACCGGCCTCTACATCGCGCCGCTGCTGTCGGGCCGCGAGCCGAAGTGGCAGAAGCTCGGCGTCGACCTGCTGTTCTGGGCGCTGATCTTCGTCGTCGTCGGCTCCACCGTCACCGGCTGGCTGGGCACCCTGCAGCACCGCGGCGTCGACTTCAGCTTCTGGCTCGGCAATCAGGGCCTGGAGTTCACCAGCATGGGCCGCGTCTGGCAGCTGCTGCTGTTCGCCGGCCTGCTGTTCTGGGTCGTGCTGCTCGGCCGCGCGCTGTGGCCGGCGCTGACCAAGCCGTCCGAGACCCGCGGCCTGATCGCGATGGTCTTCCTGTCGGCCACCTGCATCGGCGGCTTCTATGCCTCGTCGCTGACCTGGGGCCAGCACACCCATTACTCGATGGTCGAGTACTGGCGCTGGTGGCTGGTGCATCTGTGGGTGGAGGGCTTCTTCGAGGTCTTCGCCACCGCCGTGGTCGCACTGATCTTCACCAAGCTGGGCCTGGTGCGCTCGGCCAGCGCCAACCGCGCCATCATTGCCGAGACCATCGTGTTCCTGTTCGGCGGCATCCTCGGCACCCTGCACCATCTCTACTTCACCGGCACACCGACCTCGGTGATCGCCGTCGGCGCGGTGTTCTCGGCGCTGGAAGTCGTGCCGCTGACCCTGATCGGGCTGGAGGCGCTGCAGACCTGGCGCCGCGCCCAGTCCATGCCCTGGCTGGTCGCCTACAAGTGGCCGATCCTGTGCTTTGTCGCGGTCGGCTTCTGGAACACCGTCGGCGCCGGCGTGCTGGGCTTCGCGATCAACCCGCCCGCCTCGCTGTACTACGTGCAGGGGCTGAACATGACGGCGGCCCACGGCCATGCGGCGCTGTTCGGCGTCTACGGCATGCTGGGCATCGGCCTGATGCTGTTCTGCCTGCGCGGCCTCTATGCGCGCCATCTGCATGCCGACCACCTGCTCAAGCCGGCCTTCTGGGGCCTGAACCTCGGGCTGGCGATGATGGTCTTCCTGTCGCTGCTGCCGGCCGGCATCTACCAGGCCTGGGCCAGCGTCAGCCGCGGCCTGTGGTACGCCCGCTCGCCGGAGATCATCCACTCGCCGGTGATGGAGGCCCTGGTCTGGCTGCGTGTGCCCGGTGACATGCTGTTCGCGGCCGGCGCGCTTATGCTGGCGGCCTACGCCATGCGCTTGCTGCGCCGGCCGCCCCCCGAGCCGGTGCGCCGCGCGGCACCGAGCCTGAACTGACTGTCCGCCATGAAACTCACCAGCTTCACCGACTACGCCCTGCGCGTGCTGATCTTCCTGGCCGCCCGGCCGGGCCGGCGCGCCACCATTGCCGAGATCGCCGCCAGCTTCGCGATCTCGGAGAACCACCTGACCAAGGTCGTGCATTTTCTCGGCAAGAGCGGGTGGCTGGCGAATGTGCGCGGCAAGGGCGGCGGGCTGGAGCTGGGGCTGGCGCCGGAGCTGATCGTCGTCGGCGCCGTCGTGCGCCTGACCGAGGGCGCGGCCTTGCCCGCCGAGTGTTTCAGCGCCGAGGGCGGGCATTGCGCCATCACGCCGATCTGCAAGCTGCGCGACGTGATGGGCGAGGCGGTCGATGCCTTCTACAAGGTGCTGGACCGCTACACGCTGGCCGACCTGGTGCACAACCGCCAGGCCCTGGCGCGGATGCTGTTCATCGAGCCCGCTGCGCGCACCGCGCGTCCGTCGTCATGAACATGCCCTTCCCCTACAGCGGCCCGGAGGATCTGCGCCAGCCCCTCATCGACGCGCTGAGCCGCGTGGTCGATCCGGAGGTCGCGATGAGCATCGTCGATGTGGGCCTGATCTATGGCGTCGAGGTCGGCGCCGACAAGGTCCATGTGCGTCTGACAATGACCTCGGCGGCCTGCCCGGTGGCCGACGTCATCATCGACGAGGTCGAGGCCGCGCTGGACCGGGTGGTGCCGGCCGCGCTGGCGATCGAGGTCGAACTGGTCTGGGAGCCGCCATGGAGCACCGATCGCATGAGCGAACGGGCCAAGCGCTTCATGCGCTGGTGAGACCGCGCCGCGCGCTCCATCCTGCGGCATCCGCCCGGCTGGCGCGGCCGCTGCTGCTGGCCCTGGTGGCGTTGTCGCTGCTGGGCGGCGTGGCCGGGGGCCTGCTGCGCGCCGGCCTGCCGCTGAGCGATGCCCTCTGGCTGAGCCACGCCGGCCTCGAGCATGCGGCGCTGATGAGCGGCGGTTTCCTGGGGACCGTGATCGCGATCGAGCGGGCGGTGGCGCTGCGCCACCGCGCCGCCTTCATCGGGCCGTTCATGTCCGGCCTGGCCGGCCTGTGCTGGCTGCTGGGCTACGGCGCCGCCGCTGCGGGGCTGGCTGCGCTGGCGGCGCTGGCCTTCGTCGCGGTCAACCTCGTCGTCGTGCGGCGCCAACCGGCCGCGCACACCGCGCTGCTGCTGCTCGGCGCGCTGGCCTGGCTGGCCGGCAATGCCTTGTTTGCGGCCGGCATCGCGGCCGACGCCGTGCTGCGCTGCTGGTTCGCCTTCCTGGTGCTGACCATCGCGGCCGAGCGCCTGGAGATGACGCGGCTGATGCGCCGCCGGCCCGGCGTCGAGGCCTCGCTGTATCTGGTGCTCGCGGCCCTGCTGCTGGGCGCGGCGCTGTCAGCGCTGCTCTATGGCGCCGCCCTGGCGATGCTGGCCCTGTGGCTGCTGTTGTTCGACATGGCCCGCCGCACGGTCTTCGCCCAGGGCCTGAGCCGCTATATGGCGGTCTGCCTGCTCGGCGGCTATGGCTGGCTGGCGCTGGCCGGCCTGGCCTGGGCCGCGACGGCGCTGGGCTTTCATGCCGCCCGCGACACGGCCCTCCATGCGCTGGGACTGGGCTTTGTCGTCAGCATGATGATGGGCCATGCGCCGGTGATCCTGCCGGCCGTGGCCCGCATCAAGCTGCAATTCGGACCGGCCTTCTACCTGCCGCTGGCGCTTCTGCATCTGTCCCTGCTGCTGCGGCTGGGCGGTGGCTTCGTGAACGACTCGCTGCGCGCCTGGGGAGCCGGCCTGAATGCCGGCGCCCTCGCACTGTTTGCCCTGACCCTGATCGGCGCCGCGTTCGCGTGGCGCCGCCGCCATGGCGCCACCGGCGCCAGAAAGTTGCCATGATGGCTGCGTCATTCATCAAGATCGAGGAACCTCCACGCCCGGCGGCTGCACCGGCCTTCGCGCTCTGGCAGCTCGGCTTCCGCCCCTTCTACCTGCTGGCCAGCGGCTTCGCCGCGCTGTCGATCGCGCTGTGGGCGCTGCAGTTCGCCGGCCTGCTGGGATCGCAGGCCTATCTGCAGGGGCCGCTATGGCATGCGCACGAGATGCTGTTCGGTTTCACCCTGGCCGTGCTGGTGGGCTTTCTGTTCACCGCCGGCCGCAACTGGAGCAATCGCCCGACACCCACCGGTGCCGCGCTGGCCGCACTGGCGGGGCTGTGGCTGGCCGGCCGCGTGCTGGTGCTGACGCCCTGGGGCTGGGCGGCAGCCCTGGTCAATATCGCCTTCCCGCTGCTGGCCACGATCGCGCTGGCCCTGCCCTTCATCGCCGCCCGCAACCGCCGCAACTACTTCTTCATCGGCCTGCTGGCGCTGCTGACTCTGGCCCAGGCCGGCGTGCACCTGAGCCAGCTGGGCCTGCTGCAGCTGCCCGGCTGGGTCGGCATCCAGCTGGGGCTCGATGTCGTGCTCTTCATCATGGCGGTGATGGCCGGCCGCGTGATCCCGATGTTCACCAACAACGGCGTGCCCGGCGCCAATGCGACGCGCCGGCCCTGGCTGGAACAGGCCGCGCTGGGCAGCACGCTGGCGCTGCTGGCCGGCGATGGGCTGGGGCTGGGCGGCCTGCCTCTGGCCCTGCTGGCCGGCGTCTGCTCGGCCGCCCATCTGGCGCGCTGGCTGCTGTGGCAGCCGCTGAGGACGCTGCGCACGCCGCTGGTCTGGGTGCTGCACCTGGCCTATCTGTGGATCCCGCTGCACCTGCTGCTGCGCGGCCTGGGGGCGCTGGGACTGCTGGCCCCGACGCTGGCGACCCACGCGCTGACCCTGGGCGCGATCGGCGGGCTGGTCATCGGCATGATGACGCGCACCGCGCTGGGCCACACCGGCCGGCTGCTGCGGGCCAGCAGGGGTGATGTGGCCAGCTATGCGCTGGTGGCCGCCGCCGCCGTGGTGCGCGTCGGCTGGCCGCTGCTGGCGCCGGCGCAGACCGTCCACGCGGTGCTGCTGTCGGCCGCGCTGTGGTCGGCCGGCTTCGCGCTCTACGCGCTGCGCTACTGGCCGATCCTGACGCGCGCCCGCCTCGATGGCCGGCCGGGCTGAGAATCCGGCCCATGGACTATCTGACGATCAAGACCCTGCACCAGGGCGCCGTGCTGCTCTCGGTCAGCGGCTTCTTCGCGCGCGGCCTCGGGTCCTTGCTGGGCGCTGCCTGGGTCGGCAGCCGGCCGGCCAGGACCTTGCCCCATCTGGTCGACTCGGTGCTGCTGCTGTCGGCGCTCGCGCTGGCCTGGATGCTGCGGCTGTTGCCGCTCGAGGCGCCCTGGCTGCTGGCCAAGATACTCGGCCTGCTGCTCTATATCGCGCTGGGCATGCTGGCTCTGAAACCCGGCCGGCCACTGGCGCTGCGCGCGGCCGCCTGGCTCGCAGCGCTGGCAACCGTCGGCTGGATCGCCTCGGTGGCGATCAGCAAGAACCCGCTGGGCTGGTGGATCTACCTGGGATAGGCGCGTCACGCAGCGCCTGCACCTGCTCGACCAGCACCGGATAGATCTGTTCCGCCTGGGCGGTGTCGAAATCGGCGTGATAGCGCTTGGCGACGCCCGACGATGCCAGCAGCAGATGCCAGGTCGGCGCGACACTGCGCTCGGCCAGACACTGCTTGGCGCAGGCCAGCGCGCAGCCATCAATGGCAATGATGGGCCTGCCCTCGGCAGCCGCGTCGCGGGCACGACGCACCAAGCTGCGCACATTGCCGCCGACACCGGAAATGCAGGACATCTCGGCTTCGCCCTCGCGGTCCAGGCGCAGAGCCAGATAGTTGGCCAGCTGGGCCGCACTGGAGCAGCCCGAGCAGGAATACACCAGGGGCAGTGGGCGCCTGGCGGGGACGGGTGTGCTGCTTGTCATCCAAACCTTCCGCAGTTTTTGATATTGGCGCAGCGAATCCGCGATGCTGTCTTGATCCAGAGCAAACCCTCTGGACGCGACAGGCGCGACGCTTGCGCCCATGACAAGCGACACACCCTTCGAGCTGCTCCTGCGCGGCGCCACCCTCCAGGCCGAGCCCCAGCGACTGCTCTTCGTCTTCACGACGGCCGAACTGCCCGAGGACCCCAGTCCTGAGCAGCGTGAGCGTTTTGCCAGCGGCCAGGGCGGCACGCTCTCACCACGGGTCTGCGTGGACAAGTCGCCTGCAGAGCTCGGCAGCTTCGAGGCTTTGCGTGCCGAGTCCGCCAAGGCCGGGCCCCCCTGGCAGGTCGTCTTCATCGCCGCCCTGTCCGGCCAGGGCGGCAAGCCGGCGACCGAGGCCCGCATCGAGCAGGCGCTGCGCACCATGGTCGAGCGCATCCGCTGCGGCCAGCTTGAGGGGCTGCTGGCACTGGACGTCGAAGGCCGCCCGCTGAGTTTCGGCTGACCCCCGCCGTGGCGCCTGCGGCGCCAGGTCGAGTCGGGAGTTTGCGTCAGCGCAAATCCACATTTAGTGTTTGAAGGATAGGCTGCACACCATAGCTAGTGTTCAGAACCATCCATGTCAAACAACCATGCAAGCCTTCCCGCCCAGGTTCTCAAGCGCGATGGGCGCCACGCGGCCTTCGACGCCCAGAAGATCGCGCTGGCACTGCAACGCGCCGGCATTGCCAGCGGCGAGTACGGCGCCGACGAACAGGCCTTGTTGTGCGCCAGCGTGCTGAAGGTGCTGGCGCACCGCTTCCACGGTCAGGCACCCGGCGTCGAGCAGATCCAGGACATCGTCGAGCAGACCTTGATCGCGTCCAATCATCTGAAGACCGCGCGCGCCTACATCGTCTACCGCGAGCAGCATGCGCGGCTGCGTGAGGATCGCAAGACCCTGGTGGATGTCGAGCGCTCGATCAACGAGTACCTGAACCGCGACGACTGGCGCGTCAACGCCAATGCCAACCAGGGCTATTCGCTGGGCGGCCTGATCCTCAATGTGTCCGGCAAGATGACGGCCAACTACTGGCTCTCGCATGTCTATGCACCCGAGATCGGCCGGGCCCATCGAGACGGCGACCTGCACATCCACGATCTCGACATGCTCAGCGGCTACTGCGCCGGCTGGTCGCTTCGCACGCTCTTGCACGAAGGCCTGAACGGCGTGCCGGGCAAGGTCGAGGCCGGCCCTCCCAAACACATGAGCTCGGCGGTCGGCCAGATCGTCAATTTCCTCGGCACCTTGCAGAACGAGTGGGCCGGTGCGCAGGCCTTCTCTTCCTTCGATACCTATATGGCGCCCTTTGTGCGTGCCGATCGCATGAGCTACGCCGAGGTGCGCCAGTGCATCCAGGAGCTGGTCTACAACCTCAACGTGCCCTCGCGCTGGGGCACGCAGACGCCCTTCACCAACCTGACCTTCGACTGGAGCTGCCCAGCGGACCTGCGCGAGCAGGTGCCGGTGATTGCCGGCCGGGAGATGCCGTTTTCCTACGGCGATCTGCAGCTCGAGATGGACATGATCAACCACGCTTACATCGACGTAATGACGGCCGGCGATGCCAAAGGCCGGGTCTTCACCTTCCCGATTCCGACCTACAACATCACACCCGATTTCCCCTGGGAATCCGAGAACGCCGCCGCACTGTTCGAGATGACGGCCAAGTACGGTCTGCCCTACTTCCAGAACTTCGTGAACTCGGAGCTGGAGCCGAATATGGTGCGCTCGATGTGCTGCCGGCTGCAGCTGGACCTGCGCGAGCTGCTCAAGCGAGGCAACGGTCTGTTCGGCAGCGCCGAACAGACCGGCAGCATCGGTGTGGTCACGATCAATTGTGCGCGCCTGGGCCATCTGCACTGCGGCGACGAGGCCGGCCTGCTGGCTGCGCTGGACCGGCTTCTTGAGTTCGGCAGGCAGAGCCTGGAACTCAAGCGCGAGCTGATCCAGCGCCTGATGGACCAGGGCCTGTTTCCCTACAGCAAGCGCTATCTGGGCACCTTGCGCAACCATTTCTCGACCCTGGGCGTCAACGGCCTCAACGAGATGATCCGCAACTTCAGCGCCGACGACTACGACATCACCGACGCGCGCGGCCATGCGCTGGCGCTGCGCCTGCTCGACCATGTGCGCGCCCGCATCGTCGAGTTCCAGGAAGAAACCGGCCACCTCTACAACCTGGAGGCGACGCCGGCCGAGGGCACGACCTACCGCTTCGCCCGCGAGGACCGCAAACGCTGGCCAGAGATCCTGCAGGCCGGCAGCGCAGACCGTCCCTACTACACCAACTCCTCGCAGCTGCCGGTCGGCTTCACCGACGACCCCTTCGAGGCGCTGGAACGCCAGGAGGCGCTGCAGGCCAAGTACACCGGCGGCACCGTGCTGCATCTCTACATGGGTGAGCGCGTCTCGAGTGGCGCTGCGTGCCGCGAGCTGGTGCGGCGCGCGCTGAGCCGCTTCCGCCTGCCCTACATCACGGTCACGCCGACCTTCTCGATCTGCCCGAGCCATGGTTATCTGGCCGGAGAACACCCTTTCTGCCCCGCTTGCGATGAAGAGCGGCTCGAACAGAAGCGCCGCCGGGGCGCAGCCAACGATTCCATCCCCTGTTCAACCACCAAGGAGACTCTGCAATGATCCACCCTGTCCCGATGACCGAAACAGCCATCGCGCTGCGCGACGATGAGCGTCAACCCTGCGAAGTCTGGACGCGCGTGATGGGCTACCACCGGCCGGTCTCGAGTTTCAACACCGGCAAGCAGGGCGAGCACCAGGAGCGCCGCTTCTTCGCCGAGCCCGGTCTGCGCCGGGCCGCGTGAGCCTCCACCTGAGCACAGCCGCCGCCACCTTGCGGGTCGGCGGCCTGACGCCGCTGACCACGATCGACTTTCCGGGCCGGCTCGCGGCGGTGGTGTTTCTGCAGGGCTGCCCCTGGCGCTGCAGCTATTGCCACAACCCGGGTCTGCTGCCTGCCGATGCGCCGACGGCGCAATCATGGGAGACCGTGATGGCCTTTCTGCAGCGCCGCCGCGGCCTGCTCGACGGCGTGGTGTTCTCAGGCGGCGAACCAACCCTGCAGGCCGCCCTGCCTGCGGCCATCGCCGAGGTTCGTGCGCTCGGCTTCGCGGTCGGCCTGCACAGCGCCGGCGCCTACCCTGGGCGGCTGGCCGCCGTGCTGCCGCTGATCGACTGGCTGGGCCTCGACATCAAGGCGCCGCTGGACAAGATCGATGCGATCAGCGGCGTGCCCGGCAGCGGCGCCAAGGTCCAGGCGGCGCTACAACTGGTCCTCAGCAGCGGCGTGGCCTATGAGTGCCGCACCACTTGGCACCCGAGTTTGTACCCTCTGCACGAGCTGCTGCAACTGGCCCGCAAGCTGGAAGCGCTCGGCGTTCGCCATTGGGCAGTGCAGCGCGCGAGCATCAATGGAGTGCCCGCCACGTCGCTGACATCCGAGGAGGTCTGCGACATCACCACATTGTTCGAGAGCTTCTGTCAGCGTTAGACCGGCTCCTGGTTTGACGTGCCGCTGCAAGGCCTCAATCGTCAACGATTGCTGTCGATCAAAGTCAACCGCAATGTGGCGATTCAGCGTGTCCGGTGTGCTCAAACGAGGCAATCCGTCCGGATAATAACAATTCTTATTACGCCAAGGCCACAGACCAGCCACCGCCAGTTTTCACGCACGGGCCCAGGCGTTTCCTTCATCTTTGCCAGGGTCTGTACGTGTTGGAACTCTACTACCGTGAACGGTTGAAGCTCGGCTGGATGGCCGAACCGGGGAACTGAAGATGCGCAGCACCCGCACCCCAATCACACTGGACACGCTGGATCTGCATCGGCCCATGCGCGTGGTCAGCTTAAGTACGCCGGCAGGCGCACCGGAGTGGCCCGTAAGACTGGAAGAGATTGGCTTCTGGCCCGGCGAGCTGGTGAGCGTGTTGGCGCGCGGCTTGCCCGGCAACGACCCACTGGTGGTGCGCGTGGGCGATTCCACTTTCGCGCTGCGATGTGAGGAGGCTGCCTGCGTGACGGTTGAAACCGTCAACCCAAGCGCCAAGGAAGGCAAGAACCATGCATGAAGCCACCGTTCACCTGTACGCTGCGGGTCGGCTGCTGGCGCTGGTGGGCAACCCCAACTGCGGTAAGACAGCGCTGTTCAACCGCCTCACGGGAAGCCATCAGAAGGTAGCGAACTACGCCGGCGTCACCGTGGAGCGCAAGGAGGGCCGCCTGACAAGTGCCGCTGGGCGCGCGCTGCGACTCCTGGACTTGCCGGGCGTCTACAGCCTCAATCCGCGCTCGCCCGATGAGACTGTCACCGTGGGGGTGTTGCGCGGCCAGGCTGTTGCCGAGAAGCGGCCCGACCTGGTGATCTGTGTGGTCGATGCCACCAACCTTCGTCGCAACTTGCGTCTGGTGCTGGCCGTCAAACGCATGGGCCTGCCCTGCGTGGTGGCGCTCAACATGGCTGATCTGGCTGAGCAGCAGGGGCTGCGGATTGACACTGACGCGCTGGCGCTCGAACTGGGCGTACCCGTGGTTCGAACGGTCGCTGTCCATGGCGAAGGGGCTGAAGGCTTGCGCGCCCTGCTGGATCAGCCCTCGGTCTGGCAAACAGTCTCGCTCGATGCTCAGCCTGCAAGCAGCGCGCCTCTGGAACACGATGCCAGGGGCGATCACGAAGCAGTGCGAGGCGTCTTGCAACGGCTCGGTCTTGCCAGCGCGGTGCCCAATACCACCAGTGACCGGATGGATCGGGTCCTGCTTCACCCGGTGATGGGGCCGGTCATCCTGGCCTCCCTGCTCTTCTTGGTGTTTCAGGCGGTGTTTGCTTGGGCCGAGCTACCGATGGGCTGGATCGAAGCCGCAACGGCCTGGGCTGGTGAGCAAGTGTCGACCTTGCTGCCAGAGACATGGCTGCGCAGCCTGCTGGTGGGCGGGGTGATTTCGGGCGCTGGCGGCGTGATGGTGTTCCTGCCGCAAATCATCATCCTGTTCTTCTTCATCCTGGTGCTGGAAGAATCAGGCTATCTGCCGCGCGCGGCTTTCTTGCTCGACCGGCTGATGGGCAGTGTGGGGCTGTCTGGCCGCTCGTTCATTCCCCTGCTCTCGAGCTTTGCCTGTGCTATCCCGGGCATCATGGCTGCTCGTACCGTCGCCAACCCCAGGGATAGACTGGTGACGATCCTGATCGCGCCACTGATGACCTGCTCGGCGCGGCTGCCGGTGTATGCGCTACTGATCGGTGCCTTTGTGCCGCAACGCGAGGTGCTGGGTGGCCTGGAACTGCAAGGGCTGGTGCTGTTTGCGCTCTACCTTGCCGGCATCATGGTCGCTCTGGCCGTGGCCTGGGTGCTCAAGCGCCTGACGGCGGGTGGACAGACGCGTACCCTGATGATGGAGTTGCCGCGCTACCACTGGCCCACCGCGCGCAATGTGCTCATTGGCCTGTGGCAAAGGGTGAAGATCTTCCTGCGCCGCGTCGGCGGGATCATCCTTTGGCTCTCGGTCTTGCTGTGGTTGCTTGCCAGTTTTCCGGCGCCACCGGCGGGGGCCACAGGCCCTGCCATTGAATACAGCTTGGCCGGCACGCTGGGGCGGGCACTGGCGGTGGTGTTCGAGCCTATCGGTTTCAATTGGCAGATCAGCATCTCGCTGGTGCCAGGGTTTGCAGCGCGCGAGGTGGCTGTCAGCGCCCTGGGCACCGTCTATGCACTGTCTGCGGTCAGCGATGACACGGCCGGCGCGCTCACGCCGCTGATCGCGCAAGGTTGGAGCCTGGCCACCGCCTTCTCCCTGCTGGCCTGGTATGTGTTTGCACCGATGTGCCTGGCCACATTGGCCACCATCCGGCGAGAGGCCGGCGCACGCTGGGCATGGATGGCGGCCGGCTATCTGTTCACGCTCGCATACGCAGCCTCTTTCATGACATATCGGGTCACGTTGTGGGCGATGGGCTGAAATCAGTTCTGGGGATGCAAGCTGACTCACCCGCCTGCGCTCTGAACACTCAGGCAACGGTCGGTGCTGGCCCCTGGATCGGGATCCAAACGCGGAATAGCGTGCCAACGCCGAGTGATGATTCCACTTCGATACGTCCACCGTGCTTCTGGACAATGGAGAACGACAGTGACAGGCCCAGTCCCGTACCCATGCCTACTGGCTTGGTGGTGAAGAAGGGTTCGAAGATGCGGCGCTGAACATCCTCGCTCATGCCCGCACCGGTATCGCGAACCTCGACGCTCACCCATTCTCCCTGAGTCGATGTGCTCAATGTGATTTCGCCCCGTTCCGGGATGGCGTGCGCGGCGTTGATGATCAGGTTCATGAACACCTGATTGAGTTGGGCTGCGATGCAGCGCACGGCGGGGATTCTCCCGTAAACCTTCTTGACATCAGCTTTGTACCTGACCTCGTTCATCACGACATTGAGTGTCGAATCGAGCCCCGCGTTCAGGTCTGCTTCCTGCCATTCAGCCTGGTCAACGCTAGAGAAGTCCTTGAGGTCTTGGACTATCTTCTTGACCCAAAGCAAGCCGTCTTCGCTTTCGTCCAGAAGTTGAGGCAGATCGCCATCTGGCGCCAGGACTACAACGAGGTGCGGCCGCATAGCAGCCTGAGACGGATACCGCCGGCGGCGTTTGCTCAGCGCCACCGGACTAAGAACCAGCCGCCACCGGCTTCAAGCAACGAGATCAAGTAATCTTCAACCCGGACTTCCGCCTGGTTGGTACGGCGGGAGGGGGCAGGTCAGATCTATCGCCGAGCAGACGTGCTCATGAGAATCGAGGTCCTCGGTGCCAATGCCTGCACGACGAGCACCTGGACAGCCTACCTCAGCGATCCCGCTTCGCCTCACTATCGCGAGTTGAGCGCCGAGCTGTTGAGCCATGCCGAGGCCCAGTTTGCAGCGGCAGTACGCTGAGTCCTTCAGTCTCGGACCTTCTGATTTTCAGCGGCGCCGGGCCGCCAGCGTTCGTCTGCGACGTACCCCGCGCTCCTGATCGGCGCGATCAGCGCCTTTGGGTCAGTTGACCGGCATTCCATGTCAAGGCGCAGACCGTGAATTGCTGGCCGGCCACCTCGACCTGGAGGAGAATGCGCAGCAACCGCCGCGTTGGGGCGGTTGCTGGCTTTGTATCAGCCAAGCCTAAAAGAACGGAGCCTTTCATGGCGATCGCACTGCGCTCCGGCCGCAGGCTCAAACACGGCCTAGTGCTGACGTGTTGTGCCTTGATGGCCGCCATGTGGGGTGCCGGCGCCTTTCTCATCCAAGCAGACCATGAGCGTACCGAACTCGAAGGCCTGCAAAGGGCCAGTGGAGCCGCCAAAGCCTACGATGCCTTCGTAGACCGGCACCTGTCCCAGATTGATCTAATACTCACGCTCCTTGCGGAGCAGCAGTCGCTGCAAGAACTGCAGCGCGACCTTGAGCGCTTGTCAAAGAAAGCCAACTTTCAGGAAGCCGGGATTCGCAGCCTCTATCTCACCGATGCCCTTGGCGCGGTGATTGCAAGCAGCGCCAAGCCAGCCAAGGGGGAGCGAGGGGGTACGGCGGCCGATCGCGGCTACTTCCAGGTCCATCAAAGCAATTCGATGACTGGACTGTATGTCGGTGCTCCCTCGGTCGGGAGATACAGCGGGCAGTGGCGAGTGCATATCAGCCGCGCCCGTCTCGATGCAAATGGCGCGTTTACCGGTGTCGTCGTGGCCGCAGTAGATCCTTCGGACTTCACCACCTACTACTCGGAGGCACAGTTGGGCAAGCAGGGCATCGTAGCCCTTACCGGTAGTGACGGCGTGGTGCGCGTCTCGCGCAAAGGCAAGGAGTTCACGTTCGGAGACACGGTGCAGGGATCAGCCCTGGCGCAGGCCGTTGCAGCACGCGATGAGGGAGTCTTCGCTACCGACAGCACCTTCGATGGGGTGCCCCGGCTGGTCGCGTTCAAGGGCAACCGGTTCAGCGGCCTGTTTGTCACCGTCGCCCTGGCGCAAGAAGAAGTGCTGGCGCCCTTCTACGAGCGACGCAAAGCGGTACTGCTCGCATTCGCTATCGCCTCTGCGCTCTTGCTCGCAGCGTTTGCTCCGGTTCTCTTGACTGCACGTCAACTGGACCGCAGCAGGCGTGAGGCCGCCCTATCAAGCGAACTCTTCACCGCCGCCTCGGATGCCCAGCTCGATGCCTTCCTGATCTTCGAAGCCGTCCGTGATCCACAGGGCGAGCTCATTGACTTCGTCTGCAAGCACGCCAACCATCGTGCCTGCCGATGGCTGCGCCGAGCGGGTCTCGACCTGCTGGGCCGGCCACTGTCCGTCGTGCTTGGTGCAGAGCGGGCAAGCCCATGGTTCACCGAGTTCTGCCAGATCGTCGCGACACGAAAAGCCCAGGTGGCCGAACTCGATCTGGGCACCGATCACGACGGCCGCATCCGCGTGACCCGGCATATGGTGCCAGTGGGCGACGGCGTCGCGGTGAACCTGCGCGACATCACGACCACCCACAGGCGAGAAGCGGAACTGGCGGCCAGCAATCAAGCCGTCGTACGCAGTGAGAAGCTGCTGCGTGGTTTGAGCAACGCCGTTCCTATTTTGCTCGTTCACTTCGACACACAGTTGCGCGTCACCTTTGCCAACGGCACCTGTGAACGCTGGTTCGGGCAGGCCTGGGCGCAGGCGGAAGGAAAGCACATCCGTGAGCTCTGGGGCGAGAGCCTCTACACAAGTCGTCTGGACTACCTGGATCGAGCCTTGCATGGCGAAGCACTCGAGTTCGTGTCCGAGCGGGAGACAGTTGTCGGAACCAAGGCGTTTCAGAATTCGTATGTGCCGGATCTGAATGAGGACGGCTCCGTGGCGGGCGTCTATGCGGTAAGCGCCGACATCACCGAACTCAAGAAATCTGAAGAGATGTTGGGCACGTTGGCGCGTACCGACAGCCTGACCGGACTGCACAACCGGCGCTACTTCACCGAGCAGTTGCCACTGGTTCTGTCGCGTGCCAGGCGAAACGAGAGGGGTGTTGGTCTTCTGTTCATCGACGTCGACCGCTTCAAGGCGGTCAATGACACGCAAGGTCACGCTGCAGGTGACGCCGTCTTGCAGGAGGTGTCCAACCGGCTGCGGGCCTGTGTCCGCAAACATGACACGGTTGCCCGCTTTGCTGGCGACGAGTTCGTGGTCCTTCTGGAGGATCTTGAGTCCGAGGCAACGGCCATCCTTGTCGCCAGGAAGATCAGCAGCTCCATGGAGCGGCGCATTGCGGTTGATGCCACGACCGAACTCGACGTCACCTTAAGTATCGGCGTCGCCTACGACTCCGGGGAAGACACGACAGCGGACGCGTTGCTGGCACGCGCGGACAGCGCGTTGTATGTCGTGAAGAGCCAAGGACGCAACGGATACTCAATCTCGGCCTCCGGGCCAACGGCGTAGGCAGCGAGGGTGCAGCTGAGACCGAACCGAGTGGCATTCTTCATGTGAGGCCTGCAGTCAAGCTCGCTCAGCTGATGGTCGTCGAAGGCGCTCCGCTCTGGTCCGACGATCCCGGGCCATTTCGAGACTCGGCAAGTTGTCAGAGAGGTTCCTGAAACGGCGACAAAAAGGGCCAGCGCCATAGGCGCCGGCCCTGAGCCGAATCGGCTTAGTTCAGCCTGACCTTAGAAGCAGCAGGCCAACATCTCCAGGCAGCATGCCGCGAGATCACCGCAGCAGCTGTTCGCCGCAAGAGCGGCGGCAGAGATGGAAAGCAAGCCGACAGCGGCAGAGATTTTCAGGAGCTTCGATTTCATGATTTGGATTCCTTTATGAATGAGTAGTGGTGATTAACGTCAACCACGCACCTAATCAGGGGGAGGCCAAATTTCGGCGAATGGCGCCGGTGGCAGGAGCTCTTCCGCACCGGGGCGCTCACGCGAATCCGCGAAAACGACAGAGTGCTCTCGGGGTGCAGGGGCCGCCGGCAACACGGCACAGACCTGACAGCTCACACTTGCGCAGGCCGCCATCCCCTCGCATCCATGTGTGCAGCAATCGCTATAGCCCGCAGAGGCTGCCATCGTGGACTGAACCACGAACAAGCAACCGAGGAGCAAAGCGGCGATGGCGAGAAACTTGCGCACACCATGACTGTGCAGAGCCATGCTTGGCCTGATGGAGAAGGGATCAGAGGCAGTACAGCGCTGGACACTTTTCGGAGCACTGTGTAAGTTCAGCGCACCCAGCACAGGTGTTCCTCCGCGAATTGAAGTCCGTCACCGAGAGAACAATTTGGGGGTCAATTTGTGGGTAGGAGCGACTTTCACCCACGGAACCCCGATAAATATTAGCTCTTCGGCGGACGCCCTCTCCGCCAGAAGTATTTTAAAATCAACAACTTAGCGTATTTTTCAGATTCTGACCCACATAAAAACCCACAATAAGTCGTGGACTGGGTCAGCAGCTAGGTAGGTTGATGATGTGTGTCAGGCGAGAAGCCGGGTGCGCCAGCAGAAGAGTCGAGAACGCCTCGCTCGTCGATGGCACACCAAACGTGCAGCGCGATCAGCCCCCCTCCCCGATCGAAGAGCTTGTCCAGCGCAGGCGACAGCAATAAGCCGTTGTCCACCGACCACCGCCCCTGCGCGCCAGTGCATTCCGACCTAGGCACGATGTGTGAAGCGAACAGGACCTCTGACAGGCTGCAATCCGTCGCCGAGCATCCCTTCCAACGCTCTTCCAGTTGAGCGCGGAACCGTCCCTGCCCGATTCGAGCTTTCACCAACGCGTCGCGTTCGGATTCGAATAGGTCCAAGCTGGCGAGCAGCACATTAAGTGCGAGGTGTTCGCTTTCCCATGGTGCGCCAGTGCACAAACTGAACAGAAAGTGAATTGCCACTGCACAGGCACTGAACGAAGACGCTCGACCGAATCCCGGAGTTTGTTTCTTTATCTAGTTACTTATTGACAAGTAACTAGTATTTACAACAGACTGCATGGATGTTTCATGGCAAAAACTCAGCGATGGAAAATGCTGTGCTCGCACTCGCCGAGCGACAGCCACTTCTGCGCGCACGCGATCTGACCGCGCAGGCACTGCCGACCGTGGTGCTCAGCCGTCTGGTCGCTGCAGGCAAGCTTGAACGAGTGGCACGCGGCGTCTACAGCCTGCCGGGGCGTGCACTCAGTGAACACCGCTCCCTAGCCGAAGTAGCCCTGCGGGCGCCGCGTGGTGTCGTGTGCCTGCTGTCGGCGTTGCGCGTTCATGGCATCGGCACCCAGGCGCCGTTCGAGGTCTGGCTGGCGATCCCTCCGCACACACCCACTCCCCGACTGGACCAGCCGGCGCTGCGTGTGGTGCGCATGTCGGGACCGGCTCTTTCCGAAGGTGTTGAACCCATCGACATCGATGGCGTGCAGGTCCCGGTGTTCAACGCCAACAAGACAGTGGCCGACTGCTTCAAGTTCCGGAACAAGATCGGCCTGGACGTGGCGCTGGAGGCGCTGCGCGATGGCTGGGCGCAGCGCAAGTTGACCATGGATGCGCTGTGTCACTACGCCGCGGTCAACCGCGTGGCCAATGTGATGCGGCCTTACCTGGAGAGCATGACAGCATGAGCCGCAACCTGGCCGCCTCCATCCGCGCCCGCTTGAAGCAACGTGCCGATGCCACGAAGCAGGACTTCAACCTGATCCTCACCCACTACGGCCTGGAGCGATTGCTGTATCGGCTGTCGATCTCACCCCATGCTGGAAACTACTTACTCAAGGGAGCCCTGCTGTTTTCTCTGTGGTATGACCAGCCACACCGGCCAACGCGCGACGCGGACCTGCTGGGATATGGTCCGGACGACATAGACACTGCGGTTGCGACATTCCGTGAAATCTGCGCGATGGAGGTGGAGGACGGCATCGCGTTCGATCCCGCATCGGTCAGGGGCTCGGTTATTCGCAAGGAGGCAGACTATGGCGGAGTGCGGATCGACCTGCTGGCGAAGCTGGACGGAGCGCGCATCACACTGCAGGTCGATATCGGTTTCGGCGATGCGGTGACGCCGGCCCCGGAATCGGTGAGCTACCCGGTGCTGCTCGATGACCTGCCCGCACCGCAATTGCGCTCGTACCCGAAATACACCGTGGTGGCCGAGAAGTTCCATGCGGTGTGCCTGCTCGGCATGGCCAACACCCGGATGAAGGACTACTTCGATCTGTGGGTGCTGCTCACCGAGGGGGCCATGGAATCGACCGAACTGCGCCGCGCCATCGACGCCACTTTTGCCCGGCGGCAACTGCAGCTGCCGGACACCACACCTTCGGGCTTGAGCGATGCATTCGCACGGGATGCCACGAAGACAGTGCAATGGATCGCGTTCCTCAAAAAGAACCGGCTGCAGGCGCTCAATCTAGGGGACGTTGTCACCCTGCTGCGCGATGAGTTTCAGAAGCTGCAAAAGCAAAGCTGAAAGGCCTGGTTGACCGCGCAATCATTGCCGACAGCTCCACCGTCACAAGACGGGCGTTTGATTTCGCGCTGGGAGGCAGACCTAGTTTGACGGGCCGCTGCAACGCATCAGTCGTCAACTATTGCTTCCGATCAAAGTCAACCGCTGCGGGGCGATTCAGCGCGGCCAGTGTGATCGAGCACTGAGCTTTTTCGAAGATAATAAGAACAGTTCTCATCACGCTGAAACCGCAGACAAGCAGCCGCCAGTCTCCACGCACGGGCCCAGGCGTTTCCCTTCATCCTTCCAAAGGTCTGCACGTGCTGGAGCTCGACCACCGCAAACTGCTAGATGTTCTTTCACGACAGGTCGACGACTGCGACACCGCAGCCGACCTCGCACAGGAGAGCTTTTCGCGAGCTTTCGCCCCGCGGTCCTCTGGCCAGGCCGTGTTAGATGCTCGCGCCATGGTCTGCCGCTCAGCACGCACTCTGGTCGTTGACCAGCACCGGCGCAGCAAAGTACGCCGCTACGACGATCTGGCCGCCGTGCACGAAGGTTGGCGCCGGCCATCACCGCAGCACCTGCTGCCCAAAGCGCTGGTTGCATCGCAGCAAACGACCCCGGCGGTGGCGATTGATGGCAACGTGCTGTGGGACCAGGCGCTGGAGATCGGCGGGCAGCCGGGCCAGCGACTGAGGGCTGCGGCAAAGAAGGCGCCGCAAAGCGCGGTGTTTGTCCGCAGTGACCGCAAGGTGGAACACGAGCCCGGTGAGCAGAGGATGGCGGCCGTGCAGCGCTCGGGTTTATTCAAGCTCGGCTTCGTAACCGAGCCGAGGAATTGACGATGCGCAGCAACAGTACCGACACACCGTTGACACTGGACAAGCTGGATCTGCATCGGCCTGCGCGCGTAGTCAGCTTGAGTACACCGGCAGGCGCACCGGAGTGGCCCGCGAGACTGGAAGAGATCGGCTTCTGGCCCGGCGAGCTGGTGAGCGTGTTGGCGCGAGGCTTACCCGGACACGACCCGCTGGTGGTGCGCGTGGGTGATTCCACTTTCGCCCTGCGGCGGGAGGAGGCGGCCTGCGTGACGGTTGAAACCGCCAAACCACCCGCCGAAGAAGGCACAAGCCATGCATGAATCCGTCATTCACCTGCACCCGCCGGGTCGGCTGCTGGCGCTGGTGGGCAACCCCAACTGCGGTAAGACAGCCCTGTTCAACCGCCTCACGGGAAGCCATCAGAAGGTAGCGAACTACGCCGGCGTCACCGTGGAGCGCAAGGAGGGCCGCCTGACCAGTGCCGCTGGGCGAGCACTGCGGCTCCTGGACTTGCCGGGCGTTTACAGCCTCAATCCGCGCTCGCCCGATGAGACCGTCACGGTGGATGTGTTGCGCGGTCAGGCTGTCGGCGAAAAACGGCCCGACCTGGTGATTTGCGTGGTCGATGCCACCAATCTGCGGCGCAACTTGCGTTTGGTACTGGCCGTCAAACGCATGGGCCTGCCCTGCGTGGTGGCGCTCAACATGGCCGATCTGGCTGAGCAGCAGGGGCTGCGTATTGACACCAACGCGCTGGCGCATGAACTGGGCGTGCCCGTGGTTCGGACGGTCGCGGTACATGGCGAAGGAGCGGAAGGCTTGCGCGCCCTGCTGGATCAGCCCTCGGTGTGGCAAACGGTCTCGCTCGATACTCAGCCTGCAAGCAGCGAGCCTCTGGAACACGATGCCAGGGGCGATCACGAGGCAGTACGAGGCGCATTGCAACGACTCGGTCTTGCCAGCGCGGTGCCCAACACCACCAGTGACCGGATGGATCGGGTCGTCCTCCACCCAGTGATAGGGCCGATCATCCTGGCCACCCTGCTCTTCTTCGTATTCCAAGCGGTGTTTGCTTGGGCCGAGGTACCGATGGGTTGGATCGAATCCGCAACGGCCTGGGCGGGTGAGCAAGTGTCGAACGCGCTGCCAGAAACCTGGCTGCGCAGCCTGCTGGTAGGCGGGGTGATTTCGGGCGCTGGCGGCGTGGTGGTGTTCCTGCCGCAAATCGTGATCTTGTTCTTCTTCATCCTGGTGCTGGAAGAATCAGGCTACCTGCCACGTGCAGCTTTCTTGCTCGACCGGCTGATGGGCGGTGTGGGGCTGTCTGGCCGCTCGTTCATTCCCCTCCTGTCGAGCTTTGCCTGTGCTATCCCGGGCATCATGGCTGCTCGCACCGTCGCCAACCCCCGGGATAGATTGGTGACGATGCTGATCGCGCCACTGATGACCTGCTCGGCGCGGCTGCCGGTGTATGCATTGCTGATTGGCGCCTTTGTGCCGCGCCGCCAAGTGCTGGGTGGCCTAGAACTTCAGGGGCTGGTGCTGTTTGCGCTCTACCTTGCGGGCATTGTGGGCGCTCTGGCCGTGGCCTGGGTGCTCAAGCGGCTGACAGCGGGTGGCCAGACGCGCACCCTGATGATGGAGTTGCCGCGCTACCACTGGCCCACTGCGCGCAATGTGCTCATTGGCTTGTGGCAACGGGTGAAGATCTTCCTGCGCCGCGTCGGCGGGATCATTCTGGTGCTCTCGGTCTTGCTGTGGTTGCTCGCCAGTTTTCCGGCGCCGCCGGCGGGGGCCACGGGCCCTGCCATTGAATACAGCTTGGCCGGCACGCTGGGACGGGCACTGGCGGTGGTGTTCGAGCCTATCGGGTTCAACTGGCAGATCAGCATTTCACTGGTGCCAGGACTCGCAGCGCGCGAGGTCGCTGTCAGCGCCCTAGGCACCGTCTATACACTATCGGCGGTCAGCGATGACACGGCTGGTGCACTCACGCCGCTGATCGCGCAAGGGTGGAGCCTGGCCACCGCCTTCTCGCTGCTGGCCTGGTATGTATTTGCACCGATGTGCCTGGCCACATTGGCCACCATCCGGCGAGAGGCCGGCGCACGCTGGGCATGGATTGCAGCTGGCTACCTGTTTGCGCTGGCGTACGCGGCCTCATTCGTAACCTATCGGGTCACTTTGTGGGCGATGGGCTGAAGTGAATTTTTGGGATGCAGGCTGACTCACCCGACCGCGAGCAGGCCGCTCCCCTTTGCGCGGGGCCCAGAAGTTGCCACCCTACTGGGTTTGCCGCGCTTCGGCTACAGCTCACGCACGCTCGGCTTTCTGTGCTGAAAGCGCTCCACGACGTCTGAATGACACCAATGAACGCAGCATCGTGAGCGGCGGTCGTAGCGGGGCAGACCTGTCGGAGTACGCTGGCGTAAGCGTCGCCGCGACTGCGTGTTGCGATCCGTCGCCCTCACTTCACGCCTTATCAGAAGCTCATTCAATTCTTGAAGAGCACACGCGCCTCGACATCAATTCACTGTGTGACCGAGAACCAGGGACCTCGAAGGCCAACCGTCTGAAGTCTGGCACGTGACATACGTGCAAAAAGCCCGCCCATTGGCTTCTCCGCCGGCTAGGCGCGTCGTCGCATCCAGGGGTCGGGTGCTATATTGTCCTGGACAAATGATGGACAGTCGCTCTGCGACTTCGATTCTGCTTTGTCTCAACCTGTTGCGATCGATCGCCATATTGCGACTTCGTGGTCCCAGGGCAACTGGATATGAGGCTGTTTCAATGAAATTCGACCAACTGACGGTGGGCAAGCGCCTTCACCTGGGCTTCGGCTTGGTACTTCTTATCCTCGTCATCGTCGCGACTGTGGCCATGGTCAAGGTGAACGCGATCAATGCAGCCCTGCATGCCAACAGCGACGTGCATGCATCCATCCAACGCTTTGCCATCAATTTTCGGGGCTCGGCGCATGACCGGGCCATCGCGATCCGAGATGTGGTCTTGAGTTCCACCCCCGCCGACCGGCAAAAAGAGGTGGCAGCCATCGACGCGCTGGCCAAGTTCTATGCGGAGTCCGCCAAGCCCTTGGAGGCGCTTGTCGCCAAGGGCGAAGACAAGAAGCAGTTGGACGAACTCTACGGAGGCATCAAGGCCATCGAGGCCAAGGCTGTTGCCACCACGCAGTCCATCATCAAGATGGTCGATTCGGGCGACACCGCTGGCGCGCAAGCCATGCTCTGGTCGCAGGCCAAGCCCGAGTACGTGCAATGGCTGGCAGCGGTCAATCAACTGATCGACTATGAGGAAGGTCGCATTCAGGCAGAAAACAAGATCGCAATGGACCAAGCCGACGGTTTCCTGACCGTGATGATGACCGCCTTGGCCGCGTCATTGTTGAGCGGTGTCGCGCTTGCCTGGACGCTCTCCCGGAGCATCGTCAGACAGTTGGGCGCTGAGCCCCAGGCCCTGGGAGACGCAGCGCGTCGCGTCGCCGAAGGTGACCTGAACCCGGTGCCCGGAGCTTTGCATGCCCCTGCCGGCAGCGTACTCGACTCGTTGAGCGGCATGCGTCAAAGCTTGTCGGGCATCGTTGCCCAGGTCCGTCAAGCGTCCGACTCCATCGCCACCGGATCTGCAGAAATCGCCACCGGCAACGCCGATCTGTCCAGCCGCACTGAGCAGCAGGCAGCCAGTCTGCAACAAACCGCCTCCTCAATGAGCGAGATGAATATTGCGGTCAAGCACAACGCTGACACCGCACGGCAGGCCACACAACTCGCCGCATCCGCCAGCGCGGCAGCCGCCAAAGGGGGCCAGGTCGTGGGACAGGTCGTGGCGACGATGGATGACATCAGCGCGAGTTCTAAGAAGATTGCCGACATCATCGGCGTCATTGATGGGATCGCCTTCCAGACCAACATCCTGGCCCTCAACGCCGCTGTTGAAGCCGCCAGGGCTGGTGAGCAAGGACGCGGCTTCGCCGTCGTCGCATCGGAAGTTCGCAGCTTGGCCCAGCGCAGCGCAGAGGCCGCCAAGGAGATCAAGTCACTGATTGGCGCCAGCGTCGTCAAGGTCGAAGCAGGCACAAAGCTCGTCAGTGATGCCGGCGCCACCATGGACGATATCGTGAGCCAGGTGAAGAATGTCTCCGACCTGATCAACGAAATCGGCGCTTCGACACAGGAACAAACCGACGGCATTGGCAGGGTCAGCGGTGCAGTCTCCGAGTTGGACACCAGCACGCAGCAAAATGCCGCCCTTGTCGAACAGAGTGCGGCCGCCGCCGAGAGTCTGCGACAGCAAGCCAGCCGGCTGGCTGAGGTGGTGCGCATCTTCCGGCAGGATCAAGAAGAGCCGGTGCGGTGACAGTCTGACGGCCGCCTTGGCAAGCGGCTATCCGTCCTGCCCCGTGCAGCAGGCCCCAACGCCCGGCTGCACAGGGCAACCGGTCGGCAACTCGTTCTCACCGGCCGGGCGTGCGATGCGCATGCCTGCGGACATCGCATCCGCAGGCGTTCAACCCGCCGCAGCCGCCCACGTACGTCGGGTGCCCGGCAGGTCCGCCGCCTCAGACCGCAACGCCCCTGAACCCGCTAAGCTTGGGCCCCTTGGCTTCAACGTCGGCTGGCTACCCGCTTTCGCCCGCTCCTGGCGTTCTCCGACTCAGGAATCCGACGAAGTGTGGCTGCACAGCCGCCTCGGACGGATACCGCCGGCGAATTTTGCTCAGCAGGACCGTACTGAGAATCCGTCGCCACTAGCCTCAGGCAATCAGATCAGGCAATCTTCAGAGCGGCCTGGCGCCTGACTGGCAAGTCAGGCGCGCAGGTCACTCGCTGCGTTGGGCTGAAAACTCGGACCGCAGCTCCCGTATTCGGCCGACGGCGTTCAGCTTGACCAGGCCTGTTGGTTGCTCGGATCTTCAGGTTTCGGTCCACATCGCCGGCGGAACAATGTTCAACAATCGCCAACAGACAACGCTACTCAAATCTTGACGGCATCCACCAGGCGCTGCGCGCATTGCTGGGCCAGCTGCGCGTCGCTGGCTTCGACCATCACGCGCAGCAGCGGCTCAGTACCTGAAGCCCGGATCAGCACCCGGCCGCGCGCACCCAGATCGGCGGTCACCTCGGCCTGCTCCTGGGCCAGGCGGGCATTGCTCTTCCAGTCCTGGCCGGGCTGCAAGCGCACATTGATCAGCGTCTGTGGGAACAGCTCGACGCCGGCCAGCAACTCGCCCAGGCTGCAGCCGCTGCGGCTGACCGCCTGCAACACCAGCAAGGCGCTGACAATGCCATCGCCGGTCGTGTGCTTGTCGAGCGCCAACAGATGCCCCGAGCCCTCGCCACCGAGCTGCCAGCCACGCGCGGCCAGCTCTTCCATCACATAGCGATCCCCGACCTTGGCCCGCACGAAGTCAACATCGCGCGCCTTCAAGGCCAACTCGACCGCCATATTGGTCATCAAGGTACCGACAGCACCGGGCACCCGAACGCCCTGGCTGAGTCGGTCAGCCACCATCACATAGAGCAGTTCGTCGCCGTTGTAGAGCCGGCCCTGGGCATCGACCAATTGGAGGCGGTCGGCATCACCATCAAGCGCAACCCCGTAGTGGGCACCATGCTCCTTGACCGCCTTGACCAGGGCGGCCGGCGCGGTGGCGCCGAAACCGGCATTGATATTGAAGCCATCGGGGCTGCAGCCGATCGAGATGACCTCGGCCCCGAGTTCGTGGAACACATCGGGCGCAACATGATAGGCCGCACCATGAGCCGCATCGACGACGATCTTCAGGCCGCGTAGCGACAGGTCGGGGCCGAAGCTGTTCTTGCAGAACTCGATATAGCGGCCGCGCGCATCTTGCAGCCGCCGCGCCCGGCCCAGATTGGCCGAGTCCACCCAGGACGGGGCTTCCTCCAGCGCTTGCTCGACCGCCAGCTCCCAGGCATCGGGGAGTTTCTCGCCCTTGGACGAGAAGAACTTGATGCCGTTGTCCGAGAAGGGGTTGTGCGATGCGCTGATCACCACGCCCAGCTGCTGGCGCAGCGCACGGGTCAGATAGGCTACGCCGGGCGTCGGCAGCGGCCCGGTCAGCCAGACATCGACACCGGCCGAGGCAAAGCCCGCTTCCAGCGAGGACTCCAACATATAGCCCGAGATACGCGTGTCCTTGCCGATCAGCACGCTGGGTCGTGCCGTCTCCTTGCGCAAGACCCGGCCCACCGCATGGCCCAGGCGCAGCATGAAATCGGGCGTGATCGGCGACTGACCCACAGTGCCGCGGATGCCATCGGTTCCAAAGTACATACGGCTCATCGGTAGCATCTCCTGGAATTCTTAGTGGGCGCTATTGTCGTTCAGGCCGGGACCCTGGGCCGCAGCCCAGACCTTCAAGGCGTCGCTGGTAGCCGCGACATCGTGCACACGCAGGACGCGCGCGCCACGGGCGACGGCCACCAGGGCTGCCGCCACACTCGCCGGCACACGCTCGTCGACCGCCCGGCCGGTGACCTTGCCCAGGGCCGCCTTGCGCGACCAGCCGACCAGCAGCGGATAGCCCAGATCGAGCAGCCGGACCTGCTCGCGTAGCAACTCGAAGTTCTGCTCTGCAGTCTTGGCAAAGCCATAACCCGGGTCCAGGCAGATGCGCGCCTGCGCCATGCCGGCTTCGCTCGCCGCTTGAGCCCGTGCGGCCAGAAAGGCCCGGACCTCGCCCGCCAGGTCCTGGTAGTCGGTCAGGCTTTGCATCGTGCTGGGTTCGCCGCGCATATGCATCAGGCAGACGCCGGTCCGGGCTTGCGCGGCGAGCAAGGCCAAGGCCCCGGGCGCCTGCAAGGCCTGGATGTCGTTGACGATGTCCACCCCCAGATCCAGCGCGCGGCGCATTACCTCGGTCTTGCAGCTATCTACCGAGACCGGCACCCCCAGGCTCAGCGCGGCCCGCAGCACCTGCTCGATGCGCGCCCATTCATCCAGCGCAGCCAAGCTCTGGGAGCCGGGTCGGGTCGACTCACCGCCGATATCGAGGATGTCCGCCCCTTCTTTCACCAAGCGCTCGCAATGCGCGATCGCGCTGCGCGCCTGGCAATGCTGGCCGCCATCGGAAAAGGAATCGGGCGTGACATTGACGATGCCCATCACACGGGGGCGGCTCAGATCGATCGCGTAGCGGGTGGTCTGCCAAAGCATGGAAAGCGCTCTTCGGAATAGAAAACGGGGCCGTCTTTGCAGACGGCCCCGCTGGGTATAAGTCTAAAGGTCAGGCCGCTGCCGGCGCGCTATCGGCGTTGACGGCCGGGGGCGTGCCGTCGGGCTTGTTCCCGCCGGAAGGTGGCGTCCAATCCTTGGGCGGGCGCGGCGGCTTGCCACCCATGATGTCTTCGATCTGGTCTGCGTCGATGGTTTCCCATTCCAGCAGCGCCTTGGCCATCGCGTGCATCTTGTCGGTGTTGTCCTCGATCAGCTTGCGAGCAATCGTGTACTGCTCATCAATGATGCGGCGTATCACTGAGTCGACCTTGCGCATGGTTTCTTCGGACATGCTGGTGGTCTTGGTCACCGAGCGGCCGAGGAAAACCTCGCCTTCATTCTCGGCATAGACCATCGGGCCGAGTTCGTCGGTCATGCCGTAGCGTGTCACCATGTCGCGAGCGATGGCCGTGGCGCGTTCGAAGTCGTTGGACGCACCGGTGGTCATCTGGTTCATGAACACCTCTTCCGCAATCCGGCCGCCAAACAGTACCGAGATGGTCGAGAGCATGCGCTCCTTGTCCATGCTGTAGCGGTCGCCTTCGGGCAGTTGCATTGTCACGCCCAGAGCGCGGCCGCGCGGAATGACCGTGACCTTGTGGACCGGGTCGGTCTTGGGCATCAGGCGGGCGACCAAAGCATGACCGGCCTCGTGATAGGCGGTGTTCTTGCGCTCTTCCTCGGGCATGACCATCGACTTGCGCTCGGGGCCCATCATGATCTTGTCCTTGGCCTTCTCGAAGTCGACCATCTCGACCACGCGCCCACTGCGGCGCGCGGCGAACAGGGCCGCTTCGTTGACCAGATTGGCCAGATCGGCACCGGAGAAGCCGGGCGTGCCGCGCGCAAGGATGTCGGCGCGGATGTCCTGACCGACCGGCACTTTGCGCATGTGCACGTTCAGGATCTGCTCGCGACCACGCACATCCGGCAGGGTCACATAGACCTGGCGATCAAAGCGCCCCGGACGCAGCAGTGCGGGGTCCAAGATGTCCGGACGGTTGGTGGCCGCCATCACGATGACGCCGAGATTGGTCTCGAAGCCGTCCATCTCGACCAACATCTGGTTCAGTGTCTGCTCGCGCTCGTCATTACCACCACCCAGGCCGGCACCACGGTGGCGACCGACCGCATCAATTTCGTCGACGAAGATGATGCAGGGAGCGCTCTTCTTGGCCTGCTCGAACATATCGCGCACGCGGGCCGCGCCGACACCGACGAACATCTCGACGAAGTCGGAACCAGAGATCGAGAAGAACGGCACCTTGGCCTCGCCGGCGATGGCCTTGGCCAGCAAAGTCTTGCCGGTGCCCGGAGGGCCGACCAGCAACACGCCGCGCGGGATGCGACCGCCGAGCTTCTGGAATTTCTGCGGATCCTTCAGGAAGTCGACCAGCTCCTTGACCTCTTCCTTGGCTTCGTCGCAACCGGCGACATCGGCGAAAGTGGTGGAGTTGTTCGCCTCGTCGAGCATGCGGGCCTTGCTCTTGCCGAAGCTGAACGCCCCGCCCTTGCCGCCGCCCTGCATCTGGCGCATAAAGTAGACCCAGACGCCGATCAACAGCAGCATCGGGCCCCAGCTGACCAGCAAGCTCATCAGCAACGACGGTTCCTCGCGCTGCTTGACATCGAACTTGACGCCGTTGGCGATCAGGTCGCCGACCAGGCCGCGGTCCAAATAAGTGGCATTGCTGCGCAAGCGCTTATCGTCGTTGGTGATGGCGATGATCTCGGTTCCACCACTGCCTTCTTGCAGGGTGACCTGCTTGACTCGCTTGGCGCGCACTTCCTCGAGGAAGTCGGAGTAACCAATTTGGTTGCCCTGAGCCGCGCCCCGATCAAACTGCTTGAAGACGGTGAACAGCACCAGGGCGATCACCATCCAAACAGCTACCTTCGAGAACCACTGATTGTTCACCGCGACTCCTTAATTCCAAATACGCTGAGTCGCACCAACGACGACTCTTGCACGGCATATGGGGTTGATTCTATTGCAGTCAAGCCCTGCGCTTGATTGGCTTTCCCATGCTCAGTGATAGAGATTGCCAAGCCTGCCACTCATTTCAGACCGATACCGATCAAAAAAGTCTCCGACGAGCGGTCACGCGAGGCCTTGGGCTTGAGAGTCTTGACCTTCTTGAAGCCCTTCTTGAACGCGTCCAGCAGCTGGTTGTAACCGCTGCCGTGAAAGACCTTGGCCACCAGCGCGCCTTCGGGCTTCAAATGCTGCTGCGCGAAATCGATGGCCAACTCGACCAGACCGGCCACACGCGCCGAATCCACGCCCTCGATGCCGGATAGATTGGGCGCCATGTCCGAGACCACAAGATCGACCGGCCGCCCGGCCAGCGCGGCTTCCAGTTGCTGCAGCACCGCCTCTTCCTGAAAGTCGCCCTGGATGAAGTGCACGCCCTCGATGGGTTCGAAGTCCAGCAGATCCAGCGCGATGATGGTGCCGTTGAGAGCCCCCACCGCCGCGCCGCCGACGCCGGCCTCCTTGGGCGCGAAGCGTCGACGCAGGTACTGGCTCCAGGCACCGGGCGAGGCGCCCAGATCGACGACCACCTGACCCGGGTGGATCAGCTTGAGCTCTTCGTCGATCTCCTTGAGCTTGTAGGCCGCGCGGGCCCGAAAACCGTCCTTCTGCGCCAGCTTCACATAGGGGTCATTGATATGCCCATGCAGCCACGCCTTATTGACCTTTTTACTTTTTGTCTGAATTTTCATCTTGCACCGATAATAGGGTATGCCCGCAATTCAACTGACTCCTGCCCAGCGCAAGGAAAAACGCTCCGAAGCCCACCACCTGGACCCCGTGGTCATGATAGGTGGCGACGGCCTGACGCCCGCCGTCACCAAGGAAGTGGACCACGCCTTGAAGGCCCATGGCCTGATCAAGGTGCGCGTGTTCTCTGACGACCGTGCCGGCCGCGAGGGCATGCTGCAGATCCTTGCCAACGAACTCGACGCCGCGCCGATCCAGCACATTGGCAAGCTGCTGGTGCTGTGGCGCCCCATTCCCGAGAAGGAACAGGCCGAACGCAGCGATGGCCGTCCTGGCCCGCGCGTCGTCAAGATCGTCAAGTTCTCGAAGAGCGGCAATCACCGCCCCCAGGTCAAGAAGCTGCAAGTGCTGGGCAACCAGCGCGTTGCCCAAGGCGGAGAGATCAAGCGCGCCAAGCGGCGCATCACCAGCGTCAAGAAACTGGTTCAGGACTGAAACGGGCCGCGCTCCTTGCTGGCGCGCCAGGCCAAGACCAGCACCAGCAGGGTCTTGGCCCCATAAAAGCCGAACGACACGGCATGCAGCGTCATGAATGACCAGCCGCCCTGCCCGGCCCGTGCCGCCGCCATCAGCGGCTGCAGCCCGAAGTAACCCGCCACCGTGCAGAACAAGGCGACGGCCGGCAACAGCATCGAGGCCGAGAACACCGGTCCTCCGCCATCCCGCCCCAGGCGCCGTTCCATCATCATCAGCAGCAGACCCGCAGCCAGGCTGATATAGGCTTCCAGCGCGAACAGCCGCGCGACCAGCAAGCCCGCCTGCACGCGCTCCAGCGCCGCGAACGCACTGGGAGCCGCCACGAAGGCGATGCAAAGCAAAAGACCGCCCCAGAGGGCGGCCAACACGGCGCGGCTGCGGTACAGCACGACTCAGACGTAGCGGACTTCGACGATCTCGTAGCGCTTGACGCCACCGGGCGCCTGCACCTCGGCGACATCGCCGGCTTCCTTGCCGATCAGGGCACGGGCGATCGGCGAGCTGATCGAGATCTTGCCGATCTTCAGGTCGGCCTCGTCGTCGCCAACGATCTGGTAAGTCACCTCGGCGCCGCTGGCTTCTTCTTCCAGATCGACCGTGGTGCCGAACACAATGCGTCCACCGGCATCGACGCTGGCCGGGTCGATGATCTGAGCCGCCGCCAGCTTGCTTTCGATTTCGAGGATGCGGCCTTCGATGAAGCCCTGCTTGTCCTTGGCCGCCTCGTACTCGGCGTTCTCGGACAGATCACCCTGGGCACGGGCTTCAGCAATGGCCTGGATCACGGCGTGCCGCTCGACCGATTTGAGTCGATGCAGTTCTTCCTTGAGCTTTTCAGCGCCGTAGACGGTCAAAGGGACAGTGGCCATATTCAACAAACCTTGAAAACAAAATGAAGCCGCCGCCGCTCAGGAAGCCCTGAGGCGCGGCGGCGGTATCTGGACGAGAAGTTTAGACCAGTTCGGCGTGCAGCTCTTGCAGGGATTGCACCAGCAGACCGTCCTGGTGCTTCATGCCCTCCACCGCAGCCTCGCAACCCGCCATGGTCGTGTAGTAGGTCACGCGATTGGCCAGCGCCGATTGGCGGATGTAGCGACTGTCGGCGATGGCGGTGCGGGTCTCATCCACGGTCGTGAAGACCAGCTGGATCTCGCCGCCCTTGACCATGTCGACGATATGGGGCCGACCGTCCTTGACCTTGTTGACCGCACGCACCGGCACACCGGCCTCGGCAATCGCTGCCGCCGTGCCCTTGGTCGCCACGACCCCGAAGCCCAGCGCGTGCAGGTCCTTGGCCACTGCGACGGCGCGGGCCTTGTCGCTGTTCTTCACCGTGATCAGCACATTGCCTTGGCGCGGCAAGCGCGAACCGGCGCCGAGCTGGCTCTTCAGCATCGCTTCGCCAAAGGTACGGGCCGCACCCATCACCTCCCCTGTCGAGCGCATTTCCGGGCTCAGGATCGGATCGACGCCGGGGAACTTGTTGAAAGGGAAGACCGCTTCCTTGACGCTAAAGTAGGGCGGGATCACCTCAGCCGGCACACGACCCAAGCGGTCCTTCTGGTCCTTGAGCTTTTGGCCGGCCATGCAACGCGCGGCGATCTTGGCCAGCTGCTGACCGGTCGCCTTGCTAACGAAGGGCACGGTGCGCGAAGCGCGCGGATTCACTTCCAGAACATAGACAGTGGCCTGGTCCAGGCCGCCAGTCACATTGCCCTGGATCGCGAACTGCACATTCATCAGGCCGACCACCTTCAGCGCCTTGGCCATCGCTGCGGTCTGACGGCGCAACTCGTCCTGGATCTCCGTAGACAGCGTGTAGGGTGGCAGCGAGCAGGCCGAGTCGCCGCTGTGGATGCCGGCTGCCTCGATGTGCTCCATGATGCCGCCGATCATCACATCGGTGCCGTCGGAGATGCAGTCGGCGTCGACTTCAACCGCATCCTCCAGGAAGCGATCCAGCAGCACCGGCGACTTCTCGGAGACACGCACCGCTTCGCGCATGTAGCGCTCCAGGTCCTTGTCGCCGTGCACGATCTCCATCGCGCGGCCGCCCAGCACATAGCTCGGGCGCACCACCAGCGGGTAGCCAATTTCATTGGCCAAAGCGACAGCCTGCTCCTCGGTGCGAGCGGTGCGGTTGGGCGGCTGCTTCAAACCCAGCTCGTGCAACAGCTTCTGAAAGCGCTCACGGTCCTCGGCGATGTCGATCGAGTCCGGTGTCGTGCCGATGATGGGCACGCCGGCTCGCTCCAGGTCCAGCGCCAGTTTCAGCGGCGTCTGACCGCCGTACTGAACGATCACGCCGACCGGCTTTTCCAGTGCGACGATTTCCAGCACATCTTCCAGCGTCACCGGCTCGAAGTACAGGCGATCCGAGGTGTCGTAATCGGTCGAGACGGTCTCGGGATTGCAGTTGACCATGATGGTCTCGTAACCATCCTCGCGCATCGCCAGCGCTGCATGGACACAGCAGTAGTCGAACTCGATGCCCTGACCGATACGGTTCGGGCCACCACCAAGCACCATGATCTTCTTCTTGTTGGTCGGCTCGGCCTCGCACTCTTCCTCGTAGGTTGAGTACATATAGGCGGTCTGCGTCGCGAACTCGGCGGCGCAGGTGTCCACACGCTTGTAGACCGGGCGCACGCCTTGTGCGTGGCGGGCCGCACGGACCTCGTGCTGATTGGTGCCCAGCAGCTTGGCCAGGCGCTTATCGGAAAAGCCTTTTTTCTTCAGCAGGCGCAACTCGTCGGTCGACAGCGAGGCCAGTGCACGGCCGGCCAGCGACAACTCGATCTTCACCAGCTGCTCGATCTGGGCCAGGAACCAGGGATCGATGGCCGTCTCTTCGAACACCTCCTGCATGCTCATGCCGATGCGGAAGGCATCGGCCACGAACAGGATGCGCTCGGGACCGGGCTCGCCGATCTCCTGCACGATCTCCTCGCGGTCGGTCGAGCGCTCGCTCAGACCGTCGATGCCCGTCTCCAGACCGCGCAAGGCCTTCTGGAACGACTCCTGGAAGGTGCGGCCCATCGCCATCACCTCGCCGACCGACTTCATCTGCGTGGTCAGGCGCGAATCCGCCATCGGGAACTTCTCGAAGGCAAAGCGCGGAATCTTCGTGACGACGTAATCGATGCTGGGCTCGAAGGATGCGGGCGTGACGCCGCCGGTGATGTCGTTCTTCAGCTCGTCCAGGGTGTAACCAACGGCCAGCTTGGCGGCGATCTTGGCGATCGGGAAGCCGGTCGCCTTGGAGGCCAGAGCGGACGAACGCGACACGCGCGGGTTCATCTCGATCACGGTCATCCGACCGTTCTTCGGATTGATCGAGAACTGCACATTGGAGCCGCCGGTGTCGACGCCGATCTCGCGCAGGATCGCGATCGATGCGTTGCGCAGGAGCTGGTATTCCTTATCGGTCAGGGTTTGTGCCGGCGCGACCGTGATCGAGTCGCCGGTGTGCACACCCATCGGGTCCAGATTCTCGATCGCGCAGACGATGATGCAGTTGTCCTTGCTGTCGCGGACCACCTCCATCTCGTACTCTTTCCAGCCGATCAGCGACTCTTCGATCAGCAGCTCATTGGTCGGCGACAGATCCAGCCCGCGCTTGCAGATCTCTTCGAATTCTTCCGGGTTGTAGGCAATGCCGCCGCCGGTGCCGCCCAGCGTGAAGCTCGGGCGGATGACCATCGGGAAGCCGGTGCCACCGATCTCGGCCGTGATGCGCTTCTGGACGGCCAGCGCCTCTTCCATCGAGTGGGCGATGCCGGATTTCGCGGAATCCAGACCGATCTTGGTCATCGCGTCCTTGAACTTCAGCCGGTCCTCAGCCTTCTCGATCGCCTTTTCATTGGCGCCGATCATCTCCACGTTGTACTTGGCCAGCACGCCGTGCTTGTGCAGGTCCAGCGCGCAGTTCAGCGCGGTCTGGCCGCCCATGGTCGGCAGCACAGCGTCGGGGCGCTCCTTGGCAATGATCTTCTCGACCACCTGCCAGGTGATGGGCTCGATATAGGTGACGTCGGCCGTATCCGGGTCCGTCATGATGGTGGCAGGATTGCTGTTGACGAGAATGACCTTGTAGCCCTCCTCGCGCAGTGCCTTGCAGGCCTGGGCACCCGAGTAATCGAACTCGCAGGCCTGGCCGATGATGATCGGGCCAGCGCCGATGATCAGGATGCTTTTGATGTCAGTACGTTTTGCCATGATCAATCAAGCCTTCGCCATCAGACCGATGAAGCGATCAAAGAGATAGGAAATATCGTGCGGGCCGGGGCTTGCCTCCGGGTGACCCTGGAAGCAAAAGGCTGGCTTGTCGGTGCGCGCCAGCCCTTGCAAGGTGCCGTCGAACAGGCTGACATGCGTTGCGCGAAGATTCGCCGGCAGCGAATCGGCCTCGACCGCGAAGCCATGGTTCTGGCTGGTGATCGAGACCCGGCCGTTGTCCAAATCCTTGACCGGATGGTTGGCGCCATGGTGGCCGAACTTCATCTTGAACGTCTTCGCACCTGAGGCCAAGGCCATGATCTGGTGGCCCAGGCAGATACCGAAGGTCGGGATGCCCGACTCGATCAGCTCGGCCGCTGCCTTGATCGCGTAGTCGCAGGGCTCTGGATCGCCGGGGCCGTTGGACAGGAAAATACCGTCCGGCTCCAGGTCAAACACCGCGCTGGCGGGAGTCTGCGCCGGCACCACCGTGATCTTGCAGCCGCGAGAAGCCAGCATGCGCAGGATATTGCTCTTGACGCCGAAGTCGTAGGCGACGACATGAAAGCGCGGCTGCGTCAGCTCGCCATAACCCGTGCCGAGTGTCCACTCGGTCTGGGTCCAGCTGTGCGACTCGCGCGCGGTGACGACTTTGGCCAGATCGAGGCCGGCCATGCTGGGTGCAGCCTGGGCCAGACGCACTGCCTCGTCGATCAGCGCCTCGGTGATCGCCTCACCGGCAGCCAGCGCCATGATGCAGCCGTTTTGCGCACCTGTCGTGCGCAGATGACGGGTCAAGCGTCGGGTGTCGATATCAGCAATTGCCACCGTGCCTTCATCGCACAGGTACTGCACGAGGCTGCGGGTCTTGCGGAAGTTGGAGTCCAGGACGGGCGGCTCCTTGATGATCAGGCCTGCGGCATGGACCTTCGACGCCTCGATATCCTCATCATTGACACCGTAGTTGCCAATATGCGGATACGTCAGGGTGACGATCTGCCGGCAGTAGCTGGGGTCGGTGAGGATTTCTTGGTAGCCAGTGAGCGCGGTGTTGAACACCACTTCGCCGACCGTGTGACCGGCTGCGCCGATCGAGGAGCCTTTGAAGACCGTACCGTCTGCCAGGGCAAGGATCGCTTTGGGGGAGGAGAGCAGATCGGGCAGCACGGGGAACTCCGTTTATTGTGCGCACGCCCAGCTCGGCTCCATCACGCTGATGAGCTTGAGTCCGGTTGAGGAAACTGAGGAGTTTCGCTAGGGTAGCGGTAGGTTGCGGGTAAACCTGCTGAGTATAACCGACCAGGGTTATCACGGAGGCAAAGCCTTGCGCTTTGACACCAAGTTGACAACAAAGCCGAGGGCCAAAAGCACGCAAGCCCCGGCAGGCCGGGGCTTGTGCGTCAATCTCGTGCGTATCAGCCCAGCGCGGCGATGCCTGCACGCGCAATCTGCGCGTCTTCGGTCGATTTCACACCGCTGACACCAACGGCGCCGACATGGAAACCGTCAACCACGATAGGCACCCCACCCTCCAGCAGGCCATTCAGACCCGGCGCGCTCAGGAAGGACATGCGCCCTTGGTTGATCATGTCCTCGTAGACCTTGGACTCGCGTCGACCCAAGGCCGCCGTGTGGGCCTTGGCCGGCGCGATCTGGGCCGAGATCGCGGCCGCGCCGTCAAGGCGCTGCAACCACAGCAAGTGGCCACCATCATCGACGATGGCAATCGTGACGGCCCAGTTGTTGCTGACAGCCTCCGCCTCGGCGGCGGCGGCGATGCGCTTGACCTCGTCAAGGCTCAGAAAGGGTTTTTGCTTCATGGTGTTGAAATCCTCGCGAAGGGACGCACTTTAACGTCGGTAGTCGGCGAGATTGTGATGCCGGAACGCAAAACTGCCCGCCATGCTGGTGCAAGCCCCGCCTGCACCACCGCAGCACAACGCAGCAAGGCTGACTAGAATAAAACCGGCAAAGACCTGGAACCAACCGTTTCATTTCTGGAGGATTGTGATGAACGACAGCTTGCAAACCCAATACGGCAGCGCCCTCGGCGGCGGCCTCGCGGTCGAACGCCAGCGCGTACTGCGCAACACCTATTGGCTGCTGGCCCTGTCCATGGTGCCCACCGTGCTGGGCGCCTGGATCGGCGTATCCACTGGCATCATGGCCAGCCTTGGCCTCGGCATGAGCACCCTGGTGTTCTTTGTCGGCGCCTTCGGCCTGATGTTCGTCGTCGAGAAGACCAAGAACAGCAGTGCCGGCGTGGTAGCCCTGCTCGTTTTCACCTTCTTCATGGGCTTGATGCTGTCTCGCCTGGTGGCACAGATCCTGGGCTTCAAGAACGGCAGCGAACTCATCATGATGGCTTTCGGCGGCACCGGCGCGATCTTCTTTGCGATGGCCAGCCTGGCCACCGTGATCAAGCGCGACCTCTCCGGCATGGGCAAGTTCCTGTTCGTCGGCGCCATCATTTTGTTGGTGGCCGGCCTGGTCAACATCTTCCTGCAGTCCTCGGCTCTGATGCTGACCGTGATGGTGCTGGCGATGGCGGTGTTCTCGGCCTTCATGCTTTACGACATCAAGCGGGTGCTGGATGGCGGCGAAACCAACTACATCTCGGCAACCCTGGCCATCTACCTGGACATCTACAACGTGTTCCAGAGCCTGCTGTCCCTGCTGGGCATCTTCGGCGGTGAGCGCGACTGAACGCACGCCGTGACACAGGAAAAACGGGACCTGCGCAGTCCGTGTCAAAACGGCTGCGAAGGGCGCCCAAACAAAAGCGCTCCGAGTTTCTCGGAGCGCTTTTGTTTGGGCGCGCACGAGGTGTCCATTGGAGCGTATTGCGTGATGGTGGGCTGAACAGCCGAAGCTTTGTGTCGGACCGCAACAAACACTGGCACCGG
>NZ_JAPFGP010000028.1 GCF_026241155.1 Paucibacter sp. PLA-PC-4
GACTAAGACCTCGGTCTCACGATGGCGAGCGATTCGCACCACGACCTTGCCTTGCAGCATTTCCGTCGCACGCGTGGCCTCTTGGGCCAGATTCTGAGGAGAGGGCTGCATTTGTCTGCACTTTAACGTGCGAGCTCAGCGGGCGGCGAAGCCGTCCGATGGAGCGACCGGTTAAAGCGCTGACCGAACGGCCGATTCGTGCTCATTCGGCGGCAACCAAACAATCGCTCAATTGGCTTGTCGACGTGACTCATTCCGACGCTCCGCCTGTGATGGAAAGTTCAATTGCAGACTCGGACCGATCAACGAAGAGGCGCGTGCCGTCGGTGAACTCGACTAAGACCTCGGTCTCACGATGGCGAGCGATTCGCACCACGACCTTGCCTTGCAGCATTTCCGTCGCACGCGTGGCCTCTTGGGCCAGATTCTGAGGAGAGGGCTGCATTTGTCTGCACTTTAACTACTAGTTTAGGCAGCACGCCCTGCCGGATAACTCCGGCGGGTGCCGCATAACCACGGGCACGGCAACACGTGCAAGTCCTTGAGGGGGCGGCGATATTTGGTTGTTGACTGTTTTTTCATACAGTACTAAATTCATGCACAAAGCGGCAGCGGGTGTCGGCACTGTGCCAGCCCGGTCAGCGCCGCACAAGCAGGGCTAACGCCCACCACTGCGAGGTAGCTTGGCGATGCCGCAGATTCCCTTCGATTCGACGCTGCCACGCGGCGCCATGCGCCCCGCCCTGGCGACCGTGTTGCCACCACTTCAGGCGCCCCGGCTGCTGGATCAGGTGCGTGAGCGGGTTCGGTACTTGCACTACAGCCGGCGCACCGAGCAGGCCTATGTGCATTGGTGCAAATCCTTCATCCGCTTCCACGGGCTGCGTCATCCTCGAGACATGGGGGCGCCAGAGGTGCAGGCGTTTCTGACCTGGCTGGCTGACGAGCGCCAGTTGGCCAGCTCGACGCACAAGCAGGCGCTGTCGGCCCTGGTGTTTCTGTACACCAAGGTGCTGCAGCTGGGCCTGCCCTGGGTGGCAGAGCTGGAACGCCCCCGCGTGCGCCGCCGCCTGCCGGTGGTGCTCAGCCGGGATGAGGTGACGGTCGTGTTGACGGGGATGCAGGGTGTGCATGCGCTGCTGGCCCGGCTGCTGTACGGCACGGGCATGAGGATCAACGAGGCCCTGCAGTTGCGGGTGAAGGATGTTGACTTCTCGCACCAGGCCTTGATCGTCCGCGAGGGCAAGGGTGGCAAAGACCGGGTTTTGATGCTGCCGCAAACCCTGGTGCAGCCGCTGCGCGATCAGTTGGCGCAGGCCAAGCTGTTGTGGGCGGAGGACGCCGCTCAACAAAGGGGTGGCGTTGAATTGCCCTATGCGCTGGAGCGCAAGTACCCGCAAGCGAGCACCTCATGGGTGTGGTTCTGGGTCTTTCCGCAGGCGACCCATTCCACCGATCCGCGCAGTGGCGTGGTGCGTCGCCATCATTTGTATGACCAGACTTTCCAGCGGGCGTTCAAGCGCGCGGTCATGGCCGCCGGCATTGCCAAGCCTGCGACCCCGCATACCTTGCGTCATGCCTTTGCAACCCACTTGCTGCAGGACGGCTATGACATCCGCACGGTCCAGGATCTGCTGGGTCATGCGGACGTGGCGACCACGATGATCTACACCCATGTGCTCAAGCTCGGCGGCGGGGCGGTGCGCAGTCCGCTGGACCGGCTCGATCCCACGTAGCCTTGCGCTTTCTGGGTGCGGCGCACTACAGTTTGCGGAAACTGGGGGCATCAATATCGGCCGCCCCTGTTAATCGGTGCCCACCACGCAGCTCGGTAGGCAGTCAGCATGGTTGCCAAGATTTGGATTGGCGGCGACACATGAATGTACACATGGACGATCTGTTCGACAGTCCCGAGCTCCTCGCCATCGTCGAGGTCGACCAGGCCGACCGCGTGGTCTGCCAAGCGCCGGGTTGTGGCCACAGCGTCTACAAGCGCATCCATGTCGTGCGGCAGTATGGTCATGCGAGCGTCTTCGGCTCGGACTGCTTTGCCCGGCTGTTCGCTGACATCGTCCGCGCCGGCCACCCTCGTTACGGCCGCGCCGAGGCTCGCTTGCTGACCGCCGAAGAGCGGGCGCTGCTGGCGCAGAACACGGAGCGGCTTCTGGCACAGTTTGAGACGGAGCGTGTTGAGGCACTCGAACAGCAACGCTTGCTGCGTGAGCACGAGGAGAGCATGCGACGCGCCGAGGCCGAGCGCGCTCAGCAGGCCCGGCGTGCTGCCGAATTGCGCCGACCGCCCTCGGCCGCGGAAATCGCCTCCGTTGAGCCGGAGGCCAAGCGCATCGTGCGCGAACGGTTTCAGGTCGACCCGGACCAGGCAGGCTGGCGCGGGTTGGTAGTGATCGAGGCGCGGAAGCTGCTGGGGCGCTGAAAGGTGGGGATCACTCCCCAGCTCCGATGGGGTGTTGGCTCTTCGAGATGGTCCACGGCTTCTGTGAACGGCCGCTTAGGGCGAAGCTGTCGCCGGGCGGGCGCTGACCATCGGCTGCACTTGGCCGGGCCGAGCCCGCCAGCTTTCGGAATTGCTCGCCCTGAAGCGGCCGTTCAGGACGCAATCTTTGAGCGACTGATCTCAGGCGATGACGTTGGCCGAGCGGGCACCCGCACCCGGCCACGATCCGAAGGTCACCAACGGCAGCTTCGGAGCGTTTCGAACCGGGCAACCAGGCCCAGTGCGAGCAGGGGTTGGGATCGTAGTGCGTTTGCACTACGATGTGGCAATGAAAGACGCTTTCATCCCCCAAGTCCGTGTTGAAACGGAGCTACGTGCCAGCCTCGAGGCGGTGCTTCGCCCTGGCGAAACACTGACCGACTTCGTCGAGGTCGCTGTGCGCAACGCCGTTGAGTACCGGCGCGTCCAAACTGACTTCGCTTCGCGTTGCGACGCATCCCTGGCCGACTATGAGCGCACAGGAGTGTCCATCCCTGCCGCCCAGGTCATAGCCAAGCTCGAATCCAAGCTGGCTAAGCGCCGCAAGCAGCTGGGCGGATGAGCTACGCCGTCGATTTCACGCAGGGCGCTGAAGACGATCTAATGCGGCTTTACGACTTGCTGCTCAACCGGGCCGAGACGCGCGAAGACCTCGATGTAGCCGACGAGGCGGTCAGAGTCATCCGACAAGCCGCTCTGAGCCACCTGTCGACGACGCCGTACAGCTACCGCAAGGTTGGGGCCCGATCAACGCTTCGCGAACTCATCATCCCGTTCGGCACCACCGGCTACATCCTTCGCTTCGACATCCGCTCGCCCCAGTTGGTGCTAGTGATCGGCGCACGCCATCAACGCGAGGAAGACTTCCATTGACCTATTCGGGCAGCAGCGCGGTGTGCGGACCTACCTGTACCGGCTGTCGGCCGAGATGGTCAAGTCCACTGGAAACCGCGTAACGGCAACAGGCGCGAATGCCTTGGCAAAGCTCTCGACACCAAGCACAACGTGCTGCTCCTGATCTATCCGATCCATACGCTGACAGGATCACTCATTGCACTGCCAGTGCAATTCAGCCGGACGTAAATGTGTCGGTACTTGAAATCGGCTAGGCCAGAGCACTTAGCCTCGCGCAATGAGAAGTACCCAGGCCTAAGGCTCCCAAAACACAAAAAGTCCGACGAGCTTTATGTTGTTCGGCCTTACTCTATTTGTTGGAGTCAGTCCGCTGCGGCAGAGCGCTCTTCGGCGTTCGCGATTGAGCTCGACCTTGCCGGCCTTGCAGTCCCGGCGCTTGCAGCGCCAAGCCCTGCACCAGCAGCCGCCACAGGCGCCGCGAGCGCCCAACAGGGTTTGCAGATCGCTCCAGGGCGCGGCTATAGCTTCCACAATGTCCAGTGGCGACGGGGCGTGATCGTTGCTGCGCTCATGGGGGGAGCTCCAATCAAACGGAGGGCATGCAGCGGCCCCGGCGAGAATCGGCTCGCTTGCCAGCGGTCAGAGTTTGGGAGCCAATCTTGTCCTATTTCGAGTATGCGACGGGAGCGGGGCTGTCGGCGGTGGTCGAGCGGTTCTGGAGCTTCGAATCGGCGTCCACGGCGATCGAGCGGATCGCGCCCGATGGGCGTTGCGAGCTGATCATCCACCTGGGCGAGCCCTATCTTGAGTTGCATGGTGCGCAGGCCCGGGTGCAGCCGCCTGCGCTGTTGGCGGGGCAGTTGACCGAGCCCTTGATGCTGCGGGGGCAAGGACGTTCCTCGGTACTGAGTGCGCGGCTGGCGCCGGCCGCAGCGGCGATGCTGTTGCATGGCGACGCCCGCCAGGCCACCAACCGGCGTCTGAGTCTGTTGGCGCTGGACCCGCAGGGGGCCGCGCCACTGCTGCAGGCGCTGGCGCCCGCTCAAGCCATGGAGAGTCGGGTGGCCCGGCTGGCCAGCTATATCGGCCATCGCTGCCTGGCCGCGCCGCTAGGACTTGATGCGGTGGTCGAGCGCGCCTTGATCGCCATCGAGACCGAGCCTGCGCCGCCGCTAGCCGTGCTGGCCGGCCAGCTCGGGCTGTCTTTGCGTCAGCTGGAGCGGCGCTTCGCCCACGCCGTGGGGCTGACGCCGCGCCAGCATCTGGGCATCGTTCGGTTCCGGCGCATCTTTGACGCCCTGGACGCCGGCGCGAGCTCCTTCAGCGCGGCGGCCCAGAGTGCCGGCTACAGCGACCATCCGCAGATGGCGCGCGAATTCCGCCGCTACCTGGGCTGCACGGCCAGCCAGTTCATTGCACAGCGTGCCCACCTGGCGGCCGCGATGACGGGTGCGGCGGGCATGTCGCATTGATGCAAGCCGGCGCTGCGCCGACGGTCTAGAGTGCGAGCATCGATGGACCGCAAGGATGCCGCCATGTTGAAAACGCCTTTGCTGCTCGCTGCGCTGTTGAGCGTTATAGCGGCCCCGACCCTGGCTGAGCCCGCGCATGAGCTGCAAAAGCTGGCCTGGCTGGCCGGCTGTTGGGTGCCCGAGGGCAGCGAGCCGGGTTCGGTCGAGCACTGGTTGCCCTTGGCTGGCGACACCTTGCTGGGGCTTAGCCGCACCGTCAAGCGCGGCCGCACCAGCAGCCATGAGTTCATGCAGATCCGCCGCAGCGCGGCGGGGGGCATCGAGTTCGTCGCGACCGTGGGCGAGCAAAAGCCCGTGGCCTTCGCGCTGGTCTCGCTCAGCGAGACCGAGGCGCAGTTCGAGAACCCGGCGCATGACTTCCCGCAGCGGGTGGTCTATGCGCTGGAGCAGGGGCTGCTCAAAGCACGCATTGAGGGTCAGTCCCAGGGCCGCAGCAAGCGCATCGACTTCAGCATGCGCCGGACCCGCTGCGAGGCCGCGCCGGGCTGAACCCGGCCCCGCGCTTCAGGCCTTCAGCAAGCCCTTGGTCTCAATGAAGGCGATCACCTCGTCCAGTCCGGCGCCGGTCTTGAGATTGCTCATCACGAAGGGGCGCGCGCCGCGCATGCGTTGCGTGTCGGCTTTCATCACGTCCAGGTTGGCGCCGACATAGGGCGCCAGATCGGTCTTGTTGATCACGAACAGATCGCTTTTGGTGATGCCGGGGCCGCCCTTGCGCGGGATTTTCTCGCCGGCGGCGACATCGATCACATAAATCGTCAGGTCCGACAGCTCCGGGCTGAAGGTCGCGGCGAGGTTGTCGCCGCCGGACTCGATGAAGACGATGTCGGCATCCGGGTAGAGCTTGAGCATGCGGTCCACCGCCTCGAGATTGATCGAGGCGTCCTCGCGGATCGCGGTGTGTGGGCAGCCGCCGGTCTCGACGCCCATGATGCGGTCGGGCTCCAGCGCGCCGGCCACGGTCAGCAGGCGCTGGTCTTCCTTGGTGTAGATGTCGTTGGTGACCACCACCAGGTCATAGCGCTCGCGCAAGCGCTTGCACAGCACCTCGACCAGGGTGGTCTTGCCGGAGCCGACCGGGCCGCCGACGCCGACGCGCAGCGGTGGCAGCTTTTTGCTGCGGCCGGGGATGGAGTGCAGGGCTGTGCTCATGATGCGGGCTCAATGTGATGAAACTGTTGAGCAAGCATTGTGCCAAGCTGCGGGCTCCGAGCTCAATGCGGCTGCTGCTGGGCGAACTGCTGCACGATGGCCTCGGTCAGCGCACCCCGGGCCTCGCGCCGGTAGAGCAGGCCGATGCCGCGCACCAGAGGCAGCTCGGGCAAGGCAATCACCCGCAGTGTCGGGTCTTGCGCCCAGCTGGCCCGGCGCAGCAGCGGCAAGAGGCTGACGCCGACCCGCTGACGCACCAGCTCGGCCAGGGCCTCGATCGAGTTGAGCTCCAAAAACTCTTGCACCGGGGCCTGTATCGTGCGCAGCGCCTTGTCTAGCAGCATGCCGGTGCGCTCGCTGCGGTCAAAGCGCAGAAAGGGTTGTTCGGCCAGCAGCTGGGCGGCGCTGCGCCGTTTGCCGTCGGCGTGGGCCAGCAGCACCAGCGGCTCTTCGTACAAGACGCTCCAGCCCAGCCCGGCGGGGGTCTTGCCAGCTCCTCGCACCAGCACAGCAGCGTCGAGCTGGCCGTTCTCCACCATCTCGGCCAGCTCACCGGACTTGCCGCTGACCAGCTTGAGCTCCAGCGCCGCATGCTGCTGTTTCAGCGCCACCACCGCATGGGCCAGCGGCGCCACCGCCGAGACCACCGCGCCGATGCGGTAGGCGCCCGCCATCGGGTCGGCGCGCCGCGCCGCGCTGCGCAGCTCCTCATGCAGCTGGGCGTCCAGCGCCAGCATGCGCTCGGCCCAGGGCAGCAGGGCCTGGCCGGCCGCGTTGAGCTGGGCCCGGCGTCCGCTTTGGCCGCCGGGGCCGCCGCTGCGGTCGAACAGCGCGCGCTTGAGCTCCTGCTCCAGATTGCGCATCTGCAGGCTGACGGCCGCCTGGGTCAGCGAGACCTCGGCGGCGGCTGCTGCGAACGAGCCGCAACGGGCCACGGCGACAAAGCTCTTCAGGCTGCGCAGGCTCGGCATGGCAAGTATTCCTTGTGATGAAGCCAAGAATTATTAGCTTTTCTTGTCATCGGCGCCGGCTCACAATCAGGTAGCCCCTAGTTGATGGAGTTGCGACGATGAAGTTTCGCCACCTGGCCCTGGTCCTGGGTCTCGGTTTGGTCGGTCTGAACGCACTGGCCCAGACCTATCCCAACCGGTCTATACGCCTGATCGTGCCCTTTCCGGCCGGCGGCGCCACCGACCTGCTGGCGCGCGCGATTTCGCAGAAACTCGGCAGCCAGCTGGGCCAGACCGTGCTGGTCGACAACAAGGCCGGTGCCGGCGGCAGCCTGGGTTCTTCCGAGGGCGCCAAGGCCGCGCCCGATGGCTACACCTTGGTGCTGACCACCAGCTCCACCCATGCCATCGGCCCGCATCTGAACCCCAGGCTGCCCTACAAGGTCGACGAGGACTTCACACCTGTGGCCCATGTGGCCAATGCGGCCAATGTGGTGCTGGTGCCCAACTCGCTGCCGGTCAAGGATGTGCGCGAGCTGATCGCGCTGGTCAAGAGCAAGCCGGGCCAGTACAACTACGCGTCCAGCGGCAACGGCACCATCGTTCACCTGACCAGCGAGGCCTTCAAGACCCAGGCCAATGTCTTCATCACCCATATTCCCTACCGCGGCACCGGGCTTGCGGTGCCGGACCTGGTGGTGGGCAATGTCCATCTGCTGTTCGACTCCATCGTCTCCGGCATGCCGCACGTGAAGGAAGGGCGCTTGAAGGCGCTGGCCGTCACCGGCAAGAGCCGCTCGGCGCTGGCGCCGCAGCTGCCGACGGTGGCCGAGTCGGGCCTGCCGGGTTTTGAGTCCATCACCTGGTTCGGCGTCTACGGCCCCAAGGGCTTGCCGACAGCCGTGGTGGCCAAGCTCAACAGCGAGCTGAACATCGCCATGCAGTCGCCCGAAGTGCGTGAGCGCCTGGCACGGCTGGGAGCCGAGCCGGTCAGCAATGCAAGCCCGGCGCAGTTCGCCGCGATGGTCAAGGCCGACAGCGAGCGCTGGGGCCGCCTGATTCGTGAACGCAAGATTTCTGTGGAGTGAATGTGATGACTCAGAGCTTTGATTGGAACGGCGGCTATGCCAGCCAGCGCATGCCGGTGTTTGCCCGCAACATCGTCTCGACCTCGCATCCGCTGGCGGCCCAGGCCGGCCTGCGCATCTTGGGGCAGGGCGGCAATGCGGTGGATGCGGCGATTGCCACTGCGGCGGTGATGACCCTGGTCGAGCCCTGCAGCAACGGCCTGGGCTCGGACGCCTTCGCCATCCTTTGGGACGGCAAGAAGCTGCATGGCCTGAATGCCTCGGGCCGCGCGCCGCAGGCCTGGACGCCTGAGTACTTTCGGCGCAAGTACGGCGCCGATGCCAAGAGCCTGCCCAAGCGCGGCTGGGATGCCGTGACCGTGCCCGGCGCGGTGGCCGGTTGGGTGGCTTTGAGCGAGCGCTTCGGCAAGCTGCCTTTTGCCGATCTGATGGCGCCAGCGGTCGAGATCGCCGAGCGCGGCTATGCGGTGCCGGTGATCGTGCAGCAGAAGTGGACGCTGGCCGCGGCGGTCCAGGAGCTGACCTCGCAGCCGGGCTTTGCCCAGGCCTTTTTGCCCAAGGGTCGGGCGCCGGCGGTCGGTGAGCTGTTCCAGTTCAAGGACGCGGCGCGTACTTTGCGCCTGATCGGCGAGTCCAAGGGCCAGGCCTTCTACCAGGGCGAGGTGGCCGAGGCGATCGCGGCCTTCGCCAAGCAGACCGGCGGTGCGATGAGCGTGGCCGATCTGGCCGGCTACAGCCCCGAGTGGGTCGAGCCGATTGCGCAGGACTACGCCGGCCACACCTTGCATGAGATCCCGCCGAACGGCCAAGGTATCGCCGCGCTGATCGCGCTGGGCATCCTCAAGCATCTGGACGTGGCCGCACACAAGGTCGACAGTGTGGCCTCGCAGCATCTGCAAATCGAGGCGATGAAGCTGGCCTTTGCCGATGTCTACAACTACGTGGCTGAACCCGGCGATATGAAGCTGACGGCCGCACAGATGCTGGATCCGGCCTATCTGGCCGAGCGCGCCAAGCTCATCGATATGGGCCGGGCTCAGGACTTCAAGGCCGGCAATCCTGTCAAGGGCGGCACCATCTACCTGACCACGGCCGACGAGAGCGGCATGATGGTCAGCTTCATCCAGAGCAACTACATGGGCTTTGGCTCGGGTCTGGTCGTGCCGGGCTACGGCGTGTCGCTGCAAAACCGCGGCCATGGCTTCACGCTGGAAGAAGGTCATGCCAATCAGGTGGCGCCGGGCAAGCGCCCCTTCCACACCATCATTCCGGCTTTTCTGACCAAGGACGGCCAGCCGGTGATGAGCTACGGCGTGATGGGCGGAAACATGCAGCCGCAGGGCCATATGCAGACGCTGGTACGCATGCTGGACTACGGCCAGAACCCGCAGGCCGCCTGCGATGCGCCGCGCTGGCGCTACAACGAGGGGCTGTCGCTGAATGTCGAATCGGCGATGAATGCCGACACCGTCAACGGCCTGCGCGCACTGGGTCACCAGATCGCTGATATCAACGACAGCTACCAGGACTTCGGTGCCGGCCAGTTTATCTGGCGCCAGGGCGATCCGGCTGTGGACGGCTATGTGGCGGCCAGCGATCCGCGCCGGGACGGCGCGGCGGTGGGCTTCTGACACCGTTATTTCCGACACTTGGGCGTTGAGACGAGGGCTGCTAACGTGCGCTGATGAGCACGATGCTGCAGTCCCTCTCCCTCGGTTGGCAGACCGATCTGATCTTCGCGCGATTTGACGGTCTGGTGGTCGAGCGCGCCGATTGCCTGGTGGTTCGCACGCCGACCAACCCGCTGTTTTACTGGGGCAACTGCATCGTGCTGCCCGAGGCACCGCACGACGCCGACCTGGCCCATTGGCTGAACCGTTTTGACCAAGAGGTGGGGCAGCACACACGCGAGTCGGGCCATGTCGCGATCGGTTTCGACACCCGCTCGCCGCAGGCCGCGCTGCCGGGCTGGCTGGCGGCCGGTTTCGAAGTTTTTGGCACCGCGCAGCTGAGCCTGAGCGAGCCGCAGCTGCGCGAGCCGACCAAGACGCTGGGTGGCGCATTTCGGTTTGCCTTGGTCGACCTTTCGGACCCGGCCCAGCGGCGGGCGGCGGTGACGCTGCAGTGCGAGTCCAACGACAGCGGCTTTGAGCCGGTCAACTACCGCCAGCACCGCGAGCGCCAGATGGCCCGCTACGCGGCGATGCAGGCGGCCGGTCTGGGGGGCTGGTTCGGCATCTGGCATGGCGATGAACTGGTGGCCGACTGCGGTCTGTTCAGGCATGGCGCGCTGGGCCGCTTCCAGCATGTCGGCACGCACCCGGCCTGGCGTCGCCGCGGCCTGTGCAGCGCGCTGATCCAAGGGGTGAGCCGCCACGGCCTGGCCGGCATGGGTTTGCAGCGCCTGGTGATGTGCGCAGATCCGGACGATGTGGCGATCGGCATCTACGAGAGCGTCGGCTTTCGGCGCGAGGGCCGCTACTGGGGCGCGCAGCGTCGTCCGGCCCATGATGTGCGATTGGCGTGATTTGTCCCCAGCTTGGGCTTCGTCGTGGCACCGGCGCGGCTTGTCCGCCGTCAAGCCGGCCTGTACGATGAGGGCCTCAACCCGGCAAGACCCATGACCAAGCTCCTCGACCGCAGCAGACCCCGCACACACCGTGCCGCGGGCGTGCGCGTCCGTGCTGGCGGTTTGCCGTGCGCGTCGGTCTGACGCGCCCCCCCTGCGCTCCCTGATTCACTCGTTTTTCTCAGACCTGGCCCCACAAGGGCGAGGTGCTGCCCTCATTGGAGAATCCTATGCAAACCCGGCCCACGTCCTGGTTTGACCAGCTCAGACAAGCCCTGACCTTGCCGCCCGGCGATCTGCTGCGCGACCTGGTCTACCGCCGGCTGTGGACCTCGATCTTGATCAGCTCGCTGGGCGGGCAGATCACGATGCTGGCCCTGCCGCTGACCGCGGCCGTGCTGCTCAACGCCAGCCCCACCCAGATGGGTCTGCTGACGGCGATGGAGATCGCCCCTTTTGTGCTGTTCTCGCTGCCCTCGGGCGTCTGGCTGGACCGGGTGCGCAAGCTGCCGGTCTATGTCTGGGGTGAGACCCTGCTGGCCTTCGTCGTGGCCACCGTGCCGCTGGCGCACTGGATGGGCTGGCTGTCGATGACCTGGCTCTATGTGGTCGGCTTTGTGCTGGGGACGGTCTACACGACGGCCGGCAGCGCCGCGCAAATCGTGCTGACCCAGGTGGTGCCACGCTCGCGCCTGGTCGAGGCGCACGCGAAGAACGCGCTGGCCTCGTCCGGCGCCGAGGTTGCAGGCCCGGGTTTTGCCGGTGCGCTGATCAAGGTGCTGGGCGCGCCGATGGCGCTGGCCGTGGATGCCGTGCTGGTGCTGATCTCGGCGCTGATACTGCGTGGCATCAAGGTCAACGAAGAGCCGGTCAAGGCCAAGAATGCCGATTTCTGGCGCGACCTGAAGGCCGGTGTGCAGTTCGTGCGCAACAAGCGCCTGCTGGTCAGCCTGGCAACGGCCGTGGGCTGCTGGCAGCTTTGCCATAACGCGGCCATCGTCGTGCAGATCTTGTTCGCCACCCGCACCCTGGGGCTGTCGGGTCAGACCGTGGGCCTGTCCTACGTGGCGCTGGGTGCCGGCACCGTGCTGACCAGCGTGATGGGCCACCGCATCAGCCGTCGGCTGGGTCCCGGGCCCTGTCTGGTGCTGGGCTTTGCGGTCTGCGGCCTGGGCTGGCTGCTGCTGTCGGTCGCTCCCGCCAATGCCTGGGGCGTGGCGGCCTTCGCCTTCATGCTGTTCACCTTCGGTATCGGCGCGGTGCTGATTTTCATCAACTTCTTGTCCTTGCGCCAGGCGGTGACGCCGGCGCCGATGCTGGGTCGCATGACCAGCACGATGCGCTGGCTGATCCTCATTCCGGCAGGCCCTGGTGCGCTGCTGGGCGGCTGGCTGGGTGAGCACTTCGGCTTGCGCTCAGCGCTGGCATTTGCCGGCTGCGGCGCGTTGTTGCTGGCGCTGCTGGCCTGGCGCCACGCGACCATACGCGAGGTGCGCGAGCTGCCCAAGCCGGATGGCGCCGATGATGTCGAGGCCGGGCTGGGTGCCGAGGCGATGCCCGGCCGGGCGCCGGATCTGATTCCCAACAAGTGAGACCGTGATGGCAACACCGGACCCCGTGCTGATCCAGGTGCCCGAGCGCCTGCTGACCGAGCGCTTGGTGATCGCCGCGCCGCGCGCCGGCCTGGGCCAAGCGCTGAATGCGGCAGTCTGCGAATCGCTGGACGAGCTCAAGCCCTGGATGCCATGGGCGCAGACCGCGCCCAGCATCGAGGAGAGCGAGACGGTGCTGCGCCACCAACTGGCCCGATTCATCCTGCGCAGCGACCTCGCCTACCAGTTCTACCTGCGCCAACCGGGCAGCGAACAGGCCGCCCGCTTGCTGGGCGGCACCGGACTGCACCGCCTCGACTGGGCGGTGCGGCGCTTCGAGATCGGCTACTGGATTCGCACGAGCGCCCAGGGGCAGGGCTATGTCTCGGAAGCCGTGCAGGCGCTGGCCCGCATGGCCTTCGACGAGCTGCGCGCTCGCCGGGTCGAGATCCGCATGGATGAGCGCAACCTGCGCAGCCGCGCGGTGGCCGAGCGCTGCGGCTTCGAGCTCGAGGGCGTGCTGCGGCGCGACACCTTGTGCCCGAGTGGGGAGCTGCGCGATACGCGGGTGTATTCGAGGATCGCTTGAGGGGCGGCGCAGCTTAGGCTCGCGGCCTGGCTTTGACTTGCAGACGGGCCCTCAAATCGTCGAGCAGGGTCCGCGCTGGCAGCGACAGTGCTCGATCTTGACGCCAAACGAGATGCCACTGGCGGCGCAACGGAAAACCGGTCACAGGCAGTACCGCGAGACCGTCGTCGGCCGGATTGTGCGACAGCGTATGGCGTGAGAGCACCGCAAGCCCGAGTCCCGCGCGCACCGCGTGCTTGATCGCTTCGTTGCTACCCAGCGCCATGCGCGGCGGCCAGTTGATGCTCTGCGCGGCAAAGGCCTGCTCGGCAGCGGCGCGGGTGCCCGATCCGGCTTCGCGCACCAGCAGCGGCTCGCCGGTCAGTTCGGACAGCTTCAGTCGGCGTCGCTTCGTCAGAGCGTGCCCCACAGGCGCGATGATCACGAGCGGGTTGTCAAGAAAGGGCCACCGGGCCAGCGGCAGATGGGTCGGCGGCAACATCATCGCAGCCAATTCGTCGTCACCGCGCTCCAGGCGTGCAACCACGGCATCACGGTTCTCGACCGCGAGTTCGATGTCGATGCCCGGATACTGGCGCGCGAAGGGGCCGAGCAGATCGGGCAGGAAGTACTCGGTTGTCGTCACGGCGGCGATGCGCAGGCGGCCACGCCTGAGCCCCTGCAGCGCCGCGACGTCCTCTTCGAATCCTTGCCAGACCGCACCCATCGAGCGCACCGCCAGGGCCAGGCGCTCGCCGATTGCGGTCGGCACGAGCTTGCGGCCCTGCGGCTCCAAGAGCACGAGCTCAAGCGCGATCGCCAGCTCCTTGATCTGTGTGGAGACTGTCGGCTGCGCCAGGTGCAGCGCGCGGGCAGCGCGGCCGACGCCGCCCAGCCGCACGACGGCCTCAAAGCTGCGCAGCTGCACCAAGCTGGCGCGAGGAACGCGCTCCAGACCCGGAGGTTGAGTTGAATCGATCATCGGATTTGTCGATGGTTTGAATCTGAACATATGACTTGTTCTTATTGCTTGTCGGGCCGAGCATAGCGCCCCGCCATGCAGAACTTTCTCGACCCCGCCATCTTGTTCTTCGTCTTCGGCATTGTTGCCGGCACGCTGCGCTCCAATCTTGAGATCCCGCCGCCGATCGCGCGCTTTCTGTCGCTGTACCTGCTGATGGCGCTCGGGCTGAAGGGGGGCTTTGCGCTGGCGAAGTCGGGTCTGACGGCCGAGGTGCTGGTGAGCCTGGCCTGCGCGCTCGCGCTCTCTGCGCTGGTGCCGGCGATCGGATACGCGTTGCTGGTGAGGCGGCTGTCTCGTTTTGACGCCGCGGCGATTGCCGCGACCTACGGGTCGGTCAGTGCGGTCACCTTCATCACGGCTGTGCAGTATCTGGAGACCCAAGGCACCCCGTATGGCGGACACATGGCGGCAGCGATGGCGCTGATGGAGTCGCCGGCGATCGTGATGGCCGTGGTGCTGGCGAATATGGCGCGCCGCCGCCCGGGCGCAGCAGACAGCGCCGCGCCGCATGGCATCAGCAAGATCTTGCATGAGTCGCTCACCGACGGTGCGCAGTTGCTGCTGCTCGGGGCGATGGTGGTGGGCTTGCTCACCGGTGAAGCCGGTCAGCAGGCGATGCAGCCCTTCTCCGGCGACCTGTTCAAAGGCATGCTTGCGTTCTTCCTGCTCGATATGGGGCTGTTGGCGGCGCGCAACTTCGGGACCTTGAAAGGACAGTCGCCCTGGCTGCTGGCCTACGCGATCGGCGGGCCTCTGGTACATGCTGCGCTGGCTTTTGCGCTTGCCGCAGCTGCGGGCCTGTCTGTGGGCAATGCGACTTTGCTGATGGTGCTGGCCGCGAGCGCGTCCTATATCGCTGTGCCGGCGGTCGTGCGTGAAGCGATTCCCGAGGCCAATCCTTCGCTGTACTTCGGCATGTCGCTCGGGCTGACGTTTCCCTTCAACATACTGGTTGGAATTCCGCTCTACGCGTCGCTGGCCCAGCGCTTGGCCTGAAGTTGCGAGAACGGATGGGCGGCGTCTTGTCCGATGATGGCGTCAGGGACTGGGCGCCGATCTAGCTGCTGCCCAGACTGGCTCGGCAAAGCCTGGCTCACGAAGCCGGGCTGGAAATCTGGATCTCTTCGTTGTGGACCTGCACCTGCAGACCGAAGCCGGCGTGCAGCAGGCGCGCGAACGCTTCGACATTGGCGGCATCGAACACCCCGCCAATGAGGATGCGCGAGGCGGCGTCGTCCTTGATGACGAGTTGCTTGCGGCCGTAGCGGTTGAACTGACGCGCGGCCTCGGCCAGGCTCACTTCGTTGAAGACCAGCTTGCCCTGGAGCCAACCGAGGCTGGCCGCGAGTTGCTGGGGTGACAGCTTGGTCAGCAGCAAATTGCCGGCGTCGGCCAGCGCGGTGTCAGCACGGGTCAGCACTGCGGGGCGGTTCTGATCGGCCTGTACCTGGACGCGACCCTCTAGCACAGCCACGCGGAGCTTGTCGCCGTCGCGGTAGAGCGAGAACTTGGTGCCCAGCACCGTCACCGTCTGCTTGCCCGCATGGACGACAAAGGGGCGCTTGGCATCATGGGCGATGTCGAAAAAAGCCTCGCCGTGTTCCAGCCAGACCTGGCGCGCCTGGGGCGTCACCTCGGTGCGCAGCTGCGTGGCGATGTTCAGGGTCAGCTTTGAACCGTCGGTCAGCGTGACCGACTCGCGCTGGCCGCGCTCGGTGGCGTAGTTCTGCGTCTGCGCCGGCTTGGCGTGGATCAGACCCAGCTCCAGTCGGCCGGCTTCGCGGCCGTTGACACCCTGCAGGTCACCGGCGGCTAGGGCGCCGGCCGCTGATCTTTCACCTCAAGTCATCTGATTTGTCAGTGCCAGCGCTGTCCTATGTGGAGGCGATTGCGTAGCCTGTCGTGGACCTTGACTGATGCAGTGCTCGGGGACAGGGCTTACACGCGCCAAGGCAGGCTCTCATAGAATGCTTGCACACGACCGTACGCGACGTCGAATGCTGGTGGCACCGCAGCAATGAGCGTCACGATCTGCGGGTACTCGCGCTTAGATAGCTCGCGCAATTGCTCGCTTCGCATAGCTGTTGGGTCCATGGGCACCTTGCGATCCTCGGAGGCTGCCATCAGCTTGCGCAGCACCAGGGACCTGTCCTCGTCGTTGAATTGAATGCAGTCAAGCAGCAGGCACAGGTCATAGATGTCTTGGAATCGGGCACGGTTGCGGATCGGCTGCTGTAGTACGGATCGAAGCTTCTCCGCGATGAGGTCATGGTATGCATACATTGCCAACGTCCCTCCGTCGACCTCCCCCACTTCGACATCTGACGCCCATTCATTGAAGCTGTAGTCGATCTGGACGGCTTTGGCAGACTGTTTTGAATTGAGTCTTTTGACCTCATTGGCTATTGCCCGATTTGCGTAGCCAATTTTCATTTGCAGAGTCGCGAAGAGGCTGTCCTCCCTCTTGGGATTCAGGGCGTGCGACTGCAGTGCGATTGCCAGGCCATAGTCGTTGTCGATGCTCACGAGCTCGAGAGCCTGCTTCATCTGACTAGCAAAGGTCGGCAGGTCGACGTCCTGGAGCTTTTGCTGCGTTGAGAAGTCCACGTCCTTGGTAAATCGGGAGCTCTGATAGCGGATTCCCAGAAGGATCCCACCTTTCATGACCATGATGGGCGCGAGCTTCTCTGAGCGCGCAATGGCTCGAAGAATCAGGTGCACGGCCTGTCGGAACTCGCGGCGGCTCGATTCCGGCTCTGCGTCCACCCAGGCTTGAAGATCAAGCTTGCTCATTCTGAGAGATGGGTACGTTGATGGACAGAGCCCAACGCTCTGAGAACTCGGGGCTGTACTCGACCGAGGCATCCAACTTTCGGGAACCGCCGCGTTGGGCGAAGACCGTCCAAGCGTCGATCCTGGAATCGCGGAGGTTGCAGACGGATTCAAGAACCCATCCTGCACGCACCTTGTCGATGGGTTTGCCATGCTGATCGAGCTCGTCAAGGATTAGGCGCAGTGACTGCTGCCCATGTTCCTTGTAGACCTGCAAGACATGGCTTATACCGCCGCATAGCTGAGGGTCGCGTAGCATGTCGAGGTACGTGCGCCCGAGCGAAGCCACTCGGATGTGCTGATCCTTGATGCTGCGATAGGCGCCTAGGTGAAGGCTTGTGAATTGGTGGACGGGCCTGCCCAACAGCTTCTCAGGCTTGGAGCGTTGGAGCGGCGGCAGCCCTGCTGCGATGTAATCTGGATAGTCCTCCCCAAGGTCCTTATGCATTTGCTCTGTGGCGAATTGCTTCCAGGGGCCTAGAGCGGGGGCGGAGACATACAACTGCTCAGGCATGCGGTCCGTCAGCCCATGAAATTCCATCGCGCTCAGGTGGGAGATGTAGCAGAAGGGATCGGCTGCGCAGGCCAGTACCTTGGCATCACGCACGCTTGCGCCGATAAGCAAGTAGACGGATGCCCCGGAGATGCCCGGGATAGGGCGCAGGACGCCGTTGAGTGACATCAGTTGTTGAAAGCGTCGGAATGACCCTCTATCCAACTGAGACTTGTGTGGCCGCAGAGGCACGCCGTGAAGCTCGGTGTGCTTGCACAAATCCCAAGCTGCCAGAGCGAGTTCGTAGAGCGAAACCGTTGGTTTGCCACGTTCGCTGAGGGCTTGCCCCAGGGCGGCGGGAATCGTGATGCGTGGTTTTTTTTCTCGGGTCATGGCGGGACTGCATTAAGCATGCGCGCTACTGTATACAGGTGCTACGATTCGTCCTTAGGACGAATCGTAGCACCTTGAGATTGGCCTGTCAATCGCTCTTTTCCCTTTTGCAGGGCTCTAAACGACATGCTGAATCCATGTTTTCATAAGAATGCTAAGCTACGTCCTCAGGACGTAGCTTAGACGCATCTTTGGTGGGCATCAGACAGGGCACGTTGAGATGTGGAGAATGGGCCAGGACGTGGACTGGAAATATCTCGATGACTTCTCAAAAAATTCTCCGGGCAACAGAGAGCACTGCACTTGGTCGAGCAGTCCTCAATGCCCCGTCGGACCCTTGAATTCGTGACTGGGTTCCCTGTTGGCCTGCAGGGCCGAAACGTTACGCAACTTCTGCATGTCCGTTGTGTCGCCGCATCTGATCAACGTCTTGCTATGCATGCGCTACGAGTCGGGCATCAGGGGCAGATTGCAAGACTGGCGCGGCGAAGCCCTGCTCACGAGGCCGGGCTGGAAATCTGGATCTCTTCGTTGTGGACCTGCACCTGCAGACCGAAGCCGGCGTGCAGCAGGCGCGCGAACGCTTCGACATTGGCGGCATCGAACACCCCGCCAATGAGGATGCGCGAGGCGGCGTCGTCCTTGATGACGAGTTGCTTGCGGCCGTAGCGGTTGAACTGACGCGCGGCCTCGGCCAGGCTGACTTCGTTGAAGACCAGCTTGCCCTGGAGCCAACCGAGGCTGGCCGTGAGTTGCTGGGGTGACAGCTTGGTCAGCAGCAAATTGCCGGCGTCGGCCAGCGCGGTGTCAGCACGGGTCAGTACTGCAGGGCGGTTCTGATCGGCCTGTACCTGGACGCGACCCTCGAGCACAGCCACGCGGAGCTTGTCGCCGTCGCGGTAGAGCGAGAACTTGGTGCCCAGCACCGTCACCGTCTGCTTGCCCGCATGGACGACAAAGGGGCGCTTGGCATCATGGGCGATGTCGAAAAAAGCCTCGCCGTGTTCCAGCCAGACCTGGCGCGCCTGGGGTGTCACCTCGGTGCGCAGCTGCGTGGCGGTGTTCAGGGTCAGCTTTGAGCCGTCGGTCAGCATGACCGACTCGCGCTGGCCGCGCTCGGTGGCGTAGTTCTGCGTCTGCGCCGGCTTGGCGAAGTTCAGACCCAGCACCAGGGCCAGCGTCGCCAGGCTCAGGCCGGCGGCAGCATGCCGCACCGGGGAGCGGGCAACCCAGGCCCAGCCGCTGGGACGCGGTGCCGGCGCCGGGGTGAAGGCCGGGGCTGCGCCCTTGAGCGCGCGCAAGCGGTCGGCGCGCTGCCAGGCCTGGTCCAGGCGCAAAAAGGCAACGCGGTGGGCGGTCGCCGCGCGCAGCCAGGCGTCCAGCTCGGCCTGGCGCTCGAGCGGCAGGCGGCCATCCTGGCGGTCGCGCTCGGCGATCCAGTCGGCCGCGCGGGCCTCGATGTCATTGAGTTCTTTGTTCTTCATTGTGTTTTCCGTCCCTTTCTCAACGGCGCGGCGACGCTGCGTGCAGCGCTGCCCAGCCCCGTTGCCTGCAGCGCCAGCGCCAGGGCGCGTACGCCCTTGGAGACTTGGCGCTCCACCGTGTCTTCGGTGATGCCCATGCGTGAGGCCACCTCGCGTTGTGACAGACCCTCGATCTTGCGCAGCTCGATCACTTCGCGGCAGCGCGCCGGCAGCAGGTTCAGCGCGACCTGCAACAGCTTGAGCTCGCTGCGCGCGGCCAGGTGTCGCTCCGGGCTCAGCTCGTCCAGCGTCGGTGCCAGCGCGTCCATGTCGGCGTAGGTCTCGATCGAGACGATCTGTGCGCGCCGGGCGCGGTCGATCAGCAGATTGCGCGCGGTGGTCAGCACAAAAGCCTGGGCCGAGTCGGGCCTACCCCGTGCACAGCCGTCGTAGACGCGTGCATAGACCTCCTGACGCAGGTCGGGAATCTCATCCATATCGCGCCAGTTGCGCCGCAAAAAGCGCTCCAGCATGGCTTCCAGCGGCAGCACTTGGTCCACGAACCAGGCGTTCAACTCATCAGTGTTCAACACGGCTCCTCATGTCGGCAGAGCTTGCCACGATCCGTCGTGCGGTGTCCGCCTGCTTCTGATGACGAAGCACCCGCAGAAATCCGGTACTCGGGATGCAAAGAAATCTTGAAAGCCCGTTCGACCTTGGTAGATACCCAGGGTTTTCGCGGATATCGGTCGCTGCCTCGTCTTGGTTTTGCAGCACAGCCCTTGAGCCGATCCGATATGCCCCCGTCCCCGCAACCCGATCCCCGCGTCGTCGCCCTCGACGCTTTGTTCGACCCCCTGGTTCGCAGCGATGCGCCGGGCTTGGTCGTCGGCGTGGCCCAGCATGGCCGCAGCCTGTACCGGCGCGGCATCGGCCTGGCCAGCGTCGAGCATGGCGTGGCCAACACCCCCCGGACCCGCATGCGCATCGGCTCGACCAGCAAGCAGTTCACCTGCCTGGCCGCGCTGCTGCTGGCCGAGGAGGGCCGGATTGACATTGACGCGCCGGTGCGCGCCTATCTGCCCGAGCTACCCTCGATTTCTGCCCAGGGGATCGAGCCGAGCCTGCACCAGCTGATGAACCATACCAGCGGCTACCGTTGCTACTTGGACCTGGGCTTCATCGCCGAGGGCATGGCGATCAAGCCGGCCGGCGTGGCCTGGGCTGTGCAGCGGCGCCAGCGCGAGGCCAACTTCGCCCCCGGCAGCCAGGTGATCTATTGCAATAGCGGCTACCAGCTGCTCTCAAGAGTGATTGAGGAAGTCTGCGGCCAGCCCTTCGAGCAGTTCCTGCAAGAGCGCATCTTCACGCCGCTGGGCATGCATGACACGGCCTCGGTGCCCAGCGACTTCGAGCTGCATCCCGGCACGGCCACCTTGCACCTGCCACGGCCGGGAGCGCAAGGCGGCGGCTGGCGGCGCGGCATCTTCCCGACCGAGGAGTTGCGCGGCGAGGGCGCGATGGTCTCCAGCATCGACGACATGCTGCGCTGGCTGGCCCATCTGCGCGCGCCGCACAAGCGCGTGGGAAGCACGAACAGCTGGCAGCAAATGCTGGCGCCAACGCGGCTGGCCAACGGCCACCACACACCCTACGGCTTGGGCCTGATGCGGCACGACTACCGCGGCATTGAAGTGATCCATCATCCGGGTGCCGTGATCGGCGGTGCCAGCCAGATGCTGACCGTGCCGAGCCAGGCGCTGGACATCATCATCATCGGCAATGGTGCGCCGTGCAGCCCGCGCGAGCTGGCGCTGCGCATCGTTGATGCGATGCTGGGTGACGAAGTGCTCGGCCGCTCAGCGGCGCCGGCGTCCGCCGAGCGCTTTGCGTCTGTGCTGGGCCGGCGCTACCGGGGCCGCGACACGGGTCTGGTCTTTGGCTTCGCCAGAGCCGGCGCCGCGCTGGGCCTGAGCCTGCTGGAGGGGCCGGCCATGCCCTTGCGCGACGAGGGCGCGCAGCTGAGCAAGCCTTTCGAGGAAGGCGGCATCGGGCAGTACCTGTTGTCGACCGCGCCGCTGGCCGCTGCGGTGGCACCGCCGCACCTCGATCTGATTGCGGATGGCCGCCGGGAGCGCTGCGAGCTGTTGCCCGAGACACCGCCGGCCGAGGCCGGCGCGCCGCTGCTGGGGCGCTACCGCTCGGCCGAGCTCGACGCCGAGGCCCGCATCGCCGTCGACGGCGAGCGCCTGTTGCTGCAGATCCGTGGCGCCTATGGCGGCAACCGCTTCGAGCTGCGGGCCCTCTCGGCCGAGGTGTTCGGCTGCCAGGCGCTCGACATGCCGCTGGCCCATGGCGGCAATGCGGTGCTGCGCCTCACGCCCGCTGTCGGGCCACTGAGTGGTCCGGCCAGCTTCCGTCTGGACACGCCGCGTACCCGCCAGCTGCTGTTTGAACGCTGCGGCGACTGATTCCCCGTCTTCTCTTCCTCTTTCCCCTACGGATTTTTCCGACATGCTTGTACTGCGCAAACCCTATCTGATCTTCCTCGGCGACGTGAGCTCGGCCGTCGATGCCAAGACCGCCTTCGGGGTGGCCGACTGGTGCCCCGAGGATGTGCTCGGCGAGCTGGCCTTTCCCGAGGCTACTGTCAGCACCGGCAAGCCGGCGATGAGCATCGCTGCGGCCGCCGCCGCCGGCGCAGGCTCGCTGCTGATCGGCATCGCGCCGGTCGGCGGTAAGCTGCCGGCGCACTGGCTGCCCAGCCTGCTGGAGGCGGTGCGCGCGGGTCTCGATATCGTCAGCGGCCTGCACACGCGGCTGAGCGACATCCCCGAGCTGGCTGCCGCCGCTCAGGCCGCCGGCGTGCAACTGCAGGACGTGCGCCACGGCGCCTGGCCGCGTGTGACTGGCACCGGCCGCAAGCGCAGCGGACAGCGGGTGCTGACGGTGGGCACCGACTGCGCGCTCGGCAAGAAGTACACCGCGCTGGCGCTGGCTCGTGCTCTGCAGGCGCGCGGCGTGCCGGCCAGCTTTCGGGCGACCGGCCAGACCGGGGTGATGATCTCGGGCAGCGGCGTGGCCATCGACGCGGTGGTGTCCGACTTCGTCGCCGGCGTGGCCGAGCAGCTCTCGCCGGACAACGAGCCCGAGCATTGGGACGTCATCGAGGGCCAGGGCTCGCTGTTTCACCCGGCCTATGCGGGCGTCACCTTGGGCCTGCTGCATGGATCTCAGCCCGACGCGTTGGTGCTGTGTCACCACGCCGGCCGGCAGCACATCGCCAGCCTGCCCGACTTCCCGACCCCATCGCTGGTTCAGGCCATCGAGGCCTACCTGCAGGCCGCACGCCTGACCAATGCGGCGGTGCGCTGCGTCGGCATCAGCATCAACTCGTCCGCGCTCAGCGATGCGGACTGGCTGGCCTACCGCGACCGCGTCGAGGCCGAGCTGGGCCTGCCCGTGGTCGATCCGATGCGCGGCGGTGTCGAGCGCCTGGCCCAAGCCATCCACCCAACCAAGGAGTATTCCCATGTTGCTTGATTGCACGCTCACCAGCGAGAGCTGGGCCCTGCAGGAGCCGTTCGAGATTTCGCGCGGCGTGATGACCGAGATCCAGGTGCTGGTCGTGCGCCTGTCCGATCGCGAGGGCCGCACCGGCTACGGCGAGGCCACCGGCGTGCCCTACAAGGGCGAGACGACGCTCTCGATGGCCGCGCAGATCGAGGCGCTGCGGCCCCGGTTGCATCAGGACTTGTCGACCGAGGCGCTGATGCAGCTGCTGCCGGCCGGCGGCGCACGCAACGCCCTGGACTGCGCGCTCTGGGACCTGCGCGCCAAGCAGGCCGGCCGCCGCGCCTGGCAGCTGGCGGGCCTGGAGCGCGTCGCACCGGTGCTGACGGCCTACACGATAGGCCTGGGCAGCGAGGCCGATGTGCGTCGCAAGATCCGCGCGGCCCGGCCCCTGCCTCTGCTCAAGCTGAAGGCCGATGCAAGCCGCCATGTCGATATGGTGCGCTTCGCCCGCGAAGAGCATCCGTCCGCCCGCCTGGTCATCGATGCCAACCAGGCCTGGAGCCGCGAGCTGCTCGAACGCATCCTGCCCGAGCTGCAGGCACAGGGCGTCGAGCTGATCGAGCAGCCGGTTGAGCGCGGCACGGATGCGCAGCTCGACGGGCTGGTATCCGCCATCCCGCTGGCCGCCGATGAGTCCTGCGTGGACCGCAGCTCGCTGCCGGCGCTGGTGGGCCGCTACCAGTATGTCAATATCAAGCTCGACAAATCCGGCGGCCTGACCGAAGCGCTGGCCCTGGCCCGCGAGGCCAAGGCGCTGGGTTTCGGGCTGATGGTGGGCAATATGGGCGGCACCTCGCTGGCCATGGCCCCGGCTCATCTGATCGCGCAGGACTGCAGCTATGTGGACCTCGACGGCCCGATGTTGATGCGGTCCGACCGCAACCAGGCCATGCACTACGAAGGTGCTTTGCTCGGCGCTGCCGAGCCGGCGCTCTGGGGCTGAGCGGCAGGGGGTCGAAGCAGGGCGCGAGTGGGCGGGGCGCTAGCCCTGGACAGCGATGTAGCGTCAGATGACGAAGCCGCAGGGCACGGCTTTAAGGTGATGTACAAGACCTGTACAAGACCTGGTCGCGGCAACAAACGGTATCGCCGTGAACGCAACAAATTGCCATAGTCGGGGGGCGATTCTTGAATCTAACCCCCTTCAGATTCAAGACCTACCTACTGCGGCTCTGGTGAAGCCTGACGCCTCTCACCAGGGCCGCCGCTGGCACTGGTGCCGACCTCACCTTAGCGCCCAACGTTTTTGGCATCCGTTTCGCTCGGTGTCACGAGAGCGGCTGATGCAGGTTCGGAGCAATGTACGCTCCTGACCATGACATCCCTTAGGTTCCAACGCCCCGACGCTGGCAGCGTCACCAAAACTGCTGCCGAGCGGTTGCCCTTCGATGTGCGCTTCAAGGCGTTTAGAAACCAACTCCGTAAATTCAGCTTGCGCTCGTTGGTGGAGGAAGCGTTGCGCATGACGTCCCTCCCTCCCGACGATGTTGTCGAGTCGCTACGATGTTTCCCTTGGTTGCCAATGCTCATCGTGAAGTGGGCGTTACTCGACCGAATGGTGTTTGCCGACGTAGGCGCCCCGATGACCAAGGAGCGATTGGCGGCTTTGATAGATGAATTGTGGAACTTCGAAGGTGATTTACTGAAGCAGAAGCTGGGAGGAACTGCCCATCCACTAATTCGGCCAAGGGTTTTTGTACAGGTTCTATTTCAGCGAAAAGCTACGCGAGCATTTGTCAGAATCCCAGCATTGCTGTCGCGACTCCCAGCCGACCATGGACTGCGAAAGCTCTTTCATGCGCAATGGCAACTTACGCCGGAGCAATTCGTAGATCTGGCCATCGTGATTTACAGCGCGCGGTTTGGAGAGAATAAGCCGGGCTTTAATAGATCTTTTTTTAAGCCACTGGAGAAGGAATACGGTACGGTGGCCATCGACCGAATGCTGGGAATGTTTTCGCGTGATCTCCAAGGGCTCCGGGAAGAATTGCTTGGTGCTGAAGATATGGGTCTAGGCAAGGGGCTTGCTCATCGGCGCAGATCTGAACTGTTTGAGTTCCCATTTTTCAAACGATTTCCATTGTATCGGCATTCTCCCGATGTCTACTTTGTTTGGCATCCTACTGTTCTTTCGCGGGCGCTGGAGGACGCTGTTCATTTGCGCCTTTCTGATGCGGGCAAAGAATACTCCGAGCCATTCAGCAAGGTGTTTGAAAAATATGTTGTCGAACTGGCAAGAGATGCTCATCAATATTTATATACCGAGGCGGATATAAAAAATTCACGAGGTTCGCAAAGCTCTTCGGTGGAGGCCGTAATACCATTCGATCAGTGCAATGTTCTCATTGAGGCCAAGATGGGCCTATATCCCGATGAGGTCATCACAGCAACGATGCCCGAGATTGTTAGACATAAATTGAGGGATCTGTGTAAGGCGGTGGTGCAGGGCGCAAAAGTTGCAGAGATGTTGGACTCAGGGGACCTGATTTTTGACCAGGTCGCTCAGACGCAAACGAACTATCTTTTGGTCGTGACGAGTCGAGACCTATTTGTGGGGCGCGGCGAGGTTCTTGACGCGATATGTTCCGCTGGAGCCATCGCCTACCCTACTGACGTTGCGAAGACACTGCTGCCCCTGACGCACGTATTCTTTGTTTCCATCGACGGCTTTGAGCAGATCATTGCGGCAGTTCGAGCAGGCGAAGCAAATTTGCCGGAACTGCTTGCCCACGCTGTTGAACTAAATGCTGTTCCGGGTGGGGCTGGCTATTGGCTTGAAGGACATATGTCAGCAGAGGCCCGAGCGGTCAAAGATCGCGGATCATTGATTGACGTTGCTTGGGAAGCTTCCCACGCGCGCTTGGCTTTGGCACTGGCTGATGTCTAAGGAAGGTCTGTAGAAACCTCCCGCAGCGATTGATAGTCGCGTCACGCGCAAGGCGAATTTTTGAATCGGAATCCTTCGAATTCAACCTGCCCGCCGGACCCTTGTTTCCCAGCGGGCGCCTAATCACTCCGCTAAAAGTAATCCATAGCTAATTGGGAGAAATCTCGCGTATGCCCAAGCCGTCCCGTCTCAGTTTTTTGACGTTTCTCTCAATTCTTGCGATTGTTTATGGAGTCGCTGCGCCCTTCCTAATGCCAGTCGCCACTAATCGGGGACTTGGCGGAAATCTCTTCTGGTCTTCGCTGGCGAACATGCTGGTTGCATTTTTTTGTGTTACATATCTTTATGTAACGCGAGGCGGGAAAACGCGAACTTCGTGTCTTGTCTTTGGAATAGCTCTGATAGTGATGGCTGCAATCCTTTATGGAAACCTGGGACTAATTAGTGACCATGCTCAGAAGTCCGAGCAGATAATTCCAAAGGCGGAGATTTCGCTCTTTCTTAGCTTAAAGATTTTTGTTTTGTACGCTAAGGATCTAGTTGCGTTTGGCTATGGGGCAATCGGCGCAAACTTGGTCGCTGCCTCAATCCTTGAGAAGGAGTGTCGTGGTCAAGTTCTTTCGGACGGTTCAGTAAGGGAATTTCGATAGTCAATGGGCGGCAGCGCGCTGTTGCTCGTACTGGCTGGGGGATCGATAGCCCAGCGTCGAATGCAGTCGCACGGGGTTGTAGAAATTGGTGATGTAGTCAGCGATGTCGGGCTGCGCTTCGGCGTGATTGGCGTAGTCGCCTTGCCAGACTCGCTCCATCTTGAGGTTGAGGAAGAAGCGTTCCATCACGGCGTTATCCCAGCAATTTCCCTTGCGACTCATGCTGCAGACCAAACCGTGGCGCTTAAGCAGCGCCGTGTGGGCTTCACTGGCATATTGACTGCCGCGGTCCGAGTGCACCAGCAGACCAGGCGCCGGCATTCGACTGGCGATGGCCATGCTCAGCGCCGCACACACCAGCTCCGCCGGCATGCTGGGCGCCATCGCCCAGCCCACGATCTTGCGCGAGAACAGATCCAGCACGACCGCCAGGTACAGCCAACCACTGCGTGTGCGGATGTAGGTCATATCGCTCACCCAGGCTTGGTTGGGCCGCGCGGGCTTGAACTGACGCGCCAATACATTGCCGGCCACATGCAGCTCATGACGGCTATCCGTGGTGTGGACGAACTTGCGACGCCAGCGCGTTTGCAGCGCATTGCTACGCATCAGCTGACGCGCCCGGTAGCGGCCTACGTTCAAGCCCTTGGCCCTCAATGCCGCACTCAATCGACGGCTGCCGTAGCTGCGTCCGCTCGCCTCAAACGCCGCCTTGGCATGCACGCTCAAAGGATCGACTTGCTCGGGCTGGCGTAGCCGCTGGCGGGCTGCGTAGAAGCCTGAACGGCTCAAGCCCAGCACGCGGCAGCATTGGCTCACCGAGGCCTTTTCGCGTTGACCAATGTCTCAGTCAAATGATGAATCACTTCATCTCCCGGGCGAAGAAGGCCGAGGCTTTTTTTAACAGTGCGTTGTCCGATTTGAGTTGCTGGTTCTCGGCTTCCAGTTGCCGAATCCGTTGCTGCTCCGGGGTCAGCGGCTTGCCTATGCCGGGGCGCCCGGCGGCCTCTTCGCTGAACTGCTTCAACCAACCCCGCACGGCGCTGTCGGTCAAATCCAGATCCTTGCAAACCTGCGAAACCGTCAGGCCCTGCTCTCGGATCATCTTCACTACTTGCAGCTTGAACGCGGGTTCCATATTCCGGCGTTCGCGGCGTTGCTTCTTCTCTGTCATGCTCGTCTTGGTCTCAGGGGGCTACAAGCCCTTATCGAGCTGTCCGATTTAATTGGACCACGACAGAGGCACACGTTGGCACGTAGTGAGCTGTTATGGAGCCGGTCGTTTTTGGCAACTTTTTTTGACTGAACGGTATTGCGATGGAAGCCTGAGATGCTGTTGATAGTCGCCCTTCGGCCGACTACAAGGATCGGGATATGCGGCTCTCGCCGCAAACAGGAAGGGAAAGAAGGTATGCCCCTGACCCGTGATTTCAAACAGACGGTTGTTGAGCGCGATCCGGCGTTTGCGAGGGCGCTTTGCGTGAATCGGCTACGCTATTCCTGGAGGGCGAACCCGACGCGGCGCGCCTCATCCTTCGCGACTTCCGGAGCGCGACGGTTGGCTTTGAAGCTCTCGCCGAACTGACGCACGAGCCCGGCAAGAGCCGTTGAAGTACTGATGTGCGGAGCGCAGGAGGACGGGCCGACCTGCTGCTGCCTGCCTGGGCCCAGCGGCCCTGGCTTTCGCCAGGCACCGCAAGTCCACCGGACTTCCGGTGTCCGGGCTCAATCCCCCGGCCGCTTCGCTGCCTCCTCCTTTACCTTCGCATCAGCCCTGCCCGTCCTCCTGCTTGGCGCTGCATTGGTTTCCGCTTGCAAAAACCCAATGGTGGAGAAGCCGGGATGCGGGTGTGCGCAATTGCGCAAGTAAAGGAGGAGGGGCGCTTGCGGCCCGGGGGACTGAGCCCGGACACAAGCAGTCCTGAGAACTGTTTGTGCCTAGCGAAGGATCGGGCCTCTGGCCCGAGCACGTAGCAATTGCGCACAGCCGTGTCCTGGCGCCTGTCGGTCCTCGCTGAGGCAAGCTCGCAGTGCGAACTTTGGACCCCAGTCGCATTTGTGTGGCCTCTGCCGCACTTACCGCAGCAATCGCCCCGGCGACAGCATCGCCTCGGTGAGCCCAAAGTTTGCCAGCCGCTGCGGCAGCGCCAATCCCTGCGCTAGGGCCGCGCAGGCCTCGCCCATTGCGGCGCAGGTCTGGATGCCGTAGCCGCCTTGTCCGGCGAGCCAGAAGAAGCCCGGCGCCTGAGCATCGAAGCCGCCGACCAGGCCGCCGTCGGCGACGAAGGAGCGCAGGCCGGCCCAGGTGTGGCTGGGCCGGCGTATGGTCAGCGTGGTGGCCTCCTCGATGCGGTGGATGGCCAGCGCAATATCGAACTCTTCGGGCTGCACATCTTGTGGCGCCACCGGGTCGGCATTGGCTGGCGAGCCGAGCAGCGCTCCGGCGTCGGGCTTGAAGTACCAGTCTTCGTCGGCGCCGAACACCAGCGGCCAGGCGTGAGTGTCCATCCCGGCCGGCGGCGCGAACATAAAGGCAGAGCGGCGTCGCGGTTCCAGGCCTATGGGCCGCACGCCGGCTAAGCCGGCGATCACATCGGCCCAGGCGCCGGCCGCGTTTACCAGCACCGGGGCCTGGTAGACGGCTGTGCCGGCATGCACGCGCCAGTCGGCGCCCTGGCGCTCGATTGCCGAGACCTCGGCATTGCAGACCAGGTTGCCGCCGGCGCGACGCAGCTCGCGCAAAAAACCCTGGTGCAGCGCATGTACGTCCATGTCCACCGCCTCGGGCTCATGGATCGCACCGAACAGCTGCTCTCGCCTGAGTACCGGCACCATCGCGCAGGCCGCGTCCGCCGAGAGCTGGTGCGCATTCGGGGTGATGGAGCGCAGCACCTCCCAGTGGCGCTCGTAGGCCTCGCGCTGCGCCTCGGTGGCGACGAAGAGTGCGCCGCGCGGCGTCAGCAGCGGATGCTCGGAGTAGCCGGGCGGCGGCTGCTCGAAGAAACTGCGGCTGGCACGGGTCAGCGCGCGCACCTGGGCGTTGCCATAGCTCTCCATAAAGAGCGCGGCCGAGCGGCCGGTGGCGTGATAGCCGGGCTGGCTCTCGCGCTCCAGCACGACGGTGCGCGCGTGCGGCGCCAGCCAGCGCGCCACCGAGGCGCCGGCGATGCCGCCGCCGATGACCAGGCAATCGGCTGAAATGATGTCGGGCTTGTTGCTCATGCGAATGATGGGTCGGCGGCGGTGAAATCGTGCGGGTCGGCCACGCGGGGCCAGTAGTCAAGGTCGCGCACCCGGTAGGGCAGGGCGGCGAAGTCCATGCTGATCGCGCCGGGCGTCGTCACATAGAGGATATCCCGGGCCAGCGGTGCGAACTGGGCATGGAAGTGCTGGGTGGACTTGACCACGATCAGCCGTTTGCCCGCGAGGTCGATGCCCAGGCCGGTGAAGACCATGGGCGAGAAGGTCTGGCTGCGCACGCTGACCAGCACGATATCGAGCCCGTTCGGCGCCTGCACCCAGACGCTGGGGCCCAGCGGCGCAATCTCGTCGTTCGAGTTCAGGCCGATCTGCACGTGCTGATCCAGCACGGCCTTGACGACAATCTCCAAATCCACCGGCTCACCCGAGGCCGGGCCGCATTTGCCGCCGATGCGCAGCGCGAGGCGGGCGCCGACGCCTGCGTCGCGGCAGAGCTGGATCGCACCCAGATCCCAGAAGGCGCCGATCGCCACGTCCTGTGTGCCGCGCGCCAGCAGGGCCTGCAGGATGAACGTGCTATCGCTCATCGCGCCGCCACCGGCGTTGTCGGCGATGTCGGCCAACACGACCGGACCGTCCTCAGCCTGTGCTGCACGGTCCAGCGCCGCGTCCACCTCCAGCATCGGCGTCACGGTCTGCTCGCGCAGCGCCCAGAACTCGCGCCCGAGCTGCTCGGCCAGCTTGGCGGCCATGCCTGGATCGTTGTCGGTGATGACCCACAGCCGCGCGCCCGACTCGGGCACATCGCCCCAGGGGAAGCCATGGCCCAGCGAGACCGAGAGCACACCCGGCCGGCGCTCGACTGCCTGCATGCGGCTCACAAAGTCGGCCATCGGTTCGCGTGTCGTGTGCCACAAGCCCACCATCTTGCAGTCGAACATCGCGGTGGTGGGCCTGACCTTGCCGGCAGCCGTGTCCAGCACGATGCGCAGCAGCTCCTCAAGCCGCGGCAGCGCATCGATGTGCGGATATTCCTTGTAGGCAATGAGGGCGTCGGCCGAGCGCTGCATCAGCGCGGTGGTGTGGCAGTGCAGATCCAGCTCGACACCGATGGGCACCTCAGGCCCGACGAGGGCGCGCACCCGCGCGATCAGATCGCCCTCGCAGTCCTCATAGCCGTCGGCCACCATCGCGCCGTGCAGGACCAGAATGACGCCATCGACCGGCAGCGCCGCCCTGAGATCGCTGAGGATCTCGTCGCGCAGGCCCTCGTAGACCGCTCGCACCGTGCGGCCCAGCGGCTGGGCGAAGGCGCTGAGGCTCTCGACCAGCTGATACCCCTGGTCGGCCAGCAGCCGGCGCAGATCGGCCATCGGAGCACCAATGCCTTGCGGGTCGCGCCGGCTCGCATCGCCATGAAAAATGCCGTATTCCTCGAAGCTGCCCCAGCCGGTCGGCGCCGCCGCATAGGTATTGGTCTCGGTGGCCAAAAAGGCGCCGAATATCTTCTGTGTGCTCATGCGCTGGTCTCTTCGCGGATAAAGCGCAGGCGCCGCAGCCGCGGCGCATCCAGGCGCAGGCCGCTGACGCGGCCGGCTTCGCGGTCGATATTGATGATGCCGGCGCCGCCCATACCGGCGAACAGCGCATCGGCCGGCATCGCCAGCAACACGTCAGCCGACAGCGGCAGCAGGCGGTAGGCGCTGCGGCCATAGGCCCCTTGCAGACGCACGATGATCTGCAAGGCCTCGCCTTCGCCTTCGATCTCGATATGGGCGTCGGTCTGCAGGTCCGGCACGCGGTAGCGGCCAGCCAGCGCCGGCGCCAGCGCGGCGCTGGTGGGCGCCACATCGGGCAGGCGCTTGCAGCGCAGCAGATGGCCGCCGTCGCTGAGCGTGAGCGCGTCGGGCGCCGTCTGGCCGGTGAGTTCCTCGAGCGCGAAGGCCAGCGGGTTCAGTGCGCTGTCCTCGCAGGGCAGCAAGGCCTCGCTGCCGACTTGGCGCAGTGGCATGGCGCGGCTGCCCAGCCAGTTGAGCGCGAGCTTGCCGCCGGCGTCCTCGAAGCCGAACACCGCACCGGTGGCCGCGGCGTGATAACGCTGTCCCAGCAGCGCTGCATGGGCTGCGGCCGGCACAGGATCGGGCGCAGCGCCCAGGGCCTCACCGAGCAGCGCGTCGATGATCTGAAACCCCAGCGCCACCGGTGAGATGGGGGCACCATTGACCATGATCATGATGTCCAGCTCATGCGATGGCACCGTGATCATCTGTGAGGTGGCGCCGAGCACCGCGCCCGCATGATGGATCACCTCGACGCCGCGATAGTCGTGGCGCATCAGGCCCAGCGCATAGGGCAGGCGCATGCCGGTCGACAGCTGCGGCAGCTCAATCATCTGGGCCCAGCTGGCCGCACTGCCGACCGTCTTTACCGGGCCGCGCAGATGGGCCAGCCAGCTCAACATGTCGTCGACGGTCGAGATCAGGGAGCCGCTGCCGCGCAGCTCGCCCGGGTAGATCCCGCGCTGCAGTCCGCCGCCGGCGGCCGCCGGCTGGGCTTGGTACTGCATGGCCATGCCGGTGCGGATCTCGAGGTCGCTGGTCAGCGACTCGGTGTCATGCATGCCCAGCGGCGTGAAGATGCGCTCGCGCATGAAGTCTTCGAAGCGCTGGCCGCTCAGACGCTCGATCACGCGAGCCAGCAACTGATAGCCGGTGTTCGAATAGATCATGCGCGTGCCCGGCTCGAAATTGAGCTCGCGGTTGGGATCGTGCAGCGGCCGGGACCAGTCCGCCTTGGGCAAGATGGCCAGACCCTGGGCGACAGCGGCGAGGTCCGTGCGCCAGCCGCCCGTGTGATGCATCAACTGGCGCAGCGTCGGCCCGGCCGGGTGCAGCACCGGCAGCTCGGGCAGGTGCCGGTAGACCAGGTCGTCGATATCGAGCAGGCCGTCCTCGGCCAGCAGCAGCACGCCCAGGCAGGTGAATTGCTTGCTGGTGGATGCAATGCGCACACGCGTGTGCGGCGACATCGCCACGCCCTGCTCGATGCTGGCCAAGCCGACGCCGCGCCGATACAGGGTCTTGCCCGCGCGCGCAATGCCCACGATCAGGCCCGGTGCATCGCTGCGATTGAAGGGCTGCAGCAGGGCGTCGACGGCCGTCAGGCCGGTCGGGGAGGAGGGGGCGGTAGAGGTCATGGCGTGATCGCAGTGGAGTGGGGTAGGACGGGCGTGGACGACTTGCACACTCGATCCGCCGGGAGCGCAGGAAGAAAAAAAAGTCCGTTCGAGCTGCCTTCTGTACAGACGAGCGAGGCCGCGCTTTCCGGCATGCTGTCTTCTGCGGCCTAGGTGTTTACGCTGGGACTCACGAAATTACTACCGGAATATGACAAGCGGCCCGTCTTCGTTGGTTAGCAGTTCATCGTTTCCAACCAAGGAATTCCAATGAAGAAAAGCGTGCGCGGCCGGACTCTCCGTCGTCTGGCCCTGGTGTGTACTCTGGCCATCGCCGCCTCGGCCCATGGGCAGAGTCGCGAGTTCGACGTCGCCGCCGGTGATCTGAAGGCTGCCCTCGATACCTATATCGCGCAGGCCGGCGTGCAGCTGCTCTACAAGGTCGACGACATCAAGGGCTTGTCGACCAAGGGTCTGAAGGGCGCGCTCTCGCCCGAGGAGGCGCTGACGCGTCTGCTCGAAGGCACGCGACTGAAGGTGCGCCGCGACGCCAGCGGCGCGATCGTGCTCTACAGCGCGCCTCCCGACGAGCCCAAGCCGCGCGCCGATGTGTCGACGCTGGACACGGTCATGGTCAGCGCCTCGCGCCGCCGCGAGCCGGTACGCGAGGTGCCGCTGAAGGTCGATGTGCTGCAGACCGAGGCGCTGGAGCGCGGCGGCGCGCGCGAGCTGCGCGACTATGTGGCTGACCAGCCCGGCGTCACGCTGTCGCGCGGCGGCGCTTTCTCCGGCGCGTTGAGCATCCGCGGGCTGGCCACCGCTTCGGTGGGGGCTTCGTCGGTGGGCGTGTACATCGACGACGTTGCGACCGGCTCCAGCGCACCCTATGGCATGGGCGCCACGACGCCGCTGGACATGGGCCTGCTCGACCTGAAGCACATCGAAATCCTGCGCGGCCCGCAGGGCACGCTGTATGGCGCCGGCTCGATGGGCGGCCTGATCAAGTACGTGACCAACGAGCCGGACACCGGCGAGTTCTCCGGCAGCGTGCGGCTCGCAGCCTCCTCTACCCGGTACGGCGGCATGGGCCATACCGTCAACGGCGTGGTCAATGTGCCGATCAAGATGGACGTCGCGGCGGTGCGCGTCGCGGCCTACCGCACGCGCTTCGGCGGCTATGACGACGCCATCGGGCTGGCCGCCGAGAAGAACGTGAACCGCAGCGTCGCAACGGGCGCGCGCATCTCGACCCTGCTGACGCCGAGTCGCAATCTCTCGATGCGCCTGACGGCCACCACCCAGGAGGAAGAGCGCAGCGGCAACGACTACGAAGATTTCAGTCCGGCCACCGGGCAATTTCCGTCCGGCGAACGCCGGCGCTTGCTCAACGCCAGCGAGCCCAGCGGCAGCCGCACCCACCTGCTCGGGCTGGACGTCGAATACGACATGGGCTGGGCGCGGCTGAACGCCATCACTTCCGTGCAGGATGTGACGCTGCGCGGCAAGGCCGATGGCCCCTCGCTGCTGCCGCTGGTGAGAACGGCGGACCCGGGTGCCAACGCGGTCTGGGCGGACAGCCACGGCGAACAGCACCGCGTCAGCCAGGAATTCCGGCTGACCTCGCGAGCCTCGCGTGACATCGAATGGCTGGCCGGCCTCTACATCAATCGCGAGCGCTCCAAGGTCGAAGGTGGCTATCGCTACTCGAACGCGAGCGGCCCCAGCAGCCTCAATCTGTACACGACGGACAAGCCTGCCAAGTACCGCGACCTCGCCGCCTATGGCGATGTGACCTGGCATGCCACCCCCGCTCTGGCGCTGACCGCAGGTGTGCGGGTGGCCCGCATGGAGCAGATGTACAACAGCACCGTCTCGGGCCTTCTGGCCGGCCGTCCCTCGTCCAATGGCGGCGAATCCAAAGAGAACGCCACCACCTGGCTGGCCGCCGCCGGCTACAAGCTCAGCCCGGACAGCTCGCTGTACGCCCGCATTGCCAGCGGCTACCGACCCGGCGGGCCCAATGCTTTGCTGCCCACGACCTCGCCGGCGGTCAAGCCGATGTTCGAGTCCGACTCGCTGTGGAGCTACGAGGTCGGCTACAAGGCCTCGCTGCTTGACCGCAGGCTGACGGTCGAGGCCGCGATCTACGACATCGAATGGAGCGACATCCTGCAGCCGATCACCGACGGCGGCTTCAGCTACTTCACCAATGCCGGCAAGGCGCGCATCAGCGGCACCGAGCTGAGCCTGAGCTGGCTGCCCAGCGCCGCCTGGCGCTTTGGCGGCGCGCTCTCCCTGATCGATGCCAAGCTGCGCACCGATGCCACAGGCCTCGGCGGCCATGCCGGCGACGACATTCCGAGCACCGCGCGCATCACCGCCTCGCTGTCGGCCACGCACAACTTCGAGCTGGGCGGCCGTGCGGCCTACTTCGGCGTGAACGCCCGCCATGTTGGCAAGCGCAACGCCGGCTTCCCCGGCAGCCCGGTCTTGCCGGCCTACATGATGCCGTCCTACACCGTGCTCGGCCTGCAGACGGGCATCGACTTCGAGCGCTACAAGCTCTCGGCCTATGTGCGTAACCTGAACAACAGCCGGGGCATCGCCGCGCTCGCCTTCACCTCGCTGACCGCGGCCAAGGCCGTCGTGACCGAGCCGCGCACCATCGGCGTGGCCGTCAACGTCCCCTTCTGACCATGGCACTCTTCACTCAGACCGCCGCGGCTGCGGCGGCTTCCTCCTCGCACGTCCCTGCGCCGGTGGCGCGGCGCGCCGGCGCGGCCTCCTGGTACACGCTGGCCGTGCTGCTGATCGCGACGATTCTCGGCTCGATCGACGGCATGCTGGTGACCCTCTTGACCGAGCCGATGCGCGTGAGCCTGTCGCTGTCGGACACCCAGATCGGCATGCTCAAGGGCGCCGGCCTGGTCCTGTTCTCCGGTCTGGCAACCTTGCCGCTGGGCTGGCTCGGCGACCGCTTCGACCGCCGCATCGTGCTGGCCGCCTGCGTGCTGGTCTGGAGCGCGGCGACCGGCCTGCGCGGCACCGCGATGGATTACGGCATGCTGTTCATCGCGTCCATCGGCCTGGGCGTTGGCGAGGCCGGGCTCGGGCCTCTGACCAACAGCCTGATCCCCGATCTGTTCCCGCGCGCCCAGCGCGTGCTGGCCAACGCGATCTTCGGCATCGCGGCGCTTTTTGGCGGCGCGCTCGGCGCGATACTGGGCGGCAGCATCGTGCAGGCGATCGAAAAATCGCACCACCTGCTGCCCGTCGCGCTGCAGGCCTATGAGACCTGGCGCCTGACCTTTTTTGCGATGGCAATCGTCGGTGCGCCGGTGATGCTGCTGGTGCTGACGATACGCAGCGCGCGCGGCGCCGCCGCGGTCGGTTACGAGCCGCCGCCGCCCGGCATCGAGGGCGCCGGCGAGGCCGCCGGCATCGGCTTTGGGGACTATCTGCGCACCCATTGGCGCACGCTGGCCTGCTTGGTGACCGCGGCCGGCCTGGCTTCGGTGGGCCTGAGCTCGATCGGCAGCTGGATCCCCATCGTCGCGGCGCGCCAGTTCGGCGTGCAGCCGGCGCAGCTGGGGCAGGGCATCGGCGTGGCGGTGATGGTCGGCACCTTGCTGGGCGGCGTGCTGGGCGTCAATGCGATGCGGGTGGCGCGGCGTCGCGTCGGCCTGGCCGCACCGGTGCGCGTGATGATGCTGGGCTACTGCGCCGCCGGGCTGATCTCGATCGCGCTGCTGTTCGTGCGCTCGGCCAACGATGTGTTCGTGCTGCTGACCATGCTGCTGGTGCCGCTGATCTGCGGCGCGGTGGTGCTGCCGAACGTGCTCCAGGAGGTCGCACCGGCCCATCTGCGCGCCCGCGTGATCGGCCTGCTGTCGATAGGCGGACTGCCGTTTGCGGTGCTGGGGCCGCTGGCCATCGGCATGGTCTCGGATGCCGTCAAGCACATCCCCAATGGCCTGGCGATGGCCATCGTCGCCGCCACGATGACCGGCTGCCTGCTGGGTGCTGCCCTGTTGCGCGCGACCGAGCCCGCATTCGTGCGCCTGATCAAGACCGTCAACCCCGCCGCCTGAGCCTTTCCCCCATGTCTACCCTCACTACCGATCCAGTCGCCGCGATCGCAGCGATCGAGGCCCTGCTCCAGCCGCTGTGCCGCAGCGACGCGCCCGGCATGATTGTCGGCATCAACCAGCATGGCCGCCCGCTGTACCGCCGCGGCTTGGGGCTGGCCAGCCTCGAGCAAGGCGTGGCGAACACGCCGCATACCCGCATGCGTCTGGCTTCGACCAGCAAGCACTTCACCGCGCTGGCCATCTTGCTGCTGGCCGAGGACGGCAAGCTGCAGATCGACGAGCCTGTGCAGACCTATCTGCCCGAGCTGCCCCGGCTGAGCGCCCAAGGGCCCACACTGCGCCAGCTGATGGCGCACACCGCCGGCTGGCGCGGCCATGACGAGCTGTGGTCGATGGCGAACGGGCTGAACGTGCAGCCTGCCGGCAGCAGCCTGGCGATGATGGCCAGGCAATCCGAGCTGAACTTCGAGCCCGGCACACGAATGATCTACAGCAATGGCGGCTACCACCTCTTGGCGCTGACGATTGCGCGGGTCAGCGGCCTGAGCTTTGCGGAGTTCCTGCGCAGTCGCATCTTTGAGCCGCTGGGCATGCTGGACAGCGAATCGGTGCCCAGCGTGCTCGATGTGCGCGAGGGCCTGGCGGGGCTGTACGTCCAGCCGCCGGGCACCCCGGCGCCCGCTCGGGCGCCGTGGCGGCGCGCGCTCTACCCGACCGAGTTTGAGGGCAGCGGCTCCCTGGTCTCATCGCTGGGCGACATGCTGATCTGGCTGAGCCATCTGCGCAGCGAGCACAAGATCGTCGGCAGTGCGCAGAGCTGGCAGCAGATGCTGACACTGAACACGCTGAGCTCGGGCGAGGTGCTGCCCTATGGCTTCGGCCTGTGCCGCCAGCCTTACCGCGGCGTCGAGGTGATCCACCACAACGGTGCCGTCACCGGCGGCGGCTCGCAGATGATTACCGTGCCCGCGCACGCCCTGGACATCGTGATCATGACCAATGGCTGCGCTGCAGCGCCCGCCGCAATCGCCCTCAAGCTGATCGACCTGCTGCTGGCCGAACACCTGCCCGAGACGGTCGAGGCCTCGGAGCCGCGCGCCGCCGCCAGCGACTTCCCCGGCTTGATCGGCAAGCGCTACTACGAGCCGCAAAGCGGCCGTCTGATGCAGTTCGGCGAGGTGGCGCAGTTTCTGGGTCTGTCACTGCACGGTTTTCATGCGCTGCCGCTGCGCCGGCGCGGCGACGCCGTGTGGCTGGGCATGCTCGACATGGCCACCAGCGCCTTCGAGGTTGAGCTCGCCGGTGTCGACCCCGCACAGGCGCCCCAGACGCTGGCGGTGCGTGAAGGTGGTCAGATGCAGCACTTCCAGCGACTGTCCGATGAGGCCCCGGCGGCGGCTGCGATCGCGCCGCAGCTGATCGGCCGCTATCGCAGCGCGGACCTCGATGCGGACGCGGTGATAGCGCTTGAAGGCCAGACGCTGATGCTGACCATCCAGGGCCGCCACGGCCAGATGCAGGCCCGCGTCCAGCCCGCCTCGCCCGATGTCGTGACCCTGATTCCGATCGACCCGATGCTGGCCGCGCTGACGCGCAGCGTCGTCCTCAATCTCGATCGCCGCGACGGCCAGTCCGGCCAGGTCTTGGGCCTGCGCCTGGACAGTGTGCGCACGCGCCACCTGCGCTTCGTGCGTGTGGACTAAGGAAATCATCGATGAAGTTCTTCACCGCCTTTCTCGCCACCGAGACCAATACCTTTGCCGCCGCGCCGACCGGCTGGGGCTGCTTCCAGCAGTACGGCATCTATCGCGGCGATGCCAGCACCCGCGACCCGCAGGGCTTCGGTCTCTACCCGCTGATGCTGCGTCGCTGGCTGGCCGAGGACGGCCATGAGCTGGTCGAGAGCACAACCGCCTTCGCGATGCCGTTGGGCCGCACGGTACGCGAGGTCTACGAGCGCCTGCGCGACGAGATCTTGGCCGATCTGCAGGTGGCCCATGCGGCCCAGCCGCTGGACGGCGTGATACTGGTGCTGCACGGCGCGATGGTTGCCGACGGCTATGACGACTGCGAGGGCGATCTGATCGAGCGGGCTCGGGCCATTGTCGGGCCGACCGTGCCCATCGGCGTGGAGCTGGACCTTCACTGCCATTACACCGCGCTGATGCAGCGCTCGGCCGACGTCATCGTGGCCTACAAGGAGTACCCGCACACCGATGCGCTGCCGCGTCTGCGGGAGGTTCTCGATATCGTGCTCAAGGCGGCGCAGGGCCGTGTCAAACCGAGCACGGCCGTGTTCGATTGCAAGATGGTGGGTCTGTGGCACACGACGCGCGAGCCCATGTCCGGCTTCGTCCGGCGCATGCAGGCCGTCGAGCAGCAGCCCGGTGTGCTCTCGGTCTCGCTGGGACACGGCTTCCCCTGGGCCGATGTGGCCGAGGGCGGCGCCAAGCTCTGGGTGACCACCGACAACGATCCGACGCTGGCGGCCGCCCTGGCCGAGGAGCTGGGCCGCGAGTTCTGGTCGCTGCGCGAGCAGACCCGCACACCGAACCTGACCATCAGCGACGCGCTGACGCAGGCGCTGGCGGTGCAGGGCGGCCCCGTGGTGCTGGCCGATGTGGCCGACAACGCCGGCGGCGGGGCGATGAGCGATAGCACCTTCATCCTGCGCGAAGTGCTGGCGCAGGGTATCGGCGATGTCGCGATCGGCGGCTTCTGGGATCTGGGCGCAGTGCAGATCTGCAGCGATGCCGGCGTGGGTGCGCGAGTCGATCTGCGCCTGGGGGGCAAGGGCGGTCCGGCTTCGGGCGCTCCGCTCGACCTGAGCGCGACGGTGATGGCGGTGGTCGAGGATTTCTACCAGCCTGGACTCAACGGCAGCAGCGACGGTGGCGACCGCATGGCCCTGGGCCGCAGCGTCTGGGTGCGCCTGGCCGGCGGCATCGACATCGCGCTGATCAGCAAGCGCAGCCAGGTGCTCGACCCCCATCTTTTCACCGGCCTGGGCATCACGCTGGGCAACAAGAAGCTGATCGTCGTCAAGTCGGCCCAGCACTTCCATGCCCGGTTCGCACCGCTGGCCAAGGCGGTCTTCTATGTCAGCTCGCCCGGCACGGTGAATACCGACTTTTCCAGCCTGCCCTACCGCGTGCGCAGCCTGGACTACTGGCCGCGGGTGGCCGATCCGCACTGGGTCGCGCCGGCGGCGCAGCCGCCTGGCCGGCTCTACGAGGTCGACGGTCTGCGCTTGCATCTGCATCTGAGCGGCCCCGCGCCGACCGACCCGCAGCAGCCCACCATCGTGATCGAATCGGGCGCAGGTACCGTCTCGCCGGTCTACGCGCGGCTGCAGCGGACCTTGGCCCGAAAGTACCCGGTCTGCAGCTATGACCGACCGGGCCTGGGCTGGAGCCAGCCCGATGCGCAGCCGCTGGACGCCCAGCGCAATGCGCACCGCCTGCATTCGCTGCTGCAAGTGGCCGGCGTGCGCGGTCCGCTGGTCTTCATCGGCCACTCGCTGGGCGGCCTCTTGATGCGCGTGTACACCGGCCTCTACCCCGAGCAGGTGGCCGGTCTGATGATGCTGGATGCCAGCCACCCGGAGCAGTTCGTGCTCTACAACGAGGCGCCCACCGAGCAGATGGCCGCCGAGCGTGCCAAACGCGTCAAGCTGCGCGCCGGCGGAGCGCCGCCGCCGGAGTTCGCGATGATCGATGCGGTGTGTGCCGACATGCCCGAGGTCGCGCAGCAGGTGAAGTCCACTTTCACGCCCGAGGCGGTGGACGCGATGCTCTATGAGGTGCTCGGTTTGCAGCAGGTGGGGCGCCAGGCCGCGGCCGCGCCGGATCTGGGCGAGCGCCCGCTGGTGGTGTTGTGGGCGCCCAAGCCCCCGTCGCCGACCGGCGTCGAAGGGCTGGACGCGGTCTATCAGCGCTGGCCGGCTTATCAGCAGGCGCATGCGGACTTGTCCACGCGCGGCCGCGTTCGCGAGCTGGTCGGCTCCGAGCACATGAGCATCGCGGTGCTGCCGCCCTTTGTCGCCCAGGTCGCCGAGGAGATCGACGCGCTGATGGCGCAGATCGCGACGACCCCGCTGCGCCGGCTGGAGTCCTGATGGCCGCGCTGCATGAACTGAGCGCCCAGGCGCAGTGCACGGCGCTGCAGCGTCGCGAGATTTCATCCACCGAGCTGGTCGCGCACTACCTGGCGCGCATCGAGCGCCACGGCCCGGCACTCGGCGCCTTCGTGAGTGTCTTCGCCGAGCAGGCGATGGACGCGGCGCGGCGGGCCGATTCGCAAGCCCCCTCGGGCCTGCTGCACGGCCTGCCGCTGCCGCTCAAAGACCTGCATCCGACAGCCGGCCTGCCGACCTCGCTCGGTAGCGCGGCGATCGCCGGCTGGGTGCCCGAGCAGGACGGCGGCGTTGTCGGCCGGCTGCGCCAGGCCGGCATCATCGTGATCGGCAAGACCCATGCCCCCGAGTTCGGCCCCTGCTGCTATACCGAGACGCAGCTGGCCTCACCGGCGCTGAGTCCCTATGGCCAGGGGCTGTCGGCCAGCGGATCGAGTGGCGGGGCGGCCGCAGCGGTGGCCGCCGGGCTGGCGCCGCTGGCTCATGCCAGCGACGGCCTGGGCTCGACCCGCACGCCGGCCTCGAACTGCGGCCTTGTCGGCATCAAGCCCAGCCGCGGCCGCATCCCATCGGTGCTGCCGAGCTGGTACCAGCTCGGCACCGAAGGGCCGCTGGCCCGCACGGTCGGCGATGCGGCCTTGTTCCTCGATGCCGTCGGCGCTATCGGCCCCGGCGAGCTGTGGCGTCAGCCGCCCTGGGCAACTGACGCCCACCGGGTGGCCGCCCGCACGCCGCCGCGAGGCGGCCTGCGCATCGGCTTGCTGACGGACCCCGGCAGCGACGAGACGACAGTCCATGGCGAGTGTCTGCAGGCCTGCGCCGAGGCCGCCCAGGCACTGCAGGCGCTGGGGCACGAGATCGTAACGATGGTGCTGCCGCCGGCGCTGCGCATCTGGGCCTTGGTGGAGCCGCTGTGCGATGTGATCGGCGTGAGCCTGAGCCTGCATGTGCAGACCCAGGTGAGCGAGGAACGCCGCGCGGCGCTGATGCCTTACACGCGCTGGTACATCGAGAACGCCGAGGCGACCACCGGCAAGCGCTATGCCCAGTCGATGATGCGCCTGGCTGCTGCGGCCAGCGCTTGGCTGAAATGGCAGTCCGGCGTCGATGTGCTGCTGACGCCTACCAGCAGCGCGCCGGCCCTGCCCAGCGGCGCGCTGCGCCTGGATGACGGCCGCGCATCGAGCGAGGCCATGCTGCGCTGGAGCGCTTTCACACCGTGGGCCAATCTCAGCGGCGCGCCGGCCATCAGTCTGCCGGTTCATCAGACCGCGTCGGGCCTGCCGGTCGGCGTGCAACTGATGGCCATGCCCGGCCAGGATGAGCTGCTGCTGGGTCTGGCCGGTGCGCTGGAGGAGGTGTTTGCCTGGCAGCTGCGTCATCCGCAGGTCTGGTCGCGTTAGGGTCAGACGCTGGTGGATGCCGGGTATTTTGGGTTTACTCGCGTCGGTGCTGAACCACTGCGCGCCGCGGTCTGCTACCCACATGGATCGGCGCAAGCTGAGCAGCAGCGCGGTAGGCGTCGTCGTGTTGCTCAAGGAGGATGAAGCTCTGTGACCAGCAAGCCCATAGACGAGAGTTCGCCCTCTACCATGATCGGCGTGCCGGCTTTCATTGGGAGCACCGCGAGCCCCTCAAGACACACTTGGGCAGTGTGGCCGCGCACGGAAAGCTGTCCGCGTTGGCCACAGCCCTTCGATGAAGTGCGGTACTCATCGACCGATACAAGGCGGCCGGTGGTAGGTCCTGTAGGCGAGCCTGTGGCCCATGCAAACGCTGCAATCCAGCCGAGCGGAGCAAGTACGACCATGCCCGCGACGAGCGCAACGGACAACGGATAGACCAATAACCGACGAACCCACCACGTGGGGTAGTTCTGCCGCAGCTGACGGGCCATATGCCTGTTGCGAAATCCGACTCCGATGATCGGCAGGAGTAGTGCAAAGGCCCACTTGCCGGCAGCTTGATACTCTGCGCTGAATAAGAAGACGAAGTTCGAGCCAATACCCAACTCAAGCACGAACCCTGCAAGCACGAATGCCAGCGCGAAGAGAAGAAGCGCAGCAGCGGCCTTGGAGACGGGCGGCTTGGGGTTAGGGGCGGCGCCTTTCACTTGGTCTGAACACAGCGTACGCTGAATCCGGCAGTCTTATCTCCCAGATCTCGACCTACGGTTGGCCGCCTGATGTTGAACAGTCGTTCGTATGCTCGATGGTCCACAGAGGTTGCCGTCCAGAAGTTCGCATGCTCGTCTCGGAACGCAAACTTGCCGGGGCCCGACCTCCAGCCCGCAAGCAGGGCATTGAATCCCGAGTCGCCGTGCTTCTTCATACGAGTTCCCTGAGTGGAGCCGCGCCAAGACTGGCCGCTTGCTTCGTGTGGCGTCATCCCGAGGGCGATCTCGGCTAACTTCCATTCCTCATCGGTCGGTACATGCCATCCTTGCGGGCAGGAGATTAGTGCCGTATTCCAGTCGTAAAGATTGCCGGACGCTCGGTACTCCGCTGTCTCTCTCGCTTCGGCTGGATCAGTTCCCTCGTACCCGTAAACCCAGATGCCGCCCTTTTCTGAGCCCGGACTGACATGTGGCATGTATGCGAGGTTCTCTGCAATCCATACAAGCCCGCCAATGTTTGTTGTGCGATAGACGCGTCCATCGCGAGTGTCAATAAACTGTTCCTTCTGGACTTCCAGAATCTTCGGATCGCTGATCTGGGCGCACCCTCCGAGGAAAGAGCAGAGGATGGGCAGGATTGCTGTGCGCTTCATGGTTTTTGCGTCAGCCCAAAGTGAAAGCTCAGCGGGCGGCGAAGCGGTCCGCTGCAGCGAAAGGTGATGCCTCGGCGGGACCGCAATCGTGCTGCGCGCCACTTGGACACCACTTGGTTGTAGATACGATCCAGCATCCGTGAAGGATTTTCACCAATGCACACAGGCCTGCTCGGTGCGCCGGCTGTAGTGCAAGTACCGAACCCGCTCACGCACCTGATCCAGCAGCCGGGGCACCTGAAGTGGCCGGCGCTAGCCCCTGCTTGCGCGGCACAGACCGGGCTGGCACAGTGCGGGCACCCGCTGCCGCTTTGTGCATTAATTTATTTCTGTATGAAACAACAGTCAATAGCCAAATATCGCCGCCCCCACAAGGCCTTGCAGGTGTCGCCGTGCCAGTAGTTATGCGGCACCCGCCGGAGTTATCCGGCAGGGCGTGCTGCCTAAACTAGTAGTTATGCCTCTTGAAGTAACAGCCATCGGCCCCGCATTGTCTGTCTCTAATGAGTCGGACATCGCCTCAGTGCGCTACGACGGTAGTGGACTCTCTGTCGTGGTCGCCCGAACGCCATTGGACGGAAATCGGTTCCTCGGTCTCCGGATTACGTTTCAGCGAGTTCATGGCTTTCGCCTTCTCGATGAATCTGACTTGGCCGCGTACTGGGCCGCTCCGGGTTTTGTGAGAGGCCACCACGTGCTGGCCGTTACTTCGGGCGGCTGGAGCGCAGAAGAAGACCTGAGGCAAGGCCACAAATTGCGTCGTTGCGAATGGCTGGTAGCAACTGGAAATGGCTGCCTGAGCCTGTTCGCAAGCGAAGATCCAAAAATCGAGGAGGGTGAATATGATCCTGAGGCATAACCCTTTGCTGCAGCGGACGGCTTCGCCGCCCGCTGAGCGCGCACGTTAGGTGTCTGCAAAGCCATGAACTGCTCTGCGAAGATCTCAGTCACAGCGACCGATGAGCACACCATCGTTTCGGTTGGTGATCGCGAGCTCTTCGACTATTTGGATGACTTCTTTGTTGAACACGACTTTGAGTGCATATGTGTCTCGTTCGCTGGGCCAGGAAACGGCCAAATGAACTCGTTCTATTTCAGCACCGAGTACACGCCAGCGATGCTCAGCGAGGCAATTTCTGAGATTTCGTCTTCTGAGATCGAGCGCATTCTTGCGCTCAGTGCCAAGGAGGGCTAGGTTATGCCACGGCACACACCTAACCTGTCGCTCGAGCCGACTCGCGTCGGCAAGCCGCCGCTCGCGGCTCAGCTTCGACGTTATAGGTCAGTCGAATGATTCGTTCTGCCGAGGAATTCGTCCGTCTACGCACCAGTCAAATCCCAGCAGAGCAAGAGCGCGCGGGGTCAGACGATGCTCCGGTTGATGTTTGGCTCGCCGTCATCAAGCAATACCCCGATCTGCGCGAGTGGGTGGCTCACAACAAGACGGTGCCATTGGAGGTGTTGGATCGACTCGCCAACGACCCCTCAACCGCGGTCAGGTTCACGGTCGCTGGAAAGCGCAAGCTAAGCCACGAGTTGCAGCGCGCGCTCATGCGAGATTCTGATTCTTCAGTCCGACATGCCTTGGCTTGCAATGCGAAGTGCGACGCGACTGTTCTCGCGGTGCTTGCTTCGGACGAAGAGCCGTTCGTCAGCGATGCCGCGAAGAAAAAGTTGGAGGTGCGCAGTGGTGCCCTATAATCGGGTAGCCAGGGGTTTCTAGCCCCCAGCCCCCACACCACCCACCGTGCGGATCCGCAGTGGGCGGTTCAACCAGTTGGCGCGCTCGACGAAGCCGCTATGTCGAGTAGCCCTGCGCTTTGATCCACAGTGCCTTCAGGCTGACCAGGCCTTGCGCTGCCAGCCACGCGTTGGACATGGCTTGCTGTGTCACCGGGGTTCGGGCCATGTGCCAACAGCCGAGGCTGCTGACACCGTGTTGGATGGCCGACTTCAGGCTCACGCCCAAGGCCAGCAAGTGGCGAATCTTCGTGCGGGCCCAGCGCCACTGTTTCCAGTAGCACATGCGGACGCGTCGTCGCAGCCACTCATCCAACTCCGGCACTGGGCGGTAGTACTGGCTGATGCCGAAGTACCCCATCCAACCCCGGGCATATCGCCCCAGCTGTTGCAGCCGGTAGTCCATCGAGACGCCCCAACTTCGCCCGGTCAGTTCACGCACCCGGTGCTTGAAGCTCGCCAGCGCCTTGTCGGCCCAGCGCACCTTGTTGCCGCGGATGGTGAAGCTCAGGAAGCTGCAGTCGCGCATCGGCGCCACCCGGCTCTTGGCCAGGTTGACCTTCAGCTTGAGGATCGTCTCCAGGTATCGCGTGATGCTGCGCATCACCCGCTCTCCCGCGCGTTCGCTTCGGACCAGGATGACCAGGTCGTCGGCGTAACGGGCAAAGCGGTGGCCTCTGCGTTGCAGCTCTTGGTCGAGCTGGTGCAGCAGAATGTTGGCCAGTAGCGGCGAGAGTGGACCGCCTTGCGGCGTGCCAACCTCGCTGGGCTCGACGTGCTCACCGACCAGCACCCCGGCGCGCAGGTAGCGTCCGATCAGGGACAGCAGCCGCTTGTCGCCAATGGTCCGCCCCAGCAAGCTCATCAACAGGTCGTGATTGACGGTGTCGAAGAATTTGGCGAGGTCCAGATCCACCGCGATGCGGTAGCCGTCCTTCACGTACGCCTGCACCCGACGAATCGCCATGTGTGCGTTGCGGCCCGGTCGGAATCCAAAGCTCGACTCCGAGAACGTCGGATCGAACATCGGCGTGAGCACCTGGGCGATGGCTTGCTGCAGCACCCGGTCCAGAATGACCGGAATGCCCAGCATCCGCTTGCCACCGTCGGGCTTGGGTATTTCCACCCTGCGCACCGGCTGTGGGCGGTATCGCCCCTCATGGATCTGCTCCCGCACGCGCGGCCAGTGTTCGCGCGCGTAGGCAGGGAAGTCCGCGATGGTCACGCCGTCAATGCCCGGCGCACCCTTGTTGGCCTTCACCCGCTTCCACGCGCGAGACAGGTTGTCGCTGTCCAGCACGGCGGTGAGCAGGTCTTGCTTGGCTTCGTCTTGTTTCAAGGCTCGGTGCGCGCCCGCCCGCCGCCGCAGCTCCCTCGGAGCGAGGTCATTGCTAGGGTCGAGGGTGGCACGTCTGCTCCTTGTGTCTCGTTGTTCAGCCCTTCAGCGGCCCGACACCTGGCCGCCTACTACGGCGTCTGCTGACTTCTGCATCGTCACGACGCGCGTTGCCGCGCGCCGCGCTGTACTTTCGGATGAGGGTCGCTGCCGATTCATCGCTCACAGCGGGCAGCTCGCCGTGGCGCCAGGTTCTTGGTATCCCGGTGAACCGTCCGGGTCATCCACTCATCACGACGCACCGCTGGCGGCGCAGATCTCCCCAGGTAAGAACGCGAACTGTCGGTGCACAAGCGCCGCATTTACTGTGGACCGCGTACCGTTGGGCTTTGCCGTCAGGTGCCAGCTCGCCTCGCCGTCCTCAGCCTTGTCTATGCGGTTTCTGTCCGTCGCCTCGCACCTCTTGCACTCCGGCTTCCTTCAGACTGCGTATTCCAGGCGATCGCGGACACCGTTCCGCTCTGATGGCGGACAGCATTCCGCCGTGATGGCGGACACCGTTCCACGCTGATGGCGGACGGCATTCCAAACTGATCGCGGACACCGGGAGGGT
>NZ_JAPFGP010000029.1 GCF_026241155.1 Paucibacter sp. PLA-PC-4
CTGGTCGCACGTCACGGCCGTCACGCTCAACCCGGAGCGCGAATCGGTCGTCACTGCGGCCTCGCGTTCCCGAAATACTCAGCCATTGGCTGCATGAATGAGGCGACAGGTAGCTTGACGCGCGCCGTGGGCACCTGAGCAGGCCTCCATGCCTATGATGCAAGGCGGCAGCGCCGCGACCAGCTCGTGCAGCTTGTCGCGCGGCACGGCCGGCCGCACGAGCTCGGCCTTGCCGGCCTCGTTCACCCCATGCAGGGCAAACACGTTCTTGGCGAGATCAATACCGACGGTCAGAATAGCCATGGACTTCCCCTTCCGAATATGTTGATGAGAGATCGCACTTCCCATCGTGGCACTTGGTTGCCGTTTGCCGCAATGCGGCCAGTTCGGGACGGGGAAGTCCCTTTCATTCGTTATGCCTCAGTGAGCTTTCTATGAGCACGACATCGTCCGAGTTGCTGAGCATCATGTCTCTCCGCCTGTCCATGCTTGAGACCGGCGTAACGGATCCGCATCCAGCTGTCGCAGCGGCAACGAGACGCTTGGTTGAGCGGCTTAGTACGCTTCCGTCTAACGAAACCATCCAAGTCGCCTGCACAGAGAGCCCTCTGCATGCTCAATACATCCGAACAAGCACCGGTGAGGTGCTTGCTGAGATTCGTCTGCCGAATGAGGCATAACCCTTCGCTGCAGCGGACGGCTTCTCCGCCCGCTGAGCGCGAACGTTAGGCGTCGGAATGCCAGTCTGTCCAGGGTGCCTCGCCAAGCTTGATTCCATGTATGTTTCGGGCTGCTTCAACTGCAATGCCGGGTTCGGTGACGGAAGTAGTTGGAAACCCGTTCCGGCTCGACTGGCCCCGAAGACACCAGAGGGCCAACCCCTCAAACCGCCGGTCTCACAAAACGCCTTTGGTCAACTTGTGACTTACCTGATTGGAGGCGTCGTCGTGATTGCCGCATGCTTTGTCGGCGCTCTTGCCACAGCTTTCGCGGGATCCGGGCACGGTCAACCAGTTTGGCTTATTCCATTCCTCGGAGTAACTCAAGCTCTGCCGCTGCTCGTGTTCTGTGTCTTGTCATGGCCAATGCTCTACTCAATTGCGAATCGCACGCGGTTTGGGCAATTTTCGACGGTGTGGCGCGGATCCATAGTCGTCTACTTTTCTAGCTGGGCTTTGCTCTTCGTTTCTTCGCTTATTGGGGGCGCGATTGGTTCTCCGTAGAGGCGCGATGCCTAACCGGTCTTCCGAGCGGACTGCCCTCGGCGAGCCTCGGTCAGCCGCTCAACTTCAACGCTGGGCTGCCAGAAATCGGCTTCGACTTGTTCAGTGGCAGCTCGGGCTTGCCAATCGAGCCACGCCGATTTCCGCTTTGGGCACATTGCAGCCCCACGACTACTAAATCCGACCGACCGCAACCAGCCTGGTCGAGCCCGCCAGCTTTCGGAATTGCTCGCCCTGAAGCGGCCGTTCAGGACGCAATCTTTGAGCGACTGCTCTCGGGCGATGACGTTGGCCGAGCGGGCACCCGCACCCGGCCACAACCAGTCACAGCCGAACGGCAGCAGCAAGAAGCGGGAAGCAAGCGGTTCGCAGCTGGAGGCAGCTCCCCGTGCATTTCAGCGCGGAAGGAGTGGCGCCACAAACGACCTGGCGGCCCTCAGATTCTCGTGAGCCAGCTGACGCATCTCGTGCGACAGAGGGACCGGCAGATCCTCTTGCATTGCAGCCATCCAGAACCGTTCAGCCGCCGCGGCCGCGCGTGCCCATACCTCGGGCTGGGCGCCGATGGCGCCGACCTTCGGCTCGATGGGAGTCAGGTCCGGGTCCACCCCGCCGCCTAGCGAGGAGTAGCGCATCGGGAGGATGTCGTAGGCCGGCGCGACGCCTTGGTATTCACCATCCTCGCGGATGAGAAGCGAGATGTTCTCGAAGTGCCGGTCGTTGTTGCCGATGAGCTCGCTGAAGGCGGCCATGACATCAATGTTCCTGGCTTCTTCGGCTGTGAGGTAGCGCTCTTGCTCGCAGCGTGCTGCGAACTCGGACCAGGAATCCCTCATTCCGAAGAACTCGTCGTCGACGGAGCCGGCTGAAAGCATGCCGACTCGGCCATTCAAGCCGATGCGGTCGAAGCGCTTCACTTCCAGGAAGACATAGTCGCCTCCTGCAAGCAACTGAGTGCTGCTCGCGGGAACGCCGACCTCGGCCAGAGACCGCAGGGCTAGGTGCTCAAGCGGCAAAAGCTCAGCCATGCGGCTGCCGACCTTGGCGAACTTGACGATGACGTGCCCGGTGTCCTCCGTCAGCCAGAGGAACTTTGGCTGCTCACCACCTGCACTGGAGCCATAGGCAGCACCCCGCAAAGCGGTGGCCATGCCAACGTAGTCGTCGATCTTGTCCTCGGCCGGCGTTGGATGGACGGCCAAGAAGGCCAACTCCCTTTCAAGGGGGGCACCGCCGAAGATCAGGTTGCCGGGCAGGTTCAGGCCCTGCGTGAAGAGGTAAGCAACCCGATGGTCGTCGTTCCAGTCCTTGAGGCTGGTCGGGAACGGCTGGTTTCTCGCGGCCTCATGTGCCAGCTGCCGCCCCAGGAAGCCTGAGGGTGCTGCGAAGAGCATGTATGGCGGCAAGCCTTCATAGAGGCGCGTCACGTCGCCGATCCGCTCAACAGTGGCGCCGCCAGCAAGGAACTCGACGTCGGCAAACGGCTCAATGTTGCCTTCGCGCATATGCCGGTAGATTCGCTGGCGTGCACTCAGGCCCATCGGAAGCTGACGCAGCAGGCCGTACATCGGCGTACGAACCCCCGTCACACGGAAGTTCGTCACCTTGCGCGATAGACCCTGAATAGTTCGGGAGAGCGTTGATTGACTGATCCCGAGCGCGGAAATGAGTTGCGCAGCCGTACGAATCCCGTAACGAAGCTGCCGCTCAATCTCCTGAGAGAGTTCGGCGTTCGATTGACGGTTGGTGGCGTTCACATGCTTTTCTCGTGAATAGTTCAGAGAATTTTATATGAATACAAACATGAATGCTTCAACGTCATCCTCAGGGCTCTTCGGAAGACAAGCATCAGCCACTCTGCGAAAGGCGGAAATGCCAATCTTGAGCTTCGACGTTGAACGGCCGCATTTCGGCAATCAGTTCTGCGAGATGGATGTCTGCAGAGGGTCGACAGCACCAGTTCGGCACTGCGAGCAGCAGACATTCAGAGCGGATTGACGGGGTGATAGATCGCATGCGAGGTTGAAAGACCGCAGCGCCTTCGACACGGGTCGTTGGCGCCGCTGAGTCGACAGGCGTGCCGGTGACGGCTTCATGTCGCGGACCGTGAACCCGGCTTCCGGGCTCGGATGACAGCAATCGCTGCTTATGGAGAGCTTTCCATAAGCAGCGTTATGCACAGCACGCGGTTATGCACAGTTGGTCCGGCAGCGCGACGTCGCCGCCCTCGCAGGAGGGCGGCGGTCGCGCGTTTTGAGCTGCGCATAGTCACAGGGTCTTGAGGAACTTCAACAGATCGTCGTCCGCCCGGAACCGACGTGGGACCACGTTGGGATCCTGAAGCCTGGCCAGCGCCTTCTCCTTCATGGCGAGGTCGGCCTCAACGTACTGGTGCGTCGTCGCCGGACTCTCGTGCCCAAGCCATAGGGCGATCACGCTGATGTCCACACCCGACTGCAGAAGATGCATGGCCGTCGAGTGCCTCAGGCAGTGTGGAGAGATCGTTCTCCCGGCCAAGCTCGGCGTCGTGAGCGCCGCGGCCTTAACGGCCAAGGCCAGGCGCTGCGTCACGTTGGATCGCGTCATCGCCTGTCCGCCGCGGTTGGGCAGCAGGGCCGACGTCGGAGTCAGTTCCGGGTTCAATCTCAACCAGGCGCGGATCACCTTGACCGTCGATCGCCAGAGCGGCACCGACCGCTGCTTGCGCCCCTTGCCGTGCAGATGCACGCAGGCGGCCGGGGCCAGCACAACGTCGCCCACCTTCACGCCGATCGCCTCCGACACGCGGGCGCCGGTGTTGTACAGCAGGGCCAGCAGCAGCTTGTCCCGCTGGCTCACCCAATCCGCTCCCGGCGCGTCGATCACGGCCAGCATCTCCTCCCGTGTCAGGAACTCGAACATCGGCCGTTCGAAGCGCTTCATCGGCACGCCCAGCGCATGCTCGATGAGCTGCAGCGCCGTCACGTCCCGACGTGCCGCGAACTTCAGGAATGAGCGCAGCGCGGCCAGTCGCGCATTGCGGCTGCGGACGGTGTTGTGCCGATCTCGTTCCAGATGATCGAGGAAGTCCAGGATCAGCGCGGGCGTCAGGTCGGCGAGCGATAGCGTCGTTGGCGTCTTGTTCAGTCGCGCCTGGGCGAAGTCCAGGAACAGCACGAACGCGTCCCGGTAGGCCGCAACGGTCTGCGGGCTCAACGCGCGCTGCTGAGTCAGATGTTCGGCGAAGAAGGACTGGACCAGCGTCGCGAAGCTCGGCGGGGCTGGCTTGCGGTGGTCGGGGCTACTCATCGTCGCTCTCCGCGACGTCGGCGAAGCGTTCGAATCGAGCGCCGGCCAGCGCCATCAACTCCGGCACGCCGCTCAGGTACCAGTAGGTACTGGAGATGTTGATGTGGCCCATATACGTGGACAGGGCCAGCATTCGTTGGTCGAGGTTCGCTCCCTGCTGATGCCACAAGATCATCCGCCTCACGGCGAAGCTGTGGCGCAGGTCATGCACCCGCGGTCGACCATGGCCGCCGCGATCGATCCAGCCCAATTGCTCGCGTAGTTCGCAGAACACTCGATGCACCTGTCGATCTCCCAGCGGCTCACCTCGGTGCACCCCTCGCGAGCCGACGAAGAAGGTCATCTGAGGCTTCGCGGGCACGTGCTGGCGGCGCAAGGCCCGGTAGGCGGCCAGCGGACCGATCACGCTGGGGTGCAGCGGCACCATGCGGGACTTGCCGAACTTGGTCTGCTGGATGGTCAGCACGCCGCCGTCCAGATCCGCATCGGTGTCGGCCAGGTCGATTGCTTCGGAGACCCGAAGTCCGGCCGACGCGATCAGGCCGAACAGCGTGGCATAGGTGGCTGCGCGAAGGCCATCCGAGGGTCCGAGCCCGCGGGCCGCGACGATCAGCGCAGCGATCTCGGCTTCACTGTAGATGTGCGGTGCCACGCGGCGCGGGATCGGACCGAAGCTGGAATCGTCCGGCACTTCGATGGACGGATCGAACTGCTGCATCCAGCGCATGAAGGGGCGCAGCGTTGCCAGCCGGCGCGCAGCGGTATCGACATTGGCCTGTCCGTCCACGAGGTATCGGGGCTGCACCTGGCGCGCCCACCGAACCATCACGTCCACCGTCGATGCGCCGCTCTGTTCCTCGCAGGCCATGAAGCGGGCGAAGTGGCGCACGGCGTGATCGGATGAACACGGCTTGAACCCGAGGCGCCGGCGTTCAGCTAGGTACTGCTCGACCTTGGCGGTGAGGTCGATGCTCCCCGATGACGCGGCGCTCATGATGCGCTCCCAGGCCAAGGCAGAGCAACCTCGGCAAGCAGTTGCAAGTCGAGCTTGGCATAGATCAGCGAGGTGTCCAGCGATCGATGCCGAAGGACATCGGCAACCTCCTTGATCGAACTGCCGCTGTTAACCAGACGACAGGCCAGCGTGTGGCGCAACGAGTGGCAACTGCGTGAGATTCCAGCACCTCGCAGGGCACGCCCGATTGCTTGGCTCACTGTGTCGACGCCGATGGGTCTGTCGTGTGGCGCCAACCGACGGACGAACAGCGACGGCAACGTGGTGGCTGGTCGTTCGCGCCTCATGTACTCCGCCAGCGCTTGTCCGGTGAGGGCTGGCAGCGGCAGGACATCCTGACGCTGGGACTTCGTTCGCTTCAGGGTCACCGTGCCGGCTCGCCAGTCGAAGTCGCCGATCTCCAGCTTAGCGATCTCGCCTACGCGCAGTCCGAGATCCAAGGCCAGGCGCACCATGGCCAGCAGGCGCAGCGGCGCCCGCTTCGCTTGAGCGCAATGCGCTTCGAGCCGTTGGACTTCCTCGGTGGTGAGGGCGCGCGGCAGCGATGCCTGGCTCCATCGCACCGGCGACGATATGGCGCCGAGCAGGGCATTCACTGAGTCACCGCAGGTCCCGCGGTATCGGAAGTAGGCGCGCAGCGCTGCCGTGACCGCGCTGGCATGCGACGCGCTGCTGACCCGCGTGAGCTCGCTCGCGATGAAGCTGCGGACGTCTTCCGGCTGCAACTCGCCGATGGCGATGGCCTTGCCGGCGACCTTGCATTGCAGCAGTTGGCTGATGCGCGCGAGCCGACCCTCTCGGGTGCCAATCGCCAGACCTCGCGCGTCGCGCATGTGGACGTTGTAGCGATGCAGTTCGTCCGCGACGGGGCCGCTGGGTCCTGGCAGTTCCACGATGACATGCTGCTCCCGCAACAAGGCCAGCAAATGCCCGAGACTGGCGCTCAAGTCGCTGCGTGTGCGCAGGGCCGCGGGATGGCAGTCGCAGCGTGGCAGATGCGAGTCTAGGAACTGCCCGACGAGGGCTTCGTCGATCTGCTCGGCCGACAGCTGGCACTTCGTCATCCAGTGGGCAAAGTGCGACCAGGCGCGCAAGGCCACCGCCGAGCTGCCGTCGGCGTACCGACCTCGCTCCAGCAAGGTCTGGAACGCTTCGACGTACGAGGACAGCGGGCCGTCGAGCAGCCAAGCCCTGGCCAACGGGTGCATAGAGCGGATCAAGTCCATGGCGATCTCCAGTTGTGAGATCGCCATCCATGCGCCGGCCGCGAACTTATGTCCAGTTCAACGGCCCCCTCCCGGCAGCCCGCCCAGGGAGGTCGCGGCTTGCAGCCGGATCAAGTCCGAGAACTGTTCATAACTGCGAACTGTGCATAACGCTGCGAAGCCGCTCTTCATGCTGGCTTCAGGGGCACTGGAGAGGAGGTCCACTTAGCACGGATCCAGGCCGAATCGGCCGGCAATGTTGCTTCGGCGAACTCTGTTTGCATAGATTTTTCGAGGGGGGCCTGACTTCAGTATTCCCGACGGACTTCCCAGTTCAACGTTAATGCAGACACATCAAGAACTTACGAGCGTCGCTCTCGACGGACACTATTTGTTGGAGTCAGGACAGCCGGTGGATCCGCTGGGCGACCGGCAGGGCCGCCCAGTAGGCCCGCTAGGCGACCGGCAGGGCCGGCCGTGCCGGTCGCTCGTTGCTCGGCGGCGTCGCGCAGCGACTGCGTATATTTCGAGACCACGCGCAGCCTCAAGCCGATCGACGCCCTGCCCGCCTGGGCGATGAGTTGCCTGTTCGTTGCCGCAGACCAGTGCCGCAAGGGCCTGGCCCGCCAGATGGTCGTGGCGGCGGCTGAGCATGCCTTGCGGCACGGCGCGCCGGTGCTGCAGGCCCAACCGGTCGACGGCTCTGGGGCGACAGCCGAGCCGACCTTCGATTTGGACCGGGCTGCCGGCACTGTTCGAGCCGGCCGGCTTGCGGCCCGCCCAGGCCGCCAGATCAACTGGCGGCCGCCACCTCTACCGGCTTTGGCCTGAGGGCGCGCGCAGCTAGACCAGGCGCTCGCGTGTCCTGCGCGCTACATCCTGCAGCCAGGGCTGGCGCTCCCAATGTGAGCGCGCAAAGGCTTCGATCTGCTCGCGATAGCTCAGCGAAAGCCCGATCACGTCCAGGCCCTCGACGAACATGCGACGGTGGCGGGACGAGAGCTGGAAGTCGGCATTGACCGACGCGCCGCGCACCTGCATCGCGCCAAGATCGATGCTCAGCGCCTGGCCGGCTTCGGCCTCGGCCATCAGCGCGCTGACTTCGGTCTCGGCCAGCACCACCAGCGCCAGCCGGTTGTTCATCGCGTTCGAATAGAAGATCTCGCCGAAGCTGCTCGCGATCACCGCGCGTATGCCGAACTGCTGCAGCCCCCAGACCGCATGCTCGCGGCTGGAGCCGCAGCCGAAGTTGGCGCCACCCAGCAAGATCGCCGTGCCGGCATGCTCGGGGCGATTGAGCACAAAGTCTCGGCGTGGCCGGCCCTGGGCGTCAAAGCGCAGGTCGTAGAACAGGCCGCAATCCAGGCCCGCCTTGTCGATGCCGCGCAGAAATTGCTTGGGCATGATCTGGTCGGTGTCCAGATTGTCGATGCGCAGCGCTGCGGCGCGGCCGCTGATCGTTGTCGATTCAGGCATGCAGGCTCTCCAGTCGGCGCACATCGGTGATGACACCGGTGACCGCCGCAGCCGCGGCCATTGCCGGGCTCATCAGATGGGTGATGGCGCCGCGCCCCTGGCGGCCCTCGAAGTTTCGGTTGGTGGTGGACGCGCAGCGAACGCCCTCGGCCAGCACATCGTCGTTCATCGCCAGACACATCGAGCAGCCCGGCTGGCGCCATTCGAAGCCAGCCGTCTGCAGCAGCGCGGCAATGCCCTCGGCTTCGGCCTGGACCTTCACCGCGCCGGAGCCCGGCACCACCATAGCCCGCACGCCCGGCGCCACCCGGCGCCCGCGCACGACAGCGGCGACCGCCCGCAGATCCTCGATGCGGGCATTGGTGCAAGAGCCGATGAAGACATGCTGGATCGCGGTGCCCTCGATCGGAGCGCCGGCCTGCAGTTGCGTGTAGCGCAAGGCCTGCTCCGTGCTGCGCCGCTGCGCGCCCTCGGGATGCGGCACACGAGCATCGATCGCCACCACCTGATCGGGGCTGGTGCCCCAGCTGACATGCGGCACCACATCGCTGGCATCGAAACAGTGTTCAACGGCAAACACGGCATCGGCATCGCTGTGCAGGCCACGCCAATGCGCCAGCGCGGCGTCGCACTGCGCGCCCCAGATATCCGGTGCTCGGGCCAGCACATAGTCGATCGCGACCGCGTCCGGTGCAATCAGCGCGCCGCGCGCGCCGGCCTCCACTGCCATATTGCACAAGGTCAAGCGCGCCTCGACCGACAGTGCCGTGATGGCCGTGCCGCAGAACTCCACCACATAGCCGCGCGCGCCCTGGGCACCGATGCGGCCGATGATCTTGAGGATCAGATCCTTGGCGGTCGTTCCCGCCGGCAGTCGACCATCGACGCGGATGCGCATGTCCTCGGCCAGGCGGTACACGAGGGTCTGGGTCGCCAGCACATGCTCGACTTCGGAGGTGCCGATGCCAAAGCCCAGCGCGCCCAGCGCGCCATAGGTGGTCGTGTGACTGTCGCCGCAGATCACCACCATGCCGGGGCGGATCATGCCGTGTTCGGGCGCAACCACATGCTCGATGCCTTGCAGCGCATCGTTGGTGTCGAACAGCGGGATCGCATGGCGATCGCAGTTGCGCTTCAGATTGCTGGCCTGCAAGGCCGAGGCCGGGTCGCGGATGATGCGCAACTTGTCCGGCTGGGTTGGGATGATGTGGCTGACCACCGCGACGTTCTGCCCCGGCACCAGCACCTCGCGGTGCTGCGCGTGAAGGCCGGCAAAGGCCTGCGGGCTGGTGTATTCGTTCATCAGGTGCAAGTCGCAGAACAGCAGCACGTTCTGCGCGTCCAGCACGGCAACGGTGTGCGAATCAACCAGCTTGCGATACAGGGTGCTCGCCACGGCTCAGGCCTCCAGCAAAAAGGGCAGCGCCCGCGCCAGCAGGGCGTGGGGTGCTTCCTCGGGGATGTAGTGGCCACAGGGCAAGGCCTCGCCGTCGACGTGCTCGGCGACACGGCGCCACTCCTGCAAGGGCTGGAAGCAGCGCTGCACCACGCCCTGCGCACCCCAAAGCGCCAGCAGCGGCATGTTCAGCCGGCGGCCTGCATCACGGTCGGTGCGGTCATGCGCGAGATCAATGCCGGCGGCGGCGCGGTAGTCCTCGCACAGGCCGTGCGCCGTGCCCGGCAGGCCCAGGCAGCGCGTGTACTCGGCCAGCGCCCGCGGATCGAATGGCGTCATGCCGGCGCTGCGACTGCCCATCACATCGCGCAAATAGGCGGCCGGATCGGCCGTGATCAAGCGCTCGGGCAGCGGTGCGGGCTGGATCAGAAAGAACCAGTGCCAGTAGGCGCGGGCGAAAGCCTCATTGGTCTGTTCGTACATCGCCAGGGTCGGTGCGATGTCCAGCAGCACCAGGCGCTGTACCTGCTCGCCATGGTCGGCCGCGAGTCGGTGCGCGACGCGCGCGCCGCGGTCGTGGGCCAGCACCGCGAAGCGCTCATGGCCCAGCGCGCGCATCAGGGTCAGCATATCCCGGGCCATCACCCGCTTGCTGTAGTTGGCGTGGTCGGCCGCACCGCTGGGCTTTGACGAATCGCCGTAGCCCCGCAGATCGGCCAGCACCAGCGTGAAATGCTGGGCCAGGACCGGCGCTGCCTTGTGCCAGATCGCATGGGTCTGCGGGTGACCGTGCAGCAGCAGCAGCGCAGGACCTTCGCCGCCCAAGCGGGCATGGATCTGCACGCCGTCCTCGACGGTGATCAGGCGGGACTCGAAACCCGGGAACAGGGGATTGGACATAGGTACCTCAATCCGCGGTGATGCCGCGCTCCTTGATCAGCTTGGCCCACTGCGGCATTTCCTTCTCCAGCCGCGAGCGCGCCTGGGCCTGCGTGCCGGGCAGTGGGTCGAATCCTTCGCGGATCATGCGCTCGCGGACCGCCGGGCTGTTGAGCGCCTGGTTCAGCGTGCTGTTGAGCTTGTCGAGCACCGGCTTGGGCGTGCCCGCAGGCGCGAACACCATGAACCAGGTCTCAAAGGCGTAGTTCGGCAGCCCGGCCTCGGCGATGGTCGGCACGGTGGGCATCAGGGCCGAGCGCTTGGCGCCGGTTACGCCCAGCGCGCGCAGCTTGCCGGCCTGCACATGCTGCTGTGCGGCCGAGAGCACCGGAAAGCTCATGTCGACGCTGCCAGCCATCGTGTCGGTCAATGCCGGACCACCGCCCCGGTAGGGGATGTGGACGATGGGCAGGCCCGATACCGCCTTGAAGAGCTCGGCCGACATATGAAATGTGCTGCCCGCGCCGGCCGAGCCGTAGGTCAGCTTGCCGGGCTGGGCTTTGAGCACGGCCAGCAATTCCTTGATGTCCTTGGCCGGCAGCTTGGGGTTGACCACCAGCACATGCTGGGAGCTCGCCACCATGCCGATCGGGGCCAGGTCCTTCAAGGTGTCGTAAGGCATCCTGGCCGTCAGCCCCGGGTTGATCGCCAGCGAAACGGTCTGCAGGCCTACCGTGTAGCCGTCGGCCGCCGACTTGGCGACCTGGTCGACACCCAGGTTGCCGCCGGCACCGCCCTTGTTTTCGATGAAAACGCTGCCGCCCAGCTGCTTGCCCCATTCATCGGCGATCAAACGCGCGGCGATATCGGCACTGCCGCCCGGCGCATAGGGCACGACCAGCTTGATCGCCCGCTCCGGATAGCTCTGCGCCTGTGCGCCGCCTAGAGTCAGCAGGCCTAGCAAGGCAAGCACAGTGTGATTGAAATGGCGCTTGTTCATCGGCGGTCTCCAGATGTGATCTTGTGCCCTGATGCTATCCATGAAGCGAAGTCACATAATGTCTGTTTCGACAATTCTTCAGGTCGTCAAATTCACCAATGGATGGTTTCTCCGACCTCGCCTTCTTCTCGCTGCTGATGCGGCACGGCAGCTTGGCGGCGGCAGCCCAGCACTTGGGCATCACGCCGCCGGCCGTCAGCAAGCGCCTGGCCGCGCTCGAGCGGCGCCTGGGCGTACGCCTGCTGCACCGGACCACGCGACGCATCAGCTTGACGCCCGAGGGCGAGACCTATCTGGTTGACGGCGCCCGGGTGCTCGCCGAGCTCGATGCGCTGGAGCGCACGGTCGCCGGCAGCCGCGCCGCCCCCATGGGCCTGCTGCGCATCAGCGCGACGCTGGGCTTCGGCCGCCGCCATATCGCGCCGGCACTGTCGGTCTTTGCTCGCGAGTTTCCCGAGGTCGAGGCGCAGTTGCACCTCAGCGATCGGCCGGTCAATCTGGTCGAGCAGGGGTTCGATATGCAGATACGCTTCGGTGAGCTGCCCGATGCGCGGCTGACGGCCCGGCTGCTGGCGCGCAACCGCCGTCTGCTGTGCGCAGCCCCCGCCTATTTGCAGCGTGCCGGCACGCCCGCCACGCCGCGAGAACTGTCCCGGCATGCCTGCATTTTTCTGCGCGAGAGCGACGAGACCTTCGGCACCTGGCATATGAGCCAGGGCGCGCGCCAAGAGACGATCAAGGTGCGTGGCCCGCTGAGCAGCAATGACGGCGAATCAACGCTGGCCTGGGCCCTGGACGGCCATGGCATCTTGCTGCGCTCGCAGTGGGATGTGGCCGAGCTGTTGCGCCAAGGCGCGCTGCTGCCGGTGCTGGCCGACTGGTCGCTGCCCTCGGCCGATATCTATGCGGTATTCCCGACCCGCAGCCATCTGTCGGCCAAGACGCGGGCGCTGGTGGATTTTTTGCTGCTGCGTTTTGCGCCCCACCGCTGCGAGGGCGGCGGCTGGTAGCTCGCGCTTTGCTGGGCGCCAGTCTCAGCCGCGAACCAGCATCACCGGCTGGGTCTGGGCTTGCTCGATATGACACAGCCCCGGGCAGCCGCTCTTGGCCAGAGCCGCGTCGAACACCTCGCGGGCGCAGTCATGACAGCAGCCGCAGGCCGAGGCCACACGGGTCTCGTCTTGCAAGACATCGAAGTTGCGGATGCCTGCGTCTACGCTGCGGCGGATATCGCGGTCGGAAACTCGGTGGCAGAGGCAGACGATCATGGGGCGCTAAAGCCTGGTCAGGACCGGCACCACGCCGGCTTGCCCCGAACTCTAGCGCAAATGCGAACCCTTCTCAATCATGTTCGCATCAATAACCCCAGCCGATGGCCGGGATTGATCACAAACGCTCAGGACGTCATCTGGGTCTGCAGCCAGTTCTGCTCGCCGACCTGGGCGACCAGCTCGATCTGGGTTTCCAGATGGTCGATATGTTCCTCGGTGTCGCTGAGGATGTCCTCCAGCAGCTCACGCGACACATAGTCGCGCACCGACTCGCAATAGGCGATGGCTTCCTTGAGCAGGCCGTGCGAGCCGACCTCGATCTTCAGATCGCAGTGCAGGGTCTCGACGGCGGTCTCACCGATGAAGAGCTTGCCCAGGTCCTGCAGATTGGGCAGTCCCTCGATCGTCAGAATGCGATCGATCAGGCGATCGGCATGCTTCATCTCTTCGATCGACTCCTCGTACTCATGCTTGGCCAGGCGCTCGTAGCCCCAGCTCTTGAGCATGCGGGCATGCAAAAAATACTGGTTGATCGCGGTCAGCTCATTCTTCAGCTGGGCATTCAGGTAGTCCAGAACCTTGGCATCGCCTTTCATGGCATTTCTCCTCTTATTGAATCTGGCGAGCATTGTGCTTGCTGGCGACCAAGGCCGCAGCGCAAACCCGTGAGTTCACGCTCTGCATACGAAGCGTTCTCAGGCGCAATTTGACTATTTGCAGTACGACACCATCATTCCTATTGCTATTGCGAATGGTTCGCATTTAAGATGCGATGCATGAACCCATCCATCCAAACCCTGCCGCGCCCCGCTGTGGCGCACGAGCCCGGCCTGCCGGTTCTGCCCTCCATGGCTGCGGCCGGCGTGCCGGACCGGCGACGGCTGAGCAGCCAGGCCTTGCTGGGCAATGAGCGCGAGGTCGAGATCGAGCATGGCGGCCAGCTCTATCGCCTGCGCTTGACCTCGCTGGGCAAGCTGATCCTGACCAAGTAAGCAACAGGGCTGCGGCTGCGCCCGCAGGCCACGAGGACCCCGTCGATGTGCGACAAGCCCAATGTCTTCTCCCGCCTGCTGAGCGACGAGCCCACGGTTGCAGGCGCCCTGCCCACACCCGCGCCCATTACTGACAGCGCCCAGCCCCTGGCACGCGGCTCGCGACGCAGACGCCTGTGGGAGCTACCGTCGCAGGCCTTGTGCCCAGTGATCGGGGTTTGCCTGCCGATGCCGGTCCTGCGCCGGCGCATCGATAGAATTTTGGGTGGCAGCACCATCGCCAGCGACTACGACCTGCATTGCGGTGCCATCAATGAGTGCGGCTCTCGCTCGGCCGTGGCCGAGACCCTGCAGCGCGAGCTGGACCAGCGCTACGCGATTGCACTGCGCCAGTCCGCCCAGCTCAAGAGCACCGAGGCCTTGTCGCGCTGGTGGGCCGCCGCCCAGCTCAGCAACGATGTCGCCGGCAGTCTGTGGGCGACGCTGACCCATGCGCGCTGCGACGCCGGCCTGCAGGAGCAGGTGCTGCGCGACATCCATATGCTGCAGCATCAGGTGGGCGCTGCCAACCGTGCCGATCTGCAGCGCCTGGAGGCCCTGCTCGACGAGAACCAGATCGTGGGTCGCGAGCTCGCCCAGGCCCAGTCGCGCAGCAGCCGCGCACTGGCCGAGCGCGCCTCCCAGATCGAGCGCCTGCAGTCGGAGCAGCTGCGCCTGCGCGGCGAGCTGCTGGGCCGCGACACGGCGATGGCCGGTCTGCGTGAAGACCTGCAGCGCCTGGAGGCCGCCGTGCCGGGCCTGCGCAACCGCCAGGAACAGGCGGACCAAATCCGTCTGCAGCAGGGCCGCATCCACGAGCTGGAGCGCGCGCTGCTGACAGCCCAGCAGCAAGTCGAGCGCGAGCGCCGCCGGGTCGAGGAAGCCCGGCAGATGCTGGATCTGGCACGTGCCCCGCAAGCGGCCCCCGAGCCTAACCTGGCCCTGCCCGAGCTGAGCGAGCGCGCGGTGCTGTGTGTCGGCGGTCGTCAGGCCGTGGTGCCGATCTACCGCCAGCTGATCGAGCGCACCGGCGGGCGCTTTCTGCACCATGACGGCGGCGAGGAAGACGCAGTGACAAAGTTGGACGCCAGTTTGGCGGCCGCCGATCTGGTGATCTGCCAGACCGGCTGCATCAGCCACGACGCCTACTGGCGGGTCAAGGACCACTGCAAGCGCCACGGCAAAAAATGCCTGTACCTTGACTCGCCCAGTGCAAGCGGCCTGCGGCGCGCTCTCGGATCTCTGGGTAGCGCCCCACAGGTGGAAGCGGGAGTCCTTCAGCAAGGTCATCAAGACTGATTGACTCAACCTGCTGTCGGCCCTTAACTGCCTGCGGGCGGGGCCGACTTCGACCCTGCTCACCCACGCACCCAAATGGACTCTGACCTTGGAGATGGCCACCGCGCTGGGAAATGCGACTGCCTGTGCTTGCCAGGAGCGACGCCGGCAGACCAGTCCGGCGACCTGCGCTAGAGCTGGCTGCGCAGACGGCAAGCTCTAGCTACAAACGCATGATCCCGCCTGAAGTGCTGGGTGGGGCCCTTCGCACGGGCGTGATGCCGGCAGACTTCGAGCCACACATCGGCGCGCTGCTCGATAAGGCTCCACTGCCACTGCTCGGTTCAGTTGCCGCGCAGACTAGCTCTGATGCCGCGCCGGCGGCGGATCAGGTGTGGTCACAGGAGTTGGTCACACAGTTGAAGATCACGCGGGAAACCGGCGCGCCGGCGATGCGAAAAGGAACAGCAGGCCATGGATTCGCCAGACGTAGAGTCTGGCCGCCGGTCGGCGCGCAGCCTCTGGGCGATTGAGCCTGGCTATCTGGACGGCTACACGTTCACGCCGAGCCCAACGCCCCGCTCGACAAGCCCGGCGAGGGATGGTGGTGCCCCGGGAAAGACCGAATAGCCCATTTTCGTCCTGAGGAGACCCCTCAGCTCGACGGACGTATCGCTGCTCACTCGACTCGGCCCCACTCTCGTCAATGCGATCCCGCACGGGGAACGCCGCTGGTGCATTCTTAGGAGGGTGGCCCCCTCAGTCAGCCGGGTCGCCGTCGAACTGCCGCGCGTACCGAATCTCGGCTTCAAGGATATCTCTGGCAGTGCGAATGATGGGTTGAATCTCCAACTCAACTTCCTGAATCTGATCCTCCTTGTAGGCCATCAGAAGCGCGCTCACGATTGAGAAGAAGACGTGATCCTTGCCGCCGACCTGATGAGAGAGCATCCCGTAGAGCCCGCCGCTTTGTCGCAGAGCCGTTGCATCAAACAGGAAGTCCATCAGCGTTACCTCCGCCGCCTCGATCGACGTGGTGAAGCGCAGCTGCCATGTGTACTTGGGCATCGACTCATAGAGTGCATCCACGACTTCGTCACGACTGATCGTCGTGCATCCACGCAACTGACTTCTGTATTGCGACACCTCCAGCAGCCGGATCGACCAGGAGATCAGCGGCGGCGTCGTGCCAGGCGCATACCAAACGCCCCCTCGGGTCTCATAGGTCTTCGCGACCTGATTGGCAAACAATGACACGCTCTCGTACGGGAAGCGAATCTTGTGGTTGATCGGAATGATCAGGTACTCAGGGGCAAACTTTCGGGCCGTCGTCCCTTCGCCTGCCAAACCGGAGTTGTTAGACAGAAACCCGGTCAACGCCTTCTCGACCGAACTGAATGGCGTTCCCATCACGCCTTCGATCGCGGCTTGCACATTGGATTGCACAGAAGGTGTGCCGAGGTTCTCGCCCTTGATGACTCGGACAAAGTCCCCTGCCCTGCACTGCTCGATATGGAAGCTCGTGAACGGCCCCAGGTTGTCATCGTGTGCAAATATCCGGCGAATCCGGTTGGCGCTGTTGCCTGCACCGAATTGCGGATCCTCGGCATAGCCGAGCGCTGTGACCGCATGCAGGCCTCGCTTGACAAAATCGGTAGACCGCCTTCGCCCCGTGTACAGATTGCCCACGAGGATAATCGGCCAGCCGGCGCTCACATAGGCCGCAACGTACTCGCAGAGTTGCGCTGAGTTTTTGTCGAGCGCGACACCACACACGATGCAATCGAGGCCGTGCGTCCGAAAGTAGGCTTCGATTTGCTCGAGCCCCAGGCCGCTCGTCGGGAATTTCCTGGACACCTCGCCCAGACTGCGCTTCATGTAGGTGGCCGACGCGCCGCTGGTGATCTCAAAAGGGGCTGGAATCTCCGGCGTCGTGATCTTTTTCGGCAGCCCATGTAGGGCGTACCAGATCGACGCGGTCGAGCACGCGGCGATTTCAGCATCCTGCTCTTGAAAGGCAATGGATCGAATCGACAGGCTGATCCCGTGCAATGACACATGGTATTCACGAAGGATCGGAAAACTCCGCGTGCGCCGTGAATTCACGTCATACCGAGGATAGGTCTTGAGGCAGGTCCTGCCGATGATCGTCATCGGCAACGGCTTGATCACGATAAAACCGAGGTAATGCGCGTTGATCAGGTGATCGTCCTCACGCGCCGGATCGGCCAAGGCCTCATCGCACATGCGATTGAGATCCGGCACCGCGCATGAAAAGAAATGCACCCGGTGAGTGACCTTGACGAACTCGTCGTGGCAGCGTGAGTAGTAGTTCGAATAGTCCAGCAGGTAGCCGGCATCCGTGTAGTCGGGCTCAATGACCACCGAGCTCGCCTCGAGCTCCTTGAGATACTTGCTCAAGCACTTGCACTGATCGCTCGACAGCGCGGACTCGTTCTCCACAATGTCCTTTAGCAGCGAACTCAGTGGCTGGAATTCTTTGATATCCATGCCCCTCTCCCTCGTGCGCACAACAAAAAAAAGGGCGACCAAGTCGCCCTTTTTCTTCAAATTCTTTTACACAGACACGCGCTGTGCCATCACTTCCTGATCGATCTGGCGAACGCGCCTGCGCTCCTCGGCCAGATTTCGAACCTGCTGCGATGCGGCCTTCAAAGCCGTATCAATCGCAGAGCCCGTCACCAGCTTCCGGGTGTCCTCGCGTTCGACGAATGCCGCGACCGCACGAGCTGCGCTCTTGGGAAAAAAGACCTTTTTCAACCCATACCCCCTCTTTGCGGAGACATCAGACGCTCCGCAGCTTGGCAACAAGCTGCGGATTGTAAAACAAATCTCATCAGCGCAGCGCAACTCTTGCCACCAAGACGTCGGCATCGCGTCAGTCGACCGTACTCCTTTCGCTGCCGAAGGGACAGAGCCTGATCAGGGGGCCGCACTGCGTCGTAACCTATCCATGGCTAGCCTGGCTTCTCGCCACCTACCTCATCAGCCAGGCCGAGACCGGGCTGTCGGCGCCAGCGCTCAAACGCCAGCTCGGCGTGAGCTACCCCACCGCCTGGCTGCTGCACCACAAGATCAACCGTGCCATGGCCGCGCACGACGATAGCCAGCGGCTGAGTGGCGCTGTGCAACTCGATGACGTCTATCTCGGTGGCGAGCGCGCTGGCGGCAAGGCAGGGCGAGGCTCAGAGAACAAGGTGCCCTTTGTGGCTGCCGTCTCGCTCGGTGAGCGCGGCCAGCCGATCGATCTCAAGCTCAGTCTGGTCAGCGGCTTCACGCTCGACGCTATCGGCCAATGGGCGCAGGCCAACCCGGCGCCGCAGACGCTGGTGCTCAGCGATGGTCTGGGCTGCTTCGCTGCCGTGGCCGATGCCGGGTGTGTCCATGTGCCCCGGGTCGTCGGCACGCTCAAGCCTTGCGACCTGCCCGAATCCAAATGGATCAACACCGTGCTGAGCAATCTCAAGACCTCGCTGGCTGGCGCGTTTCCTTCGCTGAACTACCGCAAGTCCGCCACCGCTCTCCTCGATGCAATCGACACGGACTTGATCAATCAACGGGCGCCGCATCTCCATCAGCGACTCGACCTTGCAGACGAGTCTCGTGACGAGCGCCGCAGCAAGAAGTCCTCAAAACCCGGCCCTCTCCGAACATAGAGTTCACTGCGCCTTTGGCAGCCGCAGCAAGCTTTGCGCCGAAGGAAGGGGGCGACCAGGCCTTGTGCTGCCAGCGACGCCTTGGACTTCGCATTGGCACCGAAAAACAAGCAAAGCGGCTCCATTGCTGCGCACCCGCACACTCGGAACGTCCGCCCGGGTGAGAAACGGACCGAGACCTGAATCGTCGCACATGAGCAAAACCAAATAGATACCACTTAAGCAAGGGGTAGACCTCGGGATGGCCCCCAGGAAGAATCCGCCCGCTGCCCACTCACAAGGCAGGCAATATACATAACACCCATAGCGGAGGATGAGAAATGAACTTGCAGAGAAAAGCCCCCACAATTGGTATTCAATTGGTTATCTCGCTGATGGCAACTCTGATGGTCCAGCAGGCGCAAGCCCTACCGGTCATCGATTTCGGCGTGGCCCAGGGCTACAGCGGCTTTTTCTTCGGTGATGTGAAGGCCCAGAACGATGTCGAGGGCCGCCTGGCCGTCGGCGGCGACTTCACCGGCAACGGTTCGATCGGCTATCGCACGCCCCACGGCTCGAACGGCCCCAGCCTGGTGGTCGGCGGCAACGCCCATTTCAACGCCAACGGCGGCATCTTCAACGGCCCCAAGACCCCGGTGGACACCAATGCCACGGTCGGCCCGATCACCGAGTATGAGAAGGCCCTGGGCTACGGCGTCTATGGCGGCACGCTCAGCGGTCAGACCCAGGGCATGGATCTGCGCCAGCAAGCCGGCGTGATCGATTTCGCCCAGGCCAAGAGCCAACTCGGCGCCTTGTCCGGTCAGCTGGGTCAGCAGGCCACCACCGGGACGGTCGCCGCCCCCTGGTCCGACACCACGCTGACCGGTAGCGGCCGCGCCGGCGTGGTCGAGGTGTTCGATCTAAACGCCAAGCTGAACTGGGAAGGCAAGCAGAGCATCGGCACGCTGGCGCTTGGCAATGTCGCGGCCGACTCTTGGGTCGTGATCAATGTTCGCAATGGCGGCGATGTGGCCTTCACCGGCGCCTTCCTTGGTCAATTCGACGATCTGCGCGGCCGTGTACTGTTCAACTTCGAGAACGCCAGCAATATCGCCGTCAACACCTTCATCGAGGGCAGCATCCTGGCCCCGAACGCCAACTTCCTGGGCCAGGGCCATGTCGAAGGCACGGTGATCGGCCAGTCGGTATCGCAGGCCTTCGAGATCGGCCACGAGCCCTTCATCCCGACCTCGCCGGTGCCCGAGCCCGAGAGTTATGCACTGATGCTGGCGGGTCTGGCCGCGATGGGCTTTGTGGTGCGCCGTCGCCGCCAAGCCTGATCAAGACCTCGCCAAGTCCTGGCACCAAGACCGCAGCCGCGCTAGAGCGCGGCCTGCGGTTTTTTCTTGCCCGCCACCAGGCGGCATCAGCAGCAGATCGCAGCTGGCGTGCGCCAGCAGACGCCCGCGCACGCCCGGAAAACCGCCCAGCCAGCTGCGCGGCCCGGCGCCGCCAAGCAACATCAGCTCAGCGCCGCTGCGCTGCTGGTGAACCAGTAGTTGGCTGGCGGTATCACCACGCCCAAGCGTGGCCAGCACACGGTTACGACGGCCATCCAGCGAATCGCTGATCTGCAGCAAGCGCTGCTGGGCACGGCTGCGAAGCTCGCGTCGGTAGGCATCAATCAGCGGGTGCCGCGAATCGGTGCCGCGCAATGCCACTTCATTGAAGCTGCCGAGCACATGGAACAGCTCGATGAGGGCCTGCGGTGCCAGGCTGCAGCTGACTTCGGGCAGTTCGGACTGAGCCTCAGCCAGGTCCAGCGCCACCATAAGGCGCCGGTAGGCGCGCTGCGGCTGGCGCTTGACCACCAGCAGCGGACAAGCGCTGCGGTCCGCCATGCGCGCAAGACTATGGCCGCGAAACCAACGCATCAGCCAGGGTTCGGGCCGGCAGCCCAACACGAGCAGATCGGCGCGGCGCGACAGCGCCACGAAGTCCGGCTGCCGCACGGCAATCTCGGTGCGCACCCGCAGGCCATGGCGTTGCGCCAACTGGCGGGCAACGCGCTCCAGACGATCAAGCGCGTCGGGCGGGCCGTGCTCGCGCGACAGCGGCTTGCAAACCACCCACAGCTCGGCCGCCTGTTCGGCGGCCAGCAATGCCGCACGCTCCATCGCACGGTTGCCGCCCGCTGAAAAATCGCAAAGGGTCAAAATTCTCTTGCAGTGCATCTCGGTGTCCTGAGTGAAGGCGCCATGCCGAGGGGCCAACCGCTTGCCAAAGGCGCAAGCGGGCGGCACAGGCGATGCGGCGCCGGATCGGTCTAGAGCGTGTAGTCGCCGCTGGCTTCGGGCTGGAAGAGGATGGCGTCGATCTCGGCCGCGGCCTCGTCACGATTGGGTGTCTGCCAGCGCGCCAGCGAACCCACAGGCAAGCCCAGCAGGCCGGTGCCGACCGGCGACAGCACCGAGACAAAGCCGACGCTGGGCTCGGCGTCATGCGGGTAGCACAGGGTCAGCCGGTGACGCCGCCCGCTCTGGACGCCGACGATCTCCACCTGCGAGTACATCGTGACCACATTGGGCGGCACCTGACGGGAGTCCACCAGATCGGCGCCGTCGAGCAGCGCCTGCAGGGCATCATGGGACTGAGCTTCGAGCAGCTTGCTCAGGCGGCGGTGATCCAGGGCCGTGAGCAGGCGCTCGGGCTTGGCGGTGTTGGGTGTATGCATGACGCAATCCGATCAAAAGCCAGCACGCCGCTTCAATGGAAAAAGCGGTGCGTGCCGACGCGCGGGGCGATGGCCCGGCGATCGATGGTGCGCGAAAAGATGAGGGGTAGCGGATCGCCGGGCTTAGAGGGGTGCGGCCGGCTGGGCATGCTGCGCAGCGGCCGCTTGTGCTCGGCAGGCACGCGACTGCAGTGCCGTCGCGAGAGCGGCGCACTGGACAGCGGAGCGAGAAGCAACAAGGACCGGGGCAGACATGGCGCCATTGTAGGCCGGCGGCAGCGCTTTGGCATAGGCGCGCTTCCTCCTTGGGCCCCGACACCGGCTTGTCTACGCTGCGCAGCTCATTTGCGAAGCCGAGGGGCCACAAGCCAAACTAGGCTTGCTGGCAAGACCTGACCCCTGCATCAGTGCATCCATGTCGTGCGTTCCTCCATGGCGGTCCGCGCCGCTGGCGCTGGCCAATGTGCTGGCCAATGCACGGCCCACTACAGCGACCACTACCGATGGCGCTGCGGCCCCGCAGCGCGATCCAGTCTGTCCCCCAGCGTGCAGCTGACCGGCTCGCGCCAAGAGGACAAGGGTGTCTTCGATGCGGCCAGCTCGCTGACCGAAAACACCGGTTTCGCGTCGGGCGCCAACTTCGGCAGCAACTTCAACGCTGCCGCGAATGCGTTGAGCCTGCTGCGCATGAGGTACGACCACACGCTGACCCTGATCAACGGCCGACGCGTCGTTGATGACCCGACCGTCTCCAACGGCTCGGTCAACTTCCCCCCCCACGGCCCTGATCGACCCCATCGAGAACTTGCACGCCGGTGCTTCGGCGTTTGAGACAAGCCCGCCCCCTCGAAGTGCCGTTCGGGTGCGCGCGGCGGGCTTTCTCGGGCAAAGCGTGAGTTAGCGCACGGTCCGGCACCGAGACACCCGGAATCAGGGTTTACGCGGAGCACGCATGCCAGAAGAATGCGCGCATCTCTTCAAGCCAGGATCTCACCCATGCGCCGCTCGACCCCGTTCTCCGCCCTCGCCGCCACCTTGCTGGCGACCTCGCTGGCCCAGGCAGCGCCGAACGCGCTGGGTCTGGACAAGGGCTTGAACCTGCTGGTGTTCGACGATTTCACAGCCAGCTCCAGCGATGTCGAGGGCCGCGTCGCAGTCGGCGGCAATGCCAAGCTGGGCAGCTACTCGATCAACACCAAGGGCTCGGGTGCGCTGTACGAAGGCATTGGCCTGGCGGTCGGTGGCAGTCTGCAGTTCAGCGGCGGCCAGCTCTGGGGCGATACCGTCGTCGGCGGCAATCTGAACACCCAGAGCGGTGCCAGTTTCATCGGCGATGTGCGGGTGGGCGGCAATCTGAATGCCAACAAGGCTTGGCTGACGGCCGACAGCATCACCTACGGCGGCAGCGCCAGCGGCGTGCAGCAGTGGCAGAACCCGCTGCCGCAAAAAGCCGCAGCCGGCAGCACGGTGAACCTGGGCATCGATTTCGCGGGTGAGCAGGCGCGGCTGAGCAGCTTCTCGCAGCAGCTCGACGGCTTTGCCAACAGCGGCAGCGTCGCCAACGTCTGGGGCAATATGGTGCTCAACGGCCAGGGCGCCGGACTGGCCGTGTTCGACCTGAATGCAGCCGATGTCGGCAAGAACCTCGAGCTCAGCAATCTGGGCAGCAATGCGACCGTGATCATCAATGTGCACGGCAGCAAGGTCGACTTCGGCAACCATGGCTACACCGGCTTCGACAGCGGCCGCGTGCTGTTCAACCTGGTCGACGCGCAGACGGTCAGCTTCAGCGGCGGCGTCACCGCCTCCTTCCTCGCCCCGCTGGCCAAGTTCACGGCCGGCTCCGGCGTGATCAACGGCCAGGTGATCGCACAGAGCTGGAGCGGCTCGGTGCAGATCAACGACGCCGCCTTTGCTGGCGCCATCTCTGCCGTGCCCGAGCCCGGCAGCACGGCCATGCTGCTGGCCGGCCTGGGCGTGATCGGCTTCGTGGCGGCGCGCCGTCGGCGCTGAATCCGGCGGACCGCCGTCTTGACGGCGTCTTGACACTGCCAAGCAAAAGCTGGGCGACTTCTTGAGCTGCGGGCCGGGAGACTGAAGGCCTCGCAACAACAGGTCGGCCACGGTGCCGGCCCGGCCCATGCGCCCAGTCGCCATCCTTCAGCACGAAGCCAGCCAAGGCCCCGGCTACTTGCTGGATTTTCTGCAGCAGCAGGACATCCCTTTTCAGATCTTCCATCCGGCCCAGGGTCAGGACTTGCCTGTGCGGGCCAGCGACCACAGCGGCCTGGTGGTGCTGGGCAGCAATCACAGCGTCAATGAAGACCTGCCTTGGATTGGCCAGGAGATCGCGCTGCTGCAGGCGGCGCTGAGCCGCGATGTGCCGGTGCTGGGTCACTGCTTCGGCGGCCAGTTGCTGGCGCGTGCGATGGGTGCCCAGGTGCACCGCAATGCCTGGCCCAACATCGGCTGGGCCCGGCTTGCCGTGACGCCGGCAGCCCGTGCGATGTTTGGCGGCGCCACCCACGCGAGCCTGTTCAACTGGCACTACGACACCTTCGAGATCCCGCGCGGCGCCGCCCGCACGCTGTTTGGCATGCATTGCCTGAACAAGGGTTTCGTCCACGGCAAGCATCTGGGTTTCCAATCGCACCTGGAGGTCACCGAGGCCAGCGTGCGAGCCTGGTGCGAAGAGTCACGCCAAGAGCTGACCCTGGCCCATGGTCCGGCCGTGCAGACCGAGGCCCAGATGCTGCAGGGCCTGCGCGAGCGCACCGCAGAGTTGCACCAGGTGGCGCGCGGCGTCTACCGGCAATGGGCCACGGGCCTGAGTCGGCCTACCCTGGTGCAGCTGCACGGCGGCTGGTGAGCGAACTCAGCGGCGCCGGCGCCACCACAGCCAGGCGCCGCTCAAACCCAGGCCGAACAGGCTCAGCCCGATCAAGCCAGTGGCCGCCTCGTGCAGCGGGCCGCCCAAGGTGCCGGTGTGCAGCGGATAGATCCAGGCGGTGCTGCGCCCGCCCAGGTCCAAGCTGTTCCAGCGCTGCTGCGCCAGCACGGCGCCATCGACCGGATGCAGCCAGACCGAGGACAGGCCGTTGGGGTGCGGATCATCGGGCAGCTTCAGGCGCACGCGCACCGGCCGGTCTGCCGCCGCCCCCAGCTGCACATAGCCGACCATGCCCTCGGGCCAGCGAGCCTGGGCTGCTGCAACGATCTCGTCCAGGCTCGCAGGCGGGCCCTCGGCCTTGCCGACCTTGGGCGGCTTGACCGGGGCCTCGCCGGCCAGGCCGCTGACCCAGACGCCCAGCGGCCGCCAAGCCATCCAAGCCCCGCTGGCCACAGACACCGCGATCAGCAGGCCCAGCACGACACCGCCCAGCCGATGCAGATCGAACAGGGCGCGCGTCGTGCCCTTGCCCAGCTTCAGCGCAAAAGCATGACGCCACTGCGCGGCGTTCATCGGCCACCACAGGATCAGGCCGGTCAGCAAAATGGCCAGATAGGCCAGCGACACGCCAGCCAAGATGGCCTTGCCGGTGTCGCCCAGCAGCAGCGCGCTGTGCAGCTCGAAGATGAAGTTGGCCGCGCCTTCATGCTCACCGCGCCGGCCCTGCTCGCTCCCGGTGCCGGGGTCGATATACAGCGTGCCCTCCCATTGCGGACTTTTGAGCAGCACGCGCAGGCTCTCGCCCGGCTCGCGCGGCGGGCGCAGGGTCAGCGTCGTCTTGGGGCCGAACTCGGCCGCCAGGCGCTGGCGCAGGGGCTCCAGCGCGGCTGGCCCGGCGTCGCCTTGAGCAGCAGACCTGAACAGCTCGGGATGCAGGGCCTGGTCCAGCGGGCGCAGCACCGTCAGCGCCGCGCCCAGCACAGCAGCAAGAGCCAGCAGCAGCCCCAGGGTCAGACCGGTCCAGCGGTGCAGCCACAGCCAGACGCGGCGGGCCTTCAGCAACGCCATCAAAAGTCGAGCTTGGCGGTGATGCGCAGCGTGCGCGGCGCACCGACGCCCAGCAGATTGTTGCCGGCGGTGCTCCAGTAGTCCTTGTCGGCGGCGTTCTCCAGATTGGCCTGAACGCTCAAGGGCTGGCCAGCAAGCCGGGTCTGGTAGCGCGCACCCAGTGAGAACACGTCGTAGGCCGGGATCCATGCCTGGTTCTGGTTGTTCACCGCGCGCTTGCCGACGTGGTAGATGCCGGCATTGAAGGCAAGACCCGGCACTGCCGGCAGACGGTACTCGCCGAACAGGCTCAAGGTGTTCTTGGGCGTGTTCTCAGGCGTCTTGCCCAGCTCGGCCGCATTGCTGAGCACCTGGGTGATCTCGGCATCGAGCAGCACGGCCGAGGCCACCACGGCAAAGTCGCGTCCGATCTCGCCGCTGGCCGAGAACTCCAGGCCGCGATAGCGGCTCTGCCCCCCGACCTGATAGACGCCGGCGATCGTCGTCGCCTGCGGGCGCTCGATCTCGAAGAGCGCCCCTTGCAGCAGCAGGCTCTTGGCGACGCGGGCCTTGATGCCGAGCTCCTTTTGCTTGCTGACCGCAGGTGGCAGGATCTCGCCGGCATTGGTGGCCGACAGCGGCGCGGTGCCGGTCTCCTCCAGCCCGCGCAACAAGCTGGCGTAGACGCTCAGGGCCGGGGTAGGCTTCCACATCAGCGAGACATTGGGCGTGGTCTTGTCCACCGCATAGGGCTTGTTGGGGCCGCTGGCGCTGTTGCTCTGGCTGCGGTAGTCGGTGCGGCGCAGACCGGCGAGCAACTGCCAGTGCTCGCCGAGCGCGAGGCGGTCGTAGACATACAGGCCCTGGTCGCGGATCTCCGAGGGATAGCCGGCCTGGGCCAGCGTCGGGTTGACCGGTGCGATCGCGATCGGCGCGTACAGGTTCTGCGGTGCCTGGGCGGCGCCGCTGCGCCAACCGTCGGACTCGCGCAGGTTGTAGCTGGTGCCCAGGGTGAGCTCATGCTGCAGGCCGCCGGTGGCGAAGCGGCCGATGGCTTCCAGCCGGTGGTTGGTATTGGTGTAAGCCTGGCCTTTGAGCACCGAGATATTGACGCGTCCCGCGCCGGTCTGGTTGTTGTAGTTCTGCAAGGTGGTGTAGACGCGGTCACGCTTTGTTTCGGCGTGGCCGGTTTCCAGGCTGAGCACCCAGTTGTCGTTCAGAGCGATGTCGCCGCGCAGCAGCGCATTGCTCGCCTGGGCGTCGTAGCGGGCCCAGTCGGCGGTGAGGTTGGTCTTGTTGTCGGGCACGCGCGGCAGGTTGATGACGCCGGCCGCAGCGGCGGGCAGCGTGATCGCGGCCTGCTCGCTGACGTTCTTCCTGTAGTGCTCCAGGTCCAGCTTCAGGTTGGCGATCGGCGAGACGCGCCAGTCGTAGGCCAGCGCCAGCAGGCCGCGGTCGCCCTTGAAGTTGGCAATGCCGTTTTCTTCCTTGCCGGCCGCAGCATTCAGGCGAATGCCCATGCTGTCCTCGGCACCGAAGCGCCGGCCGATGTCCAGATGGGCCTTGACGCCACCATGGTCGTTGAGCGTCGTCGTCAGCGAGCTGACGGGCTTGGCGCCGGCGCGCTTGGTGACGAAGTTGACGATGCCCGAGGGCGGCACCATGCCGTAGTACATCGACGAGGCGCCCTTGAGCACCTCGACCTGCTCCTTGTTCTCCAGGGGGATGTCGATGAGGTTGATCACCGGCAGACTTCCGTTGAGCCGGTAGTTGCCGCGGTTCTCGACCAGGATGCCGCGGATCGACAGGTTGTCGTAGGTCGAGCCGCTGACCTGGGAGCGGGTCACGCCGGCGGTGTTGCGCAGCGCGTCGAACAGGCCTTGCGCGCCCTGCGCATCGAGCAGCTCGCGCGACATGACATTGTTCGTCAGCGGCACGTCCAGCGGGTCCTGGTCGCGGAAGGCGCCGACCTGGACCGAGCTGGGCGCGAAGCTCTTCTGACGCTCGCCAGTCACAACGACGGTATCGAGCAGGCTGGGCGACGCGGCCAGCGCGGCCTGGGCGGCGAGCGTCAGCGTGGACAGGGCAAGGCTGCGCCGGGCAGCCGGCAGACGGACGGTGGACATGGGCGCGAGATATATTTAATGCGAATTGTTCGCATTCTAATATCAAGTCCCGGCCGAGTCAGGGCATCAACCGATAGCCCACCGCCGTCTCGGTCAGCAGATGTCGGGGCTGGGCAGGGTGGTCTTCTAGCTTCTGGCGCAACTGGCCCATATAGACGCGCAGATAGTGGTTGTCCTCGACATGGCTGGGACCCCAGACCGCCTTCAGCAGCTGGCGGTGCGTCAGCACCTTGCCGGCATTGGCGATCAGATGGGTCAACAGCCGGTACTCGATCGGCGTCAGGTGCACAGCCTGGCCCTCGCGCAGCACGCGGCGCGCGACCAGATCCACCTCGACCGCGCCGAAGCGGAACACGGTCTGAGCCGGCTCGCCCGCCGCAGCGGCGGACTGGCTGCGCCGCTGCGCCACCCGCACACGCGCCATCAGCTCGCCGACGCCGAAGGGCTTGGTCAGGTAGTCATCGGCGCCGGCATCGAGCGCGGCGATCTTGTCCGCCTCGCTGGCGCGGGCGCTCAGCACGATCACCGGCACGCCGGACCAGGCGCGCAGATCCTTCAGATAATTGATGCCGTCGTCATCGGGCAGGCCCAAGTCCAGAACGATCAGCTCGGGCCGGCGCGTGCCTGCATCGATCAGGCCCTGACGCACGGTCTCGCATTCATGCACCTGCCAGCCCTCGGCCTCCAGCGCCATGCGAACGAAACGGCGGATGCTGGGTTCGTCCTCGACGATCAGTGCAACGGGAGAGGGATCACTCATGGTCTTCGATGTCGGGGAGCGGCGGCGGGTTGCCCAGCGGAAGGGTCAGCACAAAGGCGGCGCCGCCGCCGGGCACCGGCTCGGCATGGATGCCGCCTTGATGGGCTTGCATGATGGCACGGCAGATCGCCAGCCCGAGGCCGACGCCGGGCGTGCTGCTTTCGCTCTTGGCGCGCGCGAATTTCTCGAACAGCGCCTCCTCGCGGCCGGGAGGCAGGCCAGGGCCGTTATCGGCCACGCGCAGCCACAGCTCGGCCTCGCGCAGCTCGGCCGAAATGCGTATGAGGCTGCCGGCTGGCGTGTACTTGACCGCGTTCTCGAGCAGGTTGCACAGCACCCGCTCAATCAGCACCGCGTCAAGATTGATCATGGGCAGCCCTGGGGGCAGCTCGGTCTGCACCCGATGCGCGCCCAGGCTCGTCTGCATCGCCTGCAGGGCGCTGCCCACCACCTCCTCGACCGGCTGCCACTGCAGGCGCAGTTGCACCGCGCCGCTTTGCAGCCGCGCCATGTCCAGCAGGTTGTTGACCATCGCGTTGATGCGCTGCGACTCGCGCTGCAGCGCCTGCGCCATCTCGCGGCCGGCCTCGGGCAGGGTCGGCAAGGCAGCCAGCGTGTCGGCAAGGCCGTAGACCACGGCCAGCGGTGTGCGCAGATCATGCGACAGCGCCGACAGCAGTGAGTTGCGCAGGCGCTCGGATTCGATGTGCACCAGCGCGTCCTGCGCCACCTCCACGTAATGCACGCGCTCCAGCGCCTGGCCGATGATGCTGGCATAGGTGTCGAGCTGGGCGCGGCGCTCCGGCTGCATCACGCTGGCCAGATCGCGCGGCCGCAAGGCCAGCACGCCACGCGCGCGCATCGGCGCCTGCAGCGGCAGATAGAACCAGGCGCTGCCCGGCAGGGTGTCGGTGGCCAGGCCGGCCGCCTGGCCGTGATCCAGGGCCCAGCGCGCGGTGCCCAGATCGGGCGGGTCGGTCTCACCCTCGGGGAGCAGCAAGGCATCTTTGAGGTCCAGCACCAGCACCAATGCCCGGCCATGCAGCTCGCGCGACAGGCTGCTCTGCGCACTCTGCACCACCTGCTCGGTCTGCAGCGCGCCAGACAGCTCGCGGGTCAGCTCGAACAGCGCCCTGGAGCGCGCTTCGCGCTCGGCAGCAACCTGGGCCTGGTAGCGCAAATGGGCGGTCAACTGGCCGGTGATCAATCCCACGGCCAGCATCACGACAAAGGTCAGCAGGTACTGCACATCCGAGACCGCGAAGCTCAGATGCGGGGCGATGAAGAAGAAGTCGAACAGGCCGACGCTCACAAAGCTGGCCAGCACCGAGGGGCCGCGCCCCCAGCGCAGCGAAACCCCCAGCACGGTCAGCAGGAACAGCATGACGATATTGGCCTCGTCGAACACCGGCTGCAGCGGCAGTGCCAGCGCGGTGGTTCCCACGCAGGCCAGCGCCGCAAACGCATAGCGCTGCCATTGCCGGCCCCAGACCAGCCCGGGGTCGACGACGTCGGGCACCGGCGCCGGCGTCGCCGACTGGCCGACTTCGATCAGGTCGACATCGCTGGCGCTGTCCGCCAGGCGCTGGTGCAGGCTGAGGCCGCCAAACAGGCGGCGCCAGGCCGGTCGCGGCGCGGCGCGACCCAGCACCAGCTGGGAGAGATTGTTCTCGCGCGCATGGCTTACCAGAGCCGGGGCCAAGTCTTGCGCCTGCAATACGGCGGTGACCGCACCCAAATCATGGGCCAGGCGCACGACGCGCAGAATGCGCTCGCGCTGCGCATCTGCAAGGCGCCGCAGCGCGGGCGTCTCGACATAGACCGCATGCCAGGACACATTGAGCTGCTGGGCCAGGCGCGCGGCGCTGCGCACCACATGTTCGGCCCCGTGCGCGGGGCCGATCGCGCAAAGAATGGCAGCCTCGGTCTTCCAGACCTGGGCGATGGCCTGCTTGCTGCGCCAGGCCTGCACATCGTCCTCGACGCGGTCGGCCGTGCGGCGCAGCGCCAGCTCGCGCAAGGCCATCAGATTGCCCTTGCGGAAGAAGTTCCTCGCTGCGCGCTCGGCCTGCGCCGGCATGTAGACCTTGCCAGCGCTCAGTCGCGCAAGCAGCTCGTCGGCGGGCGTGTCCACCATCACGACCTCGTCGGCCGCATCGAAGAAGGTGTCGGGCAAGGTCTCTTGCACGCGCACCCCGGTGATGCCGCCCACCACATCGTTGAGACTCTCCAGGTGCTGGACGTTCAATGTCGTGTAGACATCGATGCCATGGGCCAGCAGCTCCTCAACGTCTTGCCAGCGCTTGGGATGCCGCGAACCTGCCACGTTTGAGTGGGCCAGTTCGTCGACCAGAATCAGCGTGGGCTGCCTCGCCAGCGCGCCATCGAGATCGAACTCGGGCAGGGTCTTGCCGCGGTACTCGACCTGGCGCGGCGGCAAGATCTCCAGGCCCTCGGTCAGCGCCATGGTCTCGCTGCGGCCATGGGTCTCGACCACGCCCACCAGCGGCGCCCTTCCGTCGGCCCTCCATTCGGCACTCAGCTTGCGGGCCGCCTGCAACATCGCATAGGTCTTGCCGACACCGGCCGAGGAGCCGAAGTAGATGCGCAGCTTGCCGCGCGCGGCTTTTTCCTCTTCTTCGCGCAGTTGCTCCAGCAGCGCGTCGGGGTCGGGACGCTGGTCCTCGCTCATAGCCACCCAGCCCGCTTGAAGCGATACCACAGGCCGACGCAGACCGTGGTGATCAGGCCCAGCGCGGCCGGATAACCCCATTGCCATTTCAGCTCGGGCATCCACTCGAAGTTCATGCCCCAGATGCCGGCGAAGGCGGTGGCCGCGGCAAAGATGCCGGCCCAGGCGGCCAGGCGCTTGGTCACATCGCTGTCCTCGATGGCCACCATCGACAGATTGGCCTGGATGGCCGTGCCTATGGTCTCGCGCACCGACTCGATGGCGCCGTGAATGCGCGCGAGGTGGTCGGCCACATCTCGGAAGTACTCCTCGGACTTGGCGCAGATCGGCGGCGTGCGGCCGCCATGCAGCTTGGACAGCATCTCCAGCATCGGCGCCACCGCCCGGCGCAGCAGCATCAGGCGGCGCTTCAAGGCATAGAGCCGCTGGATGTTGTCGCGCGCCGCGCCGCTGGTGAAGATGCTTTGCTCGATCTCCTCGAGCTCCGACTCCAGCAAGTCGACGATGGGGAAATAGCGATCCACCACCGCGTCCATCAGCGCATACAGCACAAAGCTGGGGCCTTGGCGCAGCAGCTGAGGCTCGCGCTCGCAGCGCTCCCGCACGCCCAGAAAGTGCAGCTTGCTCCCCTTGCGCACCGACAGCACATGGTTACGCCCGACAAAGACCATCACCTCTCCGAGCTGCAGCTCGCCGCCCACCCAGTCGATCAGGTGCATCACGACGAAGAGGTCGTCGCCGTACTCCTCGACCTTGGGGCGCTGGTGGCCATGGCTGGCGTCCTCGATGGCCAGGCTGTGCAGATTGAAGAGCCGCCGGTAAGACTCCAGCTCGGCGGCATCGCTGTCGCGCAGCGCCACCCAGACGAAGGTGTCCGGCTGGTCCAAATAAGCCCCCAGTTCCTCGGGGGCCAGGTCGGCCACCTTGTGGCCTTCGCGATAGGCGGCGCAGTTGATCAACATCGCGGCATTGTCACCTTCAGAACGTGCGAGCGGCGCTCAGCACCAGGGTGGCCCGACCCAGACGCTTTGCGTCCTGGCCGGCGGAATTGCCGGCCTGGTAGTAGTCGCGCTTGGCATCGGTCGCCACCAGGGCCGCGCCCAGAATGAAGCCACCGACCTCCTTGCTCAGGCCGAGCTTGAGATCGGTATAGGACAGCTCGCCATAGTGGCGAACACTCAGACGACCCAGATGGGTGTCCAGATTGATGCCCGCGCCCAGATCGAAGCGGTAGTTCAGATCCAAATAGCTGCTGCCCTTGGAAGCCCCGCGCGCCGCCAGGCTGCTGAAGTAGGCATAGCCGGCGGACGTGCTGTTGAGGCCGAAATAGTCGCTGGCGGCCACCGAGAGCTTGGCGCTGAAGGCGCCAGAGGACAGGCCGACGTAGACATCGAGGTTGTCGTACTTCTCGCGTGTAGCGACGCCGGGCGCGCTGTTCAGCCTGGCGCCGGGGTAGAGATAGGCCAGGGCGCCGAGATCCAGGGTCAGGTCTGGCCTGAGGGCAATCTTGTAGCCGCCATACAGGTCCAGCTCAAGGCCGGCGCCGTTGTTGTAGCTGTTGCCGGAAACACTCGAAGCCCAAACGCCAGCATAAGCGCCGCTGCTGTGCGCATAGTCAAGGCCACCCTGGATGGCCGGCTGGCGCCAGGTCTGGCTGATGCCGCGAAAGCGGTAGTCGGACACCAAGCCCAGATTGCCCGTCAAGGTGTGCTCGGGCGTGGTCTGTGCCTGGGACTGCATGGCCAGCAGCAGACTGGGAACGAGGCAAAGCGTCTTCAAAATATTGGTCATGGCTTGAACAAAAAAACGGCCAAGCCCGGATGGGCCTGACCCAAGAACACAGAGGCTGCGGCGCGATCAGCGCGGCTGGTCCAGTGCCAGATTGAGCTTGAGCACATGCACGCGCGGCTCGCCCAGCACCGCCAGGTCGCGGCCCTCGGTGTTGGCTGCGATCAGGCGCTGCACCTCGGCCAGCGGCAGGCCGCGCTCGCGCGCCACACGGGCGGCCTGGTAGCGAGCGGCGGCCATCGAGATGTGCGGGTCCAGGCCGCTGGCCGAGGCCGTGACCAGATCGGCCGGCACCGCCGCCGTGTTGCCCGGATCGGCGGCGTGCAGCGCGGCGATGCGAGCCTTGACGGCATCGGCCAGCGCCGGGTTCATCGGCCCCTGGTTGGAGCCGCCGGAGCCAGCCGCGTTATTGGCCATAGGTCCGGTGGCCGAGGGACGGCCCCAGAAGTACTTGGGCGAACTGAAGCTCTGACCGATCAGCTCGGAGCCGACCGCCTTGCCCCCCTGCTCGATCAGGCTACCCGCGGCCTGTTTCGGGAACAGCGACTGGCCGACGCCGGTGACGGCCAAGGGATAGAGCAGACCGGTGATCGCGCTGAGCAGCACGAAGCTCACGAGCGCGGGACGAAGATGGGCTTTCATGGCAAGCTCCTCAAATCAGATGGGTGGCGACCAGGAACAGGTCGATGGCCTTGATGCCGACAAAGGGCACGATCAGGCCGCCGAGGCCGTAGATGGCCAGATTGCGGCGCAGCAGCGCGGCCGCGCCGATGGCGCGGTAAGGCACGCCCTTCAGGGCCAGCGGGATCAGCGCAATGATGATCAGCGCGTTGAAGATCACCGCCGACAGAATGGCCGAGCTGGGGCTGTGCAAGCCCATCACATTCAGCGAGGCCAGCTGCGGATAGACGCCGACAAACATCGCCGGGATGATGGCGAAGTACTTGGCCACATCGTTGGCAATCGAGAAGGTGGTCAGGGAGCCGCGCGTCATCAAGAGCTGCTTGCCGGTCTCGACGATCTCCAGCAGCTTGGTGGGGTTGGAGTCCAGGTCCACCATATTGCCGGCCTCCTTGGCGGCCTGGGTGCCGGTGTTCATCGCCACGGCGACATCGGCCTGGGCCAGCGCTGGCGCATCATTGGTGCCGTCGCCGGTCATCGCCACCAGGCGGCCTTCGCCCTGGTAGTCGCGTATCAGCTTGAGCTTGGCCTCGGGTGTAGCCTCAGCCAGGAAGTCGTCGACGCCGGCCTCGGCCGCGATCGCTGCGGCGGTCAGCTTGTTGTCGCCGGTGATCATCACGGTCTTGATGCCCATGCGGCGAAGCTCGGCAAAGCGCTCCTTGATGCCGCCCTTGACGATGTCCTTGAGCTCAACGGCACCCATCACCTTGGCACCATCGCAGACGACCAGCGGCGTGCTGCCGCGCCGCGCGATCTCGTCGATGGCCTGGCTGACTTCCTTGGGGAAGCTGCCACCCAGGGCCTCGACATGGCGGCGGATCGCATCGCCGGCGCCTTTGCGGATCTGTCGCTGCTGCTGCGCATGCGAGCCGAGGTCGACGCCGCTCATGCGGGTCTGCGCGGTGAAGGCAACGAACTGCGCATCCAGGCCCGAGAGCTCGCGCTCGCGCAGATTGAAGCGGGTCTTGGCCAGCACCACGATGCTGCGACCCTCCGGTGTCTCATCGGCCAGCGACGCCAGCTGAGCCGCATCGGCCAGCTGCTGCTCACTCACGCCGGGCGCCGGCACGAACAGGCTGGCCTGGCGATTGCCCAAGGTGATGGTGCCGGTCTTGTCCAGCATCAGCACGTCCACGTCGCCGGCCGCCTCGACGGCGCGGCCCGAGGTCGCGATCACATTGGCCTGCATCATGCGGCTCATGCCGGCCACACCGATGGCCGACAGCAAGCCGCCGATGGTGGTCGGGATCAGGCAGACCAGCAGCGCGATCAGCGCGGTGATCGACACCACGGTGCCCGCGCCGGCTGCCTCGACGCTGAAGACCGAGAACGGCAGCAAGGTCACAGTGACGACCAGGAAGACCAGGGTCAGCGCCACCAGCAAGATCGTCAACGCGATCTCGTTGGGCGTTTTCTGGCGCTTGGCGCCCTCCACCATCGCGATCATGCGGTCGAGGAAGGACTCACCGGGATTGACGGCGATGCGCACCACCAGCCAGTCCGACAGCACGCGGGTGCCGCCGGTGACCGAGGAGAAATCGCCGCCCGACTCGCGGATGACCGGTGCCGACTCGCCGGTAATGGCGCTCTCGTCCACCGAGGCCACGCCCTCGATCACCTCACCGTCCAGCGGAATCAGGTCACCGGCCTCGACCAGCACGACCGCGCCCTTGCGCAACTCATCGGACTGCAGAGGATGCCATTTGGCGCCGTGCCTGGGTTCCTCAAGCTTCTTGGCCCAGGTCTTGGTCTTCAGGCCGCGCAGCGACGCGGCCTGCGCCTTGCTGCGACCCTCGGCCATCGCTTCGGCGAAGTTGGCAAACAGCACCGTGAACCACAGCCACAGCGCGATGGCCAGCATGAAGACGGATCCCTCGGTGCCGGCGACGGCCGAATCCTTCAGGCTGGCCAGCCACAGCACGCTGGTCAGGACGGCGCCGACGTAGACGACGAACATCACCGGGTTGCGCCACTGCGTGCGCGGGTCCAGCTTGCCAAAGGAGGCCGCGACGGCCGGCTTGAGCAAGGCGGGATCGAGGAAAGAGAGTTTGTTGTTGTCTTGTGTCGTCATGATCAGACTCCCCACAGCGTCAGATGCTCGGCAATCGGCCCGAGCGCCAGTGCAGGGACATAGTTCAGCAAGCCCACCAGCAGCACCGTGCCTATGAGCAGCACGATGAACAGCGGGCCGTGCGTGGGCATCGAGCCGCTGGTCTGCGGGATGCGTTTCTTGGCGGCCAGACTGCCGGCGATCGCCAGCACCGGCACGATCACGCCGAAGCGGCCCAACCACATCGCAACACCGAGCAACGTGTTGTAGAAGGGCGTGTTGGCCGACAGGCCGGCGAAGGCGCTGCCGTTGTTATTGGCGGCCGAGGTCAGCGCATACAGCACCTCGGAAAATCCATGGGCACCCGGGTTCAGGATGCCGGCCTTGCCCGCCGTGGCCAGCACCGCGATGGCCGTGCCGACCAACACGACAATGGGCGTGATCAGGATGGCGATGGACACCATCTTCATCTCATGAGGCTCAATCTTCTTGCCCAGGTATTCGGGCGTGCGGCCGATCATCAGGCCGGCGATGAAGACGGCCAGCAACGCGAACACCAGCATGCCGTACAGACCGGTGCCGACGCCGCCGAACACCACCTCGCCCAATTGCATCATCACCAGCGGCACCATGCCGCCTAGCGGCGTCATCGAGTCGTGCATCGAATTGACCGCACCACAGGAAGCGGCCGTCGTGACCACCGCAAACAGGCTGCTGGCATTGATGCCGAAACGGGTCTCCTTGCCCTCCATATTGCCGACACCGGCCTCGACGCCCAGAGCCGTCAGCGCCGGGTTGCCGGCCTGCTCGGCGCTGGTCGCCGCGAACACCGCCGCGACAAACATCAGGCTCATCGCCGCCAGCACCGCCACACCCTGGCGAGAGTCGCCCACCATGCGGCCGAACATGAAGCACAGCGCCGCCGGGATCAGGAAGATCGCCAGCATCTGCACCAGGTTGGACAGCGGGGTCGGGTTCTCGAAGGGATGCGCCGAGTTGGCATTGAAGAAACCGCCCCCGTTGGTGCCCAGCATCTTGATTGCCAGCTGCGAGGCAGCCGGACCCATCGCCAGAGTCTGGGTGGTGGTCTGGACATCGTCCATCAAGACCTGACCCTGCGCGTCTTTGAGCGGCTGAGCGTCGGCGCCGAGCTTGGGCGTCTGGTAACTGGTGGCTTCAACGGTGCTCAGCTCTTTGTAGGCGTCGAAGTTCTGGATCACGCCCTGGCCGACAAAGAAGATCGCCAGCACAAAGGCGATCGGCAGCAGCACCCACAGGGTGATGCGGCTCAGATCGGCCCAGAAGTTGCCGATGGTGGCCAGGCTTTTGCCGGCGAAACCGCGGATCAGCGCGAAAACCACGGCGATGCCGGTGGCGGCCGAGACGAAGTTCTGCACCGTCAGCGCCAGCATCTGGCTCAGATAACTCATCGCGGACTCGCCGCCATAGCCCTGCCAGTTGGTGTTGGTGACGAAGCTGATCGCGGTGTTGAAGGCCGAGTCGGGCGTGATCGCCGCCATGCCTTGCGGATTCAGCGGCAGCAGCCCCTGAAAGCGCTGCAGCGCATAGACCGCCAGCACGCCGATGAAATTGAACAGCAGCAGCGCGATCGCATACTGCTTCCAGTGCATGCCATCGGCCGGCTTGACACCGGCCAGCCGGAACAGCCCACCCTCGACTGCGCCCATCCAGCGCGGCAGGCGGCCCTCGGCCACCCGGTGCAGCCAGCCAGCCAGCGGCCAGGCCGCCAGCAGCAGCAAGGCCATGAACAGGCCAAGATTGATCCATGCCAAGGAGTTCATCTCAGAACTCCTCGGCGCGGAACAATGCCACGACCAGATAGACAAACAAGCCAGCGGCCACCAGGCCACTGACGATATAGAGCCCGCTCATTGCTTGCCGCCCTCCAGCCTGTGGCTGGCAGCGGCTAGGCCGAGGGCCAAGCCGAACAGCGCCAGGCTCAAGCCCAGAAATACCCAATCCATCATCTTGTGCTCACACGCTCAGTTGAGATGTGCAGAGCTTAGGAATTGGGGCCTCAGCTTGTCGTAGAAGCTGGGGTGGGCGGTATCAAGATCGTATAAAGACGGGCGTCGGCGCGGCCCAGGGTGTGACGCAACAACTCAGTGGAAGTCAGTTTCTCGCTGATGGCGGACCGCCCCAATGACGACGGTTCGAGCATCGGCGATCTCAAACATCGCCACGTATCCGGTCGCCTCAAAGGGAATGACCAGTTCACGGACCAAGCCGCTGCCACCCACCTTGCGGCAACTGAAGGGACTGACGCGCAGGAAGGATGGGGCTTGCTCGGTGGCATCAATCGCCCGCTCGGGAATGTCTAGATCGCCGGCCGCGCTGTGCAACTCGCGCTCATCAGCGTGGCTGAAAAGCCGCTGCAGATCCTCTTCAGCCTCAGGACTGAAGAAGACCTGGTAAGTCATGCCGTCTGCGCCCTCTTCTTGCGCGCCTGCGCCACCCTGGCTCGCAGCTTGGCGATCACGGCGTCGGCCGGGATCCCATCGCCAGCCTCCACCGTTGGCTTGATCGCAGCCAGGCTGCGGCGAACAAACTCCGCGTGCTCACGGCGCCGGGTCACTTCGCCCCGCACGGCCTTCTCGACCAGCGCGGCCATGGTTTCGCCCTCTTCGAGCGCCTGTTCCATCTCCTCACGAAACTCGGGCTCGATGCGTGCCGGGGGGGATGGTCGCTGATTTCATGCGTCGCTGTATCGCCGATGCGATACAGCGACAATAGAGCTACGGTTGAATATGCGCAAGGCGGTGACGCTCAGCGTATCGGCGCCAGCGAGCGCAAGGCCTTGACCGCGCCCTCGCCCATCGCGGCGCCGAAGCGCTTGGCCAGGCGTTCAGCGACGTTGTCGCGCGGCGTGTAGTCGATCACTTCCTCGGCCTTGATGACCTCGCGGGCCACGTAGTCGAGGCTGCCCAGATGGTCGGCCAGGCCCAGCTTGACGGCCTCCTCGCCGTTCCAAAACAGGCCCGAGAAGGTCTCAGGGGTTTCCTTCAGGCGCTTGCCGCGGCCGTCCTTGACGATCTTGATGAACTGGCGATGGATCTGGTCCAGCATGGCCTGGGCGTAGGCGCGCTGGGCCTCGTCCTCGGGCGAGAACGGGTCCAGCATGCCCTTGTTGGCGCCGGCTGTGATCAGGCGGCGCTCGACGCCCAGCTTGTCCATCAGGCCGGTGAAGCCGAAGCCGTCCATGAGCACGCCGATGGAGCCAACCACCGAGGCCTTGTCCACATAGATCTCGTCGGCGGCGGCAGCGATGTAGTAGGCGCCGGAGGCGCAGATCTCCTCGACCACCGCGTAGACCTTCTTGCCATGCTTGGCCTTCAGGCGCAGGATTTCGTCGTAAACGATGCCGGCCTGCACCGGGCTGCCGCCCGGCGAGTTGATGCGCAGCACCACGGCCTGGGCGCCCTGGTCCTCGAAGGCGCTCTTCAGCGCCGACAGCATCAGCTCTGCGCTGGCCTCGGTATCGACGGCGATCTCGCCGCGTACCTCGACCAAGGCGGTGTGCGGCGTGTTCGGCGCGGTACCGACCTGGCGCTGCGCCAGCAGCAGCCACAGCACCGCCACGACCAGCACCAGCCAGGCCAGCCGGAAAAACACACGCCAGCGGCGCTCGCTGCGGCGGTCGCGCAGATAGTCGCGGGCAAACTGGGCCAGCACGGCCTCTTGGCTGGCGGGCGCGCCGGACTCAGAGGCCCGGGCCGGGCTGCCGATCGGGTCGGGGATGGCTTGCGGCAAGTCGTCGTTGGGATTCATGCGGAGTTCGTTTTCTTACTCGTCAAAAGCCGGTTTGGTGTCGCGGGAAGGATACCAATAGACCTGGCCCTGGCGTTCCTCGACCTCAATCTTGGTCAGGCCCATGCGGCCGCACATGCCGCTCACACAGCGCCCCGTCAGCGGATCGTAAACCGCGCCATGGATGGAGCACATGATGTACTGCTTGTCGCCGTCGAGAAACTCGCCCTCCTGCCAGTCCATCTCGGTGGGCACATGGGCGCAGCGGTTGAGATAGGCCACCACCTGGCCGTCGAAGCGCAGCGCGAAGGCGCGCGCCGGCTCGCGCCATTGCAGCACGTCGAAGCTGTGGGCGCGGCCGCGCTCCTGCAACTCTTCAGAGCTGCACAGCGGCAGCGGATCGGGCTTTATCGTCGGGGTATCGCTCATGCGTTCTTGATCAACCAGTCATGCAGATCAGGCACCGAGTGCGCGATGTGCAAGGGATTGAAGGCGTCGAAGGTTTCGTGGTCGTGAGCGCCATAGCTGACACCGACGCTGGCGGTGCCGGCATTCAGCGCCATCTGCAGGTCATGGCTGGTGTCGCCGATCATCAAGGTACGCGCGGGCTCGGCGCCGAACTCGCGCATGAGCTCATGGAGCATCTGCGGATGGGGCTTGCCGGCGGTCTCGTCGGCGGTGCGGCTGCCGTCGAACAGGCCTTGCAGCTCGACCACCTTCAGCGCTTCGTCCAGGCCGCGCCGGCTTTTGCCGGTCGCGACGGTCAGCCAGTGATGGCGAGCCTTGAGCGCCGCCAGCATCTCCAGCGTGCCATTGAACAGGGTGACCTCATGCTGGGCCGCAAAGTAATGGTGGCGATAACGCAGGCCCAGCTCCGGGTAGCGCGCCGGCTCCAGGCCTGGCACGGCATGGGCCAGCGCCTCCTGCAAGCCCATGCCGATCACATAGCTGGCATCGGCATCGCTGGGCCTGTCCAGGCCCAGATCGACGGCGGCCGCCTGGATGCAGCGGGTGATCAAGGCGGTGGAGTCGAACAGGGTGCCGTCCCAGTCGAAGGCGATCAGGTCAAAACGTTGCGGTCTCATTGGGGCAGGCTCAGGTCTTTCAACAGCTTCTCACACTCGGGCGGCAGCGGCGCCAGCAGTTCGATCTCGGCCCCGCCGGCGGGGTGGTTGAACTTCAGCCGCTTGGCATGCAAAAACATGCGCTCGAACTTCAGCGCGCCGCGAGCCATGAGACGGTTGGCCTCGAAGTCGCCGTACTTCGGGTCACCGACGATCGGATGACCGGCATGCTGCAGATGCACCCGGATCTGGTGCGTGCGGCCGGTCTTGATGGTCACATCGAGCAGGCTGTAACCCGCCAGCCGGCGCGCCACCCTCACCAGGCTGATCGATCGCTTGGCCTGGTCGGCCTGCGGGTCGTGAGAATTCTCGACCGCCCGCACCCAGCGCTCGCCGTCGCTGCCGGTGAACTTCAGCAGCGCCACATCGATCACCTTCTTGTTGTCGGCCCACTCACCAATGACCAGGGCCGCATAGGTCTTGCCGGTCTCCCGTTCGCGGAACTGGTCCTGCAAGGCGGTCAGCGCGCTGCGTTTCTTCGCGATCAGCAGCAGGCCTGAGGTTTCTTTGTCAAGCCGGTGCACCAATTCGAGGAACTTGGCCTCCGGCCGGGCGCGGCGCAACTGCTCGATGACGCCGAAGCTGACCCCGGAGCCGCCATGCACCGCGACGCCGGCCGGCTTGTTGACGGCAAGCAGGTGCTCGTCCTCGTAGACGACGGGGAACTCTTTGGCCGGCACGAAGTCGACCGGGGCGCTGACGCGCTCGGGCAGACGCACCGGCGGCACCCGCACCTCGTCGCCCAGCTCCAGCCGCGTGTCGGCCTGGGCGCGGCCCTTGTTGACCCGGACCTCGCCAGCCCGGATCACGCGGTAGACATGGGTCTTGGGCACACCCTTGAGTTCACGCAGCAGGAAATTGTCCAGCCGCTGGCCGGCCGAGTTTTCGTCGATCAACACACGGCGCACGGCAGGTGCTGGCGCGGGCCCGACAGCCACCGGTGCGATCTTGGCCGGCGTAGTGGGCACGCGCTCACCGCGCGACGCCGGCCCATGGGCCGGCCTCCTGGTTTGTGCTGATGCGGCTGTGGCGGGCTTGCCAGCTGGCCTGGCCTTATTAGCCCTTATAATGTTGCGAACCACAATTGCGCCGTAAGTGTTTGATTTGCCTGATTTTAGCGGGCACGGCAGCGAATGGCGCGGGCGTGGTGGCACGGCGTAAGCCGGGCCAACAATCGGTGATGCAACGCGCAGGGCAATAAGCGGGCCCCATCCCCAAGTGAGGGGGCGGCTTCGAGTCCTGCGTGGAAGCGCAGACGTAGAAAGAGCCACGCCGTCTCGGGCCCCCGGATTTCGGGCGCAGGAGCCGGCACAAGACAAGGTTTACACCGCGCAAGGCCCGTCGATCCAGTATCTGACGACCTTGTGCCAGCGTTCCAGTAGTCCTCGCGGATGAGCCCTCTGACCTCCCCTACCCCCCACCGCTCGCAAGCGCTGCCCCGGCATCATGCCGCTGAGGCCGGACTGCGCAGCCGTGGCCGGGCCGCGCTATCAGCGCGTCCAGGGGCCAGAGGTGATGCACCGCCTGCTGCCACGCGCGCGCCAACGCTGCTGGTTTGATCGCTAACGATCACCAACAGTCCAGGGCGATTCCTTCCTCGGTTCCTCCACGTTTGTACGTGCATCGAAGAGTCGCCCACTGACAGGGTCAGGGGCGACGTGAGTGATGCTGCGCGTTTGAAGGTCCTCCAAAGACCAAAAACGCGCCAGGAGTGACGACATGAAACGCATGCTGATCAATGCGACGCAGCCCGAAGAGCGGCGCCTCGCGATTGTTGATGGCCAGAAACTGCTGGACTTCGAGACTGAGATCGAGGGCCGCGAGCAGCGCAAGGGCAATATCTATATGGCCGTGGTGACGCGGGTCGAGCCCTCGCTCGAAGCCTGCTTCGTCGACTACGGTGAAGACCGCCACGGCTTCCTGCCCTTCAAGGAGATCTCGCGCCAATACTTCCGCGACGGCACCGATGTTCGCGCCGCCAAGATCCAGGACGCGATCCGCGAAGGCGACCAGTTGCTGGTGCAAGTCGAGAAGGAAGAGCGCGGCAACAAGGGCGCTGCCCTGACCACCTTTGTGTCGCTGGCCGGCCGCTATCTGGTGCTGATGCCCAACAACCCGCGCGGCGGCGGCGTCAGCCGTCGCATCGAGGGCGAAGACCGCGAAGAGCTCAAGGAAAACCTCGACCAGCTCGAATACCCCAAGGGCATGAGCCTGATCGCCCGCACCGCCGGCATCGGCCGCTCGGCCGCCGAGCTGCAGTGGGACCTGAACTACATGCTCAAACTGTGGAGCGCGATCGACGACGCCTCCAAGGGCGGCAAGGGCGCGTTCCTGATCTATCAGGAGTCGAGCCTGGTGATCCGTGCCATCCGCGACTACTTCACCGCCGACATCGGTGAGATCCTGATCGACACCGACGACCTGTACGACCAGGCCCAGCAGTTCATGAACCACGTGATGCCCGACCAGGGCCATCGCGTGAAGCGCTACCGCGACGACGCGCCGCTGTTCAGCCGCTTTCAGATCGAACACCAGATCGAGACCGCGTTCAGCCGCACGGTCAACCTGCCCTCGGGCGGCGCCATCGTGATCGACCACACCGAGGCCCTGGTCTCGGTGGACGTCAACTCGGCCCGCGCCACCCGCGGCGGCGACATCGAGGAAACCGCCACCCGCACCAATCTGGAAGCCGCCGACGAGATCGCGCGCCAGATGCGTCTGCGTGACCTGGGCGGCCTGATCGTCGTCGACTTCATCGACATGGAAGAGTCGAAGAACCGCCGCGAGGTCGAACAGCGGCTGCGCGACGCGCTGCGCCAGGACCGCGCCCGCGTGCAGTTCAGCTCGATCAGCAAGTTCGGTCTGCTGGAGCTCTCCCGCCAGCGCCTGCGCCCCGCGCTGAGCGAAGGCAGCCACATCACCTGCCCGCGCTGCAACGGCACCGGCCACATTCGCGACACCGAGTCCAGCGCACTGCAGATTCTGCGCATGGTCCAAGAGGAGTCGATGAAGGACAACACCGCCGCCGTGCATGTGCAGGTGCCGGTGGAAGTGACCTCCTTCCTGCTCAACGAAAAGCGCACCGAGATCACCAAGATCGAGTTGAAGCAGCGCGTTACCGTGCTGCTGGTGCCCAACAAGCACCTCGACACGCCCAACTACAAGCTCGAGCGCCTGCGCCACGACGACCCCCGTCTGGAAAACCTGCAGGCCAGCTACACGATGATCGAGGAAGCCACCGACGAGGTGGGCATCACCCGCCGCGACGCGGGCGACAAGAAGAACAAGCAGGAGCCGGTCATCAAGGGCATCCTGCCCGAGCAGCCCGCCCCGGTGGCCGCACCGAAGCCCGAGCCGGTCAAGGCCACCGCACCGGTGGCTGCGGCCCCGGTGGACGCTGCCGATGCCGGTGGCGGTTTCTTCGGTTGGATCAAGAAGCTGTTCGGCGGCGCCGAGCCGGTGGCACCGACCCCGGCCAAGACCGAGACCAAGCCCGCCTCCGAGGGCGGCGAGCGCAAGCCGCGTGAAGGTCGCGAGGGCCGTGACGGTCGTCGCCGTGGCGGCGATCGTGGCGATCGTGGCGACCGCGGTGAGCGCGGTGAGCGCGGCGCCAAGAGCGAAGGCGGACGCGAAGGTGGACGTGAGGGCAAGCGTGAAGGCGGTGGCCGCAACGAGCCGCGCGAGGGTCGCGAAGGCAGCCGTGGCGACAGCCGCCGCCGTAATGAGCCGCGCGCCGACAAACCGGTGGAGGGGGCTGAGGCCGCCCGTCCGGAACGCGCGGAACGTCCCGAGCGCGGCGAGCGCCCGGAGCGCGGTGACCGTGCCGAACGCGGCGACCGGGGTGCCGAAGGCAACCGTCGCCCGCGTGGTGAGCGTGGTGAGCGCTCCGAGCGCGGCGAGCGCGTGGTGGAGAAGGCTGAGGAGCTGAACACGGCACCGCTGCAAGCCAGCCTGGATATGCCTGAACAAGCGGCGGCGCTGCTGCCGGTGGCCGAGCAGGTTGCCGGCGAAGAGGCGGGCAGCGATGAGCGTCCGGGTCGCCGCCGTCGCCGCCGTGGCGGTCGGGATCGTGACGACAGCCGTGGCGTCAATGGTGAGGACGTCGCGGGCGTCGAGACGCCGGTCGAGGCGATGGCAGAGGCTGCAGTCGAAGGTGTTGCCGACGTTGTGGCGGGCGACGCGCAGCCCTCAGCCGGCGAAGAAACCGAAGGCGGCGAAGGCCGTCGTCGTCGCAGCCGTGATCGTTATCGTCGCGAGCGCCGCGATGATCTGCCGGCCGACGAGCAGGCGGCAGCTCCGGCTGATGCGCCTGTTGTCGACGCAACGCCGACCTCGGTCGAGCCAGTCGCAGCTGCCGCACCCGCTGCAGCACCAGTCGCTGCGCCGGCCGCCGCAATGGCCGCAGTTGCCGAGCCGGTCGCCGCCCCGGCGGCACCCACAGTGCCCGTTTTCGAGCTGGCTATCGGTGATCTGCAGAACATCGCAGAGACTGCCGGCCTGCAGTGGGTGAACTCGGATGCCGACAAGATCCGCGCCGCCCAGGCGGCCATGGCGGCCGAGCCCAAGCCCGTGCATGTGCCGCGCGAGCCCAAGCCGGTCGTCGTCGTCGACGAAGGCCCGCTGGTGCTGGTCGAGACCCGCAAGGATCTGAGCCAGACCAAGCTGCCGTTCGAGCACTGAAAGCAACGGTGGCCTGCGGGCCACCAGACATCAAAGACGCCGCGCCGGGTTGCCCCGGAGCGGCGTTTTTTCATTGCGTGGTCTTTCCGGGAGGAGCCTGAGCTGTAAACGTCTGGCAAAGTCATCTTTGATTGGTGCGAAGCGAGCGGTAAACCGCCCGTCGCGTCAGCGGCAAAAGCCCTGTGCAAGACGAAATGCACCGTCCATGTACCTGCGGAAGGAGCCCCAGTGCGCTTCTTCGAGCCGACCGGTAAACTGCTAGCAAGCGACTCCCCCATCATCCACACCATGAAGCCGCGTTATGGTCAGTTCAATCCTAAGCGCAAGCTGCTTACGCCAGCGGAGGCACAAGCGCGCGCGAACGAGTTTGACCAATTGGCCGAACGCGTCGGGTATGGCGGCAACCCTGAGCACAAGATGAATCCAGGCGACTTCAACTTGACGCCACCATCCGATCCACGTCAGGGCAAGTCGCTGTGCGATGTCGCCAAGGTTTTCAGGCGCGATGAGGCTTTGGAGTTGCTCAGAGTGGGTCTGCGCAAAGGCTTGGTCAGCGACCGCGAGAAGGACGGTTGGCCAAGGCTCGTCTGGTCCGTCACCGACGATGGCATTCCGATGGAAGCGCAACTTGAGAATTCGGCTGCGGGGACGTATCACGGTTACCCAATGCCGGACATTCGCTATCGCACGAAGTAATTCGCCGTTGGGAGCGTCTCAATGGCTGACCTTCGTATCAGCGCCGAATGGATGCCCGCCGGATCGGGGGAGCCCGAAGTAGCGGCAACGGCAGGGATGCTCAACATTTCCGTCGATAACGTCAGCCTGACGCGAAGTCAGGATGTGTGGGCAAAGACTGTTCGCGACAACGTATTCTTGTCAGCATACCCATTGGCTATGTGGTTTGCGAGCTCGTGGTGGCGCATGAACCACGAACCTCTACCGACACAGCAGCCAAGCCATGACTGGCGCATGGCGCATGAACTCGGGGCCGCCAACCATGGCTTCGTCTGGCCACGCATTGTCTTCATTCCGGACGGGGAAGCGATTCACGTTTGGGCCGGGCCTTCGATAACTGCAGAGCAGTCGGTGCAGTATGTGCAAGGGCTAGATGCACCGCGCATAGTTGCTTTGGGCGGGTCGGCGCGCGTCAAGCTACCTGTCGCCTCATTCATGCAGCCAATGGCTGAGTATTTCGGGAACGCGAGGCCGCAGTGACGACCGATTCGCGCTCCGGGTTGAGCGTGACGGCCGTGACGTGCGACCA
>NZ_JAPFGP010000002.1 GCF_026241155.1 Paucibacter sp. PLA-PC-4
TCGGGCGCAAGTTCCTGGGGTACGAACTGTGGGTGGCGAAGGGGCGGGAGGTGAAGTGTGCGGTGGCCGCTAAGGCCCTGAACGACTTCAAGGCTCGCACCCGGCAACTCACACGGCGGTCCGGCGGGCGCAGCATGGAACAGGTGGTGCAAGGGCTGCGGCCCTACCTGCTGGGCTGGAAGGGCTACTTCCGGATGGCGCAAACGCCCAACGTCTGGCGCGAGCTGGACAAGTGGCTGCGGCACCGGTTGAGGGCGATCCAGCTCAAACAATGGCAACAGGGGGCGACCATTTACCGCGAGTTGCTGGCGTTGGGCGCCAGACCTGCAATTGCCAAGCGCGTGGCCGGGAATAGCCGCCGCTGGTGGCGTAATAGTGCGAAGTCGCTCAACAACGTGCTCACGGTGGCTTGGTTCGACCGCCTCGGATTACCTCGCCTCTCATGACCTCAAGCTCTCGAACCGCCCGGTGCGGACCCGCATGCCCGGTGGTGTGGGAGGGGTGGAGTCGATAATGACTCCCCCCTATCCCGATTCAATCTCTCCCTACAATCCGCGCCACCCGTCCCTTCTTGCCCGCGAGACCGCCATGCCCGTCAACCTGAACGCCCCCGACCCTGCCTCTCTTTACCCTGTGCCCGGCGTACGCCTTGGCGTGACCATGGCCGGCGTGCGCAAGGCCAACCGCCGTGATTTGAGCGTGATCGCGCTGGATGAGGGTTCGTCGGTGGCCGGCGTGTTCACGAAGAACCGCTTCTGCGCGGCGCCGGTGCAGATCTGCCGCGAGCATCTGGACGGAGCTCAGGGCATCCGTGCCATCCTGGTCAACACCGGCAATGCCAATGCCGGCACGGGCGAGGACGGCCTCGCCCGTGCCCGATCAACCTGCGCGGCGCTGGCCGGCCTGATGGGCTTACGAGCGAGCCAGATCCTGCCGTTCTCTACCGGCGTCATCATGGAAGCCTTGCCGGCCGATCGCATCATCGCCGGGCTGCCGGCAGCCCTGGCCGCCTTGCGCGCCGATGCTTGGGATGAAGCCGCCGCCGGCATCATGACCACCGATACCCTGCCCAAGGCCGCCTCACGACAGGTGCAGATCGGCGGGCAGACCGTCACCATCACCGGCATCTCCAAGGGCGCCGGCATGATCCGCCCGAATATGGCGACCATGCTGGGCTATGTGGCCACCGATGCCAATATCCAGCCCGAGCTGCTGCAAACCCTGGTGACCGAGGCGGCCGATGCCAGCTTCAATCGCATCACCATCGACGGCGACACCTCGACCAATGACAGTTTTGTGCTGATCGCCACCCATAAGGCCGCTCACGCCCGCATCGAGTCGCTGAGCAGTCCAGAGGGTCAGGTCTTGCGCGCGGCGGTGATCGCCGTCTCTCAGGAACTGGCCCAGGCCATCGTGCGCGACGGCGAGGGCGCAACCAAGTTCATCAGCGTCGTCATCGAGGGTGGCCGCGACGAGGCCGAGTGCAAGCTGGCCGCCTATGCCATCGCCCATTCGCCGCTGGTCAAGACCGCCTTCTTCGCCAGCGATCCGAACCTAGGCCGCATCCTGGCGGCTGTTGGCTATGCCGGCATCGCCGATCTGGACCAGACCCTGATCGAGATGCATTTGGACGATGTGCACGTGGTGACCAAGGGCGGTCGCCACCACGAGTACCGCGAGGAAGACGGCCAGCGCGTCATGAAGCAAAGCGAGATCACGGTGCGCGTGAACCTGAATCGCGGAGCGGCCCAGACCACGGTCTGGACCTGCGATCTGAGCCACGACTACGTCAGCATCAACGCCGATTACCGAAGCTGAGCCGCAGACGGCTACCCGGCGCACCGGATGGTTGTCTGCGTCAGGCGCCAGGCTTTCTGTAGCAGGCGATGTAGTTGACGGACAGTCTCTTGCTCCACCGGGCACGGTGGACGACCGGTAGGTAGCTCATGCCTCGCAAGTCTTGCCGCAGCAAGCCGCAGTCCTGGGCGATCGCCTGCAACTCTTCGGGGCGGACGAACTGGCGCCAGCTGTGGGTGCCGCGCGGCAGGATGCGCAGCACATACTCGGCGCCGACGATGGCGTTCAGGAAGCTGCTCGGCGTGCGATTGATTGTCGAGACCAGCAGCAGGCCGCCGGGTCTGAGATGGCTGATGGCGTCGCGCACGAAGGCCGGGACCTGGTCCACATGCTCGACCACTTCGAGCAGCAGCAGCACATCAAAGCTCTCGTTCTCGCCCAGCGTGGCACCAGGCTCCCCGCAGCGGTAGTCGATGCGCAGGCCTGTTTCGGCCGCGTGCAAGCGAGCCGCTGCGATATTGTTGGCCGCCGCGTCCACGCCCACAACCTGTGCGCCGCGTGCAGCCAGCGGCTCGCACATCAGACCGGCGCCGCAGCCGATATCGGCCATGCGCAGCCCATTCAAGTCGCCAGCCTGGCGCCCGAAGCAGGCGCTGATCTGCGCCAGCACGTAGTCCAGCCGCAAAGCGTTGATCACATGCAGCGGGCGCATCGGGCCCGCGCTGTTCCACCAGGTCGCTGCGAGACGGTTGAAGCGGCGGACCTCTTCATCGCGAACGGTGGTCGCCGGTTCCATAGGGGGATGCTTGCTCGTCATGTTTCAAATTCGGTGAGAGACTTTCACGGCCAGGCGTGATCCGGTGGCGACGAGTTGCGTCCACAGACGCAGTGCAGCGCCGGCCGGGCGGCCGCAGCCAGACAGCAATTCTGCGGCCTCCTCGCGGTGCTCGATCTCGTCATCACGGAAGCTGCGCAGCACGGCGCGCAGCAGCTGCAGAGGCGAATCCTGGCGCTGAGGGTCGTGCCTGTCTATCGCCGCCAACTGCTCGGCGTAGTGCTGGTCAACAAAGGTCTCGACCGATTGGACGGTCGCATACACCGCCCGCGGCCCGACCATGGCAGGCAGTGCACCGGTCAGCCAGCCGGCGATGCGCCACAGCGGCAGCAGGCGGCTGCGCTGTGCAGGCGGCAGTAGCAGCGCGATCTGGGTGCAGTGGCCCTGCTCGGCCGCGAGATGGATGCGCGCAAAGCGTCTGACGTTGACATCGCGCGACACAGCCAGCATGCCTCGGTAGATCATCACCGCGCCAGCTTCGCCGGCGTGATCGGTACGCAAATCGGCGACCAAGAACGCCGGCCAGGATCTGGTCTTGCCATCGACGGGTCCAGCCACTTGCGTTCTCGCGCTCGGACTGTTTTGCGCCTCATCCATGGGTCGAGAGTGCAGCGTGGTTCGGGCGGGGGGCGAGCCCATATACCGCCCTGCAGCAGGGCTCGCTCCGGGACCTCAGCGCTGCGACCATGTGCTCGGCCAAGGCCAGCCCGCTGCGGTGAACCCGGTCGACCTGGCTGACCACGACGCTGTCACCGCAGATACCGAGTCGCGCCTGGCCATCCCACAGATAGCCGGTGCGCCGGGCGGTAGTCGCGGGCGTTTCCACAAATGCTTGAGTCCATTGATGGGCGCAAAGGAAGTTGCTGAGCACCGGGCGCCGCGCATGGGCGCAGAAATTCTCCAGCAGCAGGTCTGCCACCGTGTCGGCATCATGGTCGGCGTGCAGCGCTGACCAGCGGGCATCGGCCTCGACAAACCAGCGCTGCGTCGGGCAGCGGCCGCGACCGGGCTTGCTGTGCATGGCGGCAATCCGTTCTATCGGGCTGCCCTCGAATTCGCGATAGCCGGGTAGCCCGACCGAGCGCTCCGTTCCCAGCAGCAGCACCCAGCGGTTGCCGTAGCGCACTGCGCGCAGCGCCGCGTTGAGCATGGGCGATTCGCTGGTGAGCGGCAGCGCAGCCGGTGCCGGGATCGCGAGCACCAGGGCCTGAAAGCCCTCATCGATGTCAGCGCCGGCATCATCCGCCAGCACCCAGCGGCCGCCGCGCCGCCAGGCCTGCCCTATCGACATGCTCAGGCGAAGCTCCACCTCGCCGGCCACGGCATGAGCCAGCGCAAGCATTGAGGGCACGCCGACCGCACCGACCAGGCGCAGGGTGTGGCGCGCATCAAGATCGCTCTCGTCTTTGTCCTCGCCTCTGCGGTAGCCTCGGCTGCCCTCGTCGGTGGGCGCTTCGGCCACCGTCCATGGGTGGGTGATGGCCAGCTCGTCCGGCCGCTGCGAGGCGCAGCCGGCCAGGCGATCGACCTTGTGGATGACTTGGGCACCGTCGTCGAACCATCCGACCCGGGTGGCGCGAGAGCTGCAACGTCCGCCAGGGCGGTCGCTAGCCTCGAAGACGACGGGGTCGTAGCCTCGGCGATGTAGCTCGCGGGCGCAACTCAGGCCGGCGATCCCGCCTCCGATGACGGCAACACGCGGTAGGCCGCGATTGCTTTGTACACTGCGGCCGGTGTGGATGTTCTGCGCTTGCATGGACATTCCTTTGTGCTCTCAACCTCTCTTACGCCGGACAGACGACAGAGTTGCATGACAGTGCCGATATTTTTTCGACGCAAAAAGATGCTCGCGCACCCTGCAACTTCGCAGCAACTGCTGCGTATGGTCAGCATCGACCGCTGCGCGGCTTCACGCCGGGCTGGACTGCAGAGTTGGAGCCGCGCTTGAACGAAGCGATCTTGGCCGACGGTATCGATGCGGCGCTGGTCGCCCGTGCGAACCAGGGCGAGCCGATCGCTTTTGAGCTGCTGGTGGTCAAGTATCAGCGGCGGGTGGCCGCGACGATCCGGCGCCTCGTCAACGAGGACCGGATCACCGAGGAACTGACGCAGGAGGTTTTCTTGAGTGCTTTCCTTGCCTTGCCGCAGTTCAGGCCCGATGGCAATTTCGCCGCCTGGTTGCTGACGATTGCACGCAACGCCGCAAAAAGTCATCTACGCGGCCTGCAGAACCGGCTGGATGCCCGAGCTCATCAGACGCTGGACGAGAACGAGGAAGACCCGCGCTTCGGCTTGGCGCCAAGCCCGGAGGAAGAAGCCATGGCACAGCAGCTGTTCGAGCACATCGACGCTCAGCTGGCCGGGCTGCCCGATATGCAACGTCGTGCGTTGCTGATGCGCGAGGTCGACGGTCTCGACTACAAAACCATCGCGGCCTCACTCGGGCAGCCGGTCAACACCATCAAATCCCATATTTACCGGGCGCGCGAAGCGATCGCCACCCGTACCCGAGCGCTGTTGGCGCCAAGCCGCAAGCGGCGCTGGTAGGAGAGACGCAGTGAACGAAGCCTCACGACTGCTGGACGGAGATTTGACGGCCGCCGAGCTCACCACGCTGCTCGAGCGCTTGAAGGACGACGCCGCATTGCGCGACGAGATCTCGATCCATCAGCTGATTCGAGACAGCCTGGCAGGCGTGCGAAGCCTTGACGACGGCTACACCTTGCGCATCCTCGCCAGGCTGCGCCCGCAGCTCGATGCGGCTCGCGACGAGTAGCTGCGGGGGCTGATCAGCGGGGCGTTCCTGAGCGGCGGCTTGACGGTGCGACAGTAGCCTGAAACCTGCCAGACCCAATGCCATTATCGAGGCCGCGCCGGGCTTGGTACCGGCCGGGATGGCGCCGGTCAGGCAGTGGCAGATGCAGACGCTCACCGGCTCGCCGGCGACACGGCATTGAGCTGACCGCAGTTGCGGGAGGCGAGGCGTTGATAAGACGCTTGAGCGCTGGCTGTGATGGTTAAGAACGACCGACGATAGCGGCTATGGCCGTGGCCGCCAAGCTCAAGCGCCCCGCCGGCGTGGTCACCGGCGCCACAGCCGCCACCCCCCGCGCCCTTTGTCGGCAAACACCAGGGCCGCCGGCAGGCTGATTTCCACCTGAGTGCCGCCGGCCGGGCCCGCGCTGATCGCCAGCGTGCCGCCCAGGCGCCGGGCGCGCTCGCGCATCGTCCTCAGGCCGTAATGCCCCTCACGGTAGCCGCGCTCAAGGACGGGCGCGGCGATGCCGATGCCGTCGTCGCTGATGCGCAGACGCAGGCCCTGGTCCTCGAAGATCAGCGCCACCTCGACGTTGCCGGCACGTGCATGGCGGGCCGCGTTGCTCAAGGCTTCGCGCACGATCAGCAGCAACTCGTCGCACAGCAGCGGGCTGAGTCGGCGCCGGTCGCCGCTGACGCTGACACGGAAGGCGCAGCCCTCGGCGACCAGGGCCGCGCCCGCCAGCGCCAGCGCGTCCTCCAGCGCGGACCCGAGCTCGGGCAGCTGGCGCAGCTCGTGCATGCGCTCTCGGCCCTCTATCATCGAGGCCTCGGCGCGCTCGATGGCGCGTTCGATCCACTGGCGCAGCTCGAGATCCTGGATACGCTGCGTGGCCGCATGGAAGGACAGGATCAGCCCCTGGAAGCCCTGCAGCAAGGTGTCGTGCAGCTCGCGCGAGATGCGCTCGCGCTCGCGATGGCGCTCTTCCAGCCGCAGCCGCACCTGGGTCGCGATCGCGCGGGCCCGCAGCAGGTACAGGCCCCAGGCCAGCGCCAGCGCGGCCAGCACGGCGGCGACCCGGAACACCGAGCTCTGCCAGAAGTGCGGCGCAATCTCGAAGGCCAGCGTCGCGCCCTCGGCGTTCCAGACTCCGTCGGCATTGGCGGCGATGACGCGGAAGCGGTAGCGGCCTGGTCCCAGATTGGCATAGACCGCCTCGCGCCTGTGGCCGGCCTCCTGCCAGTCGCCATCAATGCCATCGAGCCGGTAGCGAAAGCGGGCCCGGTCCGACACCGCCAAGGTCAGCGCCGTAAAACGGATCGCCAGCGTGCGCGTGCCCTCTGGCAGGCGCATGCCGGCCTGCGGCGTCAGCAGCCGGTCGCCGGCGCGCAGGCTCTGGATCTCGACCGGCGGCGGCCGCTCATTGCGCGGTACATCGGCGGGGTCTATCCAGGCCACGCCGCGGTTGGTAGACACCCAGATGCGACCGGCGCGATCGCGCAGCGCAGTGGGCGTCAGCTGGGCCTGCTGGGCCACACCGGGCAGGCCATCGCGCCAGTCGAGCAGGCGGTAGTTGCGCCGGGCCTGTGGCCCGGCGAACAGCGCGTCCACATCGGCGGGAGCGACCCGCAGCAGGCCGCGGCCACCGTTGAGCCAGAGCTCGCCATCGGGCATCTCGATGATGCCGGTGACATGGGCGAAGGCCTCGTCCTGCGCGGCGCTGACGAGCCCGAAGCGCTGGCCGTCAAAGCGCGCGAAGCCGGCCTCGCCGGCCAGGTATACGCCTCCCCTGCGGGCCGGCGCTATCGTCGTGGCCCGGCCCACCAGCAGGCCATCGGCCGCCGTGTAGCGGCTCACGCGGCCGCCGGCCAGGCGCAACAGCTCGTCGTCGTAGCCGAACCAGACGCTGCCGTCGGCGCCGGTCGCGATAGCGGTCGGCAGCGCGCTGCCACGCTCGACCGAGCGCACGCGGCGCGCGCCGGCGCAGTCGACGTGGAAGATGCCGGCTTCATCCACGGCTAGCCAGGCGCCGCCGTCGGCATCGGGCGCCAGCGCCAGCACGCGGGGGGCGGCGCCCAGCTCGATGCGGCAGCGCCCGTCGGCGCTGCTGCGCCAGATGCCTTCGGTGTCGACCTCCCACAAGGCCCCATCGGGCGCGGCCGTGCCGGCCCGCACTGGCGCCCGGCGTGGGCGCACCTGGGGCGGTGCGGGCGGAGCCAGGTAGAGCGGCTGGTCCCAGTTGGTGGCCAGTACACCGTCGGCATGGGCCATGATGGTGAAGCCATGATGGGGCTTGAGCGCCAGCTCCGGCACCTCGCGCAGCCGCCGCTGCCTGAAGCCGCTGATGCCGTAATTGGTGCCGACCCAGACCTGACCCTCGGCATCCTCGACCAGGGGCACAGCAACATCGGCCGGAAGGCCTTGCTGACGCGTGAAGCGCTCCGGCAGATCGGCCGCCACCAGGGCTTGGCCGCTCGCGATGCGCTGCGGCGCCGGCAGTCGCAGCACGCCGCCGCGCACGTCTGTGAGCCACAGACTACCGTCGCCGGCGAACAGCAGCTGCTTGGCCTGCACTACAGGCTCGACCCCCGGGCCTGCGAGGCGGCGCTGCTCCGGCACCGTCCCCAGCGGGCGCGTGCCCAGCAATGCGTCCGACACCCAGATCCTCCCCTGCAGGTCCTCGGCCAGCACGGCGTGGCGCGAGACCACGGCGGCGCTGCGGCGGAACCGGCGCTCACCGGCCGGTAGGAACCACACCGTGTCCGGCGCCGCAACCCACAGCGTGCCGCGACGGTCGACGAACACATAGTAGGCCGCCGCCGCCGGGTAGGCCCAGTCCGCCCCGACCGTCTGCCAGCGTCCCTGCTCGTAGCGGGCCAGGCCGCCGTTGCTAGCGGCCCATAGCGTGCCATCGCCTGTTTGTGCAAAGCGCAGCACCCGGCCCGGCGGCATGCCCTGCGACTCGCCATGGGGGCTTGCGATGCCGTCGCGCAGCCGCACCGTGCCGCCGGCATACAGGCCGATCCAGACGTCGCCGTTGGGCAGCTCGATCAGCGCATTGATGTTGGTCGAGCGCAGGCGCTCGCCCTCGCGCAGCGGGTAGCGGTCAAAGCGCACCCCATCGAATCGGTAAAGCCCCAGCCCGGTACCCAGCCAGAGGTAGCCGCGCTGCGAGCGCGACAGAGTCCAGACATCTGCCGGCGCCCCTTCGTTGACACTCCAGGCGGTGTGCGAGAAGCGCTCCAGCAGGGCCTCGGCCGCTGCGCCCTGGCAGGCCGCAACGACCAGCAGCAGCGCGGCCAGCCCGCGCATCAGGAGCGGAACAGCCGCGAGTACTGGGCCTCGTGCTGGGCCGACAAGATGGCCAGCATCGGCGTGAAGGCCTGGCGCTGGCTGTCGGGAAGGCTCAGTGCGGCGTCGACGATGGCCGGGATCTCGGTACTCAAGGCCTGCAGCATGCGCTGGCCGGCGCTCTGGCCCAGCGGCACGGCCTTGATCGCCGCGCCCATCATGTTCTCGGCCCAGCCGAAGGCATGGGCTAGCATGGCCTCACGCAGCGGCGCTCCCGTTTGAGCGGCGGCTAGCGCGAAGGCGATGGGCCAGCTCGGCGCCGGTTGCAGCGCGGCCAGATGAGCGAGCTGGGCTCGGCTCAGCGTATCGTCCAGTCCCTTGTTGCGCAACCACTCCAGCAGCGAGCGTCCCATCTGCTCGCTCTGCAGGCGCAGCTCCTGGGTCTCGCGGGTCTGCAGCAGCCAGTCGTTGAGCTGGCTGACCCGTGCCAGATCTTGCCTGAGCCATGCCCGCATTGCGCTGGCGCAGGCCGGCAGGTCGGCTCGGCCCAGGGCCAGGCGCAGTTGGTCCAGCAACCACCGCGTGGCCGTGGCCTCGTTCGTGACCAGGCCGGACTCGACCGCCGACTCCAGGCCTTCCGAGTAGCTGAAGCCGCCCACCGGCAGGGCAGGCGAGGCCAGCTGCATCAGCTGCAGCCAGGCGCTGGCGGTGAGCGGCGCTGGTGCCGGGCGAACGCGCGGCATTGGTCTCAGTGCTTGCAGCCGGGGCCGTGCACATGCGGCGCGGGCGAGGCCGCCGCCACCGCAATGCCGATCGGCTTGCCACGTGCCGGCGCGGGCGCGGCATGACTATGTGCATGGCCATGATCATGGTGAGCATGGCCATGGCCTTCGGCCGCATAGGCGCCGGCCTCGGGCTCGAAGGCGCTGTAGGTCTCGTTGACGACCAGGTGCATCTGGCGCAGCATGTCGGCCAGCACATGGTCGGGCTCCAGCAGCAGACGCTCGGGCTGCAGCTCCAGCTGCACATGGCGGTTGCCCAGATGGTAGGCGGCGCGCAGCAGGTCAAAGGGGCTGCCATGCTCGGCGCAGGTGCGAACTTCGAGCACTGCCTGCGGCGCTGCGATCACGCGCACGAGCGAGCCGTCCTCGGCTACCAGCACATCGCCGCCGCGCACGGCGGTGCCGCGCGGCAGGAACACGCCAAGGTGGCGGCCCTGGCTGTCGGTGGCGTCGAAACGGCTCTTCTGGCGCACATCCCAGTCCAGCTCCACGCTGGCGGCGCGCTTGAGCAGGACCTGGGCCAGGCCCTGGCCTCGGGCGATGAGTTTGTTGACGGTCAGCATGGCCGACATTTTGGAGCAGAAACTAGAAGTCGACGGCCCTGGTTTTCAAGCCCCGCGCAATGAGCGTGGCATTGATCAGCTGGGCCTGCTCGCGGCTTGCAAAAGGCCAGATCGCGGCGCGCCAACCCTCATGGGTCTGGAATACCTGGGCCTGCAAGCTGTCGGGCTCTCGCACGGTCTGGCCCAGCATCGCACGCATGCGCTCCAGCTGCGTCTCGGCCTCGGCCTTGGTGGCCTGCGCCGGTCCGACGAGGGCTACCTGCCTGCCCACTGGCATGGGCCTGGGTTCGCCGCGGGGCAGGGCCTGGGGCGGATCGGGGCGGCGGTTCAGCTCGCGGGACAGCACGTCGGAGGCGGTAGCCGCTGCCGGTGCCGGTGCCGGTGCCACGCTGGGCGCGGCCGGGCGGGGACGCGGCGGCGGCACCAGGCGCGGGCGGATATCCGGCGCCGAAGCGGCGGGCTGGACCTCGGAGGCCGGCAGCGCCGCGCCCGGCTCGGCGGCAGTGGCTGATGCGGCCGTCGGAGCGGCGGGTTCGACCGCTGCGGAGGCCGGGGCAGAAACCGGTGTGGAGATAGGTGTGGGGACTGGGGCGGAGGCCGGGGTTAACACAGCACTGGTCGCCAAGGCCGCCGGTGCCGCCGAGGCCGCCGAGGCCGCCGGTGCTGTCGCGTCTGCCCCCGGCCCTCTGCCCAGCTGCCACCAGGCACCCAGGCCGAGGGCGGCCAGTAGCAACAAAGCCAGCACGGCCAGCGGCAGTGGGTTCAGGCAGCGCCGGCCCAGAACCTCCATGCGACCGCCGGCGCCGCGTGCAAGTAGCACCCGGGTCCGCGAGGCGCCGGCGTCGATGCCGGCGCTCATCAGATAGAGCTCGTAAGGCCAAGCACCGCCGGCCTGGGCCGCACCGCGGGCCATCAGGCGCTCGTCGATTCCGACCTCGCGCTGCGGCCAGTCGGGCTCGCCGGGCGGGTTGGTGTGGCCATGGCGCAGCGCGAAAGCGGCCACACGGCGCGGTGACAAGTTGTAGATGAAGCGCTCGCTGAACAGCGGCCACGCCGCGTCGGCGCCGCGCGCCAGGCCCAGGCGGGCCAGTAGCGGGGTCAGGGCTTGCCACCAAGGCTTGCCGGCCGCTGGCGCGGCGGCCTGCGGCGTGGCAGCCGGTTCGGTGAGCTCCTCGCCCAGCACCGGCTCGATAGGTTCTGCAGCCGCGCCCGGGCGGCCGCTGCGCATAAAGGGCAGGGCCACCACGCCTATGGTGTGGACGTCGTAAATGCTGATCTTTTTGGCAAGCGGGTGGCGGTTATGCCAGGCCACGACTTGCTCGGCCAATCGATCCATGGGCCCTTTCCGAGCTTTGCCACGGCAAGCTGCCGCCCGCGCATGGTGCCTCAAATCCGGCCCCGTGTTCGGGCGACTTGGCCCGGAAAAACGGCCCAAACCGGCGCCGGCCGGCTTGGGCACAATGCCGGCCATGGCCTCGTCGCCCGCACACCGATCCCGCGTCCTGGCCACGCCCTGGTCCGGCGTGTACGGCAGCCTGCTCGACAGCGGCCGCCATTTCGGCCGCCATTGGCACGACAGCTACGGCCTGGGCCAGCTGCTGCAGGGCGCGCAGCGCTCGGCCAGCGGGCGCGGCAGTGTCGACGCCTTTGCCGGCGAGCTGATCACCAGCAACCCCGGTGAGGTGCATGACGGCCGCCCGCTGGGCAGCGACTCGCGGCGCTGGCGCATGCTGTACCTGGACCCGGAGGTGTTCGCGGCCATGGGCGCGGCTTCGGGCTCGGGCACCGCCGAGCTGACCCGGCCGGTGATCACCGATGCCCGCCTGCGGCTGGTGCTGGCGCGGCTGTTCGCGCGGCTCGACGCCTGGCAGGCCGGGCCGACCGCGCTGGCCGCCCTGGCCTGCGAGCAGGCCTTGCTGCGGGTACTGGGCCTGCTGCTGGAGCGCTATTCGACGGCGGTGCCGCAGCCTGCCGAGAAGGCGGCGGCCGAGATGGCGACGGTGCGCGAGCGCCTGGCCGATGCCGGTGGCTATGCCGGCGCTCCGGTGCCCAGCCTGGCCGAGCTGGCCGCGCCGCTGGGCCTGAGCAGATACCAGCTGCTGCGTCGCTTCGAGGCGGTCCATGGTCTGCCACCCCATGCCTGGCTGCTGCAGCTGCGGGCCGAGCGGGCGCGCCGCATGATCGCCTCGGGCAGCGCGCTGGCCGAGGCCGCTGCGGCCGCCGGCTTTGCCGACCAGAGCCATATGACACGGGTGTTTGCCCGTCACTTCGGCCTCACGCCCGGGGCCTGGCGGCCGCAATAGCGTTCAAGACGGGGCCGCCCGGCGTGGCCAGACTGCGAGCCTTCTTCTTGTTTTGATGGGGTTCTCGCATGTCGGACGTGTTGAAGGGCCAGCTGCTGTGCAGCCTGGCGATGCTGCTGGTGGGCAGCACGGTGGCGGTCAGCCAGATCATCGGCGCGGACATCGAGCCCTTTCTGGCCACCGCGCTGCGCCACGCGATGGCGCTGCCGGTGTTCGTCTGGCTGGCCTGGCGCTCCGGCTGCGTGATGCCGCGCCTGTCCCGCCACGACGCGCTGCTCTTGCTGGCGCAGGCGGCGGCCGGCAGCGTCGGCTACACGGTGCTGCTGATCCAGGGGGTGATGTGGTCCAGCGCGGCCGATGCCGGCGTGGTGGCCGGCACGCTGCCGGCGATGGCGGCGCTGCTGGCCGTGCTGATGCTGGGCGAGCGACCGGGGCTGCGCCTGCTGGGCGCGATCACGCTGGCGACGCTGGGCGTGATGGCCCTGGCGCTGGCGCCCGAATCGGCCGCAGCCAAGCCGACCCGGCTGCTGGGCATTGCCGCCGTGCTGGCCGCGATTGCCTGCGAGGCGGTCTTCATCCTCGGCAACAAGCGGCTGCGCCAGCCGCTGCCGCCGCTGCTGCTGTCGACGCTGATGTGCGCGGGTGGCCTGCTGCTGTCGGCGCTGCCGGCCTGCTACCTGGCCCGCAGCACGCCCTCGAGCCTGAGCCCGGCGGCGCTGATGGGCATTGCCTACTACGCCTGGCTGCCGACGGTCGGCGGCTTTGTGCTCTGGTATGCGGGCAGCGCGCGCACCAGCGGCGTCCGCGCCTCGCTGGCCACGGCCTGGCTGCCGGTCTCGGCCCTGCTGCTGTCGGCGCTGCTGCTGGGCGAGACCGTGCAACCCTGGCAATGGGCGGGCCTGGCCTGCGTGCTGGCGGCGGTCGTACTCGCCAGCACCGGCGGCGCTAGAACAGAAAGTAGCGCTGCGCCATCGGCAGCTCGCGCGCCGGCTCGCAGATGAGCAGTTGGCCGTCGGCCCGCACCTCATAGGTCTGGGCGTCGATCTGCATGGTCGGCAGATAGGCGTTGTGCACCATGTCCGTCTTCTTGACGGTTCGACAGCCACGCACCGCGCTCAGGTGCTTCTTCAAGCCGTAGCCGGCTGCCACGCCCGAGTCCAGCGCGCTCTGCGAGACAAAGGTCAGCGAGCCCTGCGCGACCGCACCGCCGAAGCTGCCGAACATCGGCCGGTAGTGCACCGGCTGTGGCGTCGGGATGCTGGCGTTCGGGTCACCCATCGCGGCTGCGGCGATAAAGCCGCCCTTGACGATCAGGCTGGGCTTGACGCCGAAGAAGGCCGGCCTCCAGAACACCAGATCGGCCCATTTGCCCACTTCAACCGAGCCGACTTCATGCGCCGCGCCATGCGACAGCGCCGGGTTGATCGTCAGCTTGGCGATATAGCGCTTGACGCGTGTGTTGTCGTTGCGTTCCGTGTCACCGGCCAGCGGGCCGCGCTGGATCTTCATCTTGTGCGCGGTCTGCCAGCAGCGCATCACCATCTCGCCGACCCGGCCCATGGCCTGGCTGTCGGACGAGAACATCGAGATCGCACCGAGGTCGTGCAGCACGTCCTCGGCCGCGATGGTCTCGCGGCGGATGCGGCTCTCGGCAAAGGCCAGGTCCTCGGCCACGCTGGCATCCAGATGGTGGCAGACCATCAGCATGTCCAGATGCTCGTCCACCGTGTTGACGGTGTAGGGCATCGTGGGATTGGTGGAGGAGGGCAGGAAGTTGTTCTCGCCGACCACGCGCATGATGTCCGGCGCATGGCCGCCGCCGGCGCCCTCGGTGTGGAAGGCGCAAAGCGTGCGGCCCTTTGTGGCGGCCATCGTGTCCTCGACGAAGCCGCTCTCGTTGAGCGTGTCGCTGTGGATGGAGACCTGCACGTCGAACTCGTCGGCCACCGACAGGCAGCAGTCGATGGCGGCCGGCGTCGTGCCCCAGTCCTCGTGAAGCTTCAGGCCGATAGCGCCGGCCTCGATCTGCTGGCGCAGCGCTTCGGGCCGGCTGGCATTGCCTTTGCCGAGAAAGCCGAGATTCATAGGGAAGGCATCGGCCGCCAGCAGCATGCGCCTGAGGTTTTCCGGCCCGGGCGTGCAGGTGGTCGCCAGCGTGCCGGTGGCCGGGCCGGTGCCGCCACCCATCATGGTCGTGACGCCGCTCATCAGCGCCTCCTCGACCTGCTGCGGGCAGATGAAGTGGATATGGGTGTCGACCGCGCCGGCGGTGACGATCATGCCCTCGGCCGCGATGATCTCGGTGCCCGGGCCGATCACGATATCGACGCCCGGCTGCACATCCGGGTTGCCTGCCTTGCCGATGGCGGCAATCCGGTTGCCGCGGAGGCCGATATCGGCCTTGATGATGCCCCAGTGGTCGACGATCAGCGCATTGGTGACCACGCAGTCCATTGCGTCGCCGGGGCCAGGGCCGTTGGCGCGCTGCGACTGGCCCATGCCGTCGCGTATGGTCTTGCCGCCGCCGAATTTGACCTCCTCACCGTAGCCACCGGCGCCTAGGGTCAGGTCTTGTTCGACCTCGATGATCAGCGCCGTGTCGGCCAGGCGGACCCGGTCGCCGACGGTGGGGCCGAACATTTCGGCGTAGGCTCTGCGGCCGATGGTTGCCATTACAAGCTTCCTTGAACGAGGCCGCGAAAGCCCCAGACCTGGCGGTCACCGGCGTAGTCGACCAGCTCGATGCTGCGCTGCTGGCCGGGCTCGAAACGCACGGCGGTGCCGGAAGCGATGTTCAGCCGCATGCCGTGCGCGGCGGCGCGGTCAAAGCGCAGCGCGGCATTGGTCTCGGCAAAGTGGTAATGCGAGCCGACCTGGATCGGCCGGTCGCCAGCGTTCTCGACCACCAGGGCCAGCGTGCGCCGGCCGGGGTTCAGTATGTGCACCGCCTGTTCGTCATCGATCAGCAACTCGCCCGGGCTCATGTCAAAAGCCCCATGCCGAACAGCGCCACTGCTGCACCCGACAAGCGCGGCAGCCACACCGAGCTGCGGCGCAATGCCGACCCCAGCCCAATGCCCAGGCCATGCAGCAGGGCCGTGCCGATCACCATGCCGGCCAGCGCGCTGGTGCCGCTCAGCTCCTCGCCATGGGCCGCACCATGGAAGAGGGCGAAGCCGCCCATCGCCAAGGCGGCCGCAGCGACCGGCAGCTGTTTCGGCGACATCAGCAAGGCACCGACCACCAGCAAGGAGCCGGCGATCATCGGCTCGATGGCGGGGAAGTGCAGGCCGCTCTGCGCCAGCAGCGCACCGGCCAGCAGCATCAGTGTAAAAACCAGCGGCGCCAGCCATTGGCGGCGCGGCGTGCCGGCGCTCCATATGCCAACGGCCAGCATCGCGGCCAGATGGTCCAGGCCGGTGAAGGGATGGCTGAAGCCCTCGGCGAAGCCGTGGTGGCCGATATCGTGATGGCCCACATGGGCGAAGGCCAGGCCGCTGAGGGCGAGGCCCGCGGTGAGGGTCAGGACTTGCTTGCTATTCATCTTGGTGCGTCGCTCAGGCAATGGGTTGGTGCACGGTCACCAATTTGGTGCCGTCGGGGAAGGTGGCCTCGATCTGGATCTCGGGAATCATCTCGGCGATGCCGTCCATCACATCGGCGCGCGCCAGCACGGTCTTGCCCTGGCTCATCAGTTCGGCGACCGTCTTGCCGTCGCGGGCGCCTTCCATGATGGCGGCGCTGATCAGGGCCACGGCTTCCGGGTAGTTGAGCTTCAGGCCACGGGCCTTGCGGCGCTCGGCCAGCAGCGCGGCGGTGAAGATCAAAAGCTTGTCTTTCTCTCTAGGCGTCAGTTCCATGGGGGATCCTGTTGCAGGAGCTATGCCAGGACGCCGTCCTGGGCATGGGTCTTGATAAGGGAGAAGCATGCCCGTCGCGCCGCCCTCCGTCCAGACTGCCGAACCCGTCCAGCGCGTCATCAAGATCCGTCGCGATTACAACGCCTGGGTGGCCAGCGAGACCTTGGAGGACTATGCGCTGCGCTTCACCCCGCACAGCTTCCGGCGCTGGTCCGGCACCCGGGTAGCGAACACGGCTTTTGGCGCGGCCTCCTTTCTGGTGCTGGAGGCGGTCGGCGCGACCCTGCTGGTGGAGTACGGGTTTGCCAATGCCTTCTGGGCCATCCTGGCTACCGGGCTGATCATCCTGCTGGCCGGCTGGCCGATCAGCGTCTATGCGGCGCGCTACGGCGTCGACATGGACCTGCTGACCCGGGGCGCCGGCTTTGGCTACATCGGCTCGACGCTGACCAGCCTGATTTACGCCAGCTTCACCTTCATTTTCTTCGCGCTGGAGGCGGCCATCATGGCCTATGCGCTGGAGCTTGCCTTCGACATCCCGCCGGCCTGGGGCTATCTGATCTGCGCATTGGTGGTGCTGCCGCTGGTGACGCACGGCGTGACGGCCATCGCGCGGCTGCAGGTCTGGACCCAGCCTTTGTGGCTGTTCCTGCTGATCGTCCCCTACGTCTATGTCTTCATGCGCTATCCGGAGTTGCCTAGCCAGCTGCAAAGCTATGCCGGCGCCAATGGCCAGGGCGGAGAGTTCAGTCTGCCGCTGTTCGGCGCAGCGATGACGGTAGGCATCGCGCTGATCACGCAGATGGGCGAGCAGGCCGACTATCTGCGCTTCATGCCTGAGCCCGATGCGAATCCGAAGAAGCGCTGGCGCTGGTGGGCGGCGGTCTTTGTCGGCGGGCCGGGCTGGGTGGTGCTGGGGGTGGCAAAGATGCTGGGCGGCGCGCTCTTGGCCTATCTGGCGATGCGGCTGATGGTGCCGACCGAGCGGGCGGTGGATCCGAACCAGATGTATCTGGTCGCCTACGACACGGTGTTCAGCCGACCCGGCCTGGCGGTGGCGGCCACCGCCTTGCTGGTGATCGTCTCGCAGCTGAAGATCAATGTGACGAATGCTTATGCCGGCTCGCTTGCCTGGAGCAATTTCTTCGCCCGGCTGACGCACAGCCATCCGGGTCGCGTGGTCTGGGTGGTGTTCAACACGCTGATTGCGCTGATCTTGATGGAGATGGAGCTGTTCCAGGCGCTGGACCGGGTGCTGGGCCTGTACGCCAATATTGCGATTGCCTGGATCATGACCGTGGTGGCCGATTTAGTGATCAACAAGCCGTTGGGGCTGTCGCCACCGGGTATCGAGTTCAAGCGCGCCCATCTCTACGACATCAACCCGGTAGGCGTCGGCGCGATGGCGATGGCCTCGGTGCTCTCCATCGCCGCCCATCTGGGCTTGTTCGGACCCATGGCACAGGCATTTTCGGCGCTGATCGCGCTGGTCACGGCCATGGTCTGCTCGCCGCTGATCGCCTGGGCCACCGGCGGGCGCTACTACATCGCCCGGCAAAGCCAGGGTAGCTACCAGCGACTGCGGCGCTGCTGCATCTGCGAGCGTGATTACGAGGGGCCGGACATGGCGCACTGCCCCGCCTACCAAGGTCCGATCTGCTCGCTCTGCTGCTCGCTGGATGCCCGCTGCGAGGACCTCTGCAAGCCCGACGCCAGGCTGGCCGTGCAGGCCCGCGCACTGCTGCAGAAGCTGCTCCCGCGCAAGGTCTGGCCCCTCCTGGACAGCGGGCTGACCCAGTATTTGGGTTTGATGGCGCTGGTTCTGCCGGTGCTGCTGCTTCTGTTCGGCCTGCTCTACCAGCATGAGTTGGGCCGGCTGGGCGCGGCGGCCGAGCAGATGGCGCCGCATCTGCGTGCCTCCTACACCAAGGCGCTGGTCGCGCTGCTGCTGCTGTCGGGCGTGATCGGCTGGTGGCTGGTGCTGACGCACAAGAGCCGCCAGGTCGCGCAGGAGGAGTCGCGCCGCCAGAGCCAGGCGCTGCACGCCGAAATCGAGTCGCACCGCCAGACCGATGCCCAGCTGCAGCAGGCCAAGGTGCAGGCCGACGCCGCCAACGAGGCCAAGACCCGCTACATCACCAATATCAGCCACGAGTTGCGCACGCCGCTGAATTCCATCCTGGGCTATGCGCAGATCCTCGACGAGGACGAGCGCATGCCGGCGCACCGCAAGCAGGCGATCACGGTGATACGGCGCGGCGGCGAGCACCTGCTGTCGCTGATCGAGGGCAGCCTGGACCTGGCCCGCATCGAGGCCGGCCGCTTCAAGCTGGAGCCGGGGCCTTGGGCTTTCGGGCAGGCCATCAAGGATCTGGTCCATCTGCTATCGCTGCAGGCTGCCGCCAAGGGCCTCGACTTTGTCTACACCCCGCCCCACAGCCTGCCGGACTGGGTGCGTGCCGACGGCAAGCGGGTTCAGCAGATCTTGATCAATATTCTCGGAAATGCGATCAAGTTCACGCCGGACGGACGGGTGACCCTGCGTCTGCACTACGCCCGCGAGATGGCGCGCTTCGAGATCGAGGACAGCGGCCCTGGCATGAGCGCCGAAGAGCTCGACCGGGTGTTCGAGCCCTTCGAGCGTGGTGCGGCCGCCGTGGGCTCCGGGTCCGGCACCGGCCTGGGGCTGACTATCGCAAAGATGCTGACCGATCTGATGGGCGGCGAGCTGAAGGTGGCAAGCAAGCCGGGCCGGGGCACGCGCTTCGAGCTGCGCCTGTTCCTGCCCAGCTTGCATGCCGGCGCGATGGCCGCGCAGGCCCGGCGCGCGGCGCGCATCGGTTTCGAGGGGCCGGCGCGGCGCCTACTAGTGGTCGACAACGAGGAGGCTGACCGCAATCTCCTGCGTGCCATCCTGGAGCCGCTGGGCTTCGAGCTTCGGCTGGCGGCCAGCGGCATCGAGGCGATGGCGCTGATCCCCGGCTGGCAGCCCGAGGCCCTGCTGCTGGACCTGGCGATGCCGGGCCTGGACGGCTGGCAGACCCTGGCCGAGATCCGCGTGCGCGGCTTGAGCGAGGCACCGGCCGTCATCATCTCGGCCAATGCCTTTGATCGCGGCCTGGACAACGGCCTGGGCGTCAGCGAGCAGGATTTCATCGTCAAGCCGGTGCGGGTGGATGATCTGCTGGATTGGCTGGGCCGGCGTCTGAATCTGGACTGGCGGCTGCGCGATCCCGCCCAGCCGGCTGCAGCCTATCCGAAGGCGCCGCTGAAGCTGCCCTCGCGCGAGGCCTTGCAGCGCCTGCAGCAGCAGCTCAGCCAAGGCCATGTCAAGGGCATCCATCAGCAACTGGACCAGATCGCCGGCGAGGATCAGTCCTGCGTCGACTTCGTGACCCAGCTGCGCGCGATGGCGCGGCAGTTCGAGCTGCAGGCTATGAGCCGGCTGGTGGCACGCGCCTTGCAGGCTGAGGATCCAGCATGAACGCCCCGACCATTCCCCCCGCGCCTCATCTTCACCACGAAGAGATCGACGCTGCGCTGCCCAGTGGCCCCCAGGTGGCCAGCCACGCCGAGCGCGTGCTGATCGTCGACGACGTGCCCGACAACCTGGCCCTGCTGCATGACGCGCTGGACGAGTCCGGCTACACGGTGCTGGTCGCCTTCAGCGGTGAGGCGGCGCTGGAGAGCGCGGCCATGCTGCCGCCCGATGTGGTCGTGCTCGACGCGATGATGCCGGGCCTGGACGGCTTTGAGGTGGCGCGCCGGCTCAAGGCCGACCCGGCCACGGCCAGCGCCCCCATCATCTTCATGACAGGGCTGTCGGACACCGAGCATGTCGAGGCCGCCTTTGCGGCCGGCGGCGTCGACTATGTGACCAAGCCGATCCGCCCGCGCGAGGTGCTGGCCCGCATTGCCGCCCATCTGCGCAGCGCCCGCGCGCAGCGCCAGGCCCGCAATGCGCTGGACGCCTTCGGCCACGCCAGCATGGCGGTGCACGAGGCCGATGGCCGCTGCGTCTGGCAGACCGCGCTGGCGCGCTCGCTGATGGCCGACTATTTCACCGGCGGCCATTTCGAGCGCGGCCGGCTGCCGCCCGAAGTGCTGGTTTGGCTGCACCGCGAATCGCTGCGCCGGCGCGCCGGCGCCGAGCCCTCGGTGCTGACCGTGCTGCCGCAGCCGCGTGCCGATGCCCCGCCCGTCAGCGGCGCGGCCTTGGCCACGCGCGGCGCCAAGCGCCTGTCCTTCACCTTGCACGCGGTCGACCCCGATGCGCTGGGCGAGGGCCAGTGGTTGATCGTGATGCGCGAGGCCGACGACGCGGCCCTGATGGACGGCCTGATCCACGGCTTCAGGCTGACCGCCCGCGAGGCCGAGGTGCTGTACTGGGTGGTCAAGGGCAAGACCAACCAGGACATCGGCGACATCCTCGGCTCCAGCCCGCGCACGGTGCAGAAGCACCTGGAGCATGTTTTCGAGAAGCTTGGCGTCGAAACCCGCACCGCGGCAGCGGCGATGGCGATGGGGCGGGTCAGGGGGCTGGAAGCGGGGCGCTGAGGGCAGTCCTCAATCGGCGTCGCTGGTCATGAAAAACACCAACCGGTTGCCGAAGGGGTCGATCACCGTCATCTCGCGCGCCCAGGGCTGGGTCTCGATGCCGGGTCGCATATAGGCATAGCCGCTGGTGATCAACTGCTGTTGATAGGCATCGAGTTCATCGGTCGGGATGCGCAGCTTGGCGCCGGGGCTGCAGTCGCCATGGTGCTCGGATAGATGCAGCAGGCAGTCGCCTTTGGAGAGCTGCAGGTACAGCGGTAGGCCGTCGGCGAAGCGATGCTCCCAATCGATCGTGAAGCCGAGGAAATCAACGTAGAAGGCGCGGGCCTTGCTCTCGTCGAAGATGCGCAGGATCGGTGTGGCCTTGCCAAAGCTCATGACCTTTGCCCCTTTGCATTTGGTTCAGTCGGCCCCGCCCAGCAGGCTGCGGCCCAGCGCCTCGGCCACCTCGATGCCGTCGACGCCGGCCGACATGATGCCACCGGCATAGCCCGCGCCTTCGCCAGCCGGATACAGGCCCTTGACGTTGAGGCTCTGGTAGTCGCGGCCGCGGGTGATGCGCAGCGGCGAGGAGGTCCGGGTCTCGACCCCGGTCAGCACCGCATCGGCCATGCTGAAGCCCTTGATCTGGCGCTCGAAGGCGGGCAGGGCCTCGCGGATCGCGTCCAGGCAGTAGCCGGGCAAGCTGCCGAAGTTCTTCTGCTGCAGATCGGTCAGCGTGACGCCGGGCTTGTACGAGGGTTCGACGCTGCCCAGCGTCTTGCTGCGCTGACGCTTGATGAAGTCGCCCACCAGGGCACCCGGGGCCTTGTAGCCGCCTTCGCCGAGTTCGTAGGCTCGGCTCTCCCAGATGCGCTGGAAGGCCATGCCGTCCAGCGGGCTAACCGGGCCTTCGCTCAACCCGTCCTGGCGATAGTCCTGTGGCGAGATGCCGACGACGATGCCGGCATTGGCATTGCGTTCGTTGCGCGAGTACTGGCTCATGCCGTTTGTGACGACACGGCTAGGCTCGCTGGTCGCCGCGACCACGGTGCCGCCGGGGCACATGCAGAAGCTGTAGACCGAGCGACCGTTCTTGGCGTGGTGCACCAGCTTGTAGTCAGCCGCGCCGAGGATCTCGTTGCCGGCGTTCGGGCCGAAGCGGGCCGCGTCGATCAGGCTTTGCGGATGCTCGATGCGATAGCCGATCGAGAAGGGCTTGGCTTCCATGAAGACCCCGCGCTGGTGCAGCATCGTGAAGCTGTCGCGCGCGCTGTGGCCCAGGGCCAGCACCACATGGTCGGTGGCGATCTGCTCGCCCGATTCCAAGGTCAGGCCCCGGATGTGTTTGCCATCGGGGCCGCCCTCGATCAGCACGTCCGTGACCTTCTGCTCGAAGCGGATCTCGCCACCCAGCGCCTCGATCTCGGCGCGCATCTTGATCACCATCGAGACCAGGCGGAAGGTGCCGATATGCGGTTTGCTCACATACAGGATCTCTTCGGGCGCGCCGGCCTTGACGAACTCGGTCAGCACTTTGCGGGTCAGAAAGCGCGGGTCGGAGATCTGGCTCCACAGCTTGCCGTCCGAGAAGGTGCCGGCACCGCCCTCGCCAAACTGCACATTGGACTCCGGATGGAGCTGGCTTTCGCGCCACAGACCCCAGGTGTCCTTGGTCCGTTCACGTACCGACTTACCTCGCTCTAGCACGATGGGCCGCAGGCCCATCTGGGCCAGGATCAGCGCCGCGAAGATGCCGCAGGGCCCGAAGCCGATCACTACCGGCCGCCTGCGCTCGGCGGTGAAGAAGTCCACCGGCGCCTGGCCGACGAAGTGGTAGCCGGTGTCCGGTGTTGGCCTGATGTGGGCGTCGCCGGCGAAGCGGGCCATCACGGCAGCCTCGCAGGCCTCGTCTGCGAGTTCGCAGTCCACCGTGTAAATCAGCACGATGGCCGTCTTCTTGCGCGCGTCGTAGCTGCGCTTGAAGACCGTGAAATTGAGCAGTTCGGCATCAGTCACACCCAGCCGTGCAGCAATGGCGGGGCGCAAGGCGTCCTCGGCGTGATTGAGCGGCAGGCGGAGTTCGGTGATGCGGAGCATGGTGATGGCTCAAATCGAACGGTTTTACAAAAAAGTACAGGCCCTGCCGGAAGGCGCGGGCCTGTCAGATTCGAAGCAGGCCCGGACGGGCCTCGACTTCAACCCGAGTGCGGACGCTTGCCCGGGTTCTTCTTGCTGCGGGTGTGCGAACCGCGCTCCAGGCTGGATTTTTGGCCACGGCCGTGGGTGAAAGCGGTCAGGCCGGCAGGACGCGGGGTGGCGCGACGATCGGCTTCGGTTTTGATCTTGTTGCCCATGATGGCTCCGTTGGAAAAATGACTGGCGGGGGCCGAAAGGGCGCGCCAAGACGAATCAAGCCCGACATTTTAACCGAAGGCCGCAGGTCGCCCGGGCGACAGCCCGAATCCGGGCTCTGGCCGATGATGCGGCGCATGGGAACGCTTTATCTCGTGCGCCATGGCCAGGCCAGTTTCGGCGCTGCCGACTATGACCAGCTGAGCGAGCTGGGCACACGCCAGTGCCGGCTGCTGGGTGATTACTGGCGTGCGCGCGGCCAGCGCTTCGACGCGGTGCTGACCGGCTCGCTGAAGCGTCATGCGCAGTCCTTCGCGGCGATTGCCGAGGGTCTGGGTGCTGCGCCCGAGCCTGTGGTTTGGCCGGGGCTGAACGAATACGACAGTGAGGCGGTCATCCATGCGATCCATCCCGAGCCACTGGCCAAGCCGGTGGATGCCGAGATGGTGCGCCACCATTTCCGGCTGTTGCGCGCGGGTCTGCTGGCCTGGATGCGCGGTGAGACGCGGCCGGCGGGCATGCACAGCTATGCGGAGTTCGCGGCTGGCGTGGCTGGTGCGCTTGAGCATGTGCGGCAGCACTGCAAGGGCGAGGTGTTGATCGTCTCCAGCGGTGGGCCGATCGCGACGGCGGTGGGCCAGGTGCTGGGCACCAGCGCCGAGATGAGCATCGAGCTGAACCTGCGCATCCGCAACAGCGCGGTGAGCGAATTCAGCTTCAACCCCAAGCGCCACCTGCTGCAGAGCTTCAATCATGTGCCGCATCTGGACTCGCTGGAGTACCGCGAGATGGCGACTTACGCCTAGTCCTCTCTGACGAGGCGGATGCCGACCAGGGTGTAGCGGGTGTCGGGCGCGTTCCAGTTGCGATAGGACGAGCGGGCATAAAAGGCCCAGGTATGCCAGGAGCCGCCGCGCCGCACCTTGACGCCGCCGTCGGCCGGTTTCTCCGGGCCTTGAGGGTCCACCAGCGGCGACCGGGCGTAATAGTCGTCCTCATACCAGTCCGCCACCCATTCCCAGACATTGCCGTGCATGTCATGAAGCCCCCAGGCGTTTGGCGCGAAGCTGCCGACCGGAGCGGTGAAGGTAAAACCGTCGCTTCCTTTGAGGGCCATGTCTTGCCAGCGCTGCCACAGCCGGGCGCTGTCGGCGTCGAATGTGTTGGCGGCCTTCAAGAGGCTTTGCGGATCGTCGCCCGATGAGTAGCGCGTGCGGGTGCCGGCCCTACAGGCGTACTCCCATTCGGCCTCAGTGGGCAGGCGGTAGCGTCGGCCCTCAGTCTTCGTCAGCCAGGCCGCCAGCGCCTGTGCGTCGTTCCAGGTGACGTTGGTGACCGGGTGGTCGTCGCCCTGGGCGAAACCTGGATGACGCCACGAGTAGCGCGCATCGCGGCCCTCGAAGGCGTCGCCGCGCTGGGTGGTGGCCGGGTCGTAGTCAGCACGCCAGCCATAGCCGCCGGTACCGTCGGCCTCGGACTCGGGGCGGTAGCCCGAGGCTTCGATGAAACGGCGGAACTGTCCGACAGTCAGCTCATGCTGGCCCATCCAGAAGGGTTTGCTGATGCGCACCAGGTGGACCGGACCCTCGTCCTGCAGCAGTTCGAAGCGCTCGCGCGGCAGGGCGGGGTAGGCCTGAGCCTGCGCCGCTTGGCTTTCCGCGCTACCCATCAGGAACTCGCCTGCGGGCAAGCGGACAAAGCTCATGCCCAGGCTGTTGCGTTCGGCGACCTGGGCTTGGATGAGGCCGCTGAGTAGCAGCAGGATGAGGGGCGATTTTTCTCTCATGCGGCGATGCTGGCGTCGCGCGGGGCGCTGGTCAACCGGCACCGTTGCCGGGGCGTTCTGGGAGCTGTTGCCTCGCCGCAACTCGGTAGCTGTCGCCGCGTCCCTCTTGTGGGGGATAAGTCCGGGTTTGTCCGGCAAGGCACCCAGTGTCATAGGTAATGGCGTGCTAGCCTCGGGGCCGCTGCATTCCTGCGCCTTGCGCGGGCAGCGCACAGTCGGGCGGTGTCCACCGCTCATCGCAACCGAGGCTTTGGAGGCTTGCCGCTCGGGCTCATGTCGCTGAGGACTTGTGTTGCATCCTGCCAAGGGGCGTCTCAGGTGTTCAGTGCTGGGTCGGCGACCCTTCGAGGCGAGGTCCGGGAGAAAGTCTTGAACAAAAGTATGACAAGCGCGCTGTCCTTGGCGGCAGCGCTTGCTTTGGGTGGCTGCGCCACGACCAAGAGCCATAACCAGCATACCGATTCTGTCCAGAGCGCGGCGCGCAACGGCGGCTTGCCGGCCGCACTCGCCCAGCATGAGGGCTCGGCCAAGAGCGTCGAGGATAAGGCGGAGCTGCTGTACAACCTGGAGCGAGGCGAGCTGCTCTGGCTCAACAAGCGCTACGCCGATTCGACCGAGGCCTTTCTGGCCGCAGATCTGAAGGTCAAGCTGTGGGAAGAGACGGCCAAGACCAGCCCCGACAAGCTGCTGGGCATGGTTGGGGCGGCGCTGGTCAGCGAGCGCCTCAAGCCCTACGAGGGCCAGGACTATGAGAAGGTTTGGCTGACCACTCGCCTGGCGCTCAGCCGCGTTGCCGCTGGAGATCTGGAGAAAGCCCGGGTCGATATCAAGCGCACCCATGAGCGGGAAGCCGTGATCGCCGAGTTCCGCGCCAAGGAAGTGGTCAAGGCCGAGGAGGAGGCCAAGGCCAAGGGCGCGAACACATCGGGCAAGGAGCTCAATGGCTACCCGGTGGAAACGCTCAACGATCCAGAGGTGCTGCAGCTCAAGAATGGCTACCAGAATGCCTTGAGCCACTACCTGGCCGGCTATCTCTACGAGGTCCTGGGCGAGTCGGGCTTGGCTGCGCCGGGCTACCGCAAGGCCATCGAGCTCAGGCCCGAGACGGGAGTGCTGGAAGAAGGCCTGCGGGGCCTGGACGACCGGACCAGCTTTACCCACCGGCGGCGCCAGAAGATGACCGACGTGCTCTTCTTGGTCGAGGCCGGCAGCGCGCCTGCGCGCAAGCCGCATGCCTTCACCTTGCCAGTACCCATGGGCGGGAGTGTGCGGACGATCAGCGTGTCTTACCCCACGATCGAACCCTCGAACGAGCCGCTTCTCAGCGCTTTGGAAGTCGGCGGCCGGCAGTTCAAGCTCGAGCGTGTGGTGGATGTCAATGTGATGGCACGACGTGCACTGAAGGACGAGATGCCGGGCATGGTCTTGCGCGGAGTGACACGTGCGCTTGCCAAGGGCGCAGCCCAGGAAGGCCTGCAGCGCGCCGGCGGTCTGTTCGGTGCGATCGCCGGAGTTGCTGGCTCGGTGCTCACCGAGCAGGCCGATGACCGCATCTGGCGCAGTCTGCCGGGCCGTGTCTACCTGGCGCGCGGCTACCTTCCGCCGGGTGAGCACCGGGTGAGCATCAACGGTCAGCCGGTTGGCGAGCCTGTTCAGGTCGATGGCCAGTACCTGGTACTACCACTGCGCCTGTATGAGAACCAAGTCATCACCGGCCAGGTGGCCAGCTTCGGTCAGCTGCCGGCCGTCGCAGCAGCGCCTGCCCCGGCGACACCCGCTGTCCAGCCAGCCGCTAAGCCGTCGACCCGGCCGGCAGCCCGCAGGCCGGCCACCGCCGGCGCAAAGACCAGCACGCCGGTGAGCGTCAAGCCGGCCGCCACCCAGACCAAGCCTTGATGGGATCCGAGTACATGATGAACAAGATGATCAAGACCACGCTGTCGTACTGCTTCGCCGCCGCAGGAGCGCTGACTTTGCTGCTGACCTCACCGGCTTTTGCAGCCGACGAGGACGCCAGCTCTCCGGCTATCGCCGCCAAGATGCTGCTCAGGGGTAAGCCCAACGGAATCAAGGTTAGCGAGATGCGCCTGGTGCGCAAGAACGATGTGCTCGTGGTTCAGGCCGATCTGCAGAATGTGCAGAACAAGGACCGCGTAGTGTTTCACCGCTTCAAATGGCTGGATGCCAATGGCAACCAGGTCGGTGACGGCGAGTCATGGAAGCAGACGCCGGTGATGGGTCAGCAGATCCAGACCATCAAGAGCGTGGCCCCGCATGCCAATGCGGTGGATCTGCGCCTGGAAATGAATGTTGAGGGCAAGTAAGCCCACAGCCAGCAAGGAAGCAACCATGAACAAGTTCAATAACAAACGTTTGATGATGAAGCTCGGCGCCGCGGCGCTGCTGCTGACCCTGGCTGCCTGCGAGACCACGGTCTCGTCTCCGGTGGTGCGCTTTCAGCGCCAGGTTAACTACGGCGATGCCAAAGGTGTGGAGCTGGTGACCAACGAGTTCGGCTCCTCCGATCTGCAGATGATCGCGGAGAAGATGGTCGGCAGCCTGCTGGAGACCGGCATCTTCCAGGGGCGCCCCACAGTGACCATCTCCACTGTCAAGAACAAAACCAGCGAGTACATCGACACCACCAATGTGATGAACTCGATCCAGACTCAGCTGGTCAAGTCGGGCAAGGTGCGCTTCACCCGCTCGATCCAGGAGATGCAGACGGGTGTTGATGAGCTGCAACGCCAGACGCAGAGCGGCCTGTACAAGCAAAAGACCCAGGCTAAGGTCGGGCAGATGACCGCCGCCAAGTTCAGCCTGGAAGGCGAGCTCACCAGCATCGTGAAGCAGAACAACAACACGAAGGATGTGTTCTACAAGTTCACCCTGAAAATGTTCGACGTTGAAGAGGGCACGATTGAGTGGGCGGAGGAAAAGGAAATCCGCAAGACCAGCAAGCGTTGAATCGGGAGGACGCCATGATGCAAAGAAGAATTTTGTCTCTGGGCCTGCTCACGCTGGCTTGCGGGCTTGCGCTACCTGCCCAAGCCTCGCGTATGGGCAAGACGCCGCCCAAGGTGGCCGTGACGGATCTGGCCTACACCCAGCGCGTGGCTGAGTACTTCGAGGCGGCGACGGTGAAGAGCTCCGGTGGCGTCAGCGCCAACCAGCACGGCATTGTTGCCACGCACCAAAGCGCAGGCACCTATGTGGCTGGGACCCACAGCTATATGGAGCAACGCGAACTTCGCAGCTTCAGCAGCGATATCCGTGGCTCCTTGCTCAAGGGCGGCGCGGTGCGGCTGGTGCAGGGCAAAGTCTTCGACGACGGGGGCCCGCAGCACACCAAAGCCGAGCAAGCACTGAACCAGATCAAGACCGGCAAGATGGCCAAGCTCGTGCGTCAGCCCGAGGTGCACGACATCATCGCTCGCATCAAAAAGGGTGAATTCAGCGGCGCCGACTATGTCTTGTTCGGCACGTTGACCAGCATGGAGTTTCGCGACCAGCTCTCGCCGCTGCAGGGCACGACCAGCGCCTCTTATCTATTTAGCCTTGACCTGGTGGCCGACTTCTCGCTGATTAACACCCGTACTTACGAGATCGTCGCGGCCTTCTCGGCGCAAGGTGAGGGCAACGACACCAAGCTTCTGTCCAACCGCGGCGACATAGTCCGCCCCAATCGGGGTCAGGTCATGCGCGACACCTCGCGCAGCTTGGCTGCCAATGTCTACGAGCAACTGGTCGAGCAGCTTGACCTGCCCGAGCTGCCGGAGTCCGGCGCCGAGGCGCGCGGCAATGCCGGAGCCAAGCAGCCCAAGCCTCAGCAGCAGCCTGAAACGGCCGTGATCCTGCGTTGATGGGGCGCAAAGGCCAGCATGGCCTTGCGGCCCTGCTGCTGACCCTGGCACTGGACGGCGCTGCGGCGCCGTCCGCTTTTGTGGCTCAGGCTCTGCCTTTGGCCAGCGATGTCGGCGACAGCCTGATGGCGCTGCGACGCGGCGCCTTGCAGGAGCCGGCGCGCTACCGCGTGGTGGTGGTGCCGGGCTCGGGCTGCAGCGGCCTGGCTGAGCTGGCCGACCGCATGTTTGCCGGCTTGCGCAGGGCCCATGTGCTGTTGCTGCACAAACCGCGCGTGCAGCTTGACGCCGGTGCTAGCCCCAAGCGCTGCATGCCTGGTTTTGCCGAGGCCGATGATCTGGGTCAATGGCTTGCGGACGCGCGCTCCGCGCTGCTTGCGCATGAGGCCTCGGCGCCGCCGGCGGTGCGCGCTCTACCGCTGCTGCTGCTTGGCATCTCCGAGGGCGGCGAGCTGGTACCCTTTCTCGCCGATGTGCTGCCGCAGGCCCGAGCCATCGTGCTGATCGGTGCGGCGGGCCTGGACCCGCTAGAGGCCGGCACGATGCAGGCCGAGCGCCTGGGTGAGCTGGCGCAGTGGCAGCTGCTGGCCGAGGTCCAGGCTTCGCAGCGCCCTGATCAACTGATGGTAGACGGACGCAGCCTGCGCTATTGGCGCAGCCTGTGGCGCTGGCGCAGCCAGGACGCGCTGCTGACCAGCCCGCTGGAGCTGGTGCAGGCCTGGGGTGATGCGGATGCGTCGCTGCCGACCGCCGCCTACGAGCTGTTTGCCCGACGTGCCCGGGAACGGCGCGCGAGCGGCTTTTGCAGTCTGCGCTTGCGCGGTGCCGACCACGGCCTGCAGCGGGAGGACTACGACGGCTTGCAGCTGATCTGGGCCGGCTTTGAGCGCTGGGCCGTCGACCCTGGGCGCACCGTCTGTGCCGCTCTGCGTGCCCCGGCGACGGACGCGCAGCGCTGAGCCTTCCTCGCGCTGTGCCCAAAGTGGCGGAGAATCCTGGCTTCGCCGCCCACGCCCAGCTACCCGTGTTCACCCATCTCGTCTCCAATGCCACCAAGCCTGACGCCGCCCAGCGCTTTGCAGTGCTGCTGAGTACCGCTTTGGTCGAGGGCCGCTTTGTCAAGCTCTTGCTGAGCAAGTACAGCGGCAGCGAAGAGACGCTTGAACGTCTGACGGTGCGCGAGGTGTTGCTGCGTGGCGAGCGTCTGCTGTCCTTTGTGTGGCGCCACCGGACCAAGGACATTACGAAAAACCACGGCATGAAGGAGGGCCTGGATCTGATCGCAGGCATGCTGGGCAGCCAGTTCCAAAACGCCCATCTGCTGACTCAGGGCCAGGAGATCCAGCTGGCCTTCAGTCGCAAGGGCAAGCCAAGCCTGCGGGTCGGCAAGGCCGAGACCACCGAGGCGGCGCCCGCCGGGCATGACAAGGATAAACAGCGCTATCTGGCGCTGGACCGGGCATTCTGGGTCGACCTGGGCGTGACGCACGACGTCAAAGGCGAGCGCCAGTTGGTGCCGGCGATGTCCCGCAAGTGGAAGCAGATCAACAAATTCATCGAGGTGATGAACGCCGCGCTGAAGAGCAGTCCGCTGGCCGATAGCCCCGCCGTCCATGTGGTCGACTTCGGCTCGGGCAAAGGCTATCTGACCTTTGCAATGCATGACTGGCTGGCCAGCCAGGGCAAGCAGCCCCAGGTCACCGGCGTCGAGTTGCGCGACGATATGGTGAAGCTCTGCGGTACGGCGGCGGCCAGGCACGGGATGGACGGGCTGCGGTTCGACCAAGGCGATGTGCGCTCCTACACCCCGGCCCAGCTGGACGTGATGATTGCACTACATGCCTGTGATATCGCTACCGACTACGCCATCCATCTCGGGCTGCGCGCCGGCGCTTCCATCATCATGTGCTCGCCCTGCTGCCACAAGCAGCTGCGCCCGCAGATGCAGACGCCGCCGGTGCTGCGTCCGCTGCTGCAGCACGGCATCCATCTGGGCCAGGAGGCCGAGATGGTGACCGACAGCCTGCGCGCGCTGCTGCTGGAGGCGCAGGGCTATGACACCCAGGTGTTCGAGTTCATCGCGCTGGAGCACACCAGCAAGAACAAGATGATTTTGGCCGTCAAGAAGTCGGGCGCGGCGCTGGTTGCAGCCCAGAAGCGCAGGCCCGAGGTGCTGGCCCAGATCGCCGAGGTCAAGCGCTTTTACGGGCTGCGAGAGCAGTGCCTGGAAACCCTGATCGACAACGACGCCGCGCTGCCTGGCCCTGTGTGAGCGCGGTGCTCCGTCGTCAACGCGACGGACTGCTGGTCGAGGCGCGCTCGATGATTCGGAAGCCCACGTCGATGATGCGCTGGTCGACCGTCTCGCCGCGGCAGCGCGCAATGATCAGCTGGGCCGCATGCAGGCCGATGGCGGCGCCGTCGATGTGCACCGTGCTCAGCGAGGGATTCAAATGCGCCGAGAAGTCGGCACCGCCAAAGCCGAACACCGCCAGGTCTTCAGGCACGCGGATGCCGCGAGCCTGCGCTTCGGTGAGCACGCCCTCGGCCAGTCCGTCCGAGCTGCAGAAGACGGCGCGTATGTGCGGATCGATGTGCAGCAGCTCAGTCAGTGCGCGCCGCCCATGCGGAACACCGGTGGGCGGCTTGACGGTTGCGGTAGGGATCTCGCGGCCCAGGGTTGACACAAAGCCCTCGCGCCGCAGGCCGGCGCGCTGGTCGTCGGCAGTCGCAAGGCCCACCCGCTGCCAGCCCTTGCTGAGGAAATAGCCTGCCACCGCGCTGCCCACCTTGAGGTGCGAGAAGCCCACCAGCGCATCCAGGGGTCGGTCTGTCATGTCCCAGGTCTCGACCACGGGAATGCCCAGCCGCGCCAGCCGTTTGGCTGCATCGCCCGGCTGCAGCAGGCCGGCGGCGACGATGCCGTCAACACGCCGGCCCACCATGGTGTTCAGCAGCGCCGCCTCGCGACCATGGTCGTAGCCGGTCTGGCCCAGGATCAGCTGGTAGCCGGCTCGGTCCAGTTCTTCCGTCAGCGTCTGAATGGTGGGCAGGAACTGCGGCACCGAGATCACCGGCACCAGGGCCGCTACCGTCATGCTGCGCTTGGACTTGAGCCCGCCGGCCAGCAGATTGGGGATGTAGCCGGTAGCCTCCACCGCCGCCCGCACCTTCTCTATGGTGCCCTGCGACACCAGCTCCGGGCTGCTGAGCGCGCGCGAGGCGGTCATCGGCGAGACCCCGGCGCTGCGGGCGACATCTTGCAGGGTGACGGACTTGGGGCGGGAAGCAGGCGGCATGCGGACGGGGTCGGGGCGGTGGGCGGGATTGTCCGAGCTTTGCATCGAGGGGTTTGACGAATTGGCGATGATATCGATATCATTTGCTTCAACGAAACAGAGCGACCGCAAACGCCTTGGTTGCTGACGTTTTCGACGATTGCCTCTTTCAATTGGTAGCGTTCACATGAATCAAACCGCCAGCGCCGACCGGATCGCTTGGATCCGCGTCTCCTCCTGCTACTTGCCGCTGGCCACGCCGATCAGCGATGCGAAGGTGCTGACCGGTCGGCAAAAGCCTATGACTGAGATCGCGATGCTCTTCGCCGAGATCGTCACGGCTGACGGTCACCAGGGCCTGGGCCTGAGCTACGCCAAGCGCGCCGGCGGCCCCGGCCAGTTCGCCCATGCCAAGGAGATCGCACCGATGCTGCTTGGCGAGGACCCCTGCGACATCGCAAGGCTCTGGAACAAGCTCTGCTGGGCTGGCGCCTCGGTGGGCCGCAGCGGCCTGTCGGCCCAGGCCATCGGTGCCTTCGATGTCGCGCTGTACGACCTAAAGGCGCGCCGCGCCGGGCTGTCGCTGTCCAAGCTGCTGGGCTCTTACCGCGACTCGGTGGCCTGCTACAACACCTCGGGCGGCTTTTTGCACACGCCACTGGAACAACTGCTGGTGAACGCCGAGGCCTCCGTCGCGCGCGGCATCGGAGGTATCAAGCTCAAGGTGGGCCAGCCGGACCGCGCGCTGGACACTCGGCGCGTCGAGGCGGTGCGCAAGCATCTGGGCGACGGCGTCGCACTGATGGTGGACGCCAACCAGCAATGGGACCGCCCGACCGCGCAGCGTATGTGCCGCCAGTTCGAGCCCTATGGTCTGGTCTGGATCGAGGAGCCGCTGGACGCCTACGACCACGAGGGTCATGCCGCGCTGGCCGCCGCCTTCGACACGCCGATTGCCACCGGCGAGATGTTGACCAGCGCGCTGGAACACGCCGACCTGATCCGACACCGCGCCGCCGACTACCTGATGCCGGATGCCCCGCGCGTGGGCGGCATCACGCCCTTCCTGAAGATCGCTGCGCAGGCTGAGCAGGCCGGCGTGATGCTGGCGCCGCACTTCGCGATGGAGCTGCATGTGCACCTTGCTGCGGCTTACCCGACCGAGCCCTGGGTCGAGCATTTCGACTGGTTGGAGCCGCTGTTCAACGAGCGGCTCGAGATTCAGGACGGCCGCATGCGGGTGCCGACGCGGCCAGGCCTGGGCCTCAGCTTGAGCGAGCAGGCGCGCGCCTGGACGCGCGAGCAGTGCGAGCTGGGTCAGCGACCCTGAAGAACCGATTCCCCCACCGCGATTGCCCCTAGACAACAACGGAGACAAGCCATGAAAACCACATCGAGCAAGAAGAAGATCATTGCCGCCCTGGCGCTGGGCTTGCTGGCCGCCGGCGGCGCCATCGCCCAGGCCTGGCCCGCCAAGCAGCAGGTCACGCTGCTGGTGCCCTTCCCGCCGGGCGGCTCCACCGACATGATCGCCCGCACGCTGGGCCCGAAGCTGCAGGAAAAGCTGGGTGGCAGCTTCATCGTCGACAATAAGGCCGGCGCGGGCGGCACGGTCGGCGCCACGCAGGCCAAGCGCGCCGCGCCGGACGGCTACACCGTCTTCGTCTCCTCGCTGGGTCCCTTCGTGATCGGCCCGCACCTGCTGAAGAACGTGGCCTACGACCCGCTGAAGGACTTCGACTACATCACCATCGCGGTGCAGGCGCCGAACGTGCTGGCCGTGCCGGCCGGCTCGCCGCACAAGAGCTTCGCCGAGCTGCTGGCCTTCATCAAGGCCAATCCGGGCAAGATGAGCTTCGCCTCGGCCGGCAACGGCACCTCGGACCACCTGACCGCCGAGCTGTTCTGGCAGGAAACCGGCACCCAGGCCAGCCACATCCCCTACAAGGGCGGCGCGCCGGCGATGGCCGACCTGCTGGGCGGCCAGGTCGATGCCAGCTTCATGAACATCAACACCGGCCTCTCCAATATCAAGGGCGGCAAGCTGCGCGCGCTGGCCATCACCAGCGCCAAGCGCTCGCCGCTGCTGCCGGACGTGCCGACGATGGAAGAGCTGGGCCACAAGGGCGTGACCGTCTACTCCTGGCAGGCCTTTGCCGCGCCCAAGGGCATCCCGGCCGACATCAAGGGCAAGCTGCACGAAGCCCTGGTGGCCGGCCTGAACGACCCGGCTGTCAAGCCCAAGCTGCTGGAGCTGGGTTTCGAGATCGTCGGCAACACGCCCGAGCAGTTCACCGCCTTCCAGGCCGCGGAGTTCGCGCGCTGGAAGAAGGTGATCGAGACCGGCAAGATCACCGCGGACTGACCATGGCTTCCAGGACGCCGCTCTACATCAAGATGCACGAGGCCGACAACGTCGCTATCGTGGCCAACGAGGGCGGGCTCGATGCCGGCACGCGCTTCGCCGACGGGCTGACGCTCGTGGACCGGGTGCCGCAGGGCCACAAGCTGGCGCTGACGGACCTGGCCGCCGGCGCGGCCGTGCGGCGCTACAACGTCGTGATCGGCCGCATGGTCAAGGCCGTGCCGGCCGGCAGCTGGATCCACGAGCGTTTGCTGGAGATGCCCGAGGCCCGCTCGCTGGAGGGCCTGCCGATTGCCACTGCGCAGCGCGAGCCGCTGCCGCCGCTGGAGGGCCACAGCTTCGAGGGCTACCGCAATGCCGACGGCTCGGTCGGCACGCGCAACATCCTGGCGATCACGCAGACCGTGCAGTGCGTGTCCGGCGTGGTGGACTTCGCGGTCGAGCGCATCAAGCGCGAGCTGCTGCCGAAGTACCCGAACGTCGACGACGTGGTGGCGCTGGAGCATGGCTACGGCTGCGGCGTCGCGATCGACGCGCCGGATGCGGTGGTGCCGATCCGTACGCTGCGCAATATCACCTTGAACCCGAATTTCGGCAACGAGGTGATGGTGGTCAGCCTGGGCTGCGAGAAGCTGCAGCCGGAGCGCCTGTTGCCGCCCGGCACCTTCGCCATCGCGCCGGAGCAAGCGAAGGGCGAGGGTGTTGGCGCCGATGTCGTCTGCTTGCAGGACGGCGCCCATGTCGGCTTCATGAGCATGATCGACTCCATTCTGCGCACCGCCGAGCAGCACCTGAAGCGCCTGGATGCGCGCCGGCGCGAGACCGTGCCGGCCAGCGCGCTGGTGGTGGGCGTGCAGTGCGGCGGCAGCGATGCATTCTCCGGTGTCACCGCCAATCCGGCGGTGGGCTTTTGCACCGACCTGCTGGTGCGCGCTGGCGCCACCGTGATGTTCTCCGAGACCACCGAGGTACGCGACGGCATCGCCCAGCTGACCGCGCGGGCCGCCAGCCCCGAGATTGCCGACGCGATGATCCGCGAGATGGCCTGGTACGACGCATACCTGAAGCGCGGCAGCGCCGACCGCAGCGCCAACACCACACCCGGCAACAAGAAGGGCGGCCTCTCCAATATCGTCGAGAAGGCCATGGGCTCCATCGTCAAGAGCGGCAGCGCACCGATCAGCGGCGTGCTCTCGCCCGGCGAGAAGCTCAGCGACCGCGGCATCCGCGCCGGCCTGGTCTACGCCGCCACACCCGCCAGCGACTTCATTTGCGGCACCCTGCAGCTGGCCGCCGGCATGAATCTGCATGTCTTCACCACCGGCCGCGGCACCCCCTACGGCCTGGCCGAATGCCCGGTCATCAAGGTGGCGACGCGCAGCGAGCTGGCGCGGCGTTGGCACGACCTGATGGACATCAATGCGGGCCGCATCGCCGACGGCGAGGCCACGATAGCGGAGGTCGGCTGGGAGATGTTCCGCCTGATGCTGGACGTGGCCAGCGGCCGCAAGAAGACCTGGGCCGAGCAGTGGCAGCTGCACAATCAGCTGGTGCTCTTCAACCCGGCGCCGGTGACCTGAACGCCTTGTTTCAGCCCTGTTCGGCCGGCGGACCGATAATCGCGACCCCTTCACCGGGACTTTCCCCGTATCTACTGGATAACTGATGAACAAAAGTGAACTGATCGAAAGCATCGCCACCAAGAGCGGCGTCACCCGTGCTGCCGCCACCACGATGCTGGACGCCGCCCTGGGCACGATCACCGAAGCCCTGGTTGCGGGCGACTCCGTGGCCCTGGTCGGCTTCGGCACCTTCAAGGTCGGCGAGCGCGCCGCCCGCACCGGCAAGAACCCGGCCACCGGCGAAGCGCTGGAAATCGCCGCCGCCACGGTGCCCAAGTTCACCGCCGGCAAGGCCCTCAAGGACGCCGTGAACAGCAAGTAAGGCATCAAGACCTCGGTCTTGATCAGAAGGGCGCCGTCATCGCGACGAGCGCCCTTTTTTATCGCCGCTACAGCAGTGCTTTGGCTGCCTCGATGCGCAGATGCAGGGGGGCGCTGGCGTCGTTCATCACGCCCAGCAGAAAGCGGCGCGGCGCGTCCTGGCCGGCAACGGCCGACGGGGTGGGGGCGGCCGACGCGGCGTCAGCCCTTGGCACGGGCGCATCCGGCACCAGCCGTTCCAGCGCGGCGCGAAAGTCGGCGCTCTTGATCGGCTGGAGCCGGCACAGCAGGTCCGCCTGGCCCTCGGCCCCGGGCTCGGTGTCGAGCCAGGGCTCGTCGGCAAAGACCGGCGCCAGATCGGGGGCCAGCAAGGCCGACCACAGGCCGCTGGGCAACTGGCGGGGCGGTAGGTCCCGGGCCGTGGGTGCCAGCGTCAGCCGCTGTGCTGCGATGCCGTCCAAATAGCGCCGGCGCAGCCCCTCCAGAAAGTCCAGGGCCTGCGCGGCCGGCACCGGCTCGGCGAGCGAGAACCAGAGCTGGTAGCCGTCGATGCCGTTGACGGCGATGGCCGGGGCGGGCAGTTCCAGATCGGCCTGCACTCCACGCCAGACGGCACCCAGTGCGTCCCAGTCGGCCGGCCGGGCCAGCTCCAGCAGCATTGCCCGCACCCGGCCCTCGGCAGGTTCGGCTGCAGGTAGTGCGTAGAGACGCCGCAGTTCGGTGAGCAGTCTGTTCATCGGCGGAACTCTACCGCGTCGGCCGCCAGCAACTACGCCAGATGGCGTATTCCTGAACCGGCGCCACCTCGTGAGACTGGGTCCAGTTCCAAGCCTGACCCCAACCCCCTCCTGGAGACCCCGCCATGAAGCTTGTATCGCGCCGCACCCTGAACCTGTCCGCCCTGGCCTTGGGCATTGCCGGCCTGGGCCTGCCCGTGTCCTCAGCAATGGCCGCCGACACCATCAAGGTGGGCGTGCTGCACAGCCTGTCCGGCACGATGGCGATCTCGGAGACGGTGTTGAAGGACACCGTGCTGATGGCCATCGACGAGATCAATGCCAAGGGCGGCCTCCTGGGCAAGAAGCTGGAGCCGGTGGTGGTCGACCCGGCGTCGAACTGGCCGCTGTTCGCCGAAAAGGCCAAGCAACTGATCTCGCAGGACAAGGTCGCCGCCGTATTCGGCTGCTGGACCTCGGTGTCGCGCAAATCGGTGCTGCCGGTGTTCGAGGAGCTCAACGGCCTGCTGTTCTACCCGGTGCAGTACGAAGGTGAGGAGCTGAGCAAAAACGTGTTCTACACCGGCGCCGCGCCGAACCAGCAGGCCATTCCGGCCGTTGAATACCTGATGAGCAAGGATGGCGGCTCGGCCAAGCGATTTGTGCTGCTGGGCACCGATTATGTGTATCCGCGTACCACCAACAAGATCCTGCGCGCCTTCCTGAAGAGCAAGGGGGTGGCCGACGCCGACATCATGGAGGAGTACACCCCCTTCGGTCACTCAGACTACCAAGGCATCATCGCCAAGATCAAGAAGTTCAGCGCCGAGGGCAAGAAGACGGCCGTGGTGTCGACCATCAACGGCGACTCCAACGTGCCCTTCTACAAAGAACTGGGCAACCAGGGGCTGAAGGCGACCGATGTGCCGGTGGTGGCCTTCTCGGTCGGCGAGGAGGAGCTGCGCGGCGTCGACACGAAGCCGCTGGTGGGCCACCTGGCCGCCTGGAACTATTTCATGTCGATCAAGAACCCGGCTAACACTGAGTTCACGAAAAAGTGGGCAGCCTATGCGAAGGCCAAGAACATCCCTGGCCACAAGGACAAGCCGCTGACCAATGACCCGATGGAGGCGACCTATATCGGCTTCAATATGTGGGCCCAGGCGGTCACCAAGGCCAAGAGCACCGATACCGACAAGGTCATCGCCGCGATGGCCGGCCAGACCTTCAAGGCCCCGGGCGGCTTCACCAGCACGATGGACGCGAAGAACCACCATCTGCATAAGCCCGTCTTCATCGGCGAAGTGAAGGCCGACGGCCAGTTCAATGTAGTTTGGAAGACGCCGGGCCCGGTCAAGGCCCAGCCGTGGAGCCCATACATCCCCGAGAACAAAGGCAAGAAGGACGAGCCCGTGACGAAGTAATCAATCTCATCGCCACGGAGTCGTGATGATCAAGCGCCTGCTCAGAGCAGGTGCTTGGCTGCTGTTTTTCGGCAGCCAAGTACCTCTTGCCCACGCCCTGACCCTGCAACAAGCCCGCGCCATCGCCAGCGGCGAGACAGATGAGCGCATTGCTGCGCTCAATGCGGCGGCCGCCGGCGCCGAGCCGGGCTTGGCCGCGTTTGTGCAGGCCTTGCTAGACGATGAGGTCAAACTGACGCCCGAACAGGTACTGGTCATCAAGGGCGACCAGACCGTGCCTGAGGGTGCCGAGGATGTGACGAACAACAACCGCATGCGCGGCGCGCTGCAGGCCGCTCTGGCGGCGCTGAAGCTGTTTTCTCCTGAGCTCACGACGCGCCGCGAGGCCGTGGTCGAGCTGGGCAAGCAGACGCTGGACGAGTCCCAGCTGCCGCTGCTGGACAAGGCCTTGGCCAGCGAGAGCGACGATGGCATCAAGACAAAGTTGTCCTTGATGCGTGCGGCCCTGGTGATCGCCTCGCCCGACAAGGCCAGGCGCCTGGAGGCCGCGCAGCAGCTGGCGGGCGCCAGCGACCCGGCGGTGCGCAGCCTCTTGATCGAGCGCATTGCGGCCGAGGCAGATGCCGAGGTCAAAAGCGCGCTGTCGCAGGCTCTGTCCAAGCTGGAGGGCCGCCTGGCCTGGGGCGAGCGCCTGGGCCTGATATTCACCGGCGTGAGCCTCGGCAGCATCCTGCTGCTGGTCGCGCTGGGCCTGGCCATCACTTACGGACTGATGGGCGTGATCAACATGGCGCACGGCGAGCTGATGATGATCGGTGCCTATGCAACCTATGTTGTGCAGAACCTGTTCCGCAGCTATCTGCCCGGCGCGTTTGACTACTACGTGCTACTGGCGATCCCCGCCTCATTTTTGGCTGCAGCAGTGGTCGGGGCGGTGCTGGAGCGCAGCATCATCCGCTGGCTCTACGGCCGGCCGCTGGAGACCCTGCTGGCCACCTGGGGCATCAGCTTGGTGCTGATGCAGGCGGTGCGCAGCCTGTTTGGCGCGCAGAACGTACCGGTGGAAAACCCAGCCTGGCTGTCCGGCGGCTTCGCTCTGATGAGCAATCTGACCCTGCCCTACAACCGCATTGCCATCATCGGCTTTGCCTTGCTGGTACTCGCCGGCGTGGCGCTGCTGATTGCAAAGACGCGGCTGGGTCTGTTCGTGCGCGGCGTCACGCAGAACCGCCGCATGGCCGCTTGCATGGGCGTCAACACCGCCCGCATCGACACTTATGCCTTCTCGCTGGGCGCCGGCATCGCCGGTCTGGCCGGCTGCGCGTTGAGCCAGGTCGGCAATGTCGGACCGGACCTTGGCCAAAGCTATATCGTCGACAGCTTCATGGTCGTGGTGCTGGGCGGCGTCGGCCAGCTGGCCGGCACCGTGATCGCGGCGCTGGGTCTGGGAATCCTGAACAAGCTGCTGGAGGATTGGACCGGTGCGGTGCTGGCCAAGATCATGGTGCTGGTCTTCATCGTCGTCTTCATCCAGAAGCGGCCACAAGGACTGTTCGCGATGAAGGGCCGGAGCGCGGAAGCATGATGAACAAACCCGTCACTCCCAACTCCACCGCATTGCTGCAGCCGCCACGCGGCCTGCTGTCCCCCGCCGGCTGGCTGGCCGTGGCCACGTGCCTGCTGGTTGTGGCCATCATCGTCCCGTTGTTGAACCTGGCCATGCCAGAGGGTCATGTCTTGCACATGAGCGACTACGCGGTGGGCCTGGTTGGCAAGATCATGTGCTACGCGATCTGCGCGCTGGCGATGGACCTGATCTGGGGCTACACCGGCATCCTGAGCCTGGGTCATGGCCTGTTCTTCGCGCTGGGTGGCTACGGCATGGGCATGTACCTGATGCGCCAGATCGGCCGCGACGGTAATTACCAGAGCGATCTGCCCGACTTCATGGTCTTCCTGGACTGGAAGGCGCTGCCCTGGCACTGGGCCCTGAGCGAATCCTTCGTGCTGCAGATGTTGCTGGTGCTGCTGGTGCCGGGACTCCTGGCGTTTGTGTTCGGCTATTTCGCCTTTCGCTCACGCATCAAGGGCGTGTACTTCTCGATCATCACGCAGGCGCTGACCTTTGCCGCGATGCTCCTGTTCTTTCGCAACGAGACCGGTTTCGGCGGCAACAACGGCTTCACAGATTTCAAGCGCATCCTCGATGTGCCGCTGGCGCAGCCGTCCACCCGTATGGTTCTTTTTGTCATCACCGGGCTTGTGCTGATTGCCTTCTTCCTGATGGCGCGCTGGATTGTGCAGAGCAAGTTCGGTCGCGTGCTTCAGGCCATCCGCGATGCCGAGAGTCGCGTGATGTTCACCGGCTACAACCCCTTGGCCTACAAGCTCGCGATCTGGGTGCTGTCGGCGCTGATGTGCGCTGTGGCGGGCGCGCTCTATGTACCCCAGGTCGGCATCATCAATCCCGGGGAGATGTCGGCGGCAGCCTCGATCGAGATCGCGATCTGGACGGCAGTCGGTGGCCGCGCGACGCTGATCGGCCCCATCGTCGGCGCCTTCTTCGTCAATGGCGCCAAGAGCTGGTTCACCCAGGCCTTCCCCGAGTTCTGGCTGTACTTCCTCGGCGCGCTCTTTATCGCGGTGACCCTGTTCCTGCCGAACGGCATCGTCGGCCTGTTCAGGAAAATCACGGGCAAGCAGGGAGAGCGCGCATGACGCCCGAGCTGATGGAAGAGGGCAGCAAGCTGCGCAGCGAGCATGAGAGCAAGCTCGCCGCGCTGCAGGCGGGCTCGTCGGGCGGCTCGGCATCGTTTGGGCGCCTGCTGACGGCCGGTACCCCCGACTTTGCCCACGGTGTGGCGCTGTATCTGGACGACATCACCGTCTCCTTCGATGGCTTCAGGGCGTTGAATCAGCTGAGCCTGGCGATCAATGTCGGCGAGTTGCGCTGCATCATTGGTCCCAACGGCGCCGGTAAGACCACGATGATGGATGTGATCACCGGCAAGACCCGGCCCGATCAGGGCACGGTCAGTTTCGGCCAGAACATCGACCTGTTGCGCCTGCGCGAGAACCAGATCGCCCAGATCGGCGTCGGCCGCAAGTTTCAGAAGCCGACCGTCTACGAGCAGCTGAGCGTCTTCGAGAACCTGGAGCTGGCACTCAGCGCCGACCGCCGCGCCCGCGCCAGCCTGTTCGCGCGACTATCGGGCGCGCAGCTGGACCGTATCGCCGAGATCCTGCAGCTGATCCACCTGTTGCCCGAGGCGCATCGCCAGGCCGGACTTTTGTCACATGGCCAAAAGCAATGGTTGGAGATCGGCATGCTGCTGATGCAGGACCCCAAACTACTGCTGCTGGACGAACCGGTGGCAGGCATGACCGACGAAGAGACCGAACGCACCGCCGAGCTGTTCCTCTCGCTGGAGGGGCAGCATTCGCTGGTGGTGGTCGAGCACGATATGAAGTTCGTCGACCAACTGACCGAAGGTAAGAAGAAGGTCACGGTGCTGCATGAGGGCTCAGTGCTTGCTGAGGGCTTGTTGTCCGAGGTGCAGGCCAATGAGAAGGTGGTGGAGGTGTACCTTGGGCGTTGATCACATGCTGAAAGTCGACAACATCCACCAGGCCTACGGCGGCTCTCACATCCTGCGCGGCCTCAGCTTCGAGGCCAAGCTTGGCGAGATCACGGTGATACTCGGGCGCAACGGCGTCGGCAAGACCACGTTGCTGAAGAGCCTGATGGGCGTGGTGCCGATCAAGAGTGGTGGGTTGAACCTGGACGGGCAGGACATCGCCAAGCTGACGTCCTACGAGCGCGTGCGGCACGGCATCGGCTATGTGCCGCAAGGCCGCGAGATTTTTGGCCGGCTGACAGTCGAGGACAATCTGCGCATGGGCCTGGCCTACAAGAGTGGCAGCACGGCGATCCCGGCGCAGCTCTTCGAGCTGTTCCCAGTGCTCAAGGCCATGATCAATCGTCGCGGTGGCGACCTCTCGGGCGGTCAGCAGCAGCAGCTGGCAATTGCCCGCGCGCTGGCGGCTGGCCCCAAACTCATCATCCTTGACGAGCCCACCGAAGGCATCCAGCCCAGCATCATCAAGGACATCGGCCGCGTACTTCGCCAACTGGCTGACGAAGGCTTGGAGATCGCCGGCCGGGACGGTAAGAAGAAGCATCGCATGGCGGTGATCCTGGTCGAGCAGTACTACGATTTTGCCGAGGAACTGGCCGACCAATACCTGGTGATGGAGCGCGGCGAATTCGTCGCTCGCGGCCGTGGTGAGGACATGCAGCGCGACGGCGTGCGCGAGCGCGTCTCGATCTAGTCGCCCGCAAAAAAGCCCCATGACCGGGAGGCCACGGGGCAAAAGCGCTGCAGACACCGCCCGGGACACCGGACGAATCCGGCGTGGGGCTGCGGTGCGGATACAAAGTGGGTCAGCGCGGGTAGCGCAGGGCCGGGCGTGAGGACAGGCCTGCCTGCTGCTCACACAGCCTGGGCGCTATCAGTGAAGCAACCGTGTCAGAAGCTGCTCCAGTCGCCATCGGCGGCTGCCGCTGGATGAGGTTTGCTGGACATGGCCGGCTTGGGCGCTGGGCGGGGCGTTGCCGATTTGAAAGCTGCAGCCTTGTGGGCTGGGGCGGCCTTTGGGGTCGGTGCGGCGACCGGGCGGGCGCGGGATTGATGGCCGTCAAGCTTGAAGCTGGCCACCGACTCCAGCAGCCGCACCGCTTGGTGCTTCAGGCTTTCACTGGCGGCTGCGCTTTCCTCCACCAGCGCGGCGTTCTGTTGGGTGGCGCGGTCCAGCTGGGTCACCGCCTCGCCCACCTGGGCGATGCCGGCGCTCTGCTCGACGCTGGCGCTGCTGATTTCGCCGACGATATCGGCCACCCGCTGCACCGAGTTGACGATGTCCTGCATGGTCTGGCCGGCCCGGTCAACCAGCTGGGTGCCGCTTTGCACCCGCTCGACCGAGTCGTTGATCAAGCTCTTGATCTCCTTGGCCGCGTCGGCGCTGCGCTGGGCCAGGCTGCGTACCTCGGAGGCAACGACCGCAAAGCCGCGGCCCTGCTCGCCGGCGCGGGCCGCCTCGACGGCTGCGTTCAGCGCCAGGATATTGGTCTGGAAGGCGATGCCGTCGATGGTGGAGATGATGTCGGAGATGCGCTTGGAGCTGTCCTCGATGCCGCGCATCGTCGTGACCACCTCGCCGACCACCTGGCCGCCGCTACGCGCCACCTCGCTGGCGCTTTGGGCCAGTTGGTTGGCTTGCTGGGCGCTGTCGGCGTTCTGCCGGACGGTGGCGCTGAGCTCTTCCATCGTCGCCGAGGTTTCCTCCAGCGAAGAGGCTTGCTCCTCGGTGCGGGCCGACAGGTCGGCATTGCCCTGGGCGATCTGGGCGCTGGCGGTGGACACAGACTCAGCCCCCTCGCGCACGCTGCTGACCGTGCCGGCGAGGCTTTGCTGCATGCGCTGCATCGCCTCCAGCAGCCGCGCGGTCTCGTCCTTGCCCTCGAAGCTGATCGGCTGGCTCAGGTCGCCACCGGCAACACGGTCGGCCGCGCTGACGGCCTGGGCCAGCGGCCGGGTGATCGCGCGTACCAGGGCCAAGGCCATCACGATGGCCAGGCCGCCGGCAGCCAGGCTGACGATCAGCAGCCACAGCGCGGCCGCGCTATAGGTGTCTTCGCTGTGAGCGGCAGACGCCGCGGCACCGTCGGTATTGAGTTTGACCAAATCAGTCAAGGCGCCATTTGCTTCCAGATAGGCCTGACGTGCCGCGCCAGCTTGAATCTGTCGCGCATCATCGAGCTGACCATTGCGAACGGCGTCGACGGCCTTCCTCACATGGCCCTGGTAGGTGGCCCAAAGTGCCAGGAACTTGTCGTGCAGCTTGCGTTCTTCGTCGCTGCTCATCAGCTTGGCATAGGCGCTGTCGTTGTCGGTCAGGCTTTTGCTGGCATCGGCCATGTTCTTCTCGGCGATGCTGGTTTGCTCAGGCGTCGACGCTGCGATGGCCTGCAGGAGCCCGATCCGGAACTCGGCGATGGCGACATCCATCGCTCCGGCATAGCTCACGGCAGGCAGCCAGTTGCCGCTGATCGTGCGCGACTCGGCTTGAACCACTTGCAGTCGCGAGAACGCGAACAAGGCCAGGATGGCCAACAGTCCCAGCATGATGGCAAAGGCCGCGGAAAGTTTGGCGGCGATGCTCATATTCTTCAGAACCTGCATGAAGCGCTCCCTTGTGTTGAGCCGGACGGCTCATGTGACAGGGCTGAATCATCCGAGTTTCGCCGTCGCCCGAAGCCCCGATCAAGGCGGCGGATGCTGGGCATCTTCCGCGCTTGGGTGCTGGCCGGCAAGCGCTTTGTTCAGGTTCGCCAGACGCGCGGCGAGCATGCCGGCATGCCCCATGCCTGGGTTCGCCAAGCAGCCCAGACCCGCGTCAGCAAGGCCATCGCCGGTTCGACCTTTGGCGCCAGCACGCGCAGCACCACCACGCCCGGCTCGGGCGCGGTGCAGCCGGCCGTGGCGCGCAGCCCGTCGGCCGCACAGAGCTCGCGGGCGGCTTCCAGAAGGGCTTCGCGGCGGGTGTTCGGCAAGACCTGACCCGCCGCGAACCACAGGCTGGCCATCACCTTGTGGCCGGCCAGGCCTAGCGGTGAGTCCAGCAGGCCATGGTCATCGGCCGCGAGGCGGCCGCGCTCCAGCCAGCGGCCGGGCAGCTCCAGGTGTTGGGTGTAGTGGCCGCGCGCAAAGGGCAGGCCGGCGGCCGGCAGGCCCAACGCCAGCACATCCCAGCCCAGCATCTCGGCGCCAGGCGCCAGCTCGAACACCATGCGGTTCTCGGCCAGCGCGGCGTCGTAGATCAGGGTCTCCAGCGGCAGCCATTCCAGCCGTGCGCCCTCGGCGACCCGGGCGCGCAGGCGCTGGCTGGCCAAGTCGCCGGCGCTGCGGTAGTAGCGGGTCGCGCCCGGTGTGGTGAGCAGGGCATGGCTGCCGGTCTGCAGATCGATTTCGATCTCCAGCCGGTCGCCGCCCACAATGCCGCCGGGTGGGTGTACCAGCACATGGTGGCAAACGCCAGGGCCCTCGGGATAGAGCCGCTGCAGTACACGTAGCGGACCGTGGTGTTTATCGAGGGCCGTGGTGCGCCCTTGCTCGTCGCGCCGGTAGTCCAGCTTCAGATGTCCATGCCATGCCATGGGCGGCAGCTTAGCAAGACAGAAGGAGGGCGCGGCGCAAGCGAGATCAGAAGCGGTGACGGATGCCCACCGAGTAGCTGCTGCCGCCCGACAGACCGTCGAGCTTGTCGCTCATTGCCACTGCATAGACATCGGTGCGCTTGGAGACAAAGTGGTCGTAGCCGAAGCTGAAGGTCTTGCGGTCCGGGCCAACCGAGGCGCTCAGATGGCCGTACTGGGCCAACAGCTTGCCGTCGCCAATCGGAACGGCAGCGCCCAAGCCTGCGATCTTGTAGTCGCGGCCGCTTGTCGTGTTGTCTACCTTGCCGTACTGGCCGAACAGCTTGGCCGCGCCGAAGTCGTAGGAGGCGGCGGCCTGCCATGTCTTGGTGTCGGCCAGCGGGGCAGCGCCGTCCTTCTTGACGTTCTGGTAAGTGAAACCTACGGCCAGCGGCCCGCCACCATAGTTGGCGTTGAAGCCGAAGTTCCTGCCGCCCGCACCTTCGCCTGCTGCGACAAAGGCCCCGGCATTGAAGCCGCCGAACTTGGGGCTCAGATAGAGCACCGAGTCGCTCCAGCCGGTGTCGCCGGTGGCCGTGGTGCCGCTGGCCGTAGCGCCGGCACTGAAATACTGGCGGATGCTGGGCGAGTAGCCGAAGGAGTCGCCGAAGGCATTGAAGGCCAGCGTCTGCACGAACAGCGGCGTGGTGTTGCGGCCCAGGCGCATCGTGCCCAGTTCCTTGCTGCTCAATGCCACCCATGCATTGCGGGCCCAGAAGTTGTCGCCGTTGAAGCGGCCGTTGTTGCCGACGTCGGCGCGCAGAAAGCTGTCCAGCGTGAACGAGGCCGCCAGGCCGCCACCCAGGTCTTCGCTGCCCGACAGGCCGAAATAGCTTGTCGTCATCTTGCCGCTGTCGACTCCCTTGATGGACTTGCCGCCCGGCGCCTTGGCCGCGCCGACGCTCATGTCGAGCAGGCCATACAGCCTGACCTGGGCCTGGGCCAGGCCGGTGGCCATCAGCAGGGCAGCAGCGGCCAGCAGATGCAGTTTCTTGTTGTTCACTCTAGAAGCTCCTCGATTCAGGTTGGGAATTCAATGGTTGTCACTGCGGTGGGCCCAGCCGGTCAGGCGGCGCTCCAGTACCGCGAACAGCTCGTACATCAGCATGGCCATCGCGCCAACGACGACCAGGCCTGCAAAGGCCAGGCCCATTTGCATCGAGGCGCCGGCCGAGATCAGCAGGTAGCCGATTCCCTCGTTGGCTGCCGTCATCTCGGACACCGTGGTGCCAACAAAGGCCAAGGTGATCGCAACCTTCAGCGCGGCGAAGAAATAGGGCAGCGAGCGCGGCAGTCCGACCTTGACCAGCACATCCCAGCGCTTGGCGCCCAGCACCCGCAACACATCCTCCAGCTCGGGCTCCAAGGTGGCCAGCCCGGTGGCGATGTTGACCATGATTGGAAAGAAGCTGATCAGAAAAGCGGTCAGGATCGCGGGCCCGACGCCGATGCCGAACCACACCACCAGAATCGGGACGAAGGCCGCCTTGGGCAGTGCGTTGAAGCCGGTCATCAGCGGGTACATGGCCTTGTAGGCCAGCTGCGAGCTGCCCATCAGAAAGCCGAGGAGCACGCCGACAACGATGGCGATGCCGAAGCCCGCCAGGGTCACCCAGAAGGTGCGCCAGGCGTGGCCGAGGATGACCTGGTGATAGTCGGCCAGGGCCTGGGCAATGGCCCAGGGGCTGGGGAAGATGAATTCCGACACCTGCAGCGCGCTGCAGATCAGCTGCCACAGCAATAAGATGGCCAGCAGCAGCAGGGAGGAGGCATAGCGCTGGAATAGCCGATGCGGTTTCTTCTTGGCCGTCATTGCGCCACCTCCGCGCCACTTTTTCTCAAGGCACCGATATGTCCGCGCAGCTCGTGGACGATCTCGGTGAAGGCCGGCGTGTATGTCAGCTCGAGCTCACGCGGGCGCGGCAGCTCGATGTCTCGGCGATGCAGCAGGCGGCCCGGGCTTTTACTCATCACATAGACGGTGTCGGCCAGGAACACGCTCTCGCGCAGATCGTGCGTCACCAGGATCACATTGAAGCCCTTGGCCGCCTGCAGATCACGCAGCGCGCACCAGAGCTCCTCGCGGGTGAAGGCGTCGAGCGCGCCGAAAGGTTCGTCCAGCAAGAGCAACTGAGGCTCGTGGATCAGCGCGCGGCAGATGCTGGCGCGCTGTTGCATGCCGCCGGAGAGCTGCCAGGGGAACTTGTCCTCATAGCCCGACAGGCCAACGCTGGCCAGCAGCGCGCGGGCGCGCCCGATGTACTCTGCCTTCTTGGCACGCAGCTGGCTGCGGTGCGGCTCGACGATCTCCAGCGGCAGCATCACGTTCTGTAAGGTCGTGCGCCAAGGTAGCAGCGAGGCGGCCTGGAAGGCCATGCCGCTGATCTTGAGCGGCCCGTTGACCGGCTGACCGTTCACATGGATCTCGCCACGGCTGGGCTTCTTCAGCCCGGTGGCCAGCTTCATGAAGGTACTCTTGCCGCAGCCCGAGGGCCCGACGATGGCCGCGAACTCGCCGCGCTTGAGCGTCAGCGAGATGTCCTCGACCGCGAACTTGCCCTGTTCCCAGAGCTCATCGTTGTAGGCGAGCCAGACCCGCCTGAAATCGACAAAGTTGTCCATACTTTCCCCCGCGCTCAGCGCTTGGGTGGCAGCACGTCCAGCTCGGCCTTGCTGGGCAGGAAGGCGCCGTTCCATACCGCCTCAGGCACGACGCGGGTCTTGGTGCCATAGGCGTCCGAGATCTGGCTGGCCATCAGCGCCAGGCGCGGGGCCACGACTTGCCCGAAGCCCTCGGCGCGCGCATCGGGGCTGGCGATCACCGCGTCAATGGCCAGGCGCAGGCGGCGCTTCTCCAGCGCCTCGTTGATGATGCCGTCGCGCTGCTTCACATAGGCAATCGAGGCATCCGGATTGGCCATCACCTCTTTCGCGCCCTTGGCAAAGGCCAGCAGAAAGGCCTTGACGACTTCGGGCTTCTCCTTGAGGAGCTTGGGGCTGGCGATGATGGCGTTGCCGTAGAGCTTCACGCCGTGGTCTGCATAGGGAAAGATCTGCACATCGGCGGCCTTGATGCCTCGCGCTTCCAGGTTCAAGAGCGAGGTGAACGAGAAACCGGTGATCGCATCGATGTCCCCGCGCACCAGCATGGTCTCGCGCAGCGGCGGGTCCATGCTGGTCCAGGCCACATTGCTGATCTTGTTGGCCTGGGCAAAGATGGGGAAGCCCTTGCGGCCGGCGTCGAACACCGGTGCGCCCAGCTTCTTGCCGCTGAGCTGCGCGACGCTGCTGATGCCGGACTTCTTCAACGTCAGCACTGCGGCGGGCGTGTTGTTGTAGACCATCATCACCGCGACCGGCTTGTTCGGCGCATCGGGGTTGTTGGCATGGAACTCCATCAGCGCGGCCAGGTCGGCAAAGCCCAGGTCATAGGAGCCCGAGGCCACCCGGGTCACCGCGCCGCCGGAGCCGTTGCCGGCGTCCAGCGTTACATCTAGGCCGGCCGCCTTGAAGTAGCCTTTGGCAATGGGCTGCAGAAACAGCGCCGACGGACCTTCGAAACGCCAGTCGAGCTGGAACTTGATCGGCGTGGTCTGGGCCTGGGCGGCGGCGCCGAAGCCGCCAAGGGCGGCCAGGGTGGCGGCTGCCAGCCAGTGGCGGCGGGTGCTTGTTGTCAGCATCGGGATGTCTCCGTGAATCTTGCGATGGATAGGGAAGGGCCAGGTCTTGCCGACCTGACGATCCACTCTACGGAGCAATCTCCATGCCATCAACCGTGGAGATGCCAGGCGCGTCGGTTCTATGCTGCATACAAGGCTTTGTTAAAACTGTATGCAATCTGAATGCACCAAGATGGGGTGCGCCGCCCCTTTGTGTGGCGTTCTAGGGTTTGACGCCCGGGCGCGACCGCTCCAGACTGCGGCATCGCGACAAGCGGAGCCCTGGCATGAGCGGTACGGTGGAAGAACGGCTGGCGCGCATCGAGCAACTGCTGCAGGCCAAGCCGGCGTCGGCGTCGGAAGCGGCGGCACCCCGGTCAGTTCTGACCCGCGCCGCCGCCTGGATGGGCGCCGAGTTGCCCAAGCTGGTCGCAGCGGCGGTCGTGCTGGTGCTGGGCTTTGCGCTGAAGGACTCGGTGGACCTGGCGATCAAGCAGCGCCAGCTCGACCTCTCCTACACCAAGGAGATGCAGGGCCTGCTGATACAGCTCGGCGGCAAGGGCAGCGAGGCCGAGCTCGGGAGTGCAGCCACCTTGCTGGCCTCTTATGGCGAGCCGGCGCTGCCGGGGCTGATGAGCCATCTGCGCCAGAGCGGCATGGGTGGCGCGGCGGCGGCCGAGGGCCTGAATGTGCTGGCGCTGCGCGAGCCCGAGCTGGTTTGCGCGGCCTTGCCCCGGGTGCTGAGTCTGCGCCAGCAGTATGAGTGGCAGGCGCAGGAAAAGGTCGTGCTGATGCTGGGCCAGCACGGCTGCGGCAACGCCCGGGAGGCGCTGCGGCGCTATCGCGGCCTGGTCGAGGCGGCGCTGGCCGGGCGGGCGGCCGGCTTCGAGGCCTTGGTGCGGGTCAAGCCCGAGGGGGCGGCCGAGGTTTATCCGCGGCTGCTGAAGTCGGTCGACGCGGCGCTGGCGATGCTGGACGAATGAAGGAGACCCCGATGAGCAATCACTGGCTGAGCTGGCTTGTGGCCGTGGGCACCGGCGCGGCCCAGGCCGCCATCGTCGATTGCCAACCGCAGGCCGGCAGTTTCACGGTCTTGCTCAGCGAGCCCACCGGCGGCCTGCTGAAGGCGGCCGAACTCAAGCCCTATCTGGAGCGGCTGCAGTTCGAGCTCGACCAGAACCGCAACGCCCAATGGATCAATCTGCCCGACACGCCGGTTCGCTTCGTTAGCTGCCCGGGCCGCGCGCCGGCGTTGGACGGCCGCGACCACAGCCCCGCCCTGGTCGACGGACTGCACACGCGGCGGGTGCTGCTGGAGATCTGGGGCCAGCTGTCCAGCGAGCCCGGACCGGGCGGCGCGAGCCTGCCTAGCGCCCAGCTGAACTATCTGCTGGTACCGCTGCAGCAGGCGGCCAATCAGCGCGAGGCGGCTGCGGGAGCCTTGCAGCGCCTGCGCTATCCGGAGGCCGGTACGGCGCCCACCCAGGACCCGGTCCAGCTGGTGGCACGCTCCAGCGACATCGATGCCTTTGTTGCCAGCGCCTTCGGCGTCAAGCTGCTGCGCGAGCGCAGCTTCGACCCCGCGCACCGCAATCTGTGCCGCGCCGATGTGCTGCTGGCGGCGCTCGCCAAGCGGCCACTGGCGGGGCGGGCCAAGAGCGAGCTGGAGGGCTTGCGCGCCTTTGTGCTGACATCTGCCGGGCGCGCGATCAGCGAGGCCAAGGCCGACGCAGCCTATTCGAAGACCGGCCTGCTGCGGCTGCGAGCCAGCGCCAAACCTTGCGACGAGGAGGCCAAGCCATGATGCGCCGCCTTCTATACGTCCTGGTGAGCCTGCTGGCGGTACTGGCCGGCCCGGCGAGATCGGCCGGCATGGAGCCCTGCAGCTATGCCTCGGTGTTCGAGGGCGCGGCGTTGAATGCCCTGGTCCTGCCCTATCAGGCCGAGACCCGCGACGGCCGGGCGCCACCGCCCGAGCTGCAGCTCGCCAGCCGCCAGATCGCCGCCCTGGTCCATCTGGAAGTGCTGATGGGGCTGCTGAAATACCCCTCGATCGGCGCCAAGCATCTATGGGCCGAACCCGGCGAGGTCTGCGATGTGGATGTGATCATCGGCCGTATCACCCGCGCCGGAGCCGCCGGAGCGCTGCGGCCGGGCCAGGGCGCGGTGCTGGTCTGGGGGCGCTTGTTCGAGCAGGCCGGCGAGTTCTATCTGCAGAGCTATCTGCGCTTTGTGCGCCAGGGTGGTGAGGGCAGCGGCGGGTCTGAACAGCTGTGGTTCAAAAACGGGCCGCTGCAGCTGCGCGGCAGCCTGCCGACCCAGGCCATCGCCTTTGCGCCGCGCCGCATCAGCCGCGCCGAGCTGGCCCAGGTGGACCGCGATTTCCGCCAGGCCATGGTCTTGCGGCCCCGACCCGAGCGCAGCGCTGCCGGCCGGGCCATCGAGTTCTCGCCTCACCAGGCGCTGGCTTTTTGGGTCAGTGAGGTGCGCGGTGAATGGTTGAAGCTGCAGTCGCAGCAGGGCGGCCCGGGCGGTTGGGTGCATGTGACCAGCCAGCCCCAGGCCGCCTGGTCGCTGCAGCGCTGGCTGCCCGAGCTGGCTTATGTGGATGCGGTCTCGGCCTTTGTGCGGCTGCGCGTCGACGGGCTGACGGCTGCGCAGCGCACCCGCACGGCCGCCCTGATGGAGCTGGGCCTGAGCCGCTACGAGCGCGCGGTGCCGGCCGATCTGGCGCCCGGCGCCTGGGGGCTGGCCAGCGCCTTGCGCGGCTGGCAGGCCTGGGAGCAGGGACGTTACGAAGCCGCGTTGGCCCTGTTCGAGCTGGCCCAGGCGCAGTTGCCGGCTTATGCCGGCGCGCGCCAGTTGGCGGCGCTGGCGCGGGTGGCGGTCAGCCCCGAGGCCTTGAATGCCGACAGCGCGGCGCGGCTGTCGCGCGAACTGATGGCCGCGCTGGCGCTGGCGCCGGACAACGGGCTGCTGCTGGGCAACCTTGAGCGGCTCTATGCCTTCTACGAGCAGCAGCGCCCCGACTGGAGTCCCTTCGAGCCCGAGGCACTGCGTGAGCGCCAGCTCATCGTGCGGGCGGCAGCGCGGCGCCCATGAAATCCACCAGCTCGCGCACCACCGGCCCGGGCGCCGAGAACGAGCGCGCGCGCTGGTGTAGCCGGGCCAGGCCCGGGGTCTGCAGCGAGGCGATGGCGGTGGCCAGCGCGAGCGCGATGCTGTCGGCGTCGCCGGGATAGGCGCGCGGGCAGTGGTCGCCGAAGTTCAGCGCGTAGGCCACGTCCAGCGTCGGTTCGGTGATCGCGCCTATGCAGCCGCCAAAGCCAAGGCCCACCGCCGCGCAGCCGCGCATCAGGCCTTCCATCAGCGCATAGCCGGCACCGGTGATCACATCGATGCGCTCCAGCAGCGGCGCCGGGTCGGCCACCATGCCGCTGAACTCGGCGTTCAGTCCCAGCGCGGCGGCCTTGGCCTGCAGGGCCTGCAGATGGCTGCCGCCGCCTATCACCAGCACGCGGTAGCGCTCGCGCCCAGGCAGCCTGGCGATGGCCTCCAGCCATGCCTCGCAACGCGGGCCCTTGTGGCCGCTCAGCCGCGAGCAGTAGCCCAAAGTGATCGGTCCATCCGCGCGGCGCTCGCGCAGCGCCGGCATGTCTATCGGCAGCCGACTGCCCAGCACCGGGGGCTGGTGGGCGCCGCCGCCGTCCGCGATCAGCTGGGCATAGGTAGCGCGCAGGGTCTCGCACATCGTCACCACGCCGTCGGCGTTGCCGAACAGCTGCAGCCACTGGGCCATGCGTTCGGGGCTGTGGCCGTTGTGCATACAGGCCAGCCAGGGGATGCCGGCCCTGGCCCTGAGTCGGTGGGCGAAGCGGGCCTGGGTGTAGCTGTTGACGAAGAGCAGGTCGGGTTTGAGCCGATGCCTGAGCCAGGGCCTGGCCAGCGGCTCCAGCAGCGGATGGGCCGGCGGCAGGCGCAGCGCCCGGCCGGCGCCGAAGTCGCTGCGGGCCGGCCAGACATGGACCTCATGGCCCTGCGCCACCAGCTCCCGCGCCAGTATGCGGTTGTAGGTGGTGATGCCGTTGGGCGAGGTGTCGCGGAGCAGGAGTAGGAGGCGCATGGGGCACGGCGGGCGGGCAGGGCTGCACTGTAGCGCAGGGCTCGCGGCCCGGGCCCCGCAACGACGGCCTTGCGCGAGGCACTGCATCGGCTGGCGGCGGCGCCGCGATTGATGGATAACTACAGTGTAGTTAGACTTGCCGCACGAGCGCGCTTCGCTTTGGATGGCATGAGAAGAAGGCAGCGGCGAAGGCCCAAAAGCATAGCTTCACTTTCGAGGAGGGCCGCTCTGTTTTCGTTGACGAGCGTGCCGAGTTGATCGATGGCCCGGATCACTCAGAGGACGAGGAGCGCTTTGGCCTTCTTGGCTTGAGCAGCGCCTTGCGCAGGCTGCTTGTCTGTCATTGCTGGCGCAGCGGTGGCAACGTCATTCGCTTGATCTCGGCGCGCAAGGCCACAGCCAGGGAGTCCCGGGCCTGTCCGTAGAGGGTTTTGTTTATGCGCAAGGAATACGACTTCAGCACTGCAAGGAACAATCCCTATGCAGCGCAACGCAAGAAGCAGATCACGATCAGGCTCGACGAAGAGTTGATCGCCTACTTCAAGGCGATCTCGGAAGATGTTGGCATTGCGTATCAGAGCCTGATCAATTTGTACCTGCGTGACTGCGCGGCCAAGCACCGCAAGCTGGATCTGAGCTGGAAGTAGCCACCTGCTGTTCAGCTCCCCAACCTAGCAGTGCCTTGAGACACAGAATTTGTTCTGTTGATTGCAAGCCGGGAGGCGCGCAAGAAAGCCGAATTTTCATGGAAGTCGCCCGATGAACACCACCCCCGAAGCCCTTGTCCGCGAGTTTTGGCGCCTGATGGCCTCCAACGATTTCGACTCGGTCAGGCAGGTCCTGTCCCCAGACTTTGTGATGGAGTGGCCGCAATCGCGCGAGCGCATCCGGGGTGCCGATAACTTCGCGCGAATGAACAGCGAGTACCCGAGCACCGGCCGCTGGCAGTTCCAGATCAACCGCTTGCTGAGCCAGGGCGAGGCCGTCGTGACCCAGGTCAGCCTCACGGACGGCACGCAGTCCGCCGAGCCGATCTCCTTCTTCACCGTCGAGCAAGGCCGTATCACCCGGCTGGTCGAGTACTGGCCCGATCCCTTCGAGCCCCAGGCCAATCGCAGCCACCTGGTGGAGCGCATGGACTGAGTGCAGCAGCGCGTTCCGCTGCGCGGCATTGACAGGGCTCTCGATCCGATGCAGTTCGATCTCAAGCAGCGCTCGCAGCGCTTGGCCCAGCGGCTCGGTCCCGGTCATTGCTGTGACCGCTGGGGTGGGGCTGCGGCGGCCCGGCCGGCGCTGGAAACTCCACCGCCTGCCCGACCGGCAGCTTGACCATGCAGGCGGCGAACAGCGCGCTGTCCAGCCACTGCGCCAGCCAGCGCTGCAGAGCCGGCCACCGCGCGCGCTGTGCTGCATCCCCAAACCAGTCGGGCTGCACCGCCGCGAACTGGCGAACGAAGGGAAAGAGTGCCAGATCGCTGGCGCAGGGCGAGTCGCCGCCCAGATAGGCATGACCCTGCAGGCGCTGCTGCAGCGGTGTCAGCAGCGCGGCCACGGCCCGCTCGCGATGTCGGTCGCGGTCGGCCGCCTCGTCGGGATAGCGCTCAGGGTATTTGTAGCGGTCGAGATGGTGCTTGAACTCGCCGTCGTTGATGCCTAGCAGCGCCAGGTTGTCGGCCGTCTGGGCGCGCTGCCAGTAGCCGTCGGGATCGGCCGGCGCCAGCGCCCAGCGCATGATGTCCCAGCTCTGCTCCAGCACGGTGCCGTCGCTCAGCCGCAGCACCGGCACCGTGCCTTTGGGTGATAGGGCCAGCAGCTCGGCAGGCTTGTCGCGCAGCACGATCTCGTGGACGCGAAAGCGCAGCCCCGCCTGCAGCAAGGCCATGCGGGCCCGCATCGCATAGGGGCAGCGACGGTAGCTGTAGAGCAGCGGCAACACCACGAATCGGCTGGCCTTTCTCTGTACCTCAGGCCTGCAGCAAATCGTACAAGCTTCGCGCGACGACCTTGGTCGCGCGCCGCAGATCATCCAACACCAGATGTTCGTCGGCCCGCTTGGCATTACTTTGCAGCACGGTGCGCGGGCCGGCGCCATAGATCGCGGCCGGGATGCCCTGTTCGCCATAGAGGCGCACATCGGTGTAGAGCGGCGTTCCCGAGGTCGGAATCGCCTCGCCGAACACAGCCGAGCCGTGCCTTTGCAAGGCATCAACCAAGGGCTTGTTGCCGGGCAGCGGGTTGAGCGCGCGGGCCAGCAGCAGACGTTTGATCTCGACCGTAATGCCGGGATACGTGGCGGCCGCCTGGGCAATCAGCTCGCGGATGCTGGCCTCGACCGCGACCGGGTCCTCCTCGGGAATCATGCGGCGGTCCAGCTTCAGCGCGACCTTGCCGGGCACGACATTGGTATTGGTGCCGCCTTCAATGCGGCCGACATTCAGATAGGGGTGCGTGATGCCCTCGACCCGGCTCGTGATCTTTTTGTACTCAGTATTCTGCGCATAAAGCGCGTTCAGGATGGCGACCGCGCCCTGCAGCGCGTCGACGCCGGTGTCGGGGATGGCGGCGTGCGCCATCTTTCCGTGCACTGTGACTTCCATTTGCAGGCAACCATTGTGCGCGGTGACGACCTGGTAGCTGAAGCCGGCGGCCAAGAGCAGATCGGGCTTGGTGAGGCCCTGCTTCAAGAGCCAGCCTGGGCCCAGCTCGCCGCCGAATTCTTCGTCGTAGGTGAAGTGCAGTTCGACGCCGCCTCTCAAAGGCGCGTTCAGCGACTCCAGCGCGCGCAGCGCAAAGGTGTAGCTCGCAAAGTCGCTCTTGCTGACGGCGGCGGCGCGGCCGTAGAGCTTGCCGTCCACGACCTCACCGCTGTAGGGACCGTGCGTCCAGCCCTCTCCGGGCGGCACCACGTCGCCATGGGCGTTCAGCGCGATCACCGGGCCGCCGGGGACGAAGGAGCGGCGCACGATCAGATTGGTGATCGACTGCAGACCGTAGGCCTTGACCTCGGCATCGGGCACCGCATGCTTCTCGGCCGTGTAGCCCATCGTCGCCAGCAGCTCGGCGGTGCGTTCGGCGTGGGGCGCGTTATTGCCGGGCGGGGTGTCGGTGGGTACCTGGACCAGGGCTTGCAGAAAGCGCACTTGCTCGTCGAAATGCGCGTCTATCCACTGATCGAGTTGTTCGTAGCGAGCGTTCATGGGCGGCATTCTTCGGCGAGGTTGTGCAAAAGGCTTTGGAAGGCCTGGACGCAGAGCTGGGCGTCGTCGGCGGTGATGGACTCCAGCGGGTTGTGGCTGATACCCGCGTTGGCGCCGCGCAGAAAGAGCATGGCCTGTGGCATGGCCTCGTGCAGCTTCATCGCGTCGTGTCCCGCCCCCGAGGGCATGCGGTAGACCGGCAAGCCCTGGGCGCGCACCGCCGCTTCCCAGCGAGCCTGCCAGGCCGGGTCACTGGGGGCGGCATCGGCCGCCATGGTCTGCTCCAGCGTGAAGCTCAGTCCGCGGCGCTCGCAGAGGGCGGCCAGCTCGGCGCGTACATCGGCGTCCAGCGCGTCGCGCGCCGCATTGGTGGTCGCGCGCAGGTCCAGGCTGAACAGGCAGCGGCCCGGCACCACGTTGATCGAGCCTGCCGGCACCTGCAGCATGCCGACGGTGCCGACCACATCGGGCACCGAAGCGGCGCGCTTCTCGACAAACAGGATCAGCTCGGCCGCTGCGGCCGCCGCGTCGCGACGCCGGTCCATCGGCGTGGTGCCGGCATGCGAGGCCATGCCAGAGATCTCGCACTGGTAGCGCATGCTGCCGTTGATCGAGCTGACGACGCCCAGCGGCAGGTCGATTTCGTTGAGAACCGGCCCTTGCTCGATATGCACTTCGACAAAGCCCAGGTACTGCGCGGCATCGCGCTGCAGCGAAGCAATGGATCGCAAGGTCGCCGGCAGGCCGGCCGCGCGCATCGCGTCGGCCATGGAGATGCCGTCGGCATCGAGCTGGTCCAGCCAGCGCGGGTCGAACTGCTTGATCAGAGCGCCCGAGCCGAGGAAGGTGGCCTTGTAGCGCTGGCCTTCCTCCTCGGCAAAGCCGACCACCTCGATGCCGAAGGGCAGGCGCCGTCGCTGCGCGCGCAGCTCTCGCACGCAGGCCATGGGCACGAAGATGCCCAGCCGGCCGTCGTACTTGCCGCCATTACGCACCGTGTCGTAGTGGCTGCCGGTCAGCAGGCGCTTCGCATTCGGTTCGGCGCCGTGATAGACGCCAACGACATTGCCCACAGCGTCGAGGCTGACCTCGTCGAAGCCGCAGTCGTCCAACATCCACTGCTGCAGCTGCGCCGCGCAGGCGCGGTGCGCCTCGGTCAGATAGGTAACGGTGAGTTCGCCGCGCTCCTTGAAGCCGGGGTCGGAATGCACGGCCAGGGCCTCGGCCCAGTCCCAGACCTGCTCGCCGAGCGCGGGGCTGGCGCCGAACTTGTCGTTCAGGCGGATCTCGGCGATGCGGTGGATATTGCGCAGGCATTCGGCCCGCTCGAAGTCCGGATGGCCGGCGAGCCGGCGCGCCAAGGTCGCGATGATCTCGCTGCGGGGCAAGCCCTGACCCCGGGGGCCGCGCACCGCGAGGATGAAGGGCCAACCGAACTTGGCGCTGTAGTCGGCGTTGAGCTGTTGGATGCGGGCGAACTCTTCGGGCGTGCAGGCCGTCAGCCCGGCCTGGTTCTGCTCGTTGGTGGATTCGGCCGTCAGCGACTTCGCCACCATGGCCTTACCGGCCAGCTCGGGGTGGGCACGTATCAGGGCCAGCTGCTCCTCACGGCTGGCCTCGCGCACCGACCGGGCCAGAGCCAGCTTCAGCTGTGCCAGGGTCGCGAACGGGCGGGCGGCGGCGGCCCGCTCTGCCACCCAGGGCGAGTGCTCATAAGTGCCGTCCAGCAGCGCGACGAAGTCGGCATCGCTGGCGGCGTTCAATCGGGTCAGGGTCAGCATGATGGCGGCCTCACTCCCAGACAAAAGCGGTGTTGACATCGAAGGGATGGGTGGCGCGCCAGTGCCGCGCGATGTCGACGCGGCGGCAGACCCAGACGCGGTCGTGCTTCTCGATATGGTCCAGGAAGCGCTGCAGCGCCCGCAGGCGGCCGGGCTTGCCCAGCAGCCGGCAGTGCATGCCGATGCTCATCATCTTCGGCGTTTCGTCGCCCTCGGCATAGAGCACATCGAAGCTGTCGCGCAGATACTCGAAGAATTCGTCGCCATGGCTGAAACCCTGGGGCAGAGCGAAGCGCATATCGTTGCAGTCCAGCGTGTAGGGCACGACCAGATGCGGGGCCAGTTGGCCGTCGCTCTTGCGAACCTGCAGCCAGAAGGGCAGGTCATCGCCGTAGTAGTCGCTGTCGTACTCAAAGCCGCCGTAATCGGCCACCAGGCGGCGGGTGTTGGGGCTGTCGCGGCCGGTGTACCAACCCGAGGCCCGTTCGCCGGTCAGGCGCTGCAGCAGCTCCATGCCGATCTCCATATGCTGGCGCTCGGTGGCCTCGTCCATGCCCTGGTAGTGGATCCAGCGCCAGCCGTGGCAGGCAATCTCGTGGTTCAGCTCGACCAGGGCTTTCGTCAGCTCCGGGTGGCGATCCAGCGCCATCGAGACGCCAAACACCGTCAGCGGCAGCGCGCGCTTCTCGAACTCGCGCAGCAATCGCCAGACCCCCACCCGCGAGCCGTACTCGTAAATGCCTTCCATACTCAGATGGCGCGCCGGGAAGGCCGGCGGATTGAACATCTCGGAGAGAAACTGCTCGCTGCCGGCGTCGCCATGCAGCACCGAGTTCTCTCCGCCTTCCTCGTAGTTCAGGACGAACTGCACCGCGATGCGGGCCTGGCCCGGCCACTGCGCATGCGGTGGCTTCTCGCCGTAACCGATCAAATCTCTGGGGTACATGTCAGCCCCGCGTTCGATGAGTACATCGCCCGATGCCCCGAAGGGATGGAGCCCGCTTGGAGCGGCCCGGCGCTGGGCCCCAGCCGGTTTGCATTATTGTTTTCATGGTGAGAGCACGCTTTTCAAATCCTTGACGCGCGGGTTCAACCGCAGATTCGCCTCTACATTGCCCAGATGCGCTTCCAGCAGCTTCAGCGCGGCCTTCTTGTCGCCGCGCTCCAGCGCGTCAACGATGGCCTCATGCTCGGCCTGCGACTCGGCCGCCGAGTGGCTGCTCTGGTACATCAAAGCAATCAGCGAGCTGCGCGACAGCAGATCGGTCAGCAGCTGGGCCAGCACCTCATTGCCCTGCATGCGCGCCAGGATCACATGGAAGTCGGCCAGCAGCCGCGTGCGGCCGCTGACATCGGTATGCGCGACCGCCTCGCGCTCGGCCTTCAGATGGGCGCGCAGTTGCGCGATCTGGGCCTTGGTGACGGTGGCAGCCAGCTGGCTGATCATCGCCGCCTCCAGCATCTTGCGCACCTCGAAGACCTGGCGCGCTTCCTCGACGCTGGGCTGGGCCACAAAAGCGCCGCGCGCCGGCTCCAGCGTCACTAGCCTGTCGCGGCTGAGCTGGTTCAGCGCCTGACGCACCAGCGTGCGCGAGACCTGGAAGATGTCTGCAATCTGCTGCTCGGCCAGCTTGGTGCCAGGCATCAGCCGGCGCTCGACGATGGCCTGGGTGATCGAGTCGGCGATGCGGTCGGTGGCTGACAGGGCAGTTTTGGCAGGCATTGTGTTCTGAAGTGTATACACTTTGCCGCATGGACTCGAAGGAACAATCGATGGGCAAGCTCACCACCCATGTGCTGGACACCATGCACGGCAGCCCGGCCGCCGGCATGACCGTGACTCTGTATCGTCTGGACGGGCGCGAGGCCCGCGAGCTGAAAACCCTGAACCTCAACGCCGACGGCCGCGCCGACGGCCCGCTGCTGGAGGGTCAGACCTTACTCGCCGGGCGCTACCGCCTGGTGTTCGGCGTCGCGGCCTATTTCATGGCGCGGGGCGTGCAGCTGCCCGAGCCGGCTTTTCTGGACGAGGTGCCGCTGGACTTCGGTATTGCCGATGTGGCGGGCCACTACCATGTGCCGCTGCTCGCCAGCCCGTGGAGCTACTCGACCTATCGCGGCAGTTGACCGGCCATGCGAGATTGGCAGCTTCTGCAGCGCGCGCTGGCGCGCGAGCCTGCGGTACTGGTCACGGTCGAACGGGTCGAAGGTAGTGGCCCGCGCGAGGTCGGGGCCTGGATGGCGCTGACGCCCGACCGGCTGTTCGCCACCATAGGCGGCGGCCAGCTGGAATTCGAGGCGATTGCCCAGGCTCGCGCGCTGCTTGCCGTGGGCGCCGTGGCCGAGCCGCTGCGCCGCTATGCGTTAGGCCCCAGCCTGGGGCAGTGCTGCGGCGGTGTCGTGCATCTGCGCTATGAGCTGCTGGGTGCGGCCGATATCGGCGGCCTGCGGGCGCGGCTGGCGCAGGAGGAAAACCTGATGCCGGTGGCGCTGTTCGGCGGCGGCCATGTGGGGCGGGCCATCATCGCGCTGCTAGGCCGGCTGCCGGCCCGGGTGCTGTGGGTGGACAGCCGCGACGAGATCTTCCCGGCCGAGCTGCCCGACAACATCGTCGCCGAGCATTCCGAGCCTGTGCAGGCGGCGGTGGGAGACCTGGCCCCCGGCTCCCGGGTGCTGATCATGAGCTTCAGCCATGCCGAGGACCTGGACGTCGTCGCCGCCTGCCTGCAGCGCCAGCGCGAGCGCGCAGATCTGCCCTATGTGGGCCTGATCGGCAGCAAGAGCAAATGGGCGAGCTTTCGCCAGCGCCTGCTGGCACGCGGCTTCTCCGAGGCCGAGCTGGCCCGCGTCACCTGCCCCATCGGCGTGCCCGGCATCTCCGGCAAGCAGCCCGAGGTGATCGCGGTGGCCGTGGTGGCGCAGTTGCTGCAGGGCTGGCGCTGACTCGGTGCGACAGCGCACCGACGCCGGGTCGGCATCGGCGCACGCTGGGTTTGTGGGCGTGGCCTTTGAGCCAGCGTTGGTCAGGTTGATCCACCGCAGCCGCAAGTAGTGCCGGTTTCGCCCCAGATTTGGCGCCGTGCACTTGCGCCGCCATGAGGATCAGCACATGCCCAATTCATCACTCCGAACCGGGCCGGCGGGCTACGAACTGCGGTTCGCCAACCTATTTGATCGCGGGCGCGGTTATGCCTTCCCCTGCGATGCCCAGGGCTGCGTCGCGCTGGACCTGCTCAGCGAATGCGCGCGCAATAACTATTTCTATGCCCGCGCCGTGGTGGGAATGGAGCTGTCACAGCCCGGCGTGCTGGCGACCGCCCCCCCGATCTGAGGGGGCGGTCATCGGGCTGTCGCGGGCCTGTCATCGACGCCTCCTAACTTGCCGACTTCGGTCACAACAAGCAAGCCAGGAGCTGATGATGAGCAAGACGATTTCCAACACCCTGATCGCCGCCACCCTGGGCCTGGGCAGCCTCGCTGCACAGGCCCAGGTGCAGATCACCGAGTGGCTCTACAACACTTCGGAGTTCATCGAGTTCACCAACCTCGGCAGCTCGGCCGTAGACTTCAGCGGCTGGTCATTCGACGACGACTCGCGCCTGGCCGGCGTCGTGAATCTGTCCGGCTTCGGGCTGGTGGGCGCCGGCGAGTCGGTGATCCTGGCCGAGTCCGATGCTGCAGACTTCCGTGCCGCTTGGGGCCTGACCGCCGGCGTCAAGGTGATCGGCAATAACGGCACCAATCTGGGTCGCGCCGACGAGATCAACCTGTTCGACGGCGCCGGGCAACTGGTTGACCGTCTGACCTACGGCGATCAGGCTCGTGGCACGGTGCGCGCCGACACGCGCAGCGGCAACCCGCTGAGCCTGGCCGACCTGCAGCAGACCACGCCCACCCGCTGGGTGCTGGCCTCGGACGGGGATGCCTTCGGCTCGCGTCTGTCGCTGGACGGTGGCATCGGCAACCCCGGTCAGTTCGCACTGGCTGTGCCCGAGCCCTCGAGCTATGCGCTGCTGATCGGTGGCCTGGCCCTGCTGGCCGGTGTGGCACGCCGCCGCGCGAAGTAAAAAGGCGGTCACGATCATGAGCATCAAGAAAACCCTGCTGGCGCTGGCCCTGTCCATGGGCGCGCTGGGCGCCTCTGCCGCCGGCCTCGATCTGTCGCGCTACCAGCTCGGCGCCAACTACGCGCTCGACACGCTGGGCGGCATGGGGCTGGAAGCCTCGGCCGTGAGCTATGCGCGCGACCGCAACAGCCTGTTCTTCGTCGGTGACGAGGGCCTGGGCGTGGTCGAGATCTCGCTGACCGGCCAGACGCTGGGCAGCATGCGCTTCTCCGGCTGGCCGACCAACAGCACGCACAACGATGCCGAGGGCCTGGCCTATCTAGGCAATGGCCAGCTGGTGGTGGTCGACGAGCGGCCGCAGGATGCGCACCGCTTCAGCTACCAGGCCGGTGGCAGTATCAATCTGGCGAATGCCCAGTCGGTGTCCTTTGGCGGCAACGCCGGCAATCTGGGCACTGAGGGCATCAGCTACGATCCGCGCAACGGCGGCAGCTTCGTCACCGTCAAGCAGGGCAGCCCGCAGGCCGTGCTGGCCGGCGGCCTGAACTTCGCGACCGGCGTCTCGACAATGAGCGCGCTGTTCAGCCCGGCGCTGCTGGGCCTGGCCAGCCTGTCGGATGTGCAGACCCTGGCCTCGGTCGATGCGCTGGCCGGCACGGCGGCAGCCGATCACCTGCTGATCTTGAGCCTGGAATCGCAGCGCCTGGTCGAGGTCAACCGCAGCGGCCAGATCTTCTCCAGCCTGGACCTCAGCGGCCTGACCCAGCAGGCCATCGAGGGCGTGACGGTGGACGAGAAAGGCATCATCTACCTGGTCGCCGAGGATTCGGGCTTCGGAAATTCGCGCCTGATCGTGCTGACGCCGGTGCCCGAGCCGGCCAGTGTGATGCTGATGCTGGCGGGCCTGGGGCTGCTGGGCTGGCGCGCAAGACGGCGCTGAGCAGCGCTGGGAGCCGCAGGGTCGCGGCGATGATGTGACGCGAAACTGTATACACTTCTGCTCACACATCGCCGCGGCGCCCGGGTGTAGCCACCCGGTCAGCGCGATGCTTCGCCGGTTCACAGCGCCCGCAGTGGTGGGCCGGCCCATCGTCCGCTGGGTGCTGCTGCATGGAAACTTATCTGCTCGACTGGGCCAATTTGCTCTTGCGTTGGCTGCATGTCATCGTGGGCATCGCCTGGATCGGCGCCTCTTTCTACTTCGTCTGGCTGGACAATCATCTGCTCAAGCCTGCGGCGGCCGATCTGAAGGCCAAGGGTGTTGACGGCGAGCTGTGGGCCGTGCACGGTGGCGGCTTCTACAACCCGCAGAAGTACCTGGTGGCGCCGCCCGATCTGCCCCAGCATCTGCACTGGTTCTACTGGGAGAGCTACTGGACCTGGATGAGCGGCTTCGCGCTGTTCGTCGTGCTCTACCTCTTCAATGCCGAGAGCTTTCTGATCGACAAGCGGGTGTTCGATTGGGGCGCGCCAGCGGCGATCACGGCGGCGCTGGGATTCCTGGCTGCCGGCTGGCTGGTCTATGACCAGATCTGCCGCCGTTTCGGGCACAGCAAGGATGGCAGCATCGGCAATGACGGTCTGGTGCTGGGTCTGATCGCGGTCTTTGTCGTCGCGGCGAGCTGGGGCGCGGGACAACTGTTCGCCGGCCGCGCGGCCTTTCTGATCATCGGCGCGATGCTGGCGACGATGATGAGCGCCAATGTGTTCTTCTGGATCATTCCGGGCCAGAAACAGGTAATTGCCGATATGCGCGCCGGCCGATCGGTGAACCCGGTGTTCGGCCAGCGCGGCAAGCAGCGCAGCGTGCACAACACTTATTTCACGCTGCCGGTGCTGATCGCGATGCTCAGCAACCACTACGGCATGCTCTACAGCCATGCCCAGGGCTGGCTGGTGCTGGTGCTGCTGATGGCCGTCGGCGTGCTGGTGCGGACCTGGTTCGTCAAGCGGCACAAAGGTGTCAACGCCTGGGGCCTGATCGTCACTGCCCTGGCACTGCTGGCTGTGCTGATCGCCTGGATGGCTCCGGCCAAGCCGGACGCTGCCGCCGCAACAGCGGCCTCCGCGCCGACGCTGGCCCAGGTGCAGGCCGTGATCGAGCAGCGCTGCACGATGTGCCACAACGCCCAGCTGGCCCAGAAGGGCATGCAGTTGCACACGCCGGCACTGGTCGAGCAGCATGCCCAGGCGATTTACCAGCAGGCGGTCGTGCAGAAGATCATGCCGCTGAACAATGCGACGCAGATCACGGACGAGGAGCGGGCCTTGCTGGGGCGCTGGTTCGAGGCGCGGCAGGCCGGCGCTCGTTGATGCTCTGCGGGCGTGTTGGCGCCTCAGCTTCTTGAGTCGAAGGCTTCTGGCAGCAGTTCAATCCCGTCCCTTCTTGCTTGCCTGGACGTATTGACCAGCATCGCGGGATCGAGATCCTTGCTGGCGGCGAGCCACATCGTGAACGGGGTCGGATCGACAGCAAGAATCTGGGCCCCGGCGGGGAGGCGGTGGCTGCGCTCTAGCGCAGACGCCACGCTGGCGACCGTGGCCCACGCATCGATCCGGCCCAATGTCAGCTTTTTGGCGTTCGCAATTTCGGCAGGGGCCACATCGATGTTCTTGAATCCCAGCGCCGTCAAGCGCCCGAGTACGAATGCGCTCCTGACTGAGCCTACCTTGAGCGCCCTGAGGTCGGCCAGTTCCCGGCCGCGCTGGGCTGCAGCGGGAGTGAGGACCAGCACTAAGCGGTCTCGTGCGAGCGGGGTCAACCATTGCCATGCGGATTCACGCTCCGGCGTTCTGGCGAGCGGAAAGATCAGGCAGTTGCCACGCGCGGCGGTGATCATCGCCCTGGCCCAAGGCATCCAGCAGATCTGGGCTGCGGCGTGCGGCCAAAGGACATCGATGACTCTTCTCTCCAGGATCCCGCCTGACTCGATGGCGCCGCCAAAGTAGCCGGCCAATATCCTGGGCTGGCCGGATGAAGCCGCTGGCGATGCCGAGATCGGGCCGGCGGCAAGCAGCAGCGCGGTCGAGAGAAAAACTCGCCGTGAATACCGCTCGCCGACAGGACCGCTCTTGTCAGAGGCGCCTCCGTGAGGGTCTTGTGCAGCATCAGCGCCGAGGCCGGACGTGTTGGACAATTCCATCGTGGCACCTCTGTGTGGTTTCGGGTCGGTCGTCGTAGTTGAAGTTAGTCAAACGGCCGGTCGTTCACAGGCATTCGGGCTGAACGCTCCGTGCAGTTGCGTTGAACGACCAATGCGTGAAGAGTCGGGCTGCAGGGGGCTCGCGTGGTCGTGCTGCAAGGCATGGCTCGGGTCGTCTAGACTGCAGCATCGGCCATGAAGGCCTGGTCCCAGGGGAGAGGCTCATGGATTCTGTTCTTAGCGGGGTCTTCTGGTTAACCTTCGAATTGCTGCTAATCGGCACCGGCCGAGGGGTGGTGCGGCTGCTGACGCTGGGGCATTGGCGCAGCGAGAAGTTTGGGGGCGATGAAGGCCGCATCTATGGGCCAGCAGGTGCGCTCTCGTTTCGGTTCGATGGTCAGCGGGTGATCACGAGGGCTGGCTTGTTTGTGGCCGGGCTGCTGTTCTACCTGCTGGCCGTGCCGGCGCTGTTGTGGCTGCTTTAAGGCAACTCACTCTTCAGCATCGGTCGCGCGACCTGATCTCTGATCTTGCGTTGCAAGCCGTTGCACCCCTGAGCGCAGCAGCGCTGCACCCGACCTACCGAGATTGGCCCTCAGTTTCGAACACAAAGGTTGTCATCAATGAAAGCAAGCTCACCCAGGCCTGCCCCCGTGGCCATCGCCTCATCTATCGTGGGAGCGGCCCTGCTGCTGCACTCCAGCGCATTTGCGATCAACGCCAAATATGCGCAGCAACTGGAGCGCTCCGGCTGTACCCAGGTCAGCGAAGCTCAGGGTTGCGACATCCACAAGACCAAGGCCGAAAACGCCAAGGCCGGCTTCGTCGTTATCAGCAACAACAGCGGCGCCGTCTCAGACGCCGCGCCCAAGGCGGCCCCCTCGGGTGCCACGCCCTATGCCGGCCAATGGGTCGCCAAGTCGGACTCGGGTGCCACGGTGGCCACGATACGCATCGACGCCAAGGAACGTGTCTGGGTGAACGGCAAGCCGGTCAAGGCCAAGCGTAGCGACGGCGGCCTGACGTTCAAGTCCGGCCCTATCACCTTCCGCATCCAGGGCGACCGTCGCCTGAAGGGCGAAGATACCTGGACCGATAGCGACGCGGGCACCAGGGGGCTCGTTCAGGCGGGGTGAGGCTGGAGGCGGCCGTTCGGTCACACTGAGCGGGTGCCCTTGTAGGTTCAAACCCTTCACCGGTTTGTGGGACACAAGGCCCGGCAGGCAAGCCCTGACCCTAGAATTCTGGCGGTGGTGGCTTCAGGGAGATGAAGATGCGCTTGTGCAATCAGGCAGGGGTTCTGTCATTGGCGGTTGGGTCAGGCGTAGCGGCATTCGCAGCGCCACTGCCGCCTGGCGCGGGCTTCCAACAGCATATCCAGTTGGTTGGTCATCTGCCCGAAGGCCAGTTGAAGACTGCAGTCGGTGCGGCTCGCTACGATCCCGCCGTGACCAACACCGCAGTGCTGGAAGACTCCCGTACAGGCATGAGCGCCGAGGCTTCGGTCAGCGCTGGATCGGCGCGCTTTGAGCTGGTTGGCGGTCACGATCCATGTGTTGTCGGACAGCCTGGGACGACTGTGTGTCCGAGGTCTACGACCTACCCAGTCAACGCGACTATTGTCATGAGCGACATGATCAGCCTGCAGGGAACGAACTCCGGTCAGACCTATCTGACCGTTCATTTCTCCGGCAGCGTGATTGGTCACCCCAGGGATGGAGACGATCGTGCGAATGCCGTCTTCGGTGAGGCCGGCGTGCGGGTCGCCTTCAATTTACTGAACCGTACCAACGGCGGTGGTTTCGGTGACCGGCTGGAGCTACTCTCCGGCGAGCTGCTTGGCCCTGGTGGACTGTGTCTGCCCAACAATGCAGACCTCAGCTGCAGTGCCTCGGTCAATATGGACAAGAGCTATGCGCTGAACTGGAGCGGTGATTACTCGCAATGGATCATCCAGGCGACCGTCACAGGCTATGCCTCCGGCACGTGGGAAGCGCTGTTCGGGAATACGGTCTCCTTTGGTGTTCGTACCGTACCGGACGTAGACGTGACGTCGGTATCAGGCTCATTGCCGGTCAGCGTAGTGCCTGAACCTGCGTCAGCGCTGCTGCTGGGCTTGGGTGTGGCGAGTCTGGCTCTGCGTAGACGGTCTTAACCCTGTCAGTTACCTAGCCCGTATAGAGCACTGCCTGCTCCCCCCGACAAAAGCCATAAAGCTGCAGCCCTGCCCGGCGCGCGATGTCCACCGCCAGCGTGGTCGGGGCTGAGATCGTCGCCAGAGCGGGCACGCTCAGGCGGGCGCATTTGAGCACCAGCTCGTAGCTGGCGCGGCTAGACATGATGACAAAGCCGCCATCGTCGCAGGGCCGGCCATCCATCAGGCGCCGGCCCAGCAGCTTGTCGAGCGCGTTGTGGCGACCCACGTCTTCCATCACCAGCAGCAAGTCGCCTTCCGGCGTTGCCCAGGCGGCGGCGTGGTGGGCGCCCGTCCGCGCGTTCAGCGGCTGCTGCGCCGGCAGCTGTGCGAAGGCGCGGGCCACGGCGGCGGGGGTGATCTCGCGACGGGTTGCCAAGGGCGGCGGGGCCAGGTCGAGCTGGCGCAGGCTGTCGATGCCGCACAGGCCGCAGCCGGTGCGGCCAACCATGGTGCGGCGCCGCTCCTTCAGGCGCATCTCGGCGCTGGCCGCCACCTGCAGCTGCACCTCCCAGCCTTGCGGCTGCTGCAGCAGCTCGACGCCGTAGCACTCGGCGCGCGACTGCAGGAGCCCTTCCGACAGCGCGAAGCCCAGCGCGAAGGCCTCCAGGTCGGCCGGTGTGGACATCATCACGGCCTGCGAGATGCCGTTGAAGACCAGGGCCACCGGCAGTTCCACCGCGACCTGGTCGAGCTGCGCCTGCCGTTCGGTGCCGCTGATGCGCTGCACCGCCAGGGCCTGGACCGGCTCGCTTGTCGTCAACGGCATTGCGCGCGCCCCTGCTCGGTTAGATGCACCAGCCAGCGGCCGCTGCCTTCCTCATCGCATGCCAGCCGCACCCAGCCCGGGCCGGCGATGCCGCCCAGCCGCGCGTCGCTGAGCTGCGTGTACTCGCGCATCAGCAGGCTGACATTGAGTCCCAGACGCTTGCCGATGCGGGTCAGCGCGACGCCCCGGCCCCCGTTCTGCTGATCCATTTCGGCCAGCGTATGCAGCAGGTTTTCAGACAGCAGCGTGGACACTGAGCTTCACCGGGATAGATTTTGAGGTGGGTGTGCGCGCGTCAATTGCAAAACTCTGCAACGGCACCAGCGGATTGGTCTCCGGGTAGTAGCTAGCCAGGCAGCCGCGCGGGATGTCGTACTCGACCAGCAGGAAGCGCTCGGCGCGCCGGCTCTGCCCATCTTCATAGAGGCTGGTGATGTCCACCCAGTCGCCGGCCTTCATGCCGATCTGGCGCAGGTCTTCGGCGTTGATGAAGACCACGCGGCGGTGGCCCCAGACGCCGCGATAGCGGTCGTCCATGCCGTAAATGGTGGTGTTGTACTGGTCGTGCGAGCGCACCGTTGCGAGCGCGAACACGATGGTGTCCTGCCGCTGGCGCCGTGCGCGATGGACGCTGGTATCGGTGGGCACCGCATGGCAGCGGAATTCTGCCTTGCCCGAGGCCGTGGCCCAGACCCGCTCCGAGGCGGTGTTGCGCAGGCGAAAGCCGCCGGGCGTCTTGATCTTCTCGTTGAAACCGGCGAAGTCGGGGAATACCGCCTCGATCTTGTCGCGGATTGCTGCATAGTTGCCGGCTAGCGCCAGCCAGGGTGTTCTGCTGGCCGGCAGGGTGGCACTGGCCAGGCGGGCGACGATCATCGGCTCGGACAGCAAGTGCTCAGAGGCTGGCGCGTTCAGCCCAGCCGACAGATGGACCATGCTCATGGAATCTTCCACCGTCACGCCTTGCGGCCCGCCGGCCTGCATGTCGATCTCGGTGCGGCCCAGGCAGGGCAGCAGCAGGGCCTGGCGGCCGTGGACCACATGGCTGCGGTTGAATTTCGTCGCCACATGGACGGTCAGCGCGCAGCGCCGCAGCGCCGCCCAGGTGGCGGCGGTGTCGGGTGTTGCCGCAGCGAAGTTGCCGCCCATTGCGATGAAGACCTTGGCCTTACCGTCCCGCATAGCCTCGATCGCGCCGACCGTGTCGACGCCATGCGCACGCGGCGGCTCGAAGCCGAACACCTCGCCCAAGCGGTCCAGAAAGGCGGCAGCGGGCTTCTCGTAAATGCCCATCGTGCGGTCGCCCTGCACATTGCTGTGGCCGCGCACCGGGCAGGCGCCGGCGCCGGGTCGACCGATATTGCCCCGCAGCAGCAGCAGACTGGCAATCATCTGGATGGTCGCCACCGCATGCTGGTGCTGGGTAATGCCCATGCCCCAGCAGACGATCACGCGCTGGCTGCTGGCATAGAGCTCGGCGGCTTCGCAGATTTGGGCCTGGCTCAGGCCCGACTCGACAACAATCAGCTCCCAGGATTCGGCGCGCAGATCGGCGATCAACGCCTCGACGCCGACCGTATGGGCAGCGATGAAGTCGCGGTCCAGCACCGGTGCCGCGTCGTCCAGCTCGATCAGCCGCTTGCAGATGCCCTTGAGCAGAGCCAGATCGCCGCCGATCTTGAGCTGAAAGTAGTGGCTGCTGATGGCCGTCGAGCCGAAGGTTGCCATCTCCAGCTTGTTCTGCGGGTCGGCAAAGCGCTCCAGGCCGCGCTCACGCAGCGGGTTGAAGCTGACGATCTTGGCGCCGCGCTTGGCGGCCGCGCGCAGCTCGCCCAACATGCGCGGATGGTTGGTGCCGGGGTTCTGGCCGAGGATGAAGATCGCGTCGGCCTGCTCGAAGTCATCCAGGGTCACCGTGCCCTTGCCGACGCCTATGGTCGGGCGCAGCCCCGAGCCGCTGGGCTCGTGGCACATATTCGAGCAGTCGGGGAAGTTGTTGGTGCCGAACTCGCGCACGAACAGCTGGTAAAGGAATGCGGCCTCGTTACTGGTGCGGCCCGAGGTGTAGAAGATTGCTTCGTTGGGGTCGGCCAGGCCCTGCAGCTCGCGGGCGATCAGCGCAAAGGCATCGTCCCAGGCGATGGCGCGGTAGCGGTCGCTGGCGGCGTCGTAGACCATGGGCTCGGTCAAGCGGCCAGAGGCTTCCAGCGCGAAGTCGCTCTCCAACGCCCATTCGCTGACGGTCTTCGCAGCGATCACGGCGGGCGTGGCGCGCCGGCTGGTGGCCTCGGCCGCGACGGCCTTGACCCCGTTCTCGCAGAACTCGAAGCTCGACGCATGATTGCGGTCGGGCCATGCGCAGCCGGGGCAGTCGAAACCGTCGGGCTGGTTGGCGTGCAGCAGGGTTCTCGCGCCCTTGGCGACGATGTCCTGCTCGAACAGCTGCCGGGCCACGCTTTTGAGCGCACCCCAGCCGCCGGCCGGGCCTTCATAAAAATCGATCTTCTGTTCGCTCATGTCCTGCCTACAGACTCGCCACACCAGGCAGGAGCGTATCAGTTGGCGAGCGCTATCTGAACAGGCCCGGCAGCCACAGCGAGAAGGCCGGCACATAGGTCACCAGCATCAAGGTTGCGGTCAGCGCGCCGTAAAAGGGCAGGATCGATCGCATCACCTCGCCTACCGAAATTTCGCCGATCGCGCAGCCAACGAACTGGGTGCTGCCGACCGGCGGGGTATTCAGCCCGAGCGCACAGTTGATCAGCATCATGATGCCGAACTGCACCGGGCTCATGCCAAATTGCTGGCAGATCGGTAAAAAGATGGGCGTGCAGATCAGGATGGTGGCCGCCATGTCCAGAAAGGTGCCGAGCAGGAACAGCAAGATGTTGACCATCAGGAAGATCACCCAGGGTGAGCTTGTGATCGAGGTCATCAGCTCGCCGGTCTTCTGCGGCACCTCGTACAGCGCCATGAAGTAGCCGAAGGCCGAGGAAATCCCGATCAAGAGCAGCACCACGCCGGTGGTCTTGCAGGCCTTGGCGCAGGCTTTCAGAAAGTGCGGCCAGCTCAGCGAGCGATAGACGAAGACCGTGATCAAGAGCGCCCAGAACACTGCGGTGGCGGCCGACTCGGTCGCTGTGAAGACCCCGCTGAGAATGCCCACCAGGATGATGACGACGATCAGCAGGCCGGGCAGCGCGCCGATGAATGCCGCCAGTACGGCGCCCCAGCCGGGGAAGGCGCCATGGGTCGGGTAGCCGCGCTTGACCGCGACGCCGTAGGCGGCGGCCAGGTTGGCGATGGTCAGCAGCACCGCCGGGATCAGCGCCGCCAGGATCAGGTCGAACACGCTTACCGCCGCGATGCCGGCGGTGGCCAGCGTGAAGATGATCAGGTTGTGCGAGGTCGGCATCAGCGCGCCGACCAGCGAGGCGTGGGTGGTTACATTGACCGCGTAGTCGGCGTGATAGCCCTGCTTCTTCATCAGCGGGATCATCACCGAGCCCATCGCCGACACATCGGCCAGCGGCGAGCCGGCCACGCCGCCGAACAGCGTACAGCCCAACACATTGCTCATGCCGAGGCCGCCGCGAACATGGCCGACCAGGCTGTTGGCGAAGCGCACGATGCGATCGGCGATGCCACCGTGCAGCATCAGTTCGCCGGCAAAGACGAAGAAGGGGATGGCCAGGAAGGAGAAGACCTGCATGCCGCCGACCATCTTTTGGAACACCACCGCCACTGGCAGACCGGCGGCCATGATGGTGGCCACCGAGGCCAGGCCGATGGAGAAGGCCACAGGCACGCCCAGCAGCAGGAGCACCGTGAAACTAATCCCGAGAACAGTCAATTCCACGCTGGCTCCACAGTCTCGCCCTTCAACAGCGCGACGATATGTTCGATTGAGAAGAGCACGATCAGCACGCCGGCGATCACGATGGGCACATAGTCGATGCCCTCGGGCACGTTGAGCATGGGCTTGCGCTCGTTCCACTTCAGCGTGGCCCAGAGCCAGCCGCTCTTTGCCATCAGCGCGCCGAACAGCGCGACCAGCGCATGGATCAGCAGCTCGAGCTTGTGCCGCAGCTGTTCGGGCAGCAGGGCCGCCAGCGATTCCAGCCCGATATGGCCGGCGTCGCGGACTCCGACCGCGACGCCGAAGGCGGTGACGAAAAGAATCAATAGCATTGCGAGCGCTTCGGCCCAGGTCGGGGTGTCATTGAACACATAGCGGCCCACCACCTGGAACTGTACGCACAGCACCACCGCGATCAAGCCCGCCACGGCCGCCATCAGGGCCAGCTTGGACAAGCCCGCGCAGAGCCTCGTGAAGCGACTGCTCACCGGGTGTCCTGCACCGCCTTGACCAGGCGTTGCAGATCCGGCGTGGTCATGAACTTGGCGTAGACCGGGCCCATCTGGGCCTGGAAGCCGGCCTTGTCGACCTCTACGATCTCGGCCCCGCCGGCCTTGACCGTGGCCAGGCTCTTTGCCTCTTGCTCATCCCACTTCTTGCGCTGGAACGCCACCGACTCTTTGGCCACCGCGCGCACCAAGTCCTGGTCGGCCTTGGGCAGCTTGTCAAACACCGCCTTGCTCATCAGCAGCATCTCGGGCGCCATCGAATGCTCGGTCTTCGAGTAGTACTTGACCGCCTCGTAGTGCTTGAAGCCGTCGTAGGAAGGCACATTGTTCTCGGCCGCATCGATCAACCCGGTCTTCAGCCCGGTGTAGACCTCGCCGATCGGCATCGGCGTCGCATTCGCGCCCATTGCACTGACCAGAGCTACCCACAGATCGCTCTGCTGCACGCGGATCTTCATGCCCTTGGCATCGGCCACGCTCTTGACAGGCTTGCGGCCATAGATCGAGCGGGCGCCACTGTCATAGAAGGCCAGGCCGACAAAGCCCTGGGCCTCGCAGCTCTTCAGGATCTCCTCGCCGACCGGGCCGTCCAGGCTCTTGCGCATATGCTCGACCGAGCGGAATAGAAAGGGCATGGTCGGCACCTGGGTCTTGGCGCAGATCGCATTCATTGGGCTGATATTGACGCGTGTCATCTCCAGCGCGCCGATCTTGACCTGGTCGATGGTCTCCTTCTCGGTGCCCAGGGCTCCCTTGTTGAAGACCTTGATCTTGTGCTTGCCGCCACTCTTCTGGGCCAGCAGCTCGCTCATGTACTTGACGGCTGCCACGGTGGGGTAGTCGTCGGCGTTGTGCACATCGGCCGAGCGGAACTCGATGGCGGCGGCATCCTTGCCCATGAGGGCGAGCGCGGCGAGGGCCAGGCCGGCCAGCTTGTACTGTTTCATGGTTTTGTCTCCTTGATTTCTTTGCAGGGGTGGGGTGTTTCCGAAAGTCCTTGAACGCCGGGGCACAGCGCAAAGAGCGCGCCGTCCAGCGGGTTTGTCGTGGTGCCTTCCTCGGGGCGCATCGAGGCGATCACCAGCAGGTCCATTGCCGGCCCGCCGAAAGCGCACATGGTGGGCTTGGCCACCGGCAGCGCGATGCGTCGGTCCAGTCGTCCAGCCGGCGTATAGCGCAGCACCGCCGCGCCGTCGTTGGCGCAGATCCAGTAGCCGCCCTCGGCGTCGACCGCCGCGCCATCGGGGCGACCCACGGGCAGCGCGGTGATGAAGTCGCGTGGCGCGCCGGCGCGGCCGGTCTCGGTGTCGTAGTCGCAGACCCAGACCCGGGCCTGCGATGCATGCGAGTCGCTGAAGTACAGCGTGCCGCCGTCGGGGCTGAAGCCCAGGCCATTGGCCACCAGTAAATCCTCGCGCAGAGCCGGCTGCCAGGGACCGGCCTCGCCCGGCGCGGACAGGCGCGCCAGCCGGCCCTTGGCTTGGCGCTCTGCGCCACTGGCCAGGTGCAGGCTGCCGACCCAGAAGCGGCCTTGGCGGTCGCAGCGGCCGTCGTTGAAACGCATATCGGCGCCATGCGCCGCGGGGGCGAGCAGGCGCAACCCGAGTCCGTCATCGAGATCGAGCGCGTAGACGCCGTCCTGCAGCGCCGCGATCAGCCCGCCGCCTTCGCGCAGCGCGATGCAGCCGATCTGCTGCGGCAGCGCCCAGCTGCGCGCCGCTGCGGCTGAGCCGTCATGGCGCCACAGGCGTCGGCCGCTGATGTCGACCCAGAAAAACGCCGCCGCCTCGGCCGACCACAGCGGGCTTTCGGCCAGCTGGCTGTCGTCCTGCCACCAGAGCTCAGGCTTCATCGCGTGCATCGAAGGGGCCCAGGCCCAGAAAGCTGCCGCCCTGCAGCTGCGCCATCGGTGTGCCGGCGGGGAAGTCCATGGTACCGACGCGAGCGCGCCAGGCTTCGGCGCTGTCCTGCGGGCTGTAGCCGATCTGCGACCAGCCGTCCTCACTCCACCAGCGCTCGGGGTTGGCTGAGACACCGTACACGGTCAGACAGCCTACTTTGGGGGCGCGCAGCGCCGCCAGCACCAGGCGCTGCAGGTCGGCATGGCTGAGCCAGGTGGACAGCGCGCGCGCATCGGGCGGCTCGGCCGTTGCGGTGCCCAGGCGCAGGCAGACCGACTCGATGCCGTAGCGGTCCCAGTAGAGCCGGGCCATACCCTCGCCGAACAGTTTGCTCAGGCCGTAATAGCCGTCCGGCCGTGGCGGGTCTTGCGGGCTCAGCGCTGTGCCGCGCGCGTAGCCGCCGGTTACATGGTTGGAGCTGGCGAAGACGATGCGGCGCGTGCCGGCCAGGCGGGCCGCCTCGTAGAGATGGAAGACGCCGTCCACGTTGGCAGGCGCGATCTGCTCGTAGGGACGCTCGACGCTGATCCCGCCAAGGTGCACGACGGCGTCGACACCCTGAAGCAGGGCCTTCACCGCAGCGCGGTTGGCCAGGTCGCAGGGCTGCTGCTCTTCATGCGCGTCCAGGGCGCCATCTAGCGCGAGGCGATCGCTGAGCCGCAGCCGGCGGCAAGCCCGGCCCAGCGGCGCGCGCAAGACCGTCCCCAGGGTGCCTGCGGCGCCGGTCAGCAGCCAAGTCGATGGCGTCTTTACGTCGGGGTTCATGCGGCCTGTTGCGGCTTTAGGGACAGCCCTGTGCCGGAAATGAAAGTGTCTTCGTAGAATATCGAAACACTGTTTCGAAAATGCTAGGGGATTCCATGAGGCTTGAGAGAAAGCGGGTCGCGCTGATCGGCGAATGCATGCTGGAATTGCAGGGTCAGGCCTTTGGCGTGATGCGACAGGGCTATGGCGGCGACACCTTGAACACCGCCGTCTACCTGGCCCGCTGCGGTGCGGCCGCCGGCATCCGACCCAGCTATGCAACCGGCTTGGGCGAGGACCGCTTCAGCAGCGGCCTGATTGAGCGCTGGCAGGAGGAGGGGGTAGACACCGGCTTGGTGCGGCGCCTGGCGGGGCGCATGCCGGGGCTCTATCTGATCGAGGTCGATGAGCGTGGCGAGCGCAGCTTCAGCTACTGGCGTGACACCAGCGCGGCCAAGGCCTATTTCGAGGTCGAGCGCACGCCGCTGGAGCAGGGCCTGGCGAGCTGGGATGCACTCTATCTGAGCGGCATCAGCCTGGCCATTTTGCCGCCGGCCGGGCGCGAGCGCCTGTTCGCCTTGATGCGCGCGCTGCGCGAGCGCGGCGCGATGGTGGTGTTCGACAACAACTACCGCCCGCGGCTGTGGGCCAATGCGGACGAGGCGCGCTCGAGCTTTGAGCGTGCCTTTGAGCTGGCCACGCTCGCTCTGGTGACGGCCGATGATCACCAGGCGCTGCTGGGACTGCACAGCGCCGAGGCGGCGCTGGCGGCCGCGCAAGACCTCGCTCCGCCCGAGCTGGTGATCAAGCGCGGTGCAGCTGCGACCCTGCTGCGCGCACCCGGCGGGCCTTGGCAAGAGGCGGCCACCGAGCCGGTGGCGCGTGTGGTCGACACGACGGCTGCCGGCGACTCCTTTGCCGCCGGCTATCTGAGCCGGCGTCTGGCCGGCGCCGGCGCCCTGGAATCGGCGCGGTTCGGCAACCGGGTGGCGGCCCGTGTGATCCAGCATCGCGGGGCGCTGATTCCGGCCGAGGCTATGGCCGACCTGGTGGACGCCGCATGAAGGCGGCACTGGCTCTGGGTCTCTTGCTGATGGCCTTGCAGGCCTGGGCGCTGGACCGCGGCGGCATCGTTCACCCCGGCTGGGCTACGACCCAGGGCGGGCAGGGCGGCCGCATCCTGCGCGTGGACACGCTGGCGGCCGACGGTCCCGGTTCGCTACGTGCGGCGTTGGAGGCCCAGGGGCCGCGCATCGTGGTCTTCGAGGTTGGTGGCGTGATCGATATGGCCGGCGCCAGACTGCAGATCCGCGACCCCTTTGTGACCGTGGCCGGGCAGACCGCGCCAGACCCCGGCATCACCGTGATCAAGGCCGAGACCCTGATCGCCACGCATGATGTGATCATCCAGCACCTGAGGTTCCGGCCCGGCGAGTTCGGCCGGCCCAAGAAGGGCGGCGGCGACCAGGACGGCATCTCAACCGTCGGTGCGGCCCGCAACATCATCGTCGACCACTGCAGCTTCTCCTGGGCCACCGACGAGAACCTGTCGGTCTCCGGTCCGCGTTTCGAGGGCGCCACGCCCGCGCAGTGGCGCGAGCACACCGGTCGCCAGATCACCTTCAGCCACAATCTGATCTACGAGGGCCTGGCGAACTCCGTCCACGAGAAGGGCGAGCACTCCAAGGGCTCGCTGATCCATGACAACGCCAGCGCAATCCTGATTTACGGCAATGTCTATGCTTCCAACCGGGAGCGCAACGCGCTGTTCAAGGGCGGAGTGCAGGCTGCCATGGTGAACAACCTGATCTACAACCCCGGCGCCAAGGCGGTGCACTACAACCTGGTCGCGCATGAATGGGCCGGCCAGCCCCATCAGAACGGCCGGATCAGCCTGGTCGGTAATGTGCTGCGCCACGGGCCCGACACGCTGGCCGGCACGCCGCTGTTCGCGCTGGGCGGCCATGGCGATGTGGAGCTTTTCATGCAAGGCAACGTGGCGCTGGACATGGCCGGCCGCGAGCTCGCGCAGACCGGGGTCTACACGGCCGGCCCGGCCCGCATCGTCGCCGCCGAGCAGCCCTATCTGCCGCCTGGGTTGCAAACCCTGCCGGCCGAGCGGCTGGAGGCCGAGCTGATGCTGGCCGCCGGCGCGCGGCCATGGGCCCGCGATGCGATCGACTTCAAGCTGCTGTCAGACGTCGCCGAGGCCCGCGGCCAGATCATCGACAGCGAGAGCCAGAACGCCAGCGGATTCCCGCGCCACGTGCCGACCCGGCGCCGCTTCGATCCGGCCGACTGGCGTCTGCAGGACATGAGCCCGCGCAAGGGCTGGCAGAGTCTGTTCAGGCCCTGATCCGCATCAGGCAAAGGCCGCTCATGGCAGCGGCGCCCACCCTCCCGGCGCGCCGGTGGCGATGGTCGAGTTGTGGAAGATCTCGGCGCGGCTGCTCAGGCCGGCGTCGCTTCCGAGCTGTTTGGCCAGCAGCACCGCTTTGTCGACGCCGCCGAGCTTGACGTTCGCGCTGCCCAGCCTGGCGCTGATGTCCAGCGGCGTGCCGTCCAGGTCCAGGCTGCCGATCTCGCGCCATCCCGCCGTGTCGGTCGCGCTGCCATCGGTGCCGCCTGCCCAGGGTGGCGGGTTGCTGCCGCAGCCGCCTGTGCCCTGGCCGGTCTTGCTGGTGCCGCTGCCGACGCACCAGCCGATCGGCAGGATGTGCGCGCCGATGCGGCTGTTGACGAAGGCGATATTGTCGACATAGGCGCTCGACGCGGTGCCGCCGCTGCGGGCCAGATAGGCTTGTGTGACACCGGGGCCTGCGGTGAGGCGGCTGTTGAGGAACACAAAGCCCTTGTCACCGACGGTGGCGCGAGCCTGCAGGATGTAGCCGGGCGAGTTGCTGGCGGGGTCGGCCACCGAGCGGATTTCGCTGTCTTCGAACAGGCTGGCCATCGCGCCGCCCCAGATGAAGTCCACATTGCCTTCGACCAGAGACTGGTAGATCCAGTTGTAGCCTTTGAGCTGCAAGGTGTCCTGCTGGCTGATGAAGTTCATCTGCTTGGCGACCAGCCGGCCGGCCGCGGCCGTCGTGCTGGTGTTGAAGTACAGGGCTTCGGCCTGGTTGTCGTAGAGCGTGCTGCGCTCATGCGGGTTTTTTAGCGTGAAGTTGACCAGGCTCAGCAGGTCGGCGCTTTCGACCAGCAGCACCGAGCGTCCGCCGCCCAGCACGCGGTGGCCGGCGGTGCGCCCCGAGCTGGACAGTGCCGTGCCGGGCGTCGCGGTGCTAGCACCGCTGCCGGCGTTGAGCGACTCAAAATTGGCCTCGCCCACCACCACGCCTTCCCGGCTCTCGCCGATCAGGCTCAGATTGTGGACACGGCGCAGCACGGCCAGTTCAGGATAGTGGCCGTTGGCGATGTCTATGGTCTTGGGCGTCGCCACGGTGTTGCAGCCGTAGTCCGCCGGGCTGCCGGTGGCGCAGTGCTTCATGACCCAGTTCAGCGCGCCCTGCAGGGTACGGAAGTCGGCCGCGCCGCCGCCATCGTCGACACGGACCTGCGTATAGCTGCTCGGCGCGGCGCGCGTCGTGAAGCGCCAGCCGTCGGCTTTGCCGATGCCTGCAAAGGGTGTGCCCTTGATCGTGCCACTCAGCACGGCGGCGTCCATCGTCACGTAGTAGCTGGTGCTGAAGTCCAGCTTGCCGCTGCGCAGCTTGACGAGGGCCTTGCTGCCCTGAACGCTGACTGGCCGGTACCATACCCAGCGGGCCAGCGCCGGGTTCTCGGGCATCGCGCCCAGGCCCAGCGCATCGATCTCCAGATTGGTCCGCGCCAGCAGGGTCTGGGTGTCGCTGGCCGACGGGGCGGTGGAAATGTCCAGGCTGTCGACCAGCGCATCGTCGCTGGCGCGGCGGATCTGGATCAAGCCACTCGTGCCGATCAGCGGCGGCGCATCGAAGGCCAGCGCGAGCCGGGTGTCGGTGGGTACGTCCGTCTCCTGGGCTGCAGGGACCTTGGTACCAGCCACATCATCGACATTCCCCGAGCCGCTGATCTGCGTCGTCAGCTTGCCTGCGCCGGCCTGGGCCAGTGCATTGGCCTTGGCGAGGACGGCGGGCCGGGGTTTGTAGGCATAGGGCGGGACCCAGGCGACCGGTGCGCTGGCCACGCTGCAGCCGCTCAGCGCTGCGTTGTTGAGCGTGGAGCCGCTGTCCTTGAAGCCGCCACTGCGGTCGGCGCTGGGATAGCTGACCAGAGCGTCGCAGCCGGCCGCGCCCTCGATCGCAAAGACGTTGCTATGCGACAGGACCTGAGCGGCCCGGCCGATGCCGACGCTGTAGCTGTGAGCGTAGGGGCTGGCGCTCTTGCTGCCTGTGAAGACGTTGTTGAACAGGTGGACCTGGCCGAAGCGCACGCGCGGCACGCGCTGGCTGACGCTGCTGAACACATTGTTGGCGATCGTCACCCGCAGCTTGCCGGCATCACTGGTCTGGCTGTCGGAGCCGCCGATCAGCATTGTCTTGTCGTGCTGCCTGATGAGGTTGTAGGACACGGTCACCAAATCGGCGCCCTTGGTAATATCGATGGCACCGTCATGGCATTGCCTGAGCTTGCCGTTCTCGATGGGCAGCTGGTCGTCGGTGAGCGGTGCGTCGGTGATGGTGTTGTGGTCGATCCAGACCTGGGTTGCGGTCGTGATCGCAATCGCGTCATAGGCCGAGTTCCAGTTGCCCAGGGCACCGTCACTGGGGTCCCAGACGGGCGCTACATCGCAGGGCGCGACGATGTGCAGATTGCGCACGATCACTTGGCTGACGCCGCTGATATCGATATGGCCGTTGACAAAGCCGGCCCCCGGCCCTTCGCCGACCAGGGTGGTGTGGCTGGGCAGCTTGATGCGGGCCCGTGCCCTCTGGTCGGCCGCGCTGGTGAAAGGCCGGCCCTCGCTCATGTCAATGGTGCCGGCCACCTTGATGATCTTGGCCTGATTGCCGCCATTGGCCAGCGCGGCCAGCAGCTCGGCGCGGGTACCGACCGTGTAGATGCGCTCCGGCGTTGCGGCGGCGCCGCCCACGGTGCCTCCTCCATGGCCCGCCCAGCCGTCGGCCGGCGCGGCCTGCTGCGCCATGTCCAGGGCGCCTGCCTGCAGCGCGCTCAGCAGCGGCAGCAGCGCGATCAAGGTGCTGGTTTTCATGCGCGACCTCCCCGAGCCTGTCTGCGGCGCCGTGCGAGCAGACCTGCCAAACCCGCCGCCAGCAGGGCGGCGCTAGCGGGCTCGGGCACCGGGGCCAGGCTCAGCTGCAACTCGAAGCTGGGAAACGCGTCGCTCGTGAAGCTCAGCGCGCCAAAGCTGATGCTGACGCTGCTGGGGCTCAGCAGGGTGGCGCTCACCGTGCCAGCGCCGAGCTGGCTGATGTCGTGCAGCGCGATGCCGGTGATCGCGGTGCCCAAACCGGCGAAGTCCAGGCTCAGCGTCGAGCCGACCATGCTGCCGGTTTCGCTGTTGTCATAGAGACGGATCAGACCGTCGCTGAACAGATCAATGGCCAGCGCGTAGTCTGCGCTGAGGTATTCCAGCTCGCTGTCGCTGAGCGTGACGATGTGGCTTCCGGCGCCGCTCTCGTAGCCCTGTTCCCAGCCGAGCAGGCTGGGCTGGCCGTCGAGCAGCGCGGTCACGGTGGTTTGGGCCAAGGCGGCGCCAGGTGCCAGCAAGCAGGCCAGCAGGGTTCTCAAAAGAAGTGGTCTCATGCGCTTTGTCTCCGATGCCGTCGAGCGGCTTGTTGTGGGGATGAATTCAGGGCAGCAGCTGCGCGCCTAGCTCGGGGGTCAGGTCTTGCAGTTGCCGGGCGACGATGGATGCAATCAGCCGCGCCCCCTTGTCGCCCAGATGGGTGCGGTCGAACACGGGATTGGCGGCACCGGCGCGCTCGGCCGTTGTCGCGGGGTGGATGGGCGCGCCGGGTACCGGCTTGGCTGCCATTGCCAACGTGTCGGCCTCGGCCTCGCCCATGGCCTGGACTGCGGCGCGACTCAGCGCGTGCAGGTCCAGCAGCGCGGCTCGCTTGTCGGCGGCCACGCGCCGGGTGGCGGCGGCCCAGGGCGCGAGGTCGTCATGCAGCCAGGGGCCGCGAAAGCTGCGCCGGGTCAGGGGGGTCAGCAGTACTGGCGTGGCGCCGGTAGCACGTACCTCGTCTACATAGCGGGCCAGGTTGGCGGGGAAGTCATGCACCAGATCGGTGGAGCGGCCGGGCTTGCCGGGTTGGTCGTTGTGACCGAACTGAATCAGCACATAGCTACGTGGGCCATCAGGCCCGCGCAGCAATTCCAGCACGTGCTCCCACAGCCCTTCGGCACGGAAGGAGCCGGAGCTGCGGCCGCCGCGCGCCAAGTTCACGCATCGCAGCTCGGGCCTGAAGCGTGCGCACAATGCGTCGCCGTAGCCACTGCGCGGCGCCATCGTCGAGTCGCCGACAAGGATCAGCCGGGTGTTCTGTGCCTGGGTGTCCGCGCTGAAGCCGGCCAGCGTGAGGGCCAGCAGGAGAAGTACTGTTTTCATCGTGGCTGGGCAAAAAAAAGGTGCGGGACTGTGCCGCACCTTTGGACTTGCTTGCGGTGGCGTTTGCGCCCCGGTCAGAACTTGTAGCGGGCCCCGAACAGGAACTCGCGGCCGGTGACGTGGTTCACGACGACGCTGTTGCGAGCGCGGCTGATGAACTGATCGTTGGCCCGGTTGTTCAGATTGACGCCCTCCAGCGTGACTTCCAACTGGTCGTTGACCTTGTAGGAAATCGACGCATCGACGTTCAGCGAGCTGTTCTTACCCTCGACATCGTTGTTGTTCTGGCCCGGCACCCGGGTCAGGAAGCCGCTGCGCTGCGCGGCCGAGACGCGGGCGCTGAACTTGCCGTCGTCGTAGTACAGCGTGGCGTTCCAGGACTTCGGGCTCAGGTTCAGCAGATCGTCGGTGATCGTGGTCGCGGCCGTCGGCGAAACCTGGTACTGGATCTTGGACTTCACATAGGTGTAGTTCAGGAGCGTGCCGAAGTTGCGGCCAAAGCCGGGCAGGAAGGTGAAGGGCTGCTGGTAGTTCAGCTCGATGCCGTTGAGCTTGCCTCCGGGGGTGTTGATCGGGGTCGTGACCTGGAAGACCTCGTCGCCGGTGAAGTTGGGTGGCAGCAGGTTCAGCGGCAGGCCGGTTTCCTTGAACGGCACATTGGTGCGCAGGCTCTGGATGTAGGTGTCGATCTTCTTGTGGAAGAGGCCGACGCCGACGAAGGCATCCTTGCTGACATACCACTCCAGGCTGGCGTCAAAGGTCTTTGCGCGGAAGGGCTTGAGCAGCGGGTTGCCGCTGGTCACCGACAAGGTGCCGGTGGTGCTGATCGAGCCGCCAGGGTTCAGATTGCCGAGTTGCGGCCGGGCCATCACTTTGGCGGCGGCCAGGCGCAGCACGACGTCGCGGCTCAGATTGGCGGCCAGGTTCATCGACGGCAGCCAGTCGTCGTAGTTGTTGTTCACCGTGACCTCGGTGCCGCCGGCGGTGGCCAGATAGCCGGTCGCTGCCTGCTCGGTCTTGACATAGCGCGCACCGGCATTGCCCTTGACCTTCAGGCCAAAAAGCTGGGTGGCGAAATCGGCCATGAAGAAGGCGCCGGTGTCCTTCTCGACCACCGAGCGGTTGTTGCCGCGGGCATTGCCGTTGGTGGTGGACGACAGCGTGAAGTCGCCGGGGCCGCCGGCCGGGCCGCTCTTGATGCAGTTGCAGTAGATGTCGTAGGCTGCCGCAATCGCGTTCAGGTCGGGAATCACCCAGGAGGTCGGTGTGCCGGCCGGCATGCCCAGGCCCTTGCCGAAACCGGTCAGCAGCGTCGTCAGATTGCCGGCGCCGGCGGGCGGCGCGAAGATAGTGTCGTTCTGGTTGACGCGACGGAACTCGTAGGTGTCAAACTTGTACTTCTTGTAGTCGCCGCCGAACTTGAGGGTCAGCTTGTCGGGGATCGCTTCCCAGGCCAGGTCCACATGGGCGACATCGTTGATGTTGTTGGCGCCTTGCGGTCGGATGCGGATCTCGCTGGCCGAGGTGTTGGCGATGGTGGCGGGCTGTGTGCCCGAATTCACGCGCGGAATGGTCACCAGGCCCAGGCCGCCAACGCCGCTTTGGGTTACATCGAAGGGGTAGCTGATGGCCGGCGCGCGGTCGTCGCCACGGAAGTCGATCGAGTAGCCGTTGACGTTGAGAGCATCCAGGGTTGTTGTGGTCTGCACAGGATTGCGGAACTTCGACTCGGCCCGGCCCACCGAGGCGGTCAGCTTCATGGTCTCGCCGATGTCCTGCTCCAGCAGCAGGCTGGGTTGGGTGAACGTGGTCGAGAGCTTGTCGAACCGAGACTCGGAACGGATGTCGACACCGTTGTACGTGCCGTGGAGCAGGGCGCCGTTGCTGTCGTAGGCGGTGTCGACGACGCTGGTCTGCGGCTTGCCGCCTTGTCCAGCATTGCGGCTGAAGGAGATGGCCTGCAGGAAGTCCTCTTGGCGGGTGGCCTTGAGCTTGGAGTAGAGCATGTCCAGTGTCAGCAGCGTGCCGTCGCGCGGCTTGAGCTGCACCGAGCTGGTGATGCCCAGACGGTCCTGGTCGTGAGTCAGGCGGCCGTAGCGGGGCAGGCGCGGGTGAAAATTGGCCGGGTTGCTGGCGGCGTTGTACGCGGCGATGTTGGCCGGCGTGCCGGTCAGGCGTGGCACACCCTGAGCGGCCGGGCCGCAGGTGGTGGCGGTGGAGTTGGCCGGGTTGTTGGCGACGCCGGTGGGTGCGCACCAGCCGCCGGACGAGGGACCGTTGTCCCAGCGCACCGTGCTGAAGCCATCCTCGAAGACGCGGCGCTTGGAGTAGGCGGCCGAGAAAAGCACGCCCAGCTTGCGGTCAGCAAAGGTGTTGGAGATCAGCACGGCCAGGCGCGGATCTGTCTTCTCGGACAGATCGTTATAGCGGCCCTTGACCGAGACCGATGCGGTGAAGCCCTTCAGATCGAAGGGCCGGGTGGTCTGCAGATCGACGGTGGCGCCCAGCGAGCCTTCTTCGACATCGGCCGAGCTGCTCTTGCGCACCGTGATGCTGTTGAACAGCTCGGCTGCGAAGACGTTGAAGTCGAAGCCGCGCGAGCGGTTCGCGCCGCCCGAACTGTCGGTGCCGCCGGTGGTGGCCAGGGCCTCGATGCCGTTGATACGCACGCGTGTGAAGTCCGAGCCCAGGCCGCGCACCGTGATGCTGCGGCCCTCGCCAGCGTCGCGATCGATCACGACGCCGGGGATTCGCTGCAGCGACTCGGCCAGGTTGGTATCGGGGAACTTGGCGATGTCTTCGGCCTTGATGACATCGACGATGCCCTTGTCCTCACGCTTCTTGTTCAGTGCGCTCTCCAAGGAGGACCGGAAGCCGGTCACAACCACGGTCTCCATGGCCTGCGGCTCGGCGGCGGGCGCGGCGCTCTGGGCAGCGGCAAGCAGGCTGGTGGAGCCCAAGAGGCAGGCGGCCAGTTTGGACAGTCGCGGCTGCTTGAGCCTGTGGCGGGTTTGCATGGTCTAGTCTCCTATTGATTTTTAGCGCAGGCTCGCCCGATGCGAGCAGGGCACTGCTTGGCATTCACCGACCGCTGCGGGTTCTGTGCCCGTAGCTCGGTCTGAGGTGGGGATGACACCGGCGCGCGCAGGGCGCCTTTTGACGGGGCGGCCGCGCGCTGCAGTGCGGCGACCGCTGGACCTCGAGCGACTTAGAGGTAGTCCTCGCGGCGGGGAGAGAACTGGTCCAGCAGGGTGCTGCCGGCTTCAAGAGCCACCACGCCGTGGGTATGTAGGCGAGGGGCCACGAAAGCGTCTCCGACTCTGAGCACGCGCTTGGCACCGGCGACCTCGGCCTCGAAGGAGCCGGAGATCACATAGGCGATCTGGTCGTGGGCGTCGTGAGCGTGCTGGGTGCCGACGGCGCCCTTGTCGAACTGCACCAGCACCGACATCAGCTCCGGCGTGTGGCCGACGATCTTGCGCCGTATGCCCTCGCCCAGCTCGGTCCAAGGGGCGGCATCGTTGTCGAAGTAGCTGCTGCTCATGTCTTAGCTCCGCTGTCTCCACCCGAAAGCCCGGGCGCGGTGTGATGTCTGAAACATCGATTTGCAGCTACTATAGCGCTGACGCAAATAAATGAAACATTGGTTCACTAAATAGAAACCATAATTCCGGGAAAGTCCCAGGCTGCGTTAGGCTAGCGGCCATTGAGCCTCTAGGGGCATCCCGAGACGCCTGTTCAGTGCGTCAGAAATCAGAGAGACAGCACATGATTCTGGATAATTTCCATCTGCAGGGCCGCGTCGCCATCGTGACCGGCTGCAACACCGGCCTGGGCCAGGGCATGGCCCGGGCGTTGGCCCAAGCCGGCGCTGACATCGTCGGCGTCAACGTGTCCGAACCGGATGAGACCCGCGAGCAGGTACAGGCGCTAGGTCGCCGCTTCCTCGACCTGCGTGCCAATCTGTCCGACATCAGCTGTTTGGAAGGGCTGGTCAGCGAGGCCAAGAGCTTTGGCGGGCGGGTCGATATCCTGGTCAACAACGCCGGCATCATCCGTCGCGAGGATGCGATCAAGTTCAGCGAGAAGGACTGGGACGACGTCATCGACCTGAACCTGAAGACAGTGTTCTTCTTCTCGCAGGCCGTGGCGCGCCAATACATGGCCCAGGGCAGCGGCGGCAAGATCATCAATGTGGCCTCGATGCTGTCCTACCAGGGCGGCGTGCGCGTGCCCTCCTACACGGCCAGCAAAAGCGGTGTGATGGGCATCACGCGGCTCATGGCCAATGAATGGGCCTCGCAGCGCATCAACGTCAACGCGATCGCGCCTGGCTATATGGCCACAAACAACACCGCCGCGCTGCGCGCCGACGAAGGTCGCAATGCCGCCATCCTCGAGCGCATCCCGGCCGGGCGCTGGGGTGTGCCCGATGATCTGGCCGGTCCGGTGGTCTTTTTGGCCTCGCAGGCGTCAGATTACGTCAACGGCTACACCGTGGCCGTTGACGGCGGCTGGCTGGCCCGCTAGGCCCTCTTTCTCACTGCCGTGACCCGGGCCGTCAGAGCCCGGGCGCTGTCCTACCGCCGGAGACTCGGTGCATGTATGAGAATAAAAAGCTGGGCTTCCTGTTCGTCCTGCCGTTCGTGCTGGGCGTGCTGTTGTTCAAGCTCTTCCCTTTCGTGATGAGCTTCGCGCTCAGCTTCACGCAGTACGACCTGATCGACCCACCTGAGTTCATCGGGCTGCAGAACTACCGCGAGCTCGCCGGCGACGATCCGCTGTTTCGCAAATCGCTGGGCGTGACCCTGCTGTTCGCGCTGCTGGCCGTGCCGCTGCGCGTGGGCTTCGCCTTGTTCATCGCCCATGTCTTGAACTTCAAGCTGCGCGGCATCAATTTCTTCCGTGCAGCCTTCTATATCCCCTCCATCCTCGGCGGCTCGATCGCAGTGGCCGTGCTGTGGCGCTTCATCTTCGCTAAGAACGGCCTGGTCAATCTGGTCCTGATCAAACTGGGCATTGAGCCGATCGCCTGGCTGGCCGATGAGCATTACTCGATGTGGACAATCGTGCTGTTGTTCACCTGGCAGTTCGGCTCGGCCATGGTGATCTTTCTGGCGGCGCTGCAGAACGTCTCGGTCTCGCTGTACGAGGCGGCCGAGTGTGACGGCGCCAGCAAGAGCCAGCAGTTCTGGAAGATCACGGTACCGCTGATCACACCGGTGATCTTCTTCAACATGATCATGCAGATGGTGCATGCCTTCCAGGAGTTCAACGGTCCTTACGCGATCACCGAGGGAGGCCCGCTGCACTCGACCTACGTGCTTGCGCTTTATATATACGACCAGAGCTTCCGATTCTTCAATCTGGGCTATGGCGCGGCGCTGAGCTGGGTGCTGTTCGCCCTGGTTGGCGGGCTGGCGGCATTGTCGTTCTGGAGCTCCAAGTACTGGGTCTTCTACTCTGGCGAGAAGGAGAGCAAGCGATGAGCCGCGCCGACGCCAAGTCCCTGGCGGGAGCCGTCAAACTGCCCTCGGCGCCGCGGGCACTCGCTCGCGACCGCGGCAACCCCTGGCTGCGCTATGTGGCGCTGATCGCGGTGGCCTTCGTGATGCTGTACCCGATGCTGTGGCTGATTGGGGCCTCGTTCAAGAGCAATGCCGAGATCTTCACCGAGGCCGGCTTCTGGCCCAGCCGGCTGGATTTCGGTGCCTATGCCAAAGGCTGGAAGACGAGCACCGAGTACACCTTCGCGACCTATTTCCTGAACAGCTTCCTGATCGCGATCCCCCGCATCATCGTGACCGTGATCTCCTGCGTGCTGGTGGCGTATGCCTTTGCCCGCTTCGAGTTCTGGGGAAAGAAACTGCTGTTCTCCATCATGATAGGGACGATGATGCTGCCGCTGATCGTGCTGCGGCTACCGCAGTACCTGATGTTCCGCGAAATCGGCTGGCTCGATTCCTATCTGCCGCTGATCATCCCCTCGGCCTTTGCCACCGACACCTTCTTCGTCTTCCTGCTGGTGCAGTTCTTGCGCGGCATTCCTCGCGATATGGAAGAGGCAGCACAGATCGACGGCTGCAACGCATGGCAGCTGCTCTGGCACATCATCGTTCCGCTGCTAAAGCCGGCCATCATCTCGGTCATCGTGTTCCAGTTCATCTGGACCATGAACGACTTCATGGGCCCGCTGATCTACCTGGCCTCGGTCGAGAAGTACCCCGTGTCGCTGGCGCTGAAGATGAGCATAGGCGCGACCGAGGAGGTCGAATGGGCCAACGTCATCGCGATCTCGGTCGTCGCGCTGATTCCCTCGGTGCTGGTGTTTTTTGCGGCGCAGAAGCACTTCATCGAAGGCGCCACATCGAGCGGCGTCAAGGGCTGACACAGAACTACAAACGATTCGGAGACGACAGTGGCGCAGCTAAGCCTGAAAAAAATCGAGAAGGTCTACCCCAATGGCTTCAAGGCCGTGCACGGGGTCGATCTGGAAGTGCGCGATGGCGAGTTCATGGTCTTCGTCGGTCCCTCGGGCTGCGCCAAGAGCACCCTGCTGCGCATGATTGCCGGCCTGGAGACTATCAGCGGCGGCGAGCTGAGGATTGGCGATCAGCGCGTTAATGAGCTGGCACCCAAGCAGCGCGGCATCGCGATGGTGTTCCAGAACTATGCGCTGTACCCGCATATGAAGGTCTACGACAATCTGGCCTTCGGCCTGAAGCTAGCCGGCACGCCCAAGGCCGAGCTCGATCAGCGCGTGCGCCATGCCGCCCAGCTGCTGGAGATGGAGCATCTGCTGGATCGCTATCCCAAGCAGCTCAGCGGCGGCCAGGCCCAGCGCGTGGCGGTGGGCCGGGCTATCGTCAAGAAGCCCGAGGTCTTTCTGTTCGACGAGCCGCTGTCCAATCTGGACGCCAAGCTACGCGCCGCGATGCGGGTTCGACTCACCGAGCTGCACCGCACCCTGCGCGAGGCGGGCCAACCGGCCACCACCATCTATGTGACCCACGACCAGGTTGAGGCGATGACCATGGGCGAGCGCATCTGCGTGCTCAAGGAAGGCGTGATCCAGCAGGTCGACACACCCACCGCGCTGTACGACCGTCCGGCCAATGCCTTTGTCGCCAGCTTCATTGGCTCGCCCGAGATGAACATCCACGACGCCACGCTGCAGAGCCAGGGCGCCGGCCTGGCCATTGCGATCGGGGACCAGGTTTTGCCGCTTCCAGAGGCCAAGGCGGCCAAGCTCACGGGGCGCGGCGCGGCCATCAAGTTCGGTCTGCGGCCCGAGCATGTGTCCTCGCTGCCGCGGCCCGGCAGCGTCGAGGTGCCCAGCACGCTGCGCTTCATGGAGCATATGGGCAGCGAGGTGTTCGTGCATTTCGACATCGGCAAGGTGCCGATGACGGCCCGCGTGCCGGCCGATCAGCTCGGGGGGCTGGGTGAGAAAACGCGCGGCGCCGCCCATAACTTCTGGCTGCAGCTCAATCAGGCCCACCTCTTCGACGCCGCCAGCGGCGCCAACCTGCTGCTCTGACATGCCGATTAGAAAGCTCTCTTTCATCGCAGCCGCGCTCCTATTGACCTTTCCGGCCTGGGCGCAGGACTCGACCGTGCTGCGTTTCTCCTGGTGGGGCGGCGCGGGCCGGCATGAGGCCACGCTGAAGGCGATTGCCGCCTTCGAGCGCCGCAACCCCGGCCTGAAGATCAAGGCCGAGTACATGGGTTTCAACGGATACCTGGAGCGCCTGACGACCCAGATCGCCGGCCGCTCCGAGCCCGATGTGATGCAGATCAACTGGGCCTGGCTGGGCATGTTCTCCAAGCGCGGCAACGGTTTCACCGATTTGCAAGCCTACCGCTCGCAACTGGCCCTGCATCAGTTCGACGCCGCCGATCTTGAACTGGGCCGCGTGGCCGGCAAGCTCAATGCATTGCCGGTGTCCTACAGCGCCCGCGTGCTGCTGTGGAACGAGGCGGCGCTGGCGCGTGCCGGGCTGTCGGTGCCCAAGACCTGGGACGAGCTGTTCGCGGCCGGCCGTGTCTTCAAGGCCAAGTACGGCGACAAGGCGTATCCGCTGGACGGCGAGCTCTACGACATGATGCTGCTGGCGCAGAGCTATGTGCAGCAAAAGCACGGCACGCCCTACGTTGACCCGACCCAGCCGCGCGTCGCGATGAGCCCGGCTGCTGCGCTGGAATGGGTGCAGACCTACCGCCGCCTGATCACCGAGCATGTGGCTGTGCCGCTGCCGCTGCGCGCCAGCCTTGGCGGCGCCGAGAAGCCCACCGAGCAGCAGCAGGACTGGGTGCTCGGCAACTGGGCCGGCAACTACACCTGGGACTCGGTGATCGCGCTGCGCGCCAGTACCTTGAACAAGCAGCAAAAGCTGGTGCTGGGCGACTTCCCGACCCTACCCGGCGCCGGCAACAGCGGCATGTTCGGCAGGCCCACGCTCATGTATGCGGTGGGCCGCAACAGCAAGCAGCCAGAGTTGGCCGCGCGCTTCGTCAACTTCTTGCTGACCGACCCCGAGGCTGCCGAGATCCTGGGCCGCAGCCGTGGCGTGCCGGCCGCCGCCAACAGCTTCGAGCTGCTGCTGAAGGCCGGCAAGCTGCCGTCTCTGGAACTGGCTGCCCACGAGCAGGTCAAGGCCCAGCGCCAGGCCGGCCGGGTGCCCATGCCCTCGAAGCTGTTCGAGCATGCACGCTTCCATAAATTCATGCGCGAGGTCTTTGAGACTGTCGCCTATGGCAAGACCACGGACCAGGAGGCCGCGCGCCGCCTGGTTGAAGAGGGCAATGCCCTGCTCAACCGGATCAAGTGAGATGAAAGCCACCGAAAGACAGCTGAAGTTCGTCAGCCAGCAGGATCCCGACACCGGCGCCCGGGTGACCCGGCTCACGCCGCTGGACGTGACCTGTCATCGCAACTATTTCTATCAGAAGTGCTTCACCAACGATGGCGGCAAGCTGCTGTTTGCCGGGGAGTTCGGCCCGGGAAAGTACTGGAACTACCAGCTGCTGGACCTGCAATCGCAAGTTGCCACGCAACTGACCGACCAGCCCGGCGAGAACACCTTCGGCGGCTTTCTGTCGCCCGATGACCGGCACCTCTATTTCGTGCGCGCCGAACGCCAGCTGATCCGCCTGGCCCTGGCCGATCTGAGCGAGGAGGTGGTCTACACGGTGCCGCAGGGCTGGGTGGGCTATGGCACCTGGGTCAGCAACAGCGCCTGCAACAAGATGGTCGGCATCGAGATCCATGCCGATGACTGGTTCCCGTTGAACACCTGGCAGAAGTTCAACGAGATGTTCCATCAGAAGCCACGCTGCCGGCTCTTCAGCGTAGATCTGAAGACCGGGGAGCGCACGGTCATCCTGGAGCAGCAAGGATGGTTGGGCCATCCGCAGTACCGCCCCTTCGACGACCACACGGTGGCCTATTGTCACGAGGGTCCACATGACCTGATCGATGCCCGTATGTGGTTCATCAACGAGGACGGCACGAACCGCCGCTGCGGCAAAGAACACAGCAAGGGCGAGAGCTGTACCCACGAGTTCTGGGTGCCTGACGGCAGCGCGATGATTTATGTGTCATACGACCACAGCTCGCCCGAACGCTGGATCTGCAGCCTCGATCCAGTCACGTTGGAGAACAGGGTGCTGACGGCGATGCCACAGTGCTCGCACCTGATGAGCAACCATGACGGCACGCTGATCGTCGGCGACGGTTGCGGCAAGGTCAGCGGCGATGCCAGCGCCAGCAACGAGATGCTGAGCGGCGACCCCTATCTGCATCTGTTTGACCTGAAGGCCGGAACGACCCGGCCGATCGCGCGCCACGACAGCGGATGGGACGTCTACAAGGACAGCCGCCAAGTCACCCATCCGCATCCGAGCTTCACGCCCGACCAAAAACAGGTGCTGTTCAGCTGCGACAAGGAGTCGGGCGAGCCTGCGCTCTACCTGGCCGATCTGTGAGGCGGCTTGCTGCTTTGCTGCTCGCCGTGGTGGGTGCGGCAGCGCAGGCTCATGGGCCGCTGCGACCTCAGCTCGACGACGCCCAGGCAGCGCGGCTGCGCGTCGAGGACTGGCTGCAAGGGTGGCAGCCACAGCCGCTTGAGCCCAGGGCCTGGACGCCCGACTTCGTGGTCGCTGCGGACGGAAGCGGCACACACGGCAGCTTGCAGGCCGCGCTGGATGCCTTGCCTCGCCAAGGGCGTCGCCACTACATCCGGCTCAAGCCTGGCACCTACCGCGAACAGATCTGCCTGCGCGACAAGGCGCCGCTGACGCTTTACGGCGACCCGGGTGCCGTCATCGTAGCCGGCCACTACAACGCCCAGCCCAAGCCGGCCGGGCAGGCGATCAATGCCTGCACGCCGCACCAGGAAGGCGCCAGCTATGGCACGGCCGGCAGCGCCACCGCGATGCTGTTCGGCGACGAGTTGCAGCTGGCCGACCTAACGATTGCCAATGATGCGATGGACGCGGTGCGTCTGGGCCAGGGCTATCCGGCCGGAGCCGGCGAGGCCGGTGGCGCCCAGGCCGTGGCGCTAATGATCCGGGGTGACCGCATCCAACTGCAGCGTCTGCGCCTGTTGGGCCATCAGGACACCTTTTACGCGGCAGGCAGCGGTCGCATCCATGTCAGCGACAGCCTGATTGCAGGCGATGTGGACTTCATCTTCGGCGACGCCCGCCTGGTGATTGCGCGCAGCGAGATCCTTAGCCGCGCCGGCCGTCGCGCGCCGGCTCAGGACGGTCACGTGCTGGCACCCAGCACGCCGCCAGGACGCGAGCATGGCTTCCTGATCATCAACAGCCGGCTGCTGGCCGAGCCGGGCATTGGCGAGGCTCGCGTCTCGCTGGGGCGGGCCTGGGATCAGGCAGTCAGGCCTGGCACCTGGCAGTCCGGGCTCTCGCCGAACGCTCAGGCCTTGATACGCGACAGCGAGCTGGGCCACCACATCGGACCCTGGAGCGCTTCGACCTCGCGCCGTCCCTTCGACGCCGCGCACAACCGCATGGCCGAATACCGCAACCGCGCCGCGCCGCGCGACTGGGGTCGCGAGATCTTGGCGTTGGACGACGGCTGGGCGGCGGCCGAGGGCGGCACCACGGGCGGCGCTGCGGCCGTGCCTGCCGATGTCTACCGAGTGCGAGACCGCGCCGAACTGGAGGCTGCGCTGGCGGCCGGGCAGCGGCCCAAGATCATCTACCTGCTGGCTCGCATCGATCTGAGCAGCGACGCCGCCGGCCGGCGGCTGGGCTACGAAGACTACCGCGACCCGGGCTTCGACTTTGAAGCCTTTTTGCGCGCCTACGATCCGGCAGTCTGGGGCCGCAAGCCGCCCGAAGGGCTGCTGGAGGAGGCGCGCAAGCGATCTGTGCAGGCCCAGGCCCAGCGCGTCGTGCTGCGCATCCCGTCCAACACCACGCTGGTTGGCGCAGCGCCGGGTGCGGGCTTCATCAACGGCATGCTGATGCTGGACAAGGTGGACAACATTATTCTGCGCGGCCTGCAGTTCGCCGATGCCTACGACTTCTTCCCGGCCTGGGATCCGCTCGACGGCGCGGCCGGCGAATGGAACTCTGAGTACGACACCGTCGCATTGCGCGGCGCGACGCATGTGTGGGTAGACCATTGCAGCTTCGACGACGGCGCGCGCGCGGATCGCCAGGCGCGCGTCGCGCTGGGCCGGCCGATGCAGCACCATGACGGACTGCTGGACATCACCCAGCAGTCCGACTTCGTGACCATCTCATGGAACCATTTCTCGCGCCACGATAAGACCAGCCTGGTCGGCGGTAGCGACAAGCACACGGGCGACGCTGGCCGGCTGCGCGTGAGCCTGCATCACAACCGCTGGGAGGCGCTGATGGAGCGCACGCCAAGGGTACGCTACGGCCAGGTCCATCTCTACAACAATCTGTTTATGGCCCGCAGCGACGGCGACTACCCCTATGGCTACTCGATAGGCATAGGCCTGGCCTCGCGCATTTTCAGTGAGCGCAATGTCTGGGAGACCCCGGCGGAGATCCCGGCGGCACGGCTGGCCCGGGTTCTCAAGGGGCAGGTCTTCAGCGATCGCGAGTCGCTGCACAACGGCCGGCCATTGGACCTGGGCGCTGCGCTGCGCGCCGCCGGGGCGGAGCTGGGTGGCGATGTCGGCTGGCAGCCGCGTCTGCACGGGCCGCTGGATCCGGTCGAAGCGGTCGCGGCACGGGTTCGTGCCGGGGCCGGCGCGGCGATAATCCAGCACAATTGAAACGCCAGACCAAACAAAGCGAAACACCGCATGGATGACGATCTGAACGACGGCAAGCAGCAACCGGAATCGGTGGCGGCGGTGCTCAAAGTATTTGCCATCCTGCAGGCACTGTCCGAACGCAGCGAGACCGGTATCTCCGATCTTTCGGTGCGCCTAGCCATGCCCAAGGCCACGGTCTACCGTTTTCTGCAGACCATGATGACCCTGGGCTATGTGCGCCAGGAGGCCGACAGCGAGCGCTACGGCCTGACAATGAAGGCCTTCGAGCTGGGTACCAAGGCGCTCCAATACCCGGAGCTGATCGATCTGGCCAAGCACCATATGCAGATGCTGGCCGACGCTACCGGCGAGACGGTCCACTTGGGCACCTTGATCGACAGCGAGATCATCTATGTCCACAAGGTCGATTCGCGCCACATGCTGGGCATGTATTCGCGCGTCGGCCGGCGCGCTCCGCTGCACTGCACCGCGATCGGCAAGGTGCTGATGGCTTGGGAGCATCCGCAGCGCCGCGAGCGCATCCTGCAGGGCGCCGAGTTCAAGCGCTTTCGCGACAAGACCATTGTCGAGCCGGCCGCCTTCCAGGCCGAGCTGGATCGCGTCAAGGCCCAGGGCTTCGGCGAGGATCGCGAGGAGTTCGACGACCACATCCGCTGCCTGGGTGTGCCTATCTTCGACCGGCTGAACCAGCCGATCGCGGGTTTGAGCGTTTCCTTCCCGACCTTCCGCTACGACGAGGCCAAGGAGGGCGAGGTGGTGGCTATGCTGCAAGGCGCCAGCCGCGACATCTCGGCGCGCCTGGGTTGCACGCAGTTCCCGCTCGACCCGCCGGCCAAGGCCGCGCGCGCCTGAACTTGAACGCCATCACCGGCCGACGGCGCCCCAAGACCCTGGCCCTGGGCCTCGTCGAGGCGCTGGGCGATCGCATCCGCGAAGGCCGACTCAATGCCGGCGACAAGCTGCCCACCGAGGCGGCCATCATGGCCGAGTTCGAGGTTAGCCGAACCGTGGTGCGCGAGGCCATCTCCAAGCTGCAGGCTGCCGGCCTGGTCGAGACTCGACACGGCATCGGCACTTTCGTGCTGGGTTTGGGCGAGGGCGCCGCATTTCGCATCGCCCCTGATCAGATGGGTACGCTCACCGATGTGGTTGCGGTGTTGGAGCTGCGTATCGGCGTCGAGACGGAGGCGGCGGCGCTGGCTGCGCAGCGCCGCAGCGGGGACCAGTTGGCTGCGATGCAAGAAGCACTGGCCGCGTTTGCCGCGGCCGCCCAGGCTGGGCGCGATGCGGTGGCGGCCGATTTCCAGTTCCATCTGGAGATCGCCCGCGCCACCGGAAATCCGCATTTCGAGCAGCTGATGGGTACGCTAGGTGCGCCCAGCATCCCGCGCGCGCGCCTTCCGGGCCTTGATAGCGTGGCTCCGGCCGAGCGCCTGGCCTATCTGACGCGCGTCAACGCCGAGCACGAGCACATCCTCGATGCGATCAGCGCGCAGGACCCCGAGGCCGCCCGCGCGGCGATGCGCACCCACCTGGCAAACAGCCGCGAGCGCAGGAGGCGCGCGGCGCTGGCGGCGGCTGGCGGCGAGTAGCCGGTTACTTGCGCGCCGGCAGATAGGCCATGATAGCGTTGGCATGACCGTGGCCCAGGCCGTGCTCGGTCTTGAACCAGGCGAGCATCTCCATTTGCTTCATGGTTTTGAGGCCCTCGGCCAGGCGCAGCCAATAGGCGATCGGCTGGCCGTACTTCTTTTCGATGGACGACAAGTAGGTGGCCGGACGCCCTTGCGGCTGTTCATTGCTGCTCATGTCTGAACGGCTGTCTTCGGGAGTGATGCTGCCGAGCATTCTGACCTCTCGATGCGCGAACCGACCTTCGGCCTGGTCGCCAGACAGCTCATCGGCAGGGCGCCACCGGGCCTGAGCCCGGCTTGGCCGGGCAGGGCGGGACGATCGGCGGCTGCACCACCCGGCGACGCTCCATCCGCGCCAGATTGCGTGCAGCCAGGGCTTCGCTCTCGCGCTGGCGGACGATGCGGTCGCCTTCCATTGGGTCGGCCGCGCTGTGCATGCCCTCGGCGCGCAGGCGCTCCTTTTCCGCGTTCGAGCTGCTCTGCGCTTCCTGGGCCCGGCGGCTCAGCGCCCAGTCCTCGGCGGTGTAGCGCCCCTGGCCCTTGCGGCATTGGCGTACCCGGCGGATCTCGTCTTGCATGAAGGCGCGCTCGCGGTCGCCCAGGCTGGTCGAGTTGGCGCGGGTCTCCATATTGCGCAGTTCCAGATCGCCGGGGCAGTCATTGGCCGGGGCCTGCGCTGGGCCGCTGGCGGCGGGCTTGTTCTCGGGCGGCGGCAGGCGCGGGGCGTCCGCCACATTGCTTTGCAGCCGGCGCTGCTCGACCGGCTCGCCGGCGCCGGGGCAGGGCACATCGGAAAAGCTCACGCCGCCATCGCGTTGCTTGCACTTCCAGACCTCCGCCTGGGCCGCCGTGCCTAGGCCGACCATCAAGAAGAGGATGGCGAGCCTTGCCCAGCCCCTGTGTGCCTGTCTCATTGCCGCGCCCCTGATGAAGAATTGTGCCGCTCCAACGCTGCAGACCGTCGATCGGAGGACATTGTCGGGCAAACGCGTATGTGATTTTCAGAGGTCAGTTGTATGATGACGTACAACTAAATCATGGAGACAAGCATGAAAACACCTTCGACCCTGCATCGATGGCTTGCCGGCCTGTTGCTGGTCACCGGCCTCGCGGGCGGAGCCGCTGCATTCCCGGACAAGTCTGTGACCCTGCTGGTGCCGTTCCCGCCCGGAGGTTCCACCGACACGCTGGCTCGCGCGATGGCTGCCAAGCTGCAGGAGCGTTGGGGCCAGACCGTCGTCGTTGATAACAAGCCCGGTGCCACCGGAACGGTCGGCTCGGCCATGGTCAAGCGGGCCGCACCCGATGGCTACACCTTGCTGGTGGCCTCGCTTGGCCCATATGTGATCGCACCGCACCTGCTGAAGGCCGTGCAGTACGACGCGCTGAAGGACCTCGACCTGCTGACGGTAGCGGTGCAGGCGCCCAATGTGCTGGTCGTGCCGGCGTCGTCGCCACTGAGGAGCATGGCCGATGTGCTCACGCAGCTCAAAGCCAAGCCCGGCGCGATGACCTTCGCTTCGTCAGGCAACGGATCCTCGGATCATCTGACCGCCGAGCTGTTCTGGCAGCAGACCGGCACCTCCGGCTCCCACATTCCCTACAAGGGCGGCGCGCCGGCCATCACCGATTTGCTGGGGGGCCAGGTCGATGCCTCGTTCCAGAATGTCAACGCGGTGTTGCAGCACATTCAGAGCGGCAAGCTGCGCGCGCTGGCCGTCACCGGCGATAAGCGCTCGGCCGTGCTGCCTCAGGTGCAGACCCTGACCGAGGCCGGAATCAAGGGTGCCGATGTCTATTCCTGGCAGGGGATCGCCGCGCCGCGCGGCCTGCCAGCGCCGCTGCGTGGACAGATCCACCAGGCCCTGGTCGCGGCGCTCAACGATGCGGCGCTGAAGCAAAAGCAGGCCGAGGTCGGCATTGAGACCGTGGCTAACACCCCGGAGCAGGCCGCCGCCTTCCAGAAAAGCGAGTTCGCGCGCTGGAAGACCGTCATTGAGACCGGCAAGATCACTGCAGACTGAGCAATCAAGTCAAACCATGAGCTCCACCCCTCTCGTTAAAAGCGCCCGTGTCATCCCGGTGGCCGGCCGTGACGGCATGCTGCTCAATCTCAGCGGCGCTCATGCCCCATTCTTCACCCGCAATCTGCTGCTGCTGGAAGACAGCGCCGGGCACACCGGTGTGGCCGAGGTGCCCGGCGGCGAGGCGATTCGCCAGACCCTGGAGGAGGCTGCGGCGCTGACCATTGGCCAGCCGCTGGGCCGCTGGCAGGCCCTGCTGGGCCAGGTGCGCGAGCGCTTTGCCGACCGCGATGCGGGCGGCCGCGGACTGCAGACCTTCGATCTGCGCACCACCATCCATGTGCTGACTGCCGTCGAGTGCGCGCTGCTGGACCTGCTGGGCCAGCACCTGGAGGTACCGCTGTGCGAGCTGCTGGGAGAGGGCAAGCAGCGCGACTCGGTGGCGATGTTGGGCTATCTCTTTTTCGTCGGCGATGCCGGCAAGACCGATCTGCCCTATGTGCGCGAGGATGCTGGCGGCGGCTGGCTGCATCAGCGCCACCAGACGGCGCTGACGCCCTCGGCCATCGTCGCCCAGGCCGAGTCGGCCCAGGCCCGCTACGGTTTTGCCGACTTCAAGCTCAAGGGCGGGGTGCTGGCCGGCGAGGCCGAGGTGGAGGCCATCAAAGCGCTGAAGGCCCGCTTTCCCGAGGCGCGCATCACGCTGGATCCGAACGGCGGCTGGCTGCTGAAGGACGCCGTGCGCCTGCTGCGCGATCTGCACGGTGTGCTGGCCTACGCTGAGGACCCCTGCGGCGCCGAGGACGGCTTCTCCGGCCGCGAGGTGATGGCCGAGTTCCGCCGCGCCACCGGCCTGCCGACGGCGACCAATATGGTGGCCACCGACTGGCGCCAACTGACTCACGCCATCGCGCTGCAGGCGGTCGACATTCCGCTGGCCGACCCGCATTTCTGGACACTTAGTGGGGCGGTGCGCGTGGCCCAGACCTGCCGCGACCATGGCCTGACCTGGGGCTCGCACTCGAACAACCACTTCGATATCTCGCTGGCCATGTTCACGCAGGCGGCCGCCGCCGCGCCGGGCCGGCTGACCGCGATCGATACCCACTGGATCTGGCAGGACGGGCAAGGCCTGACCCTCGAGCCGCTGCAGATCCAGGGCGGCGAAGTGCGCGTGCCAAACGTGCCAGGCCTGGGCGTGCAGCTCGATATGGCCGCCGTCGAGCGCGCCCACGCCCTCTATTTGCAGCATGGCTTGGGCGCGCGCAACGACGCGATGGCGATGCAATACCTGATCCCGGGCTGGGCCTTCGATCCGAAAAAGCCCTGCCTGCTGCGCTGATCGACCGAACAAGAAGCAAACACCACGGAGACACAAACATGACCCAGAAATCCCTTCGTCTCGCTGTGCTGGCGGGCCTATGCGCGGCCGGTCTGGCTCAGGCCCAGGATCAGGCCAAAGACTGGCCGAGTCGTACCGTCCGCATCATCGTGCCCTACACACCCGGCGGCACTTCGGACATCATCGCCCGCGCGATCAGCCAGCCGCTGGGCGAGGCGCTGAAGCAGACCGTGATCGTCGAGAACCGCGCGGGTGCCAGCGGCAATCTGGGTGCAGATGCGGTGGCCAAGTCCAATGACGGCCACACCCTCTTGCTGTGCGATGTGACCGCGCTGGCGATCAGCCCCTCGGTCTATACCAAGCTGAGCTTCGACCCGAGCAAGGACCTGAAGGGCGCTGCGATGCTGGCCTACTCGCCCCATATGCTGGTGGTCCACCCCTCGGTGCCGGCCAATAATCTGAAGGAGCTGGTGGCGCTGTCCAAGACGAGCAAGATGGATTTCGCGGTCACCGCCGTCGGCAGCGCCCCCCATGTGGCCGGCATGGCGGTCGCCGAGATCACCGGTGCCAAATGGGAGTACATCCCCTATAAAGGCGGCTCGCAGGCGATCGGCGACACCATTGCCGGCCAGACCCAGGTCCTGATGAACGGCATGCTGGCGACCCTGCCCTCGGTGCAGGCCGGCAAGCTCAAGGTGCTGGGCGTCTCCAAGGCCACTCGCGTGCCGCTGCTGCCGAACGTGCCGACCCTGGCCGAGCAGGGCGCGACCGGTTTCGAGTCGGGCACCTGGCAGGGCATTCTGGTGCCCGCTGGCATGCCGCCGGCCGCGCTGGCCAAGCTCTCGGCAGAGCTGATACGCATCATCCGCTCGCCGGACCTGCGCGCCCGCCTGGCCGCGCAGGGCGCCGAGGTGCACACGATGTCGCCGACCGAATTCACCGGTTTCTTCGCGCGTGAGCGCAAGAGCTGGGCCACCGTGGTCGCCAAGAGCGGCCTGAAACTGGACTGATGACGCAGCAAGCGAGAACGACCATGCCCACGCCCTACAGCAATTTCCCAAACAGCCTGCGTCAGCGTCTGCTGGCCGGCGAGCGCCTGATCGGCTGCTGGTGCTCGCTGGCCAGCCCCATCACTACCGAGGTGCTGGGCGTGGCCGGCTTCGACTGGCTGCTGCTCGACGCCGAGCACGCGCCCAACGATGTGCTGAGCCTGATCCCGCAACTGATGGCGCTCAAAGACAGCCCCTCGGCCCCGGTGGTGCGGCCGCCGCTCAACGACACGGTGCTGATCAAGCGCCTGCTCGATGCCGGCTTCCACAACTTCCTGATCCCGATGGTGGACAGCGTCGAGCAGGCCCGCGCCGCGGTGGCCGCCACCCGCTACCCGCCCGAGGGCGTGCGAGGGGTCTCGGTCTCGCAGCGCAGCAACCGCTACGGCACGGTGCCCGACTACTTCGCCCAAGTGAACCGCAATATCACGGTGATGGTGCAGATCGAGAGCCGTGCCGGTCTTGCCGCCGTGGCCGAGATTGCGGCCGTCGAGGGCGTGGACAGCATCTTTGTCGGCCCCTCGGACCTGGCCGCCGCGCTGGGTCATTTGGGCAATGCCAACCACCCCTCGGTGCAGGAGGCGATCAAGATCATTCTGCGGGCAGCCCAGGCTGCCGGCAAGCCCAGCGGCATCCTCGCGCCGGTCGAGGCCGACGCGCGGCGTTACATGGAGCTGGGCGCCACCTTTGTGGCGGTCGGCAGCGATTTGGGCGCCCTGCGGGCGTCCACCCAGGCAATGGCGGAAAGGTACAAGGCATGAGTCAAAAGAAGATCGGTTTCATCGGGCTGGGCATCATGGGAGCGCCGATGGCGTTGCGGCTGGCGGAAGGTGGCCACCGGCTCTTCGTGCACACCCGCAGCCAACTGCGCGAGGAGGTCAGGGCGGCCGGTGCCACCGTCTGCGCCAGCGCGGCCGAGGTAGCCCGTGCGGCCGACATCATCTTTACGATGCTACCCGACACACCCGATGTCGAGCGGGTGCTGTTCGGCGCAGGCGGTGTGGCCGAGGGCCTCAGCGCTGGCAAGACCGTCGTCGACATGAGCTCGATCGCCCCAATCGCAACCAAGGACTTCGCTGCCCGCATCGAGGCGACCGGCTGCGCTTGGCTGGATGCGCCGGTCTCCGGCGGAGAGGTCGGTGCCAAGGCCGGCACGCTGACGATCATGGTCGGCGGCCAGCAGGCCGTGTTCGACAGCATCCGCCCTTTGTTCGAGCTGATGGGCAAGAACATCACGCTGGTCGGCGGCGCCGGTGCGGGCCAGACCTGCAAGGTGGCCAACCAGATCATCGTCGCGCTGAATATCGCGGCGGTCAGCGAGGCCCTGGTGTTCGCCTCCAAGGCCGGCGCCGACCCGGCCAAGGTGCGCGAGGCGCTGATGGGCGGCTTTGCCTCCAGCCGCATCCTCGAGGTGCATGGCGAGCGCATGATCAAGCGAACGTTCAACCCAGGCTTTCGCATCGCTCTGCACCAAAAGGACCTGAACCTGGCGCTGCAGAGTGCCAAGGCACTGAAGATGGCACTGCCCGGTACAGCAAACGCGGCCCAACTGATGCAGGCCTGTGCGGCTCAGGGCGATGAGCAGCTGGACCACTCGGCCCTGGTGAAGGCGCTGGAGCTGCTGGCCAATCATGAACTGGGTGGGTCCGCATAATCGGCCCATGAGCTCTGCCGATCCGCTTCTGACCGACCCGCGGGCGCTGCTGCGCCATCTCTACGATGTCGCGGTGGCGCGTGCGCTGCCCGACCAGGTGCTGGCGGCGCAGCTGCCACCTCCGCCCAAGGGCCGCACGCTGGTGCTGGGCGCCGGCAAGGCCGGCGGCGCTATGGCCCAGGCGCTCGAAGCGGCCTGGCCGCGCAAGGCCCCGCTTTCGGGACTGGTCATCACCCGCTACGGTCACACGCCACCTGGCTACCGGCCTGAGCGGCTGGAGCTGGTCGAGGCCGCGCACCCGGTGCCCGATGCGGCCGGCCGCGAGGCCGCCGCGCGCATGCTGGCGCTGACAGAAGACCTGAGCGCGGACGACCTGGTGATCTGTCTGATCTCCGGCGGCGGCTCGGCCCTGTTGAGCCTGCCGGCATCGGGGCTGAGCCTGGAGGAAAAGCAGGTCATCAATCGCGCCTTGCTCAAGAGTGGGGCTGCCATCGGTGAGATGAACTGCGTGCGCAAGCATCTGTCGGCGATAAAGGGCGGGCGCTTGGGCGCAGCCTGCGCGCCGGCGCAAGTCCTGACTCTGACCATCAGCGATGTGCCGGGCGACGATCCGGCGGTGATCGCCTCCGGGCCGACGGTGCCCGATGCTACGAGCTGCGCCGATGCGCTGGCGATTTGCCAGCGTTATGGCCTTGCACTGCCGTCGAACGCACTGGCCGGGCTGGAGTCGGGCGAGTTCGAGACGCCCAAGCCCGGGGACGTCCGGTTCACGGGGCACCGTTTGACCATGCTGGCCACGCCGCAGCAAAGCCTGGAGGCGGCCGCCGAAGCCGCCCGCTCCCTGGGCCTGGACGCCCACATCCTCAGCGACGAGATCGAGGGCGAGTCACGCGAGATCGGCAAGATGCATGCGGCGCTGGCCCGAGCGGTGGCTCGGCGCAATGCGCCGTTCAAGAAGCCCTGCGTGATACTGTCCGGCGGCGAGACCACGGTGACGGTGAGGACTAAAGGTGGCCGGGGAGGGCGGGCCACCGAATTCCTGCTCGGCGCCGCGATCGCGCTACAGGGCGAGCCGGGTGTGCATCTGCTGGCCGCCGATACCGACGGCATCGACGGCATCGAGGACAACGCCGGTGCCCTCGTCACACCGACCACGCTGGACCGTGCCGCCGCTCTGGGCCTGAACGCCCAGCGAGAGCTCGATGCCAATAATGCCTATGGTTTCTTCGCGCCGCTGGGCGATCTGGTCTCGCCGGGACCGACCTTCACCAATGTGAACGACTTCCGGGCTCTGCTCATTGTGTGAGCTTGAGGCCGCGCCGCGCGGCCATCTCGACGCCCATTGCCCGACTTTGTGCATCGTCTAGCAGCGCCCGGGCGGCCGGGAAGATCAGCTCGTTCTCGCTTCGCAGATGCTCGTCGTGCAGCCGTGCAAAGGCCTCGGCCGCCCGCCTCAGCGCCGGCAGCTCGGCCTGATCGAGGGTCTGCAGCAGCGCGCGAAGCGGCCGCCACTGGGCCTCAATCTCGCAGTGCTGGGCCCGCAGCCGTGCGCAGATCGGCGCCAACACCGGATCTCCGGCCAGCGCCGGGAAGACATGCAGCTCCTCGTCCTGGTGATGCAGCGGCGCAGCGACGTCGAAGTAGCGCAGCACATCGCGGGTCGCGTCCCGGGCGACCGCATCCGGCCCGGCCGTGGCCAGGTGGGTGCACAGGCGCGCCAGCAGGCTCAGGCTGCGCTCGATCCGCTCATGGCAGGCCGCCAGCAGCTCAAAGGGTTGCTGGTAGCTGCTGCCGGGTTTCGGTGCGATGCGCATGCGCGGGATTGTCGCCTTGCCTGGCTTTGACAAAGCGCAAGGACGCCGGCACCGGTCTGCGCCACATTGCAGCCATCATCCCCCGACCGAGCCTCACACACCGTGGACAGCCTTCAACCCCAAGCCTCGAGATCCGGCATCGACCACTCGCCGGGTCGGGCCTGCGCACCCGTTGCCGGCAGCGACTGGCAGGCCCTGCTGGGCGGCCCGCCGCTCAACGGGGCGGAGCTGCACGCACTGAACCAGATGGTGGAGCTGCGCAGCCTGAGCGCCGGTGCACCGGTGATGCAGCGCGAGCAGCCGGCGCTGCACCTGCTAGCCGTGCTCCGCGGTGCCGTGGGGCTGGGGCAGGCCCGCCATGACCAGCCCTTTCATCTGGAGCGTACGGTGCGGGGACCCGCCTGGCTGGACCTGAGCAGCGCCTGGCTGGCTCAGGGCTTTGCCCAGGACGCGCGCGCCCAGGGCGAGGCGCAAGTGCTTGCGCTGCCGCTGGCCGCGATGCGGACCCTGCTCAGCCATGAGGCCTTGATGTTGGACCGCCTGATGGTCGGCCTGTCCCGGACAGTGCAAAGCCTGACCGGCACGGCCCATGACCTGATGCACAAGGATGCCGAGAAGCGCCTGGCGGCCTGGCTGCTGCAGCGCGCCGAAGGTGATACCCTCTTGCAGTTGGGCGAGCGCAAGCGCGATATTGCCGCCCAGCTGGCGATCACGCCGGAGACCTTGTCGCGGATGATGCGCCAGCTCAAGCTCAAGGGCCTGATCGAGGTCCAGGGTTACTCGGTGAGCCTGTTGGCACCAGCCGCGCTACGCCAGCTGGCCGCGGACTGACTCAGCTCAGCGGCATAGGCCCAGGATGCGCTCCTCCGCCGAGCATTTCGGTTTGGCCGGTTTGGCCGTGCAACTGCGCAGCTCGCGGGTGCTGGGCGCGTAATAGCTCCAGCCTTTGCCCAGTTCGGGCAGATTCAGGCTGACCTCGCGCCATTTCGGGTGCCCCTCGGACTGCAGGCGCTCGAAGTTCTGGCAGATCGAGCGGCCGAGCTTGCTGAAGTAGTCGCGCGTGCCGCGGGTGTTGTAGTCGTAAGTGACGAGGAAGGCGCCCACCGAGATCGTCGTAAAGTCCTCGCTCAGCAGGTTTGGGTAGCTGCTGGCGCGCACCGTGGCCGGCGCATAGACCGTCAGCGGCGAAATGCTGCTGGGATGTGCGGGGTCGAACTTCAAGAGCTTGATGAACTTCTGCGCCTCGGGCTTCATGTTGGCGACCAGCGGCGCAGGCTGGCCTGCAGCCACGACGACCACATCGACGGACTTGTCGCCGATCAGCTTGACCAGGGCTTCCTCATTGGACAGGTAGCCGGCCTGCGCCTCCGGCATCGGGCCGCCGAACATCATCCGGTACAGCGTGTGCGTGATCAGCGCCGCGCCGGAGCCAACCAGGCCGCCGTTGATCTTGGCGTCCTTGATCTCGTGCAGATAGTTCAGCGGCGAGTCGGCGCGCACGATGTAGTGGATCTCGGTGTTGTAAAGCGGCAGGATCACGCGCAACGGCCGGATGATGGCGGCGGCCTCGCTATTGCCGGTATCGGCACGGTCGATGAAGGCCTGGTAGACATCGGCCTGTACGACGGCCAGCTTGACCCCGGGCTCGTAGCGCATCAGCTTGACGTTGGCGGCCGAGCCCGAGGTGGCCAGCACCTCCAGATCGATATCCGCATCGGGCGCGACGAACTTGGCCAGATCCTTGCCGATGGCGTAGTAGGTGCCTTTGTCGGAGGCGGTGACGATCTTGTAGCGGGCCTGTGCCGCCGCCGTCATGGCACTGCTGATGCCCAGAAGTGTGATGGCGAGGCAGCGCCAGACGGTTGATCTCATCTCAGGGTCTCCGTGGAGCGGGGGTGCACAGGCCGAGGGCGGCTACCGCATCGGTACAAGGGCCAATGTTGGGCGGCGGTGGTTCGACGTTTGATCGCTGGTCCGGGCTCATTCGCGGGGGCCTTGCTGCGGTCCTTGACGCGGCGGCGGGCCGGCCCAGCGCGGGCGGCTCGGCCGCTACAGCTGCTGTGGCAACGGCCGTGACAGCGGCCGCGCCGGTTTCTGGTTCTGCGGGCTCGACAATGCGGTCGGGCACGGCGGACGGCGCTGCGGCGATGGCCGGCGCCGTGAGCTCGGCCTTCGCCTCGAGGGCAGCAGGCGCCGGTGCTGGTGAGGCGGCCGATGGGCTGGGCGGCGCTGGCTTGTGCTGGAAGGCATATAGACCCAGGCCGCCCAGGGCCAGCGCGGCAATCAGCAGCAGGCGCAGCGGCGGTGATGTGCTGGCCGCAAGGGCTGGGCGGGCCTCCTGCCAGGGCAGCGAGTCGACCGCTGTCATCGGCGTCTCGGTCAATCTCTCGGGCTGCGCGGCTTCCACCAGCGCAACGGCGGTGCCGTCGTTGAGCGCGCCATTGCAGCGGGCGCACACGCTGGTCAGGGTCACGTCGTTGACCGCGCCACAGTGCTGACAGGGCTTCAGATGCAGAGCCGCACCGCATTCGTTACAGAACTTGGAATTCGCCGGGCTCACATGATCGCAGTAGGGACACTGGTTCAGTGGCCTGGCGAGTGCGGTGGCGGGTGACATGAGCATGCAGGCGCAAATCCGTGCGGTAAGCCGTCATCCTGGCGACGTCTCACTATATTGCGCTTCTGGCGCCGCCGCCACCCGGGGCATACGCCCGATTCAGGGGACGGGTTCGGGCAGGGGCCGGCCGGCCAGCCGGGCCGTCACGGCGTCCTGCAGCCAGCCGTTTTGCAGGTGGCGGTAGAGATGGCGGCCCGGGCAGAGGGTTTGTGCGCTGTAGTCCTTATGCGAGGCGATCTGCTCGGCCGTCAGGCCGTGGCGCTGTGCCAGCGCGGCCATCAGCTCGGCGGTGGCGCGCAGCTGTGCCACGCTGGGCTCGATCTCCTCGAAATTGCCCAGCAGCATCACCAGGGCATGACCGCGCGGGTCGTATTCGGTGTTGGTGTCGCCAGCCGTGCCAGGATCGCGCGCCGCGTAGATGCGGCCATCGGGCGCGACCACATAGTGGTAAGGGATGTCGGCCCAGCGCTTGCTCAGGCGCGACCATTGCTGAAGCCGGCGCAGATAGGCGGCCACGTCCTTGCCCTCGGCCCAGCTCTCGCCCTGGTGGTGCAGCGTGATGTGGGTGATGCGCTGCGCAGACCGGGGCGGCTCGGCGGCGGCGCTGCCACCCCAGGCATCGACCGTGATGATGGCCGGCAGGGGCAGGTCTTGCTTGGCCGGTGTGCCGGCACAGGCCACCAGTGCGGCGCAGCAGCAAAGTGCCAAAAATGGACGGAGCTTGGGTTTGTTCATCATGGCTTTTATTGTGCAGCCGGCACAATGCCGCGATCAGCGAGGGAGAACGACGGGGCCATGGATTACTCGGACTATGTGCATCTGATGCGCACTCACGAGCAGGCCAGCCAGGATGCGCCCGACGCCTACCGGCGACGCGTACTTTGGTTCGCCGTTCTGGGCTATGCGGCGGTGTTTGTGCTTGCCTTGCTGGCCGTTGCCGCCCTGGCCTGGATTGCGCTACGGGCGCTGCAGGGGCAGGCGCGCGGATGGATGATCTGGCCGGCGCTGGCCTGCCTGGGCCTGCTCTGGGCCACGCTGACCGGCATGCGCGTGCCCTTCAGCGAGCCCGAGGGCGAGCGCGTGGAGCGCGAGGATGCGCCCGAGCTGTTTGCCGGTCTCGACCGCATTCGCAGCAAGGTCAAGGGGCCGGCCCTGCATGCGGTCATCATCAGCGCTGATTTCAATGCCGCCATCGTCCAGCAGCCGCTCTGGCTGGGCCTGGTACACCGCAACTACCTGATCCTCGGCTGGCCGATGCTGGCGGCGCTGGAGCCGCGCCGCCTGTATGCGGTCGTCGCGCACGAGTATGGCCATCTGCGCGGCGATCACGGCAAGCTCTCTGCCTGGATTTACCGCAGCCGGCGCGCCTGGGCCGGGCTTAGCGAGCGCTACAACGAGCAGGACTCGGTCGTCAGCCTTGCGCTGGCCAGTTTCGTGCGCTGGTATTTCCCGCGCTTCAATGCGTTGAGCTTTGCGCTGGCGCGGCAGGACGAGTACGAGGCCGATCGGGTGTCTGCCCGTCTGTTCGGCGCCGAGCTGGCTGGCCAGACCCTGCAGGAGGTGGCTGCCAAGAGCCGGATTTATGCCGAGGACTTCTGGCGCATTTGGTGGCGGCTGGCGCGTCTTAGCGGCAGCCAGCAGCCCGCACCGCATGCACAAATGGCCAATGCCTTGCTGCATGTGGTGCAGCCCGAGCGCGCGCAAGTGGCGCTGCGCCAGGAGCTGCGCCAGGTGGCCGATCCGGACGACACCCATCCGGTGCTCAAAGACCGGCTGGCGGCGTTGGGGCAGTCGGTCGGTCTCGGCGAGCTCTCGCCGCGCAGCGCGCTGAGCCTGCTGGGGGCGGCCCGCGGGCGCATCGGCGCGGCGCTCGACGCGCAGTGGTGGCAGACCGCGCGGCAGGACTGGGGCCGCCACGGCGAACGCCTGCGTGCGCTGCATGCCGATATCAAGGTCTTCCAGGCCCGCAGCGCGGTCGGCGATGCGCTAAGCGTCGAAGAGCTGCTTCGCTGGGCGCAGGCTATGGAAGCGCTGAGCGAGCGCGACCCCAGCCCGGTGCTGGAGCGTGCGCTGCTGCTGGCGCCGCAACACGAGCAGGTGCTGCTACGCCTATGCCAACATCATGCTTCGCTAGGCAGCGACGATCAACGTGTCGGCGTCTGGCTTGATCATCTTTACCAGCAGCATCCGCAACAGGCCTGGCGTGCCGCCACGTTGGCGCGCCAGTGGCTGGACGGCTGTGCAAATGCGGGGTGGCCCCAGCCCTTCGACCTGCGCCAGCTCTGGCGCGACCGCCTGGCCCTGGCCGAGGCGCAGGAGCGACAGTCCTGGGAACAGTTCGCCGATACGCCCTGCTGGGAGCGGCCGCTGCCGGTGCAGCTGGACGAGGCGGTGCTGCGCGGCTTGCGGGGGCAGTTATTGCGCGAGCGCGATGTGCAGGCCGCCTGGCTGGGCAGCCAAGACATCCCGGTTCAGCCGGCCCGGGCGCATCACAGCTTGTGGCTGCAATGCCGACCCGGCGTCGGGCAACGCGCCGCCGAGGCGCTGGCCCAGCAGATCCACGATGCGATGGAACTGCCGGGTCGATTCCGTGTCGTTGTCATCGGCGTGCATGTGGACAAGGGGCGGCGGGAGCAGGTCTCGCAGCTACTGGCGCTGGTGCAGCGGCGCTGAGCGCGGCGCGAGTCGGTTTGCCCCGCTCAGTCCGGCGTCGGCAGCGCGCGCAGCAGCGGCTCGCGGGCTCGATCCGCTGCATCCCGATTTCGTGCACTTGAAGCCCTAGTCCGTCGCTGCAGGCTGGTGGCTCCAACTGGGCCGCCCTAGCATGCGGGCTGCCGGACGGTGTTTGTCCTTCGAGAGTCGCTACCGGCCCTTGCCAACCGAACCGTACGTAACTCAAGCAGCCTATGAACTTCTGTCACTGGACTCTTTGGCGCGGCCTGACCAGCGCCGCGCTCGGCCTGTCTCTATGGCCGGCACATGGCGCCGAAACACCGCCGGCGAAAGACGCGGTGGGCGTCGGTCAAACCATCAAGGATTGCGCCGATTGCCCGACCCTGGTGCTGCTGCCCAGCGGCAGCTTTATGATGGGTTCGCCCGAATCCGAGAAGGGGCGCCGTACGGGCGAAGGCCCGCAGCATCAGGTGCACATCGCCTATCGCCTGGCGGTGGGCAAGCTCGAGGTGACAAGGGCCGAATTTGCGCGTTTTGTGGAGGCCAGTGGCTACAGCGCGACGTACGACCAGGGCGGTGGCTGCCATGTGCTGGACGGCGATAAATGGGGTGTCAGCAGCAAGCACGGCTGGCGCAATCCGGGCTATGCACAAGCCGATGATCACCCCGTGGCGTGTGTGAACTGGAACGATGCGCAGGCCTATCTGGCATGGCTGAACCAGCAGGTGCCCGGCAAGGGCTACCGACTCTTGAGCGAGGCCGAATGGGAGTACGCGGCGCGAGCCGGGCAGGGCGGGCGCTATGCCTGGGGTGATGACGAGGATCTCACGGCGGCCTGCGCCTACGCCAATGCCATGGACAGCACCGGCAAGTCGCAGATCAGCAATATGACCTGGGCTTCAGCCAACTGCAGTGACGGGGCGGCCTACACGGTAGCGGGCCAAGCGCTCAAGCCAAATGCCTTTGGTCTTTACAACATGGCAGGCAATGTGTGGGAGTGGGTGCAGGACGCCTATCACAAGGACTACAGCGGCGCTCCGGATGATGGCTCGGCGTGGACGACTGGGGGCAATCAGGCATCGCGCGTGACTCGCGGCGGGGCCTGGTTCAGTGATCCCAATTTCATGCGCTCGGCCTACCGCAGCACGGGCACGGGCTCCCTGGAGTTTCGTGGTGGTGGTGTCGGTTTCCGGATCGCTAGGCCTGCTTAGCGTTCTTCAGCCGGTCCTAGCCGACACGAGCGGTCGGCTGTATCGCGTCCAGCGCGCTCAACACCGCCTCGGCCGTCGCCGGGGCCCGCAAATGCGGGTCGCAGCTGGCCGGGCCGGTCGAGGCAATCGCATCCTTGATCGCCAGCAGCACCGAGAACGGCAGCAGCAGCGGCGGCTCTCCGACCGCCTTGCTGCGGTGGATGCTGTCCTCGCGATTCGGTGCGTCGAACAGCGCGACGCGGAAATCCGCCGGCATGTCGTTGGCGGTCGGGATCTTGTAGGTGCTGGGCGCATGGGTCAGGAGCGCGCCAGTCTTCGGGTGCCAGACCAGATCCTCGGTGGTCAGCCAGCCCATGCCTTGCACGAAGGCGCCCTCGACCTGGCCGATGTCCAGCGCCGGGTTCAGCGACTGGCCGACATCGTGCAGCGCATCGGCGCGCAAGACCCGGCTCTCGCCGGTCAGCGTGTCCACCAGCACCTCCGATACTGCGGCACCGTAAGCGTAGTAGTAAAAGGGCTTGCCCTGCAGCTTGGCCCGGTCCCAGTGCAGTCCGGGCGTGGTGTAGAAACCGTCGCTCCACAGCTGTATGCGTTCGAGGTAGGCCTTGGAGACCAGCTCGGTGAAGGCGATGCTGCGGCCGGTGCCTGCCAGCACCTGGTCGCCACCAAAGCGCAACTCGTCCTCCGGACAGTCCAGCAGCTGCGCGGCCAGCGCAGCCAGCCGGGACTTGATCTTGCGAGCCGCGTCCTGCGCGGCCTTGCCGTTCAGATCGCTGCCGGTGGATGCGGCGGTGGCCGAGGTGTTGGCGATCTTGTGCGTGTCGGTGGCGCTGGCGCGCACCCGCGCCAGACTCAGGCCCAGCTCATGGGCCACCACCTGGGCCACCTTGGTGTTCAGGCCCTGGCCCATCTCCGTGCCGCCGTGGTTGACCAGCACCGAGCCGTCGGTATAGACATGGACCAGGGCGCCGGCTTGGTTCAGATGCACGACATTGAAGGAGATGCCGAACTTGACCGGGGTCAACGCAAGGCCCTTCTTCAGCACCGGGCTGTGCGCATTGAAGGCCGTGATTTCGGCGCGGCGGGCGTGATAGTCGCTGGTGGCGATCAGCCTGTCGGTCAGCGGCAGGATGATGTTGTCCTCGACCCGTTGACCGTATGGGGTCACGTCCTGCCCATCACGATAGAAATTGCGTTGGCGCACCACGAGCGGATCCAGGCCGAGCCGGCGCGCCACCGAGTCCAGGATCATCTCTATGGCCAGCGCGCCCTGCGGGCCGCCGAAGCCGCGGAAGGCGGTATTGCTCTGGGTGTTGGTCTTCGCGCAATAGCCGTGCATCGCGACATGGGGCAGCCAGTAGGCATTGTCGAAATGGCAGAGCGCGCGGGCCATCACCGGGGCCGACAGATCGGCCGAGTGGCCGCAGTTCGAGATCAGGTCGATCTCGGCGGCGACGATGTGGCCGTCGTCGTCGTAGCCGACCTGCCAGCGATAGTCGAAGCCATGGCGCCGGCCGGTGATCATGAAGTCGTCGTCGCGGTCCACTCGCAACTTGACCGGGCGGCGCAGCTTGGTCGCGGCCAGCGCGGCGACGCAGGCGAATACGGCCGACTGCGATTCCTTGCCGCCGAAGCCGCCCCCCATGCGCCGGCATTGCACCTGCACCTGATGCGCGCTCCAGCCGAGTGCGTGGGCCAGCAGCTGCTGCATCTCCGACGGGTGCTGGGTCGAGCAGTGCACCAGCAGGCCCCGGTCCTCCTGCGGCAGCGCATAGGAGATCTGGCCCTCCAGATAGAACTGCTCCTGGCCGCCAACGGCCCACTCGCCGGCCAGCCTGTGCGGCGCGGCCGCCAGGGCCTGGGCCGGCTCGCCGCGCGTCAGGTGCATGGGCGGTATCACATAGTGACCGGCGGCATGGGCCTCTCGGGCCGTCAGCAGGGCGGGCCAGGGCTCGGCCTGGATCGCCGTCTTGGCCAGCGCGGCGGCGCGGCGCGCGAGCTCACGATCGGTGGCGATCACGGCGAAGACCGGCTGGCCCAGATAGCTCAAGGTGTCAGCGGCCAGGATGGGGTCGTCGTGCAGCAGCGGGCCGCAGTTGTTCTCGCCGGGGAAGTCGGCCGCCGTCAGCACCGCGACGACGCCGGGCTGACGCTTGATCAGCGCGATGTCGATGGCCAGCAGTCGGCCATGCGCCAGCGGTGACAGACCCAGCGCGGCGTGAAGCGTGCCTTGGGCCTCGGCGATGTCGTCGACATAGCTGGCTTCCCCGCTGACATGAAGATGGGCCGATTCATGGCTGCGGCTGACGCCGACCTGGGGTTGGGCGGCACTGAGAATGGGCAGATCGAGAGGCTTGTTCATGGGGCACTCCCTTGCAGGCTGATGGCGCGCCAGACGCTGGTTGCCGAGGCGGCCAGCGGGGCCTGTTCGCGCGTTTCTAGCCAGAAGCGTTTCAGCAGATTTTGCGCCACCTTCATGCGGTAGGCTGCGCTGGCGCGCAGATCGCTCATCGGCTTGAAGTCTTGGCCCAGGGCGACCGCTGCCGCGCTCATCGCGGCCTCGTTCCAGGGCTGGCCCAGCACGGCGGCCTCGGCGCCGGCGGCGCGCTTGACTATGGCGGCCATGCCGCCGAAGACGAAGCGCACCTCGCTGACAAGGCCTGCCGCATCCAGCCTCAGGCTCAGCACCGCGCAGACCGCCGAGATATCGCTGTCATAGCGCTTGGAGATCTTGTAGGCGCGCAGCCGGGTTTGCTGCAGGTCCGGCAGCGGCAGATGCAGAGCCTCGACGAACTCGCCGCTGCGCAGCGCGTTCTTCATGTAATCCAGATAGAAATCCTGCAAACGCATGCGGCGCTGCGCTGCACCCCGGCGCAGCACGATGTCGGCCCCCAAAGCGATCAGCGCCGGCGCGCCGTCTCCGATCGGCGAGCCGTTGGCGATATTGCCACCCAGCGTGCCGGCATGGCGCACCGGCGGCGAGGCAAAGCGCAGCCACAGCTCGCGCAGCGGCGGGGCTGCCTCGGTCAGCGCGGCCCAGGCTTGTTCGAGCGAGGCAGCGGCGCCGATCCAGAGGCCGGGCTTGCCGTCCAGATCTTCGCGGCGGATGTCGCGCAGTTCGTCGACGGCGCCGATATAGATCAGCTCGCCGACATCGCGGAACTGCTTGTTGACCCACAGGCCGATGTCGGTGGCCCCGGCCAGCACGCGGGCATCGGGTTTGGCCTGCCGCAGCGCGGCGAAGGTGGCCAGGCTGCGCGGCGCGTGGAAATGGTCCTCGCGGCCGGCAAACGCAGGGTTGGGGGCGGCGTAGTGCAGCGGCGCATCGGCCTGCAGCTCGGCCAGGGCCCGGGTCGCCGGCGCCAGGTCCAAGCGCTGCGGCGGCGCCTCGAACATGCGCTGACCGGCGTCTATGATAGGCCGGTATCCGGTGCAGCGGCACAGATTGCCGGCCAGGTCATCGGCCAGTTGCTGGCGGCTGGGCCGGGTGCCGGCCTCGCAGTGACGCTCGTAGATACTCTGCATGCTGATCACGAAGCCGGGCGTGCAGAAGCCGCACTGCGAGCCATGGCAGTCGATCATCGCCTGCTGCACCGGGTTTGGCACGGCCGCGCTGCCCAGATCTTCCACCGTGATCAGGGCTTGGCCGTCCAGCGTGGGCAAGAATTGAGTGCAGGCGTTGACGTTGCGCAGCGCGAGCTTGCCATCTTTGCGCAGTTCGCCGACCAACACGGTGCAGGCGCCGCAGTCGCCCTCGGCGCAACCCTCCTTGGTGCCGCTGCAGCCGCTGGCGTGCTCCCGCAGGTATTGCAGCACCGTGGTGGTCGGGGCCAGACCGGCGACATGCCTGATCTCGCCCTGGTGAAAAAAGCGTATCGGACGGCTGCTGGGGGTACTCATGGCGCGCTCTGATGGATGATTTCGCACCTTAATCCTTCTGAGTCGCTTGCATATACGATCAAGGGCATGGTTGGCATAAGAGATATCGTATGACGCGTCGAGGAGATTTCGACAAGATCGAGCTTCAACTCGTGCGGGTTCTGCACACCGTGATTGCCGAGCGCAGCGTTTCCCGGGCCGCGATGCGCCTGAACAGCAGCCAACCCGCCGTCAGCGCCCAGCTGCGGCGGCTGCGCGAGCTCACCGGCGACGCGCTGCTTGTGCGCAGCGGCGCGGGCATGACGCCCACCGCAGCCGCGATGGAGCTGCTCGCGCCGGCCGAGCGCTTGCTGCGCGAGGCCGACATGCTGTTCGGCCACCACGAGCGCGCAGGGCGCGGCAGCGGTTTCGATCCGGCCCGCGCCTCGCTGCGCTACCGGATCGCCGCCAGCGACTATCTGGACCCCTTCTTCCTGCCGGCCCTGGTGGCGCATCTGCAGCACGCCGCGCCGGGTGTGCAGCTGGACCTGCAGCCTCTGTCGGCCGAGTACGACTACCGCGCCAGCCTGGCCCGGGGCGAGGTCGATCTGGTGATCGGGAACTGGCTGCAGCCGCCCGAGGAGCTGCACCTGGGCCGCCTGCTCAGCGACGAGGTGGTCTGCCTGATGGCGGCCGATCACCCGCTGGCTAAGGCCCGCAGTTGGACCATCGAGCGCTACCTGGCCTGCCAGCATCTGGCGCCCATGCCCTTGAGCCCGGGCCAGCCTGGCGTGATCGACCAGCATCTGGCCAGCCAGGGCCTGAGTCGCCAGATCGCGGTGCGCAGCGCGCACTTCGGTCAGCTGCCCGAGATGGTTGCGCGCAGCCTCTTGGTGCTCACCACGGGCCGGCTGTTCTGTTCCCGTTATCTGGGCCGGCTGCCAGTTCGCATCGTGCGCTGTCCGGTGGTTTTCCCGGCGATGGCCTATTACCAGCTCTGGCACGAGCTCAGCCATGGCAGCGCTGCGCAGCGCTGGCTGCGCGAGCAGGTGCGCGAGGTTGCGCGCGGCCTGGTCAGCGATGCGCCCGCATCGGCACGCGTGCGTGCCTGAGACAATGACGAACCCATGAATCCGACACCCGAAAAACTGGCCCTGCGCGGCGATCTGCTGGACTTCACCGCGCTGCCCGGCTGGGCCGAGCTGGACAGCCCGGCCGTGCGCTACCGGCCCGATCACTGGCTGCTGATCGATAACGGCCGCATCGCCGGCTGCCAGCCCGATGCGCCCGACGCCAGCTGGACTCTGCAGGACCATGCCGGCAAGCTCATCCTGCCAGGTTTCATCGACACCCACGTGCATTGCCCGCAGCTCGACGTGATCGCCTCCTATGGCACCGAGCTGCTGGACTGGCTGAACACCTATACCTTCCCGGCCGAATGCCGCTATGCAGATCCGGCCGTGGCGCGGCGCGGTGCGGCGCGTTTTCTCGATGCGCTCCTCGCCCATGGGACGACCTCGGCCGTCGTGTTCCCGACCGTGCACAAGGTCTCGGCCGAGGCCTTGTTCGAGGAGGCTGAGCAGCGCGGCATGCGCCTGATCACCGGCAAGGTGCTGATGGACCGCCATGCGCCGCAGGCGCTGCGGGACGATGTGGCGGGCGCCGAGCGAGACTGCATTGATCTGATCCATCGCTTCCATGGCCGTGAGCGTCTCGCTTATGCGGTGACCGTGCGCTTCGCGCCGACCAGCACGCCAGGGCAACTGGCCATGGCCGGTGCGCTGTGCCGCGCCGATGCCTCGCTGTATATGCAGACCCATGTGGCCGAGAACCGCAGCGAGGTCGAGTGGGTGAGCCAGCTCTTCCCCGATGCGCGCAGCTATCTGGATGTCTACGCTCGTGAGGGCCTGCTGCACCCGAAGGCGGTGCTGGCCCACGGCATCTGGTTGGACGCGGCCGACCGTCGCGTGCTGGCCGATAGCGGCGCCCAGGTGGCCTTTTGCCCCTCTTCGAATCTGTTCCTGGGCAGCGGGCTGTTCGACTGGGCCGCGGCGCGCGAGGCCGGTTTTGCGGTCAGCGCGGCCAGCGATGTCGGCGGCGGCACCTCGCTGAGCATGCAACGCAATCTTCTGGACGGCTACAAGGTCCAGGCCATGGCCGGCCAGCGCCTGACGGCCTGGGCGGCCCTGCATGCGGCCACCCTGGGCGCCGCCGAAGGCCTGGGTTTGCATCAGGAGATCGGCCACTTCGGCCTCGGTACACTGGCCGACCTTTGCGTCTGGGACTGGGCCTGCGGGCCCGTGGCCCGGGCGCGCGATGAGCGGGTCAAGGGCTTGCACGAGCGGGTGTTTGCCTGGATGAGCTTGTCGGACGAACGCAATTTGGTGGCCAGTTATGTGGCCGGCCAACCCCGATACCAACGCAGCGACGACATCGCGCCATGACCCTGCGCCTAGAACTCACGGGCATCAGCAAGCAGTACCCGGCCGTCAAGGCCAATGACGGCGTCGGCCTTGCCGTTGCATCCGGCCAGATCCATGCGGTGCTGGGCGAGAACGGGGCCGGCAAGTCCACGCTGATGAAGATCATCTACGGTGCGGTCCAGCCCGATGAGGGCCAGATCCGCTGGAACGGCCAGGCGGTGACGATCAAGAGCCCAGCCCAGGCGCGGGCCTTGGGCATCAGCATGGTCTACCAGCATTTCTCGCTGTTCGATACCTTGACCGCGGCCGAGAACGTCTGGCTTGGCCTGGACAAGGCCCAGTCGCTGGCGCAGGTGACGGCCCGCATCGAGCAGGTCGCGGCCACCTACGGGCTGGTGGTCGATCCGGCGCGGCCGGTGCACAGCCTGTCGGTCGGCGAACGCCAGCGCGTCGAGATCGTGCGGGCTTTGCTGACGAATCCCCAGTTGTTGATTCTTGACGAGCCGACCTCGGTGCTGACGCCGCAGGCGGTGGCCACCTTGTTCGTGACGCTGCGCCAGTTGGCCGACAAGGGCTGCTCCATCCTCTACATCAGCCATAAGCTCGACGAGATTCGGGCGCTGTGCCATCACTGCACGGTGCTGCGGGCGGGCAAGGTCACTGGCGAGGTGGACCCGCGCACGCAGAGCAATGACCAGCTCTCGCGCCTGATGATCGGTGCCGAGCCGCCCAAGCTCAAGCATGAGGCACGGCCGGTCGGCGAGCTGGCGCTGGAGATCAAGGGCCTGAGCCTGGGTAAGGCCTCGCCCTTCGGTACCAGCCTGGAGGAACTGGCGCTGCAGCTGCGCGCCGGCGAGATCGTCGGCATTGCCGGCGTCTCGGGAAATGGCCAGCAGGAGCTGATGGCGGCGCTGTCGGGCGAGGACCCGCGCGCCGCACCGGGCTCGCTGCGGCTGTTCGGCCAGGACATCGCCCGCGCCAGCGCGCGCAAGCGCCGCAAGCTGGGGCTGCATTTCGTGCCCGAGGAGCGGCTGGGCCGTGGCGCGGTGCCGACCCTGTCGTTGGCGCAGAACACTTTGTTGACCCGCACCGAGGCCGTCAAGGCCGGGGGCTGGATCGCGCAAGGCGAGCTGCGGCGCATGGCGGCCGAGCTGATCGCTCGTTTCAATGTGCGCGCAGGCGGCCCGGATGCGGCGGCCAAAAGCCTGTCTGGCGGCAATCTGCAGAAGTTCCTGGTCGGGCGGGAGATCGCTGCGAAGCCTCGCGTGCTGATCGTCGCGCAGCCGACCTGGGGTGTTGATGTCGGGGCGGCGGCGCAAATCCGCGCCGAGCTCTTGAAGCTGCGCGACGCCGGCTGTGCGCTGCTGGTGGTCAGTGAGGAACTGGACGAGTTGTTCGAGATCAGCGACCGGCTGGTCGTGATGGCCAAGGGGCGTTTGTCGCCGGCCGTGCCGGTGGCGCAGGCCACGGTGGAGAAGATTGGAGAGTGGATGAGCGGCTTGTGGACGACGGAGGATGGCCATGCTCAAGCTTGAGAGCCGGCCGCAGCCGTCGAAATGGATGTCGGTCGCCTCGCCGTTGCTGGCGCTGGCTATCACCGTGGTGCTGGGCCTGGGGCTGTTCGTGCTATTGGGCAAGGACCCGCTGCGCGGCCTGCAGATGTTCTTCTGGGAGCCGATCAAGAGCGCCTATGCCTGGAGCGAGCTGGGCATCAAGGCCACGCCGCTGATTCTGATCGCCTTGGGCCTGGCCGTATGCTTTCGCTCCAACGTCTGGAATATCGGCGCCGAGGGCCAGTTCATCGTCGGCGCGCTGGCCGGCGGTTGGGTCGCGATGCAGGCAACACCGGATACCGGCCGCGGCATCGTCCTGCTGATCTTGCTGGCCGGCATGGCCGGCGGCATGGCCTGGGCCGGCATCACCGCGCTCCTGCGCGACCGATTCAATGCCAGCGAGATCCTGGTCAGCCTGATGCTTGTCTATGTGGCCGATCTGCTGCTGGGCTATCTGGTCTACGGCCCCTGGAAAGATCCGCAGGGCTACAACTTCCCGCAGACCATCAGCTTTTTGGCTTCGACCAAGATCCCGCGCCTCATCGACGGACTGCGTATGCATATCGGCGTGCTGATCGCGCTGGGCGCAGTGCTGGCCTTCTGGCTGTTTTTATTCCGCAGCTATGCGGGCTTTGCGCTACAAGTCGGCGGTCTGGCGCCGGCGGCTGCGCGCTACGCCGGCTTCTCTTCGCGCCGCGCGCTGTGGACGGCCTTGCTGCTTTCGGGTGGCATGGCCGGGCTGGCCGGGGCTCTCGAGGCGGCGGGGCCGCTGGGTCAGCTGACGCCCTATGTGCCGGCAGGCTACGGTTTCGCCGCCATCATCGTGGCCTTTGTCGGCCGCTTGCACCCGGTGGGCATCGTGTTCTCGGGCGTCCTGATGAGCATGTTCTATATCGGCGGCGAGCTCGCGCAGTCGCGCATGGGCCTGCCCAAATCGATCACCGGCGTGTTCCAGGGACTGCTGCTGTTCACGCTGCTGGCCTGCGACACCTTGATCCACTACCGCCTGCGCTGGCGTCTGAAGGCCTGACGACGATGGAAAGCTACGCACTGCTTGTCGCTGCGGCGATGAACGCCGGCACCTTGCTGGCCATCGCCGCGCTGGGCCTCTTGATCAACGAGCGGGCCGGCATCGTCAACCTCGGCGCCGAGGGGATGATGCTGGTGGCGGCTATCGCCGGCTTCGCCACCGCGGTCCACACCGGCAGCGACGTGCTGGCCTTCGCGGCCGGCATGGGGGCGGGGGCGCTGATGGCCGGGACCTTCGGCGTGCTGGTGATCTGGCTCAATACCAACCAATACGCGGCCGGCCTGGCGCTGAGCCTGTTCGGCAGCGGCTTCTCGGCCTTTGTCGGCATTGGCTATGTGCAGGAAAAATTGCTGGAGCGGCCGCGCTTCGCGCTGGCCTGGCTGAGCGATATTCCACTGCTGGGTCCGGCGCTGTTCCGCCAGCATCCTGTCGTCTATCTGGCCATCGCGCTGACGGTGTTCCTGTCCTGGTTCCTCTACCGCTCGCGAGCGGGCCTGGTGCTGCGCGCGGTCGGCGAGTCGCCCGAGTCGGCCCATGCGCTGGGCTACCCGGTGCGGCGCATCCGACTGGCTGCGGTGATGGGCGGCGGCGCGCTGTGCGGGCTTGCAGGCGCCTATGTCTCGGTGATCTACACCCCGCTGTGGGTGGAGGGCATGATGGCTGGCAAGGGCTGGATCGCGCTGGCGCTGACGACCTTCGCGACCTGGCGCCCGGCGCGTGTCTTGCTAGGGGCTTATCTGTTCGGCTTTGTCACGATGCTGCAGTTCCATTTGCAGGGGCAGGGTGTGCAGATCGCCAGCCAGTTCCTGTCGATGCTGCCTTATCTGTCCACTATCGTCGTGCTGGTGCTGATCTCCAGCAACGCGAGCTTCATCCGTGCCAATATGCCGGCCTCGCTGGGCAAGCCGTTTTTCCCGGGTTCCTGACCGAAACAATGCAACTGTGGAGAGTGCAATGAGCATCAAGAAGAGCAAGCGCGAGCTATTGAAGCTGGCTGGCTGGTCCTCGCTGGCCGCCACCGCCGCCCTGGTGGGCTGCGGCAAGAAAGAAGAGGCGGCCGCGCCGGCTGCGGCTTCCGAACCGGCCTCGGCCACCGCAGCACCCAAGCCCGAGCCGCTGAAGATCGCGTTCGCCTATGTGGGCCCGGTCGGCGATGGCGGGTGGACCTTTGCGCATGACAACGGCCGTAAGGCGGTCGAGGCCGAGTTCGGCGACAAGATCGTCACGAGCTATGTCGAGAAGGTGCCCGAGTCGGCCGATGCCGAGCGCGTGTTCCGCGATATGGTGACCCAGGGCAACAAGCTGATCTTCGGCACCACCTTCGGCTATATGGAGCCGATGATGAAGGTCGCGCCCGATGCCAAGGACGTCAAATTCGAGCATGCCACTGGCTACAAGCAGGCCGAGAACATGCGCACCTACGACTCGCGCACCTACGAGGGCGCCTATATGGCCGGCGTGATCGCCGGCAAGATGACCAAGAGCAACACGCTGGGCGTGGTTGGCTCTATCCCTATCCCCGAGGTCATCCGTAATATCAACAGCTTCACCTTGGGCGCGCAGTCGACCAATCCGAAGATCAAGGTCAAGGTGGTCTGGGTCAACGAGTGGTTCAACCCGCCCAAGGAAACCGAGGCCGCGCAAAGCCTGATCAACGGCGGCGCCGACGTCCTGATGCAGAACACCGACTCGTCGGCCGTGCTACAGACCGCGGAGAAGAACGGCAAGTTCGCCTTCGGCTGGGATTCGGACATGACGGCCTACGGCCCCAAGGCCCACCTTGGCTCGGCCATCATCAACTGGGCGCCGTACTACATCGCTTCGGTACGGGAGGCGCTGGACGGCAAGTGGACGGCCGGTCCCGGCAAGCATGCCTGGTGGGGCGTCAAGGAAGGCGCGATCGATATGGTCTCAATCAACGAGGTCGTGCCCGCCGAGGTCAAGGCTCAGATCGACACCATCCGCGCCGGCCTAAAGGACGGCTCCTTCTCGATCTGGAAGGGCCCGATCACCGGCCAGGACGGCAAGCCGGTGCTGAAGGATGGCGAGGTTGCTGACGACAAATTCCTGTCGGGCGTGAACTTTTATATCCAGGGCGTCGAGGGCAAGGTGCCCAGCGGCAAGTAAGCCCGGGCGATCGGCAGCGGCAGCGGCGGCGACGGCCACGTCTGAGGAGAGCCACGCGGCCTCAAGGGCAGCCTCGAGGCGAGGTGCTCAGATGCGGCGCAGTCGCCGCCCCATGCCGCGCCGACTTGCCGCGGTACATCGCGGCATCGGCGTGCTTGATCAGCGTCGCGGCATCCGTGCCATCCTGCGGTGCCAGCGTGTGACCCAGGGTCAGGCCGACGCTGCAGCGCAGCCGCTCGGGCAGATCGAAGGGTGTGTCGAAGGCGCTGCTCAGACGCTCGGCCAGACGCTCGGCTTGCTCTGCGTGCTGTAGACCCGTGCACATCACAACGAACTCATCCCCACCCAGCCGTGCGACCAGATCGCTGGTGTGCAGCAGGGTTTGCAGGCGCTGACCCACGGCAATCAGTAGCTGATCGCCCACCTCATGACCGTGCTGGTCATTGATTTGCTTGAAGCCATTGAGGTCGATCAGGAATACCGCCACCAAGCGGGTCGGCGCGCACTCAGCCAGCGCCTGGTTTAGCGCTGCCGTCAGCCCGCGCCGGTTTGCCAGGCCGGTCAGCGCGTCGGTATGGGCCAGCGAATGCAGCAGATCGCGCTCATGCGCGGCCTGCCGTGCGGCGGCCTTGATCGCCACGGTGCGCAAGCCCAGCACGCGCATGAAGATCAGCATATCCAGCGTTGCGCCGATCTGGAAGGCATGCATACTCCAAAAATTCACGCCGATGTGACCCTTGATCACCGCCACCGCGATGGCCGTGCAGACGAAGTACGCTGCCCAGGCGAGTAGCAAGTAGCCACCGACGCTATCGCCCCGGCGCATCCGCCGCCAGGCGCCGGGCAGGCCCAGCAAGGCCGGCGCCAGACCCAGGCTGCCGATCACCGCAGTGACCGTACGTACATCGATCAGGTCGAGGGCGAACAGCAGGGCCGCCAGCGCACACAGCGCTGCGCCGCCTTTCATCACGCGCGAGAACCAGCGGGGGCTGTCCGGGCCAGCCAAGGCCTGCTCGACGAACAGGAAGGAGCCGCAGGCCGCCATCAGTGCCGATAGGCCGCCCGCATGCAGCTCCATCCAGACCATATCGGTCCAGACATACTGCGCGCCGATGCCGAACTGCAGCAGCGAGAACATCAGGCTGCCGCTGATCAGCAGTGCGTACTTGGCGAACAGCGGCTCGCGCAGCGCCAGCCATTGCGTCAGGCTGTAGAGCAGCAGGCACAGGCCCAGGCCGTTCAGCAGGCCTTGCAGCATTTGTTCGCCCATCGCGTGTTCATGGAACGCGGGCGCGCGTTTCAGGCTGATCGGCACGATCATCGCGCCGAGTGTCTCGATCCGCAGTAGCACCTCATAGCGCGCGCCCGGCGCCAGATCCAGCCCCAGCGCATGGGAGCGACTCAGGATAGGGCGCTGCGAATAGGGCTGCAGATTGCCCAGCCGCGCGTGTTGCAGCAGGCGGCCGTCTTCGCTCACCACATGCACATCGATGCGGTTGAGCACCGGGTAGTCGATCTCTAACACCCAGCGTCCGCTGATGCCTGCTGGCACCTCGACCGGCAGGCGCAGCCAGACGGCGTCGCGACGCAGGCCCAGCGTGGACGCCGGGCCGGTGGGCTTTTGGAACTGATCCAGCCGCGCCAGCGCCTCGGCCGCGCCCAGGGTCTTGCTGGGGTCTGACAGCAGGCTGATCGTCGACCATGCCTGCACCACGGCCTGACTGTCATCCAGCCTCAGAGCGTCGCCGGCCCGCACCTGCGACATGAATGCCACCAGCACCAGGGCCAAGGCAAACCGGGCAAGGCAGGACGGACGAACCAGCATGAAGAGGCGGGGAAACGGGCAGGAGCATCGATTGTAGAAGTTGTGCGCTTCTCGCCCCGCGGCCGCCGCGCAAGTGCCTGAGCGTCGCCGCGACTTCGGTCACGCCGCCTTCAGGGCGCGTTGGTCAAAGCTTGATTTCCAGCCGCAGCTGCCAGTTCATGAAGGTGCGGCCGTAGTTCTCGCTCGTGATGGACTGATCGGCGGTCGTGATCACGCTGCCGGTGTCGTAGTCCAGCGGCGCCAGATTGCCGCCGGACAGGCGAAGCGCGGTGCTGCGGTTGATGTTCCACAAGGCGAAGGCGTCGATGACCTGGCGGCGCGGTACGCTGCTGGACAGGATCAAGGTCTGCTGGATGGTCGTGGCTGGCACCCAGTTGACGCTTGCGCCCAGAGTCAGCGGCAGGCTGCGCAGCCGGTAGTCGGCGCCCAGATTGGCTGTGTACCGCGGCTGTTGGTCGAGCGTGTTGTTCGGGCCGGGGATACCGTCGACCTTGGAGCGGAAGAAGCTGATGTTGCTGCGCAGCGAGACGGGCAAAGCCTCGGCCATGAACTCATCGAGCCGGAACTTGGCCTCCAGCTCGATGCCGCGCGTGAGGGCCTTGCCAATATTGCTCGGCCGGGCCACCCAGCGCGGCTCGGTGGACCAGGACACGGCCTCCCGTGTGGTCGTCGTGCGTATCAGATCCTTGATGCGGCGCGCGAACACGCTGACGCTGAGCACACCGCCCTTGCTCAGATAGCGCTCCAGCGCCAGGTCGATGCCGGTGGCCATCTCGGGCTTGAGATCGGGGTTGCCGACCCGGTCGGCATAGTTGGGCTCGTTGGCGCCGCCGGGGAACTGGCTGTTGATCACCGGGCGGGCGATCAGGTCCTGGGTGCCGGGGCTGCGGTAACTGCGTGTCAGGCTCATGCGAACCTGGTCACGGCTCTTCTCGTCGGGCTTCCAGACCGCATGCAGCAGCGGGGTCCAAACCGAAGAGTCGTTCTTGACGCTGTAATTGCGCGCATCGCTCTCGGTGCGTATGCCCTCCCAGCGCAGGCCGGCATAGGCCGACCAGTTGGCGTTGTGCTTCCACTCGTCCTGCGCATAGGCGGCCAGGCGCAGGCTGGAAGCCTCGAACTCGTCGCCGAACTCCTCCAACGCCATCACGCGCATGCCGTCCATCAGGCTGCGCCGGGTCTGGCTGCGGCGGTTGCCCTCGGCCTCCAGGCCGGCCACCAGGCTGTGCTCCTCGGCCATAAGGTGCGAGAGCTTGGCGCCCAGGTTCCAGGAGCGGTCTCGGTTGCGGCTGGCCTCCAGCTGGTCGGGCAGCGGATCGGTCTTGAGCCATTCGCGGCGCAGGCTCTCGCTGTCCATACTCGCGCTGCCGACGGCGCCTCGCAGCTCCAGCCGCGTGTCCTCGCCGAGCCTGCGATTCAGCGTGCCGTTCAAGCGCAGCAGGCTGAAGTCGCTGTCATTGCGGGTCAGCGCGGTGTCGTAGTTGAGCTGGGCCTGGCTGGCCTCCTGCCGGCGCAGGCTGCTGCTTGTTCCCTTGGCGGCCGCCATCATTGGCATCAGGGTCAGCAGGTCGCCACCAGCGAGCCGCCATTGGATGCGGGCGTTCAGATTGACGCGGCGGCGATCGTCTTCGCTCTGGCCGGTGTGGCGCTGCTCATTGAGGATCAGATCGTCCGAGAGGCGGCGGGTCGTGACCAGGCTGTCGGCATCGTCGCGCCGCTTGCTCTCGCCGGCATTGACCGAGAGGCTGTAGGCTCCGCCCTCGTCGTCGAGCTTGTCGTTGCGGGTCCAGGAGAACTGCGGGCTGACGACGCCGCGTTCGCCGGCCAGCGCCAGTGCCACATCGTTGAGCTTCTTCTGCAAGGCCTCGCGCAGCACGATGTTGATCGTGCCGGCCACCGCGCGGGCACCGTACTCGGCTGTGGGCGCGCGCATCACCTCGATGCGCTCGATCTGGTCCGGCGGCAGCTCCTCCAGCGAAAAGCTCGGTGGCATGCGCTCGCCGTTGACCAGGATCTGCGTGTAGCCACCGCCCATGCCTCGCATGCGCACGCCGCCGCCGCGTCCGGGACGGCCGCCGAGTGTGACACCGGGCAGGCGCTTGAGCGTGTCGGCGACGCTGGGGTCACCGAAGCGGTCCAGCTCCTCGCGGCCGATGATGATCTTGGAGGCGGTGGAGGCGCGGCGCTGCATCGTGTCGCTGGGGCCGCCCTGGATCTGAACCCGATCTAGCTGTTCGGGGTTGGCCGTTGGCGGGCGCTGCGGAGCCGGTCGCCGCTGCGGGGCGGGAGACGGTGGCTTGGCAACCGGGGCGGTGTCGGGCGTGCCTTGGGCCTGAGAGGACCAGTGCAGCAGGCTCAGCGCGAGGCTCAGCGCCAGAGGGTAAAAGGGTGGACGATGGCGTGGGGTGCTGGACGGCATGGATGCGAGCGCGCGGGTCTCGAAGCGCAGGATTGCGGGCCGAGCATCGCATGCCTGCAGCGGGTGGCAGCCGGGCCGCCAAGGGGTTTAAGTTTCTTTACAGAGCGTTGTGTCTTTTGAATCGCAAACCCTTGATGCGGGCGCTATCCACGATCAAGTGGCTGACTGTTTGCTCGCTGCCCTGCGCTGCGCGCAGCAGCAGATGGGTGGGCGCCCAGTAGCCGGCGCCGCGCAGCTCGCACAGCTGGTCGTCCAGGCCGTGCAGGGTCCAGGCCTGCTGCACCTTCATCTGAGGCCCCTCGACCCAGACACGTAGGCCTTGCGGGTGCGCCTGGATGCGCCACAGCGTCGCGATGTCCTCGCACCAATAGTCGCCGGCCAGCCTGGGCGGCAGCGTCGCCCGGCTCGTGACGCGTCGGCAGTCGACGCTGCGCCCGGCGCCTATGCCCAGCCTCAAGCGACCGTCCTGTTGCAGACCCTGCAGTTCGAATTCATAGGCGCCGCGCAGCGGCAGCCAGCGGCCATCGGCCTCGGGCTGCAGCTCGAAGCTGGCGCCCCATTGCTGGGCCATCAGCCGCCCGCTCTGCAGGCTCAGCTCGAAGAACTGGCCCTGCTCGGCATTCAGCCAGCTGCCGACCAGGGCCGCTGCGTCATCCGGGTAGGACGCCGGCACCGGCGCTGGCCGGTCCAGCACCACTCGGGCGATGTCGCGGGCAATCTTGTAGGGGTTCTGCGCGCCGTCATTGCTGATCACGACCACCGCCAAATTTGCCTCGGGCAGCAGCAAAAACTCGGTGCGATAGCCGGGCCACAGACCGCCATGACCCAGCGCCGCCAACTCATCTAGGCGGCTGTGTTCCAGGCCATAGGCATAGGGCGAGTCCGCGCCCTGGTTCAGCGCAACCCGAGCCCCCAGCGCATCGGCCATATCGGCCACGCCCGGTGTCGGCTGCAGTAGATGGGCGGCCCACAGCAGCAGGTCCGGTACGCTGGAGACCAGACCGCCTTCGCCGCCGTGCTCAAAGCCGTGCTGGGCTCGCCGCCAGCCGCCATCGCTGCCCGGGGCCGGAAGATACGGCGAGGCCAGTCCCGGTAGCGGCACGTCGCTCTCGACCAGCATGCGGGTCGAGCCCATGCCCAGCGGGCCGAAGAACTCGGTCTGCAGCAAAGCATCCAGACTCTGCCCCGAGATCCGTTCGACGATCTCGCCCAGCAGCGCGAAGCCGCTGTTGCAGTAGAGAAAGCGGCTGCCGGGCGCGAAGTTCAGATGGCTGTTGCGCGCCATCGCGGCCAGTAGACCGGCCCGGTCGACCCGCTGGTCCAGATTGACGCCGCCCAGGCGCAGCAGCTCCAGCATGTCGGGCAGACCGCTGGTGTTGCGCATCAGATGGCCTACCGTCACGCGCTCTGGCAGAGCCGCCAGCTCGGGGACATGGGCCTGTACATCGTCGTCCTGGCTCAGCAGGCCACGCCGCTCCAGCAGCAAGGCCGCGGCCACGGTGAACTGCTTGGACACCGAGGCGATGCGAAATCGCGTGTCGGCGCGGATCGGCGTGAGCTGGCTCAGGCTGGCCAGTCCGTAGCCCTTGTTGAGCAGCACCTCGCCGCCGTGCAGTACACCGACGGCAAGACCTGGCACCGCGCGACCGGCCAGGTCGGCAAACATGGCATCGACTTTGCTGTGCAGATCTGTCTTCATCGCGGGCATCTCCTGAGTCAAGCCAGTGTCGCACGCGGTTCGGGCTTCGCCGTGCGAGCGCCGCACCGTTCATCCCTCACCCCGTTTGGAGCGAATCTGCGCATGCGCGGCGCGCCCGCGGGCCTTCCACTCATTGAGCCGGGCGCGCCTGTCCAGCGGCCCCATGCTGTCGCGCCCGGCCTCGCGTTGCAGCTTCTGATAGCTCTTGAGCCGCGCCGGCGGCAGCGCGGCACGCACCGCGCAGCCAGGCTCGTCGCCATGGGTACAGTTGCGAAAGCGGCACTTGCGGGCCAGGCTGAGCACATCGTCGAAGGCCTGGTCCAGCTCGGCCGCGCTGGCATCGAGCTGCAGGCCGCGCAGGCCCGGCGTGTCGATGATGCAGGCGCCATCTGCTGTTCGGTGCAGGCTGCGCGCCGTGGTCGTGTGGCGGCCGCGGCTGTCGTCCTGGCGCACGCCGCCGGTGTCCTGCAGCGCGGCATCGCACAGCGTGTTGGTCAGGGTCGACTTGCCGGCGCCGCTGGAGCCCAGCAGCACCAGGGTCTGGCCCAGGCCCAGCCAGGGGGCCAGCTGCTTGCGCGTACCGGCCTGCGTGCCGTCCACGGCCAGCACCTCCATCACCGCATTGCGGCTCAGCGCCAGATGCTCGCGCAGCTCGGCCACCCGCGCCGCTACATCGCGGCACAGATCGGCCTTGCTGAGCACGACGACGGCTGGCACGCCCGAGCCGCGCACCAGCACCAGATAGCGATCCAGCCGCGCCAGATTGAAGTCATGGTCCAGCCCCATGACCAGCAGCGCGGTGTCGACGTTGCTGACCAGGGCCTGGCGCTGTCCGTTCGGGTCGCGGCGGCTCAGGCTGTTAAGCGCAGGCAGCAACTGATGGACCCAGGTCTCGCCCAGCGCGTTGCGGCGCGCCAGCACCCAGTCGCCGACGGCCAGCTGGCGCGAGTCGGCGAACAGCGCCTGTTGCAGCGCCGGCAGTGCGCGGGCCCGGCAGGCGCCCTGGTCGGATTGCAGGCCCAGCTGGTCGCGCTGTACCTCGGTGATGCGCCACAGCGTGGCGTCTTGGCTCCAGTCGAGCTGGGCGAGTCCGGGAAGAAAAGACAGGTTCAGGCCCAGCGTACGCAGGGCCTCGATAGCAGAGGTGTCTAGCATGGTGATGGAGGGACAAACAGGCGAACGAAGGAAATCCTGGCCGATGCATTCAGCATCGGGCGGGAAGGTCGTCGTGTTGTCGGCCGCTCACCAGCGGCGGGGCGCTCGGAACGTCAGGCGTTCGTGCAGTGCAGACCCAGCGCAAGGAGGATGTCGGCCGACAGCGGCAGGGCAAGATCATGTGCAGCCATAGCGGACTCCTGTGTGGGTGGATGAAGCTGCGCAGTGTGCGGCGCTGGGGCAGCCAGCGTCAAGCGCCGGCGTGGGCGCGCAACCACAGCGCCAGCTCGTTATGCCGGACCAAGAGGCCAGCCCAATAAGCAAAGGGCCACCACCTTGCGGTGTGGCCCTCGTGGCTTCCGGACATGCCACCATTGTGGCAAGACGGTGTTACTGAATGACGCTGGTGACGGGTTCCAGAACTCTGCCCAATCTGCAGCCGGTTTTGTTTGTCTCAGTGGTTTGTATTGTGCCCGCGCTATGTGACGGTGATTTGACGAGAAGCAAAGGAAAGGCGTTGCTATTCGATGTCGACCACTACCTTGCCTCGTGCGGAGCCGCTCACCAGTTCATGCGCCTGCTGTGCCTGGGTCAGCTTGAAGCGCTGCGGGTCAGGTAGCGGCCGGATCAGGCCGGCGTCGATCAGTGCCGCGGCTTCGCCAATCACTGCGCGCAGGCCTAAGCGGTCCATCAGCACCATAGCGTACGGCCCCATCAGGCCGAACGGCGCCAAGCGCAGGGCCAGTGCCGACGAAACGGCGCGGTACCCGATGCCGCCGTCAGGGCCTCTGCGATCGGCACCCTTTTGGCGCTGGTCGGCGGCCTGGTAATTGCACGTGCGACTGCTACGACGGCACCGGCGCTGTCGGCCGAGGTCCTGGCCACGCTGCAGACCCTTTTGAGCGTGCTGTGGGCAACGGACTGAGCCGGGCGGGTTTCTTTACAAGGCCTTCAAGAAGCTGGTACATGCCTCTGCCATGATGGGAACGTCTCTACAAAGGCTTCCCGCATGGCATTGTTCCGTTCCCGATGGCCGATCCTCGCGCTGTCCGCGCTGGTGGGCTGCGCCAACCTGGCGCCGACGTACACAAGACCTGACCTTGCGGTGCCGGCCTCTCGCCAGAGTCCGGTTCAAGCCCCGGCAAAGGACGCCGCCGAACTGAGCTGGCGGACCTTCTTCGACGATCAGCGGCTACTTCGCAGCGTCGAGCTGGCGTTGGCCAACAACCGCGATCTGCGCGTGGCCGCGCTGAATGTCGAGCGCGCCCGCGCCCAGTACCGCATCACCGACGCTGCCCGCCTGCCGACTGTGAATGCGGGCGTCAGCGCCAGCCGCTCCGACAATGGCAGCAGCCTGTCGGCCAGCCTGAGCCTGGCCGGCTACGAGTTGGACCTGTTCGGCCGGGTCAAGAACCTCAGCGAGTCGGCGCTGCAGAGCTATCTGGCCACTGCCGAATCGCGCCGCAGCGTGCAGATCAGCCTGGTCGCTGAGGTCGCTAACGCTTGGCTGACGCTCTCGGCCGACTTGGAGCGTCAGCGCCTGGCCCGGCAGACGCTGGAGACTCGCCAGCGCGGTCTGGCGCTGAACCAGCGCATGCACGAGCTCGGTGCTATCACCGGTCTGGCGCTGACGCAGGCGCAGACTGCCGTCGATTCGGCACGCGTAGACATCGCCAACTACGCTACCCTGATTGAGCAGGACCGCAATGCGCTGAACCTGCTTCTTGGCGCTGCGCTGCCGGACGAGCTGTTGCCGCGCGGTGACGAGGGCGGCGCTGCGATCAGCCTGCTGGTGGAACTGCCGGCCGGTGTGCCGTCAAGCGTGCTGCAGCGCCGCCCAGATGTGCGGGCCGCCGAGCACCAGTTGCAGGCCAGCCATTCCGACATCGGCGTCGCCCGCGCCGAACGCTTTCCGCGCATCTCGCTGACGGCCTCGGCTGGTAGTGCCAGCAGGGAACTCTCAGGTCTGTTCAAGTCGGGCAGCGGCAGTTGGAGCTTCGGCCCCTCGCTGTCCCTGCCCATCTTTGACGGCGGCGCCAGCCGCACCGCGGTGCAGGTGGCAGAACTCAACCGCCAGGTCGCGCTGGCCGAGTACGACAAGTCGGTGCAGACCGCCTTCCGCGAGGTCGCCGATGCGCTGGCGGTGCGCGCAACTTTGGGCGAGCGCCTGGCCGCACAAACCTCGCTGAATGCCGGCGCTGAGCGCCAGCTGCGCCTGGCCGAGGCGCAGTTCCGTGCCGGCAGCACGACCCAACTGGAAGTGCTTGATGCTCAGCGTTCGCTGTACTCGTCGCAGCAGGCGCTTATCGCCTTGCGACTCGCCGAACAGAGCAACCGCATCACCCTCTACAAGGTGCTGGGCGGAGGTTGGAAAGATGAGAACTGACATGACTGTGAAAACTCTGATGAAACCCTGGCGCCTGCTCGCCATCGCGGCCGCGTTGGCCGTGGCTGGCTGGGCGATCAAGCACTTCTTTTTCACGCCCGCGCCGCCGCCCCAGGTGGCCACCGCCGCAGTGGCCCTGGCCGATATCGAGGACAGCGTGCTGGCCACCGGCACCATCGGCGCCTACAAGCTGGTCAGTGTTGGTGCGCAGGTGACCGGCGAGGTCAAGCGTCTGCATGTGGCCCTGGGCGATACCGTCAAGCAGGGCCAGCTGATCGCCGAGATCGATGCGCTGACTCAGCAGAACAATCTGCGCAATGCACAGGCCGCGCTGCAAAGCGCGCAGGCCCAGCTGGCCGCACGTCAGGCCGCCTTGAAGCAGGCCACGCTGGCGGCCGCGCGGCTGCGCGAGCTGGTGGCCATCGATGCCGGCACCCGCGCCGACCTGGAGGCGGCCGAGGCAACCTTGAGCACCACCACGGCCGAGATCGCCGCCCAGCAGGCCCAGATCGCCCAGGCCCGCGTGGCCGAGGACACGGCCAAGGTCAATCTGGGCTACACCCGGGTGACCGCGCCTATGGATGGGGTGGTCGTCGCCGTGGTCACCGAGCAGGGCCAGACGGTCAATGCCAACCAGTCGGCCCCCACCATCATCAAGCTAGCAAGACTTGACACCATGACGGTCAAGGCCCAGATCTCCGAGGCCGATGTACCCAAGGTCAAGCCCGGTATGCCGGTGTACTTCAGCCTGCTAGGCGAGCCGGACCGGCGCATCGAGGTCAAGCTGCGCGCCGTCGAGCCGGGGCCGACGACCCTTGCCAGCGAAACCGGCGCCACCAGTTCGGCCTCCACCAGCACCACCAGCGCGATCTACTACAACGGCATCTTCGACGTGCCCAACCCCGAGGGCAGACTGCGCATCAACATGACGGCCCAGACCACCATCGTGCTGGCCCGGGCCCAGCAAGTCCTGACCCTGCCCAGCGCGGCGCTCGGTCAACGCGCGCGCGACGGCAGCTACCGCGTAAAGGTGCTGGAGAGCGAGGGCAAAGTCGTCGAGAAGACGGTGCGCATCGGCCTGAACAACCGTGTGCAGGCCCAGGTGCTTGACGGGCTGAAGGCCGGCGAGCAGGTCATCACTAGCGAGGCCGGTGGGGCCGGCGCCTCGGCGGTGCCGCGCTCGCGCGGCGTGCGGATGTTCTGAGCATGAGCACAGCGCTTCTGGAGGTGCGCGGACTGACGCGCGAATTCCCGGCCGGCGATGGCGTCGTCGCGGTTTTGCGCAATGTCGATCTTGCGATTGAGGCCGGCGAAATGGTGGCCATCATGGGCCCCTCGGGCTCGGGCAAATCCACCTTGATGAATATCCTCGGCTGCCTTGACCGGCCGACTCGCGGCAGCTACAAGGTGGCCGGCCAGGAGACCGGCGAAATGGCGCCCGACGCGCTGGCACGGCTGCGCCGCGAGCATTTCGGCTTCATCTTCCAGCGCTACCAGCTGCTGGGCGATCTCAGCGCGGTCGGCAACGTCGAGATCCCGTCCATCTACGCTGGCACCGCCGCAGCACAGCGCCATGAGCGCGCCCAGCGCCTGCTGGCCCGGCTGGGCCTGGCCGAGCGAACCCAGCACCGGCCCGGCCAGCTCTCGGGCGGCCAGCAGCAGCGTGTCTCGATCGCGCGGGCGCTGATGAACGGCGGCGATGTGATCCTGGCCGACGAGCCTACCGGCGCGCTGGACCGAGCCAGCGGCCAGGAGGTCATGAAGATCCTGGAGGAACTGCATGCCGACGGCCACACCATCATCCTGGTGACCCACGATGCCCAGGTGGCCGCCCATGCGCAGCGCGTCATCGAGATCAGCGACGGCGAGATCGTGGCCGACCGGCGTAAAGCAGACGCGCCAGCGCCGGCAAGGCTGCAGCGCGAGGCGCTTGCCAAGCCGGGCAGCGCCCTGGGCGCCTTGGTCGGCCGCATCGGCGAGGCCACGCGCATGGCCTTGCGTGCGATGGTCAACCACCGACTGCGCACCCTGTTGACGATGCTAGGCATCATCATCGGTATCGCCTCGGTGGTGTCGGTCGTAGCGCTGGGCGAGGGCTCGCGTCAGCGCATCTTGTCCGACATCAGCGCGATGGGCACCAACACTATCGACATCATGCCCGGCAGCGGCTTCGGCGACCGGCGTGCCGGCGCTATCCGCACGCTGCGCTCGGGCGACGCCCAGGCGTTGGCCCAGCTCGGCTATGTGGACAGCGTGACGCCCACCGTCAGCGTCAATGCCGGCCTGCGCTACCGCAACGTCGATGTCTCGGCCAGCATCAGCGGGGTCGGCGAGCAGTTCTTCCGCGTACGCGGCTACAGCTTCGCGGCCGGCCAGGCATTTGACTCGGACGCGGTGCGCCTGCAGGCCCAGGAGGCGGTGATCGACGACAACGCGCGCAAAACCTTGTTCCCCAATGGCGAACCTGCGTTGGGCGAGGTGATCCTGCTGGGCAGCGTGCCGCTGCGCATCGTCGGTGTTACCGAGAAGAAGAGCAGCGCTTTCGGCAACGCTGATGCGCTCAATGTCTGGTTGCCCTACACCACCGCGATGAGCCGCATGACCGGTCAGGACTATCTGCGCAGCATCACGGTGCGGGTCAGCGATACGGTGGCCAGCAATGTGGCCGAGCAGGGCATCACCCGGCTGCTGAGCCAGCGCCACGGCAAGGAAGACTTCTTCCTGATGAACACCGACAGCATCCGCCAGACCATCGAGCAGACCACGCAGACCATCACGCTGCTGATTTCGTCGATCGCCTTGATCTCGCTGCTGGTGGGTGGCATCGGCGTGATGAACATCATGCTGGTCTCGGTGACCGAGCGCACCCAGGAGATCGGCGTGCGCATGGCGGTGGGCGCGCGGCAGGGCGACATCCTGCGTCAGTTCCTGATCGAGGCAGTGCTGGTCTGCGTGCTCGGCGGCGCGATGGGCGTGGCGCTGGCGCTTGGCACAGGCGCGCTGTTCGACCACTTCGTCAAGGATTTCCGCATGGTGTTCTCCAGCAGCGCGATCATCGGCGCCTTCGCGGTCTCGACCCTGATCGGCGTGGTTTTCGGCTTCCTGCCGGCACGGAGCGCAGCAAGACTTGACCCCGTCGAGGCGCTGGCGCGGCCCTGACGGCCGATCCGGCGAGGGCTACTCAGGGCTGATAGAAGTAATAGCAGCCCAGCAGCGTCGGCTGACGGTCGCTGGCTTGCAGCGGCGCAATCAGCATCGCAGTCTTCTTCTCGCCGAGCTTGAGCTCGCAGGCCATCGCGCCGTCGCTGCGCTCGCACTGCATGGCCCGGCCCAGCTGCTTCTCCATTGCCTGGCGCGCCTCGGCAAAGCCGGCGCGCACGCTCAACGAGAAGCCCAGGCCCATGCCGACGCTGCCGGGGAAGGCCTGCAGCACCGGCAGTCCCATGACAGTGAGCGGCGCTTTCGGGTCGAAGGCCGGCTCCTTGGGCACTTGGGTAAAGCGAGCCTGGAAGGCCTGGGCGAAGCCGCGCATGCGCTGCGGGTCCTGTTGGTTCCATTCGTACCAGGAGTCGGCGCAGACGGCCAGGCGGGCAAGTTGTGCGTCACCTGCGGTGGCGCCGACCGTGCCTGCGGCGAGCGTGGCGGCTAGCGCGAGCGCGCATCTAGAAGTGAAGGATTGCATCGGACGTCTCAGAGTTTGACGGTGAACCGAACTCTGAGCCGCTTCGGTATCAGCGCTGCTTCGTCTGCAGCGTCGCCGCGGTTTCAGTTGTTGCGCCGCGCCGCTTGCCGAGTTCGGCGGCCAGCTTCTCGACATGGTGCTTCGCGAGCGCGTTCCGACCTCGGGACAACCATCTGATGCAATTGACCCGCGCCCATATCAGCCCATTTCGCTCTACTCGTACGTCGCCAAGTCCTCGGGGTCTATCAGCTCGCCCTCGGCGGCCTGGCTCGCCAGCAGCACTGCGGATCCCAGCCTGGCAGATAGGTGCGCCTCAACCGGAAATGGGTCCAGGGCTTGAAGACATGAAACCGACGCAGCAGAAGTCCGCATAGACCGGTTTGATGAGCGCCGCCGCCGGTATGCGTGTCATCGAACATGTCCGTGAGCTCCGAGCGAGCAAGCCACTGATGGGAGCACGGAGCACCGGGTCGCCTTGCTTCGGGGCCGCTATCGCCGCAAGGGTCAGGTCCGAGGCCCGGTCCGCAGCAGGCTTCGAGGTCCGGTGGCGCCTCAGGCTGCGGCGTACGGTCGGGATCGGTTGCGGACGTGATGGGTTGAGTTGGTCACAGCTGGGGACGCGCACCATGGGGCATAAGCACAAGGCGCTCGGACCGGATTCGCTTAGCGCAGCGCTGCCTCGAGCTCCGCGAACAGCGGTCGGCTCGCCACGGCCTCGCTCAGGCAGGCTCTGCTAAGCGCATCCAGCGAGTCCAGTCGCGCTTGAGTCGCCGCCGTGGGTTCGATGTGGGCCAGCAGCTCTTCGAGCAGGCAGCCGAAGGCGCGCACTTCCAATCGTTGCAAGGCAAGGGCTGTCTGCCTGTCGTCGGGGTCGAACAGCGAGGCCGCGCCGAAGTCGCCCAGGTAGGCCTGAGCCCGGCCGTCGTGCAGGATGTTGTGGCCATACAAATCGCCATGGCTGACACCGCGCTGGTGCAACTGGCGCGCCGCCGAGGCGATGCCCTGGGCCAGCGCAAGCGCACTGCCAAGCTCGAAGCGGCTGCCGTCCGGGTAGACGTCGCGCGTGCAGGAGTCCAGGCTGGGCGGCTGGGCCAAGCTGCGGAATTCGGGCGTGATCAGCTGCATCACCAGGCCCTGGGCCTGGGCTGGATGGCCGCTGAGGCGACCCAGCAGCGGAATAAGGTTCGGATGGTCGCCGGCTAGCAATGCCGCCGCCATTTCGCTGCGCGGCAGCCCGTCACTGGTGACCTCCCCCTTGAAGATCTTGACGGCAACTGGCGTGCCGCAGTCGAGTCGCTCGGCGCGATGGATCACGCCCGAGGCGCCCTCGCCGAGTTGCTCTTGCAGGCGCAGTTCGCGCCAGGGTATCGTGGCCAGCGGTGCCTGCGCCAACGTGGCCTGTTCCTGGGTTCTCCGGGCCTCGCAAAAAGGATTGCCGGCATAGGCCAGCCAGCTGAGCCTGGGCAGTGTGAGCAGCCAGCCTGGCAGGGCTGCCAACCGGTTGGCCGAGATACGCAAGAGTTCGAGCCGCGTGCAGGCAGCCATAGCGGCAGGCAGCGCGCGCAGTCGATTGCCGGCCAGCGCCAGTTTCTGCAGCCGACCGCAGCGGCCGATCTCGGCGGGCAGGGCCTCGATCTCGTTGTCGGTCAGGATCAGCCAGCGAAGCCGCTCAGGCAGGGCCTCGGCTGGCACCCGGCAGATCTGGTTGCTCTTGAAGCCCACCATCTCCAGCTGTGGGCAGCGACCCAGCACGGCGGGCAGCGTAGTGAAGCGGTTGGTCGAGCAGAAGATGATGCGCAGCCGGTGCAGGCGGGGCAGGTCGTCGGGCAGGCTCGACAGCCGGTTGCCAGACAGATCGAGCACTTCCAGCGTCTCGGCCAAATCGAAGATCTCACGGGGAAATTCGCCGAGGCCGTCGCGCAGCGCCAGCCGGCGCGAGCCGGCGAGGGTGCCGGAGCGCAGATGCTCAAGAGTATGGGTGCTCATCGATGGTGCCTGCGCTCAGGCCTTCTTGACGAACTCCGACTTCAATCCCATCGCCCCTATGCCGTCGATCTTGCAATCGATGTCGTGATCGCCGTCGGTCAGGCGGATGTTCCTGACCTTGGTGCCGACCTTGACCACCAGGGACGAGCCCTTGATCTTCAGGTCCTTGATCACGGTGACAGTGTCGCCGTCCTTCAGCTCGTTCCCGTTGGCATCGCGGATCACCCGTGGGCCATCGTCGGTGGCGGCGGCAGATTCGCTGGCCGACCACTCATGGCCGCACTCGGGGCAGATGAACTGGCCGCCGTCCTCGTAGGTCAGCTCGGAGTTGCACTTGGGGCAGTTCGGCAGGGCGCTCATGCCGCGAACCTCCCGCGCAGATAGGCAATGATGGCGCCGGATTCGCTCAGCCATTGCACGGTACCGCTGGCGTCGGTGATCTTCAGGCACGGCACCTTGCTCGCTCCGGAGCCTTGCTGCAGGGCGATGCGATGCTCGGCTTCGTGTTGGGCGTCCAGGCGCTTGATTGGCAGGGCCAGGCGATGCATCTCCTGGCGGACCTTGATGCAGAAGGGGCAGGTCGTGAACTGATAGAGAGCCAGGCCAGCGCACTGGCGATCAACGTCGGCCTGTTGCTCGGCGGGCCGCTGCAAGGCCGCCGGGCGGGACAGGCGCTCCTTGAGCAACATGACCGGGCCGAGCAGGATGCGCAGGGTTCTGAAGAAGAGTCGAATAAGTGGCTTCATGGCGGGGCGGATCAAAAAAAAGAGCGGGCAAGAAAAAAGCCCCACACGCTTTCACATGCAGGGCTTCAATATTTGGCTCCTCGACCTGGGCTCGAACCAGGGACCTACGGATTAACAGTCCGGCGCTCTACCGACTGAGCTATCGAGGAATTGTTCGGTATGTACTTTTGCTTTTGTTTGCGACAGCGGATCCGTACCACTGCCAATGAAAATCTGGCTCCTCGACCTGGGCTCGAACCAGGGACCTACGGATTAACAGTCCGGCGCTCTACCGACTGAGCTATCGAGGAACAGAGCCTTGCATTATAGACCGGATTTTTCGAGCATTACAAGCTCAGTTCCAAACTTGCGCGCCAGGTGCGGGGAGCGAGTGGGTACAAATACACATGGCCGTATTGGAAGGGGGACTCCTTCCAGGCTCGGTGATTGGCGGCGTTGTCGACGCCGACTCGCCAGATCAGCAGCTGATTGCCCACGCTTTGCTCGTAGCGCGCACCCAGATCCAAACGGGTCCAGCTCGGGATGCTGAGGCTGTTGTCGGGCAGCACGGCGCGCGCGCCCTCGTACACCAGGCCGGCTTGCAACTGCAGCCCGGGCAGGCCGACGTTCTGCCGCGCTTGCAGCTTCAGCGAGCTCTCGGCCACATTGGCTGGCTTCAGGCTGTTGAGGCTGATGTCGGCGCTGCCCTGGCGACGCGCACGCAACTTCATCGCGCTGGCGAGCAGGCCGCCTCCGCGCCACTTCAAGTCGGCTTGCGCCTCGACGCCGCGATGCCGGGCGTCGCCATCGGCAACGCGCGTGCAGCTGTTGTCGTCGTCGCATGTGCCGACGTCACGCCAGGCCGGGCGCTGGGTGTCGAAGACATTGATGCCCCAATCCACGGAGTTGCTGCCGGCCTTGAAGCCGATCTCGAACTGCTCGCTCTTCAACGCGGGCAGGGCCTGGCCGGCATTGGTGTAGCGGCTGCGGTTGGGCGTGACCTCGGACTCGACGCCTTCACCCCAACTGGCATAGACCATGTGTTGGCTGGAAAGCGCATAGCTCAGGCCCAGCCAGGGCGTGGTGAAGCTCTGGCTGTAGTGGGTGGGGCGCGAGCCATCGGTGCGCGCGCTGTCGCGCGTCAGGCGTGTGTGGCGCAGACCCAGCCAAGCCTGCCATTGGGCGCCGAGCTGGATCGTGTCGCGCAGATAAAACTCGCGGCTGCGCTCGTCGCGGTTGGTGTTCTCGTCGGTCAGGCTGGGGTCGGCGCCGACCTGGGTCTTGCCGTCTATCGTGCCCACGCCGACGAGGTTGTAGGCCTGGCGTTGAAAGCGGCTCTCGAAGCGGCTCAACAGCAGCCCTGTGCTCAGCTCATGGCGCAGACCCGCGGCAGTGAAACGGCCTGCCAGCGACAGGTCCAGCGCGTCGCTGTCGCGGCGCTCGTTGTCGCTGCGGAAGTCCCACACCGAGAAGCTGCCGTCCTCGGCATAGCGGTCGCAGGGCGCGCAGGCGTAAGTCAGCGGGTCGTACTTGCCCGATGCATAGGCCAGCCGGTCATCGGTCTTGAGCCGCTGCAGCCCCAGATGGGCATGCGCTTTCCAGTCCGCATTCAGGCGCTGTTGCAGCCGCAGCGACGCGTGGCTGTTGTCGAACACCACCGGCTGACTCCAGTCCTGGTTGTTCAGATTGATGCGTGGGTCTATGGACTTCGCATCGGGCAAGCGCTCGCCGAGCAGGCTGAAGCCAGCCTGGCTGGGCTGGCTCTGACGGTTCCATTCGAACTCGGCCTCCAGCAGGGTGTCCGGCGCGACGCGCCAGTCGCCCGCCAGCGCGAAGGCTCGGCGCTCGCCCTTGGCATCACGCAACTGCGGACGTAGCTCGGCTGCCGTGGCATTGAGCCGCAGGCCGAAGACCTGAGCCTCGCCGAAGCGTCGGCTTAGGTCGACGCCGGCCTCGACCGAGCCGCGCTCGCTGACACTCAGCAGCAGGCTGCTCAGCGGTGCGGCGGTGGGGCGCTTGACGACTAGGTTCACCAGCCCTCCGGGCGCGCTGGTGCCGGCCTGGATGCCGGAGCTGCCCTTGAGCACCTCGATGCTGCTCTTGTTGGACAGGCTCAGCGCGGTCTCGGCATTGATGGGCAGGCCGTCGCGTCGGTAGTTGAAGCGGTTGTCGAGATCGAAGCCGCGGATCTTCAGATAGGACACATAGCCCTGCGAGTTGTAGGCGTCGCCGATGCTGGCGTCCAGCGCCGTGATGCCTGCCAGCGAGCTCAGGCCGAGATCCAGTAGACGCTCGCTGCCCAGCAAGGTGGCCTGGATCGGCAGCTTGGCGATTGGCATGTCGCCGAAGCCGCCGATGCTGACGGGCGTGTCGGCCGAGCGGCCGCTGACCGAGACGGCGGGCAGGGCCTGTTGTTGGGCATGAGCCAGCGTGCTGCACAGCAGCGCGGCGGCCAAAAGGGTCAGATGTTGATGTGCCATCGGGACTGCAAGCGATGGCAGGTCGGCGTCGCGAAAGCGCGCACGTCAACAGGAGAAAGGGGCAGTGCTTGACGGTGGCTTTGGCGTGCTTCCCTGCGCGAGGATTACCTCAATCAGGTTCAAAGGGACTTTCTCAGTCGGCTCATCTGATGAACCAACACCCCTAGCGAATAGCCCCAGAGCGTTGCTTTGGAGCGTGGCCGTATTGTAGCGGCGTCGCGTTTTCAGTCGAACACGGGGGATTCGACCCCGAGCACCTTGTGCAGCTTCGGGCTGGTGGTCGTGTACTGCAGATGGATTCGCTTGTCGGGGAACACATAGGGCGCGGCGCCGAAGGCTGCCAGCGCGGCCTCGTGAAAGCCCGACAGGATCAGCTTCTTCTTGCCCGGATAGGTGTTGACATCGCCGACCGCGAAGATGCCCGCAACGCTGGTCTCGAACTTCTCGGTGTCGACGACGATCTGCTTGCGCTCCAGCGCCAGGCCCCATTCGGCGATCGGGCCGAGCTTGGGGCTCAGACCGAAGAAGGTCAGCACCTGGTCGCAGGGCACGATGCGCGTGACGCCATCGGCCCCGGTGACCCGGGCACCGGTCAGCGCTCCGCCTTCTTCAACCAGGCCGCTCACCTGGCCGACGAGGAACTGCATCTCCTGGGCCTCGCACAGCGCGCGCATCTTAGCCACGCTGGCCGGCGCGGCTTTGAAGCCGTCGCGGCGATGCACGAGGATCACGCTCTCGGCCTTGTGCGGGTTGCCGTCGGCATTGCCGGCGCAAAAATTCAGTGCCCAGTCCAGCGCCGAATCACCGCCGCCTACGACCAGCAGATTCTTGCCGGCAAACTGCTCCGGCCCGCGCACGCGGTAGTGCAGCTGCGAGCCCTCGAAGGCCTCGGCGCCCTCGACCTTCAGTGTGCGGGGCTGGAAACTGCCAACGCCGCCGGCGATGAAGAGGGTTTTGGTTAGGAACTGCGTCCCCTTGGCAGTCGCGACGAAGAAGCGACCGTCCTCCTGCTTCTGTACCACCGTGACCTCCTGGCCCAGATGGAAGGTCGCACCGAAAGGCTCGATTTGCTTGAGCAGGCTGTCCGTCAGCTCCTTGCCGGTGCACACCGGCACGGCCGGAATGTCATAGATGGGCTTGTCGGGGTAAAGCTCGATGCACTGGCCGCCCGGATAGGCCAGCGAGTCGACGATGTGTGCCTTGATCTCCAGCAGGCCTAGCTCGAAGACCTGGAACAGGCCCACCGGGCCAGCACCGACGATGACGGCATCGGTTTCGATCACGGGCAGCGCTGTAGTCACGGCGGCGTGAGGGTGCAGGGGCTCAGCGAATCAGCTCGGACAGCTTGTCCGTGCGATCCTTCCAGTCATCGGCATCAGGCAGTGCCGGCTTGCGCTTGGTGATACTGGGCCAGCTCTTGGCCAGATCGGCGTTGATCTTGATCATGTGCTGCTGATTGCCCGGTACATCTTCCTCCGGCAAGATGGCATTGACCGGGCACTCCGGGATGCACACGGCGCAGTCGATGCACTCATCGGGGTCGATGGTCAGGAAGTTCGGGCCTTCGCGGAAGCAATCGACGGGGCAGACATCCACGCAATCGGTGTATTTGCAGCGGATGCAGGCTTCGGTAACGACGTGTGTCATGGGAAAACTCGGGTTTTTTAGGGCCAGGTGCCGGTCGGACCTGGACGGCCCGGCGGTGGCAGGAGGCTGATTTTAATCACTGAGGGTCTTGGCCCGGCTTTGTTGCCGCTCAAGCTCAGGGGCTTTGGGTACGGTTTTCACCACCACCCGGGCGCCGGCGCCCACGGTGACGACGGTCGGCCGGCCGTTGTGCAGCAAGGCGGCGGCCGCAAGACCTGACACTGGGTGCTCGCTGGCCAGCGCGTCGGCGCAGCCGGCACGTGAGACGACGCTGCATGGCGTGTCCACCGGCCAGCCGGCCTCGACCAGCTTGCGCGACAGCGCGGCGAGCTGGCGCCCGGCCATATAGAAGACCTCGGTATCGGCCGACCGGAGTGCGCGCAGAGCGCCCTCCTGCGTCATCGCGGTCGTCAGGCTGACGCTGCGGCCCTGACCGCGACGGGTCAGCGGGCGCTGGGTATGGGCGGCGGCGGCCAGCGCGGCGGTGACGCCGGGCACGACTTCGCAGGCGATGCCAGCCTGGCCAAGGGCCAGCAGCTCCTCTTCGAGCCGCCCGAAGATGCTGGCATCGCCGCCTTTGAGCCGCACGACCACGGCATGGCTGAGCGCCTGCTTGACGAGCAGCGCATTGATCGCCGTCTGCGCTGTGCTGTTGGTGAATCCGCGCTTGCCGACGTCCAGCCAGCGGGCTTGGGGTGCAAGTTCGCGCAGCGTCGGGTCGGTCAAGGCGTCGAACAGCACGACATCGGCGGCTGCGAGCGCACGTGCGCCGCGCAGCGTGATGAGATCTGCCGCGCCTGGGCCGGCGCTGACGAAGATGACCTTGCCGGCAGCCATGATCAGCGCACCAGCAGCGCGCCGCTGGTGCGGTTGCTCGTCGGGTCGACCACGATCAGCGCGCCGCCGACGCGGTTGTTGGCATAGGGCTCGACCGGCAGGGCCTGCTGCACCTCGATGCGCACATGGCCGATCTCGTTGACCGCCAGCTCATGGGCTTGGGTCTCGGCCAGACTGTTGACGTCGAGCTTGTGCTCGATCGCGCTGATGCGGGCCTGAACCCAGCGGTTGCCGTGCCGCACCCAGTACTTGCGGCCGATCTGCGCGGGCTCGGTGTCCAGCCAGGCCAAGGTCGCCTCGAAGCTCTGCACCGGGGTGGCTGAACCCGGCGTGACGATCCAGTCGCCGCGGCTGACGTCGAGTTGGCGGTCCAGCACGACGCCGGCCGACTCGCCGGCCACGCTGTGGGCCACGGTCTCGCCGGCTCGGCGCACTTCGGCGACGACCGCCGTCTCACCGCTGGGCAGAATCTGCACCGTGTCGCCGGCCTTGACCTGGCCATGGGCGATGCGGCCCCACAACGTGCGCGGCTGGTTGCCGGTGCCTTCACCCTCACGCGCCACGTACTGCACCGGGATCAGGAGCTGACCCTCGACCTTCTCCTGCACGGCCGGCAGGCCTTCGAGCACCTGCAAGAGCGAGGGGCCGTCGTACCAGGCTGCGTCCAGTGGCTGGGTCACGTTGTCGCCGCGCAGCGCGGAGACCGGTACGATGGCCGTGACTTCGATCCCAGCCTGGGCGGCGAAGGCGTGCAAGGCCTTGCTGACAGTGGCGAACGCGGCGCCCGGATCTTCGGCCGCATCGATCTTGTTGATAGCGAACACGATGCTCGGCACGCGCAGCAAATGGGCCAGCAGGCTGTGGCGACGGGTCTGCGGCAGCAGCTGCACCTCGGCCTGGCTGACATCGAGCTTGGTGATGTCAACCAGCACGACGGCAGCGTCTGAGCCGGCTGCGGCGGTGACCATATTGCGGGTGTATTGCTCATGGCCGGGCGCGTCGGCAATGATGAACTTGCGCGTCCTGGTCGCAAAGTAGCGATAGGCCACATCAATTGTGATGCCCTGTTCGCGCTCGGCTTCCAGGCCGTCGGTCAGCAAGCTCAGATCGATGGGGGCACCGGCGGCGCGCTTTTGCAGCGTGTCGAGCTGGTCGGCCAGGATGGCACGACTGTCGAACAGCAGGCGGCCGATCAAAGTGCTCTTGCCGTCATCGACGCTGCCAGCGGTCAGGAAGCGCAGCGCGCGGTGATGGGTGTCCACATCCTGTTCGTGGACCAGCGGATTCAAAACGGCGCTCATGATCAGAAATACCCTTCCTTCTTGCGGCGCTCCATCGAGGCCTCGGATGTGCGGTCGTCCATGCGGGTCGCACCGCGCTCGCTGACCGTGACGGTCAGCGTCTCGGCAACGATGTCGGTGGCGCTGGCCGCGTCGCTCTCGACCGGGCAGGTGCAGGTCATGTCGCCGACGGTGCGAAACCGCACGGTCGCGGTCTCGACCTGCTCGCCGGCGTCGGGCGGCGTGACCTCGGTCAGTGGTACCAAGAGGCCTTTGCGGCGTATCACCTGGCGCTGGTGCGCGTAGTACAGGCCCGGCAGCGGGATGTTCTCGCGCGCCAGGTAGAGCCACACATCGAGCTCGGTCCAGTTGCTGATCGGAAAGGCGCGGAAGTGCTCGCCGGGGCGGATGCGCGTGTTGAACAGGCTCCACAGCTCGGGGCGCTGCTCCTTTGGCTGCCACTGGCCGAAGCTGTCGCGGTGGCTGAAGATGCGCTCCTTGGCGCGCGCCTTTTCCTCGTCGCGGCGGGCGCCGCCGATCAGAACATCGAAGCGATGCTCCTCGATGGCTTCCAGTAGGGTCACGGTCTGGTGGCCATTGCGCGACTCCAGCGGATGGGCCAGGCGGACCGTGCCCTTTTTGATCGACTCGTCCATGTGCGCGACGATCAGGCGTTCGCCCATCTCGCGAGCGCGGCGGTCGCGGAACTCGATCACTTCGGGGAAATTGTGGCCGGTGTCCACATGGACCAGCGGGAAGGGCAGCTTGCCCTTGAACTCGTTGCCCGCCACACGTTGCTTGAAGGCCTTCTCGGCCAGTCGCAGCACGACGCAGGAGTCCTTGCCGCCGGAGAACAGCAGGGCTGGACGCTCGAAGGCAGCCGCCACCTCGCGCAGGATGAAGATGGCTTCTTCTTCCAGATGGTCGAGATGGCGCTGGTCCACCGTGGCGGCCAGCTGTTGCAGATTGATCGGGGCATTCATGCCTGGGCTCCTGACTTCAGTTCTTCATTGCTGTGGGCCTTGTGCAAGCCGCACTCTTTGGCGTTCTCATCCTCCCACCACCAGCGACCCGAGCGGAAGTCCTCCCCTACCGAGATTGCGCGGGTGCAGGGCGCGCAGCCGATGCTGGGCATGAACTGGTCATGCAGGGCGTTGAAGGGCACATCGCGGGTGGCGATGTAATGCCAAACATCTGCCCAGCTCCATTCGGCCAGCACATTGAGCTTGGTCCGGCCCTGGCCATCTGGCTCGGCGAACGGCACCTCGGCGCGGTTGCTGCTCTGCTCGCGGCGCAGACCTGTTATCCAGGCCGTTCGGCCGGCCAACATGCGACCCAGTGGCTCCAGCTTGCGGATGCCGCAGCAGGTCTTGCGCAGAGCCAGGCTCTCGTACATCGCGCGTTCGCCGTTGCTGTTGACAAAATGGATCACCGCCTCGTGCACCGGACTGAAGATCTCGACCTTTAGTGCATAGCGGTCCTCGATAGCAGGGATCAACGCCAGGGTCTCGTCATGAAGCTGGCCAGTGTTCAAGGTGGCGATGCAGATCGGCAGCGCATGGCGGGCGATCAGGTCAGTGATCACCATGTCTTCGGCGCCCAGGCTGGTCGACTGGATCAGGCCGTCGCCATGGTCGGCATGGGCCTGCTTCAGTATCGCCACCGTCCTGGCCAGGCGGTCCTCAAAGCCAGCCGTCTGGCGGGCATACAGGGCGATGGCCGAGGCGCTGGCCGCAGGGGACAGAGAGGAGATTTCACCGCTCATGGTCAGCCCCGGGCGAAGGCCGGCTTGGTGAAGCTGACGTCGCCCTGGTAGTGGGCCGGGAAGAAGCTCAGCGCCCGTTTGGCCGCCTCGACGCTCTCGCCGGCGCGCAGCTGTACCGCGTCGAAGCCTGTACGGGCCAGCAGCGGCAGCATGTCGACCAGCACCTCGCCAGTGGCGCGAACTTCGCCGGCGTAGCGGTAGCGCGAGCGCAGCAGATGGGCTTGGCTGTAGGCGCGGCCGTCCACCCACTTCGGGAACTTCAGCACGATCATCGCTAGACGGGGCAGGTCGCCGGCCAGGTCTTCGATCGCATAGTCATTGGGCACTTCGACGGCGGTCGCCAGGCCGGCCGGCCAGTGATCGCGCACGGCATGCCATTGCTCGAGGGTCAAAAGCAGATTGGAAGCCGGATCAGGATCGGGCTTGGGGCCGTCCTCGCCGACGACTCGGTGCCATGGCTCGTGGGGATGATGGTCAACAAACTTCATGGTCATCGTTCTCAGTGAGCGGCTGCGGTCAGGGTGCCGGTCGTCGTGCGCACGGCGTTGGCAGGGGCCTTGAATGGCTCGATGCCGACACGGCGCACCGTGTCGATGAAGCGCTCGCCGGCCTGGCGCTGCGCGCGGTAGGTCTGCACGACGGATTCGATCACATCGGGCACCTCGTCAGCCGCGAAGGAGGGCCCGATGACCTTGCCCACTTGGGCGCTGCCGGAGATGGTCGAGCCGTCGGAGCCGGCCAGCGTGATCTGGTACCACTCGCTGCCGTCCTTGTCGACGCCCAGGATGCCGATATGGCCGCTGTGGTGGTGGCCGCAGCTATTGATGCAGCCACTGATGTGCAGGTCGATGTCGCCGATATCGTAGAGCTCATCCAGATCCTGGAAACGCTCAGTGATGGCCTCGGCCACCGGGATGGAACGGGCATTGGCCAGTGCGCAGAAGTCGCCGCCGGGGCAGGCGATCATGTCGCTCAGCAGTCCGATATTGGGCGTCGCGAAGCCGTTGGCCTTGGCCGCCTCGAACAGCGCCGGCAGATCGCTCTCGCGCACCCAGGGCAGCAGCAGGTTCTGGTCATGGGTGACGCGCAACTCGCCGTGGCTGAACTGGTCGGCCAGATCGGCGGCGGCCTCCATCTGCGAATCAGTGGCGTCACCCGGTGGGATGCCCAGGCGCTTGAGCGACAGGGTGACGCCACGGTAGCCGCTGAGTTTGTGCGCATGGACATTGCGCTCCAGCCAGCGCTGATAGGCGCTCTTGGCCGGCACATCCTGGAAGATGTCGATGGCGGGCACGCTGGTGACGCCGGCCGGTATGACGAAGCTGGCCGCGACGCGGTCCAGCTCTGCCTGCGGAATGATGTGCTCTCGCCCACCCTCGTCCAGCGCCAGGATCCCCTGGAACTCCTTGTTGACCGCATCGAAAAAGGCCTGGCCCTCGGCTTTCACCAATATCTTGATGCGGGCCTTGTACATATTGTCACGACGGCCGTAGCGGTTGTAGACCCGCACGATAGCTTCGATATAGACGAGGATCTGCTGCCAGGGCAGGAACTCGTTGACAACTTGGCCGATGATAGGGGTGCGGCCCATGCCGCCGCCGACCAGTACCTGGAAGCCGACCTCGCCGGCCTCGTTCTTTCTCAGCTGCAGGCCGATGTCGTGCCAAGCGATCGCGGCGCGATCTTCAAGGGCACCCGAGATGGCGATCTTGAACTTGCGGGGCAGGAAGGCGAACTCGGGGTGCAGGGTGCTCCACTGGCGCAGCACTTCGGCATAGGGACGCGGGTCGACGATCTCGTCGGCCGCGACGCCAGCCATACCGTCGCTGGTAATGTTGCGGATGCAGTTGCCGCTGGTCTGGATGCCGTGCATGTCCACATCGGCCAACAGGTCCATCACATCGGCCGACTGGACCAGTGGGATCCAGTTGTACTGCAGGTTCTGGCGCGTCGTGAAATGGCCGTAGCCGCGGTCATGCGTGCGCGCGATGTGGGCCAGCTGGCGCAGCTGCTTGGCGGACAGCACGCCATAGGGCACGGCCACGCGCAGCATCGGCGCATGGCGCTGCACATACCAGCCGTTTTGCAGGCGCAGCGGGCGGAACTCGTCGTCGGACAGGCTGCCGGCCAGGTTGCGTTCCAGTTGGTCGCGGAACTGCGCGGCGCGGGCGCGGACGAACTGTCGGTCGAAGTCGGTGTAGGCGTACATAGATCAGTCTTAGTGGATCACTTTCCAGCCGGCCATCAATAGCGAGCCGCACAAGAGCGTGCGCACGACGCCGTCGGGCAAGCGGCGGGTCAGCTGGGCGCCCAGCCAGATACCGGGCACCGAGCCTATCAACAGCGGCACCAGCAGCGCCCAGTTGACATGACCCAGGGTGGCGTGGCCGATGCCGGCCACAAGGGTGAGAGGGACGGCGTGCGCGATATCGCTGCCGACGATGTAGCGCGCCTCCAGGCGCGGGTAGATCAGCAGGATCAGGGTAGCGCCGATGGCGCCGGCGCCAATCGAGGACAGCGAGACCAGCACGCCCAGGATCACGCCCGAGAGCACGGTCAGCGCCGGCTTGCGCGACTCGGGGATGACGCGCTCCAGCCGCAGGCCCAGAGCCTGCCAGGACTTCTTGAAGGCCACGACCACGGCGGTCAGTAGCAGCGCGATTCCCAGCGAGAACGTCAGCGCCTCCGCCCAGCCTTTGGTGATGCCGGTGGTGTGCATCAGGGCCACGGTGGCGACGGAGGCGGGGATCGAACCTGCCAGCAGCAGCGCGGTGATGCCCCATTTGACGTGGCCGTGGCGGGCATGGGCGACCGAACCGCTCACCTTGGTCAGCCCAGCAAACCACAGATCGGTGCCGATGGCCACCGCCGGGTTCAGCTTGAAGACCGATAGCAGCAGCGGCGTCATCAGCGAGCCACCGCCGACGCCGGTGATCCCGACGATGACGCCGACGCCAAAACCGCTCGCAATTGCTATCCAGTCGAACAAATCCACCCCTCCCGTCAGGTCGGGCCCGTCGCTGTTGGCGGACCTAGGAGACGGACTCTATGGAAGCTTTATATATATGAGAACTACAAATTCGTAGATTGCTTATTCATTAAACTGCATATGAGCCGAGATGGAAAGCCGGATCAGGGCCTGCACCTGCTCGTCAATGCGTGGCGGCACTGGCGCGCGGCCGTCGAACACGGCCCGGATCAGCGCGGCATTGGCGGTCGCCTCGCAGTCCGGCGACAACGGCCAGTCGAGGTCCGTCGTGTCAGCCGGGTGTAGATCGAAGCGCCGTCCCTCGGCAAAGCCGTAGAGCTGGGCGCGCCGGCGCAGATGGGCATAGGCCTCGCCCTCGCTGGCGCGCATCAGCAGGGCTCGGCCATCTCCAAGGCTCAGCGGCAGAAGGGCGTGTCCCATGCTGTCCAGATACTCGGGGTGGGTCACGGCCACCACCCGCACGCTGCGGCCCGGAGCGGCATCCAGCAGCTTGGCCACGCTGTGGCCGCTGTTTCGCAGGCCCAGGCGCGGACGCAGCGCCATCAGCGCGTCGAGTCCGGGGTTCAGCGCTGCCAGCGGTAGGCAGGCCAGGCGGCGCTCGCTCAGCTGGGTGTTGGCCTCGGTGAGGGTGTCGGCCGATGGCAGGCCCAGCGCGTCAAGCAGCGCGAACGGGCTCTCGCGGCTGTCGAAATCATGCCGGCCGAAGATCAGCACCGGCACACCCTGGCGCGCCAGCAGCAGGGCCACCAAAGGCATCAGATTGGCCTGCTTGCGTGCGCCGTTGAAGGTCGGCAGCAGTACGCAGCGCGGCCCGGCCGGCACTTCGACACTGGCGGTGCGTGCCTGCATCGCCCGCACGAAGCCGGCCAGCTCGGCCTGGCTTTCGCCCTTGATACGCAGTGCGATCAGGATGGCGCCGAGTTCCATCTCGGGCACCTGGCCGTCGAGGATGGCGCCGAACAGCGTCTCGGCCTGGGCCTCGTCGAGGTCGCGCGCTCCGCGTGCTCCGCGGCCGATTTCCTTGATGATGGGGGCGAAGCTTAGGGGCAATGACATGGCGGAAGTTTAGTGGGCCGTGCAGAATGCGCGCGATCTGAGGAGAGGGCGATGCGGAGATTGAGGGCTGCCATGAGCGTTCTGCTGCTGATGGGCACATCGGCGGTGCAGGCACAGCACCAGACCTTGGGCCTGGACCCCGCCGAGCCGAGCCTGCCGGTTTTCCACGATCGGCTGCGCCGGCAACTGAGCTTCGACCTGGGCTGGACGGCGGCGGCAGCCGCCGATCCCGGTGTCTGGCGCGCGGCCGGCTTGGCCAAGGCCCGCGAGCTGATGTTGCCGCCGCAGCAAGACCCGACCCCGTTCGCACCGGCCGTGATCGATGAGATCGATCGCGGCAGCTATGTTGCCCGCAAGATCGAGTTCAATGTGACGGCCGAGAGCCGCGTGCTGGGGCTGCTGCTGGTACCGAAGGGGGCAGGGCCGTTCCCGGCGGCGCTGCTACTGCATGATCACGGCGCACGTTTCGACATCGGGAAGGAAAAATTGATTCGGCCCTGGGGCCAACCGGACCGGGAAGCGGCGGCGCGGGACTGGGTCGACAAGTATTTCTCGGGACGCTTTCTTGGCGACGAACTGGCGCGGCGCGGCCACACCGTGCTTGCGGTCGACGCGCTCGGCTGGGGCGACCGTTCGGCGCCGGGCTTTGCCCGTGACAGCCAGCAGGCGCTGGCCTCGAACTTGCTCAACCTGGGCACCTCGTTCGCGGGCCTGATTGCCCACGAAGACTTGCGTGCCGCGCAGTTCCTGGCCGGCCGGCCCGAGGTTGACCGTCGACGTGTCGCGGCGATCGGCTTTTCGATGGGGGCGTTCCGGGCCTGGCAGGTCGCGGCGCTGTCGGACGACATCAGCGCCGGCATCGCTGTCAACTGGATGGCGACCCTGCAAGGACTGATGGTGCCCGGCGGCAATCAGTTGAAGGGCCAGTCCAGCTTCGCGATGCTGCACCCCTTCGTCGCCCGCCATCTGGACTACCCCGACATCGCCGCGCTGGCCGCACCGAAACCGATGCTGTTCTATGCGGGAGCGCAGGATGGCTTGTTCCCGCTGGCCTCGGCGCAAGAGGCTTTTGCCAAGCTGCGCCAGGTCTGGGCCGCCCATGGTGCTGGCTATCGGCTGCACACCAGCGTCTGGCCCTTGGGGCATGTGTTCAGTGCAGCGCAGCAGCAGGCTGCATTCGACTGGCTCGATGCCTCCTATGATGGCCGCTCCGCAACCCCCTGAATCCACGCGCCATGTCCGCCCTGATCTACGAATCCTCCGTCCCCGTCTTCAAGCAAATGCTGGGCGGCTTGGCCGATGTCCTTGCCAAGGCCGAGGCCCATGCCGCGGCACGCACCATCGAGCCCGCAGCCCTGCTGCAGGCGCGCCTGTTTCCCGATATGTTCGCGCTGACCCGCCAGGTGCAGATCGCCTGCGACTTTGCCGCTGGTGTCTGCGCGCGCCTGGCCGGCGTCGAGGTGCCCAGCTACGAGGCCAGTGAGCAGAGCTTTGCCGAGCTGCAGGCTCGCATTGCCAAGACCCTGGACTTCATCGGCGGCGTGTCGCCCGGTTTGTTCGCAGAGGCGGCCAGCCGCGAGATCGTGCTGCGTCCGGGTACGCCCAAGGAGCGCCGCTTCGCCGGCCAGCACTATCTGCTGCACTACGGCCTGCCGCAGTTCTTCTTCCATGTCACGACGGCCTACGACATCCTGCGCCACAACGGTGTCGAGGTCGGCAAGAAGGACTATATGGGCGCGTACTGAAGCGCGTCCTTACACTGAACACACCCATCACAAAACAAGGAGCGCCCCATGGCCAAAGGTCAGCAAAAGAGCAATAAGGAAAGCAAGAAACCGAAGAAAGATAGCTCGCCGCCCAAGCCGATTTCGGCCGGCGCGGTGATGCCCAGCATCACCACCGTGGTGCCCGATCGCAGCAAGAAAAAGAAGTAAGCCGCGAGACTTGTGGCGCGCAGGCCGCGGCCTGCAAGAACTTGCAGCTTGACCGCTGCTGGCGGCTTCGGCCTGATCGGGCGCAGGAGGAGTTCATGAAGCTTTTGTCCCTGCAGCCGCGCTCGATCTATTTGACCCTGTCGATCATCATGATCGGCATGGTGCTGCTGCTTTACGCGGCCTTGGCCAGTTATCAGCTGCGCGCCGGCGAACAGCGCATGTTGGCATTTGCGGCCGACACCTCGGCACGGGTCGGCCGCGAGACGCTGGCCGTCATCGACGGCGAGCTGCGGCCCGCCCGCACCACGGCCGCCCTGCTGGCCCGCAGCGGCCTGCTGTCGGCGCCCGACCATTCGGGCCGCCTGGCTCAGCTGCCGCTGCTGGCGGCGGCGCTGCAGCAGAATCCCTCGCTGTCCGCCGTCTACGGCGGCACCCCCAATGGCTCTTTCGTGCTGCTGCGCCGCATCGCCGGCGCGGAGCTGCACGCGCTGCTGCGTGCGCCCGAGCAGGCCGCGTTTGTGCTGCAGTCAGTCAATCGCGACGGCGCCACCGCCCAGGGCACCTATCTCTTCTACGACGCAGGGCTGGTTCTGCTGGAGCGGCGCGAGCAGGCCGACTACGACTTCGACCCGCGCCGGCGGCCCTGGTTCGCGCAGGCGCAGAACCCGGACCGCGCCGTGCAGCAGACGCTGCCCTATCTGTTCTTCACGACCCGCGAGGTCGGGCTGACGCTGGCCAGCGGCGGCGGCTTTGGTGGCGCCAGCGTCCGAGCGGTGGCCGGTGTCGATGTCAGCCTGGCTTCCCTGTCGGCGATGCTGGCGCGCCAGCAGATCACCCCGTCGGCCGAGCTGATGGTGGTCGACGCCCAAGGTTCGGTGCTGGCCTACCCGCGGCCGGAGCGACTTAGCGTGCGATCCCAGGACGGCTCGCCCAAGCTGCTGCAGGTCGAGCAACTGGGCGTGCCGGTGCTGACGGCCTTGTGGCAGCGCCTGCATGGCGGCGGCGCCTGGGCCGGCGGGCTGCTGGAGCTTGACGGGCGCGAGTGGGTGACCCGCATCGAGGCGCTGGAGCAGGGTGCCGGTGCGCCGCTGACCTTGTTGATCGCGGCACCGCGAGATGAACTGCAGGCCGACGCGATCCAGGCCCGGCGCCTGTCGGTGCTGATCACCGCCGGCATCGTACTGCTGATGCTGCCGCTGGTGCACTGGTCCGCCAATCTGGTGGCCAAGCCGCTGCAGCAACTGGCCCGGGAAGCGGAGGCGATCCGGCGCTTCGACTTCAGCGGCCCCGACCCGGGGCGCAGCCGCATCCGCGAGGTCGACCGACTGGCCATCGCGATGACCGGCATGAAGCAGGCGCTGCGGCGCTTCTTGGAGATTTCCAGCGCGCTGTCGGCCGAGCGCAATTTTGATCGCCTTCTCGAGCGCATCCTGACCGAGACGATCTCGGTGGCCGAGGCCACCGGAGGCGCGGTGCACCTGCTGAGCGCCGATGGCCTGCGCCTGGAGCCGGCCGCTGCGCGAGTGTTCGATTCGCCCGGTGACAGCGCAGCACTGATGCCGTGGGCGCTCGACGATGCCGCCAGCCCTTCTGCCGCCGTGCAAGCGGTGCGGCAGGGCCGCACGGTGTTTGTCGACATCAGCTGGGACAACCCGGCCCACATGCAGGTCTATGCGGGCCTGTTCCAGCGCCTGAACAGCTCACGCTTTCGGCTGATGGCCCTGCCGTTGAAGAACCGCCAGGGCGAGACCGTTGGCGCGCTGTCGCTGAGCTTTGTGCCGGGCGAGGACCGCGACACGCTGTCTCCCTCGAGGGTGGCCTTCATAGAGGCGCTTTCGGGCACGGCCGCTGCGGCGCTGGACAACCAGCAGCTGCTGCGCGCGCGCAAGGAGCTGCTGGAGAGCTTCATCAGGCTGGTGGCGGGCGCCATCGACGCCAAGAGCCCCTACACCGGTGCGCATTGCCAGCGCGTGCCAGAGCTGACCAAGATGCTGGCCCGGGCCGCCTGCGAGGCCAGCGACGGTCCTTTCGCCGATTTCCGGCTCGACGAGGAGCAGTGGGAGGCCCTGCACATCGCCGCTTGGTTGCATGACTGTGGCAAGGTCACGACGCCGGAGTTCGTCGTCGACAAGGCCACCAAGCTGGAGACCCTGCACGATCGCATCCACGAGATCCGTACCCGCTTCGAGGTCCTCAAGCGCGATGCACAGATCGCCCTGTGCGAACGCGCGCTGACGCCCGAGCAGCTGGCCCGTGTGCGGCAAGACCTGGCTCCAGTACACGCCCTGTTGGATGCCGAGTTCGTCTTTGTCGCGGCCTGCAACGAGGGTGGCGAGTATCTGTCACCAGACAAGCAGGCCCGGCTGCGCGAGATCGGCGCGCGCAGCTGGTGGCGTACGCTGGACGACCGGCTGGGCGTCTCCAACGGCGAGCGCCAGCGCCAGTCCGCCACGCCGGCCGCCGAGCTGCCGGTGCAGGAGCGGCTGCTGGCCGACAAGCCCGAGCATGTGCTGCCCCGGCCCGCTGCCGAGCACATGCCAGAGTTGAATCGCTGGGGCTTCAAGATCAGGCAGCCCGAGCATCTGTACAACCGTGGCGAGCTCCACAATCTCAGCATTTCGCGCGGCACGCTGACCGAGGAGGAGCGGTACAAGGTCAACGAGCACATCGTGCAGAGCATACGCATGCTGGAGGCTCTGCCCTTCCCGCGCCACCTGCGGCGCGTACCCGAGATCGCCGGCGGCCACCACGAGAAGATGGACGGCAGCGGCTACCCGCGCGGACTGCGGCGCGAGCAGATGAGCATCGAGGCTCGCATGATGGCAATCGCCGATGTGTTCGAGGCGCTGACCGCCGACGACCGCCCCTATAAAAAAGGCAAGAGTCTGTCGCAGGCTTTGGACATCATGGCCAGAATGCGGCGCGAAGAGCATATCGATGCCGAACTGTTCGAGCTGTTTCTGCGGTCGGGCGTCTATCTGGACTATGCGCGGCGCTTCATGCACCCAGAGCAGATCGACGCGGTCGACCTGGCGGCCGCCCTGGCCTGAATATGCTCGCTCAGCGCTCCTGCCGCGTCACCGTGACGCGCAGCGGCGCTGCTTTCAGCAAGACCTGGCCCTCGGCGCCCAGAAAGCGCGCCTCGATCTCGTAGTCTCCTTTGGGCAAATCCAGCGTCGCTTCGGTGCGGCCGTCTCCGAGCGCCAGACGCTGCACCGCGCTGCCGCCGCGCAGCACGGTCAGCGCGAAGTGCCCGGTATTGGCGATCTTCTGTCCGGCCGGCGCAACGCCAGGCCCGATCACGCCCAGACTCAGCACAAAGGGGCTGGCGACCGGCTCCTGATCGCGCAGGTTTTTGATGTACACCGCAGGTGTGCTCGGGCGCGGCGCGCTGATCTGGTCCTGATACCAGGCGGCGCATGTCTCCTCGAAACGCTTCGGGTCGATGCTCAACGGCGCGGCCGTGCGGGCGCCGCTGACCTCCACCGTGATCTCACGGCTGTACACGAAGTAGGGCTTGTGCTCATGGTCGGCGAACAGCAGGCGCAGCCGGTGCTTGCCCGCAGGCAGGCCGACTTCGGCGCCGGTCTGGCCCTTGCCGAAATGCTTGTGCGTGTCGGAGAAAGGGATGGCGGCCTGGTGGTCGCGCGGCAGCGGCGTGTTAATCAGTAGATGATGGTGGCCGGCTCGTTCGTTCTTGTTGCCGGCGGGGATCACACCCAAGCCGCGGATGCCGAAATCGACCCAGAAGGGCGAACGCAGCACATACCCGTCGCGCAAATTGCTGAAACGCACGGCCACCGGCTCGCGCAGATCGACCGCCGTGCGCTCGGCCGTGTAGGACAGCCAGCAGCGCTTGGCCAGTGCGTCGGCAGGCAAGGCCTGACCCCAGGCGGCATGGGTCAGCGTGCAGGCCAGGGCAGTGATGGCCAGGCGTTGAAGGACGGGACGTTGCGACATGCCGGCAGACGTGGTTTCGATGACACTTATTGTGGCTTAGCCTTGGGCCTGCCTGCCTCCTACACTTGGTCTACTGTGCGCGTGCCCTGATCTCTACGCCGCCTCGGTGCCGGTGCTGGCCCGCTATCTGGGCTGCGCGCAGGATTGGCTGGACAAGGCGGCAGCGCAGCTGGATGCCACAGCGGCAGCGAGGCCTTGCTGCTGCAGACCCGGCTGGCGCCCGACATGTTCACTGTGGCCCAGCAGACCCACACGGCCGCCGGCTTCGCCCAGCGTACCTGCGCGCCGCTGGCCGAGGTCGAGATGCCGGCTCTGGGGCGGGGCGATGCGGTAAGCCTGGCCGAGCTGCAGGCACGCCTGGCGCGCGCGCTGAATGTTGTCGAGAGTCTGAATGCTGAGGCGATGCGTGCCTCAGCCGGTCGGCGCCTGCGGACCCAAGCCGGCAAGGCCTGGTTGGAGCTGGAGTCGGCGGACTTCCTGCGGCTCTACGCTTTGCCGAACTTCTTCCATCTGGGCATGGCCTATGCGCTGTTGCGCCAGGCCGGTGTGCCGCTGGGCAAGTCGGACTTCGACGGCTGGCATCGCTATCCGGAAGGCTTCAGCTTCTAGTCAGTGTTTGAGCACCAGTGTGACGAGCAGGCAGCAGTCCTGCTCCGCCACCAGCGCGTGGGGCTCGCCCGCACTCAGCACGATCAGCTGGCCGGCCGTCAGCGGCGTCGTGATGCCGGGCGTGCGCAGTTGCACTCGCCCGGCTAGGCACTGGATGCTGATCTCGCCGGCCACTTTGTGTTCGGGTAACTGCTGGCCGGCGTGCAGCACCACATGCATCAGCTGCAACTGCTGGGTCTTGATCAGGCTGGTGCTGGGGCTGTCAGTACGCTCGTCAGCCAGCGGCTTGAGGTCGATCAGTTGACCGTGCTTGGCGTGGGTCAGGGCCATGACCGTCTCCGGTGGACTGGATGTGGCCATTGTGATCCCTAGAATCGAGCCATGTCCTCTTTTCATCGCCGCAGTCTGCTTCTGTCTGCCCTGGCCCTGGCCGGCTGCTCGACCTTTCAGTCTCCCCCGCTGGCCACGCCTGCGCCCGTCGACTCGACCCCGCCCGGCCCCAGACCGCCGCCCAGGCCGCCCCGTATTGGTCTGGCGCTGGGCGGCGGTGCGGCGCGCGGCTTTGCACATATCGGGGTGATCCAGGTGCTGGAAGAAGCCGGCATCAAGGTCGATCTGGTGGCCGGCACCTCGGCTGGCTCGCTGGTGGCCGCGCTCTACGCTTCGGGTATGAATGGCAAGCAGATGGCGGCGCTGGCCGAGGCGATGGACGAGGGTGCGATCACCGACTGGGCCTTTCCCGGTCGCGGCCTGATACGTGGCGAGGCGCTGGCGCGCTTCATGCGCGAGAAGACCGGCAACAGGACGATCGAGCAAATGGTGATGCCGCTGGGCATCGTCGCCACCGATCTCGCCGATGGCTCGGGCGTGCTGTTCCGCAGCGGCGATACGGGCACGGCGGTGCGCGCCTCCAGCGCGGTGCCGGCGCTGTTCCAGCCGGTCAAGATCGGCGGGCGCGAGTATGTGGACGGGGGGCTGGTGGCGCCGGTGCCGGTGCGCTACGCGCGCCAGATGGGCGCGGACCTGGTGATCGCGGTGGACATCAGCTCGCCTCCTGACGACAGGCCGCTTGGCGATGCTATGCGCATGCTGCTGCAGACCTTTGCCATCATGAGCCGCAGCATCAACAGCTATGAGCTGCGCGAGGCCGATCTGGTGCTGCAGCCCCGGCTGCTGGGCATAGGCAGCGCCGACTTCACCGCGCGCCGGCGTGCCATCCAGGTCGGGCGCGAGGCAGCGCAGGTCCTGCTGCCGCAGCTACGCCAGCGCATCGAGTCCAAGACTCGGTGAGTGACCCGGCTCAGCGCAAGCCTAGCTCGCGCCTGAATTCGGCCTGCATACGCTGGTAGCTGCCGTTGCGGCGAAGCTCCTGCAAGCCCTGGCCGAACTGCCGCGCCAGTTGCTCGCCCTGCGGATGGGCTTTCGAAAAGGCGATCCAGAAGCCGTCCAGCGAGATGCGGCCGACGCGCTTGACCTTGCCGTCCAGCTCCGGGCTGGTGCGGATGCGCAGCAGCCCGGGCATGGTGTTGAGCAGGATGTAGTCGACCCGTCTGCTGAGCAGCATGCGCAGCAGCAATTGGTCCGAGGTGGCGGCCTGTCGCTTGATCAGAGGGTCGCGCATGAACTCGGTCGGATAGGTGTAGCCATTGGTGTAGCCGACGCTGGCGCCGCGCAGATCGGTCAGACCCAGCTCGGCGGCCGGGACATCGGCGCGGGCGAAGATGGCCAGTTCCTCCTCAAACATGGCCGGCTCGTGCCAAAAGTAGAGCGAGCGGTTTTCTGCCGTGATGGTGGCGTTGAAGCAGCCGGCAGCCTGGCCTTCGCTGGCGTAGCGCATGCAACGGGCGAAGGGCACGGCCTGCAGGCGTACCGGGACACCCTGGGTCGCAAACGCGGCCTGCACCAGCCGCACCGCAAAGCCCTGCGGCTCGCCGTTCGCCCCCTGGGAGGCATAGGGCGGCCAGTCGTCCTCGACGGCGATCAGCGGGTCGGCGCCCAGCGCGGCGCCGCTCAACAGCCACAACAACAAACCGGAGAAGATCGGGCCAAGCCGGCTGGCGGCAATCAAAGACGGGCGCATGGTGGACCTGGGAATGGTGAGTTCTTCTTCTCCCCTGTCGACGCCTTCGATGATGCGTCAGCTCGCGCGGACTTTGGTCGCCCTTTTGTCCCCGGAATGGGTGGCGCCGCGCGCGGGTTTGCCCGGCCGGCTATGCTCGCTCCACCATGCAAATTCCGTTGTTTCCCCTGCAGTCCCTGTTGTTCCCGGACGGGCGGCTGGGCTTGCGCATCTTCGAGCCACGCTATTTGGACATGGTCAAGCGCTGCCATGAGCGGGGGGAGCCCTTTGGCGTTGTGGCCCTGATCGACGGGGGCGAGGTGCGTCAGCGAGCCAGTGGGTCGGAAGATGCCGGCTTTGTGCGAGAGCGTTTCCAACTGGTCGGCACATTGGCCCATATCGGCCTGTTCGAGCGTCCTCAGCCCGGGCTGATGCAGATCCTGTGCCGCGGCGGCCAGCGCTTTCGTCTGCACAGCAGCGAATGCCTGCCGCATGGCTTGTGGATGGGCGAAGCCGAACTGATCAACGAGGATGGCGCGGTGCAGGTGCCGGCCGATCTGAGGCCGGCGGCGCGCCTTCTTCAAGGCCTGCTGCACCGACTGGAGCTGGGCGCGGCGGCGGCCGAGCTGCCGATCCAGCCTCCTTATCTTTGGAACGACTGCGGCTGGCTGGCCAATCGCTGGTGCGAGCTGTTGCCGCTGCCGGCCGAAGAGAAGCAGCGCCTGATGCAGCTGGAGAACCCGCTGCTGCGCCTGGAACTGGTGGCCGACCAGCTGGAGGGGCTGGGTATCACGCCGGACTGACGAGAGGCTTCGCCGGACGTAAAAAAACCCGGTGCGGGCACCGGGTTTGAAGGGCACTTGGCAAGCCGCGCTTGCGATGGGTGCCGAGGAGACAACTGAAGAAATCAGGAAGCGCGCTTGGCGCTGCGGGCCGCCGTTTGCGTGGCCTTGACTGCCGAGTTGGTGACGGTCTGGAAGTTGGCTTCGGCGACGTCGGCGGCTTGCTTGGCGGCCTTCTGGACCGACTCGAAAGCGTTGCTGGCGGCGGCCACGGCCGACTTCACCAGAGCAACGGCGCTTTCGGTGCCGGCAGGGGCGTTCTTGGCGGCGCTGTCGACGACGGCGGCGAACTTCTTCTGCACGTCGGCCAACTGGGCTTCGGCCACCTTGGCGACTTCGGCGTTGGTGGCGGCAGCGATGTCATACAGATGACGGCTGTAGGAAGCGGCCTTCTCGGCGCTGGGCTGCAGCAATGTGGATTGCAGGGCCAGCAGCTCTTGAGCGTCCTTGACCGACAGTGCGGCGGTGGTGGTCTCGGCGGCTTCGCCCAGAGCAGTCTTGGCGACTTGCAAGTTCAGTTCCACCAACTTCTCAACGCCTTCAAAGGCCTTGTTGGTGAGACCGAACAGGGTCTCGACGTTGGCTTTGTGGGCGGCGAAAACTTGTTCTGCGGTCAGCATGGATAGGCTCCTAAAGACGGGTTGATGTCAGGTGGATACGAACTTGCATCCGGTGTTGCCGTGTACTTTTGCTGCACCGCAACATGAAACGAAGTATAGGGCGGCGGTGGATGATTGCAAGCGCTATTTGCTGCACCGCAGCAAAGTAGAGGGCTATTTCTAAATTCGCCTTCCGGCTCAGCATCGGGCCGGCGTATGACCGTGGCGTGACGCCCGGGCGACGCCTGGACGCCAAAACCGCTATCGTCGCTGCCGATGCAAGCCTTCCATTCCGACGCCCACAGCTTGGCCCTGCCGCCGGGCCATCGCTTCCCGCAGTCAAAGTACCGGATGCTGCGTGAGCGGCTTGAGCGCGATCCGGGCCCGCTGAGGCTGGTGAGCGCCCAGGCGGCCACCGAGGGCGAGCTGGCGCTGGTCCACACGCCGGACTACAGGGATGCGGTGCTGCTGGGCCGGCTCTCGGACGCCCAGCAGCGCGAGATCGGCTTTCCCTGGTCCCCCACAATGGCCGAGCGTTCGCGCCGCTCGGTGGGCGCAACCATCATGGCGGCTCGGGCCGCGCTGGCCGAGGGCGTGGCGGCTAATCTGGCCGGCGGCACCCACCATGCCTATGCCGACAAGGGCAGCGGCTACTGCGTGTTCAACGATGTGGCCGTCGCCGCGCGGCTGATGCAGGCCGAATGGCATGTCAGCCACCGCCAACTGCTGCGCGTGCTGGTGGTCGATTTGGATGTACACCAGGGCAATGGCACGGCGGCTATCTTCCGCGACGACGAGTCGGTATTCACCTTCTCGATGCATGGGGCGAAGAACTTCCCGTTTCGCAAAGAGGCCAGCGATCTGGATGTCGAGTTGCCCGATGGTTGCAGCGATGAGCCCTATCTGGCCGCGCTGGACCAGGCCCTGGACCAGGTCTGGCGCCGCTGTGCGCCGCAGCTGGCCTTCTATCTGGCCGGCGCCGACCCTCACGAGGGCGACCGCCTGGGCCGGCTCAAGCTGACCGAGGCAGGCCTGCGCGAGCGCGACCGTCGCGTGCTGCAGCAACTGCGCGAGCGCGGCGTTCCGGTGGCGCTGAGCATGGCGGGTGGCTATGGTCATGACCTGAACACCACGGTGGCCGTGCAGGTGAATACCCTGAGCGAGGCGGCGCACAGCTGGGCGCAGTGGCGCTGCGACAGATGAAAGAATGTGGGCCATGAGCGAGAACCGACCCCAGGCCGAGGGCCGCCAGGCCTATGCCCAGTTTGTGCGTCTGGGCACCCGCTGGATGGACAACGATATCTACGGCCATCTGAACAACGTCGTTTACTACAGCCTGTTCGACACGGCCGTCAACCAGTACTTGATCGCCGCCGGCGCGCTGGACATCCACGGCGGCGCGGTGATCGGCCTGGTGGTCGAGACCCACTGCAATTTCTTCGACTCGTTGGCCTTTCCGCAGGCGGTCGATGCTGGCCTGCGCGTGAGTCAGCGCGGTCGCTCCAGCGTACGCTACGAGATTGGCCTGTTCGCCGAGGGCGCCGAGCTCTGCGCGGCGCGTGGCCACTTTGTCCATGTCTATGTGGACCGGCAGACCCGCCGCCCTGTAACGGCGCTGCCGGCCCCTTATCTTGATGCCCTCCAAGCCTTGCAAGGATCGACCCCATGAGCCTGTTTGACAAACCCTCGCCCGAGGCCGCCGCTGCGGTCGATGCGGCCATCGAGAGCCGCCACTCGATGCGCGCCTTCCTGCCGACCCCTGTGCCGCGCGAGACCGTCGAGGACATCCTGCGGGTGGCATCGCGGGCACCGTCGGGCACCAACACTCAGCCTTGGCAGGTGCATGTGCTGACCGGCGCGGCCCGGCAGCGCCTGTCCGAGCGCATTCTGGCCATCTACGACGACCCGGAAGAGCTGGCCACCCACAGCGAGGAGTACGCCTACTATCCGCGCGAGTGGGCCTCGCCCTATATCGACCGGCGCCGCAAGGTAGGCTGGGATCTTTACGGCCTGCTGAAGATCGCCAAGGGCGACAAGGTCCGAATGCATGAGCAGCATGGCCGCAACTACAGCTTCTTCGACGCACCCGTGGCTCTGATGTTCACGATAGACCGGGTAATGCAGCAAGGCAGTTGGTTGGACTACGGCATGTTCCTGCAGAACATCATGATCGCCGCACGCGGCCGCGGTCTGCACACCTGCCCGCAGGCGGCATTCACGCAGTTCCACCGCGTCATCGCCGAGGAGCTGCGGCTCAAGCCGACCCAGATGCTGGTGTGCGGCATGTCGTTGGGCCATGCCGACCCGGCCGCCACCGAGAACAGCCTGATCACCGAGCGCGAGCCAGTGGCCGGCTTCACCCGCTTTATCGAAACTTGAGACGCATGAGATTGCTCGCTGCGCTGGGCCTGGCCCTGCTGACCCCGCTGGCCCAGGCGGCCGATCTTGACGGCCGTGCCTTCGGCGCGCTATGGGGCATCCCCTTCGCCGGCATGTTGTTGTCGATCGCAATCATGCCGCTGGCCCTGCCCAAGATCTGGCACCACCACTACGGCAAGATTGCTGCCGCCTGGGCGCTGGCCTTTCTCGTGCCCTTTGCCGTGAGCCAGGGTCTGGGCGCCACGGCCGGCGTGCTGGCCCACACCCTGGTGGCCGAATACTTGCCCTTCATCATCCTGCTGTGTGCACTGTTCACCACCGCCGGCGGCATCTTTGTGCGCGGCAATCTGCACGGCAGCCCGAGCCTGAACGTGGTGCTGATGCTGATCGGTGCGGCGCTGGCGAGCGTGATGGGCACGACCGGCGCCTCTATGCTGATGGTGCGACCGCTGATACGGGCCAATGACAACCGCCGCCACGTCGCCCATGTACTGGTGTTCTTCATCTTCATCGTCAGCAATGCCGGTGGTTCGCTCACGCCGCTGGGCGATCCGCCGCTTTTCCTGGGCTTCCTGAAAGGGGTGGACTTCTTCTGGACCGCTCGCCACATCTTCCCCGAGACCCTGTCGCTGATCGCCGTGCTGCTGCTGATCTTTTATCTGATCGACAGCTACTGGTACCGCCGCGAAGGGGTGACCAAACAAGACCCGACTCCGGACACCCCCGGGTTTGGCATCGAGGGCGGCATCAACTTCTTGCCGCTGGCGGTCGTTGTTGCGCTGGTGCTGATGAGCGGCCTGTGGAAGCCCGGCATCGCCTTCGACATTCTCGGCACCGAGCTGGAGCTGCAGGCCCTACTGCGCGATGTGGGCTTGCTGGCCGTGACGGCCTGGTCGCTGGTGATCACGCCCCGGACCTTGCGCGAGAAAAACCAGTTCTCCTGGGCCCCAATGCAGGAGGTTGCCAAGCTCTTCATCGGCATTTTCCTGACGATGATTCCGGTGCTGGCGATGTTGAAGGCCGGCGAGCAGGGCGCATTCGCGGCCGTCGCGCGGGCGGTGACCGGCCCTGACGGCCAGCCGCTGCCCTGGGCCTATTTCTGGTTCAGCGGAGTGCTCTCGTCCTTCCTCGACAATGCGCCCACCTATCTTGTGTTCTTCAACCTGGCCGGCGGCGATCCGCAGATTCTCATGACGACACTGGCACCGACTTTGGCCGCCATCTCGGCCGGCTCGGTCTTCATGGGCGCCAACAGCTATATCGGCAACGCCCCCAACTTCATGGTTAAGGCCATTGCTGAGGATCGTGGCATCAAGATGCCCAGCTTCTTCGGCTATATGGCCTGGTCCGGCGCGGTGCTGGTCCCGCTGTTCGTGCTGATGACCTTCATCTGGTTCCGTTGACGCGGGCCTATTCACAGGAGACAAGACGATGACTGACAAGCCCAAGGTGCTGGTGGCGCGCAAGACCTTCGACGACGTCGTCGAGCGGCTGCGCGCGCGTTTCGAGGTCCAGACCAACGAGGCCGACGAGGTCTGGTCGCAGGACGAGCTGATCGCCCGCCTGCAAGGCATGGCCGGCGTCTACATCACCGGCTCCGAGAAGATCGACGCGCGGCTGCTGGACGCCTGCCCGGGCCTGCGTGCGGTCTGCACGATGGCGGTGGGCTACAACAATATCGATGTGCCTGCCTGCAGCGCGCGTGGGGTGCTGGTCAGCAATGCGCCCGATGTGCTGACCGAGACCACGGCCGACTTCGGCTTCGCGCTGATGATGGCCACGGCCCGCCGCATCACCGAGAGCGAGCATTTCCTGCGCCGTGGCGAGTGGAGCAAATGGAGCTATGACATGTTCGCCGGCAGCGATGTGCATGGCGCCACCCTCGCCATTCTGGGCATGGGCCGCATCGGCCAGGCAATCGCACGGCGGGGCCATCTGGGCTTCGGCATGCAGGTGATCTACCACAACCGCTCGCAGCTGGCTCCCGAGATCGCCGCGCCGTTGGGCGCGCATTGGGTCGAGAAGGACGAGCTTCTGCGGCGGGCTGATCATCTGCTCATCGTCGTGCCCTACAGCCCGGCAGCCCACCATATGGTTGGCGAGCGCGAGCTGGCGCTGATGAAGCCGAGCGCGACGCTGACCAATATCGCCCGCGGCGGCGTGGTTGACGATGCAGCACTGGCCCGCGCGCTGGCGGCCGGCACGATTGCCGCAGCGGGCCTGGATGTGTTCGAGGGCGAGCCCCTGGTGCACGCCGGTCTGCTGGCCGCACGCAATGTGGTGCTGACCCCGCATATCGCCAGCGCCTCGATCCCGACGCGGCGCGCGATGAGCAACCTGGCGGTGGACAACCTGATCGCGGCGCTCAGCGGCGGTACGCCGCCCACCGCTCTGAATCCCGAAGTGCTGAACAGGTCGCCCGCTTGAGCCTCCCAGAAAAGAAAACCGCCCGCTTTGTCACCCAGGCCTTTGCGCCGACCGAGGAGCAGCTGCGCATCCAGACCTCGGCCCAGCCGACCCTGCTGATCGAGGCGGCCGCCGGCGCGGCCAAGACCAGCACGCTGGCGCTGCGTATCGCCGAGTCGCTGGCGCTGGGCACCGACCCGCGTCGCATGCTGGCGCTGACCTTCACGCCCACGGCGGTGCTGGCGCTGCGACAGACCCTGCGCCTGATCGGCGTGGCGTCCGAGCCGCTGGCCGCGTTGCGTATCGAGAGCTGTGACGCCTATGCCGTGGCCGTGCTCAAGCGGCTGGAAGGCCGCGATGCGCGCCGGCCGGTGCAGTCGCTGAGCCGGCCCGAGCAGCTCAAGCCCCACGTCTGGCAGGCCGTCGCGGACGCCGCCGACAACGCGGCCGAGCGCTACCCCGAGGAGCTCAATCCTCCAACCTATGGCAGCGATGCCTATGTTGGCCAGTTCCTGCGCCGCATCGAGGGCGTCAAGGGCCGGCTCTTGCTGGAGCTGCGTCCGGCAGACAACGGCGACAGCCCCGACTACGCCGCCGACGAGCTGGGTCTTGACTACGGCCTGCTGCGCATGCTGCGCAGCTACGAGGCGCTGCGCTGGCCGGCTGGCGAGGACCATCCGCTGTTCCGCGGCCCGCTGGACGCCAGCTACGATCTGGCCCGACTGCTGCTCGACCCCGACACTCCGGCACTGCCGCTTGGCGACTTCGATGAGCTCTTCGTCGACGAGATGCATGACTGCAATGAGGCGATGTTCACGATCCTCAAGGCCTTGCTCCGACGCGAGCCGGCGCCGCTGTTTTGCGCCGTCGGCGACCGCCACCAAGTCATCCACCAGCAAAGCGGCGCCGATGCCCGCTTCATGGGCCAGGCGCTGGACCAGGAGACCGGCCGCAGCGTGCAGCGCCTGCCGCTGAGCCAGAGCTTTCGCTACGGCGCCAGCGTGGCCGGGTGGATGAGCCGGCACACCGGCAAGCCGGTGCGCGCTGCCACCGAGCGCAGCACCGAGCTGCAGACCCTCAGCTATGGCGGCCCCGGTGAGCCCGGCTGCGAGGAGGTGCTTGTGACCGCACTGCAGCGCTGGCGCCGCGAGCAGCGCCGCGAGGCTGTGTATGCCAGCTGCGCGGTGCTGCTGCGCCACGAGTCGCAATCGGTGCTGATCGAGAACGCACTGCATGCCCACGGCATCAACCATCGCTTTATGGGCTTCGGCAGCTATCTGCAGCGCCCCGAGGTGCTGTTCGTGCGTAGCGTCTACGCCATCGCCAGCGGCCGGCTCGACACGCTTGGCGGCGCGGCGACGCGCGCGCTGATCCCGGCTGCGCTGTTCGAGATGACACAGGCCAAGATCGTCGACGAGGACGACCCCGACCACGAGTCGGCCGACGCCTTTGTGCGCGAGGCCGCCGGTCACGCGGCCCAGAGCGAGCGGGTGATAGAGAGCTTGTTCAACGGCCATGTGATGGCGCGCTCGCCAGCGCCGGTGCGCCGCCGCCTGGAGCTGGCGCTGGCCAGCGTGCGCCAGGGTGGGGGCTTCGAGGCATTTCTGGCCGCGCTGGACATGCCGGCCTTTGCCCGCGCGGTGTTCGTCGAGCAGCAGCGCCGCGACGAGGTGCTGCGCCACATGCAGGGCCTGTTGGCGGCGTCGCGACAGCAGGACTCGGTGCTCGAGTTCTTTCGTCGGCTGCAGGCGCAGGACGAGGCCAATGCCCAGCGCTTGGCCGAGCACGCGGCCGGCAAGGTGCGCACCAACAAGCTGGCGCTGCCGGCCATCACGCTGGCCAGCGCCGCCCATGTCAAAGGCCTGGAGTTCGAGCATGTGCTGCTGCCCTATCTTGAGCAGGGCGTCTTTCCGCAGGCCCGCGCCGAGCTGGCCGACGAGCGCAACCTCTTCTATGTGGCCGTGACCCGGGCCCGCCAGCGTCTGAGCCTGATGGTGCCGGCCGCGCGACCCAGTGCGTTCCTCGCGGTGCTGTCCTGAGACCACAGCCCCCGAGCACGGGGTGCCGCTGAGCGTCGGGCCTTGATATATTGACGTTGATGACACCGTTGTCAGCAACAGAACACATACCGAATTGATCGGGAGGGCCGCGCGAGGGGCCAGGTCTTGACAGGGCCTGGTCGTGGTGCCCCCGGTGCACCCTATGAACGCTGCGAGCTCCTGGATCCTGTTGTTGGCAGGGCGCCTGCGCGCCTGGGTGATGGCCGAGCCGGCCACCGGTCGCGCCGGCCCGGCCGATGTGCAGCTCAGCGCGCTGCGCGTGATGCTGTTGGCCTGCGCGGTGCTGGGCGCCGGGGTCGGGCTGCACAGCGCGGTGTTGGCCCTGCGCCTGGGCAAACCGTGGGCGGTGGTGATCGTGCTTTTGGTGCTGGGCCTGCTGGGCGCATCGATCGGGCGGGCGCGCCAGCGCAGCCGGGGCGGTGTGCTGCTGCTGTTGGCGGCCATCTATATGGCCGGGCTGGGCATCACCGTCTCCACCGGCAGCCAGCCCGAGCTCTCCCGCTTGGGCTATGTGGTCAGCTATATGACGCCGATGGTGGCGGGCCTGCTGTTGAGTTGGCGGCTGGGGCTGGCGCTGATGCTGTTCAACACCCTGTTCTTCTTGCTGGCGGTCACCGGCTTCCAGGCGCCGCAGTTGCCGCAGCAGCAGGTGCGGCTGCCTGGCTCGCTTTTCTATGTGCATGCGGCGCTGTTTATGTTCTTCAATCTATGTCTGCCGCTGGCGGTGTTCCGCTTGGTGGACGGCATGCGTCGCACCGAGGCCCAGCTGCGCGGCTCGGTGCGACGCGAGGCCTGGGCCACCTGGCACGACCCGCTGACCGGCCTGTCCAACCGAAGCCATTGCATCCGCAGGCTTCAGGCCTGCTGCGTGGCCGGTGCGCCGGCGCTGGCGCTGCTGACGCTGCGCCTGTGCAATCTGCGCCAGCTCAATGCGCGCTACGGTGTCGCCGCCGGCGACGAGCTGCTGCGGCATTTCGTGCGCCAGCTGCGGGCTGTGCTGCCGGCCGGGGCCGGAGCGGCACGGGTGCGCGGCTCGGTGATCGCGCTGCTGCTGCCGCTGGCGGCCGACTCGCTCGACGAGGCCGCGGTACTGGCGCTGGTGGCCGGCCTGCGCGCGCGGCTGCCCCAGCATGGTCAGGCGGCTCAGCAGAGCGTGGCGCTGGAGTTGGCCTTCGGCCTGGTGACCAGCGCCGATCTGCTGGCGCGCCAGCCCGGTGCCGACGGTGCCGAGCTGCTTCGCTGTGCCGAGCTGGCGCTGGACATGGGGCAGGACCCGCGCTGGCGCGAAACCCATGACGGCCTGGTGCTGCTTAACGCCGCCACCGCGCGGGCGGTGGCGCGCAGCATGGCCATCGAAGCCGAGCTGCCGCAGGCGCTGGCCGGCCAGCAGCTGCATTTGCTCTACCAGCCGAAGCTGCGCCCCGATGGCCAGTTGCTGGGCTTCGAGGCCCTGGTTCGCTGGACCAGCCCGGTGCTGGGTGCGGTCTCGCCGGTGGACTTCATCCCGGTGGCCGAGGCCTGCGGCCTTGTGGGTGGCATCAGCGACTGGGTGATCGAAGCCGCCTGTGCCCAGCTGGCGCAGTGGCGTATCCAGGGCCTGCCGGTGGACCGCTGCCATCTGGCGATCAATCTGTCGGCCCGCGATCTGGAGCGGGATGAGCTATTCGCCATCCTGCAGGCCTGCATGGCTCGCCACGGTGTAACGCCCGAGCAGTTGGAGCTAGAGGTCACCGAGTCGGCGCTGGCGCGCCAGCCGGCCCAGGCGCTGCAGCAACTGCAGCGCCTGCACGAGGCCGGTTTTCGCATCGCCATCGACGACTTTGGCACCGGGTACTCCTCGCTTGCCAAGCTGGTGGACCTGCCCATCGACGTGCTGAAGATCGACCGCAGCTTTCTGCGCAGCCTGCCCGGCGACGCGCGGCGCGAGCGGGTCGTGCGCTCGGTGGTGTCGCTAGCGCACAGCCTGCGGCTTCAGGTGGTGGCAGAGGGAGTTGAGACCATGCCGCAACTGCTGTTCCTGCAGGCGCTGGGCGTGCAAGGCCTGCAGGGCTATCTCTACGGCCGGCCGGAGCGGCCCGGGCATTGGGAGGCGCTGATACGGCAGGGCAGGCTGAAGGATTTGTCGGACACGACGCGTGCGGCGCAGAGTCCGGCCTGAGTCCTGGGGCGCTGCTCCGAGGCTATGGCCGGGCCGGACCAGGCCACACCGTCCCGTGATGCGCACAGATGCGAGCGATCAGTTCGTGTGCATAGGCGGGCAGGCGCTGGCCCTGGCGGGTCAGCAGATAGCGCTGGCGCAGCGCCCAGTCGTCCTTCAGCGCCACCAGCGCGATGCCCATGCCGGCGGCTTGATGGCGTTGCGCTGCAGACTCCGGCGCCAGCCCCAGGCCGACGCCGGCCTCCACCATGCGGCACATCGCATCGAAGCTGCTGACCTGGACCCGCAGCTTGGGCGCCGCCATGCCCATCTCCTCGACCACGCGAGTCAGGAATCGCGCGATCGTGCTGTCCTCGTGCATACCGACAAAAGCCTCGCCCAGCACTTCGGCGAGCATCACCTTGGCGCGCCGCGCCAGCCGATGGCGGCGCGCGCAGACCAGCACCAGGCGGTCGGTCGCGAAGTGGAAGGCGTCCAGTCCCTGCGGATCGACGGCGCCGGCTGCAATGCCCAGATCGGCCCGTCCCTCGCGCACGCCGCGTGCGATCTCGTGGTTGGCATGCTCTTTGAGCCCCACCGTGACACGCGGCTGCGCGGCCAGAAAGCCGGCCAAGATTTCTGGCATGAACTCGGTCATCGCCGTTGTGTTGGCGAACACGCGTACATGGCCCTGCAGGCCGCCGCCGTACTCTTGCAGCTCGGCGCGCAGCGACTCGGCCTGCTGCAGCATCAGTCTGGCGTGATGGGCGAAGGCTTCGCCGGCCGGCGTCAGCCGCACGCCCCGCGCCTGCCGCTCCAGCAGGGCCATGCCGGCCTGCTCCTCGATCGCGCGGATGCGGGTGCTGGTGGCCGTCAGCGACAGATGAACCAGCGCGGCGGCATGGGTTAGATTGGCCTGTTCGGCCACCACGACGAACAGACGCAGATCGCTCAGGCTCAAACGCATCGCAGAGGTCTCCGTCGCTCCTGACTTCCGGAAATCGGAAGCCTCGTCTCCAAACATTGGCATTGTTGCGCAGACCGACCGCGGCCAAGATCGTGGCATTCCAATCCCACCGACACACGGAGACAAGCCATGACATCCCACCAACTGATCCGTCGCACGCTGTGCGCTGCCCTGCTGGGCCTGTGCGGCGGCGGCGCTGCGCTGGCCAGCGACTACCCTGCCAAGCCCATCACCCTGATCGTGCCGCAGAACGCCGGCGGCACGAACGACATCGTGGCCCGCATTGTCGGCCAGCGCTTGGGCGAAACGCTCAAGGGTACTGTGGTGGTGGAGAACCGTGTCGGGGCGGGCGGCAATATCGGCACCCAGCTGGCGGCTCGGGCCAACAAGGACGGCTACACGCTCTTGATGACCATCAGCAGCAGCCAGGCCATCAACCCGGCGGTCTACAAATCGCCGGGATTCGACCCGGTGAAGGACTTCGTGCCGATCGCGCTGGTCGGCTCGGTGCCCAATGTGCTGGTGGTGACGCCCGGCTTTGCGGCCAAGAACCTGGACGACTTCCTGAAGCTGGTGAAAGCCAAGCCCGGCGTCTACCAATACGCCTCGGCCGGCAACGGCACGCTCAACCACCTGCTGGGCGAGATGCTCAACAGCATGGGCGGGCTGGAGATTCAGCACATCCCCTATAAGGGCGTGGCGCCCGCGCTGACCGATGTGATCGGCGGCCAGGTGCCGATGGCCTTTGCCAGTTTGCCCTCGGTGCTGGGCTATCTGAAGAGCGGCCGCTTGCTGGCCTTGGGAGTGAGCTCGCCGCAGCGCTCGCCGGCCTTGCCCGAGGTGCCGGCCATCGGCGAGAAGGTGCCGGGCTATGCCGGCACCCTGTGGGTGGGCCTGTTCGCGCCACGCGGCGTGCCGGCAGAGGTGGAGCGCCGCCTCGGCGAGGCGATGGCCAGCGTGCTGCAGCATGGCGACACGCGCGCTGCGTTGAGCGCCCAAGGCGTGGAGCTGGCCAGCGCAACGCCGGCCCAGTTCGCCGCGCTGTTGCAAGAAGACATCGCCCGCTGGGGCAAGCTCGTCAAGAGCTCCGGCGCCAAAATCGACTGAGGGGCCGACCATCATGAGCAACGAACGCCCCCGCCCGCTCGACGGCATCACGGTCGTCTCCCTCGAACACGCGATTGCCGCGCCTTTCTGCACGCGCCAGCTGGCCGACCAGGGCGCGCGGGTCATCAAGGTGGAGCGGGCAGGCGAGGGTGACTTTGCTCGCCATTACGACAGCCGGGTGGCCGGGCAATGCTCGCATTTCGTCTGGGTCAATCGCTCCAAGGAAAGCCTGGCGTTGGACCTGAAGAGCCCAGCCGCCGATGCCGTGATGCAGGGCCTACTGGCCAAGGCCGATGTGTTCGTGCAGAACCTCGCGCCCGGGGCCGCCGCTCGGCTGGGGCTGGACGCCGCGACGCTGCGCGGGCGGTACCCGCGCCTGATCGTCTGCGACATCTCGGGCTACGGCAACGACGGCCCCTATCGCGACCGCAAGGCCTATGACCTGCTGATCCAGGCCGAGGCCGGCTTTCTGTCGGTCACCGGCACGCCTGAAGATCCGGTCAAGGCTGGCGCCTCGATTGCCGACATCGCGGCTGCGATGTATGCCTACACCAACATCCTCTCGGCTCTGTTGCTGCGTGCCAGGACCGGCGAGGGCTCTCACATCGATGTGTCTATGCTGGAGGCGCTGAGCGAGTGGATGGGCTACCCGCTGTACTACGCCTACCAGGGCGCGAGCCCGCCCCCGCGGCTGGGAGCCGCCCACGCCACTATCTATCCTTACGGCCCCTTCCAGGCCGGCGACGGCCGCACCGTGATGCTGGGCCTGCAGAACGAGCGCGAATGGCAGGCTTTTTGCGCGCTTGTGCTGGAGCAGCCCGGTTTGGCCTGCGAGCCGCGCTTTGCCAGCAATGCGGCCCGCAACAGCCACCGCGAGGAGCTGCGCGCGCTGATCCTGGCCTGCTTTGCGACGCTGAGCAGCAGCGAGCTGCGCGAACGCCTGGACCGCGCCCAGATCGCCAACGCCGATGTCAACAGCATGGCCGAGCTGTGGGAGCACCCGCAGCTGGCCGCCCGCCAGCGCTGGACCGAGGTCGACTCGCCGGCCGGCCCGATCAAGGCCCTGCTGCCGCCGGGCGCCAATGCGTCCTACAACCCGCGCATGGAGGCCATTCCGGCGCTGGGCCAGCACAACACGGACATCCTGCGCGAGCTGGGCCTGGAGGGCCGGCTGTGAACACCGGCCGGCGAGCCCGCCCGCTGGACCAGGCGCGCAGCCTGCTGTTCGTGCCCGGCAACCGGCCCGAGCGATTTGCCAAGGCCCTTGCCAGCGGCGCCGATGCCGTGATCTTCGACCTGGAAGACGCCGTGCCGGCGGCCGACAAGGCGGCGGCCCGCCTGGGCATCGCGTCGCAGTGGCCGCAGCTGTACGGCCAGGGCCGGCCCCTGCTGCTGCGCATCAATGCCGAGGGCGGGCCCGATTGGCCGCTGGACCTGGCGCTGCTGGCGCGCCTGCCGGGGCTGGCTGCCGTGATGTGTCCAAAGGTCGAGTCGGCACTGACGCTGACTCGGCTGGCCGAGGCCAGCTCCTTGCCCGTTCTGCCACTGATCGAGTCGGCGCGGGGCTGGCAGGCCCTGGCCGAGATCGCCGCCGCGCCGGGCGTGCTGCGCCTGGTGTTGGGCCATATTGACTTCATGGCCGACACCGACATCAGTTGCGGCGCCGATGAGGCCGAGCTGGCGCCGCTGCGCTTCGCGCTGGCAATGCAGACACGGCTAGCCGGTCTTGCGCCGGCCATCGACGGCGTGACCGTGCAGACCGACGATGCCGAGCGCTTGCTGGCCGATTGCCAGCGCGCACGTCGCTACGGCTTCGGCGCCAAGCTGTGCATCCACCCGCGCCAGATTGACGGCGTGCATGCGGGACTGCTACCCAGCGACGCCGAGCTGGCCTGGGCCCGCCGTGTGGTCGAGGCGGACGCCGCGGCCGGCGGAGCGGCCCTGCAGCTGGACGGCCGCATGATTGACCGGCCGGTGGTTCTACAGGCGCAGCGCTGGATGGCGCTGGCGGAGTAGCACTGGCGCTCCGCGGCCAGCATCTCTCGCAAGGTGCCCCCAGCTCAGGTGGCCTGGACCACGGCGCCGAGCCCATGCCGGGCCGTGTGCTGGAAAAAGTCCTGCAGCTCGGCGAAGTTCTCGCTCAGATAAGCCTGGGACTCGGCATCCTGGCGCCGCCACAGCGCGCTTAGATAGGCGTCATCCATATTGACCCGCTGGCTGACCTCGATCAGCGCGGCCGCGTCGACACCGGCATAGGCCTCGGCGATTCGCGCCATCGCGTCGCTGCGCAGGCAAAGGGCTGGACCATAGCCGACCTCGATGGCGCCGATCGGCGCGCCGTCCTCAAAGAAGTTCGGCGCGCCCGGCTCCAGCGCCTTCAGGCAGGTGTTGATCCCGTCCCAGGATTTATCGAGATCGAGCATGCGCATCTCCTGCTCGGCAAAGCTCAGCGACGGCACTGGCGGCGGCGCTACCGCGGCCTTGCCGAACAGGCGGGCCCAGAGCGAGGGCTGGGCGTCGAAGCCGATCTCTCGCAGATAGACAGCCTCATCGTCCGGTTCGAGCAGCCGCCAGACCAGCGGTGGATCGGCTAGCAGCTGGTCGATGTGGTGGTCGGCGACGGCATAGGCAACAAGGCAGACTCCCATGATCGAATCTCGGGTTTCAACGCTGTTGTCGCGGCGACAGGGCTGTCGCCGAGCCCATCGCCCGGAACACCTGCAGCGCGGCGAAGGCGTCATTGGCCGCGTAGGTCAGCTGGCTGGGGCTCAGCGTCGCGGCGGCCCAGTTCGAGGTGGTGGCCTTGCGCGACTTGCTCAAGCGCTGGCCCAGCACGGCGGCCACCGCCGCCTTGACGCCCAGGTCCTGCCGGTAGCCCAGCTGCTGGCGTAGCAGCCGGGACAGCTCGACGCTGCCGCGCAGCTGCAGGCCGAGCTTGCGCAGCAGCGGGCCGCGGTCGGAGTCCAGGCCAAAGCCTACCTTCATGATCTCCTCGGACTCGATGACACGCTTCAGGAAGTCCAGCGGCGGCCGGGCGTCGATCTGGATGATGAAGGCGCGCTCGGTCAGCGCGATCTGGATCAGGTGCGGGCCATCAGAGACGGCCTCCCGGGTGAAGGTAGGTTTGCTCTCGGTGTCGAAGCCGATCTGGCGCTCGCGCAGGATTTCCGCCTCGGCCGCCGCGAGATCGGCCTCGCTGCTCAGCAGATGGATGCGCTCCAGCGTCAGGCCGGGGAAGGGCGGCAGCAGCGCGATCTCGTCGCGGGTCGGATGCTCCTTGCGCGGGCTCATCGGGCCGCCTCGGGGCCTGGATCATCGTAGCGCCCGGCGCTCACGACGGTACAGCCATTGGGGGCCCGCAGCCAGACCTCCCGGTGTCCGGCATAGGGGTTAACCTTGGGATGCTCGGGCACCGTGGCGCCCAGCTTGGCCTGGCACCAGCCGCTGCTGGCCTGAATATTCTCAACGGTGATCAGCGCTTGGGATTTCAAGTTTTTTCTCAGCGCTTGCGCCGGATGACGAAAGCATTGTCGGCGAGCTGGAAGCCCAGCGCCGGGTAGTAGGACATGGCATTGGGCGCGGCAAGCAAGATCAGCGACACCTCGTCGCCGATCAGCGCTTGGGTACGCTCGACCAGCGCGCGGCCGATGCCCAGGCCTTGGTAGTCCTTGTCGACGGCGAGATCGGACAGGTAGCAGCAGTAGGCCCAGTCGGTCAGCGAGCGAGCAAGGCCGACCAACTGGTCCTCGACCCAGGCCGACAGCACCAGGCTAGGCGCGGCAAACATGCGCGCGATGCGCGGCAGATCCTGGGTCGGGCGCTTGATGCCCGAACGATCGAAAACACGCGCGACATCGAGGGGATCGAGTGGGTGCTCGTGGCGGTACTCAACAAGAGGTGGTTTCATCGGATCTGTGAGTTGTGTTGCCCGGTCGCTTGGCGAGTTGTGTTCGGGGGTGTTCAGGGTGCGTCCCGGGCCATCAGCACCAGCACACCGACGAGGATGAAGACCGGCCAGGACAGAGGCCGGCCGCGCGTGAAGTGCAGCGGGAAGGTGGCAGACAGCAGGGCGGTGATGCCGACCACGGTCAGGACCTGGTCCCAGCCGATCTCGCCCTGGTTGGCCGCGAAGACCAACCAGGCCAGGCCCCACCAGGCCACCGTCGTGAGGTGCCAGGCAAAACGCAGCGTGCCGACCGTGAACGCGGTGCCGCCCAGAAGCTTGGGCAGCAGCCCCTGACGCTTGAACAGGCGCATCAGCAGATAGCGTTCGCCGAGGCAGGAGTGGGCGAGGCCGGTGATCAGCAGCAGGGCGGTGGCGATGAGAAGCATGGGCAAGAAGGTCCGTGGGGGCTGACTGACTTGTACCTCAGCTGCGGCCGTGGACACATGGAGGGCATACCGGAGCGCCTTTGCGTGCGCGGGGATATCGCCTTGTCACATCATTCACGAGGCGTGGACCCTGATGGTGAAGCCCTCGACCTCGTCCGGCGCCTGGAAGAAGGACGAGACATGGCGGAAATCCTCCTCGCTCAGCTCGTGGGAGCCTTCCGGCCGTTCGACATTGCGCTGGGCGATGCGGGCCAGGCAGGTCTCGTCCGAGGTCCTCAGCTCATGCAGTACATGGGCGGCACCGGCCTGCTCGAACACGGAACGAAACCAGCTGCGGCCGAGCTTTGTGTTGGCCTGGAAGTCCAGCACCACGGAGTTCCCGGCGCGCAGCAAGTCCACGGCCAGAGGGCCGATCACGCTCCTGAGCTGTTTCGAGAATTGGATGTAGTCATCGAAGGTCTGCATCTGATCGCCAAACAGGCGCATCAGCCAGATGTCCTCGGACAACAGGATCGCATCGAACTCCCGCGCGAGTCCCGCAGCGACGGTGGTCTTGCCGGCCCCGGCTTTGCCGCAAAAGAAATGGAGCGTTGGGGTGGTGCTTGGCATATGGCGTGAGTCGGCTCAAGAAAACGAATCAGGAGCCAGGTCTTGACAAGAGAACTTCGGTGCGACGCTATTGACGCGAGTGGTTGTGGCCAGGAATTGTTTGAACGACGGGGCCCGCTTGCGCTTGGCTGCCGGCTATTCCCGAAGGGCGAGAACTTGCGCTGCGACTGCGCATGCAATGGCCGCTAGTGTCACCTCAATGTAAAAGCGAGACACGAGCTGGCCTTTCAATGCTAGGGCCCAAATCCTATGAAAGTTCCATGTCCGCTCGGTGGCCATGTTGAAGATGGCCGAGGCGATCGCTGCGGCCAACAGCAATATGGCGACGGCAAGAAGCGTCGAACTCATGTGGAGAGAGGATTCTGGAGTCGGGTTGAACGCGAGTATGGGCGTAAGCCTTCTTGCTTTGCCGGCGCACTCGTTACGAATCACTCCTCCATTCGCAGCGCGCCCGTAGCTGCCACGAACGCGCTGCGCGCCTGAGACAATCCGGCGATGAGCTTGATCGATGTCGTGTTGCTGGGCCTGCTGGCCCTGGTGCTTGTCTTGTTGCTATGGCTGGTGTGGGCGCAGCAGCGACGCCGGCAAGAGCAGGGCGCTGAGCTGGCGGCCTTGCTGGCGCCGGTGGTGCAGCAGAGCTCCGAGCGGCTGGAGCGTTCGCTGCGCGACGAGCTGACCCGCAGCGCCGGCGGCACCCGCCAGGAGTTGTTGGCGACCCTGGCGCAGTTCCAGCAGACGCTGCTGACCCAGGGCGGCGATGTGGCGCGTACGCAGAACGAGCAGATTGACAGCTTCCGTGTGCAGTTGGGTGGGCTGCAGCAATCTCTGTCGGCTCAGGCGCTGGCGGCCCGCGAGGCGCAGGACGCGGCCGCGCTGCGCGGCGCGCAGGCGCAAACCCAGGCGATGCAGCGGCTGTCCGACACGATGAGCGAGCAGCTCAAGGCGCTGTCGCAGGCCAATGAGCAGCGCCTGGCCGAGGTGCGCTTGACCGTCGAGCAGCGGCTGACCGCGATCCAGCAGGACAACGAAAAGAAGCTCGAGCAGATGCGCGCCACCGTCGACGAGAAGCTGCATGCCACGCTGGAGCAGCGCCTGGGCGAGAGCTTCAAGCAGGTGGCGGAGCGGCTGGAGCAGGTGCACAAGGGCCTGGGCGAGATGCAGAACCTGGCCCGCGATGTCGGCTCGCTGAACCGCGTGCTGACCAATGTGAAGACGCGCGGCATCTTCGGCGAGGTGCAACTGGCCGGCCTTCTGGAGCAGGTTTTCACTCCCGAGCAGTACGCGTCGAACGTGGCGACGATTCCAGGTAGCGCCGAGCGGGTCGAGTTCGCGATCGCGTTGCCGGGCCAGCGCGATGACGGCAAGCCGCTGTGGCTGCCTATCGATGCGAAGTTTCCGCGCGAGGACTATGAGCGCTTGCTGGAGGCGCAGGAGCGTGCCGATGCGGCCGGCGTCGAGGCGGCCGGCAAGGCCATCGAGAGTCGGCTGCGGCTGGAGGCGAAAACCATCCGCGAGAAGTACATCGCGCCGCCGCACACCACCGACTTCGGCATGCTGTTCGTGCCGACCGAAGGCCTCTATGCCGAGGCGCTGCGCCGGCCCGGCCTGATGCAGGCCCTGCAGACCGAGTTCAAGGTAATGCTGGTCGGCCCGACCACTTTGCTGGCGACTCTGACCAGCTTGCAGATGGGCTTTCGCACCTTGGCGCTGGAGAAACGTTCGGCCGAGGTCTGGGAGGTGCTGGGAGCGGTCAAGACCGAGTTCGGCAAGTTCGGCGATGTCTTGGCCAAGACCAAGAAGAAGCTCGAAGAGGCCAGCAACACCATCGATGCGGCTGAGACCCGCACCCGAGCGATGACGCGCAAGCTCAAGAGCGTGGAAGCCCTGCCCGACGAGGCGACGCAGAAATTGCTGAAATTGGGCCTTCCCGAGACCGCCGACGACGGCGATGAGGGCGAGGCTGCTTGACGAAGGCTACCGAGCCGGCCGATTTGCGCCTGGCCTTTGCCTGGCTGATTGCTACGCTGATCGCGATCCATGCCTGCATGGCCGTCACGCGGGTGGCGGCCAGCCTGTGGGTGCTGGATCAGGGCTATGGCGAGTGGACCGTCGGCGTGTTGCTAAGCCTGTTTGCGCTGGCGCCGCTGTTCCTGTCTCTGTGGGCCGGCCGGCTGGCCGATAGACACGGCTTTCATCGGCCGGTCGGCATCGGCGTGCTGATGGCGCTGTTGGGGGCGCTGGTGGCGCTGGGCTCGCAGTCGCTGTGGGCCATCACGATCAGCTGCCTGTTCAGCGGCGGCGCCATCAGCGTTGCGGCGGTGGCGATGCAGCGCGAGGCCGGGCTGATGGCTGACAACCCCGCCGAGCTGAAGCGGGTGTTCAGCTGGGTGGCGCTGGGACCGGCGCTGTCGAATGCCTTGGCGCCGGTGGCGGCCGGCGTGCTGATCGATCATGTCAGCTTTCGCGCTGCCTTCGCGCTGGCGGTGCTGCTGCCGCTGCTGGCCTGGGGTTTTGCGCTGCGGGTGCCGCGCCATGCGCCGCGCCAGCCCGCGGCCCAGGCGGGTGCGGCCGCCCGGCCTGCCTGGGATCTGCTGCGCCAGCCGGCGCTGCGCAACCTGCTCCTCCTGAATATCGTGCTGTCTGCCGCCTGGGACGCGCACAGCTTTGTCGTGCCGGTGGTGGGCCATGCGCGCGGGCTGTCGGCCTCCAGCATCGGCCTGGTGCTAGGCAGCTTTGCGGTGGCCGCCACCGTGGTGCGCCTGGCCATCGTGCGTTGGGCCCAGCATCTAGACGAGCTGAAGGCGCTGCGCGCCGCGATGGCACTGGCCACTGTGATGCTGATGGGCTATGCCTGGCTGCCTGGCACGCCGGGGTTGATGGTGGGCTCGGCCCTGCTGGGCATGTCGCTGGGCTCGGTCCAACCGATGGTTTTGGCGATGCTTCACCAGGTGACGCCGGCGGACCGCCATGGACAGGCCCTGGGCCTGCGCATGCTGGCCACCAATGGCGCGACGATCACCATGCCCGTCGGCTTCGGCCTGCTCGCGGCCGCGACGACCGCCGCCGCACCGCTGTGGCTGATGGCGGCGCTGCTGCTGGTCGCGCAGGTGCCGGCCGTGCGCATAGGGCGTGCTCGCGACGCCGATTCCTGAGCCAATCCCTGCCGGGCGGTCCTGCCTATGCGGGGTTTCCTGGGTGTGGCTGCCGCGCAATTTTCGTGCGTATAGCGACTATCCCGATGTACGGCGCAAGACGCCATGGCTAGATTGGTTGCACCGCAACAGCAAACGTTTGCGGTCATTTTAGGCCGTGTCGGCCTGCCTCATGGCTAGCCAAGGCGGCGCGTATGAGGCAGATCGGCACATCGATGCGACCGCCCTCAACAGGAATCAGCGATGACACACCACCGTACCCTCAGCCCGAGCCTGATCGCGCTCGCGCTCGCCTCCGCGTTCCCAGTGGCACAGGCGCAAAGCAGCGCGCCGGCTGTGGAGTCCAAGAAGGACGCCACCCAGCTAGAGGCCGTGATCGTCACCGGCAGCCGGCGGGTCGAGAACCTGAAGGATGTGCCGATGTCGATCTCCGCGATGAAAGGCGAGGAGCTGGATGCCTACAACGCCAGCGGGCAGGATGTGCGCGCGCTGTCGGGCCGGGTGCCCAGCCTGAACATCGAGTCGGACTTCGGCCGCTCCTTCCCGCGCTTTTACGTCCGCGGCCTGGGCAATACCGACTTCGACCTGAACGCCTCGCAGCCGGTCGGCCTGGTGTATGACGATGTGGTGCAAGAAAGCCCGATGCTCAAGGGCTTTCCGGTGTTCGATATGGAGCAGGTCGAGGTATTGCGTGGCCCGCAGGGCACGCTGTTCGGCCGCAACTCGCCGGCCGGTGTGCTGAAGTTCGACTCGGCCAAGCCGGGCAAGCGCATGGACGGCTATGCCAGCCTGGGGTTTGGCCGCTTCGGTGCGGTCAACTTTGAGGGCATGGTCAATGTGCCGATGGGCAGCGACTGGTCGCTGCGGGCCGCCGGCATTGTGCAGACCGCCGATGACCGCATCCACAATCCACAGCCCACCGGCGAGAAGAATCTGGAGGGTTATAACGACAAGGCCGCGCGCGTGCAGGCGGCCTATAGCAACGGCGGCTTCCACGGCCTGTTCAAGCTGCAGGGCCGCGACTACAAGGGCAATGCCACCACCTTCCGTGCCAACATCATCAAGCGCGGCACCAACGACTTGGTCGACGGCTTCGACTTCAAGAACTATCCCAGCGACGGCCTGAACGTCCAGACCCTGCAGTCCCACGGCCTCAGCGCCCGGCTGCGCTGGGACCTGGGCAGTATCCGCCTGCATTCGATCACCGCCTACGACCGCGCCAAGTTCTATAGCCGCGCGGATGTGGACGGCGGCATCGGCAGCCGCTTTGGCGGCGTGCCGGACGGCCCCAGCTATCCCGGCCAGCCTTCGCTGATTCCCTTCGAGGCTGAGACCGCCGACGGCCTGCCCTATCTGCGTCAAATGACGCAGGAGCTGCGCGTCGAGTCGAACACGGCGGACCCGCTGCAGTGGATCGGCGGCCTGTACTATTTCAACGAGAAGCAGCAGGTCGACAGCTTCAACTTCAACTCCTTTGCCGCCGGCAACCCGCAGAACGGCTACGCGGTGCAGCACCAGGAGTCCAAGTCCTGGGCCGCCTTCGGTTCGCTGAATTACGCCGTCAGCGCCGACCTGAAGCTGCGCGGTGGCCTGCGGTACACCAACGACAAGAAGGACTTCGACGCCCAGCGCACGCTGACGCCTGGCGGCGGCGCCAACACTGCGCTCTTGACGGCCAATCCCAAGTCCAGCAACTGGAGCTGGGACTTCAGCGCCAACTACAGCCTGGACAAGAGCACCTCACTGTTCACCCGCGTTGCCACCGGCTACCGCGCGCCCAGCATCCAGGGGCGCGTACTGTTCGGCGACTCGATCTCGGTGGCCGATTCCGAGAAGGCCCTGTCCTTCGAGGCGGGCTTCAAGACCGACATCTTGAACAATGCAGCCCGCATCAGCGGCACGGTGTTCAGCTATCGCGTCAAGGACCTGCAGCTGACCGCCGGCAGCGGTAGCGTCAATCAGAACCGCCTGATCAATGCTGACAAGGCGGTCGGTAGAGGCTTCGAGCTCGACGTGCAAGCCATCCTCAACAAGAACTGGCGCACCACGTTGGGTCTGAGCTTCAATGACACAGAGATCAAGGACGCCAGCCTGTTTGTCGCGCCTTGCGGCAATGCCAGCTTCCAGTTCCTGCAGCCCAACACCGGCTGCACGGTGCTGGACCCGGCCGGCCCGGTGGCCGGCACCGTGCTGATTGGTGGTAACGACCTGCCGCGCGCGCCGCGCTGGGTGGCGAACTGGACCCTGAAGTACAGCACCGAGCTCGCCGGTGGCGATCTCTACGTGCTGACCGACTGGGCTTACAAGGACAAGTACAACATGTTCCTGTACGAGGCCAAGGAGTACAAGGCCAAGGCCATGCTGGAAGGCGGCCTGCGCGCCGGCTATGCCTGGGGCAATGGCAAGTACGAGGCCTCGGCCTATGTGCGCAACCTGACCGACCGCCAGCAGGTGGTCGCGGCGATCGACTTCAACAACCTGACCGGCATTCTGAACGAGCCACGCAGCTACGGTGTGCAGTTCAAGGTCTCTTACTGAGCACCCCGTGTGGAACAGCTGCCGCCCGGCCTTCAGAACCAGTCGCGCAGCTGCTCCACATAGTCCGCGGGCAGGATGTGGCCGCCGGCAAAGCGCAAATGCCGCTTGCCCGGCCCGCCCAGGGCTTCGAAGAAGCTCAGGTAGGCGCTGCGGTCGGTGTACTCATCGTTGTCGGCGCTCAGCAGCCAGACCCGGTTGTCGGCTAGGCCTGGCAGTAGATTCTTGACCGCCACAGCGGCCAGCTTGTCATCCAGCAGGATGGGGGCGATGGCGGCGACATCGCCGACCCGCGCGTCCACCCCGGCCAGCAGCAGGGCGTTCTGTCCGCCCATGCTGTAGCCGGTGGCCTTGATGCGGCGGGCATCGATCTGCGGCAAGCGGGCGACCCAGTCCAGCAACAGCCGGTGGTCGCGCACGGTGTCCACGAGCATGGCCTCGTAGGGCTCGCGCTTGCCCCATAGGTGCAGATCGTCCATCAACTGCTCGACATTCAGGCGCAGGGTCTTGCGTGCGCCATGGAGCCGGGCGTCGATGGCGACCACCGCATGGCCGCGCTGCAGAGCCAGTTCGGTGAGCTTGTGGGTGTGCTCCAGGGTCTTGCCGCCCTTGTACTCGACCTGCCACCAGCGCCAATGGCTTCGCCCCATGCCGTGCATCGCGATCAGCAGCGCAAAGGGGGCGCTGGCAGTAGCTGGGTCGCTCGGGTAGATGATGCGCCCGTTGACCGTACTGCCGTCAAAGCTGGTGAAGGTGAAATCCTGGGACAGCTCCTTGATTGGCGACAGCTGCAGGGCCAAGTCTTGGGGTGGGCTGTAGGCATAGCGAACCTGGAGCTCGTCCGGGCTGATCTCATAGGGCTTGAGTCCGAAGAGGCTCCACCACAGTGCGGCAGTCAGCGCGACCGCACTGAGCAGTCCCATGGCGATCCTTGTGCGTCGTTTCATATTCGGCCTTGTTGGCACGCCGGCAGTTGCGGCTGCTTGGCATCAGCATAGAAAGCGGGCCGTGAAGACCGCGTGAGCGGGAAGCCGCGCAATTTGCAACAACTCTTGCGAATGCAGCCGGTGCACTTTTTTGCGGCCTCCGCTAAGGTGGCGGCCATTTGCACGCAAACCTTTCCCCATGAGCGAACTTGCCTCCAAATCCGACGCCGGGCTGCCGCCCGAGGGCTGGCGTCTGGTGGATCGTGAGGCGCCGCTGAACGACGCCGGCGACACGGTGCCCGAACTCCCCGGGCAGACCGAACCTTCCGGACAGATCGAACCTACCGAACCTACCGAACAGCCCGAACCCGCCGGGCCGCCGCAGCTGTCGCGCCCGGCCGGGCTCGTACGGCTTTCTGCCCCCAATCTGCCGCTCAGGCTCAACGGACGGCTGACCGCTTATAGCGTGCGCAAGGTCCGGCACCGCTGGCTCAGCTCCCTGGCCCCCTGGCGTGACCGCCGCCTGGGAGACGCCTGCGGCCTTTGGCTGGCACCTTGCAATGTGGTCCACACCCTCGGCCTGTGGCACGCGGTCGATGTGGTGTTCCTGAAGGCTGACGGTACCATCGCGCGCGTCGCCAAGCGGGTGCCACCCTGGCGTTTCCTCAGCTGCAGCCGGGCCAGCTCGGCGCTGCGGCTGCGCGCCGGCATGGTCACGGTGCTACGACTCAAGCCCGGCATGGCGCTGGATCTGGCAACCTGAGTTTCATCCGGTCGGCCCACCCGCCCACAGGGGGCGGGTTCGCCGGCCTCAGCTCATGCCTTGGTGGCGCAGCAGCGCGTCGATCTTGGGCTCGCGGCCGCGGAAGGCCTTGAAACTGTCCATCGCGTCACGCGCCCCACCGGCTTCCAGGATGCTTTGCAGAAAGCGCTGGCCAGTGGCGGGGTTGAACACACCTTCTTCCTCGAAGGCGCTCCAGGCATCGGCGCTCAGCAGCTCGGCCCATTTGTAGCTGTAGTAGCCGGCCGAATAGCCACCCGCGAAGATGTGCGAGAAGCTGTGCTGGAACCGGTTGAAGGGCGGCGGCGGCAGCACGGCTACCTCGGCGCGCACCTCGTCGAGCAGGCGCTGAATCGCGGCTTCGCTGCCCACCTCGGCGTGCATGCGCATATCGAACAGCGAGAACTCGATCTGGCGCAGGGTCTGCAGTCCGCTCTGGAAGTTCTTCGCAGCCGTCATCTTGTCGAACAGCGCGCGCGGCAGCGGCGCACCGTTGTCGACATGTTGAGTCAGCTGCTGCAGCACCTCCCACTCCCAGCAAAAGTTCTCCATGAACTGGCTGGGCAGCTCGACCGCATCCCATTCGACGCCTGAGATGCCTGAGACGCCCAGTTCATTCACCTGTGTCAGAAGATGGTGCAAGCCATGCCCGAACTCGTGAAACAGCGTCGTGACATCGTCATGCGTCAGCAGGGCCGGCTTGTCACCGACTGGCGAGGCGAAGTTGCACACCATCTGCGCCACCGGCGTTTGCTGCACACCCTCGGGCCGGGCCCAACGGCTGCGCACCTCGTCCATCCAGGCGCCTGGGCGCTTGCCGGGGCGGGCGTAGAGGTCCAGATAGAACTGGCCGACCAGCTCGCCCTGGCGGTCGAGGCGGTAGAACTTCACCGTGTCATGCCAGACCTCGGCGGCTTGCTCAACGATCTTCACATTGAACAGGCGCTCGATGATGTCGAACAGGCCTTGCAGCACGCGCGGCAGCGTGAAGTACTGCTTGACCTCCTGGTCGCTGAAGGCATAGCGGGCCTCCTTCAGGCGCTCGGAGACGAAGGCCGTGTCCCAAGCCTGCATCTCGGGCAAGGCCAGGTCTTGCGCGGCGAAGGCACGCAGCTCGGCCAGGTCCTTCTCGGCGAAGGGGCGGGCGCGGCCCGCCAAGTCGCGCAGGAACTCCAGCACCTGGGCAGGTGAGCTGGCCATCTTGGCCACGAGCGATGCCTCGGCGAAATTCTGGAAGCCCAGCAGCTGCGCCTCTTCCTGGCGCAGCATCAGCAGCTCCTGCATCAGCGCGCTATTGTCCAGTTCGGCAGGCCCGAATTCGCTGGCGCGGGTGACATAGGCGCGGTAGAGCCGCTCGCGCAGATCGCGGTGGGTGCCGTACTGCATCACCGGCATATAGACCGGGAAGTGCAGCGTCAGCTTGTGGCCCTCTTTGCCCTCGGCCGCGGCGCCATCGCGTGCGGCCGTGACCACGTCCTGGGGTACGCCGGCCAGCTCCTCGGCGCTGGCGTAGTAGGCATAGCCGTCGGTCGCGTCCATCACATGCTCGGAGAACTTCTGCGCCAGCTCGGCGCTGCGCTCCTGAATTGCCGCGAAGCGCTCCTTGGCGGCGCCCTGCAGCTCTGCGCCGGACAACACGAAGTCGCGGATCCAGTGCTTCAGCGCCTGCTGGCGGGCCGGGTTCAGGTTAGCCGCGTTGGCGTTGATGGCCTTGTACTTGGCGTAGAGCTTTTCATCGGCACCCAGGCCAGTGTAGAACTCGGTGACGGCCGGCAGCACCGCGTTGTAGGCCTCGCGCAGCTCGGGCGTGTTGGCGACGGCGTTGAGGTGGCCGACGGCGCCCCAGGCATGGCTCAGGCGCTCGGTGGCTACGCTGAGGATGCGGGCCAGCGTGTCGTAGTCGGGCGGCGTGTCCTCTGCCGTCGCGGTGTTCAGCGCGGCCTGGGCCTGGCTCAGCAGTTCGGCAATGGCCGGCTGGATGTGCTCGGGTTTGATGCTGGCAAAAGCCGGCAGCGCGGCGGTGGAGAGCAGCGGATTCGTCATGGCTTCAGGCCTTGTTTGCGGCGACACGTTCTGCTGACTCTAACGTGTTGACCAGCAGCATCGTGATGGTCATCGGCCCGACCCCACCGGGCACCGGGGTGATCCAGCCGGCCACTTCCTTGACGCCGGCAAAATCGACATCGCCGCAGAGCTTGCCTTCGTCGTTGCGGTTCATGCCCACATCGATCACGATGGCGCCGGGCTTGAGCATGTCGGCGGTCAAGACATTGCGCTTGCCGACTGCGGCCACGACGACGTCGGCTTGGCGGGTGAAGGCGCCGATGTCCGGCGTGCCGCTGTGGCATACGGTGACGGTGGCATTGGCCTGCAACAGCAGCAGGGCCATCGGTTTGCCGACGGTGTTGCTGCGGCCGATCACGACCGCGTGCTTGCCCTTCAGCGACACGCCGGTGCTCTCGATCAGCTTCATGCAGCCATAGGGCGTGCAGGGTCGGAAGCCGGGCAGGCCGGTGAGGGTTTCGCCTGCCGACAGCACCGAGTAGCCGTCCACGTCCTTGCGTGTGGAGATGGCCTCGATGACCTTGTGCGGGTCGATGTGCTTGGGCAGCGGCATCTGCACCAAAATGCCGTGGATGCTAGGGTCCTGGTTGAGTGCTTCGACGCGAGCCAGCAACTCCGCTTCGCTCAGGGTGGCGTCGTACTTTTCGAGCACCGAGTGCAGGCCGTACTCCTCGCAGGCCTTGACCTTGTTGCGCACATAGACCGCGCTGGCCGGGTCTTCGCCGACCAGGATGACCGCTAGGCCGGGCTTGACACCGTTGGCCGTCAGGGTGGCCGCGCGTTGCGCCACCTCGGCGCGGATTTGCTTGGACAGGGCGTTACCGTCGATCAGTTGTGCGGTCATGGTTGTGCTTCCGGAAATGCAACGAGGCCGCATTCAGCGGCCTCGTCAGTGGTCATTCGAACTCAGGCCTTGGCCGGCGCGCCGAGCGCAATCTTCAGCAGGTCGGCCACGGTGTTGGCATTGAGCTTTTCCATAATGTTGGCGCGGTGCGCCTCCACCGTCTTGATGCTGATGCCCAGGTCGTCGGCGATTTGCTTGTTCAGGCGGCCCGCGACGATGCGCTCCAGCACCTGGGCTTCGCGCGTCGTCAGGCGCGAGAGCAGGGCGTCACGGCTGGCGGCTTCTTGATGCGTCGAGAAGGCGTTGCGGGCCTGGTCCAGCATGCGCTCGACCAGCGCCAGCAACTCGTCTTCCTTGAAGGGCTTCTCGATGAAGTCCATCGCGCCCTTCTTCATCGTCTGTACCGCCATCGGTACATCGCCGTGACCGGTGATGAAGACCACCGGCAGCGGGCTGCGGCGCTCCAGTAGGCGGTCCTGCAACTCCAGGCCGCTCATGCCTTCCATGCGGATGTCGGCGATCAGACAGGCCACTTCGCGCGGGTCGTAGCGGCTCAGGAAGCTCTCGGCGGAGTCAAAGCACTTGACGCGGTAGTCCTTGCCTTCCAGCAGCCATTGCAGGGAATCCCGCACGGCCTCGTCATCGTCAACAACGTAGACGTTACCCTTCTTCGGAATCAGACTCATGGTGTCGCAGCAGTGTTCGTAGCAGTGCCCGAGGGCTCGGGGCGCGGGATGTCTACCGGGATGGTGAAGGCGAACCGGCACCCCACAATAGCCGCACCATTGTATAAGTTCTCGGCCCTGATCCGGCCTTGGTGGGACTCAACGATGGACCGGCATAACCCTAGGCCAATGCCCAGTCCGTCCGCTTTGGTCGAGAAGAAGGCCTCGTACATGCGCTCGATCACCTCCTCGGGCAGGCCCGGGCCCATATCGGTGACGCTGAACTCGATATGGCCACCGAGCTCGGGCGTGTGTTTAGGGATCACTCTCAGTTCGATGTGGCGGCGCGACACTGGAAGGCCGGCGTTGTCGATCGCCTCGGCGGCGTTCTTCAGCAGGTTCAGCACCACCTGCTCGATCAGGATCGGGTCCACCATCAGCGGGGGCAAGCGCTGGGCCACATAGGTGTGGATCGCGACATTGCGCCGGCGCAGCTCGATACCGGCCAGCTCGACCGCGTCTTCGATGATCTCGGGCGCGCTGGAGGCTTGGCGCTGTGGCTCGCTGCGCTTCACGAAGTTGCGGATACGATGAATGATCTGGCCGGCGCGCTGAGCCTGCTTGGCGGTCTTCTCCAACGCTGCCAACAGGTCGTCCTTTTGAATCGCATCATTGCGCACCCGCGAGACCATGCCGTTGCAGTAGTTGGTAATTGCGGTCAGCGGCTGGTTCAGCTCATGGGCGACGCTGGAGGCCATCTCCCCCATGGTCATCAGCCGGCTGGTCACTTGCGCTTTTTCGGCCTGCTGGGCCGACAGCATCTCGGCGTGGCGGCGCGCGGTGATGTCGGTGGCGATCAGCATCTGGGCCAGGCGGCCGTCGGTCCACTGCAGATAGCGGGCGCGGACATCGAACCACATCTCCAAGGTGTCGATATAGACCTCGCGCGGGTCGGATCCGACCTCGGTCAGCTGCTGGGCTGGCAGGCCGCCGTAATCGTCGACCTCTTCGTCCGTTTCCGGCTCGGCCTCGCTGCGGCCCAACTGGCTGCCGGCCAGCACTGCATGTCCCTTGGGGTCCGCGCCGAACCATAGCCGGTAGCTGCGGTTGGCGAACAGCAACTCGCCCTGCTGCACCGACAGCACCGAAACCGCCGCGTCCAGGCCCTCCAGCACCGTGGTGAATCGCTCGTGCGAGGCGCTGAGCTGGTCGCGCACCCGCTTGGCCTCGGTGATATTGGTCATCGAGGTCATCCAGCCGCTTTGCTTGCCCTTGGGGTCGATCAGCGGCGAGACATACATGCGGGCGTCGAAGATGGTGCCGTCCTTGCGCATCACCTTGACCTCGGCGCCGCCCGAGGGGCTGCGGCCTTGGACCTCCTGTTGAAGCAGTCGCGAATTCTCCTCGTAGCGGTCGGTGGGCCAGTAGGGGAAGGGCGGTTTGCGGCCGATCAGCTCAGCCTCGGAGAAGCCTGTCATCGCGCAGAAGGCCGGGTTCACATAGGAGATGCGCGACTCCATGTCCATGGCTCGCATGCCGGTCAACATCGAGTTCTCCATCGCGCGGCGGAAGTTGGTCTCGCTGGAAAGCGCGGTCTGGATCTGCAGACGCCGGCGCATATGCTTCCAGGTGCCCAGGAGCATCCACACGGTCAGCACCGAAAGCGCCACCACCATCCAGAACAAGGTGTTGGAGATCAGGCCGATTGAGGTGCGGTAGCCCTGGCCGCGCAGGATCAGGCCGTTCATCGCCGGGGCCAGCGGCACGTCATGCATGATGGAGGCGCGCTGCAGGCGCTGGCCCGGCATCGGCGTCACGGTGCTGCTGACGATCTGCTCGCGGCCGTCCAGCACCGCCACCGGATGGCGGGCCGCCACCTCGGACGGCACAGAGTAGCGCAGCAGCGCCTCGACCGAGTATTCTGCGATCAGTACGCCCGAGAAGCCGCTGCGGTCGATCAGGGGCACCTGGACCTGGAATACGGTCAGGTTGTTGAAGTCGTTGAAGGCCAGCGAATAGGTCGGCTGGCGCCGGTCCTTGGCGGCCTGGAAGGCCAGCTCGGGCGCGCTTGACTGCTCGGCCATCGGCATTGACGGGTCGCGGCCGTCGTCGCCCATCAGGCTCTCGGCCTGGAAGCCGGCGGCGCTGACACTGGCGCGGCGCTTGCGCTGGCTGTTGAGCCAGGTGACATGGGTGATCTCGGGCCGGTCGCGGGCAAAGGCCGAGGCCTGGGCGGTGAACTCGTGCGCATCGACCGCGCGGGTGACGATCTCCCGGGCGATGCGCACCAGCTGTTCCTGGTTCTCGATCAGGCGCAGCCGGATCTGCTGCTGGGCGATCTCGGTGTCGCGCTTGACTGCCTCGGCCTCGCGCTCGATCTCCTCGTTACGCAGGTACCAGAAGGCCAGGATGATGGCCGCGAGGAACAGCATCACCGAGATCAGCGGGCCCAGCGTGGCGAAGCGGTCCTGGCGCGACGGCGACTGGCGCCGCCACCAGGTGGCGGCCAGGCGCTGCAGCGGGAGGGTGGCGCGGCGCAGCGCGCCCTTGATGGCGAGACGGGAAAGCATGGGCTGATTATCCCGGCGCCGGCCATGCTGCAGCCTCGGCGCATTCCCTGTTGTTTCATTATATGAAATGCACTCGCGCAATTTGGGAGTGTTGCGAACTTGTGCGACACTCCGCGCGAAACGCTTTTAGAGTCAGCCCTCAATAAAAGGAGACAAGCATGTCTGCGCAGCCGCAATCTTTTCTTGGCGCCGCCGCCAACGACACCGATGCCCAGGAAACCAAGGAGTGGTTGGACGCTTTGTCTGCCGTGATTGGTGAAGAGGGCGGTGAGCGCGCGCATTTTCTGCTTGAGACCCTGATCGGCCATGCCCGTCAGGCCGGCATTGATGTGCCTTTCTCGGCCAACACCGCCTATGTCAACACCATCCCGGTGGAGCAGCAGGCCCATTGCCAGGGCAATATCGCCATCGAGAAGCGCCTGCGCGCTTTCATGCGCTGGAACGCGATGGCCATGGTGGTGCGGGCCAACCGCCTGAACCCCGAAGACGGCGGCGATCTGGGCGGCCATATCGGCTCCTTCGCCTCGGTGGCTAGCATGTTCGGTGCCGGCTTCAACCATTTCTGGCACGCCGAGAGCGAGGGCCACGGCGGCGATCTGCTCTATATCCAGGGCCATAGCGCGCCCGGCATCTATGCCCGCGCCTATCTGGAGGGGCGCCTGACCGAGACCCAGCTCGACAGCTTCCGCCAGGAGGTGGACGGCAGGGGGCTGTCCAGCTACCCGCATCCCAAGCTGATGCCCGAGTTCTGGCAGTTCCCGACGGTCTCTATGGGCCTGGGCCCGCTGATGGCGATCTACCAGGCGCGTTTTCTGAAGTATCTGCATGCCCGCGGCATTGCCGATACTGCCAACCGAAAGGTCTGGGTGTTCTGCGGCGACGGTGAGATGGACGAGCCTGAGTCGCTGGGCGCGATCGGCCTGGCCGCACGCGAGAACCTCGACAACCTGGTCTTTGTCGTCAACTGCAATCTGCAGCGCCTGGACGGCCCGGTGCGCGGCAACGGCAAGATCGTGCAGGAGCTGGAGAGCGAATTCCGCGGCAGCGGCTGGAACGTGATCAAGCTGCTGTGGGGCAATGGTTGGGACGCCCTGCTGGCGCGTGACAAGAGCGGCAAGCTCAAGCAGCTGATGATGGAGACGCTGGACGGCGACTACCAGGCCATGAAGGCCAATGACGGTGCTTTCGTGCGCAAGAATTTCTTCGGCAAATATCCGGAGACGGCGAAGCTCGTCGAGCACATGAGCGACGAGGAGGTGTTCGAGCTGCGCCGCGGCGGCCACCAGCCCGAGAAGGTTTATGCAGCTTTCCATGCCGCCCACCACAACACCACGGGCCAACCCACCGTGCTGCTGGTCAAGACCGTCAAGGGCTATGGCATGGGCAAGGCCGGTGAGGGCAAGAACACCGTGCACCAGACCAAGAAGCTGTCGGACGAGGACATCAAGTACATCCGCGACCGCTTCAACATCCCCATCCCCGATAGCGAGCTGCCCAAGCTGCCTTACTACAAGCCGGCCGAGGACACGCCGGAGATGCGTTATCTGCACGAGCGTCGCCAGGCCCTGGGCGGCTATCTGCCGCAGCGCCGCGTCAAGGCCGAGGAGAGCTTCACCGTGCCGCCGCTGGATACCTTCAAGGCGGTGCTGGAGCCCACGGCCGAGGGCCGCGAGATCTCGACCACCCAGGCCTATGTGCGCTTCCTGACCCAACTGCTGCGCGATCCGGCGCTGGGCCCGCGCACTGTGCCCATCCTGGTCGACGAGGCGCGCACTTTCGGCATGGAAGGCCTGTTCCGCCAGATCGGCATTTACAACCCCAAGGGTCAGCTCTACACCCCGGTCGACAAAGACCAGGTGATGTACTACCGCGAGGACAAGGCCGGCCAGATCCTGCAGGAAGGCATCAACGAAGCCGGAGGCATGGCCAGCTGGATCGCTGCGGCGACGTCGTACTCGACGAACAACCGGGTGATGATCCCCTTCTACGTCTACTACTCGATGTTCGGTTTCCAGCGCATCGGCGACTTGGCCTGGGCTGCTGGTGATATGCAGGCGCGCGGCTTCCTTTTGGGCGGCACCTCGGGCCGCACCACGCTGAACGGCGAAGGCCTGCAGCACGAGGACGGCCACAGCCACATCCTGGCCGGCACCATTCCGAACTGCATCAGCTACGACCCGAGCTTCGCGCACGAAGTGGCGGTGATCCTGCACAGCGGCCTCAAGCGCATGGTCGAGAATCAGGAAAACGTCTACTTCTACATCACGCTGCTCAACGAGAACTACCCGATGCCGGGCCTGCAGGTGGGTACCGAGGAGCAGATTCTGAAGGGCATGTATTTGCTTGACGAGGCCGGCGACACCAGCAAGCCAGTCGTCAACCTGCTGGGTTCCGGCACCATCCTGCGCGAAAGCCAGGCCGCCAAGAAGTTGCTGGAAGCCGACTGGGGCGTCAGCGCTCATGTTTGGAGCTGCCCGAGCTTCAACGAGCTGACCCGCGACGGCCAGGACGCCGAGCGCTGGAATCTGCTGCACCCGACCGAGGCTCCGCGCGTCTCCTTCGTCGCCCAGCAGCTGGCCAAGACCAGCGGCCCGGTGATCGCGTCGACCGACTACATGAAGAACTACGCCGAGCAGATCCGCGCCTTCATTCCGGCCGGTCGCAGCTACAAGGTGCTGGGCACCGACGGCTTCGGCCGCTCGGATTTCCGCTACAAGCTGCGCGAGCATTTCGAGATCAACCGCCACTACATCGTCGTGGCGGCGCTGAAGACCTTGGCAGACGAAGGCAAGCTGCCGCTGGCCAAGGTGGCCGAGGCGATTGCGAAGTACGGCATCAAGGCCGACAAGATCAACCCCCTGTACGCTTGATTCAGCGGCCTCGCGGAGACAACACATGGCATTGGTAGAAGTCAAGGTCCCGGACATCGGGGACGTCAAGGACGTGGCAGTCATCGAGCTGCTGGTCAAGGTTGGCGACACGGTCAAGGCCGAGCAGAGCCTGATCACTGTCGAGAGCGACAAGGCCTCGATGGAGATCCCCAGCTCGACCGCAGGCGTCGTCAAAGAGATCAAGGTCAAGATCGGTGACACGGTCAATGAGGGCAGCTTGGTGCTGCTGTTGGAAGCCGAAGGTGCGGCCGCTGCTGCGCCGGCCCCGGCACCGGCAGCCACTGCGGCGCCGGCTCCCGCGCCAGCGGCTGCTGCTGCTGCTGCTGCTGCTGCTGCTGCTGCTGCGCCCGCCGCCGCGCCTGCCGCTAGCGGCACGGTCGAGGTGGTCGTACCCGACATCGGCGATTTCGACGAGGTCGCGGTGATTGAGGTGATGGTCAAGGCCGGCGATACCGTCAAGGTCGAGCAAAGCCTGATCACGGTCGAGAGCGACAAGGCCTCCATGGAGATTCCGTCCTCGCATGCCGGCGTAATCAAGGACCTGAAGGTCAAGGTCGGTGACAAGGTGGCCAAAGGCACGCTGCTGGCGCTGCTGGAAGTGAAGGGCGCTGCTCAGGCACCGGTCGCTGCGACACCGGCAGCAGCACCCGCAGCGGCACCGGCTTTTGCCGCTGCTGCGCCGGTGGCCCCGGCTGAGCGCGCCGCGCCGGCTGTGACTGCCGCCCTGCCCGCCCATGAGCCAAGCTCGCCCAGCGGCAAGCTGCCGCATGCCTCGCCCAGCATTCGCAAGCTGGCGCGCGAGCTGGGTGTGCCCTTGACCGAGGTCAAGGGTACGGGTGCCAAGGGTCGCATCACCGAAGGCGATGTGCAGGGCTTCGTCAAGGCGGTGATGGCCGGCGCTGTACAGACGGCCGCGCAGAAGGCAGCCGCCCCGGCCGGCTCCACTGCCGGTGGAGGCGCCTTCCCGGGCCTGCTGGCCTGGCCCAAGGTCGACTTCGAAAAGTTCGGCCCGGTCGAGCGCAAGGAGTTGTCGCGCATTAAGAAGATCAGCGGCGCTAATCTGCATCGCAACTGGGTCGTGATCCCGCATGTGACGAATCACGACGATGCGGACATCACAGAGCTGGAAGCCTTCCGTGTTGCAACCAACAAGGAAAACGAGAAGTCCGGCATCAAGGTCACGATGCTGGCCTTCATGATCAAGGCGGCCGTCGCCGCGCTCAAAAAATTCCCCGAGTTCAACAGCTCGCTGGACGGCGACGGCACGCTGGTGCTGAAGAACTATTTCCACATCGGCTTTGCGGCGGACACGCCGAATGGCTTGGTCGTGCCCGTCATCAAGGACGCCGACAAGAAGGGCATCTTCCAGATCAGCCAAGAAATGGGCGAGCTGGCCAAGAAGGCGCGCGACGGCAAGTTGGGGCCCGCCGATATGAGCGGGGGCTGTTTCTCGATCTCTTCGCTGGGCGGCATTGGTGGCAAGTACTTCACGCCCATCATCAACGCCCCTGAAGTCGCCATCATGGGCGTCTGCAAGAGCAGCATCGAACCGGTCTGGGACGGCAAGGCCTTCCAGCCGCGCCTGATCCTGCCGCTGAGCCTGAGCTGGGACCACCGCGTGATCGACGGCGCGGCAGCGGCCCGCTTCAATGTCTATTTCGCGTCCTTGCTGGCGGACTTCCGCCGCATTGCACTCTGATCGGGAGCGGAACATGGCATTGATTGAAGTGAAGGTCCCGGACATCGGTGACTCCAAGGACGTGGCCGTGATCGAGGTGATGGTCAAGGTCGGCGACACCATCAAGGTCGAGCAGAGCCTGATCACCGTCGAGAGCGACAAGGCCTCGATGGAAATTCCGTCGACCCATGCGGGCGTCGTCAAGGAGATGAAGCTCAAGATAGGCGACGTGGTCAATACCGGCACGCTGGTGTTGATGCTGGACTCGGATGCAGTGGCCGCGCCGGCACCTGCCGCTGCGGCAGCAGTACCTGCTGCACCCGTTGTGGCGCCAACGGCCGCCAGCTTTGCTGGCAGTGCCGATGGCGAGTACGACGTGGTCGTGCTCGGCGGTGGTCCCGGCGGGTATTCGGCCGCCTTCCGCGCCGCCGATCTGGGCCTGAAGGTGGCCCTGGTCGAGCGCTACACAACGCTGGGCGGCGTCTGCTTGAATGTCGGCTGCATTCCCTCGAAAGCCCTGCTGCATGTCGCTGCGGTGATGGACGAGGTGAAGCACTTCGCCGAGCTGGGCGTGACATTCAGCGAGCCCACGGTCGAGTTGCCCAAGCTGCTCAAGCACAAGCAGAAGGTCATCGGTAAGCTGACCGGCGGTCTGGCGATGATGGCCAAGATGCGCAAGGTCACGGTGATGCGCGGCTACGGGGCATTGCTCGACGCCCATCACCTGAGCGTCGAAGAGACGGCTGGCGAAGGCCAAGACAAAACCGGCAAGACCCAGACGCTGAAGTTCAAGAAGATCATTCTCGCGGCCGGTTCGCAGGCCGTGCGTCTGCCCTTCATGCCCCAAGACCCGCGGGTCATCGACTCGACCGGTGCGCTGGAGCTGAATACGGCGCCCAAGCGCATGCTGATCGTCGGCGGCGGCATCATCGGCCTGGAGATGGGCACCGTCTACAGCACGCTGGGCGCGCGCCTGGATGTCGTGGAAATGCTGCCCACGCTAATGACCGGCGCCGACCGCGATCTGGTCAAGGTCTGGCAGAAGTTCAATGCCCATCGCTTCGACAACATCATGCTGAACACCAAGACGGTGGCGGCTGAAGCGACGCCCGAAGGCATCAAGGTCTCCTTCGAAGGCGAGGGCGCGCCCAAGGAACCCCAGGTCTATGACTTGGTGCTGCAGGCCGTGGGCCGCACGCCCAATGGCAAGAAGATCGGTGCCGACAAGGCAGGTGTCATCGTCAGCGAGCGCGGATTCATCCCGGTGGACGTGCAGATGCGCACCAACGTCGCCAATGTTTTCGCGATCGGCGACCTGGTCGGACAGCCCATGCTGGCGCACAAGGCCGTGCATGAGGGGCATGTGGCGGCCGAAGTGATCGCCGGCGAACTGCTGAGCGATGCCAATCTGGCCAAGGCGCAGTTCGACGCGCGCGTGATCCCGAGCGTTGCCTATACCGACCCTGAGGTGGCCTGGGTGGGTATCACCGAGGAGGAGGCCAAGGCCAAGGGCATCAAGATCAAGAAGGGCCTCTTGCCCTGGTCGGCCTCCGGTCGTGCCATCGCCAACGGGCGTGACGAGGGCTTCACCAAGCTGCTGTTCGACGAAGAGTCACACCGCATCATCGGCGGCGGCATTGTCGGCACCCACGCCGGTGACATGATCGGCGAGATCGCGCTGGCCATCGAGATGGGGGCCGACGCGGTGGACATCGGCAAGACCATCCACCCGCATCCCACGCTTGGCGAGAGCATAGGCCTGGCGGCGGAAGTGGCGCACGGCTCCTGCACGGATGTGCCGCCGGCGCGCAAATAGGCTTGTCGATCCTCTGGCGAAGCCCGGACCGGCAACGGTCCGGGCTTTTCATACTGGCGCCAGGCTCGCGCAATTCGCCACGCCCCGGCGATCAATCTGAAGCCGCAGCTTGGTGCCTAGCGCCAGGGCAGACCAGTGCGCCTGGCTGAGCCTGCAGGTCCAGGCCTGACCCTTACCGGCGCGCAGATGCGCCTCGAAGAAGGCCTGGCGCTGGCCCAGTCGCTGCGCGCCGAGCCTGTCCGGCAACAGGTTGCTGAGCGCCGGTTGCGGCCATTGCGCCGGCGTCGCCTCGTCGCCTTCTGAGCGCACCGTGTACTGGCTGCGCCATTGCGGCTGCATGAAGCGGCAGTGGTCTGCGCCGCCGCCGGGCGCGTCCAACCGGCGACGGTCGATCTCCCGGGCGCCGCTCGGCATGTCGTCGCACCAGGCGGATCCGCTCTCATCGACCCGTTTCTCGATCTTGATCTCGAAGCGCCAGGTCTTGCGCGCGAGCTCCACATCGACACCGCGCGGCCCGAACAGGCGCCAGCCCAGCGGCAGCGTCAGCAGTGCGATCAGCAGCAGCAAGCCCCCGCGTCGGCGGACCGGGCTGCCGCCGGCGATGCGTCCCAGAGCGATGGTCATGCTTGTGCATTGTCCACGGGCCGAATCTGCGTGTCGGGGCTTTTCGGCGAGCTGCCGCCGGTGGTACAAGCACGAGACGGCAAAGCAGGAGAGGCGGCCATGTCAGGCGGAGACTGGAAGGAAATGTTCGCAGCGGCGGTCGATGGCGACATCGAGCTGCTGCGCTACCACCTGCGCTCGGGCGTTGATCCAAACTATCAGCACCCGGAGTTCATGAGCACGCCGCTGGTGGCCTGCATCCTGGCTGGCCAGCACGAGGCGGCGGCGCTGTTGCTGGACTATGGCGCCGACCGGCAGCTGCTGTCCGAGACCGACGGCATGACGCCGCTGCAAGCAGCCCGCCATCGACGCAGCGCCGAGCTGCTTCGCTTGATCGACCCGCAGGCTGAACTGGTACCGTCGCAGCCGGTCTTCTGGCGGCGCTGGCTGCAGGCCCTACATTCCCCGCGTCAACGGAGCACCAGCCCATGAAAGTCTCCGCCGTGCGCGTGTTTGTGCGCGATCTGGTCTCTGCGCAGGTCTTCTACCAGCAGGCGCTGGGCTTGAAGCTCAAGCACGGTGATGCCGGCGCCGCCTATCGCGTCTTTGATGCTGGCTCGGCAGATCTGGTGCTGGAGTGCGTGGCGAGCGACGCGCCGCAAGAGGAGCAGGCCCTGGTGGGCCGCTTCACCGGCCTGTCTTTTGCCGTCTCCGACATCCGTGCCCGCCATACGGAGCTCAGTGCGGCGGGTGTGCCCTTCAGCGGCGCGCCCGAGCAGCAGCCCTGGGGCGGCTGGTTGGCCACCTTGGTCGACCCGGCCGGCAACCAGCTGCAGCTGGTTCAGTATCCCGGCTGAGTCGCGCCGTGCTGGACAGCCTGGCCTCCCACCCTTGGGCCTATCCGGCGCTGGAGGCTGTGCACATCGTCGGCATCGCGATGCTGTTCGGCGGTCTGCTGGTGTTCGAGCTGCGGGCGCTGGGCCTGGCACGTGAGCTGCCGGCGGCGGCTCTGGCGCGGCTGACCCTGCTGCCGGCCCTGATGGGTTTCGGTCTGTGCGCCGCCACCGGGCTGACCATGTTCGCGACCCAGCCACAGGAGCTGCTGGCCAATCCGGCCTTTCGCCTCAAGCTGCTGCTGATCTGCCTGGCCGGCGGCAATGCGGCCTTTTTTCATGCCCGCAGCGGCGTGTTGGCTGACGACGGGTTGGCCAAGCTGCAATGCCTGCTGTCACTGGGGTTTTGGATGGCTGTCATCATCTGCGGCCGATGGATTGCTTACGCCTGAAGGAGACGTGCGATGGACCGACGACTTGTGCTGACCGCCGGACTGGGCCTGACCCTGCCGGCCTGGGCCCACCATGGCTGGAGCAGCTTCGACCAGGAGCGCCCGCTCTATCTGGAGGGGCGGGCCAGCAAGGTGATGTGGCGCAACCCGCATGGCGAGCTGGAGCTGGAGTTGCCCGAGAAACCCGTGTTGCCGGCCGATCTGAAGCAGCGCGTGCTTCCCAAGCAGGGCGCGGCGGTGGACGGGCCAGCCCTGCTCGCCAAGGCTCAGCTGCCGACCCGGCGCGACCGAAAATGGCAGATCGAGCTGGCCCCGCTGACCCGGCTCGCGGCCTGGGGAGTCGAAGAGATCAAGCCCGGCGCGACTGTAGGTGTGCTGGGGTTCACCTTCAGCGGCGAGAAAGGCGAGCCCATACTTCGCGCCGAGTATCTGTTCCTCGGCGACAAGGTCTACGGGCTGCGGTCCTCGCCGGCCTGAGCCTTCAGGCCTCGTCCAGCAGCGGCCGCAGCAACTCGTCCCATTGCTCGACCTCGTCCAGGCCGATCTGCAGCCAGTCAAGCGCGGCGGCATGATTGACGGACCAGTCCAGGTCTTCTGGCAGGGCCTCGTGGCGGCGCATCAGGTGCTCGGCCACCAGGCCGGCCGCTACCAGTGTATGGACGTCGGGGTCGATGCCGGCGTGGCCCAGTGAGTCGAAGTCATGATGCAGCCGGATCGCGGACATTAGCTCCGGCGCCATACCCCAGGCCCGTATCACCAGCGCACCGACCACTGCATGGTCGGTCTTATGGTTGGCGTTCTCTGTGGCGATATAGGGGCGGTCGATGCGAGCGGCCGCCTCCACCATCGTCGAGCCGTAGCCGCGCACGCTTTGCAGCAATACCGGCATGCCGACATGACAGAACAGCCCATAGGTGTGCGCCAGATCGGGCGACAGGCCGGCGAGCTGGCGGGCGATGAAGGCCATCGCGACCGCGCGCTTGCTGGAGCGCTCCCAGAAGCGCAGCAGATGCGGGCTGTTGACTGGGATGGTGTTGCGCAGCAGGAAGCCGGTCATCACCGCCGCAGTCTCGTCTAGCCCGATGCGGTTCAGGGCCTGCCCCACAGTGGTACAGGGCAGACCGCCAGGCTCCTTGTGGACCAGGCTGTTGGCGCACTTCAGCAGGGTGGCCGACATCGCGACATCACTGGCCGCGATCCTGGCCACCTCGTTGAGGTCGGGTTCGGCACAAGCCATCGCCGCCTGCAGCCGCTGAAGGAGCTCAGGACAGGGGGGGATCTGGATCTGGCGCAGGGGGCCATTGCGGCGGGCGCTGTCCAGCTCTTGACGTATCGATTGGGAATTCATAAGCGCAAGACACGCATCAAGCGGGTCTGCCGAGGATTGTTGCCGCTGATTATCCGGGCTGCACAGCCGCAGATGGCTGCGCAGGCGAAGGCGCACGGTAAAGTGCAACGAAGTATGGCCCAGGCCAAAGCAAAGAACCTCCACCGTCGGCGCGCTCCCATGCAGGAATACCGCTTGGCGGTGTTTGCAGGGACGCTGCTGGCCGCCGGTCTTGCGCTGATTCCGGTGCCCGGGCTGCAGGCCTGGGAGGCCGAGCGTGTGCTGGCCAGCGCGGCGCGCCTCGGCCCGCGCACGCTGGCGGCCGCCCGCGATCTGCAGCGGTTGATCGAGCGCAGCAGCACCCTGGACGAGGGCCTGCGGCTCGAGCCCATCAACGACTTTTTCAACCAGCGCATCGCCTTTCGCGAGGACCGGGATATCTGGGCCAAGCCCGATTACTGGGCCAGCCCGCTCGAGACTTTGGACCGGGGTCAGGGTGACTGCGAAGACTATGCGATCGCCAAGTATTTCAGTTTGCTGGCTGCCGGCGTCCCGGAGGCGCGATTGCGCCTGGTCTACGTGCGGGCGATGCTGGACGGCCGACCGCAAGCCCATATGGTGCTGGCCTACTATGTGCAGCCCGAGGCCGAGCCACTGATTTTGGACAATCTGCAGACCGAGGTACGACCGGCCTCTAAGCGCGCCGATCTGGCGCCGGTGTTCAGCTTCAACAGCGAAGGTTTGTGGCAGGGGGTGGGCAGCGCCAGCTCGGGCAATGCCGTCGTGCGCTTGTCGATCTGGAGGGACGCCTTGGCGAAGATCCGGGCGGAGGGGTTCTAATGATGCAAACAAAATGGATGCGGCCATGTCGCTGATTCGTCAAGTCTGGTTCCTGGTCCTGGGCGTGGTGCTGGCGTCGGTGCTGGGCAGCATGGCGGTGTCCGCCATGGGCATGCGGGCCATGCTGCAAACCCAGCTGCAGCTGAAAAACAGCGACAACGCAGCCGCACTGGCGCTGGCCTTGTCGCAGCAAGGGGGGGATGCCCAACTGATGTCGCTGCTGGTCTCGGCCCAGTTTGACACCGGGCACTACCAGAGCCTTCGCTGGCTGGCTGCAGACGGCAGCGTTGTCTTCGAGCGCACGGCGCCCGGCCGCAGCAGCAAGGCGCCGGCATGGTTCGTTGCACTGACGCCAATCGACACGCAATCCGGCGTGGCCAAGGTCTCGAATGGCTGGAACGCGGTGGGCTCGGTGGAGGTGCGCAGCCAGTCGGCCTATGCCCATGACGAGTTGTGGCGCGCCAGCCTGCGCATGGCGGGTCTGATGGCCGGTGTCGGTCTTCTTTCCGGCTTGGCCGCATTCTGGGTACTGGGTCGTATCCGTCGGCCGCTGGACAACGCCGTGACCCAGGCCGAGGCCCTGGTGGCTGGCCAGTACACCCAGGTCGATGAGCCCCGCGAGCCCGAGCTGAGGCGCCTGAGTCGGGCGATGAACACCATGGTGGAGCGAGTCCGGCAGATGTTCGATGCCCAGTCCAGCCAGCTCGAGGTCTTGCGTGTGCAAGCCCATTGCGACGCGCTGACCGGCATGAGCACGCGCACCCACTTCCTGGCCGAGCTGGACTCGGCGCTGACCCGTGATGAGGGCCCGGCGAGGGCCGGCTTGGTGCTGCTGCGGCTGCGCGATCTGGCCGGGTTGAACCAGCGTCTGGGCCGGGCGGCTGTGGATCAACTGCTGGTGGCGATGGCGCATGCCGTGCAGGTCTACCCGGAGCGTGTCAAGGGCTGCCTCGCCGGGCGGCTGAACGGGGCCGATTTCGCGCTCTGGCTGCCGGCGCCCGATGTCGTTGGCGACACCGCCAACGCGCTGGCCGATGCCTTGCAGGCCAGCCTGCCGGCCTTTGGAGCCGGCGTGCAGGTGGCTTTGGGCGCCGTCGAGCTGGCGCGGGAGCGCCCATCCAGCGACTGGTTCGGCGCTGCTGACGCGGCGCTGGCGCGGGCCGAGGGCCGACCGGGCTTTGTCGTCGAGGTGCTGGCGCCGTCGGCCGAGGCGCAGATCCAGGGCGAGCGCGCCTGGCGTGCGCAGATCTCGGAGGCCTTGCGCGAGCGCCGCAGCCGCCTTGCCGAGTATCCGGTGCTGGACAAGCAGGGTCAGGTCTTGCATCTGGAATGCCCTCTGCAGCTGCGCCTGGTGGCCGACGGTCCGTTCGAGAGCGCGGCGCGCTGGCTGCCGCTAGCGGTGCGCAGCCGGCTGACGGCCGAGATCGATCTGCAGGCGGTGGCACTGGCGCTGGAGGCCATCGTGCTGGATGGCCGGGCGCGCTGCGTCAATGTGGCGCCCAACTCGCTGCTGGACGGCGGTTTCGTCGCGCGCCTGCGCGAGCAGGTGTTCCAGTCGCCGCAGGCGGCCCGCAAGCTCGGGCTGGAGCTGGCCGAGGGCGCGGCGATCCAGCATTTCGAGCTCTTGCAGGAGATGGGCCGCCAGTTGCGCCCGCTGGGCGTCAAGCTGGGGCTGGAGCATGCCGGCGCCGGGTTGGCCCAGGTGGACCGGCTCTATCAGGCCGGGCTCGACTATGTGAAGCTGGACGCCGCCGTGGTCGCGGGCGTATCCGGTGACGCCGCCCGCGCCGCCTTTGTGCGCGGTATGGTCATCATGCTGCGCAGCCTGGCGCTGAAGGTCTATGCCGAGGGGGTGGTCGACGGCATGGATGTGCAGGCGCTTTGGGACTGCGAGCTCGACGGCGTGACCGGGCCCTGGGCGACGTCGCAGGCTTGAGCCGGTTTTGCTAGACTGATGCGTCGCAACTGCAACGCGTCATGATGAAAACCGCAACATTTCCCTCCTTACGCGTCGAGCCCGAACTGCGCGACGCCGCCGAGAGCGTGCTACGGGAGGGCGAGACGCTCACCGCTTTGATCGAGACCTCGGTGCGTGAGGCTATCCACCGCCGTCGCGCGCAGGACGAGTTCATCGCACGAGGCCTGCGGTCCAGCGAGGAGACCAGGCGCAGCGGTGAGTACCACTCGGCCGACTCGGTCATCGCCGAACTGCAGGACATGCTCGATGAGCGGCGCAAGAAGGTAATTGGCTGATGGCGGGATTCGAGGTCCGCTTCACGGCGGCGGCCCGAGCGGATCTGCAGCGCCTGTATGCCATTTGGCTTGACCGTGCGCAGGCGCTTGAAGACCTCGACGCTGCCCAGCGTGTGATCGACGCGATTGCCGCCGCAGCCCAGGCCCAGCTCGGCCGTGCGCCCTTCATCTACCGCAAGGCCGATCAGAGCCCCTTTCTGCGCGAGTTGATCGTTCCCCTGCACAGCGCCGGCTATGTCTTGCTGTACGAAATCGACGCTCAGAGCCGCGTCAATATTCTGGCTGTGCGGCATCAGCGCGAAGACGACTACTACTGATCTCAGCCGATATCGGCGCTGTGCAGCGCAAAGGGCCGGCCCAGCCGGCGATCTTCGAAGAAGCGCCGCAGCGTTTCGCGCACCGTGCGAAAGGCCAGCGCGTCCCAGGGCACCTCATGCTCGTGAAACAGCCGGGCCTCCAGCGTCTCGGGGCCGGGATTGAATTCGGGCGAGAGCAGGCGGGCGCGGTAGTAGAGATGGATCTGGCCGACCGAGACCACATTCATCAGGCTGTACAGCGGCTGCAACTCGATCTGCGCGCCGGCTTCCTCGTCGGTCTCGCGCAAGGCGCCCTCGGCTGCTGTCTCGCCGAGCTCCAGAAAGCCGGCCGGCAGGGTCCACAGACCGTAGCGCGGTTCGATCGCGCGCTTGCACAGCAGCACCTGCGCGTCTGGCCCCTCGCCCCAGATGGGCAGGGTGCCCACCACATTGATTGGGTTCTCGTAGTGCACGGTGGCGCAGGCCGTGCAGGTGGCGCGTTCGCGGTTATCGTCAGCGGGTACGAGGTACTGGACCGCCTGGCCGCAGTTGGGGCAATGTTTGAAGCGTCGAGCAAGCCACATGCGCTTCAGTGTAGCCGGGTGCAATGGCATCATCTGCCCATGGAACTCTTCAACTACTTTCGCTCTTCGGCCTCCTGGCGGGTGCGCATCGCACTGGCGCTCAAAGGCCTGGACTATGACTACCGTGCGATACATCTGGTCAAGAACGAGCAGCAACAGGAACCCTATGCCAGCGCTTCGGTGTCCGGCCTGGTGCCGCTGCTCAAGGATGGCGACGCGCTGCTGAGCCAGTCGCTGGCCATCATCGAGTACCTGGACGAGACTCACCCCGAGCCGCCGCTGCTGCCGCCCGACGCCATTGGGCGTGCGCGGGTGCGGGCACTGGCCCAGGACATCGCCAGCGAAATCCATCCGCTGAACAATCTGCGCGTGCTGCGTTACCTGGTCAAGGAGATGGGCCTGGACGAGGACCAGAAGAGCCGCTGGATACGCCACTGGATCGAGGGCGGGCTTGCGGTGGTCGAGCGGCGCTTACAACAAGGCGCCGGACAGTTCTGCCATGGCGACACAGCGGGCTTGGCCGACTGCGTGCTGGTGCCTCAGATATTCAACGCCCAGCGCTTCGACTGCAGACTTGACCATGTACCCGAGGTGATGCGCATCCACGCCAACTGCATGGCGCATGAGGCTTTTGCCAAGACCCAGCCCTCGGCCTGCCCGGACGCCCAGGCATGACGATTCACGAGGACTGGCTGCGGCCCGACTGGGGCCCGGATCATGTGCGGGCTTTCATGACCACGCGTGCCGGCGGTGTTAGCCAGGGCGCTTGCGCGAGCATGAATGTGGGGCTGTCGGTCGGTGACGACCCGGTGGCGGTGGCGCACAACAAGGTCCTGATCGAGCAGGCGCTGGGGGCACCGGCACGTTTCGTCTGGCAGGTGCATGGCGCTGCGGTGCTGCGCCTGCGGCCCGAACATGGGCTGCCGGGCGCAGAGCGGGTGCAGGCCGATGCCATCGTCAGCACGATGCCGGGGCTGGGTCTAGCGATCCAAGCGGCCGACTGCCTGCCGGTGCTGTTCGCGGCGCCCGGTGGCGTCGGCGGTGCCCATGCCGGTTGGCGCGGGCTCTCGGCCGGCGTGCTGGAGAACACCGTTGCCGCGCTCTGCGAGGAGGCCAGCTGCGCGCCGCAGGATATCCATGCCTGGATGGGAGCTTGCATCGGCCCGACGGCCTTCGAGGTTGGCGAGGACGTGTTGCAGGCCTTTGGCGCGACGCCTTCAGACGTCGATCCTGCGCTGTTCCGCTACCAGGCCAATGAGCATGGGCACGCGCGCTGGCGCGCCGATCTGGTGGCGCTGGCGCGGCGGCGGCTGCAGGCGGCCGGCCTGGTGAACATCAGCGGGGGCCATTGGTGCACCCATGGCGATGCCTCACGGTTTTTCTCCTTCCGCCGCAGTCGGCTCGACGGTCGCATGGCCGCCGTGATCCGGCTGCTTGGCTGAGCTTGGCTCGTCGGCCTCGGCCCGGCGGCGCGCCGCGCGCCGTGCCGGCGTGCCCAGCAGGTACATCACGATGCTGATTGGCAGCGCGCCATACAGCACAAAGGTGACGATGGCGCCCAGCACGGTGCCCTGGGTGCTGGTGGCTTCGGCCAGAGCCATCATCAACGCAACATAAAGCCAGGCGATTGCAACCAGATACATGGCAAGTCATCAGAAGGTAAGTTGAGAAGGGTACAACATGGGTAAGCCCGGCTGTGGCAAGCTTCTTGCCTGAGTCGAGACGAACAGGGCCACTGCGGCCCCAGAGGAGACACATGAAGCGCAAGCCCAGCCCTGCCGAGGCCCCAGGCCCGGATGTCAATGCCTTCGCCCCCGCCGATATGGCGGCCGGCCTCGGCGATATGTGGAAGACGGTGGCGGGTCTGCAGATTCCGATGGAGGCCCTCAGCGGTCTGCAGGCCGATTATCTGAAGCAGGCCACCGAGCTCTGGAACGCCTCGCTGCATGGCGCCAAGCTGCCCGCGCCGGCGGACCGACGCTTCGCCGGCGAGGCCTGGAGCGCCAACCCGGCCGGCAGCTTTGTGGCCCAGCTCTATCTGCTCAACGCCCGCACCTTGCAACAGATGGCCGACAAGGTCGAGGGCGACGAGAAGACCAAGGCGCGCATTCGTTTCGCCGTCCAGCAATGGGTGGACGCTGCCTCGCCCAGCAACTATCTGGCGCTCAACCCCGAGGCGCTACGCCTGGCGCTGGACAGCAAGGGTGAGAGCATCGCCAAGGGCATGCAGCAGCTGTGGGGGGATGTGCAGCGCGGCCATCTGTCGCAGACCGACGAGAGCGCCTTCGAGGTGGGCCGCAATGTGGCCACCAGCGAGGGCAGCGTGGTGTTCGAGAACGAGTTCTTCCAGTTGCTTGAATACAAGCCGCTGACGGCCCAGGTGTTCGAACGCCCACTCTTGATGGTGCCGCCTTGCATCAACAAGTACTACATCCTCGATTTGCAGCCTGAGAATTCGCTGATCCGCTATGGGGTGGAGCAGGGCCATCGGGTCTTCGTGGTCAGCTGGCGCAACCCGGACGAGAGTTGCAAGAGCTGGACTTGGGACGACTATATCGAGCAGGCCGCGATCAAGGCGATTTCGGTGGTGCAGGAGATCAGCGGCGCCCAGACCATCGATACGCTGGGCTTCTGTGTCGGCGGCACGATTTTGTCCACCGCACTGGCGGTGCTTGCCGCGCGCGGTGAGCAGCCGGCCGCCAGCGTGACGCTGCTGACCACCTTGATCGACTTTTCCAGCAACGGCATTCTCGATCTTTTTGTCGACGAGGGCTCGGTGCAACTGCGCGAGATGACCATAGGCCCGGCCTCGCCCAAGGGGCCGGGCCTGCTCAAGGGCCAGGAGCTGGCCACCACCTTCAGCTTTCTGCGCCCCAACGACCTGGTCTGGAACTATGTGGTGGGCAACTACCTGAAGGGCGAGGCGCCGCCGCCGTTTGATCTGCTGTACTGGAACGGCGACTCGACCAATCTGCCCGGCCCGATGTATTGCTGGTATCTGCGCCACACCTATCTACAAAACGAGCTGCGGATCCCGGGCCGGCTGACCGTCTGCGGCGAAAAGCTGGACCTGGGCCTGATCCAGGCGCCGGTCTATATCTACGGCTCGCGCGATGACCATATCGTGCCCTGGGACAGCGCCTACCGCAGCACCCAGGTGCTTAAGGGCAAAAAGCGCTTTGTGTTGGGCGCCTCCGGCCATATCGCCGGCGTGATCAACCCGCCGGCCAAGAAAAAGCGCAGCCACTGGATAGGCAAGACAGCGGCCCTGCCCGCCACTGCCGAGCAGTGGATGGAGACGGCGGTCGAGCATGCCGGCAGCTGGTGGCCCGATTGGGCGGCCTGGCTGGCCGGCCATGCCGGCGCCAAGAAGGCCGCGCCCAAAACCCCCGGCGGCAAGGGCTACAGGGCCATCGAGCCCGCGCCCGGCCGCTACGTCAAACAAAAAGCCTGATCGAAAACAGGCCTCATCCCCACTTTCACCGGAGAAGACAATGACTGAAGACATCGTGATCGTCGCCGCGGCCCGTACCGCTATCGGCAAATTCGGCGGCAGCCTGGCCAAGACCGCAGCGCCGGATCTGGGTGCGGCGGTGGTCAAGGACCTGCTGCGCCGCGCCAAGCTGGAGGCCGGCCAGATCAGCGAGTTGATTCTGGGCCAAGTTCTGACCGCCGGCTCGGGCCAGAACCCCGCGCGCCAGACCGTCATTAAGGCTGGCCTGCCGCACGGCGTGCCGGCCTTCACGATCAACAAGGTCTGCGGCTCGGGCCTGAAGGCCGTGATGCTGGCTGCGCAGGCGATCCGTGATGGCGACAGTGAGATCGTCATCGCCGGTGGCCAGGAGAGCATGAGCCTGGCGCCGCATGTGCTGCCCGGCTCGCGCGAGGGCCAGCGCATGGGTGACTGGAAGCTGATCGACACGATGATCGTCGACGGGCTGTGGGACGTCTACAACCAGTACCACATGGGCATCACGGCCGAAAACGTCGCTAAGGCCCACGGCATCAGCCGCGAGCAGCAGGACGCACTGGCGCTGGGTTCGCAGCAGAAGGCGGCCGCTGCGCAGGATGGCGGCCGCTTCAGGGACGAGATTGTGCCGGTGCTGATCCCGCAGAAGAAGGGCGATGCGCTGGTGTTCGACGCCGATGAGTTCATCAACCGCAAGAGCAATGCTGAAGGGCTGGCCGCCCTGCGCCCCGCCTTCGACAAGGCCGGCAGTGTGACCGCGGGTAATGCCTCGGGCCTGAACGATGGCGCCGCCGGCCTGGTGATCATGAGTGCGAAGAAGGCCGCCGCGCTGGGTCTGACCCCGCTGGCCCGCATCGCTTCCTACGCCAGCGCCGGTCTGGACCCGGCTCTGATGGGCATGGGGCCGGTGCCGGCCGCGCAGAAAGCGCTGGCCCGCGCCGGCTGGAAGCCGCAGGACCTGGACCTGCTGGAGATCAACGAGGCCTTCGCGGCCCAGGCCTGCGCCGTCCATCAGGAGATGGGCTGGGATACCAGCAAGGTCAACGTCAACGGCGGTGCGATCGCGCTGGGTCACCCGATCGGCGCCTCCGGCGCCCGCATTCTGGTGACCCTGCTGCATGAGATGCAGCGGCGCGATGCGAAGAAGGCAATAGCCTCGCTGTGCATCGGCGGCGGCATGGGTGTTGCGCTGACCGTCGAGCGCTGAACGAGTAAGGGCGAACCCGCTTGACCCTGGACGGGGCTTGGCGGAGCCTAGGGACGCGTCTTCTTCGAAGCAGAGACAAGGCCTTTCCGGGCGCGTAGGACGCGGCGCCGAAGGAAGGCGTGAAGGAGATTCATATGAGCGATAAAAAAGTGGCCTACGTGACCGGCGGTATGGGTGGCATCGGCACCGCGATGTGCCAGCGCCTGCACAAGGAAGGCTTTACCGTGATTGCCGGCTGCGGACCGAGCCGCGACTTCGACAAGTGGCTGACCGAGCAGGCCGCGCTGGGCTACAAGTTCTACGCCTCGGTCGGCAATGTGGGTGACTGGGACTCCACGGTCGCCGCCTTCGACAAGGTCAAGGCCGAGCACGGCACGGTCGATGTACTGGTCAACAACGCCGGCATCACCCGCGACGGCATGTTCCGCAAGATGAGCAAGGCCGATTGGGACGCGGTGATGAACACCAATCTGGACAGTATGTTCAATGTCACCAAGCAGGTGATCGAGGGCATGCTCGACAAGGGCTGGGGCCGGATCATCAATATCTCCTCGGTCAATGGCGAGAAGGGCCAATTCGGCCAGACCAACTACTCGGCGGCCAAGGCCGGCATGCACGGCTTCACGATGGCACTGGCGCAGGAAGTGGCGGCAAAGGGCGTGACGGTCAATACGGTAAGCCCGGGCTATATCGGCACCGACATGGTCAAGGCTATCAAGCCCGAAGTGCTGGAAAAGATCGTCGCGACGATCCCGATCAAGCGCCTGGGGACGCCGGAAGAGATCGCCGCCATCGTCGCTTGGCTGGCCGGCGAGGACTCCGGATTCACCACCGGCGCCGACTTCAGTTGCAACGGCGGGCTGCATATGGGGTGAGATGGGACCCAGCCGAGTCCTGAGGACTCGGCGACACCCTCTGAACGCCGAGCCGCTTCTCGCGCGGCTCGGCCGGGAAATCACCCCGCCCGCAATTGCAACAACCGCGAAATCCCCTGCGCCGCCTCCAGCAGCCGGGGCAGGCAGCTCGCCAGCATGATGTCGGGCGGCGTGCGGTTGACCTGGCCGCTGACATTGAGCGCTGCGATGGCGCGGCCGCTGCGGTCGACGATGGGCGCGGCGAGCGACACCAGGCCTTCTTCGAGCTCCTGATTCACAAGGCACCAGCCCTGCTCACGCGCGGCGGCGATGCGCTCGCGCAACTCGTCCAGATGCATCACGGTGCGGCCGGTGTGGCCCTGCAACTGCACGCCGCTCAGGTGCGCCTCGAGGTCCTCGGCGCTCATTGAGGCCAGCAACACCCGTCCCATTGAGGTGCACCAGGCCGGTAGCCGGCTGCCCAGGCCCAGATTGATGCTCATGATCTTGCGCGCCGGCACCCGCAGCACATAGACGATGTCCTGACCTTCGAGTACGGCGGCCGAGCAGCTTTCCTTGAGATCGGCCACCAGGTTCTGCATGACCGGCTCGGCAAACTGCCAGAGCGGCTGCGAGGAGAGATAGGCAAAGCCCAGATCGAGAATCTTGGGCGTCAGCGAAAACAGGCGGCCGTCGCTGCGCACGTATCCCAGGGTCTCCAAGGTCAGCAGGATGCGGCGCGCGCCAGCACGGGTCAGTCCGCAGCGCTTGGCCACCTCCGTAAGGGTCTGGCGCGGGGCTTCGGCGCTAAAGGCGCGGATCACGGACAGTCCGCGAGCGAAGGATTGCACGTAGCTGTCGCCGGGTTTGAGGTCCGGCAACGTGGCGGCGATGGGGGCTTCCGTCATGGGGCGCAGTATAGGCAAGGCAACTTTGGTTACGATCTCGCCCGTTTTGTTCGATTTTGAGGAGTTGGCAATGGCTATGGACGTGGTGGATTACGAGATCAAGGGCAGCGAGATGCAGTTCGTCGAGGTCGAGCTCGACCCGGGCGAGGCCGCAATCGGCGAGGCCGGCAGCATGATGTTCATGGATGCCGGCATTGCAATGGACACGGTGTTCGGCGACGGGTCCGCACAGCAGGGCGGTTTCTTCGGCAAGCTGCTGGGCGCCGGCAAGCGCCTGGTGACCGGCGAATCGCTGTTCACGACCATCTATACCAATAACGCCAGCGCCAAGCAGCGCGTGGCCTTTGCCGCCCCCTATCCGGGCAAGATCCTGCCTATGGATCTGAGCAAGATGGGTGGCACGCTGATCTGCCAGAAAGACGCCTTTCTGTGCGCGGCGCGCGGCGTCTCGCTGGGCATCGCGATCCAGCAAAAGCTCAGCACCGGTTTCTTTGGCGGCGAGGGCTTCATCATGCAGAAGCTCGAGGGTGACGGCCTGGCCTTTGTCCACGCCGGCGGCACCTGCCTGCGCCGAACGCTGGCCCCGGGCCAGACCCTGATGGTGGACACAGGCTGCGTTGTGGCCTACACGCCCAGCGTCAACTTCGAGATCCAGTACGTTGGCAAGATCAAGACGGCGCTGTTCGGAGGCGAGGGCTTGTTCCTGGCCAAGCTGAGCGGTCCCGGCGAGGTCTGGCTGCAAAGCCTGCCGTTCTCACGCCTGGCTTCGCGCATCTTCGCCGCCGCGCCGCAAAACGGTGGACGCCGCGAGGAGGGCTCGTTGCTGACCGGCGTGGCCGGGGCGGGTCTGTTGGGCGGTCTTCTGGGCGGAGATGACGAGTAAGCGCCGAGCCCCCGGCCCTACACTCAAGGCAGTGCTCGCACTGCCTTTTGTTTTTTGCGGGCTGCGGGCGAACGCTATACAAGGATTCTCGATGCGAACCCCGTTCTGGCCGCGCGCTGCGGCCGCCTTGATGCTTGCTTTCATGGCTGCCGGGGTGCATGCCAGCAGCGGCAGCAAACCGATCTTCGTGCTCAATTCGCTGGACGCCGACATCAGCGTGATTGACCCGGTCAGTTTCACGCAGATCAAGCGCATCCCGACCGGCAAGGAGCCGCACCATCTCTACCTGAGTCCGGACGAGAAGTCCCTGGTGGTGGCCAATGCACTGGGCGATTCGCTGACCTTTGTTGACCCGCGCACGGCCGAGGTGCAGCGCGTGCTGCGCGACATTCCCGATCCCTATCACCTGCGCTTCTCGCCGGACATGAAGTGGCTGGTCACCACCGCAAACCGGCTTGACCATGTGGCGCTGTACCGCTGGCTGCCGAGCAATGCGGCGGCGCCGCTGCAACTGGTCAAGCGCATCGAGGCGCCGAAGGTTCCCAGCCATCTCTTTATCGACAGTCGCAGTCGCGTGGTCTATGTGAGCCTGCAGGGCAGCGACGAGCTGCTGGCCATCGATTTGGCCACTCAGACGCCGCGCTGGAAGATCAAGGTCGGCAAGATGCCTGCCGATGTCTATCTGACGCCGGACGACAAGCACCTGCTGGTCGCGCTTACCGGCGATATGCTGGTCGAGGTCTACAACGTGAGCGGCCCTCAGCCGCAGCTGGTGCGTCGCATCGTGACCGGCAAGGGCGCCCATTCCTTCCGTGCGCTGGGAGATGGCCGCCATGTGCTGGTCAGCAACCGCGCGGCCAACACCATCAGCAAGATCGCACTGGCCGATTTCAGCGTGGTCGGCGAGCTGCCCGGCCCGGGCGGACCGGACGATATGGATGTGTCCGCTGATGGCAAGACCTTGCTGTTCACCTCGCGCTGGGCGCGCAGGCTGACCCTGGTCGACATCGAGCGCCGTCAGGTGCTGCGCCAGGTCAAGGTCGGCCGCTCGCCGCATGGCGTATGGACCCTGGATCACGCGTCCCGGCAATGAAGACCCAATGGCTCGGTGTCCTGTTGCTGGCGGCACTGCCGGCCCAGGCCTGCCAGCCAGGCGAGAAGCCGGTCTATCTGACATTCGATACAGGCCATATGGGCGTCGCGCCACTGCTGGCCTCGCTGATCAAGAAGCATAAGCTGCGGCTGAGCTTCTTTCTGGCCAGCGAGCCGACGCTGGAGGGCGGCCACAGCCTGGACGCGCAGTGGGCCCCTTGGTGGCGCGCGCGCGCCGCCGAAGGCCATGACTTCGGCTCCCACACCTGGGCGCACGACATCTGGCTGAAGGATCTGCCGCCGCTCAAGGGAGAGGCGCGCTTTCGCTTTCGCACCGTGGCCGGGCAGCAGGCGCCGCGCCTGCGCGAGCTGTCGGCTGTGCAGTACTGCGAGGCGTTGATGCAGCCGGCGCGACGTTTTGCCGAGATGACGGGGCGGCCGATGTCGCCGCTGTTCCGCGCCCCCGCAGGCAAGACCTCGCCGGCCCTTCTAGCGGCGGCCAAGGCCTGCGGTTTCGAGCATGTGGGCTGGAGCGCGGCCGGCTTCCTGGGCGACGAGCTGCCCAGCGACCGGTACCCGAATGCACAGCTGCTGGCCAAGGCGCTGCGCGAGATCCGGCCCGGCGACGTTCTGCTGGCCCATCTGGGCATCTGGTCGCGCCAGGAGGCCTGGGCGCCGGCGGTACTGGAGCCGCTGGTGCTCGGGCTGAAGCAGCGTGGTTTTTGCTTCGCGCCGCTGCGCGAGCATCCCCGCTATGCCCCGCTGATGGCGGCGCAGACTGCCCAGAGGCCCTGATGGACTGGCTGGTCGATGCCTTCGGTCTGGCGCAGCAGTGGCTGTTCGAGCAAGGGGTCGAGCCGCTGCTGTTCGAGCTGGGCTTCGGCGACCTGCTTGAAGACGGCTATGAGGCGACCGGCTGGCTGCTGGTGGGGCTGGCGCAGATCCTCGTGATGCTGACCTTGCTGCGCGCGCTGGAGCGCTGGCGCCCGGTCGAGGCTCAGACCGACCGCGCGGGGCGGCGGGTCGATGTGATCTACACCCTGATCCATCGCCTGGGCCTGTTCAGAGTCGCAATGTTCTTCGCGATCGACCCGCTGTGGGACGCGCTGGCCGGCACGCTGCGCATGGCCGGCGTGCCGAGCTTGCAGCTCGACGCGCTGTGGCCCGGCGTCAGCGATATCCCGTGGGTCAGCTTCTGTCTGTATCTGTTGGTGTTCGACTTCGTTTACTACTGGCTGCACCGCGCTCAGCATCAGTTCGGCTGGTGGTGGCAGCTGCATGCGCTGCACCACAGCCAGCGCCAGATGAGCTTGTGGAGCGACAACCGCAACCATCTGCTCGACGATGTGCTGATCGACTCGGTCTTTGTTCTGCTGGCCCGCTTTATCGGCGTGGAGCCCGGCCAGTTCGTCGCGTTGGTGGCGCTGTCGCAGTTGCTGGAGAGCCTGCAGCATGCCAATGTGCGGCTGTGGTTCGGCCCGGTGCTGGAGCGGCTGCTGGTGAGCCCGCGCTTTCACCGCCGACATCATGCGATCGGCATCAGCCATGAGTCGGCCGGCCAAGGCACGCTGGGCGGCTGCAATTTCGCGGTGCTGCTGCCGGTTTGGGATCAGCTGTTTGGCACCGCCGACTTCCAGCTGCGCTATGACCCGACCGGCATCCGCGACCAATTGACCGAGGAGGGTGGGCGCGACTACGGGCGCGGTTTCTGGGCTCAGCAATGGCTGGGGCTCAAGCGCCTCGTGGGGCGCGGCTGAAACGGCGCGGGTATGCTTGGCGCCCGTTGCCAACACAAGAGGGATGACGATGGTCAACACCATGGGCCGCCTCGGTGATGCCTTCTGGCGTGCCGGCGCCTATTGCCTGCATCCGCGCGTGATCGCGCTGTCGCTGCTGCCGCTGCTTATCGCGGCTGGCACCACCGTGGGTCTTGCCTATTTTTTCTGGGAGGCGGCGGTGGCCGGCGTGCGCGGCACGCTGGAATCCTGGCTGCTGATCGAGAGTCTGCTGCGCTGGCTGGACAGCATGGGCGGCGCGGGTTTTCGCAGCGTGGTCGCACCGCTGCTGGTGATCGTCATGGCGGTGCCGGTGGTGCTGATCTTCAGCCTGCTGCTGGTGGCGTTGTTGATGACGCCGTCCATCGTGACCCTGGTGGCCGAGCGCCGCTTCCCGACGCTGGAGCGCAAGCGCGGCTCAGCCTGGTGGCAGGGCCTGCTGTGGTCGCTGCTGTGCTCGGCCGCTGCACTGCTGCTGCTGTTTCTGAGCATGCCGTTCTGGCTGATCCCTCCTCTGGTGCTGGTGCTGCCGCCGCTGATCTGGGGCTGGCTGACCTATCGCGTGTTTGCTTTCGATGTGCTGGCCGAGCATGCCTCGGCTGAGGAACGCAAGCAGCTGATGCGCGAGCATCGCCTGCCCCTGCTGAGCATGGGTGTGATCAGCGGCTATCTGGGCGCGGCGCCCTCGCTGATCTGGGCGGTCAGCATGATGGCCGTGGTGCTGGCGCCGTTTCTGGTGCTGCTGACGGTCTGGCTCTACACACTGATCTTCGCGTTCTCGACGCTGTGGTTCGCCCATTACTCGCTGAATGCGCTGGCAGAGTTGCGGGCTCGTACCGTCGTGGCCCCTCAAGCGCCGCCCGTGCTCGACGAATTGCCATCCCCCCATACCTCAACCCTGCTGCCGCCCGCCCTATGAATATCGGTCTGATCATCGTTGGTGACGAAATCCTGTCCGGCAAGCGCCAGGACAAGCATCTGGGCAAGTTCATCGAGATCCTGGCCGCGCGCGGCCTTTCGCTGTCATGGGCCGAGTATGTCGGCGACGACCGCGAGCGCCTGACGGCCAGCCTGGCGCGCGCCTTCGCCAGTGGCGATCTGGTGGTCTCTTGTGGAGGCATTGGCGCCACGCCCGACGACCACAGCCGCCAGGCCGCCGCCGCAGCGCTGGGCCGCGAACTGGTCTTGCACCCCGAGGCCAGGGATCTGATCTGGCAGCGCATCAACGAGATGGCGGCCGAGCAGGGCACGAGCGCCGACCCTGAGCACCCCGACAGCCTGCGCCGCTTCCAGATGGGCGTGTTCCCGGCGGGTGCGGCCATCATTCCCAATCCCTTCAACAAGATTCCGGGCTTTTATGTCGGCACGGTCTACTTCGTGCCCGGCTTCCCGGTGATGGCCCACCCGATGATGGAATGGGTGCTGGATCAGCGCCATGCCGATTTGCACCGCGCCAGCGGCATTAGCGAGCGCTCGCTGATCGTGCAGGGCGCCATGGAGGCCGCGCTGACCCCGCTGATGGAGCGCATCGAGGCTGACTTTGCCGGCATCAAGGTCTTCAGCCTGCCCAGCGTCGACCATCCGCAGTGGGGTCGGCATATCGAGTTGGGCGTCAAGGCCGGCCCAGAGCAGCAGGCTGAGCTGCTGGTGCAGGCCTATGCCGCGCTGAAGCAGGGGTTGATCCAATTTGGTGCCGTCATAAGCACTGAAATGGTGCGATAGTCGGCGCTGACTCGCTCTAATTTGGTGCTTGTTGCGCGACTGTCGCCCGACCGGCAAGGTGTCCTGAAGGGCGTCAGCGCTGGGGCGGCCGATAATGCGCGGCCAGCTCGGTGATGCACCGAGCTGGCGCTCGCCGCTCACCGACTTGGCACGCAAACTGCTTAGTCAGAAACGCACGCGCCGAGGCGCACGCCGAATTCGTTCGATACCCGTACCACCTGTACAAAGCTTTCCGCTAGCTAGGAGTGATTGATGGCCAAGACCGTCGCCGATGTGATCCAGATGGTGAAGGACAACGAAGTCAAGTTCGTTGACTTCCGCTTCACCGACACCCGTGGCAAAGAGCAGCATGTCTCTGTGCCCGTGTCGCATTTCGATGAGGACAAGTTTGTCTCAGGTCATGCCTTCGACGGATCGTCGATCGCCGGCTGGAAGGGCATCGAAGCCTCAGACATGCTGCTGATGCCCGATCCGGATACCGCCAATATCGATCCCTTCTTCGAAGAGCCGACGCTGATCCTGTCCTGCGACGTGGTCGACCCGGCCGACGGCAAGGCCTATGAGCGCGACCCGCGTTCGCTGGCCAAGCGCGCCGAAGCCTATCTGAAGTCTTCCGGCCTGGGCGACACCGCCTATTTCGGCCCCGAGCCCGAGTTCTTCATCTTCGACTCGATCCGCTGGGGCAACGACATGTCCGGGTGCTTCTACAAGATCGAGTCTGAGGAAGCCGCCTGGAACACCGGCAAGGAATACGAGCACGGCAACACCGGCTATCGCCCCACCGTCAAGGGCGGCTACTTCCCGGTGCCCCCGGTCGACGCCGGCCAGGACATGCGCTCGGAAATGTGCTTGATCCTCGAACAGTTGGGCATCCCGGTCGAGGTGCATCACCATGAGGTGGCCAACGCCGGCCAGATGGAAATCGGCACCCGCTTCAGCACACTGACCAAGCGCGCCGACTGGCTGCAGCTGCAGAAGTACGTGATCACCAATGTCGCTCACGCCTATGGCAAGACCGCGACCTTCATGCCCAAGCCCATCGTTGGCGACAACGGCTCCGGCATGCATGTGCACCAGTCGATCTGGAAAGACGGCAAGAACCTGTTCGCAGGCGACGGCTATGCCGGGCTGTCTGAGTTCGCGCTGTTCTACATTGGCGGCATCATCAAGCACGCCCGGGCACTGAACGCTATCACCAACCCCGGCACCAACAGCTACAAGCGTCTGGTCCCCGGCTTCGAAGCCCCGGTCAAGCTGGCCTACTCGGCCAAGAACCGCTCTGCCTCGATCCGCATCCCCTATGTTGCTAACCCCAAGGGCCGCCGCATCGAGGCGCGCTTCCCCGATCCCTCGGCCAATCCTTACCTGTGCTTTGCTGCACTGATGATGGCCGGCCTGGACGGCGTCGAGAACAAGATCCACCCGGGCGAAGCTGCGACCAAGGATCTCTACCATCTGCCGCCGGAAGAAGACGCGAAGATCCCGACCGTCTGCCACAGCCTGGACCAGGCGCTCGAGTATCTGGACAAGGACCGTGCCTTCCTGACCAAGGGTGGCGTGTTTACTGACTCCTTCATCGATGCTTACATCGACCTGAAGATGCAGGAAGTGACCCGCTTCCGCATGGCCACGCACCCGGTCGAGTACGACATGTACTACTCGCTGTGATGTCCATGGGCGGCGAGCGTGCACCCCACGCGACGCTGCCCGGGTCAGCGAACAAGGGACGGCCGTGGCCGTCCCTTGTGCTTTGTGAAACCCGCGCCCGGCATGAGCCACAATCGCGCCATGCTCTATCGCCCTGCCTTGCTGTTCATCGGTCTGACCTGCGGTGCTGCCGCCCAGGCACAGTCCGTGGTCTACCGCTGTCCCGGCCCGCCGGTGCTCTACACCGACGCGCTGACGCCCAAGGAGGCGCAAGACAAGGGCTGCCGCTCGATCGAGGGCACGCCGATCACGGTGCTGCAGGCGCAGCGTCCGCGCGCGCCGGCTGCGGCACCGGCCGCACCCGGCGCCAGCGCCGAGCCCAGGAGTGGCGATGGGCGCGTTGACCCCGCCCAGCAACGCAGCCGCGATGGCGAGCGCCGCAAGGTTCTCGAAACCGAGCTGCGAGAGAGCGAGGAACGGCTCGCGGCCTTGCAGCGCGAGTACCAGGGCGGCCAGCCCGAGCGGCGCGGCGACGAACGCAACTACCAGAAGTATCTGGACCGGGTGGCCGAGCTCAAGACCAGCATCACCCGGCAGGAAAACGATATACAGGCGCTCAAGCGCGAGATCAGCAAGCTGCCTTGAGTTCGCTGGTCTGGCCGCACGAGCCATAGGACCATGACTCAGCATTCAACCCGCCCCGCCTCGGGCTTCGAGGCCTTCGACATGCTGGCCACCATGGTGGCCGTGGTGCGACCCGACGGCGAATGCCTGTTCGCCAATACCGCCTTCGAGACCGTGATGCGGCTCTCGCGCCGCACGGTGCAGGGCGTCAATCTGTTCGACTGGTTTGCCGATGCGACTCGGCTCAGCGAGACGGTCGAGGCGGTGGCGCTGAATGCCTTCTCCAGCAGCCGCTTCGATGCCTTGCTGCGGCGCGGCCCGCGTCCGCATGAGGACCTGTTGCCGGTGCATGTGATCGTCAGCCAGACCGACAGCCCTGAGCGCGTGCTGGTCGAGCTGATCGAGAACGCCCAGCAAGCTCGCCAGGACCGCGAGGAGCGCACGCTGGACCAGGTGCAAGCCACCAAGGAGCTGATCCGCAATCTGGCTCACGAGATCAAAAACCCGCTGGGCGGCATCCGCGGCGCGGCGCAGCTCTTGGCGCTGGAACTGCAGCCCACCGATCTCGGCCCCGAGCTCAACGAGTACACACAGGTCATCGTCCACGAGGCCGACCGACTGCAGGCCCTGGTCGACCGCCTGCTCGCGCCGCACCGGCGCGCCCAGGTGGTGGTCGATGTCAACATCCATGAGGTCTGTGAGCGGGTGCGCTCGGTGATATTGGCCGAGTACCCGCGCGGGCTGGAGGTGCGGCGCGACTACGACACTTCGCTGCCCGACTTCCGAGGCGACCGCGAGCAGCTCATACAGGCGGTGCTGAACATCGTGCAGAACGCCGCCCAGGCCTGTCATGCCCGCATCGCCGAAGGCACGGCCGTGATCAATCTGCAGACACGGGTGGCTCGACAGGTGACGATTGGTAAGCAGCGCTGGCGCTTGGCATTGGAATTGCATGTGCAGGACAACGGCCCTGGTGTGCCGGCGGAGATCCGAGATCGCATCTTCTACCCCCTGGTCTCAGGGCGGGACGGAGGCACGGGATTGGGGTTGACGCTGTCGCAAACCATCGCTCAGCAGCATCAGGGGATGATTGACTGCGACAGCGAACCGGGCCGGACAGATTTTCGATTGACCCTGCCTTTGCCCTGAATACCAGCTCGGGACAAAGGGGAGCCTTAGATGAAATCCATCTGGATTGTTGACGACGACCATTCCATCCGTTTCGTGCTGGAAAAAGCCCTCAGCCGCGAGGGCCTGCCGGTGCGCAGCTTCAGCAATGCCCGCGATCTGCTTGCGGCGCTCGATGAAGACAGCCCGCAGGTGCTGGTCTCCGACATTCGCATGCCGGGCGGTTCGGGCCTGGATCTGCTGGCCAAAGTCAAGGCCAAGCTGCCCGGCCTGCCGGTGATCATCATGACGGCCTACTCAGATCTGGACAGCGCGGTCTCGGCCTTTCAGGGGGGCGCCTTCGAGTATCTCCCCAAGCCCTTCGATCTGAGTCGTGCGGTCGAGCTGATTCGCCGTGCCCAGGAGGAGAGCCTGCGCGAGGCGGTGGCCGAGGAGGCTGCGGCGCAAGTGCCAGAGATGCTTGGCCAGGCGCCGGCGATGCAGGATGTGTTCCGCGCGATCGGCCGCCTGAGCCAAAGCCATGTCACGGTGCTGATCACCGGCGAGTCCGGCTCGGGCAAGGAGCTGGTCGCACGCGCGCTGCACAAACACAGCCCTCGTGCCGAGGGCCCGTTTGTCGCGATCAACACCGCGGCGATCCCGAAGGATCTGCTGGAGAGCGAGCTGTTTGGTCATGAGCGGGGCGCCTTCACCGGCGCTCAGGCGACCCGGCGCGGACGCTTCGAGCAGGCCGACGGCGGCACCTTGTTTCTCGACGAGATTGGCGACATGCCTCTGGATTTGCAGACCCGCTTGCTGCGGGTGCTGTCCGATGGCCAGTTTTACCGCGTCGGCGGCCACAGCCCGCTGCGCAGCAACGTGCGCGTGATCGCGGCCACCCACCAGAACCTGGAAGACCGGGTGCGCCAGGGCGCCTTCCGCGAGGACTTGTTCCACCGCCTCAATGTGATACGACTGAGGTTGCCAGCGCTGCGCGAGCGTCGCGAGGACATCCCGGTGCTGGCGCGCTATTTCTTGCAGCGCAGCGCTACCGAGCTGGGTGTCGAGCCCAAGCGCCTGTCCGAGGCGGCGCTATCCCGGCTGGTCGGCTTCGACTTCCCCGGCAATGTGCGCCAGCTGGAAAACGTCTGCCACTGGCTCAGCGTGATGGCGCCTACCCAGGTGGTCGAGCCCAAGGACCTGCCGCAGGAGCTGATGCAGGCAGGCTCCAGCCTGCTGACAGCCGCAGTGCCGGCCGGCCCTGCCGTGCCGGTCGCGCTCGGTGAATCGGCCGTCGCTCCGCTGCCGGCCCTAGCGACCGGGCCCGATGCCTGGGTGGCCGAGATGGCGCGCGAGGCGCGGCGCCTGCTGGCCAACGGCGAGCCCGAGGTCTGGGACGCGCTGACCCGTCGCTTCGAAGCCAGCCTGATCTTGACCGCGCTGGACGTGACCCGCGGCCGCCGCATCGAGGCCGCGCAGAAACTGGGCATTGGCCGCAACACCATCACGCGCAAGATCCAGGAGCTGGGACTGGATGCCTAGTCTCGTCGGTCCAGCCACACGCCCAGGCCCTGGGCGTTGAGTTCCACATCCATGGCCAACAGCTCGGTCTGGCGCGCCGGGCTCAGGGTGCATCCATGCGTCGCTAGGCCCTGAAGGTAGAGCGCCAGCAATGCCTCCTTCAGCGCCGCATGGCGCATTGGATGGCCGCGCAGACTGCGCGCCGTCTCGGCCATGGACCGGGCCTGGGTCAGCAGCAGGCCGGCGAGCCTTTGCACCTCGTCGGCATGGCCTCCGACCCGGCTGTAGTGAGTCAGGAACATCTGCGTCGGCTCGTGGCTCAGCATGCGGGCCACCGATGTTTCCAGCGCCTCGGGATCGAACTGCACCGGCGTGCTGGTCGGCATGATCCAGGGGCCCCGCGCGGTGTCGAACTCGCGGTACGACAGGCCGAAGGTGTCGCCGGTGAACCAGCCCCGGCTCTTTGCGTCCCAGATGCAATGGTGATGGCGCGCATGGCCGGGGGTGTCCAGCAGCAGCAGCTCCCGTGTGCCGTCGCGCCCGCCAACGACGATCTTCATGCCGTCCTCGCTAGGTATGATGCGCTCGGCCGGCACGCCGACAAGCTGGCCATATGAGCGCTGCATTTCTTCCTCCCCATAGACCGCCAGCGCGCCCTCGTACAGCGCGCTCGGGTCGACCATATGACGCACGCCGCGCGGGTGCACCAGCAGCTTGGCGGTCGGTAGCGATTGCATCAGCAAGCCAGCGCCGCCGGCATGGTCAAGGTGCACATGGGTCGGTATCACCCAGTCAACCGCGTCTGGCTCCAGGCCCAGTTGCTGCAGCGCGGCCAGCAGGCGCGGTACCGCGTGGTTGGTGCCGCAGTCGATGAATGCAGCGCGGCTGTTATCCACTAGCAGATAGGCAGCGTCGAAATGGTCGCGCTGAAAACCCGTGTCGATGGCAAAGATGCCATCGTCCAGGGCCTGCACAAACTCGGACATGGTCTTGTCTCCTTAGAATCCGCCCAACGATAGCCCGACAGGATCAACGATGGCAGTCAGAGAACTACTGAAGATGGGCGATCCACGCCTGCTGCGGGTGGCCCAGCCGGTCACCGAGTTCGGCACGCCCGCACTGCATGAGCTGGTGGCCGATATGCTGGACACGATGAAGGCCGCCAACGGCGCCGGCCTGGCCGCGCCGCAGATCGGCGTCGACCTGCAACTGGTGATCTTCGGCTTCGAGCGCAACGAGCGCTATCCGGACGCGCCGCCGGTGCCGCTGACCGTGCTGATCAACCCGCTCATCACGCCGCTGTCGGACGCGATGGAGGAGGGCTGGGAGGGCTGCCTGTCGGTGCCGGGCCTTCGCGGCGTCGTGCCGCGCCACAGCCAGCTGCGCTACAGCGGCTTCGATATCGAAGGCCGGCCCATCGAGCGCGAGGCTACGGGCTTTCACGCCCGCGTGGTCCAGCATGAGTGCGACCATCTGCTGGGTGTGCTCTATCCGATGCGCATCAAGGACTTTAGCCGCTTTGGCTACACCTCGGTGCTGTTCCCTGAGCTGGATCCGAATGCCGACGACTAGGCAAAGTTTTGTAAGCAGGTAGGCGCCGCTTGGGCCGGTGGCGTTATAGAGCGGCTATCTGGAGATAAGCATGAAAGCCGCCGCCTTGCCCCGCCGCCTTTACTCCCTGCTGTTCTGCCTGGCGCTGAGCACTTTGCTGAGCCCTGCCCGGGCCGACGATGATCCGCCGGCGCGGGCCGGTCGTGTGGCTGAGATCAGCGGCGAAGCCTGGCTTTTTGATGCCGAAGACAAAGAATGGGTGCAGTTGGAGCGCAACCAGACCATAGGTCCGGGGGACCGCCTGCGCACCGATGGGGGCGGCAGGGTCAGCCTGCGGATCGGCTCGACCAGTCTGTGGCTGGACGAAGACAGTGATATGGCGTTCAGCCGGCTCGATGACGGCCGCGTCGAACTCCGGCTCGACAAGGGCTCGCTGGCGCTGCGGCTGCGCAACCGCGAAGAGGTCAACGACTACCAGTTGCTGACCCGCGAAGGCCGTTTCAGCGCCGAGCGCGAGGGCCTGTACCGCATCGACCAGCTCGAGCGCGGCAGCCGCGCGCTTAACTGGGAGGGCAGCCTGCGCTTCGATTCGCGTGCGCGTGAGGCCGCTCCGGTCTGGCTGCAGGCCGATGAGCAGGCCGAGTTTTGGTGGGCCGACGGCCCGCGCACCGAGCGCCAGCGCCTGCAGCGCGACGAATTCGCCGACTGGATGCTGGCCCAACGCGAGGCCGAGAGCAGTCACGTGGCCAACAGCTATGTGTCGCCCGAGATGACGGGCGCCGAGGAGTTGGACCGGCACGGCCGCTGGGAGCAGAGCAGCGAGTACGGCCCGCTGTGGACGCCTACCGTGGTGGCGGTCGACTGGGCGCCTTATCGCTACGGCCGCTGGGGTTGGACGCGTGCCTGGGGCTGGAGCTGGATCGATGCGGCGCCCTGGGGTTTTGCGCCCTTCCACTATGGCCGCTGGGTGCATTTCGGCGGGCGCTGGTGCTGGGCGCCCGGCGCCTATGTGGCGCGCCCGGTCTACGCGCCGGCTCTGGTGGCCTGGGTCGGCGGGCCGGCGGTCAGTGTCGGCATCCATATCGGTGGCGGCCGGCCGCCGCCGCCGCGCTACGGCTGGTATCCGCTGGCGCCGCGCGAGGCTTATCTGCCCGGCTATCGGCACAGCCCCGGCTACTGGCAGCGGGTCAATCGCGAGCACGGCCAGGGCTGGCAGGGCCGTCCCGAGCATCGCCGCCATCGCAATGTCGATGTGCCCGGTGCCATCAGCCTGCTGCCCGAGCAGGGCCGTGGTCGGCCTTCGCCCTTCAATCCCGGCCAGATGGGGCCGTTGCGGCCAGTGACTCAGGCGCCGGGGCGCGGCGAGCTGCCGCAGTGGCAGGTGCCGCGCGTGCGCCCGCCCCAGGCCATGGTCGAGCCCCGGCCGCCGCGTGAGCGCCCCGAGCGCATTGAACGCATCGACCGTCCCGACCGTCCCGACCCGGCTGAGCGTTTCGAGCGACCGGGCTGGTCGTCCCGACCCGGCCGGCCGGCCGATGGCTTCGGGCCGCCGCGTCCGACGCCGAATCCGAACGCGGGGCGCTCCGATGAACCGCGTCCGTCCCGCGAACATCAAGTGCAGCCGCCCGGCTTCGAGCCTCGCGTCCCCGGGCGTTTCCAAGAGCGCGGCGCCGAGCCCCGGCCGCAGCCCCAGATTGGCATTGCGGCCCCGCCGCGCGGTGTCGAGCGGCCACAGCGCGAGGCCGAGCCGGCGCGGCCACAGCAGCCGCAGGTGCAGCAGCCTCAAGTGCAGCAGCAACAGGAACGTGGCCCTCAGCGCGGGCGAGGTGAATGGAACGGGGGCGGTCCGGGCCGGCGCGGCGAGCAGGCCCGCTGAGTCAGAGCAGCGGCCGCAAGGCTCGCCAGACCTGGCTCAGCATCAGCGGATGGGCCTTGGCCAGCGGGTGGATGCGGTCGCCCTGGAACCAGCTTTCGGCGTCGGGCCGGTCGGCCACGCCCGCCAGCAAAAAAGGCGTCAGTGCGGTCTTTTCTGCCCTCGCCACTGCTTCGAACAGCGCGGCGAAATCGCGCCCGTAGCTGGCACCATAGTTAGGCGGCACTTGCATGCCGACCAGCAACACCTTGGCGCCGGCGGCCTTGCCGGCGCGCACCATGGCCTGCAGGTTCTCCCGCGTCATCGCCAGCGGCAGGCCACGCAGCGCGTCATTCCCGCCCAGCTCGATGATCAGGTGCGTGGGCTTGTGCTGGCTCAGCAGGGCCGGCAGGCGCGAACGTCCGCCCGAGCTGGTGTCGCCGCTGATGCTGGCGTTGATCACCTGGGCCGCCAGCCTCTCGTCCTTGAGTTTTTGCTCCAGCAGCGCGACCCAGCCGCTGCCGCGCGCAATGCCATACTCGGCCGACAGGCTGTCGCCCAGCACGACGATGCGGCGCGGTGATGTGCCGGCCGCGGTCTTCGCAAGACCTGGCACCGTCATCAGCAAGGCGGGCAGGCTAAAGTGTTGAATCCATTGACGACGTTTCATCCCGATCCGAATCCTATGTCTGAAGTGATTTCCGCAGCGATTGTTGAGGTCGACCACGTCGGCAAGCAGGTGCAGGACGCGACCGGCGTGCTGACGATTCTGCATGACATCTCGTTCACGCTGGCGCCGCGCGAGTCGGTGGCCATCGTCGGGGCCTCCGGCTCAGGCAAGAGCACCCTGCTGGCCATCTTGGCCGGTCTGGACACGCCCAGCAGCGGCACGGTGCGTCTGGCCGGGCAGGACCTGTTCGTTTTGGACGAAGACCAGCGCGCCGCCCAGCGCGCGCAGCACATCGGTTTCGTGTTCCAGAGCTTTCAGCTATTGGGCAATTTGACCGCGCTGGAGAACGTGATGCTGCCGCTAGAGCTGCGCGGCGAACGCGAGGCCAGGTCGCTGGCCACGCAGATGCTGCAGCGTGTCGGCCTCGGTGAGCGGCTCGCGCACTATCCGCGCGTGCTGTCTGGCGGTGAGCAACAGCGGGTGGCACTGGCGCGGGCTTTTGTGCAGCGCCCGGCCGTACTGCTGGCCGATGAGCCGACCGGCAGCCTCGACTTTGCGACCGGCGCGGCGGTGATGGCGCTGATGTTCGAGATGAACCGCGAGGCCGGCACCACCTTGGTGCTGGTCACGCACGATCCGGCGATTGCGGCGCGCTGCCAGCGCCAGTTGCGCATCGAGGCGGGGCGTCTGGCCACGGCCTGATGTTCGATTAGTGCAAGCCTGCAGCGTTTCCGTCCATTGAGAAGCGCGCCAGCCCCGGCTACGCTTGGGCGATGGTAAGTCCTCCCGTCGCGCTGCGCACCCAAGTTGCCATCATCGGCGCCGGCCCGGCCGGCCTACTGCTCGGCCAGTTGCTGGCCAAGGCCGGCATCGCCAGCGTCATCATCGAACAGCGCTGCCGCGCTCATGTGCTGTCGCGCATTCGTGCGGGCGTGCTGGAGCCGGGCACGGTGGCTTTGCTGGACGAGGCCGGTGTCGGCCAGCGTCTGCATCGCGAGGGCCTGCCGCATGGCGGCTTCGAGCTGTGTGTCGACGGCCGGCTGCAACGTATCGATCTGCAGGCCCTGACCGGCAAGCAGGTGATGGTTTACGGCCAGACCGAGCTGACGCGCGACCTGATGGACGCGCGCGCCGAGGCAGGGCTGGAGAGCGTTTACGAAGCCCAGCAGGTCGAAGTGCAGGGCTTTGACGGCCAGCAGCCCTGGGTGCGCTTTGTTCAGGACGGCCAGGCCCGCGAACTGCGCTGTGACTTCATCGCCGGCTGTGACGGCTTTCACGGTGTCTGCCGCGCGAGCGTGCCGCCCGCGCTGCTGACCACGCACGAGAAGGTCTATCCCTTCGGCTGGCTGGGTGTGCTGGCCGACGTGCCGCCGGTGGCCGGCGAGCTGATCTATGTGCGGCATGAACGTGGCTTTGCGCTGTGCAGCCAGCGCAGCGCGACGCGCAGTCGCTACTACCTGCAGTGCGACAGCCAAGCGCGGGTTGAGCAGTGGTCGGACCAGGCCTTCTGGGACGAGCTGCGTCGGCGGCTGCCGGCCGCCGAGGCGACCCGTCTGGTGAGCGGGCCGGCGCTGGAGAAGAGTATCGCGCCGCTGCGCAGCTTCGTGGCCGAGCCAATGCGCTTTGGTCGCCTGTTCCTGGCCGGCGATGCCGCCCATATCGTGCCGCCGACCGGGGCCAAGGGCCTGAACCTTGCGGCCTCCGATGTGGCCTATCTGTGGCAAGCGCTGGCCGATTTCTACCGGGGCAGCGAGCTGGGCGTCGATCACTATTCGCAGCGCTGCCTGCAGCGGATCTGGAAGGCCGAGCGCTTTTCGTGGTGGATGACCACGCTGCTGCATCGCTTCCCCGATCAGCCGGCCTTCGATGCCCGGCTGCAGGAGGCCGAGCTGGCCTATCTTCTCGAATCGGCCCATGGTCGCGGCATGATCGCCGAGAACTATGTCGGCCTGCCGCTCTGACGAGCATCCCCAGGAGAGCCAGATGCAATTCAAGCCGGTGCCCGCGGGCGTCTACCCTGCGCTGATCTACCCGCCCTACAAGTCCACGCGCAGCCGCGGGCCCGCGCAGCCGCCGCTGCGCATCGAGGCGCCGGCCGCGACGATGCAAGGTCTGACCCTGGCCCGCGCGATGCTGAGCCCGCGCGATGCCGACTTGACTCGCCAGGGCGCGGCCGAGCCGCTGGGCGAGAAGATCGTCGTGAGCGGCCGGGTGCTGGACGAGGACAGCCGGCCCGTGCGCGACTCGCTGATCGAGGTCTGGCAATGCAATTCGGCGGGTCGCTACTGGCACAAGAAGGACCAGCATGCCGCGCCGTTGGACCCCAACTTTTTCGGCATTGGCAAGCTGATGACGGACGGGGAGGGGCGCTACCGCTTCATCACGATCAAGCCGGGGCCCTATCCCTGGGGCAATCATGACAAGGCCTGGCGTCCGGCCCACATCCATTTCTCGCTGTTCGGGAATGTGATGGCCCAGCGCCTGGTCACGCAGATGTATTTCCCCGCCGACCCGCTGTTCGATCACGACCCGATCTTCCAGGGCATTGCCGATGCGGCGGCGCGCGAGCGCCTGATCGCCCGCTTCAGCATGGAAGACACGGTCGGCGCCGAGATGCTTGGCTATCGCTTCGACATCGTGCTGCGCGGCAGCGCGGCCACCCCCTTCGGCCTGTGAGCCGCCAGGAGCTTCCGATGTCTGACAACGACTGCATGCTCACCAGCTCGCAAACTATCGGTCCCTTCCCACATGAGGCCTGGCGCTGGGCCGTCGAGGCCTCGACACCGCCGGGCGCCGCCGCCGTGGTGATCGCAGGTCGCCTTCTCGACGGTGCGGGTGAGCCCGTCAACGATGGCTGGATCGAGGCCTGGACCCCGGGCGCGGTCGAGGCCGGCCCGCTGCCGGGCTTTCGCCGCGTGCCCACCGGCGAACAGGGCGAGTTCGTGTTGCGGTTGAGCCGGGCTGTCGGCTGTGGTGAGCCGGCGGCCCATATCACGGTGTTTGCGCGCGGCCTGTTGAAGCATCAGTTCAGCGCGGTCTTCCTGGTCGATACCCCCGGCCTGGCCGGCTCGGCGCTGCTAACCCAAGTGCCCGAGGCGCGCCGCGCCAGCCTGCTGGCGCTGCCCGACGAGTCACCGGGACATTACCGCTGGGACATCCGCCTGCAGGGCGAGGGCGAGACGGTGTTCTTCGACTATCGCTGAGCACGGCGGCGCAGCCGCCGCAGCCGCTCTCCCCGTATGACCGCCCACCAGCCGATATAGACCGCCAGATAGGCCAGCGCGCCCAGCAGCAGGCCGGCCAGCGGCAGGCCGATCAGCAGCGGTTTACCCAGCGCCTGGATCCAGCCCAGCAGGGCCGGGCCCCAGCTCAGAGGCGCGGTCCAGTCGATCTCCAGCATCGCCGGCGTCGCGATCGGTCCATCGTGACCGGAGGCCATCCGACCCAGCAGGATGGCCAGGCTCCAGATCGGCACCAGGGTGAAGGGATTGGTCAGCCAGGTTGCGGCAATCGCCGCTGCGACATTGGCGCGGCAGGCGATCGCCACAACGGCAGCCAGCACCATCTGCGTCGGCAGCGGGATCACGCCGACGGCGAGTCCCAGGCCCACGCCCAGCGCGACGCGGCGGCGGTGCGCGACCCACAGCCAGGGCCGCGGCGATAGGTAGTGGCCCAGCCACTTCAGCCCGGGGGTCTTGGCCAAGGTGTCGGGGTGAGGCAGCAGGCGGCGGGCGAGACGGGTGGCGGGCATGGGCTGCTGGTGGAAGCTAGGCGCTGTCGAGGACGAAAAAAAACCGCGCTCGCCGGGTGGGCGTCGCGCGGGCTATCTCCTAGTCAGTTGGTGACAGAGCTCGCTTTGCTCGGTCTGTCACGCAATGCCATTAGTTTGCAAACTTGTAGTCGGTCTTGGCCTTGGTCTTGAGCTCTTGCTGGAAATTGGCGATCTTCTGCTGGCTCAGGCGTTGCACGATCTGCGGCTTGACGTCGTCAAAGGCCGGGAACTGCGCCTCGCGGGTGTCTTCCAGCTTGATGATGTGGAAGCCGAACTGCGACTTGACCGGCTCCTGCGTCATTTCGCCCTTCTTCAAGGCCGTCAACGCCTGGCTGAACTCAGGCACATAGCTGCCCGGGTTGGCGAAGTCGAGGTCGCCGCCATTAGCTGCCGAGCCTGGATCCTTGGAGTTCTTGGTGGCCAATTCTTCGAACTTGGCACCATTCTTGATCTGCGCGATCAGGGCCTTGGCGTCATCTTCCTTCTCCACGAGGATGTGGCGCGCACGGTACTCAGTGCCGCTGTTTTGGGCCTTGAACTTGTCGTACTCGGCCTGTGCTTCGGCATCGGTGACGCCGTTCTTCTTGCCGAAATCAGCGAACAGCTCGCGGATCAGAATGCTCTGGCGGGCCAGCTCCATCTGCGCCTTGTAGTCGGCGCTGGCCGGGATGCCGCGCTTCTCGGCTTCTTGGATGAAGATCTCACGCAGCACGACTTCGTCCTTGACCTGGGCTTCCAGCTCAGGCGTGCGTTGCTGCTGCCCACTCTTGGTGACCTGATTGATCAGCAGGTCGACGCGGGCCTTGGGCACCGGCTTGCCATTGACGGTGGCGACGTTTTGCGCACTGGCCGTCACGGGCACGAGCGCAGCGGACAGGGCCGCGACAGTGGCGGCGAGCACAAACTTCTTCATGGACATGGGCAGCAAAGGTAGAAAAATGCGCCTGACGGCGCGGGGTGCGGGAGAGTCAGCTTTCGTCCGGTGCGCGGGCGTCAATCGCCAGTGCATGGATGCCTTGCTGCATCAACTCAGCCAAGGAATGATATACGAGCTGATGGCGAGCCACCCGCGAGCGGCCTATGAAGCGCTCGCTGACGATGCTAACGTGGTAGTGGCCGCCCTCGCGTGCACCGGCATGCCCGGCATGTTGGGCACTGTCGTCGCGCAAGTTCAGCCGGCTGGGTTGCAGGCCAGCGCGCAGGCGGCGTTCGATCTCTTCGAGCATGCTCATGGCTTGGGCTCGGCGCGGAAGTCTATTGAGGCCGAGTTGATACAAAAGCGCTCGCCGGTCGGCTCGGGGCCGTCGGGGAAGACATGGCCCAGATGTGAGCCGCAGTTGTTGCAGCGTACCTCGACGCGCACCATGCCATGGCTGCGGTCGACGATGCGCTCCACCACCTCGCTATTGACCGGCGCGTAGTAGCTGGGCCAGCCGCAGCCGGCATCGAACTTGGTGTCGGCTTCGAAAAGCGGCGTGCCGCAGCCCACGCACTGGTACTTGCCGGCTTCCCAGTGGTCCCAGTATTTGCCGGTGAAGGCGCGCTCGGTGCCGGCCTGGCGGGCCACCTGATACTGCGTAGCATCGAGCTGCTCGCGCCACTGGGCCTCGGTTTTCTTGATGGGGTAGTCGTGATCGCTCATGATCGCTGCAGTGTAGCCATCAGTCCTCTCCCGCGCCGCCACGTGGTCTTGCCACTGCCTGTTGCAGCCACCTAGTGCAGCCGGAATACCGATACCACCTCGGTCATGCGGGCGGCCTGGTACTTCAAGCTCTCGGCCGCCGCCGCGCTCTGTTCAACCAGGGCGGCGTTTTGCTGGGTCACCTGATCGAGCTGGGACACGGCTTCGCCGACCTGATCGATGCCCTGGCTCTGCTCTGCGCTGGCGGCGCTGATCTCTGCGATCAGGTCGGTGACGCGCTTGACCTGGCCGACGATGTCGCCCATGGTCTTGCCGGCATTGGCGGCCAGCGCGCTGCCTGCGTCGACCTTGGCCACGCTGTCTCCGATCAAGCTCTTGATCTCCTTGGCTGCTTGCGCGCTGCGCTGCGCCAGCGTGCGTACCTCGGCGGCCACCACCGCAAAGCCGCGGCCCTGCTCGCCGGCGCGGGCTGCCTCGACCGCCGCGTTCAGCGCCAGAATATTGGTCTGGAAGGCGATGCCGTCGATCACACCGATGATGTCGTTGATCTTGCGCGAGGCGGCGCTGATCTGCTCCATGGTGCTGACCACTTGGCCAACCACCGAGCCCCCCTGGGCCGCGACGCCCGAGGCGCTGGTGGCCAGTTGGTTGGCGGTACGAGCGGTTTCGGCGTTTTGCTTGACGGTGGCGGTTAGCTCCTCCATCGAGGCGGCGGTCTGCTCCAGATTGGCGGCCTGCTCCTCGGTGCGCTGAGAGAGGTCGGCATTGCCGCTGGCGATCTCCGCGGTGCCGGTGGCGATCGAGTCGCTGCTGGCGCGCACCTGGGCGACGATGCTCGCCAGACTGTCGTTCATTCGCTTGAGTGCGCCCAGCAGCTGGCCGGTTTCGTTCTTGCCTTTGACCTCGATGCGCGAGCTGAGGTCGCCGCCGGCCACTGCCTCGGCCACCTTGACCGCCTCGGCCAGCGGCCTGACGATGGAGCGCACCAGCAGCCACGCGATCGACATGCCCACGCCCACCACGAGCAGCGCTCCCATGCCGCCCATCCAAAGCAATCCGGTGCGCGCTGCCGCGGCCTGTGCATCGGCCCGCTCGGCTTTTTGCTCCTGCAGTTTGACGAAGTCCTCGATGGCGCCCAGATATCGGCCGACGGCGGGCGCGTACTCGTCGCGGATGATGGCCTGGGCGCCAGCCTGGTTGCCACCAGCGCCAGCTTCGCGCGCCTTCTTGCTGGCAGCCAGCAGCGCGCCGCCATGGCCGACGATGATCTTCAGTTGGGCCTGGTCCTGCGGCGTCTGGGCCTGCTTGGTGATCTCTTCGCGCAGCTTCTGCACGCGAGGGGTGTCGGTGGCCATGGGCTCCTTGAAGAGCTCGCCGACGGCCGGGTCGGCGCTGATCGAGGCGGCCATGCTCCGAGTCACTGCGACCTGGGTCATGCCCTGCCAGCGCACTGACTGACGTATCAGATCCTGGGCCTGGTCTATCGCGGTATTCGCCTCGCGGGCGATCACCTGACCGCGGTAGAGGGTCAGGCCTCCGACCAGCAACATGGCCAGCAGCAGCAGCGCGATGGCGCCGGAGAGCTTGCGGGCAAGACCGAGGTTGTTCAGGTTCATGCGGATTCCAGTGTGAGGGCGTGCACCGATTTTGAGCATGCAAGCCCGATTTGCCAACTCGTGCGGGGGCAGGCGACGTGAGATGCTCACGAAACGCCGGTGAATACCCCTAGGCCGGCTGTCCCCTCTGTGTAACTCCGGTGACTATGGCCGGTCGAATGCGAGGTTTAAACTGGTCCGAACAGGCCGACCGGGCCATACAAAGACAGGAGACTGCCGATGGCGCTGATGGGTCAAATGATGGCCATGCCCTTGCTGATTTCGTCGCTGATTCAACATGCGGCGCGGCATTCCGGCGAAACCGAAATCGTCAGCAAACGCTGTGAAGGCGATCTGCACCGCTACACATGGCGGGATGCCGAGCGGCGCTCGCGCCAGGTGGCCCAGGCGCTGGGTCGGCTGGGTCTGTCGCCGGGCGACCGGGTTGCGACACTGGCCTGGAACGGCTACCGCCATCTGGAGCTGTATTACGGCAGCTCGGGCTCCGGCCTGGTGTGCCACACGATCAATCCGCGGCTCTTCCCCGAGCAGATTATCTGGATCTCTCAGGATGCCAACGATAAGGTGCTGTGCTTCGATCTGGGCTTTTTGCCCCTGGTTGAAAAGCTGAGCGCCCAGTTGCCCGGCATCCAGCACTATGTGCTGATGAGCGACCGAGCCCATATGCCGGCCGCCAGCAGCATTCCGAACTTGCTGTGCTACGAAGAGCTGGTCGAGGCCGAGGATGGTCATTACTGCTGGCCCGAGTTCGACGAGAACACCGCATCCAGCATCTGTTACACGTCGGGCACGACCGGCCACCCTAAGGGCGCCGTCTACAGCCACCGCTCCAGCGTGCTGCATGCTTACGGCTCGGCACTGCCCGACGCGATGGACTGCTCCAGCAAGGACGTGATCCTGCCGGTGGTGCCCATGTTCCACGTCAATGCCTGGGGCTTGCCTTACAGCAGCGCCATCGTGGGCGCCAAGCTGGTGTTCCCTGGCCCGCATTTGGATGGCAAGTCGCTGTATGAGCTGTTCGAAACCGAAGGCGTGACTTTCAGCGCCGGCGTCCCCACGGTGTGGCTGGGCTTGCTGACTTACGTCAAAAGCAACGGCCTGAAGTTCAGCAGCTTCAAGCGCACGGTGATCGGCGGCTCGGCCTGCCCGCCGGCGATGCTTGCCAGCTTGATGGATGACTTCGGCGTCGAGGTCATCCACGCCTGGGGCATGACCGAGCTCTCGCCGCTGGGCACGCTGTCCAAGCTGACCTCCAAGCAGCTTGCGCTGCCGGTCGAGCAGCAACGCCGCATCCTCGAAAAGCAGGGCAAGGTGATCTTCGGCATCGATATGGCAGTGATCAACGACGAGGGTCAGGCCTTGCCCTGGGATGCGCAGAGCTCTGGCAATCTGGTGGTGCGAGGTCACTGGGTCATCAGCAGCTATTTCGGCGAACAGCGCTCACCGCTGGTGGCGGTGGATGGCCAGCCCGGCTGGTTTCCAACTGGCGATGTTGCCACTATCGATGCCGACGGCTTCATGCAGATCACCGACCGCAGCAAGGACGTTATCAAGAGCGGCGGTGAGTGGATCAGCTCCATTGATCTCGAAAACATCGCGATGGCCCATCCGGCCGTGCATGAGGCGGCGGCCATCGCCTGCGCCCACCCGAAGTGGGACGAGCGGCCGCTGCTGGTGGTGGTCAAGAAACCCGACGCGCAAGTCACGCGCGAGGAGTTGCTCGCCTTCTTCGAGGGGCGCATCGCCAAATGGCAGATCCCCGACGATGTGGCTTTCGTGGCCGAGATTCCGCACACTGCCACCGGCAAGATACAAAAGCTCAAGCTGCGCGAGCAGTTCAAGAGCTACCGACTGCCCAGCGCTTGATCCCCGGGCAAACCGCAGGCTGCTTTGCCCGCGCCGCCTCTTAAGCTCTACACGCCTTGCAAACCACAAAGGAGACAACGATGTACAGCAGCAAGCACGTCATGAAGTTCACCGCAGCGGCCGCACTGGTGCTAGCCGGCTCCGCAGCGCTCGCTCAGAAGGGCGAGACGGTCAAGATTGCCTGGATCGATCCCTTGTCCGGCCTGATGGCGCCGGTGGGGCAAAACCAGGTGAAGAGCTTCCAGTTCTTCGCCGAGAAGTTCAACGCCAGCAATCCGGCCGGCGTCAAGTTCGAGATCATTGCGATCGACAACAAGCTGAGCCCGGCAGAGTCGCTGAATGCGCTGAAGTCAGCCATCGACCAGGGCGTGCGCTATGTCACCCAGGGCAATGGCTCCGGTGCGGCGCTGGCCATCATCGATGCGGTCAACAAGCATAACGAGCGCAATCCCGGCAAGGAGGTGCTGTACCTGAACCACTCGGCCGTCGATCCCGACCTAACCAATAGCAAGTGCAGCTACTGGCATTTCCGCACCGACGCCGACACCTCGATGAAGATGGAGGCGATGACGACCTTCATGAAGGATCAGCCCGACATCAAGAGCGTCTTCCTGCTAAACCAGAACTATGCCCACGGCCACCAGGTGGCGCGCTATGCCAAGGAAATGCTGGCTCGCAAGCGCCCCGACGTCAAGATCGCCGGCGAGGACCTGCATCCGCTGGCTGCGGTGCGCGACTTCGCGCCCTATGTGGCCAAGATCAAGGCCAGCGGCGCAGATACCGTGATCACCGGCAACTGGGGCTCGGACCTGGCACTGCTGGTCAAGGCAGCCAACGAGGCCGGCTACAACGGCAAGTTCTTCACCTACTACGCTGGCGTCACCGGCACGCCCACAGCCTTGGGCACAGGCTCGGCCGGCCGCGTCTACCAGATCTCCTACAACCACTACAACATGGGCGGTCAGATGTCCAAGTGGCAAAAGGAGTTCCAGGATAAGTTCAACTCGGACTTCTATACCGGCAGCGTGATCCACATCTACACATTGCTGGGCGAGGCCTTCGCCAAGGCCAAGAGCACCGATCCGGTCAAGGTGGCTGCGGTGCTAGAGGGCATGAAGACCAAGAGCTTTAACGGAGAGGTCGAAATGCGCAAGACCGACCACCAGCTGCAGCAGACCCTGTATCTGTCGGTCTGGCAGAAGACCGACGCGAAGAACACTTACAGCCCCGAGAAGACCGGCATGACCTTTGTGCCGGTGCGTACGTTCGAGCCCTATGTTTCGAGCACGCCGACCTCCTGCGAGATGAAGCGACCTTCCTGAGTAGGCGTGGCGCCTGAGGCGCCGATCCTGGCGGGGCCATCCTTGGGGTGGCCCTGTTCCTGAGATGCCTGAGATGCCCTGCATTCGCGAGATCCTGTGGACCAATTCCTGATCAATCTTCTGAACGGCCTGTCCTCCGGGCTGCTGCTGTTCATGCTCAGCTCCGGCCTGACGCTGATCTTCAGCATGATGGGCGTGCTGAACTTTGCCCACGCCAGCTTTTATATGCTGGGTGCCTATATCGCCTACACCCTGGTTGGCCTGCTGGGCTTCTGGCCGGCCCTGCTGCTCGCGCCGCTGCTTGTGGGCCTGATCGGCGCGGGCTTCGAGCGCATGGCGCTGCGCCGGGTGCACAAGTTCGGCCATGTACCCGAGCTCTTGATCACCTTCGGCCTGTCCTATCTGATCTTGGAGCTGGTGCAGTTGATTTGGGGCCGCACGGCCGTGCCGTTCTCGCCGCCGCCCGAATTGCAGGGCCCGGCCTTCACCTTCATACAAAACCCTGCCAGCGGCCTGAGCCTCGCGCTCGGCGAGGCCGGCGCGGGCGTATGCAGCGCGGCCGGCGTGATTTGCTCCAAGTTTCCGCTGACCCGCGCCTTCATGATGCTGGTCGCGCTGGCGATGCTCGTGGCGCTGTGGCTGCTGCTGACCCGCACCCGCATCGGCCTGGTGATCCAGGCTGCGCTGAAGCATCCCGAGATGGTCGAGGCGCTGGGCCACAACGTGCCGCGCGTCTTCATGCTGGTGTTCGGCAGCGGCTGCGCGCTGGCGGCGCTGGCCGGCGTGATCGGCGGCATCACCTTCGTTACTGAGCCTTCGATGGCCGTTATCGTCGGCTCCATCATCTTCGTGGTCGTCGTGGTCGGCGGGGTTGGCTCGCTGGCGGGGGCCTTTGTCGGCTCCATCCTGATAGGCCTGCTGCAGACCCTGCCGCTTACCGTCGATGGCTCGCTGGCCACCCTGTTCAAGCTGGGCCCCGACACCTGGGGCTACCCGGTGCTGAAACTGAGCCTGGCCCAGGTGGCGCCCATCCTGCCCTACCTGCTGATGGTGCTGATCCTGATCTTCCGCCCCAAGGGCTTGATGGGCACGCGAGACGAATGAGATGAGCACACGCACACGCGCCTCCGGCCCCCACTACCACTTCAAGCCCTACAACGTCGGCCGCTGGATCATCTGGGGTCTCTATGCCCTGGTCCTGCTGGTGTCGCCGCTGATCTGGACCTCGGGCCTTTCCCACACCATGCTGTCGCAGATGGGCATCGGCATCATTGCCTGCTTGGCCTACAACCTGCTGCTGGGCCAGGGCGGCATGCTGAGCTTCGGCCATGCGGTCTACAGCGGCCTGGGTTCCTTTCTGGCCATCCACACGCTGAACCAAGTCTCGGCCGGCGCCTGGACCCTGCCGGTCAGCCTGATCCCGCTGGTCGGCGGCCTGGCGGGCCTGTTCTTCGCGGCGCTGTTCGGTTATGTCTCGACCAAGAAGTCGGGCACGCCTTTCGCGATGATCACGCTGGGCCTGGGAGAGCTGATCTGGTCGATGTCGCTGATGCTGCCCGAGTTTTTTGGCGGTGAGGGCGGCATCAGCGGCAACCGCGTGGTCGGCAAGCCGGTGATGGGCATCACGTTCGGGCCGCAGATCCAGGTCTACTACTTGATCGCGATCTACTGCTTTGTCTGCACCGCGGCGCTGTTTGCGCTGACCCGCACGCCGCTGGGCCGCATGCTCAATGCCGTTCGCGATAACCCCGAGCGGGTCGAGTTCATCGGCTATGACACCCAGTGGGTGCGCTTTCTGGCCTTCATGATCTCGGGCTTCTTCGCTGGCATTGCCGGTGGCCTGGGCGCGATCAATTTCGAGATTGTCACGGCCGAGGTGGTGGGCGCGCTGCGCTCGGGCGCCTATTTGCTGTTCACCTTTCTGGGCGGTGCCACGTTCTTCTTCGGCCCCATCATCGGCGCGGTGCTGATGGTGCTGGCAGGGGTGCTGCTGTCGGAGCTGACGTCGGCCTGGCTGCTCTATCTGGGCCTGATCTTTCTGTTCATGGTGATGTATGCGCCGGGCGGCTTTGCGGCGCTGATCATGATGAACCTACGCGTCGCAGCCTTCGGCAAGCTGGGTCGGCTCTGGACGTCCTATCTGGCCCTGGGTGGCACCGCGCTGGCGATGCTGATCGGCGCTGCGGCGATGGTGGAGATGCTGTACCACTGGCAGCTCAATGCCGCGCTGGGCCCGGAGCTGAGCTTTATGGGCGTGAGCCTGAACAGCGAACGCATCGACGCCTGGTTCGGCGCCTCGATGCTGCTGCTGGTGGGCCTGGGCCTGTTCGAGCTGTCGCGCCGGCAGTTCAAGCGTGAGTGGGACCAGACCCAGGAAGAGATCGAGAAAGAGATCAAACGCCGGGAGACCCTGTGAGCAAGAGCGAATTCGCGTTGGAGCTGCTGGATGTGCACAAGCGCTTTGGCAAGAGCGAGATCATCCGTGGCGCGCAGCTGCAGGTGCGGCCTGGCGAGCGCATCGCCATCATCGGCCCGAACGGCGCCGGCAAGAGCACGCTGTTCAACCTGATCAGCGGCCGCTTCGCGCCCAGCAGCGGCGAGATTCGGCTGAACGGCGCGCGCATCGATGGCCGCAAGCCCTATCAGATCAGCCGCCTTGGTCTGTCGCGAAGCTTCCAGGTGTCCAATCTTTTCACGCGACTGTCGGTGTTCGAGAACATCCGCTGCGCGGTGCTTTGGAGCATGGGCTATCGCTATGCCTTCTGGAAATTCCTGGCTGACCTGGACGATGCCAATGACCGCGCCGACCAGGTGTTGGAGATGATCAAGCTGGACAAAAAGCGTGATGTGCTGGCTACCAATCTGACCTATGCCGAGGCGCGCGCGCTGGAGATCGGCATCACGATCGCTGGCGGCGCCGAGGTCGTGCTGCTCGACGAACCGACCGCGGGCATGAGCAAGAGCGAGACCAAGCGTTTCATCCAGCTGATCCGCGAGGTCACCGAGGGCAAGACGCTGCTAACCGTGGAACACGATATGGGCGTGGTGTTCGGCCTGGCCGACAAGATCGCAGTGCTGGTTTATGGCGAGGTGATCGCCTTCGACACGCCCGAGGCGGTGCGTGCCAACGCCCGAGTGCAGGAGGCCTATCTGGGCTCGGTTTTGGCCGAGCAGCAGGCCGCTGCGGGAGTGCCGGCATGACGCGCGCGCTCAAACTCGACAACGTTCACGCCTTCTACGGCAAGAGCCATGTGCTTCACGGCGTCAGCATGGAGGTGCGCCCAGGGGAGATCGTCAGCCTGCTGGGCCGCAACGGCTCGGGCCGCTCCACCACGGTCAAGACCATCATGGGCCAGGTCGACGGCAGCGGCTCGGTCCAGTTTGGCGGCAACGAGTTGCTGGGCAAGAAGGCCTACGAGATCGCCCATCAAGGCATCGGCTATGTGCCCGAGAACCGCGACATCTTCCCCAAGCTGACCGTGCACCAGAACCTGCTGCTCGGTCAGAAGAGCGGCGCGAAGGAGCCGCGCTGGGGCTTCGATGATATGTATGGCATGTTTCCGCGCCTCAAGGAGCGTCAGCACACTGAGGCCGGGGTGCTCTCTGGCGGCGAGCAGCAGATGCTGACACTGTGCCGTACGCTGATGGGCGACCCCGACCTGATCATGATTGACGAGCCCACCGAGGGCCTGGCGCCCAAGATCGTTGAACTGGTGGCCGAGTACCTGAAGGAACTCAAGCGCCGGGGCATCGCGGTTTTGCTGGTCGAGCAGAAGCTGGCCATCGCAATGGAAATCTCCGAGCGCTGCTATGTGATGGGCCACGGGCGTATCGTCTTCGAAGGCACGCCGGCGGATCTGCGCGGGAATGCCTACATCCGCAAGGAGTGGCTGGAGGTGTGAGGAGCGGCGGTCGTACAGAGCTTGGCGGCCATCCGGCAGTAATTAAGCGTCAGGAGAAGGCTTCAGCCGCAGGGACATCGAGTTGGAGTCAACAGAGCGCTGGTCAAAGCGAAAGAGATCGGACGTGCTGCCTGTTTGGACGAAACCGGCTTTCTCGTAGAGCCTGACTGCCGGGGCATTCGATGAGATCACCTGCAGGTCGATCCAGTCAATCCACCCCCGCCCAATGGCCCATTTTGTGGCAGTCTCCAACAGCTGCCGGCCCAGACCTGCTCCCCTGTGATGGCGGTCAACTCCCATGCCCAGCAGACAGCGATGCCGTGTGTAAGGCAAGGGGGTGTCGCGCAGATCTACATGTCCGACTACCGCTCCCGCATTGTTCATCGCCACCCAGGCGCGACGCCACCCAGGGCCGTCGGTACTCGCGCACAAGGCGGAACTGAAGCGTTCAGCACGGTCTACGTCAAAGCGGCAGTCCGCAGCCGCCAGCGGTTGGAACAAAGAGGTGTTCCCGATCCCGTTGTCGCGAAGGTGATCATCCATGTAGGCGGCGAATGCAGGGAATAGATCGGCTTGCAGCACGACGATGTCATAGGCCATCGTGCAAGTGTGCCATCGGACATCGGTGAGGCGTTGTCACTGTCAGGCCCTGGGGAAAGACCTGACCTCACCAATCCGCCAATCGCATGCGCTTTGGATAAGACAATAGGGCGGATGCAGACCCCGAACGCCTCCGAGTTGCTTTGTCACCGCCAAGGTCGCCGGGCCATGCCGCCTGGTGCCACTGGCTGCGCCGGCGCATGAGGGCTCAACGCAGGCGCCAGGTGACGGCGCTGGCGCTCTCCCTGCTAATCCATGCGCTCCTACTGAGCCTGAGCTTCGGCGCCGACGGGCCTGGGTTTCCGGGACTGGTGTTCCCCTGGCAGGAGCGACGCGCCGAGGCGCCGGAGTTGCGCGTCGTGCTGACCCAGGCGCCGCAGGCGCCAGCGCTAGCGCCGGTGGCCGCTGCTGCACTGAGCGAAGCCGCCGAGCCGCCTGCGGCCGCCGAGCCCGCCGCAGCTCCTGAACCGGCGCCGGCCGAGCTGCCCCCGCAGCAGGCGGTGGCGGCGATGGCGAGCTTGTCGATGATGGCGCCTGATGCGATGGTGGCCGAACTGCTGGTGGCCGATCCCAGCCCCGATGAGTCTGCCGCCGCCGCCGAGCCGGTGCCGCCGACTCTTCTGGCTCCGCCCGACGTGATCCGCGCGCTGCGGCCTGATCACACCTCCTGGGCCTTACCCGCCGTGCCGGCGACACTGCCGCTGCTGCCAGCCATCGCGGTGGCACCCAGTGCCTCCAGCCCACAGACGCGCGAGCTGCGTGCGGCCGCCACGATGGCGGCGCCGGTGCCGGTCAAGGCCATGGCCGGAACGAGCGCGCCGGAGCTGGCCGTGCTCGATCGCGTCGGGGGGAGGGCGGCCCAGGAACTGGAGGCCGGGCTGGAAGCGGCGCGGCAGCACGCAATGCGGGCGGAGGCCTTGCGCCAGGAGGCCATCCGTCAGGCCGTCGCGCGCCAACGAGAAGAGTCGGCGCGCTTGGAGACTGAACGCCTGCAGGCGCTCGAGGCGCAAGCATTGGCGCGGCGGGTGGCTGCTGAGAAGCAACGGGACGAGGTCGCCAGACAACAGGCAGCGCGCCAGGAAGAGGCGCGCCAGGAAGAGGCGCGGCAGGAAGAGGCGCGGCAGGAAGAGGCGCGTCAGGAAGAGGCGCGTCAGGAGGCTGCGCGTCAGCAGGCTGTGCGTCAGGAAGAGGCCGCTCGCCTCGAGGCCCAACGCCAGGCGGCGGCACGGCAGGCTGCGGCTCTGAAAGTGGCTGAGCAGGTGGCGGGCCAGGAGATGGCCCGTCAGGACGCCGTGCGCGCCGAGGCCGCGCGGCTGGCGGCCGAGAAAGCCCAGGCCAAAGCTCAGGCCGAAGAACAGCGTGAAGAGCGGCTCAGGGCGATCGGCCGCCAGCTGGACGAGGAGGCCGCCCGGCGCGACGCCATCGCCGCGCGGCTGCCGCCCTCGGCCAGCAGCATCCGCCGGGGCCGCCTGTTCGGACGCAGCGATGCCAATGCGGAACTGGTGCTCTACGCCGAAGCCTGGAGTCGCAAGATAGAGCTGAACCAGACCTTCGAGCTGGTGCGCGAGGCGGCGAGGCAGCCGCACGCCGAGCCTCTGGTGACGGTGGCGATCCGCAGCGACGGTTCGGTCGAGTCGGTGAGCTTTGTACGCTCCAGCGGCGTGCCGGCGATCGATGCGGCCGTCAGGCGCATCGTCGAGAGTCAGGCCAATTACCCGGCCTTCCCGCCGGCCCTGGCGCGCGTGTTCGATGTGATCGAGATTCGCAGGACCTGGCGCTTCGATATGGCGGTGCGCTTGTATTGATCGCCGCTGACTGTGGCAGCAGGGGAGGCTACCGGGTCAACCAGCGGTCGACGACATGCAGAAAGTTGCCCAAATCCAGCGGCTTGGTCAGGTAGTCGTTGAAGCCAGCGGCGCGCCCGCGCTCGATGTCCTGGGGCATCGCGCTGGCACTCACGGCGACTACCGGGGTGGACTGAAGATCCGGGTCTGCGCGCAGCGCGGCAAGCACCGCGTAGCCGTCCATCTCGGGCATGTGGATGTCCAGCAATATCAGCGACGGTCGCTGCGCCGAGGCCAGCTCCAAGCCTCGAGCGGGACTGGCGGCCGTCAGCACCTGGATTTGGGGCCGCAGCGTCAGCAGCTGTACTAGCAAGCGCAGATTGACGGGGTTGTCATCGATGCAGAGCACGCTGTGGCAGGGCAGTGGCGCGACGGTCATTGCAGGTGCCGCAAGCGGCTGCGCTGTAGCCAATGTAGGCTGTGAGAGGCTTGGCAGCTCGAGCCAGAAGGTCGAGCCCTTGCCGAGCGTACTCTGCACGCCGACGGAGCCGCCCATCAGCTCAGTCAGCCGCCGTGTGATGGTCAGACCGATGCCGGTGCCTTCGATGCTGCCATGTTCGGCGCCCAGGCGGTTGAAGGGCTGGAACAATTGTTCGATTTGTTGCGCCGACAGTCCGCAGCCGGTATCGGTGATGCTGATGCGCCAGCGTTTGCCGCGGGCCGGCTCGGCGCTCAGACGTACGCTGCCGCCGTCCCGGTTGTACTTGATGGCGTTTGACAGCAGGTTCAGCAGTATCTGCTTGACGCGGGTGCGATCGGCATGCAGCTCGGCGTGGGGCGGCAACTGGGTGTGCAGCTCGATTTGGCGCGGTGCGGCCAGCGCTTGCATCAGCTGCATGCAGTCATCGACCACTGCGGCCAGCGCGACAGGCTCCAGCGCCAGTTGCAGATGGCCGGACTCGATCTTGGCCAGATCCAGCACTTCGTTGACCAGTTCCAGCAGATGCCTGCCTGCTCTCAGGATCTCCTGCACCTGATCAAGCTGCCTAGCTTGCAGCGAGCCGTCGTACTGGAGGATCTGGGCGAAGCCGAGGATGGCGTTCATCGGCGTGCGCAGCTCGTGGCTCATGCTCGACAGAAACTCGGACTTGGCCATGCTGGCGCGCTCGGCTATCTCCTTGGCGGCCGCGAGCTCCTCGCGCCGCGCGAGCTCCGGGCTGAAGTCATAGAAGATGTCGAAGGCGTACTGCACGCGGCCCACTTCGTCCTTGATGAAGCCGACGTGCTTGCTGGCGATGAAGCGGCTGCCATCCTTGCGCTGCAGCAGCAACTGGCCCGTCCAGCTGAGGCCGTTGCGCATCGCCACGCCGATCTCGGCACGAAAGGCGGCCAGGGCCTCGGGTGCCACCGTCAGCGAGAAGTGCTGGCCAATGATCTCCTCGTCGCGATAGCCCAGGCCGGCTTGGTGGGCCCGGTTCTGATAGACCGCATAGCCCTCGCCGTCGACGATGCTGATCATCTGGGTGCTGGCGTCGAACACCCGCCTGAACAGCGCCAGCCTTTCTTGCGCGGCTTTTCGTTCGGAGATATCGGTGAGGAAGGCGGTGAAGCTGCGGGCGGGGCCGCTGCCGAGCGGGCTTAGCACGATCTCGACGACGAACTCGCGGCCATCGCGGTGCAGTGCCGGCAGCTCGATGCGTCTGTGCATGACCCGCTGTACACCCGTGGCAAGATAGCGTGCCAGGCCCTGCCGATGGGCTTCGCGCATGCGCTCGGGGACGATGGTGGTGTCCAGCATCCGCCCGATGGCTTCCGGTGCGGTCCAGCCGAACAACTCGGCGGCGCGGCGATTCCAGTCGGTAATGCGGCCGCTGTCGTCCATGCCCACGACGGCATCGTGCGAGGCGTCGAGATTGGCCTGCAGCCGCATCCCTGTCTCGATCAGGCGGCGCAGGGCCAGATGCGATTGGTGGCCGACCACCATCAGCGCGATCAAGGCGCTGGCCAGCACCAGGGCGGCGAGCCGCTGGGCCGGCGCGTCGGCCAGGCCGGCAATGAGGCTGGTCGGCGCCAGCGTGCCGATCAGGAAGGCGAACATGCCCGCGCGCTGCCCGGCCATCGAATTCATCGCGACCGCGCTGACCCCCAACAGAATACCGACGAACAGCGCCAAGCTGTCCCCATCGGGCTGTGTTGCCATCGTCAGCACCGGCGCGACCGACCAGGCCAGCCCGGCCGCAGCCGATTGAAGCGCAAACAGCCCCTGCCAGCGCCGCAGATTTGACGGGCCCAGTACCGCACGACGATAGGCACGACATTCCAGATGCCCCCACAGTGAGCTCGCCAGCAAAGCCGCACAGCCCGCAAGCAACGTGTGGGTCGCAAGCACTGACCACAGCAGCAGTCCAATTGTCAGCGTGACGACCAGCGTCATCCCGACATTCATCGGCTTGCGGACATAGGCAGCATCGAGCAGGGCCAGATCCACATCGCTGGGTACGGTGCCATTCATCGCGGGCTTCATCGGTAGCGTTCATCCAGTCCGCGAGCGACGTGGGGGTCGCCCGTGCCTGAATCTACCCTGGCGGCACCGGTAACAGGCGGCGCGCGTGTGAGTAATTTGCACCGATGATGGCCGGGACATACCCGTAGGCCCTGCCCTCCCAGCTCGACGGCTTACGCTGCTGTTGCACTGCTTACCAGCGCCAGCCCTGTTGCCACAGCTGTCGCAACGCCAGCGCCTGCGCCTGCTGGCGCAGCAGGGCCGGGGCGAGACCGGGGCGGCCGGGCAAGGCGGGGCTGAGCCACAGCGGGCCGCCATCGCGCTGGGTGCGGGGCTTGCCGTGGCGCTCGGCGCGCAGCAGGGCCAGGCGCCAGGCCTGCTGCAGGCCACGTGCCCGGTTCTCGTCGGCCAGCAAGCCGAGCCAGTCTCCGGCAGCGATGCGATGGGCGGCGAGCAGAATGCTCTGAGCCAGGCCCGGGCCGCTGGAGAGTGTGCTCACGATCTGACCCTCAGGGTCTCGCAGCAGGTGTGTGGCGGGCTTGTTTAGGGGGCTCAGGCTCGGATGAGAGAGCGCGATCAGGCGATCAAAGCTTGCCAGTTCATGCATGACGAAAAAACTCCGCTGCCCATGGGTGTCACCGGCGTTTGCCGGTCCCGGGGCAGCGGAGCCGCAACGCTTTAGCCGCATTTGTAGTCCGCCCGCAAGTAGTTGGTAAATCGGCGGTGACGTCATCGTTGGACGGCGTCGAGCTTCATTGTAAGCACAGTGCCCGCATGCCGGGAAAGCACTTTGTCACGACAGGGACAGATCATGGCCATGGCTCATGCCTAGAATCGAACGACCGTTCTATTTGTACCCCAGCCCCGATCACCCCGAGCAAGAGGTCAGCATGACAGCTACTTATGAAGTCCGCGGCAATGTTGCCGTGATCACCTTGAGCAACCCCCCGGTCAACGGCCTGGGCTATGACACCCGCAAAGCCACCGCCGCCGGCATCGAGCGGGCCGAGAACGAGGCGGCCGTCCATGCCATCGTGATTACCGGGGCCGGCAAGGCCTTCTCCGGTGGTGCCGACATCAAGGAATTTGGCAGTCCTAAGGCGCTGGCCGAGCCAAATCTCTTGAGCCTGATCGCCGTGGTCGAGAACTGCAGCAAGCCGGTAGTGGCCGCGATCCACACGGTCTGTATGGGTGGCGGGCTGGAGTTGTCTCTGGGCTGTCATTACCGCGTCGCCTCGCCGGGCGCCAAGATCGCGCTGCCAGAAGTGAAGCTGGGCCTGCTGCCCGGGGCCGGCGGCACGCAGCGTCTGCCACGTGCGCTGGGTGTCGAGCCCGCGCTGAACATGATCGTCAGCGGCGAGCCAGTCGCCAGCGAGCTGCTGGCGCAGGTGCCGGGGCAGCAGCTGTTTCAGAAGATCATCGAGGGCGACTTGCTTGAAGGGGCGATCGCCTTTGCAAAAGAGGTTGCCGACAAGCGCCCTCTGCCCAAGGTGCGTGATCTGAAGGCCCGCCATACCGACCCCGAGGCCTACTTCCAGTTCGCCCGCAATATGGTCGGCGGCATGAGCAAGAATTTCCCGGCGCCGCTGCGTTGCCTGGAAGCGGTGGCGGCCTCGGTCAAGATGAAGTTCGATGACGGCATGAAGGCTGAGCGCGAGGGCTTTGCCGCGCTGATGTTGACGCCGGAATCCAAGGCCCTGCGCCATGCCTTTTTCGCTGAGCGCGCCGCCAGCAAGATCGGCGATGTGCCCGAGGACACGCCCACCCGCAAGCTCGAGAAGGTGGCCGTGATCGGCGCCGGCACGATGGGCGGCGGCATCTCGATGAACTTCCTGAATGCCGGCATTCCGGTCACCATCCTGGAGACCAAGCAGGAAGCCCTGGACCGCGGGGTCGCGACGATCAAGAAGAATTACGAAGCCCAGGTCAAAAAGGGCAAGCTGAAGGAAGACAAGTACCAGCAGCGCATGGCGTTGCTGAGCACCACCTTGAACTACGCCGACATCGGTAGCGCCGATCTGGTGATCGAGGCGGTGTTCGAGGAACTGTCGGTCAAGGAGGCGGTGTTCAAGCAGCTCGACGAGGTCATGAAGCCTGGCGCGATCCTGGCCTCGAACACTTCAACCTTGGACGTCAACAGAATAGCCAGTTTCACGAAGCGCCCTCAGGACGTCGTGGGCATGCACTTCTTCAGCCCGGCCAATGTGATGAAGCTGCTGGAGGTGGTGCGCGGCGCGGCCACGGCAAAGGATGTGCTGGCCACGGTGATGCAACTGGCCAAGAAGATCAAGAAGACGGCCGTGGTCTCGGGCGTCTGCGATGGCTTCATCGGCAATCGCATGATCGAGCAGTACAGCCGCCAGGCTGGCTTCCTGCTCGACGAGGGCTGCTCGCCGGCTCAGGTCGACAAGGCGGCCGAGAAGTTCGGCTTTGCGATGGGTCCGTTCCGCATGGGCGATCTGGCTGGCAACGATATCGGCTGGGCTATCCGCAAGCGTCGCTACCAGGAGAAGCCGCACCTGCGCTATTCCAAGAGCGCCGATCTGCTTTGCGAACTGGGCCGCTACGGCCAGAAGACGCAAGCCGGCTGGTACGACTACCAAACGGGCAAGCGCGACGCGATCCCGTCGCCGGTGGTAGCCGAGATGTTGGACAAGCACCGCGCGACTTTGGGTATCACGCCGCGCCAGATCAGCGACGAGGAGATCGTGCATCGCCTGGTGTTCGCGCTGGTCAACGAGGCCGCGCATCTGCTGGAAGAGGGCATTGCCCAACGAGCCTCGGATGTGGACATGGTCTATCTGACCGGCTACGGCTTCCCGCTGTGGCGCGGCGGCCCGATGTGCTACGCCGACACTGTTGGCCTGTTCAACGTCGTGCAGGCGATGAAGCGCTTTGCCAAGAACCCGCTCGATGACGCGAAGTTCTGGGAGCCGGCGCCGCTGCTGGCCCGTCTTGTGGCCGAAGGCAAGTCCTTCTCCTGAAACCCCTTTCTAGCGAGTTGCCATCATGAGTAAAGCAGTCATCGTCTCCACCGCACGCACGCCACTGGCCAAGAGCTGGAAAGGCGCCTTCAATATGACCCACGGCGCGACCCTGGGCGGCCATGCCGTCAAGGCCGCCGTCGAGCGCGCCGGCATCGAGGCCGGTGCCATCGAGGATGTGCTGATGGGCTGCGCCACGCCCGAGGGCGCGACCGGCGGCAATATCGCGCGCCAGATCGTGTTGCGCGCGGGTCTGCCGATCACGGTGTCGGGGGTCACTGTCAACCGTTTCTGTTCCTCGGGACTGCAGACCATTGCGATGGCCGCGCAGCGGGTGATCGCTGGCGAGGGCGATGTCTATGTGGCCGGCGGTGTCGAGAGCATCTCCTGCGTGCAGAACGAGGCGAATCGCCACATGTATGCCGATACCTGGCTGGTCAAGCACAAACCCGAGATCTACTGGAGCATGTTGCAGACCGCAGAGCAGGTGGCCAAACGCTATCAAATAGGTCGAGAACGCATGGACCAGTACGGTGCGGCCAGCCAGCAAAAGGCCTGTGCCGCCCAGGCCGCTGGCAAGTTCGCCGACGAGATGATCAGCGTTACGACGACCATGGGCGTGGCCGACAAGGTGATGGGCCTGATGAGCAAGGAGGTGACCATCTCGGCTGACGAAGGTCTGCGCGAAGGCACGACTTACGACGGCATCAAGGACCTGCGCTCGGCCCTGCCCGGCGGCCTGATCTCGGCTGGCAATGCCAGCCAATTTTCAGACGGCGCCGGGGCCTGCGTTGTGGTCAGCGAGCAGTACGCCGAGACCCATGGCCTGAAGCCGCTGGGGCGTTTCCTCGGCTTTGCGGTGGCTGGTTGCGAGCCTGACGAGATGGGCATCGGCCCGGTTTTCGCGGTGCCCAAGGTCTTGAAGAGGCTGGGCCTGACGGTTGCCGACATCGACCTGTGGGAGCTCAACGAGGCCTTCGCGGTGCAAGTGCTGTACTGCGCCGACACCTTGGGCATCCCGATGGACCGCCTCAATGTCAACGGCGGCGCGATCGCGGTGGGCCACCCCTATGGCGTCTCTGGCCAGCGCCTGACCGGCCATGCGCTGATCGAAGGCAAGCGCCGCGGCGCCAAGAAGGTCTGCGTGACCATGTGCATCGGCGGCGGCATGGGCGCAGCCGGTGTGTTCGAAGTGCTCTGAGCAAACCAAGACGGAGCCCGTACTCATGCGGCAGACCCTGGACTTTCTGCTCTACGACTGGCTCAAGGTCCAGGACTTGAGCGCGCGTCAGCGCTTTGCCGAGCACTCGCGCGAGACCTACGATGCGGTGCTCGACACCTGCGAGAAGATCGCCCGCGAGAAGTTTGCGCCCTTCAATCGCTTGGTCGACACGCAGGAGCCGCACTTCGATGGCGAACGCGTGCAGCTGCCCGCGAGCACCCATGCGGCGATGCAGGCGTATATCGAGTCCGGCATGTTGGCTGCCGCGCAGGACTACGAGCTCGGCGGCATGCAGCTGCCCTGCGTGATCGAGATGGCGGCCAATGCCTTCTTCAGCAAGGCCAGCGTCGCGATGGGCGGCTATGCGATGCTCACCAATGGCAATGCCAATTTGCTGATGGCGCATGGCACGGCCTTGCAGCGCGAGGTTTTCGCCAGGAGTGAGTTTGCCGGTCGCTGGTTCGGCACCATGTGCCTCTCCGAGACGCAGGCCGGCTCCTCGTTGTCCGATGTGGCGACGCGAGCCGAGCCCGATGGTGATGATCCGCTGGGTCCGCGCTACCGTCTCAAGGGCAACAAGATGTGGATATCGGCCGGCGAGCATGAGATCACCGAGAACATCATCCACCTGGTTTTGGCCAAGATCCCCGGTCCGGATGGCAAGATGACCCCCGGCACGCGCGGCATCTCGCTGTTCATCGTGCCGAAGCATCTGGTCAACGAGTTCGCCGAGCTGACCGGCGAGCGCAACGATGTGGCGCTGGCTGGCCTCAACCACAAGCTCGGCTATCGAGGCACGACGAACTGCCTGCTCAACTTCGGTGAGGGCCGCTACCAGCCGGGCGGCAAGTCCGGCGCGATAGGCTATCTCGTTGGTCAGCCCGGCGAGGGGCTGAAGTGCATGTTCCATATGATGAACGAGGCCCGCATTGGCGTGGGTCTGGGTGCGGTGATGCTGGGCTATGCCGGTTACGAGGCCAGCCTGGCATACGCACGCCAGCGGCCGCAGGGCCGCCCTGTGGGGCCGGCCGGCAAGGACGCCGCCTCGCCCCAACGACCCATCATCGAGCATGCGGATGTGAAGCGCATGCTGTTGGCGCAGAAGAGCTATGTCGAGGGTGGGCTGGCGCTTGAGCTGCTGTGCGCCCGCCTGGTGGATGAGCAACATACTGGCGATGCCGCCGTCGCGCAGCAGGCTCAGCAACTGCTGGAGGTGCTGATCCCGATTGCCAAGAGCTGGCCTAGCGAATGGTGTCTGGAAGCGAACTCGCTGGCTATTCAGGTGCTCGGCGGCTACGGCTACACACGCGATTTTCCGGTCGAGCAGTACTGGCGCGACAACCGCCTGAACATGATCCATGAGGGCACGCACGGCATCCAGGGCCTGGACCTCTTGGGCCGCAAGGTGGTGATGAATGGCGGCTCGGCGCTGCTGGTGCTGGCTGCGCGCATCAACCAAACGATTGAGCGTGCTCTGCAAGACCCGACTCTGGCCGAGCAGGCCAATGAGCTCGCGGCCGCGCTGGCCCGGCTGGGCCGCGCCACCAAGAATGCATGGGCCAGCGGCGTGCCCGAGGAAGCGTTGGCCAATGCCACGCCCTATCTGCAGGCCTTCGGCCATGTGGTGCTGGCCTGGCTGTGGCTGGACCTGAGCCTGTGCGCTGCCGGCCCCTCGGACTTTGCCCAGGGCAAGCGCGCCGCCGCGCGCTACTTCTACGCCTACGAGTTGCCCAAGATTGAAGCCTGGCTGGGCGTGGTAGGCAACCGCGAGGCCCTGTGCCGCGAGATGCGGGACGGCTGGTTCTGATTCAAGCGATACCCTGGTGGAGACACAAGCAATGACACAACGCATCCAAGAACTGTTCGACCTGAGCGGTCAGGTGGCCCTGGTGACCGGTGGCTCGCGCGGCCTGGGCCTGCAGATCGCCGAGAGCCTAGGCGAGGCCGGGGCCAAGATCGTGCTGAGCTCGCGCAAGGCGGCCGATCTGGAAGAGGCCGTGGCCCTGCTGCAGGACCGCGGCATTGACGCCCGCTGGATCGCCGCCGATGCGGCCGACGAGGCCCAGGCGCGCGGCATCGTCACGCAGACCATGGAGCGCCTCGGCCAGATCGACATCCTGGTCAACAATGCCGGCGCCAGTTGGGGCGCACCTGCGGAGGAGCATCCGGTCGAGGCCTGGGACAAGGTGATGAACCTGAACATCCGCAGCCTCTTCGTGATGAGCCAGGAGGCCGCCAAGCAGAGCATGATTGCGCGTCGGTACGGCCGCATCATTAATATCGCCTCGATTGCCGGCCTGTCGGGAAACTCTTCGGTAATGAAGACCATCGCGTACAACACCAGCAAGGGCGCGGCGGTCAATTTCACCCGTGCGCTGGCCGGCGAGTGGGGCCCTTACGGCATCACCGTCAATGCGATCGCGCCGGGCTTCTTCCCGAGCAAAATGACCAAGGGCCTGCTGGCCAGCATCGGCGAGGAGACGCTGGCCGCGCACGCCCCCTTGCGCCGCATCGGCGATGATGAAGACCTCAAGGGCGCCGCGCTCTTGTTCGCCTCGCGCGCCGGCAAGCACATCACCGGCCAGATCCTGGCAGTTGATGGCGGCGTCTCGGCCATTCACGGAACCTGATCGACGATGAGTAACAAGTCCCCGCCGCCGCTGAATTTTCCCGTTCACATTCCCTTTGTCGAGCAACTCGGGCTGGAACTGCACAGCATGGGAGAGGGCGAGGCCGAGCTGCGGGTTGATTTGAAGGAAGCCCATCTGAACTCCTGGGAGGTGGCCCATGGCGGCGTCATCATGACCCTGCTGGATGTGGCCATGGCCCATGCGGCGCGCAGCATTCATCGTGACCAGCCTGGCTTCGGCCCGGGCGTCGTCACCATTGAGATGAAGACTTCCTTCATGCGCCCTGGCGAGGGCGAGCTGCGGGCCCTCGGAAAACTGCTGCACCGCTCGACCACAATGGCCTTCTGCGAAGGCTCGGTGCTGGGCGAGGACGGTAAGCTCTGCGCCCATGCCACCGGCACCTTCAAGTACCTGAAGGCGCTGCCAGGGCGCGGGCGCAGCCTGAAGACCCTGCAGCGCAGCGAGGGCTGATCGGCCTTGCGATGCACGGCACGAGGCTCGTCGAATCGAACGACCGTTCTTTTTTGTCACCCATGAGACGCCCGAGGTCTGAGCGTCCGTGATTCAATCGGCGCTCTTGCATTCGAGGAGCCGCCATGATCATCAACCGCCAAATCCAACTCGCGTCGCGCCCGCAGGGCGAGCCGACGACCGACAACTTCAAACTGATTGAGGCGGCGCTGCCGGCTCTTGATCAGGGCCAAGTGCTGGTGCGTAACCACTACCTGAGCCTCGACCCGTATATGCGCGGCCGCATGAACGACGGCAAGAGCTATGCGCAGCCGCAACCGCTCAATGAGGTGATGATTGGCGGCACGGTCGGCGAAGTGGTCGAGTCGAAGAACGCCGCCTTCAAGCCCGGCGACAAGGTGGTCGGCATGGGCGGCTGGCAGGAGTATCAACTGGTTGATGCCAGCCAGCGCGGCGTGCTGCAGAAGGTGGACACCAGCCACATCCCGCTGTCGGCCTACCTGGGTGCGGTGGGCATGCCCGGCGTGACCGGCTGGTACGGCCTGGTCAAGATCATCAACCCCAAGGCCGGCGAGACCGTGGTGGTCAGCGCCGCCAGCGGTGCGGTCGGTGGCGCGGTGGGCCAACTGGCCAAGGTGCGCGGCGCGCGTGCCGTGGGTATTGCCGGAGGCCCGGACAAATGCCGCCAAGTGGTTGAGGAGCTGGGCTTTGACGAGTGCATCGATTACAAGCAGCACCGTGACGTCAAGAGCCTGTCGGCCGCGCTAAAGGCGGCCTGTCCGAATGGCATCGACGGCTATTTCGAGAACGTCGGGGGCATGATTTTGGACGCGGTGATGCTGCGCGCCAATGCTTTCAGCCGCATCGCAATGTGCGGGATGATCTCGGGCTATAACGGCGAGCCCATCCCGATGAGCGCGCCTCAGCTGATCCTGGTCAACCGGATGAAGATCGAGGGCTTCATCGTCAGCGAACATATGGAGCTCTGGCCTGAGGCGCTGAAAGAGCTGGGCGGCCTGGTCGCTACCGGCAAGCTGAAGTACCGCGAGTCGGTGGCCCAGGGCCTGGATGCCGCGCCCGAGGCCTTTCTGGGCCTGCTCAAGGGCAAGAACTTCGGCAAGCAGCTGGTCAAGCTGATTTGATGGCGCTGGGCTGGCATTGCGAGCGCTTTGAGGCGCTCAACGCGGGCAAGCTGTATGAAGTGCTGGCGCTGCGATCCCTGGTCTTTGTGCTGGAGCAGCGCTGCATCTACCTGGACCCCGATGGGCTAGACCCGAAGTGCTGGCATCTGCAGGGGCGCGGCGAGCAGGACGAGCTTTGGGCCTACGCACGGCTGCTGCCGCCGCTGCTCAAAGGGCCGCAGCAGACGCTGCCGATGATCGGCCGTGTCGTCACCGCGAGCGGCGCACGCGGCGCCGGCCAGGGCCGGGCGTTGATGCGACAGGCGATTGCCGAATGCGCGCGGCTGTGGCCCGGACAGGGCATTGACATCGGCGCCCAGGCCCATCTGCAGGGTTTTTATGCCAGCCTCGGTTTCGTGCCGACGTCGGCGCCCTATGACGAGGACGGCATCGCCCATATTGACATGAGACGAGCAGCAGGAGACCCGGCATGAGGACTTACCAGGGCCGCACGGCCGTGATCACCGGCGCTGGTTCGGGCTTCGGCCTGGAGGTGGCGCGTCTGGCCGCGGCGCGCGGCATGAATCTCGTGCTCTGCGATGTTCAGGCTGATGCGCTGGACAAGGCCGCGGCCGAGTTCGGCGCTCACCCGTTGCTGGCGCGGCGGGTCGATGTGTCCAAGGCCGCTGAGATGGAGGCGCTGGCCGCCGCCGTCAACGCCCGTTTCGGGGCGCCGCACTTTCTCTTCAACAATGCCGGCGTCGGTTCCGGCGGACTGGTCTGGGAGAACAGCCTGGCCGACTGGGACTGGGTGCTGGGCGTCAACCTGATGGGCGTGGTTCATGGCCTGCGCCTTTTCACGCCGATGATGCTGGAGGCTGCGGCCGCAGACCCGACTTACGAGGGGCATATCGTCAACACCGCCTCGATGGCCGGCATGCTCAACGCGCCGAACATGGGCGTCTACAACGTCTCCAAGCATGCGGTGGTGTCGTTGAGCGAGACCCTCTATCAAGATCTGGCCCTGGTGACCGAGCAGATTCGCTGCTCGGTGCTGTGCCCCTTCTTCGTGCCCACCGGCATCTCGCAAAGCCACCGCAACCGGCCTGGCGAGCTGGCCTCATCCAGACCGACCAAGAGCCAGCTGATCGGCCAGGCAATGAGTGATAAGGCGGTTTCCTCCGGCAAAATCACGGCCGCCGAGGTCGCTGCCATGGTGTTCGCGGCGCTGGACGAGGAGCGGTTCTACGTCTTCAGCCACCCGCGTTCGCTGGCCGGCGTGCAGACCCGCATGGAGGATGTGATGCAGTTGCGCAACCCGACGGACCCTTTCAAGGACAAGCCCGAGCTGGGGCAGCAGCTGAAGGCGGCGCTGCGTCAGGCATGACATTGGTGCCGGCGGCCCGGCGCTGAGCACCGGCGGCAGGGGCTCAGCGCTGCCGTCGGGGCCCACAGTCAGGCTCTGCATGTCCGCCCCGTTGCTCCCTTTTTCTCTCTGGTCGCTCGCCCCTTGCTGCCGGTGGTGAGTTGAGCCTGGGCGAGACGGTCGCCGTCACCTGGGGCTATGCGCAGGCCGAGTTCCTGCCCGATCGCTTTCCGGACAACCCGCTGCCGCTGGCGCAGGCCGATTCGGTGCGGCTGGAGCGGGTCTTGGACAACCAGCTGTCCAGCGCAATTGAGGACAACCGTCCCGGCAGCTGGGTCCATGTACGGGCCTGGGCCGAGCCGGCGCGCGGCCCGCTGATCCAGGCGGCCGACAACGGCCTGGGGCTCTGCGCCGAGCAACCGGCCGAGCTGTTCCAGCCCGTCAACCGCCTGGCCCCAGCGAGCAACAGGGCACTGGCATCGGCCTGGTGATCTGCAAGCAGCTGATCGAGCGCGTGAGCGGCCAGCTCCGCGTCGAGAGCCAGGTCGGCCAGGGCAGCCGCTTCATCCTGGCGCTGCAGGCAAGCTGATCTGGCACACTCCCGACCCCGCCATCCGACCGTCCTTGCCCATGCCCATTGCACCCAACACCTCCCGCCGCGCCGTCGTCATCGGTGGCGGTCCCGCCGGACTGATGGCGGCCGAGGCACTGGCGGCGGCCGGTGTCGCGGTCGATGTCCATGACGCGATGCCCTCGGTGGGCCGCAAATTCCTGCTGGCCGGCAAGGGCGGGCTGAACCTGACCCACTCGGAAGATTTTGCGCCTTTTGTGGCGCGCTTCGGCGAACGCGCCGAGGTCATAACCCCTATTCTCAGGCGCCTGGACGGCCCGGCGCTGCGCGAGTGGGCGCAGCGCCTGGGCGTCGAGACCTTCGTCGGCAGCTCTGGCCGGGTCTTCCCGGTCGACATGAAGGCCGCGCCGCTGCTGCGTGCCTGGCTGGCGCGGCTGCGCTCTGCCGGCGTGCGCTTTCATCAGCGCTCGCGCTGGCAAGGTTGGGCCGACGAGGGCGCGCTGCGCTTCGCCGGCCCTGAGGGCGAGAGCCTGGTGCGCGCCGATGCCGTCGTCCTTGCGCTGGGCGGGGCATCCTGGCCGCAGTTGGGCTCGAACGGGGCCTGGGTCGAGCCGTTGAGAGCGCGCGGGCTCGAGATCGCGCCGCTGCGCCCGGCCAACTGCGGTTTCGATGTCGGCGCCACCGCCGCCCATCCGCACGGGCCGGGCTGGAGCGCTGTCTTCGTCGAGCGCTTTGCCGGCCTGCCGGTCAAGCCGGTGGCCCTGCATGTCGAGGGCACGGGCGGACGACGCTTCGAGCGCCAAGGCGAGTTCGTGATCACCGCGACCGGCATCGAGGGCTCCCTGGTCTATGCGGCCAGTGCCCTGCTGCGCGACGAAATCGCCGAGCGCGGCCAGGTCAATCTGCATCTGGATCTGCTGCCGGACCGTGATGCGGCCTTTGTCGCAGCCGAGGTCGCGCGCCCGCGGGGCCCGCGCTCGCTTTCCACCCATTTGAAGAGCCGGCTCGGCATCGAGGGACTGAAGGCCGGCTTGCTGCACGAGATGCTCAGCAAGGCCGAGTACGCCGATCCGGCCGTGCTGGCCGCGCGCATCAAGCGCTTGCCGCTGACCCTGGTCGCGGCCCGTCCGGTGGCAGAGGCCATCAGCACGGCCGGCGGCGTGCGCTTCGAGGCGCTGGATGAGGGTCTGATGCTTAAAAGCGTGCCGGGCCTGTTCTGCGCCGGCGAGATGCTCGACTGGGAGGCCCCCACTGGCGGCTATCTGCTGACCGCCAGCATGGCCAGCGGTCGCGTCGCCGGGGAGGGCGCGGTGGCCTGGCTGGCGCAACAGGGCTGATCAGGGCTTGCCCAAATGCTCGCCGAGGAAGCGCTCGACGCGGCGGGCGAAGTCCACTTGGGTCGAAACCTGACGCCAACTGTGGCCCTCGTTGGCGTAGGTGACCCATTCGGGAGGGCGGCCGGACTCGGTCAAGGCCTGGCGCAGACGCTCGCCATGGGCCAGTGGCACGCGCAGATCGGCCTCGCCGAAGGCCAGCAGCAGGGGGGCCTTGATTTGCTTGGCCTGGGCCAACGGTGAGACGGCGGTCAACATCGCCGCGTCTTTCTGCGCATCTCCGACCAGCTCCGGCAGCATGTGGCGGCGGCCCTGGTCGCTGATGTCATCGTCGACCCACCAGGAGCCCTTGAGGAAGAGAAATGGATCGGTGACTGCCACCCAGGCGATGCCGCAGCGGTAGAGCTCGGGGTGGCGCACCAAGCCCATCAGCGTCGAGTAGCCGCCGTAGCTGGCGCCGGCGATGCAGGCCCGGTCGGGGCTGGCTAGGCCTTGCTGGCGGGCCCACAGCAGCGCATCGGCCACATCGTCTTGCATGGTCTGTCCCCATTGCTTCCAGCCGGCGCGGTAATGAGCCTCGCCATAGCCGCTGCTGCCTCGGAACTCCGGCGCGATCACCAGATAGCCACGCGAGGCCAGGAACTGCTCCATCGCCTGCCAGCGCCAGTGCCCGCCGCGCAGCCAGGGGCCACCGTGCACCAGTACGACGGCCGGTGCCGGCTTGCCCGGTTGGACGCCGGCGGGCAGGGTCAGCCAGACCGGCAGGTCACGGCCGTCGCGGGCCTTAATGCGCTCTAGCGCTACGCCGGCCATGCGCTGTGGGTCGATGTCGTCGAGCATGCGGCTGACCGGCTTCCAGCGCTGGCTTGCCGCCTCGTAGATCCAGAGCTGGCCCGGGTCGCGGTCGGCGAAGGAGCGAATCAGCACCACCATATCCTCGGCACCGCAGCGGCTGCAGCTGAGCCGGTTGATGCGGCCCGGCAGGCGTTCGTCGGCCAGGGCCTGCATACGCTTCATCGCTGGGTCGAACCAGACGGCCTGCTCGGCATCGGTCTCGACCCGCACGCCCAGGGCTCGCGAGCCGGCTCGGTCTAGCACCAGACTGCCCGCGAAATCGAAGCCCGGGGCGGAGACCAGGGCCGGGGTCTGCGGCTTGCCGGCATCGAAGTCGTAGCGCGTCAGCACCGCATAGCCTTCGCTACCGCTGTGGTGGGTGATGTAGAGCGTGCCGCTGTCGTCGACGACACTGGGGTGGAAGGGCTCGCGCAGCAGCTCGCTCTCGACAATCTGGCGCCATGAGTCCTGACCCGGGCCGCGCCAGTGCAGGCTGCTGCGGCCTTCGCTGCGCACGCCTGCCAGACGCGGCTGGCCCTTGCTGTCGAACAGCCAACGTGTGACGTTGCGAGGTACATCGCCCAGACCCATAGACCGCGTTCGCCCGCTTCGGACATTGAGCCAAATCGGCGTGATGGACTGCAGGTCACGGGAGGAGAAATTCATCTCGCCGATGACGATCTCGTCGGGCTTGACCCCGTCCTGCTGCAGCGGCACATGCAGCAACACATGGTTCCATTCCAGCGCGGTGGCGCGAATGCTGGCGTCTCTGACGGTGGGCAGGCCACGGCGGCGCACCAGCATGCGGAAGTCGCTGCCGTCGGCGTTGACGGCGTAGAGCCCTGGGGCGTAGCGCCGGTCCTCGCCGCTGCCGGCCTCCAGGTCCCGCACGCTGAAGACCAGGCGCTCGTCACTCACCCAGTCGAAGCGAACGATGTCGGCGTCGGAGAACTGCGCTGCGCGGCGCACCTTGGGTTCGCCCCCCAACTCGATCACCGCCAGACCTATTCGTGCTGCGCCGCGCGAGGTACTGATGGCCAGCTGCTTGCCCGAGGGGGAGAGCTTGGCATCGAGCACCGCCGGGCGCTGGAAGAAGCGCTCCAGCGGCACCGGCGACTGGCCCCAGGCCAGTACCGGCCCTATCGAAAGTGCCGCAAAGGCCGCTCTCAGCCATAGACTCTTCATCCGTCCATCCTCCCTGCCTGTGGCAGTCTTTTTGATGGGCGAAGAATAGCCTGAGCCTTTAGCCTACGTCCAGAAACGCCGCCAGCCGCGCGGCCAGCGCCTCAGGCTGGTCATGGTGCAGCATATGCCCGGCGCCCTGCAGCCGCGCGCGCTGCAACTGCGGCACTGCGCCCAGCCGGGCCTCAAAGTCCTCGCGCGGGTAGCGATCTCCCCACCATTGGCTCATCTGCGTCTCGCTGCCCTCGACCCAGAGCACTGGTGCGCTGATGCGGCTCCAGCAGGCCAGGATCTCGGCCTTGCGGTAGAGGATGGGATTGGCGCGCTTGTGGGCCGGATCACCGAGGATGTGCCAGGTCTTGCCTTCGGGGCCGTCCTGCTCGCGCGACCAGTGCGGCGCCAGCCAGGCGGCCTTGTCGGCGGCCAACCGCGGGTTGGTCTTCATCAGGCGCTGCGCCACACCGGCGAGGCTGTCGTAGTGTTTCAGGCTTTGCGGCGTCTTCAGGTCGTCCAGCCACTCGATCAGGCGCGTCGGTGCCATCTCGGGCTGCGTTTCGGGAAGGCCGAAGCCTTCCAGATTGACCAGGCGGCGGATTCGCTCGGGCCGCAGGCCGGCATAGCTCATCACCACATTGCCCCCCATGCTGTGGCCTAGCAGATCGACCTTCATGCCCGGTGCGACGGCGTCTAAAAGCGCGTCGAGATCGCCCAGATAGTCGGGGAACCAGTAGCAGTCGGAGCCGCTGCTGTCGCTAGAGCCAAAGCCGCGCCAGTCCATCGCCACGATGTGCCGCTCATCGGCCAGCGCGTCGACGACGAACTGGAAGGACGCGCCCACATCCATCCAACCATGCAGCATCAGCAGTGTCGGCCGCTCGGGCGTGGCGAGGCCGGCCTCTCCCCAACTCAGGACGTGGTGGCGCAGGCCGCGCAAAGAGATGAACTGGCTGCGGTGCGGACGACGTGCGATGTAGGCGATGGGCATCATGCGGGCGACTGTAGGACAAGCAGCGCCGTCAGGCTGTCGGCCCGGCGACAAGCTGCGTGGACAATGCGGCTATGAGCACCTACACGATACGCCCCGCCCAGAGCGGTGATGTGCCTGCCATCGCCGACCTGATCGCCGAGCTGGCCGAGTTCGAGAACCTGACGCACATGCTGCAGCTGACGGCCGACAAGCTGCACCCGCATCTGTTCGGAGCTAAGCCGGTGGTCGAGGCCCTGGTCGGCGAAATCGAGGGAGAGATGGTCGGCTTCGCGCTGTTCTTCACCAACTTCAGCACCTTTTTGGCCAAGCCCGGCCTCTATCTGGAAGACCTGTATGTGCGTCCCGCGCATCGCCGCAGCGGCTTAGGAAAGGGCCTGCTGAAGCGCCTGGCGGCCATCGCCGTCGAGCGCGACTACGGCCGCTTTGACTGGACCGTACTGGACTGGAACGAGGACGCGATCCGCTTCTACGAGAAGATGGGTGCCAGCGTACTGCCTGAATGGCGGATCTGTCGCATGACAGGCGAGGCATTGACGGAGTTCGCCGGGCAGCGCTGACCCCTCGAGATGGGGACTGAAAGAGGGGCCTGGCATCCCGCGACCGTCATAGACTGACGCATAGCGACCAGGGAGTGGTCACATCTGAACGGTGGCCCTATGAAGCCAGGCCAGACGCGCGAATATTGGGGGCATCTCTCGACCGAGCCGGCCGGGCTGCGCGAGCTCCGCGCCGCGCTTGGCGTTGTCGCCCTCTCGGCCATCGTCTTCGTGGCGGCCCTTCCTTTTGCCGACAGGCCGCTGCCGCACGTGGCCGCCTTCATCCCGATCTATGTCACCGCGCTGGTGATCTGCGATCTGATCACGGCGGTGCTGCTGTTGAGCCAATACCGGGCCTTGCAGTCTATTGAGCTGCTGGTTCTGGGCGGCGGCTATTTCTTTACGGCCGCCGTCACCGCCGCCTATGCGCTGATCTTTCCGGGCCTGTTCGCGCCTGCGGGCTTGCTGGGCTCGGGGCCGCAGACCTCATCGGCCCTGTTTATGTTCTGGCACGGCGGCTTCCCACTGATGGTGATGGCCTATTCGATGGCCAAGACTGGCGGCCCAGGCCCTCCGCGCTTGAACCGGGTGCGGCGCCTGCGACCACGCATTGGCATCGTCCTGATGGTGGCGTTGGTGCTGGCCGTGGTGGCCGCTTTCACGGTTTTTGCGACCGCGTGGCAGCAGCGGCTGCCGGTGTTTCTGCAAGGAGACCGAACCACCGAGCTCGGCCGCGCCTTCTTGCTGGGCGTCTGGACCCTGAGTGTGCTGGCGCTGCTGGTGGTCTGGCGGCGCCGGCCGCATACGGTGCTTGATGCCTGGCTGCTGGTGGTGATGGCTGTGTGGCTGTTCGACCTGGCCCTGGCGGCCATCCTGAACACCGGCCGCTACGACTTGGGTTGGTATGCAGGCCGCATCTACGGCCTGCTGGCGGCTGGCTTCCTGCTGATCGTGCTCCTGAGTGAGAACGCCAGGCACTACGCCCGGCTGGTGCGACTGTCGGCTGACCTGAGTGTGGCCAATGAGCAGCTTTGGCAGCTGTCGCAGCGGGACGCGCTGACCGAGCTGGCGAACCGGCGCGCCTTTGATCGCTATCTGGCCGAGCAGATGGCGGTCGCTGTGCGCCACAAGAGAGCCTTGGCTCTGGTGCTGATCGATGTCGATCACTTCAAGGCATACAACGACCACTACGGCCATCATGCCGGCGACCAATGTCTGAATCGGCTCGCGGCGGCGCTGCAGGCCTGCTGCCGCAGACCGGCGGACATGGCCGCACGCTACGGCGGTGAAGAGTTCGCGCTGATCCTGCCGGACTCCGACCTTGCGGGCGCCCGGCACACAGCCGAAGCCGCCCGGGCCGCGGTCGCGGCGCTGGGCATCGAGCACGCCGGCTGTTCCACCGGCCTGCACATCAGCGTTAGCATCGGCCTGGCCGTGGTCGACCCGTCCCGAGCGATGACGATGGCGCAGCTGATCGTGGCCGCCGATGGCGCGCTTTACCGGGCCAAGGATGGCGGCCGCGACCGTGTCGTTGTCGCGGCACCGTGAGGGGCTGTGAACCGGGCCGCTAGGTCGGCGCCATGGATACCAGCGCGGCCAGGCGGCTCTGCTCGCAGGCATTCTCGGCCTTGCAGACTTCCTGGACCGCGCGCAGGCTGGCCTGCACGATGGCCGCGGCATCGACCTCGAAATGTGCGCGCAGCTCGGCGCGCGAGTCACTGCGGCCGAAGCCGTCGGTGCCCAAGCACAGATAGCGCCGCCCCGGTGGCAGATAGGCGCGCACCAGCTCGGGCAGCGCGCGCACATAGTCGGTGGCTGCGATGATGGGGCCGCTGCTGGCGCGAAGCTGTAGCTCCAGCGCGCTGTCAACCGCCGGCCGCAGGCCCTGGCGCCACAGCCGCTCCTGCGAGGCGCCCTCGCGGGCCAGCTCGATATAGCTGGTAACACTCCAGATATCGGCAGCGATGCCGTGCTGATCTTCCAGCAGCGCTGCCGCCTTGAGCACCTCGCCCATGATGGCGCCGCTGCCGAACAGCTGCACGCGCTGCGGCAGCACGGCCGGGCCGCTACGCAGCCGATAGATGCCGCGCAGCACGCCGGCATGGTCGGCCTCGGCAACGCTCGGGTTGACGACGTTCTCGTTGGTGACGGTCAGGTAGTAGAACTCGTCGACCTGCTGCTCCAGCATGCGGCGCATGCCGTGGTCGATGATGAGCGCCAGCTCACCGGCGAAGGCCGGGTCGTAGGCGCGGCAGTTGGGCACGGTGGAGGCCAGCAGCGGGCTGCTGCCGTCCTGGTGCTGCAGGCCTTCGCCGCCCAAGGTCGTGCGGCCGGCGGTGGCGCCGATCAGGAAGCCGCGGGCGCGTTGGTCGGCTGCTGCCCAGATCAGGTCGCCCACGCGCTGGAAGCCGAACATGCTGTAGAAAATGTAGAAGGGCAGCATCGCCAGCCCGTGCGTCGAGTAGCTGGTGGCCGCCGCAGTCCAGGACGACAGCGCGCCGGCCTCGCTGATACCTTCCTCCAGGATCTGCCCGCTCTTGTCCTCACGATAAGCCAGCATCGAGCCGGCGTCCTCGGGTTGGTAGAGCTGGCCGAACGGCGCATAGATGCCGACCTGACGGAACAGGCTGGCCATGCCGAAGGTTCGCGCCTCGTCGGCGACTATGGGTACGATGCGCGGGCCCAGCCGCTGGTCCTTGATCAGCGCGGCCAGCTGGCGCACAAAAGCCATCGTCGTGCTCATGCTCTTGCCATCGGCCTGCAGCGCGAAGCCAGCGGTCTCGGCAAGACCTGGCACCGGCAGCGGCGCCGCCAGGGTGGCGCGTGCTGGCAGAGATCCGCCCAGCGCGGCGCGGCGCGCCCGCAGATAGCGCATCTCTGCGCTGTCCTCGGCCGGCTTGTAGAAGGCCGCCTCGGCCACCTGGGCGTCGCTGAGCGGCAGCGCAAAGCGTTCGCGGAAGGCCAACAAATCGTCGCTGCCGAGCTTTTTCTGCTGGTGCGAAGTCATGCGGCCCTGACCGGCCGTGCCCATGCCGTAGCCCTTCATCGTCTTAGCCAGCACGACGGTGGGCTGGCCGCGATGGGTCCGGGCGCGTGCGAAAGCGGCATGGATCTTGACCGGGTCATGGCCGCCGCGGCGCAGGCGCTCAATGTCCTCGTCGGCCAGGTGGGCGACCAGTGCCTGCAGCTCTGGCGACTGGCTGAAGAAGCTGCGGCGGTTGAACGCCCCGTCATTGGCGCTGAGCGTCTGGAACTCGCCGTCGACGGTGCGTGAGAAGGCGCGCGTGATCGCGTGGCTCTCGTCGCGCGCTAGCAGCGCATCCCACTCGGAGCCCCACAGGCATTTGACGACGTGCCAGCCGGCACCGCTGAACAGAGCCTCCAGCTCGTCGACGATGCGGCCATTGCCGCGCACCGGGCCATCCAGGCGCTGCAGATTGCAGTTGATCACGAAGACGCAGTTGTCCAGGTTCTCGCGCGCGGCCAGCGTCAGCGCGGCGATCGACTCCGGTTCGTCCATCTCGCCGTCACCGAAGAAGCCCCAGACCTTGCGTTGATCGGTGGCCAGCAGGCCGCGGTCGGCCAGGTAGCGCATAAAGCGGGCCTGGTAGATCGCATTGATCGGGCCTATGCCCATGGATCCGGTGGGGAACTGCCAGAACTCCGGCATCAGATAGGGGTGCGGGTAGGAGCTGAGCCCTTGGAACCCTTGCTTGTGCGCGCTGAGTTCCTGGCGGTAGTGGCGCAGCGCGTCCTCGTCGAGCCGGCCCTCTAGAAAGGCGCGCGCATAGACGCCCGGTGCCGAATGGGGCTGGAAATACACCAGATCGGCACCCTGCGGCGCAGCGGGGCCGCGGAAGAAATGCTGAAAGCCGACCTCGAACAGATCGGCCGCCGAGGCATAGCTGGCGATGTGTCCGCCGAGCTCGCCGTGGGCGGCATTGGCGCGCACGACCATGGCCAGCGCATTCCAGCGCAGCAGCGCCGAGAGCCGCTGTTCGATGGCCAGATCACCGGGGTAAGGCGGCTGCTCGGCCAGCGGCACGCTGTTCAGATAGGGCGTGACGGCAGTCGGCCGCCAGGGTAGCTGCTGCGCGCGCGCATGGGCTAGCAGTCCGTCCAGCAGGGCGGCCGCGCGTTCGCGGCCTTCATGCGGCCCCCAAGCGGCGAGCAGGCCGTCCAGCGCTGCACACCACTCCTGAAGTTCCTCGTCGGCGTCGCTAGTGTGCATGCTCGTGCTCCTTATGGATTGAATACTGTCGGGCCGAGCGCCGGACCGCTCTCAGGTCCGCCGTACAGGCGATGTGCTGGCTGATCCACCCGACCCGCATCGCCGTTCCCTTCGGGGGGAACGCCCAGCGACGCACGCATTGAGCTGGGCGCGGCTGGGCGGGCGGGTCACCCGTTGCGGAACAGGAAGCTGTAGGCGTTGAGCGCCGGCACACCGCCCAGGTGCGCGTAGAGCACCCGCGAGCCTGCCGGGAATTCGCCCTTGCGCACCTTGTCGATCATGCCCTGCATCGACTTGCCCTCGTAGACCGGGTCGGTCAGCATGCCCTCGGTCCGCGCGCACAGGCGAATCGCTTCCAAGGTGCCTTCGCTGGGCAGGCCGTACTCGGGGCCGCCGTAGCGTGTATCCAGCACCACGTCCGCAGCCACGATGGGCCGACCCAGCTCGACCAGTTCGGCCGTGTGCTGGGCGATGCGCAGGATCTGTGCATGGGTCTGTGCCGGTTTGGCCGAGGCGTCGATGCCGATCACCTTGTCGGCGCGGCCGTCGGCCGCAAAGCCCACCACCATGCCGGCCTGCGTGCTGCCGGTCACCGAGCAGACGACGATGTAGTCAAACTTGAAGCCCAGCTCGGCTTCCTGCGCTCGAACCTCCTCGGCGAAGCCGACGAAGCCCAGGCCGCCGTAGGGATGCTCGGAACAGCCTGCCGGGATAGGAAAGGGCTTGCCGCCGCGCGCCTTGACGTCATCCATCGCCTGTTGCCAGCTCGGGCGGATGCCGATGTCGAAGCCGGCTGCGTCCAAGCGCACATCGGCTCCCATGATGCGCGACATCTCGATATTGCCGACCCGGTCGTAGACCGCGTCCGAGTAGTTGACCCAGTTCTCCTGCACCAGCACGCACTTCATGCCCAGATGGGCGGCGACGGCCGCGACCTGGCGGGTCTGGTTGGACTGGATGCCGCCGATTGAGACCAGGGTGTCATAGCCACCGGCAATCGCCTCGGGAATCAGGTACTCCAGCTTGCGGGTCTTGTTGCCGCCAAAGGCCAGGCCGCTATTGCAGTCCTCGCGCTTGGCATAGAGCTCGACTTCGCCGCCGAGCGCGGCGCTCAGGCGCTTCAGGGGCTGGATGGGCGAGGGGCCGAAGGTCAGCGGGTGGCGTGGGAAACGTTGCAGATTCATGTGAAGACTCCGGGAGAGAAGGAAGAGCTTGGCTGCGTTGGGAATGTTAGGAAGAATGCCTGTTCACAGGGTTGCAAAGATTGGTGAGTTGGCAAACTTCTTGCTGCACTTCTATTCTTGAAGTGGCTTCCTATTGCTGGAGATGTGAATTGAGCACAATAAAAGTTCGTGGGCAGACGAGGCTCGCAGCCCCGGAGGCGATCGCGCTGGATCGCACCGACAAGACGCTGTTGCGCGCACTGCAGCGCGACGCATCGATCTCGAATGTGGCGCTGGCCGAGAAGGTGCATCTAAGCCCGCCGGCCTGCCTACGCCGGGTCGAGCGTCTGCGTCGCGCCGGGCTGATTCGCGCCACCGTTGCCCTGCTGGACCCGCCGGCGCTCGACGCGGGCATGCTGGTCATCATCGGCGTGGTGCTCGACCGCTCGACGCCGGAGTCCTTTGCCGCCTTCGAGAAATCCGCCGCCAAGATCTCCGGCTGCATGGAGTGCCATGTCGTGACCGGCGAGTTCGACTACTTCATGATGCTGCGCACCAAGGACAGCGACAGCTTCAACCGCCTGCATGCCGAGCAACTGCTCTACTTGCCCGGCGTGCGGCAAATCCGTAGTTTCATGGTGCTCAAGCAGGTCCTGTCGACCACCGAAATTCCGCTTTAGCCCTAGATTCAGAATAAAAGTTCTAGACAAAGTGTTCTAGAAAATATATTCTGAATTCATGGCCTATTCATCATCACTCCCCAAACCCACCGCTGCCGAGCTGGATCTGCTGCGTGTCATCTGGCGCAAAGGGGCTTGCACGGCCCGCCAGGCGCATGAGGCGCTGAAGCTCGATCGGCCTGAGATCACCGAGGCCAATGTGCTGCGCCAACTGCAACTGATGCATAGCAAGGGCCTGCTGACGCGCGACGAGGGGCAGCGCCCGCAGGTCTATGCGGCGGCCCATGCGCAAGACAAGCTGCAGAGCCAGCTGCTCAAGGACATGGTCTTCAAGCTCTTCGGCGGCTCCGGCAAGGCCCTGGTGATGGCGGCGCTGAAGACCCAGGTGAACCAGCAGGAGCGTGACGAGATTGCGCAGCTGCTGAGCAAGGGCGATGCGGCCAGCAAAGGCAAGCGGTCATGAGCGGCACGAGCTGGACCCTCTGGGTGCAGCCGCTTAGCGACACCTTGCTGCAACTGCTGTGGCAGCTAGGTGTACTGGGAGCGCTGGCCGCAGTCTTGTTGCATACGCTGCGGCACAGCGCTGCCCGTCTGCGCTATGCGGTGTGCGCCTTGGTCCTGCTGCTGAGCCTGATGCTCGCGGCGCTGCAGTTCGTTGCTCGCTGGGCCGAGGTCCAGACCCCGTCGGCTGTACCGGCGGCGCAGGCGATCTGGGGCAGCGGTGCGATCAATGCACAGAGCCACAGCGCTGTGCAGGCACAACAGTCCGAGGAGCCCGATCCCTGGGCGATGCAGCGTCCCTGGCGCCAGGGACTGGCCTGGGCCTGGCTGCTGGGCGTTGCGCTGATGAGCTTGCGCCTGCTTGCCGGCGTGGCCTGCGTCGCGCGCTGGCGCCGCCGCAGCCGTCCTGCGCCGGCGCTTTGGCAGAGTAGGCTGGATCAACTGGCCCGCCGCATGGGCATGGGCCTGTCGGTGGAGCTGCGCTTGCTGCCTGCCGCGGTCGACGTGGCTGCCGGTCCTTTCACCGTCGGCTGGTGGCGGCCGGTCGTGCTGCTGCCGGCCGGCCTGCTGACGGGCCTGCCGACGCCTCTGCTGGAGGCCTTGCTGGCGCATGAGCTGGCCCATGTACGGCGCTGGGACTATCTGGCCCATCTGCTGCAAAAGGTGGTGGAGGCCTTGTTGTTCTTCCACCCCGTCATCTGGTGGCTGTCGCGGCGGCTGCGGATCGAGCGCGAGCTGGTGGCCGACGCGCTGGCAGCCGAGCAACTGGGTGCGCCGCGCCAGTTGGCCGAGGCCTTGCAGGCGTTGGCGGTCGGTCCGCAAGCGCCGGCTCTTGCCGCGGCGGCCCAGAGCGGCGAGCTTGCACAGCGGGTGCGGGCTCTGATCCGGCGCTCGCCTGCGGTTGGGGACGGGCCCCGGCTGCTGTGCGCGCTGCTCTTGCTAAGTCTGCTGGCCGGCTCGCTCTTGCTACCGCTGGTGGGCGTGCAAAGCGCCACGGCGCAGGCCGCCGTGGCGAGGGGTGCGCCCGCTGCACCCTTGGCGGAAGGACGAATCCTGCTTGCCGATCTGACGCTGGCTTCCAGCCATGCGCTGGTGCTGGATGCCGATTCCGGCGAGGTGCTGCTGGCGCGTGATGCACAGCAGGCGGCGCCGATTGCCTCGATCAGCAAGCTGATGACGGCCCTGGTGGTGCTGGACGCGCGGCAAGACCTGCAGCAACAGCTGAGCGTCTCAAGCGAGGATGTGCGGGCCAGCCCCTTCAGCAGCGCTTCGCTGCGTCCGGGCCAGCGGCTGAGCCGCGAAGCAGCCTTGACCTTGATGCTCCAGTCCTCTGACAACCGCGCCGCCCAGCTGCTGGCGCGACGCTACCCAGGCGGCTTGGCCGCCTTTGAACGGGCCACGCAGGACAAGGCTCGCAGCCTGGGTTTGCAGACTGCGGAGTTGCGCCACCCGACCGGCGCGCCGTCCAGCAGCCGGGCCAGCGCCGCCGATGTTGCCCGTCTGCTCGAAGCCGCCGCCAGCGAGCCGGTGGTCCGGCAAGCCACCGGTGCGGCGCGCGTCCGCGTGCTGGTCGACGGTAAGCCGATTGAATCCATCCACAGCAACCCACTGGTCGGCGCGCCTGGCTGGCCCATGCTGTTGGCTAAGACCGGCTTCACGCAGGCTGCGGGGCGCTGCGTGGCCCTGCAAATGCGCCTGCAGGGACGTCGTCTGAGCGTGGTTCTGCTGGGGGCGCCAGACGCCGCGCAGCGCGAGGCCGATCTGCAGCGCATCCGCGATGCGCTGCAGGGCTGACTCAACAACATCTATCCATTGGAATTACTACCGATGAACAATCTCTCTCGTCGCCAAGTCTTGCTGCTGACCGGCGCCTCTTCGCTCCTGCTCGGCGGCCTGCCCGGCGCTGCCGATGCAGCACTGACGGCCCATGCCCCCTTTGCCGCGCTCGAAAACAGGGCCGGCGGCCGACTCGGCGTGGCCGTGTTGGACTGCACCGATGGCGCGTTGATCGGCCACCGCGCCAGTGAGCGCTTTGCTCTGTGCTCGACTTTCAAGCTGCCGCTGGCCGGCGTGGTGATGCGCGAGGCCGACCAGGGCCGGCTGCGGCTTGACCGGCAGCTGATCTACGGGCCGGCCGATATGGTGCCCCATGCCCCCGTCACGTCCAAGCATCTGGCGGCCGGCCGCATGAGCATCGCTGCGCTGGCCGAGGCCACGCAGACCACCAGCGATAACGTCGCCGCCAATCTGCTGCTGCGCGAGCTGGGTGGCCCGGCGGGCCTGACCTTCAGGCTGCGTGAGTTGGGCGATAGCGAGACCCGGCTGGACCGCTACGAGCCGCAGATGAATGTGGTCGATGTGGTCCACGCCGGCGAGCTCAGGGACACCAGCACGCCGCTGGCGATGGCCCGCACGACCGAGCGGCTCTTGAATTCCGACTGGCTGGCGCCGGCCTCGCGCGAACGATTGGCCCAGTGGATGGTCGCGACCGACACAGGTTTGAAGCGCCTGCGCGCCGGTTTCCCGGCCGGCTGGAAGTCAGGCGACAAGACCGGCAGCTTCACAGGCCCGGGTATTGCCGACAAGCTCAACGACATTGCGATCGCCTGGCCCCTGGGCCGGTCGCCGCTGATCGTGTCGGCCTACTACGAAAGCCCGGGCCAGCACGACCGAATGCGCGACCAGGACCAGGCGGTGCTGGCCGAGGTCGGGCGGCTGGCCGCGGCCTGGTGGCAGGAGCGCCAGCCGCGCTGAACCGCCGGCTAGCGCAGCGTTCGGTTGAACAGGGCCAGCGTGCGCGCCCAGGCCTGCTGGGCTGCGCCGGCGTCGTAGCGCGGCGTCGTGTCGTTGTTGAAGCCATGCTGCGTGCCGGCGTACTTGAAGGCCTCGTGCCGGGTGCCGGCACTCTTCAGTGCGGCCTCGTAGGCGGGCCAGGCTGCGTTGATGCGATCGTCGTTCTCAGCAAAGATGATCAGCAGCTCGGCCTTGATCTGGCCCACCTGTTCTGCCGGCGCCGGCGCGCCGTAGAAGGCCGCGCCGGCCAGCAGATCGGGCAGCCGCGTGGCCAAGAAGTTGACCATGCCTCCGCCGTAGCAAAAGCCCACCGCGCCGAGCTTGCCATTGCCGCCGCTCACGCTAGCCGCAAAGCCGGCCGCGGCGACGAAGTCCTCGCGCGTCTTGGCCTGGTCGAGCTTGGCGAACTGTTCTCGGGCCTTGTCCTCATCGCCCGGATAGCCGCCTAGCGGGAACAGCGCATCCGGCGCGACGGCGATGAAGCCGTCCAGCGCCAGGCGCCTCGCAATGTCCTCGATGTGCGGGTTCAAGCCGCGGTTCTCATGAATTACCAGCACCACCGGCAGCGGTCCTGAAGCCTGGGCCGGGCGCGTCACATACGCGCGCACCTTGCCATAGCCGGCCGGCGACGCGAACTCGACGAACTCGGCCCGCACGCGCGTATCGCCCGGCGGCACCTTCTGCGCCTGCGCGAAGTCCGGGCTCAGCGCCGCCAGCAGCGCCGCTGCCGTGGTGCCGCTAGCCAGCGCGAAGCGCGTCGCTCGGTCCAGAAAGCCTCGGCGGTCGATGTCTCCATGCACATACTGGTCGAACAGGCACCACAGCTCGGGATCGAACTGAGCTGGGTTGATGGCGGGCGCTGCTGCAACGGCTGTTGCTGTTGGCATTGTTTCTTGATTCATGGCGAGACCTCGGCGTGTTGATCACAGTACAGGCGAGGTTGCCTTTTACACCGCCCGACCGAACGGCGTGAGTCTCAGGGTTTCCCGCGGCAGGGCTGGTCGTGGCTGCCCTACGATCAACGGCATATCGGCACCCAATGCTAAGCGGTACTGTCGATGTCCTGGTAGCGTCCAGACGTCGGAGTCGAAGGTATGAAACCGCCGGTACTCGCTGACCGCAGGAGACCAGAACGGACAAGCCATTGGTTTTAGACGACCCGATCCGTGTCTACCCGTGCTGCGCGGGCTTGGTCGACTGAACTGAAGCCTTGGACGGGTGCTTGGCAGAGGCTCATGAACTCGAACGACAGAGACCGCAAGAAGAAATGGCAGCTGGAGAAGAAGCTGGCCGCAAGAGCAGCATTTTCGATGCCGGACGCGTTGGTGGTGTCGTTGTTCGACACGGTGGGTTTTGCTTCTGCAGAGCTAGCTGCGGCTAGAGTCGATGCCCGTAGATCACATGGAATGCGACGATGATCATTCTCAACAATCAGGCCGAAGTGCGCCGCACGTCGAGCGAAGGCTTTGGAACGGTCGAAACGGCAGGTTTCTCGGACTCTGGCGGCCTTACTCAGTTCGGCGGCTACGTCCAGACCTTGCAACCCGGAGCACGATCCTCGAACAGGCACTGGCATGAGCAAGAAGACGAGTTTCTTTACGTGTTGGTCGGTGAGGTGACGGTCACCGAGAATGATGGCGAGCATGTGCTTCATCCTGGCGATGCTGCGTGTTGGCCAGCTGGTGTGCCCAACGCGCATCACGTTTCCAACCACTCAGACGCGCCTTGCTCCTACCTGATCGTCGGTACACGCCTGACCCGGGATGTCTGCCACTATCCAGATCTCGGACGAACCCTTTACTCGGAAGGTGAGACATGGCGCCTCGTCGATGCAGACGGACAAGTCGTCAAGACAGGTCGCTTCTGAGTATTGTCCAGGCCTGACTATCGTTCGATCACCGGACTCGCTCGGCAGGCTAAGCCGTTTTGAAGCGGTGAGCGGGTTGGTTCGAACATTGGGCATTGCAATACGCGTCCTATTCATCGGAGCCTCAATGAAGATCACTGTGTCCACCGTCGTCGCCGCTCCCATCACCGATGTCTGGAGAGCCTACAACTCGCCCGACGACATCAAGATTTGGAACACTGCGTCCTCAGATTGGCATACCACTTCGTCCTCAGTCGATCTCCGTGTGGGGGGCAAGTTCTCATCTCGCATGGAGGCGAAGGACGGCTCCTTTGGTTTCGACTTTGAAGGCGAGTACACGAAGGTCGCGCCGCAAGCACTCATCGAGTACTCATTTGGCGGGCGCGTCGGATTGGTAGAGTTTTCGGAAGACGCCGCCGGGGTCACAGTCACAGTGACATTCGACAGCGAGGAAAGCCACTCCGAGGAGGCGCAGCGCACGGGCTGGCAGGCAATCCTTGACAACTTCGCACGCCATGTTTCGACGCTTAAAGATCAACCGCAGCCATCGGCTGCGTGAAAGCCGGTGATGCTTCAACTTGCATAAGGACGCTGCACTGAGTCTGCCCGGACTTCGCCGCGGCTCCAACCCTGGAGCATGGAGCCACGAGCATGAGCCACGAAGAAGTTCCCGAAGCAGCTTGTCCAGTTCACGAAGAACTTCGGCGCTGCGGCGCCGTTGTCCGGCCTAGGGGGCGCCTGAGTTCTTCCGCGCCGTGTGAAGCCACAAATGAACATGGGATGCTCATCGACATCGGCCCAGGCCCCGGACCTTCCCCGGCCCGGCTCGATAATCGCCTGTGAGGCACTCGGCAGGCGAGCCGTCCCCTGCTCAATATCCCATCGCCAACCCGCTATTGCGCCGCGGATCATTGGCGCCGTAGAAGCGGTTCTTGCCGACCGGCTTGCCGCCCAGCGAGGGGGCGCCGATCAGGATGGCGGCCATGTGGTTGGCGGCTTGCGGTGCGCCGAGCTTGTGCCCCTTGGCTTCGAGCAGCGCACGGGTGTCGGGCGAGATCGCAAAGGGCTCCATATTGGTCAGGTCCGGCAGCCACTGCTGGTGAAAGCGCGGCGCGTCCACCGCTTCCTGCACCGTCATGCCGTAGTCGATCACATTGAGCAGCGTGTGTAGCACGGCCGTGATGATGCGGCTGCCGCCCGGCGTGCCGACCACCATGACCGGTTGGCCGCTCTTGCTGACGATGGTGGGGCTCATCGATGACAGCGGGCGTTTGCCCGGAGCGATCACATTGGCCTCGCCCTGCACCAAGCCGTAGATATTGGGCACGCCGATCTTGGCGGTGAAATCGTCCATCTCGTTGTTCAGCAACACGCCGGTACCGGCTGCCGTGACCTTGGCGCCGAACCAGTCATTTAGCGTGTAGGTCACCGAGACCGCATTGCCCCATCGGTCGGCGATCGAGTAGTGCGTGGTGTTGCTGCCCTCGTGCGGCGCGACGCCAGGCTTGATGTCCTTGGAGACGCCTGCCTTGTTCGGATCGATCACGGCGCGGATCTGCGCGGCATAGCCCTTGTCGGTCAGTCTCGCGATCGGGTTCTTGACGAAGTCGGGGTCGCCCAGATAGCTGTTGCGGTCCACATAGGCATGGCGCATTGCCTCGATCTGGTGGTGCACGGCCTGGGCCGAGCGGAAGCCCCAGTCCTTCAGAGGGTAGCCCTCCAAGATGTTGAGCATCTCGCAGATGATGACGCCTCCGCTACTTGGCGGCGGTGCCGAGACGACGCGTAGGCCGCGGTAGTCGCACTCGATCGGCGCCATCTCGCGGGTCGTGTATTGGTCCAGGTCAGCCTGGGTGATGATGCCGCCGCCCCCCTGGCTGCTCTTGACCAGGGCCTCAGCGACCGCGCCCTTGTAGAAGCCGACTGGTCCCTGTGCGCTGATTGCCTTCAGCGTGCGTGCCAGATCTTGCTGCACCAGCTTGTCGCCGACTTCAAAGGGCTCGTCGCCTTTTTTCAGAAAGATCGCCGCCGAGGCCGGGTCCTTGCGGAAGTCGGCGGTGGCGGTGCGCAGCATCTCGATATCGCCCTGGTTCAGCACAAAGCCCTGGTCGGCCAGCGCGACGGCCGGCGCCAGCAGGGCAGGGCGCTTCATCGTGCCGTACTTCTCGCGTGCGTATTCCAGGCCTGACACGCTGCCGGGAACGCCTACGGCCAGATGGCCGTGAGTGCTGAGTCCCTTGATGACGTTGCCGTCCTTGTCCAGGTACATATTCGCGGTCGCGGCCAGCGGCGCCTTTTCCCGGAAGTCCAAGAAAGTCTTGCGGCCGTCGGCCAGTTGCACCGTCATGAAGCCGCCGCCGCCCAGATTGCCGGCGGCTGGATAGACCACGGCCAGCGCATAACCCACGGCCACCGCCGCGTCGATCGCATTGCCGCCGTCCTTCAGCACATCGACGCCGACCCGAGTCGCCAGATGCTGGGCCGAGACCACCATACCGTTCTCGGCGGCCACCGGCGCGGCCGAGGCGGCATGAGCCTGCGACGCCAGACCCGTGCCGATGGCGCAGGCCAGCAGGCCGCCTGCGGTGAGCGTGAGCACCAGGGTGCGACGACGCGAGCCTGTGAATGAAATCAGCGCTCCGCGGGTGGTCGGTTCCATGTCGTTCTTCATCCATGCACTCCTTGGGCTGGGCCTGTCCAGGGCGCCAGGTCTTGCCACAGCTTACTTCAGCTCGTCGCAGTGCGGCGAAGGCCCCGTAGCCATGTGCGCAATGCTCGCAGGCGCGCGCTCGGGCGCGCGGCCGATCTGTGAGCATAGGTTTGGGGCGCAGGCTGCGCTGACACCGATCAGCATTCCATTGGCCGCATCGCTGCGCAGTGTGAAACTGCCAGTGGTTAAGCGCGCGCGTTCGCGCATGCCGGACAAGCCCCAGTGGCCCGGCTTGCCGCCCAGCGCCGTCACAACGGGTGTCATCCCCTCATCGTCGGTCTGCACGAGGACGCGGCAGGCTTCGTCGTCATAGTGCGGGGTCACCTCGATGCGGCTGGCGTCAGCATGCCGGAAAGCACTTAAGAGCGCCTCGTGGGCGATCGAGCACATCTCTTCGCGCATGAGTGGCAGACGCGGGCGAGTGCGCCCCCGCACGCTGAGGCTCAAGCCGGCGCTCTGGTGGCGAGCTAGGCCCTGTCCCGAGGTCGCCAGTGCCTCCTTTACAGATTCACAGGACGGGCTGAGCCTGAGCTCGCTGAGCCGGTTGAGGCCCTCGATCAGCAGCCTGTCGGCGAGGTCGAGCACCCGCTCAAGTTGCTCGCGGGTCTGTGCCGGTGCGCGCTGAGGTGCGTCGAGCGCTACTGCCTGCAGTCGCAACACCAGTGCGTAGAAGCCTTGCGGCAAAGTGCCATGCAGATCGCGGGCGAACCGTTCGCGCGCTTGCCGCCATACGCGCAGTCGCTCCTGCGCCCGCGCGGCCATGCGCCGCGAGCACAGCATCACCAGCAGTAGCAGGCCCATGAAGCAGCGCAGCACGACGCCAGTCCGGAACCACGCTGCCTGGGTCAGCGTCGGCGGTATCTTGATCGGCAGCGAGTCTGGGCTGGGGCTCCAGACGCCGTCCTCGGCGGTCCAGGCGGTATGGTGCAGATGGGGCGGCGGCGCGCTGCACCCCGCTGCGATCGACGAGGGCGGCGGCGCGCTGGCCGGTGCGGGCAGTATGGCCGGCAGCAACGTCAGCCCAAAGACAGCACACAGATTTGGTGGCGCCAGCGCCGATACCGTGTTGCGGCGCCGGTAGAAACGAATGCACAGGCCGGCAAAGGGAACGACATGGAGGCTGGCAGGGTCACCGAAGATGAGGGACGCCCATCGCCACGGAACAAGGGGTGGCGCTCGTCTGCCCAGGCCCTACGCTGGACTGTCGCGGCAGCCAAGACGGTGACTCACAGTTTCTGCCAAAACAGGGCGGCATTGGGGCTGCATCTCCCGGAATTCGGTCGTGATTGATGCGCAACACTCGGACGCACAGTTCCAGCGAGAGGGTTTCGCTGAGACGGACGCCTTTCCGACTGGATGTACACGCTTGCAGGGATACCCATCGTGAGAATCGACACCGCACCGGCATACGCCCCTGCCGCTCAGCGCACGGCGACGCGCTCGCGCGCGCAAGAGCCACCCTCATCGGCCGCAGCCGAGCCGATCTCACCCGGTGCGGGAAGTCCGCAGTCCAACCAGGCCGACTTCAGCCACATGAGCAGGGCTGAGCTGTTCGACTGGATGAACGCGCAAATCAAGAGCGGCGAGATGTCCTTGAGCGACAGCTCGGGGTTTCTCGGCATGACGCTGAGGATGCCGGTCTCGGGCGCTGCCGCAACACTGGACGATCAGGAGAGGGTCGACTTCATGCAACTCGCACAGGACGGCATCAGCTGGGCCGAGCAGCACAATGAGAAGGCACAGCAGCGGATGCTGCAGCGCGCCTTGGCAATGATGCAGCAGCATCAGGGCCAGGGCATACGTGTCGATGTGTTGGCCTAGCTCCTCCGCCCCGGTTCAAAGTCGTTGCAGCAACTGCGGCACGGCCGAGGCCAGCAGGGCCAGGCCCGACAGGGTCAGCAGGCTCAGCACCAGACGGCGAAAGGCCGTCTCCGAGATGCTGCGATACAGCCGCGCGCCGAGCAGACTGGGCAACAGCAGCGCTGGCGCGACCACGGCGAACATCGGTAGCATCTCACGGGTGACGAAGCCCTGGCCCAGATAGATGGCCATTGTGACGCTCAGCGCGGCCAGGTTGAAGTTCTGGATGATGGCGCGCTGCTTGTCCTTGGCGAAGCCGCGCAGGGTGCACCACAGCGTCGGGATCGTGCCGGTGAAACCACCGATGCCGCCCATCACCCCGCCCAGCGCGCCGGCGATGCCGTCGGCCATGCGCCCGCCGTGCCGGATGTGAGGCAGTCTGGCGCTGGCCAGCATGGCCGGGCACCACAGCACCAGGAACAGACCGAGCCCCGCCTTGAACCAAGGCACGTCTAGCACCGGCAGGATGGCCACGCCGATCGGAATGCCGGCGGCACCGCCGAGCAAAAAGGGCAGCAGCGCCCGCCACTCGAAGCCGCGCCGCATAGTCACGGCCGCGACGATCTGGCCGGTCAGCGAGCCGAACACCGCCAGCGAGGCGGCCAGCATCGGCTCCAACGACCAGGCCCAGAAGGACATCGCGGTGAGGCTGAAGCCAAAGCCCGACAGGCCCTGAACAAAGCCGGCGACGACGGCGCCGACCACGATGACAAACCACTGTGCTTCCATTGAGCTCCATCCACTCCTCGCGCAGGATCTGCCGCCCGATGCGGGGCGGCCAAAGCCCAGTGTAGACAGCCGCCGCCTTCAGCCTCTCACGCCCGTTGTCGCATCACTGCCGGCCCTTCCTCGGCAAGATCCCAGAACATCCCCGCCATTATCTGCAGCGCCTCACGGCTCAGGTCGGCCAGGATGTGCTCGTTGGGCGCGTGCTGGGAGCAGGCGGCGTACGAGTGCGGCACCCACAGCGTCGGCAGGCCCAGGGTTTCGGAGAACACATCGTTGGGCAGCGAGCCACCCAGATTGGGCAGTAGGGCCGGCGTCTTGCCGCTGCTGCGCTCCATCGAGGCCAGGCCCCATCGCACCCAGGCATCATCGGGGTCAAGCCTTGTCGCCGCCATGTGAACATCGGTGCCGCGCACCTCGACATCATCGAAGCCTTGGGCCTCCAGGTGCTCTCGGATGTGATGCAGAAACTGCGCCGGATCGCTGCCGACGACATATCGCATGTGGCAGTGCGCGCGCGCTGTCGGCGGAATCGCGTGCACCGGCATCGTCGGGTTGCCGCAGGTGAACGCCAGAACCTCCAGGCTGTTCCAGCCGATCACTCGCTCGGTCGGCGTCAGGCCGGGTTCGCCCCAGTCCGGGTCGATCTCGGGATCGTCCGGGCCGCCGCCGACCTCGATGAGCTTCAGCGCGCTGCGCACGCTGGCCGGCAGTTCGGGCGGCAATAAGCCGGGCACCAGGATGCGGCCGTTTTCGTCGACCAAGCTGGCAATCGCGTGGGCCAGGCGGATGCCGGGGTTGCGCAGCAGGCCGCCCCAGTTACCCGAGTGGTGGCCGCCATCGCGCAGCTTCAGATGCAGGTCGAAATTGAAGACGCCGCGCGAGCCGAGGAACATCGTCGGCTTGCCGGCCGCAACGCGCGGGCCGTCAGAGGCTAAGAAGAGGTCGGCCTTCAGCAGCTCGGCATGCAGCGCGCAGACTTCGTTGAGTCCGGGCGAGCCATCCTCCTCGCCCATCTCCAGGATGACCTTGACGTTGTAGCCCAGCTTGCCTGCGCGCACCGCGAGCACCTGTTCCAGCGCGCTCAGATTGATGCTGTGCTGACCTTTGTTGTCGGCGGTGCCGCGGCCATACCAGCGATTGCCTTCGACGACGACATTCCAGGGCTTGAGGCCTTCGCGCCATTGCGCGTCATAGCCGCGCACGACGTCGCCGTGGCCATAGGTCAGCACCGTGAAGGCGGCGCCGGGCTCGATGCGCTCGGCCAGCAAGAAGGGGCTCTTCCCGGCCACCGGGTTTGAGACGATTCGAGAGCGAAAACCCAGGGTCTGCAGATAGGGCGCGATCTCTTCGTCCAGGTAGGCGTGCAGGATGGGCCCGCTGGCCGGGTCCTGGCTCTCGGTCTTGTAGGCGACGCGGCGTGCCAGCGTCTGCAGGAAGCGCCCATCGTCGAAAGTGGCGAGGGTCTGGGCGATGGCTTGTTCGCGGCTCATGTGCGGAGTCTCCTTCGGTGAAATCAGGCGACCGCGACGCGGTCGATATCGGGGATGCCCAGACCCGGCTCGGGGGTCAGCGCCGAGGCCAGCAGCCGGCGGGTGTAGGCATGTACCGGGCGGTCGAAGATCTGCTCGCGCGTGCCGAGTTCGACGATTTGGCCTTTGTACATCACCGCCACGCGATCGACCAGATGCTCGACAACGCCGAGGTCATGGCTGATGAAGAGATAGGTGAGGCCGAACTCGGCCTTGAGGTCCATCAACAGGTTCAGGATCTGGGCCTGGACCGAGACGTCCAACGCCGAGGTCGGCTCGTCGCAGATCAGGATGTCGGGCCGCAACACGAGCGCGCGCGCAATGGCCACCCGCTGGCGCTGGCCGCCGGAGAGCTGGCTCGGGTACTGGCCGTGTGTGCGCTCAGGCAGACCCACCAGGTCCAACATCTTCTTAACAGTGGCCTGCTGCGCGGCGGCCGTGCCGACCCGGTGCAGTCGCAGCGGCACGGTGACGCTGTCGGCCACGGTGCGACGCGGGTTCAGCGACGAATAAGGGTCTTGGAAGATGGGCTGGATGCGGCGAGCCAGCGCACGGCGCTCTCTCGGATTGACCTCCTTGCCGTCGACCAGCACATTGCCTGCGCTGGGCTTGAGCAGGCCTAGCAGGATCTTGGCTAGCGTGCTCTTGCCGCAGCCCGATTCGCCGACCAGGCCCAGGGTCTCACCGCGCCGGATACGCAGCGAGATGTTGTCCACCGCCGTGATCACGCCCGGAGCGCGGAACAGGCCGCGCTTGAGCTTGAAGCGGCGACTCAGCGCGCAGAGCTCCAGCGCGATGTCCTTGTCATTCGCTTCGATCATGCGGCCTCCGCGATCAGTGCTGCCACGTCGGGGCGGGCCGACACGCAACGGACTTGGTGTCGCTCATTGAGTGGCACGTTCAGCGGCGCCTGTTGACACAGGTCCTGAGCCTGCGGACAGCGGTTCGCGAAGGCGCAGCCTTCGACCGGCCCGATCAGGCTGGGCACCACGCCGGGGATCGACTGCAGACGGCTGCCCGGCAGCGTCTTGCCGCGCACCGGGATGCAGCCCAGCAGGCCGCGGGTGTAGGGGTGTGTCGGCCTGGCGAACAGCTCGGCCACCGGCGCGGTCTCGACGACCTGGCCGGCATACATCACAGCGACCCGGTCGGCGATGCGCGCCACCACCCCCAGGTCATGGGTGATGAAGACCACTGCGGTTGCGAACTCCTGCTGCAGCTCGCGGATCAGCCGCAGGATCTGGGCCTGGATGGTCACATCCAGCGCCGTGGTCGGTTCGTCGGCAATGATCAGCTCGGGCTCGCACATCAGCGCCATTGCGATCATCACGCGCTGGCGCAGGCCGCCGGAGAGCTGGTGGGGATATTGGCCCAGGCGCTCGGCTGCCTGAGGCACGCCAGCGCGCTCCAGCAGGTACACCGCCCGCTCGCGGGCCTGGGCGGCGCTGACCTTGCGATGCGCGCGCAGGGCTTCGCAGAGCTGGTCGCCCAAGGTGTAGGAGGGGTTCAGCGATGTCATTGGCTCCTGGAAGATCATCGCGATGCGGGCACCGCGCAGCCGCGCCATTTCACGCTCCTTGAGCCGCTGCAGGTCCGGGCCGGCGAAGCGGATGTGATCGGCACTGCGCTGGGCCTTGCGCGGCAGCAGTCCCATCAACGCCAGCGAAGTCATCGACTTGCCGCAGCCCGATTCACCGACCAGGCACAGCATCTCGCCGCGCCGCACCTGGAAGTCGATGCCGCGCACCGCGTGCAGCAGACCGCGCTCGGTGGGCAGGTCCACGCGCAGGTTTTTTACGTCCAGCAGAACGTCGCTCATCGGGGTCCCTTCAATTGCGGCCATCAGGGGCCGTGATATCTCGGATGCCGTCGCCGACCAGATTGATCGCCAGCACCAGCAGCGCCAGCACCAGGCCCGGAAGCACAATGACCCAGGGCTGGAAGAACATATAGGCCTTGCCCTCGGCCACCATCAGGCCCCAGGAGGGTGTTGGCGGCTGAACGCCAAGGCCCAGGAATGACAAGGTCGATTCGAGCAGGATGGCGTGAGCCATCTCCAAGGTGGTGACCACTGTCAGCGCACTCATCAGATTCGGCAGCAGCTCGCGCAGCAGGATGTATGGCGTCGACGCGCCCAGCGCCTTGGCAGCGGCGATGAACTCGGCGTCGCGCAGTTGCTGGGTAGCCGAGCGGGTGACGATCGCGAACCGGTCCCACAGCAGTAGACCCAGCAGTACGATCACGACCTTCAGCGAACCTCCCACCAGCGAGCTCATCGCCAGCGCGACCAGCACCACTGGCATCGCCAGCCGTGTCGTGATCATGTAACTGACCACCGCATCGACCTTGCCGCCGAAATAGCCGGCCAGCAGACCCATGGTCGTACCGATAAGGCCCGAGATCAGCGCGGCCGACAAGCCGATCAGCAGCGAGACGCGTGCGCCGTACAACAAGCGGCTGAGATAGTCGCGGCCCAGCTTGTCGGTGCCCAGCATGTGCTCCCAGGAGCCGCGCTCATGCCAGACCGGTGGGATCAGGCGCTGGCTGATGTCTTGCGCGAAGGGGTCATGCGGCGCGATCCAGGGCGCGAACAGCGCTGCTAGCGCGATGGCGCCGAGGATGATGGCGCCCAAGGTCAGGCCGTGATGGCCCAATACGCGACGCAACCAGCGAGGCAGCGCGGGTTGGGTCAGGGGCGCAGGCAGGGTATGTGTGGTGGACGTCATGGCGGCTCACTCCTTGGTGCGCATGCGCGGATCGAGCGCGGCGTTCAGTACATCGGCGGCAAAAGTCAGCGCGATGTAGAAACTGGCGATGATCAGTACGACCGCCTGCACGACTGGGTAGTCGTTGCGCGCGATCGAATCCCAGGCCAGCTGGCCCAGACCCTGCAGCGAATAGACCGACTCGATCACCACCGAGCCACCCAGCATGAAGCCCAGCTCCACCGCGGCCAGCGCGACCACCGGGATGATGGCGTTGCGCAGCGCATGTTTGAAGATCACGCGTGCTGGGCTCAGGCCCTTGGCACGGGCGGTGCGGATGTAGTCCGAGCCCAGCACGTCCAGCATGCCGGCGCGTGTCAGGCGCATCAGCGAAGGCATCGCGTAGTAACCCAGTGCGATGGCCGGGAGCACGAAATGCAGCCAGCTCTCGTTGCCCGCTACCGGCAGCCATTGCAGGCCGACCGCAAAGATCAGGATCAGGGTCAGCGCGAACCAGAAGTTCGGCATTGCCTGGCCGACGACAGCAATCATCAGAGCGAGGCGGTCGACCCAGCTGTCGCGATAGATGGCGGCCAGAACCCCGAGCGGGATCGCCACCGCGACGGCCAGCAGCAGGGCCACCGCGCCGAGCTTGAGCGTGATCGGTAGACGCTCGCCAATCAGCTCCATCACGGTGTTCTGGAAATAGAAGGAGCGGCCGAAATCCAGCTGCGCCGCCGCGCCCAACCAGTCGAAGAACTGCGTGGTTATCGGCCGGTTCAGGCCATATTGCGCACGGATCTTCTCGATGTCGGCCGAGGTCGACTCGGCCCCCGCGATGGCGGTGGCCAGGTCGCCCGACAGATGCAGCAGCATGAAGCTGAGCACGGCGACCGTCAGCATCACGCTGGCGGCCACCAGCAGTCGTCGCAAGATGTAGATGAGCATGGCAGCGGCTCCCGGCTTTCCTTCTGTTTTGCTTACTTCCAGCTCGCCTTGAAAAACCGCGGCAGCTCGTCCGGCTGGGCTTCGAACTTGAGATCGGAGGTGAAGGCGTAGTTGGTCGAGTACGAGAACATCGGTGCCCAGAAGGCCTCGGTGGAGATACGTTGCAGCGCCTTCGCGTACTTGCTCTTGCGCTCGGCCTTGTCGACGGTGGCGTCGGCGGTCTGCAGCAGCGCGATGGTCTGCGGGTCCTTTGCGGTGTCGTCGGGGCCGCCTTTGAAGTAGTTGCCGACGAAAGCCGACGCATCGTTGATCGAGAACGAGCCCCATGCCTGGAAGGAGAGCGGCGCGCGGCCCGAGCGCAACTCGGTGCGCAGCGCCGGGTACTGGACGAAGTGCAGGCGCGCTCGGATGCCGACCTTGCGCAGGTCTCCGATGATGGCCTCGGCGTAGTCGCGCTCGCGGTAGGCCCAGAGGTCGGTGTCAAAGCCGTTGGCGTAGCCGGCCTCGGCCAGCAAGGCTTTGGCTTTAGTGGGGTTGTAGTCGTACTTGACGACGCTCGTGGTGTCGCAACCGAACTGGGTGCGGAAGCAGGGCGCATAGACCGGCTGGCTGCCGCCACGCACCAGGTTGTCGGCCATGCCCTTGCGGTTGATTGCGTGGTTCAGTGCCTGGCGCACGCGGGCGTCCTTGAAAGGGGCGCTCTCCGGTGTCGTGCCATTGTTGTTGATGGACATGAAGCCCACGCGCATGGTCTCGCCGCTGAGCACGGTCATCTTGGGCATGGCCTTGAACGACTCGGCCTGGTCGGCCGGCACACGCCAGATCCAGTCGACCGCGCCGGTCATCAGCTGGGCAGCGCGCGCCTCCGGGTCGCGGATCACGACGAACTTGACGGTGCCGATCTGAGGCTGGCCCAGCGGGCTGTCCTTGAAGTAGACGGGGTTCTTGACCATGGTCACGCCCTGGCCCGGGGTGACTGCCGTGATCTTGTAGGGGCCGGTGCCGATGGGGGCCTTGCTGAAACCTTCCAGGCCGACCTTCTTGAAGTAGGCGCCCGGATAGATCGGGGTCGGGCCGGCCAGGTATTCGAGCGCGGCCGGGAAGGGAGTCTTCAGGTTGATGCGCACCTGGGTCTCGCTGACCTTGACCACGTCTTTGATCCAGTCGGTGTTCTGGCGCGTCGCGATCTTGGCGTCGGGGCCGGTCACGGTATTGAAGGTGAACACGACATCGTCGGCGGAGAACTTGTCGCCGTTGTGGAAAGTGACACCGGTCCGCAAGGTCAACAGCAGGGCGGTCGGTGACTCCCACTTCCAAGCGGTGGCCAGCTGCGGCTTGTACTCGCCGGTCTTCAGGTCGCGGTGGATCAGCGTGTCCCAGGCCATGTTTGCCAGGATCACGCCCTCACGCATATTGTTGTGATAAGGACTGACGTTCTCGACCTCGTTGTCCGAGGCGTAGACCAGGGTGTCGTTGGCCTTGCCCGCATGGGCGGCAAGCATGGAGCACATCAGCAGGGCGGCGATAGCAGTCAGGCGCATGGCGGTCGATTCCTTCGTCAGTTCGAGCGAAAAACATCGCGATGTCGGCAAGAATGCGGGCAGCGCAAGCTTTGCGCCATTTCAAAATTTCGAGAGCTGCGATGCCAAAAAGGCAAGGCAAGCGTTAACCCTGATGTCCAACAATCCCCTCGTTGCCCGCCAGCTGCAGGACACCGCGCTGCGCTATTTCCTTGAGGTGATCCGGTGCGGATCGATCAGCGAAGCCTCGCAGCGCCTGAACGTCGCCGGCTCCTCGATCAGCCGCCATATCGCCCAGCTGGAGGACCTGCTGGGTGCAAGCCTGTTCGACCGCCATGCGCGTGGCATGGTGCCTAGTGCAGCCGGTGAGGTGCTTGCCGTGCATGCACTGAAGTCGGCCCACGACGCCGAGCGCGCGGTGCACGACATCCAGGCGCTCAAGGGCATGCAGCGCGGCCGCGTGCACCTGGCCTCGACGGAGGGCTTCTCGATGGAGTTCATGCCGCGCTTGATCGCCGACTTCTCGCGCCAGCATCCGGGCATCCAGTTCCATCTCTCGGTCGACCCGCCGGCCGAGGCGACGCGCCGGGTGCTGCAGGGTGATGCCGACATCGGCATCACGATGAGTCGTAGTGCCGAGAAGGACCTGAAGGTCGAGCACTCACAACCCTCGCCAGTGCTGGCGGTGATGCGCGCCGGCCATCCGCTGACGCGCTTCAAGCAGGTCGGCCTGTCGCAACTGCTGGCCTATCCGATTGCGCTGCCAGAGCAGGACACCACGGTGCGCCAGCTCTTCGATATCGCCTGTAGCCGCCAGCGCCTGAACGTCGCGCCCATCCTGACCAGCAATTACATCGGCAGCCTGTTCGGCTTTCTGCGTCACCAGGAGGAGGGCGTGACAATCTCGGGCGAGATCTCGATCCGCTACCAGGTCGACCGCGGCGAACTGGCCTGCGTGCGCCTGCGCGACCGCGGCTTGGACTTGCGAAACATCGTGGTGCAGACCTTGATGGGCCGTACGCTCTCGCATGCGGCCCAGGCCTTTCTGAAGTATTTAAAGGCGCAATTGGGCGCTGCCCCAGCTTGAGTGCGTCTTGTGGGGGGTACTATCACGGTTCTCGTGCAACGCAATCCCAGGGAGGACTAAATGTCCATGCATGCAGTTGACCCGAGCAAGCTATCAGAGTTGCGCCAGCATGCCGAGGCACGCCTGCACGGCGGCCAGGCACCCAAGACCCTGGGGTGGAGTAGCAGTGCGCAGGCCCTGAGCCTGCTGCACCGTCTGGCCAGCGATCCGGCCAGTGCGGCCGACGCGCTGAAGCTGCTGCACGAGTTGCAAGTGCATCAGGTGGAACTGGATCTGCAGCATGAGCAGATGGAACAGCAATTGCTGGAGCTCAGCGAGGCTTTGTGCCGCGCCGAGCAGCGCGGCGATGCGCTGCAGGCCATGGTTGAGAGTGCCGGCCTGCGTGCGGCGCCCATGCCAGCGCTGCGCGCCTGAGTGGCCCGGAGGCCTGCCTGCGATGGGACATGCACTCGCCCGCCCGTTGCTCGCTTGCGAGCCCGAGACGCCGGCCAACCGACTGCTGACGGCGCTCAGCGAGGCCGACCAGAAAGGCCTTTGGGCCGACTTGGAGCCGGTGCAGCTGCGCTATGGCCAAGTGATTCAGGAGCCCGGCCTGGACCTGAAGTATTTGTATTTCCCGATCAGCGCCGTGGTCAGCCTGCTGTGCCCGACCGAAAACGGCGCGGCCACGCAGATTGCGGTCGTCGGCAACGAAGGAGCGGTTGGCGTTGCCCTGTTCATGGGCGGCGGAAGCATGCCCGGCCGGGCCTTCGTGCAATGTGCCGGTCAGGCCTGGCGCATCAAGGCGGTGCCGCTGCTGGCGGAGTTTCATCGCGGCGGTGCGCTGACCCAATTGCTGCTGCGCTCCACCCAGGCCCTGATCACGCAGATGGCGCAGACGGCGGTGTGCAACCGGCGCCACGGGTTGGAGCAGCAGCTCTGCCGCTGGCTCCTGCTGAGCCTGGACCGCCTGAGAGGCAATGAGATGGTGATCACCCACGAAACCATTGCCGGATTGCTGGGAGTGCGCCGCGAAGGCGTCACCGAGGCTACTGGCCATTTGCGCGAGCTGGGACTGATCGAGGGCAGCCGCGGCCATATCACCGTGCTGGACCGCCAGGGACTGGAAGCTCGGGCCTGCGAGTGCTACCGGGTGGTGCGCCGAGAGTGCGATCGCTTGCTGCCGCCCCTCTGACCCGCCTGGGCGCCGGGGGATACTCGCCGCGCCGCCATTTTCTTCGCGCCCCCATGAGTCCATCGGACGTCGTGCCCACATCCCCACCCCAGAGTGCCGCCGTCTGCCCCCGCATCGTCGGGCTGGGCGCGTCGGCCGGGGGGCTGGTGGCGCTAGAGCAATTTCTGGCCCAGGTACCGGCGCGCAGCGGCCTGGCCTATATCGTGGTCCAGCATCTCGATCCGACGCAGAAGGCGCTGCTGCCCGAGCTGCTGCAGCGGGTGACGGTGCTGCCGGTGCGCCAGGCCCAGGCGCAGCAGCTCATAGTGCCCGACAGCGTCTACGTAATCGGCCCGAACACCGAGCTGAGCGTGGCGGGCGGGCGGCTGCAACTGGCCCCGCCCTCGGAGCCGCGCGGTCTGCGATTGCCCGTCGATGTGCTGTTCTCCTCGCTGGCCCGTGAGCAGGGGCGGCAAGCCATCGCGGTGGTCTTGTCAGGCATGGGGGCCGACGGCACGCTGGGGCTGCAGGCCGTGCATGCGGTGGGCGGGCTGGGTGCGGCACAGGCGCCCGAGACCGCGCAGTTCGATGCGATGCCAAAGAGCGCGATCGCCACCGGCTGCGTGACTCTGGTCGAGCCGCCGCAGGCGCTGCCGGGCCGCATCCTGTCCTGGCTGGCGTGCGAGCCGGCGTCGGCCGCTCAGCCCGGGGATCTGCAGCGCATCTTCGGCTTGCTGCGGCAGCGCACCGGACATGACTTCTCGCTCTACAAGCCCAGCACCCTGCATCGCCGCATCGAGCGGCGCATGGCAATCCACGCGCTGACGAGCATGGCCGGCTATGCAGACTTCCTCAGTGAGAACCCGCAGGAGGTGGAGCTGCTGTTCAAGGAACTGCTGATCGGGGTGACCCGCTTCTTCCGCGATGGCCCTGTTTGGCAGCAACTGGCCGAGCAGACGCTGCCGGAGCTGCTGGCGCGCCGCGCCGGCCAGACCCAGCTGCGCGCCTGGGTGGTCGGCTGCTCCACTGGCGAGGAGGCCTACTCGCTGGCCATTGTGTTTGCCGAAGTGGTGCAGCGCCTGCCCCAACACCGCAGTTGCAGCTTGCAGATCTTTGCGTCGGACCTGAGCCCGGACGCGATTGGCAGCGCGCGCCGGGGCCAGTACCCGGCTGCGCTGCGCGAGCAGATCTCGCCGCAGCGGCTGGCGCGCTTCTTCACCGTGCACGAGGGTGGGTATCGCATAGGCAAGAGCATCCGCGACAGCGTGCTGTTCGCACAGCACGATGTGCTGTTGGACCCCCCGTTCACCAAGCTCGACCTGCTTTGCTGCCGCAATCTGATGATCTACTTCGACGCGGCGCTGCAGCGCCGGCTGCTACCGCTGTTTCACTACAGCCTTCGGCCCGGCGGTGTACTGCTGCTGGGCAGCTCCGAAACAGTGGGGCGCTTCACCCATCTGTTTGGCGCGATCGACTCGAAGCTGCGTCTGTACCTGCGCCAGGACCATGCTGTCGCCGGCAGCGAATTCATGATGACGTCGTTCCCCCCTCTTACAAAGCTCAGCCAGGAGTCCGTCTTGAGCTCTAGCCAATCCCCCGCTGCGGGTCCCGAGAACCCCGAGAGCCTGCAGGTGGCGGCCGACCATCTGCTGCTGCAGGTGCATGCGCCGCCGGCCGTGGTGGTGAGCCCGGCCGGCGACATCGTCTACATCAGCGGTCGCACCGGCAAGTATCTGGAACCGGCATCCGGCAAGGCCAACTGGAACTTCCATGCAATGGTGCGCGAGGGCCTGCGCGCGCCGGTCAGCGAGGCTCTTCGCCAGGTGGTTCTGCAAGACGAGCCGGTGCTGCTGCGCGGCTTGCACCTGCCGGCCATGCCCGGCGTGCAGACGGTCGATGTGACGGTGCAGGCGGTGCGCGAGCCCGGGGTGCTGCAGGGCATGGTGATGATTGTGTTCCGCGATGTCGCCGCGCTGCCGGCCGGCCGCGGCCGGCGCAAGACGCCGCCCGTCCCGGACGTCTCGGCCGAGCTGCAGCAGTGCCGCGACGAGATCCAGGCACTGCGAGAGGAGGCGCGGGCGACGAAGGAGGAGCTGCAGTCGGCGAACGAGGAGCTGCAGTCCACCAACGAAGAGCTCCAATCGGCGAACGAGGAGTTGACCACCTCAAAGGAGGAAATGCAGTCGATGAACGAGGAGCTGCAAACCGTCAATGCCGAGATGCAGACCAAGCTTGACGATCTTGCGCTGGCGCAGAGCGATATGAGGAATCTGCTCAACAGCACCGATATCGCGATGCTCTTCCTGGACCAGGGCCTGAATGTGCGACGCTTCACCGAGCGTGCATCCAAGCTGATCAATCTGCGCGACAGCGACATCGGCCGGCCGCTCAGCGACCTGACCACCAGCCTGCAGTACCCCGACCTGCATGAGGACGCGCACGAGACGCTGCGCACGCTGGTGTTCTCCGAGAAGCAGATCCTGAGTAGCGATCAGCGCTGGTTCTCGGTGCGCATCATGCCCTACCGGCGCCTCGATAACGTTATCGACGGCGCGGTGATCACCTTTGTCGACATCACCGCGACCAAGGAGCTGGAGGCACGCCTGCGACTGGCCTCGAAGGCCTGAGGTCCGGGCCTTAGATATTCGCCATCGCGAGGAAGTCCAGCAGGCTGGAGCCGCCCAGCGTCGCGAAGGGCAGTAGCACGGCTTGAGCAGCGGCTGCTGCGAGAACGGTGAGAAGGCGCCTTCGTCGAGCGTCTAGATGCGCTCGCGCAGCGCCTGCAGCTCCAGCAGCTCCAGCAGCTTATCGTGCACATCATTGCCCAGCACGCCGATGGCGCGCAGACCGGCGCCGTCGACGCCGCCGGCATGCACTTTACGGTCGCGTTCGCGCTGCCGCACTGCCAGCCGGCGCAGGTAGTCGTACTGGCTCTGGCCATCGGCGCGCTCGATAAAGCTGCCGTCGCTGCGGCGCCCGGCGTCCTTGGCGGCGTTGCCGTCCTTCGCACCGCCGCTCGTCGACGGCGCGCTGCCGTGCTCGGGCATCAGGCCGTCGAGGCCGCGGACATTGTGGAAGCGGTTGACGCAGGAACCTTTGTCCTCGTCTTCGGCGATGCGGAACTCGCGCCGCAGGCTGCGGCCGTACAAGGTTTCCCATTCGGCGACGATGGCGATCTGATGCGGCGAGTCGGCATGCTGGGTCCGGACGCGGCAGATCTCGCGGTCGCGCTCCTGGCGGGCCTCGCTGTTGCCACCGGGCTTGGGACTGGCGCGCATTTTCAGACCCCGCATCCCCAGCTCGTTCACCGGACTGGCAGCCAGCGACTTGTCGTCACCGATGGTGTGCAGCAGCGTGATGCCCTTGCGCTGAAAATTGGCACCCAGGGTTTCGTTGCGCGCGCGCCAGGTGTCCTCCAGCAGCTTGGCGTCGGATACCGTCGCGGCCAGCGAGTAAAAGCGCAGGTCCCAGCCCTTGAAGTGGTCTATCTTGATACTCTTGTCTTCTCTGTTCCGTACCATCGCGTGCAGCTTGTCCGACCCCATCGGACCCAGCGCGCACCACAGCCGCCGCGAGGGCTTAGCGATCGGCGCACCGGGCTCGAGCTGGCGGAGTAAATCTCGCCAAGTATCGAAAGGCTCTACGTAGAGCGGGTCGTTGTCCAGCCACAGCACCAGCACCGGGTGGGCTGCGGGCTGGCGGCCCGGCAGTGGCTTGAACCATTTGTAAGGCACGGCCTCGGGCAGCGTGCGCGGCGGCTGGCTCTATGGCAGGAATTAGCCCAGATGCTCAGTGTCGGCTGGCGCGTAGTCGGCCGCGATGAGTGCCGCCAGCACGGCAAAACGCATACGCCGCCGACTCTCGACCGACTCGGCATAGGGACCACCTGAGATCATCGTCGCCAGCACGATGATGCGGCCGGCCCGGTCGCCCGCCGACAGATGTGTGGCGATCTCTCGCTTGAAGGCGGCCAAGCCTTGATGCTTGCGTTTCAGCTTCTGCTGCTCGACCCGGCCGAGCTTGTGTAAACGCTCGTCGCGGGCGGGCGTCACCGAACCCAGCAGGGCATGCCACAGCCGTGCGTCGACATCCTGGACCGCAAAGCGCTGCTCGATGCGCGGCTCGTTGTCGGCCTGCCGCGTGCTCTGCAGCAGCGGCTCGCGCAGCACGAAGGCACCGGCCGCCAGTAGCAACCCGCCAGCCAACCGCTGCTCAGCAGCCCGCTGCCACCCAACCTTGATTCCGTGCTCATTGCGACTCCCTGCCGATCCATGTTCGGCTTGGTCGGACACTAGGTGCCTGCCCGGCGCAACGCATCCGATGGACAAGGGTGTTGCGCGGTGCGTCCGGCGCGATCGGGGCAATCCGTCCTGCGGGCTAGTGAGAGCAGGGCCCCTAGAAGCATGACCCCCCCAAGCTTGATCGTTGAGCGGACGTGGCCCGCTGTCTAGTCTGCACAGCAAGCCGGCGCTCTTGCCGGCTGCTACTCTCAAGGAGGCACCCATGGCCAGATTCGGCATCGAAGCCATTCGTTACTGCAACCACGCCCGCGCCGCCGGCGTGACCACATCGAGTGACCTGACCTACACCTTCAATCGCGCCAACGGCTTTGACAGCAAGCTGCGCAGCGCCGGCCATGGCCGCGCGTTCTACTGGGCCAATACCGACTGCTGGGAGACCGATATCCGTGACAACGACCGCGGCGGCGGTGATCGGAGCTGGGTCGACGATGTCGATCTATTCTGGATCGAGACCCATGGCAACCACACTGCGGACGGCCAGGCCCTGATGCTTTACGACACGCCGCAGACCGGCTGGTTCACCTTCTCGGGCGACTGGCAGCTGGGCGAGAACTGGAATGCCGAATGGGTGATGGCCTATTCCTGCAAGACGGTGGATCGCAACAACGTGGCCGGGCTGTGGAACATCTTCGGCGGCCTGCATATCTACTGCGGTGCCTGGGAGAACATGTACGACGCCTGGACCACCGACGAGTGTGGCGAGGATGTGGCGCACAACCTGGTGCATGGCGACTCCGTCTCGCATGCCTGGCATGACGGTGTCTCCGACTGGGCCGTTGACAACCACCCGATCACCGTCTGCGTCGGCGACGCTGCAACCTGGAACAACGGCAATGTTCGCTGGGACCTCAGCGCGCTCAATCGTGACCATCTGTGGGGCCATGGCAGCGTCGTGCCCGATCTGCCGCCCAGCCGCCAGGCCTGCTTGCTGTGGCGCTGGACCGAGGGCTGAGAGCCGAAGCCTGAAGCGTTCAACAAACTTCTTACCGGACATCAACAATCATGGACATCAATCAACTGATGGAATCGCTCGCGGCCTCCTTCAAGCAGGAGCTGCCCGCCGAGCTGGCCATTCTGGAGCTGCGTCGAAGCTCGGTCGACGAGCAGCAGCGCCGTCTTCGCAAGCTACTCAAGGGCAGCAGCGAGGCCTGCGACCAGAACTTCGAACGCGGCCAGTGGGAGACTTTCGACGACCACACGCTGGTGCGTCTGAGCGAGGGCGCCAGGGCCGTGCTCTATCACGCCAGCGGCGCGGTCAAGCTCAGCAGCGGGCTGGCGCCGATGGAGGCTTTGTTCAAAGAGGCCCAGCCCAAGCAGCAACTCGCCGATCACACCGCCAAGCTGCTGCAGTCGCTGGGCCTGCATGACTCGCTAGGGCGCGGCGAGGCTTTGAGCTTCGAGCGGCTGTGGCAGATCAAGGCGGCCGCTACGGACCGCAGCGGGCATCAGAGCGAGCCGGTGCTGTGCCGCGCGATCGGTGCGTTCCGGCACCACATCGAGGGCATCCCGGTGCTGGGCCCCGCCTCGGCGGCGCTGCAGATCGCCGGCAACGGCGAGTTCGACATGCTCTCGACCCTGCTGCGCAGTCCCGGTGGCGAAGCGCTGGAGCGCGCCAAGCCGCTGCACCCGGAGCGCGCGGTTCGCCAGTTACTGAGCCAGCTGCAGGCCAAGTTCGAGCTGCAGCGCGGCAAGCAAGACAGCCAGATCGACTTCGAGTGCCGCGACGGCCTGCGCTTCGGCTATCTGAGCCTTTCCAAGCGCAAGGTTCAGCGCCTTTTGGCGCCTGTCTATATGGCGACCATCGACGTCACCCACGACAAGCTGCGCCAAGGCCTGATCCTGGTGACCGCCGCGACGGAGAAGGAGTATCTGCCGCTGAACCCGCCGGGCCAGGAGAACCCGCCGACGCTGAGCAGTAAGACCGCCGGCAAGCGCTGCTGCTGAGGCCGGCCGAGGCCGGGCGATCCGTCAGCGCCGCCGCGCGAAGGCATCGGGGTGCTGAGGCCCGTACCAGTTCTTCTCCTCGGCATGGTCTAGCAAGAGGAAGCGCGGCAACTGCGGCACTGCCAGCAGCAACGCGCCGCTGAGCAAGAAGCCCGCCGCCAGCAGCAGATGGACCTGGCCGAGCGGAAAATGCAGCAGCACGCCGGCCGCCGCCGTCGCCGCGGCCAGTTGCGCTGCCGCGATATGCCCGGCCGCCATGCGGGCGATCAGTGCGTCTGCCATGTCGGCCACCCTCACCAGCAGACCCAGCGACAGGGCCGCCGCGCAGGCACCGAAGCACAGCGACGACAGACCCAGCGGCTGCAGGCGCAGCGGCAGTAGCAGGCCGGTGGCCGGTAGCACGAACACCAACATCAAGGCCTCGACTATTGTCCACCAGCGGTTCAGCGGCACGCCCCATTTGGAGCGCATGCCGGCCGTCATTTCAGCGAACCAGCCACTGCAGGCCGCGCGTGCGACCGGGAAGGGCGACGCGGCTATGCGCCAGGCGGCGACTGCGGCAACACCGAACATCAGCAGGTTCAGCAGCGTCGCCTCCGCAATGGCGCCCAGCTGCAGGCCTGGCGCGAGGCCGTGCTGGCCCACTTTCCGCCGGGCACGCGGGTCAGCAGCACGGATGGCGGCTATGTGCTGTGGGTTACATTGCCCGGCGGCCTGGACGCCTGCGCGCTACTTGAAGAGACTCGGTGCCGGGGCTACAGCTTCGTGCCGGCGCGGTCTTCAGCATGGGCACGCAGTTTGACAATTGCCTGCGGCTGAGGGCCGGCCACCCGCTCGATGCGGCACGGCTGCAGGGCGTCCGCTGCTCGGGAGCAGTCGGCCATCCGGCTGCTGGCGGCCAGCAGCCCTCGGCACCGCGGCTCAGAGCCAGCCTAGCAGCAACTCCGGCGGCCGGGCGATCAGCGCACGCCGATCCTGCACGACGATGGGGCGCTGCAGCAGGATGGGGTGGGCGGCAATCGCCGCCAACAGGTCCAGTTCGCCCAGCGACGGGTCGGCCAGTCCCAGGCGCTGGTACTCGTCCTCACTGCTGCGCAGGAGCTCGCGGGCCGGGAGGCCCAGCAGGGCCACCAGGCCCTGCAACTCGGCAACATCGGGTGGTGTCTTCAGATACTCGATCACCAAGGGGTTCAGGCCTCGGGCCTGAAGCAGGGCCAGTGCCTCGCGGGACTTGGAGCAGCGCGGGTTGTGATAGATGCTGGGGCTTTTCATGGCGCTAGGGTAAGCCATGAGGCCGCTGGCGTCGCTGCTCGCTACCCTCAGCGGCTCATTGCCACGAGGCGGAGGCCGGATGAGCACCCACAAGAACGACGCCTACACGGCCTTGCACAGCGCGTTCCGCTGGCAGGTGCCCGAGTTTTTCAGTATCGCCGAGGCCTGCTGCGGGCGCTGGGCCCGCGACACGCCGGAGGCCACGGCCGTGCTGTTCGACAGCGACAGCGGCTGTCGTGCGCACTACAGCTACGGCCAGCTGCAGCGCGCCGCGAACCGGCTCAGCAATGCGCTGCGGCGCCTGGGTGTGCGGCGCGGCGACCGGGTCGCGGTGGTGCTGCCACAGCGCTTCGAGACCGCGGTGGCCCAGATCGCGATCAGCCAGCTCGGTGCGGTGGCGATGCCGCTGTCCATGCTGTTCGGCCCCGAGGCGCTGGAGTACCGGCTGCAGGACAGCCGTGCGGTGCTGGCCCTGGTCGAGTGCGGGGCGTTGGAGGCGCTGCGCAGCGTGCGTGCGCGCTGCCCGGCGCTGCGCCATCTGATCGTCGTCGGCGACTGCCAGGCAGACTGTGACGAGATTGGCTGGATGGCCGCGCTGCAGGCCGAGGACGCCCGCTTCACGGCCGAGCGGACCAAGGCCGACGAAGCCGCCGTGCTGATCTACACCAGCGGTACGACCGGCCCGCCCAAGGGCGCGCTGATCCCTAACTGCGCTTTGATTGGCAATCTGAGCGGCTTTGTCGCCAGCCAGAACTGGTTCGGCTTTGATCCGGCCGCGCCCGGCAAGGGCACGCAGGCGGTGTTCTGGAGCCCGGCCGACTGGGCCTGGACCGGCGGGCTGATGGATGCGCTCTTGCCAACGCTGTACTTCGGCAGGCCCATCGTCGCCTACCAGGGCCGCTTTGCGCCCGACAAGGCCTTCGAGCTGATGGCCGCGCACGGCGTGACCCACACCTTTTTGTTCCCAACCGCGCTGAAGGCGATGATGAAGGCGCTGCCGAGGCCGCGTGAACGCTATGCGCTTAAGCTCGAAGCCATCATGAGCGCCGGCGAGGCGGTAGGCGATGCGGTGTTCGCCTACTGCCGCGAGCAACTGGGTGTGACGGTCAATGAGATGTTCGGCCAGACCGAGATCAACTATGTGGTGGGCAACTGCAGCCGCTTCTGGCCGGCCCGGCCCGGCAGCATGGGTCGGGCTTATCCGGGCCACCGCGTCGCAGTGATCGACGCCGATGGCAAGACCTGTCCCCCTGGCGTGGCCGGCGATGTAGCGGTACACCGGCGCGATGTGCATGGTCATCCCGATCCGGTGTTTTTCCTGGGCTACTGGGGCCGTGAGGACGCTACGCGAGCCAAGTTCACCGGCGATCCCGATGACAGCTGGTGCCGCACCGGCGATATGGCGGTGCAGGATAGGGACGGCTATTTCTGGTACCAGGGCCGCAGCGACGATGTCTTCAAGTCGGCCGGCTACCGCATTGGCCCGAGCGAGATCGAGAACTGTCTGGTCAAGCATGCGGCGGTGGCGAACGCTGCCGTGGTGCCCAAGCCTGATGCCGAGCGCGGTGCCCTGGTCAAGGCCTATGTGGTGTTGGCTGCGGGGCAGCAGGGCTCGGCGGCGCTGATCGCCGAGCTGCAGGCCCATGTCAAGGGCCGGCTCGCGCCCTACGAATACCCGAAGGAGATCGAGTTCATTGAGGCCCTGCCGATGACCACCACCGGCAAGCTGCAGCGTGGCGTTTTGCGGCGGCAGGAGCAGGAGCGGGCGGCGGCGCGGCAGATCACGCCTGTCATGGGTTGATGTCGGACGCTGCAGCGGCTTCGAAAGGACCGGTGTTCCGAGCGAAAACGGCGAAGCCATGGGATGCTGTGATCGCCCCGAAATAGCCTTGGGCCGAGGCAATGGCCGGGCCCGCACTGCGGGCCTTGGCCATCAGGGCCGCACCAGCCTTTGTGCAGGGCGGATCAAAGGGCAGCATGCGGCCGGCGAACGGGGGCAGCACGCGCTTTTCCAGGTTTTCTTGAAGCCGCGTGCGTCACTGGCCGATCGGAAGCAGCGCGACGCCCGTCGGCGACTGCGCCACCGTGATGGCGCCAAGGAACAGGGCTTCCATCGCTTTGGCGTCAGTTCATTCGCTGACCCGTGGCTCGGACGGGTGGCGCAACGGTTGCTACATCACACTCATGTCGAGCATGATCATCCGAGGCCCGGGGCTTGGGCGTTGTTCTTGTCACGCGTACGCTCGAACACGGCGAGTTCCGCATCGCTCAACTTGGACCGACGGCCTAAATCAGCCGACAGCGAACCCAGCTTCAGGCGGCCCTGAGTGTTGATGGCAGCCTCCAGGATCTCGCACACCTCGGCCTCCCGGCTCTGGCAATTTAGAGCCGCGCGCACGCGCAGGGAGAGGTGAATATCATCTGAAGCTACGCGCAGAGCATGGCCAAGGCGATCGCCTCGAATGCACTCTTTGCATGCAATCTGCAGTTTTGCATTCAAATGCCCCGGTCATCGCCGGGTTCCGGCTACTGCGCCCGCGAGCTCGTTAGCCGCACGCTGAGTCGGGCATCGGCCGGCGCCACCAGGCGTGCCGCGTCGGGCCAGGGCTCGGCGCCGGTCAGCGTGGTGCAGGGCGGGCTGGGCTTGTCCTTGGGCGCGTCGGGGTCGCGATCCTTGGGCTCGGCCGCGAGCGGCAGGCCCAGCAACTGGCCCTGCTCGTCGCGCCACTCCATCTCCCACGTCGCCTCGGCGCTGCAGACCCGCACGCCCTGGATCTGCGGGAACAGCCAGCGCGCATACCAGGGCAGCAGCTCGCTGCGCAGGGTGCGGGCGATGCCGGTGATACGGCGCACCGTGGCCATGCTCAGCTGGTCGGGTGGCGTGGTCAGGCGGATGCGGCCCTGCATCTCTGCCGCTCCGCGCGGGATATTGCTGGCCAGCTCCGCCCCCTTGGCCTGCTCCGGCGGCAGCAAGGGCAGCTCGAAGCGGCCCTCGGCGTCGACCTTGATCGGTAGATAGCCTTCCTCATGGGCCACCGCCAGCTTCGGCGCGGGCTGGGCCGTGAAGGTCTTGGGGCCGAGCTTGAAGTCCATCACGATCAGGCCCTGGCCGTACTTCTTCAGCCCCTGCAGCATCGTGTTCATGCGCTCGTAAGGCATCGCGGCGGGATCGCGCACCAGGCCGACCTGGACGGTGTCGAGCTGGGCGGGCGGCTGCGTCTGCGCCTGCGCCAGTGCGGCGGGCAGGGCAATGAAGTACAGCAGCCAGATCGGCTTGGTCATGGGCAACTCCGTGTCGAATGTTCTGTCTGTTCAGCGGCGGCACTTGCCACGCGCCTCCGCCAGCAGCCAAAAGGGTGCGCTGAGCAACCCCATGCCGCCGCCTGCGAACTCGCCTTTCAGGCAGTCGCCGTCGGCGCTCCTGGCGATGTCATGGCCCAGTCGTTGCTGGGTGGTCTCGGGCAGGGATTTCGCCTGTGCCGCCTCGGGGGCGCTCAGCGCGGCCTGGCGCACCGCGCGCCGCGTCGCTTCGCTGTCGAGCAGCGAGGGCAAGGGGGCGGAGGCAGGCGGCGTGGCAGATGGACTGGCGGCGAGGGCTTCGGGCGGGATGTTGACCGCAGGTGGCTGCGCGCTGATCGTGTCGGGCATCGCCCGCGCTGCGGCACGCGGCTGCGTGATGCTGATCGGTCTTGGCGCGACAGCAGGCGGCTGAGGGCGGGCAGCCGGCCGGGCCAGGGGCTGCAGGCGCAGGCTGATCAGCTGCCGCTCGGTTTTGTGCGCAGGCGCGGACGAGTTCCCCTGCGTCAGCAGCAGCCAAAGTAGGCCGTGGATCAGCAGCACCAGCAGCAGCGCGGGCCGGGCCAGGCGCTTGATCATGCGTCCGGACCCTGGGCCGGCGTTGCTGGGCCGCTCTCATAGCCCAGCAGATCGCCGGGCTGGCATTCCAGCACCTCGCAGATTCGGGCAAGCGTCTCAAAGCGCACGCCGCGCACCTTTCCGGATTTCAAGAGCGAGAGATTGGCCTCGGTGATGCCGATGCGCTCGGCCAGCTCGCGCGAGCGCATTTTGCGCCGCGCCAGCATCAGGTCCAGGGTCACGAGGATGGGCATGCCGCTTGCCTGTCTCAGATGAACTCGGCGTTCTCGTCTGCCACTCGCACCGCTTCTCGCATCACCGCAGCAATGGCCAGCAGCATCAGGCCGAACAGCAGGCACAGATAGTGTTCGGACGATAGTGTCAACGCGAGCTGGCGCTCACCGGGCGGATTGCCCAGGGTCAGGGCCAGCAGAGCCAGGGTCTGGCCCAGCGGCATCGCCAGCGCCAGGCCGACCAGTGCCAGGCCCAGGCGGTGCAGATGACGCACCGGCGCCAGCGCCAGCAGTTCGCTGCGCGCATAGCAGCCGAACAGGCACCAGACCTGCCACATCGCCCAGGCGCCTACTAGGGCCGGCAGCGCCGAGGCCGCGAGTCCGGCCAGGCGGGAGCCTCCGTCCAGTTGCAGGTTGGCGGCACTGGAGCCCCATTCCTGGCGTGCCACCCTGGCCACCCACTCCGGCTGGCTCCAGAACAGCAGGGGCAGCAGCAGCTGGGCCGCACCTCCCACCAAGGCGAGCAGGCGCACCAGCCGTATCAGGCCCTGGATGCGGCGCTGGCCGCCGAAATGGCTGGTGTGGGTGCTCATGGTGGCCATGTGTTGACAAGAAATTTACTGTAAAACAATAAAAAATAGATGTAAAGCAAAAAATATTCGGGCGCATAGCGAGCGGCGATGGCCGACCGCGACTTGCGGCACACTGCCGCCTGATCAGGCCTGCATGCCGCAGGAGCCAGGAGTAAAGAAAGATGGAATTCACCACATTGGGCCGCTCGGACTTGCGCGTGAGCCGGATCTGCCTGGGCACGATGACCTTCGGCGAGCAGGTCGACGAGGCCGCCAGCCATGCCTTGCTGGACAGCGCCGTGGCCCAGGGCATCAACTTCATTGACATGGCCGAGATGTACCCGGTGCCGGCCCGCGCCGAGACCTTTGCGGATACCGAACGCATCATCGGCCGCTGGCTCAGCCGCCGGCCGGGCCTGCGTGAGAAGCTGGTGATCGCGACCAAGGTCAGCGGCCCCTCGCGCGGCTACGGCTGGATCCGCCAGGGCTCGCCCGATCTGACGGCCGCCGACATCATCGCCGCCTGCGAGGCCAGCCTGCAGCGCCTGCAGATCGACCATATCGATCTCTACCAGATCCACTGGCCGGCCCGCCATGTGCCGATGTTCGGCGGGCAGTTCTTCGAGCCGGCCAAGGACCAGCCAGTCACGCCCATCTTGGCCCAGCTCGAAGCGCTGGGCCAGTTGGTCAAGGCCGGCAAGGTGCGACACATCGGCTTGTCCAATGAAACGCCGTATGGCGTGGCCGAGTTCATCCATCTGGCGGAACAGCACGGTCTGCCGCGCGTGGTCTCGGTGCAGAATGCCTATAGCCTGGTCAACCGCGTGCCTGAGAACGGGCTCGACGAGGCGCTGTACCGCCACCAGGTTTCGCTGCTGGCTTACTCGCCGCTGGCCTTCGGCACGCTGACCGGCAAGTACGACGCCAGTGGCTTGGCCGACCCGGCGTCCGGCCGGCTCGCGTTGTTCGAGAGCATGAAGAAGCAGCGCTGGGCCCGGCCCGAGACGCTCGCCGCCGCGCGGCGCTACAACGCGCTGGCCCGCGCGCACGACTTGAGTCCGACGCGCATGGCACTGGCCTGGTGCTATGGCCGTTGGCAGACCGCCAGCTCCATCATCGGCGTCACCAGCCAGGCCCAGCTTGACGAGGACATCGCGGCCTGGGGCACGGTGCTATCGCCGGAGCTGCTGGCCGAGATCGACACGGTCCGCTGGGAGATCCGCGACCCGGCGCAGTGAACCTCAGGGTCTAGAATCCTTCTCGCGATGCGCGCCCACACCTCCTTCCACCGCTGCACGGCCTTGCTGGCCGTGCTGGCGCTGCTGTGGGCGGCTCTGGTGCCGGGTCTTGCCCATGCGCTGCAGACCCGCTCCGACAGCGTCTGGGTCGAAGTCTGCACCGTGCAGGGCCCCGGCTTTGTGCGCCTGGATACGGCGGTCCTTGCCGAGGATCCGCTGGCGCCGCTGGAGCTGGGAAAAAAGAGCAGCCCCTGGGGCGAGCATTGCCCGCTGTGCACGTTGCCTGTTGATCACTCGGCCCCGCCGCCGACCCTGCCCACCGGCGCCTCGCCGACCCTGGGCTTTGAGCGCCCGCTCGCTTTCTGGCGCGCCCCGCGCTTGCTCGCCGTCTGGGCCAGCGCCCAGGCGCGCGCGCCCCCGCTGACGACCTGACAGTAGTTCCTCGCCCGATTTCGCCGGCCCTGCCTTGCTTGCAGCGGCCGGCCCCTCTGTCATGTCCGTCAATGAAAAAATATTTGATCAGCGTGCTGGCTGTGCTGGCCTGCACCCGTGCCCACGCCCACCAACATGAACAACTGCAGCCGGTCCTGGTCACCGGCAGCGCCCAGCGCAGCGATCTCGACGAGGCCGCCGGCAGCAGCTCCCGGCTCGGCCTGAGCCTGCGCGAGACCCCGGCTAGCGTGACCGTGGTCTCGCGCGATGAGATTGAGCGGCGCGTCTATGTCAATACCCAGGAGGTGCTCAAGAGCGTGCCCGGCGTGGTCTTTGCCGACCCGCCGGGCTCGGCCGGCAGCGTGTTCTACCGCGGCTTCGGCTCGGGCTCGCTGTCCCAGCTCTACAACGGCATCAGCGTGCAGTACGACGCGATCGCCGCGCGGCCGCTGGACAGCTGGCTGGTTGAGCGGGTCGAGGCCATCGGCGGTGCCTCGAGCTTTCTGAACGGCTCGGGCGCGGTGGGCGGCACGATCAATGTGATCAGCAAGATCGCGGATCGCGGCGGCGACATCAGCCGCCTGCGCCTGGGCCTGGGCGACCGCGGCGCCCAGGGCTCGGCCAGCCTGCAGCGCAGTCTCGGCGAGCAGGTCTTGCGTGTCGAGCTGAACCGCAACGAAGGCGCGCTCTGGACCCAGGGCCGCGAGCGCACGGCCTGGCAGGCCAGCGCCTCCTGGCTGGCGCCGCTGAGCGCGGGCCTGACCCACACGCTGGCCGTCGAGCGCCAGCACGAGAAGGTCATGCAACCCTACTGGGGCACACCGATGCTGCGCGCCGCCGACGGCACGGTGCCCGCCGGCCAGCTGCACTTCGACGCGGCGACCTTGGGCGTCAACTACAACGTGCTCGACGGCCGCTACCAGCAGGACGTGACCTGGGCCCGCTCCATCCTGGCGTGGCGCGTCAGCGAACGCACGCGGCTGAGCCACACGCTCTACCTCTACGACGCGCTGCGCGACTACGAGAATGTCGAGACCTATGTCTTCAAGAACGGCAACAGCGCAGTCGAGCGCCGCGATGCGCTGCTGCAGCGCCATGACCAGCGCGTCTGGGGCAGCCGCACCGAGCTGAGCCACGGCAGCGAGATCGCCGGTCTGCGCTCGGACTTCGCGGCCGGCCTGGACTGGAGCTTCAACCAGCAGACCCGCTTCCCGCTGTCGGTGGCCGGGCCTTTCGACACCACCGATCCCTACCAGCCCGTCGCCAGCTACTTCTACAGCACCCCGGGCATCAAGCCCGGCTACAGCCCTGGCGCCAGCAATCTGCTGCGCACGCTGGCGCTGTTCGTCGAGAACCGCACCGTGCTGGGCGGCGGCTATGCCCTGGTCAGCGCCTTGCGCTGGGACCGCATCGCGCTGGATGTGCGCAACCACCGCACCGTGACAGCCACCAATCCGGCCCTGTTCACGACCGACTTCAAGCCGCTGACCGGCCGGCTGGGTCTGGTCAAGGACCTCAGCAAGGACTGGCAGGTCTATGCCCAGACCAGCAGCGCGGCCGACCCGCCGTCCGGCGTGCTGGCCACGGCCGGCGCCAGCGCGCTGCGCAGCTTCGAGCTGACGCGCGGCCGCCAGCTCGAGATCGGCAGCAAGCTCGCCTTCGACCAGGGGCGCGGTCAGGCCACCGTGGCGCTGTACGACCTGCGCCGCAAGAACTTCTCCATCACCGACCCCAACAACAGCAGCAATGTGCTGCCAGTCGGTGCGCAGAGCAGCCGTGGCGCCGAGCTCAGGCTGCAGTGGCGACCCAGCGCCCAGCTGAGCCTGAGCGGACAGCTGAGCCACACCCGCGCGCGCTACAAAGCCTTCACCGAAGGCACGGTCTCGCGCGCCGGCCAGACCCCGGCGAATGTGCCGACCTGGGTGGCCGGCGCCGCGCTGGACTGGCAGCCGCTGGAGAGCCTGGGCCTGGGCATGGACTGGCGCCATGTCGGCAAGCGCTATGCCAATGTCGCCAACACGATCTGGGACGGCGCCTACAACCTCGTCGGCGCCAGCGCCACCTTCAAGATCGACCGCCAGACCACGCTGCAGGCCCGCGTCGACAACCTCGGCGATGAACGCTATGTAGCCAGCCTCAGCAGCAATCTGCCTTATCTGGGCGCGCCCCGCAGCGTCAGCCTGGCGGTGGACTGGAAGTTCTGAGCATGAAGACAAAGTTCAAGCGTTGGCTCTATCTGCTGCATCGCTGGGCCGGCATCGCGCTGTGTCTGGTGATGGCGCTGTGGTTCCTGTCCGGCATGGTGATGATGTATGTGGGCTATCCCAAGCTCACCTCGGCCGAGCAGTTGCAGGGGCTGGCACCGCTGCCGGCGCAGGGCTGCTGCGTGCCGCTGGAACAGGCGCTGCGGGCCGCCAGTGTGGACCGGGCGCCGACGCAGTGGCGGCTGAGCTCGGTGGCCGGAGCGCCTCGCTATCTGTTCAGCGATGCCCGTGGCAAGACCGTCGTGGCGGTCGATGCGCGCAGCGGCGCGCGCATCACCGGCGTGGACGAAGCCCAGGCCGTGGCGGCGGCTGCGCACTTCGCCGGCGACGGTGCGGCGGCGCGCAGCCTGGGTCCGGTGCAGGAAGATGCCTGGACCCATTCGCGTGCGCTCGACGCGCACCGGCCGCTGCACCGGGTGGCGGTCGAGGACGGCCGCTGGCTTTATGTCAGCGGCGTCAGCGGCGAGGTGGTGCGCGATGCCAGCCTGACCGAGCGGACTTGGGGCTGGCTGGGCGCCTGGCTGCACTGGCTCTACCTCTTCCGCGGCGGGGCGTTGAATGCCTGGTGGACCGATATCGTGATTTGGCTGTCGGTGGCCGGCGGCGCGCTGGGGCTCAGCGGCCTGGTGGTCGGCATCTGGCGCTGGCGCTTCAAGGGCCGCTACAAGAGCGGCTCGCGCTCGCCCTATCGCGGCCGGATGGCGCGTTGGCACCACATCCTCGGCCTGCTCGGCGGCACGCTGGCGCTGAGCTGGGTGCTCAGCGGCCTGCTGTCGATGAACCCTTGGAAGGTCTTCGAGGCGCAAGGGCTGAAGCCTGATCGTCAGGCCTACGCCGGCGGCCCGCTGCAGGCCGGCGCGGCGCCAGCGGCCGATCTGGTGCTGGCCCGGCTGGCCGAGCAGGGCTTCGAGGCGCGGCTGCTGGAGTGGCGCCGCATCGGCGGCACGCACTATGTCTGGGCTCAGAGCGCCAGCGGCGCGCGGCTGCTCGACGCGCGGGGCGATTTGGTGCCAGGTATTGACGAGGCGAGCCTGGTGGCGGCGGCCCGCGCCATGCTGCCCGGCGCTTCGCTGCTGCAGCGCCAGTGGTTGCGTGGCTACGATGCCCTTTACTACGCCCGCGAGGCCCACACGATGACCGGCCAGCGCGAACGCCCGCTGCCGGCGCTGCGCCTGGTCTTCGGCGATGCGCTGGCCCACCACATCGTGCTGGACCCGGCCAGCGGCGCCGTGCTGCAAGTCAGCAACAGCCGCCAGCGCACCGAGCGCTGGCTGTTCGCCTTTCTGCACAGTTTCGACCTGCCGCAGTTGCTGGCGCTGCGTCCGCTATGGGATGGCTGGATGCTGATCTTCAGCCTGGCCGGACTGGGCTTGAGCCTGACGGGCGTGGTAATGGGCTGGCGCCGGCTTGCAATCCGGCGCCATGCCCTCTGATAGGCTGCAGCGTCTGATCGGAGCCTTCCCACCATGCACCTCGTCTGCCCCGCCTGTACCGCCACCAACCGCGTGCCAGAAGCCAAGCTCGAAGACCGGCCAGTCTGCGGCCGCTGCGGGGCCGAGCTGATGGCGGCGCGGCCGGTCGATCTCAATGACGCCAGCTTCGCCGCCTTTGTCGGCAAGACCGAGTTGCCGGTATTGGTGGACTTCTGGGCCGACTGGTGCGGCCCCTGCAAGATGATGGCCCCGCATTTCGCCCAGGCTGCCGCCCAGCAGCCGCTGATCCGCTTCGCCAAGCTCGACACCGAGGCCAACCGGCAGACCGCAGCGGCCTACAACATCCGAAGCATCCCGACCCTGATGCTGTTTCAGGGCGGCCGCGAGGTCGCCCGTCAGGCCGGCGCGCTGAGCGCGGTGGATCTGCAGCGCTGGCTGCAGGCGCAGCTGCGCTAGCGGCTCACCTTGCGATCGTGACGACCCCTTGGATCGGCGCCAATGCCGAGCTGACTTGAACGAGCTCGCCGGCTGGAGAAATCCGCCTGCAGCAGGGCTGAGCAGGACAGGTGGGCCGCTGGCGCAATCCGGTACAAGCCGGCCGGCTGAGCATGGGCCAGAATTCCGGTCATGAGCAAGAAGTCCTCCCCCCATGTCAGCGAGACGCCGGCGACCCAGTTGCTGCGCCAGCACAAGATTGCGTTCAGCGAGCATGTCTACGACTATGTCGAGCACGGCGGCACGGCCGAGTCGGCGCGGCAACTGGGCGTGCCGGAGCACGAAGTCGTCAAGACCCTGGTGATGCAGGATGAGAAAGCCCAACCGCTGATCGTGTTGATGCACGGCGACCGCCAGGTCAGCCTGAAGGAGCTGGCGCGCCAGATCCCCTGCAAGAAGGTCGAGCCCTGCAAGCCCGAGGTGGCTCAGCGCCACAGCGGCTACATGGTGGGCGGCACCTCGCCCTTTGGCACGCGCAAGGCGTTGCCGGTGTTCGTCGAGGCGACGATCCTTGACTTGCCAAAGATTTGCATCAACGGCGGGCGGCGCGGCTATCTGGTTGGCATTGATCCGCGGGTCCTGCCCGACTTGCTGCCTCTGCGCAGTGTCCATTGCGCACTGGACGCCGATGCACAATAGCGGCCCATGCAAGATACCCTCTACCCCCTGCTGGCCATCCTGGCCGGCTATCTGATCGGCTCGCTGTCCTTTGCCGTCATCATCAGCCGCGTGATGGGTCTGTCAGACCCGCGCAGCTACGGCTCGGGCAACCCCGGCGCCACCAATGTACTGCGCTCGGGCAACAAGGCCGCCGCCATTCTGACCCTGGTGTTCGATGCGCTGAAGGGCTATGTGCCGGTGCTGATGGTGCTGCTGTTCGGTTCCGACTTCGGCCTGAGCGAGGGCACGGCGGCCCTGGTGGGGCTGGCGGCTTTTCTGGGTCACCTGTGGCCGGTGTTCTTCCGCTTCGAGGGCGGCAAGGGAGTGGCCACGGCGGCCGGCGTGCTGCTGGCTATCAACCCGCTGCTGGGGGCGGCCACCTTGGTCACCTGGCTGATCATTGCCTATTTCTCCCGCTACTCCTCGCTGGCTTCGCTGGTCGCGGCGGTGTTCGCTCCCTTCTATCAGATGCTGATTTGGGGCGCCGGCCCCATCGTGCTGTGCGCTGGCCTGATGGGTCTGCTCTTGATCTGGCGCCATGCTGCCAATATCAAGAAGCTGATGAACGGCACCGAGAGCAAGATCGGACAAAAGGCACAAGGTTCGGCCGCAGCGCCGCCGGCCGGCGCGAGCAAGAAGCACCCGCACGGCGAGGGCTCCAAGCCGCGCGGCCATTCTCATCATCACCCCTCCAAATCCAAGGACAACAAGCCATGAGCATTCAACGATTCGACGTCGGCGCCCGTATCTCCGAGATGGCCGTGCACAACGGTGTGGCCTATCTGGCCGGCCAAGTGCCCGACGACGCCAGCCAGGACATCACCGGCCAGACCGCCCAGGTGCTGGCTGCGATCGACAAGCTGCTGGCGCGCGCTGGCAGCGACAAGAGCAAGATCTTGCGCGCCGAAATTTTCATCAAGGACCTGGCCGACTTTGCCGGCATGAATGCCGCCTGGGACGCCTGGGTTGCCAAGGACAACGCGCCGCCGCGCGCCACCGTCGAGGCCAATCTGGCCCGGCCGGAATGGAAGGTCGAGATCGTCGTCACAGCGGCCGTCTGAACGATCGAGTGGCGGGCTGATTGAAAATCCGCGTGTCGGTGGTTCGATTCCGCCCCAGCCACCATAAGAATCAAGCACTTAGCCCAGCCGAAAGCTGGGCTTTTTACTTTGTCCGACGCTCGTCTGACCATTGTGATGGTGGGCCACTGCGCCTGACTGCGCTCGACCCCTGCTTGATCCGTAGAACTGTGCGCGTGTTGAACGACCCATTGGAGTGCCTTTGCGCCTTTGCGGAGGGGCAAAACTACGCCCTCAACACTCGCCCCCGAGGCGTTCGCATGAAGCGTGGCGCGGTCGAAGGTCAGTCGCAGGAAACTGTGCCCTGCCCGGGTAAAGTCTGTGGCGTAGGACGCGCCTCTTCCCGGTCCTATGCCAACAGGCGTGGCACCATCTCTGGTAGGACGATGTGCCGCAGCACACGAAGAAGCTTCAGTTGCTGCGCCCGCTCTGGCGCAGTAACTTGTGCGGCCGCCCCCCCCCCCTCCTGGACTACAGGTTCGTCCCGGGCTTCGAGCGCCGGCAACTTGAACCCCTTGGCCTTGAGCTGGTCCATCAACCCCATTTCCCCCGGATATTGCTCGGCATAGACAGTATCGAAGGCGACCAGCACCCGTGTGACGACTTCCTGGATTGTCCGAAGAGCGAGCCTTACCGGGAGGCCCAGTGTGGCCGCCGCTGCCAGAACCGCTTCCGGCGTGACTTGGTCGAAGCGAGTGACATCCTCTGACAGCCGCACGGCCAGCGGCACTGTCGGCCAATGCCCTTGCTCGTCTGCAAAGGCTCGGGTGTGATAGACGCCGGTTGCTAGCAGGTCGTAGTGCGGAGCGAGGTCTACCCGGCCTGGCGTTACCAAGAAGGAAAGGTTCTTTAGGTGGCAGTCGTCGTTGGCGACCAGCAGGTTGAAAACCAGCCACCGGAACAGCAGCACCGGAGTGGCCAGTTTGTTCTCACAGGCCTGCGACAGCTCGCGCAACTCCTCAACGCCGGTGCCGTACTTGAACATCCGCGATTTGTTGAGCAGCTGGCAAGCGTCGATGACGTGCACCCGCTGCACGACAGGAGGTGTTGCACCCGTCTCGGCTGCGAACTCAGCGCGGTCGAACTTTCGGTCGAACCTCTCGATGGCGTACACCGGCTGGGGAACGTGCAGCAGTTCGACAGGCGGCGTCGTCAGCTTCGCGGCAGCGGCTAGTCGCATCGTGAGCCACTCCAGGTAAGTCGATGCCGGGTAGGTATCGATAGCTGGATGGTCGGGCTTGAGGATGTGAGTCGACGGCATCGAGCCTACCGGCTCGTACACGTCTTCGCCCTTCAGCACCGCCAACATCTTGTGCTGGGCGCCAGCCAGTGACATCCGCTTCGGTGAGTCCCGCGTGAGAGTCGTGCGAGGCAGGCCCAGGATGCGCCGGCTCAGTTCCTCGTACTGCAGGGGTTTGAGCTCAGGACGGACATCCGGTGTCTTTCCAGATGGCAGCAAGGTGAGCGAGCCCGCGGACTCAGCGCCTAGATACTCGAGCAGTGCAAACGCGTCGTCATGATTGCGCAGGTGAGCATCCGCCGTGATGAGCTCGCGCAGTTTCTCCTCCGGAAGCAGGTTGTCGAAGTACCACTGGACCGGGCGCAACGTCCCGCCGTCGCGATGGAGCAACTGGCTGCGAGGCAGCGCAGGTGACAGGTCGAAGCTGTCCGGCCGGTCCGCCCATTGCGGCAGATAGGCCAGCGCCCACAGGTCATTACCCTCATGCAGAGAGCCCAACTGCACTTGGTTGATGAAGATATCCAACTTCCGCCCACCCTCGGGCAGTTCGGCGGCCTCGACAGGCACCCTGAGTGCGGTGTCAGGCATCTGGGCCGACCTTCGAGTTCGCGGCGCGGCGTGCCTTGACCTTTTTCATCTCCAGTTGGAAGGCTGAGGCGTCCGTCGGCTGCAATTCCAATGCCACCTTGACACCCAACTGCTGGAGCAGTTGCAGCACCTTGCCCATTTGCACTGTCGACTTGCCGTTCTCCAGGTCGGTCATGAACTGCTTGCTCACCCCCGCAGTGGAGGCGAAGTCGTCGATACGGATGCGCGCTCGCTTGCGCAAAGTTCGAATGGCAATACCGGCCTCGAGCACGGAGGTGAGCTGGATGTTCATTGAAATTCCTATCCTCGTAGGAATCATCTCTCCTTCGAGCGCCATAGTCAATCGAATTCCTACATTCATAGGAATAACTGGAATCGGAGTGCTTCAGAAGGCCAAAATTCCTACGATAAGAGGAATTTCAAAGAAAAATAACGCGTGAGACATGGAAATTCCTGCGAACGCAGGAATTGGTACATCACTCCGCCTCGTCCCTTCCATTCGCATCGCCTGTTGAACATCCCCTGCCTATACGGATAGTCGTTGGGTGCCGGTCACCGACCGGCGACGACGCCTTGAAAGGAAGTGCAGATGCGCTCGTTGGTGTTCGTCACCGCCGCCGCGACACTGGCTGCTTTCCAATGGCCAAGCGTCGGAGCCGTGAGCTTCGCCGCCGGCCTCTGGACGGCACTGGCTGTTGGCTGCCACGATCCTTCACGATTCACCGCACTCTTTTTACCGCAGTGCGTGACCGCAGGAAGCTCACATCCGGTGGCGCAATGCGCAATGACACAAGCGGCCGACCGGGTCTTTTGATGTGACCGAGTTCGCCGGAGGTGGGGAGTCGGGCGAAGGCGGATGCCGCCTGTAGCTGCGGCTGCGATGCGCCGCCGGTCAGGGGGGGGGGAGGGGCGTGGGGGCCCGGTTTGGATAAGCTCAGCGACTCTTCATCGAGCTTGAAGGAGGTGGGCCCGATCAGGTAGCAGCCGGACGGGCCCGGTGCCGGTGCAGCTCAGGCGCAGTTGGCGGAATAGAAGACTTGGAGAAGTTCCCACATTACGGGAATCCTCTCAATTTTTCTATGCATTTTTGTACAAAGAGCGCTGTCGGGAGTTCCAGCAGTCACGCACATCCCACATGAAACCGCCGGCCTTGCGCGGCTGATCAGTGCGGCTTAGACGCGAACCCGCGATACCCAGCTACGTCTTTTATCCAACTTCCTTCCAAATTACAGTTTGTATTTGCAACACTATTTCGCAATCAACTTTGGTTTCTATTCTTTTGAAATCAATTACTTATATGACATTCTGCGTCTCAGACGGCAATTGCCTTGGCGACTTTAACGTGCAACAATTAAACGTCTAAAACGTGAAATACAACGTCGTCTTTTACGCCAATTGCCACAGCAACTCGGACGTGCCGTACCCACATGGCCAGCCCTAACGTCAAACTCGCGACATCGCTTCAGAAGCTCCACGACCTTCAAAAGCAAGGCCGTGTTGTCGTTCGCGCCGCAGATCTGTCGCGGACACATCTTGAGCGCTTGGTCGAGAGTGGGCGCCTCCGTTCGATCATCCGCGGCTGGTACATGCCCTGCCGGCCCGAGGAAGACCTTGGCGACACAACAACATGGTTCGCTTCAATGCGGCACTTCGTTCGCGGCTACTGCGACGAACGCTTCGGCAGCGATTGGCACATCAACGCCGAACTCAGCCTGAAGCTGCACACAGGCTCGAGCACGCTTGCGCGTCAGATCCAGGTGAACGCGCTCAAGGGCACCAATAACGCACTCACCTTGCCAGCCGGGACGTCCATGTTTGACCTGCGCGTCAAGGAGATGCCTCCAGCCAACCAGCTCGGCGAGGCCCAGGGCCTGCGCGCCTTGTCGCTGGAGGCTGCCCTTGTGCGTGCTACGCCGAATGTCTGGCAGGCTGATACGCTCACCATGCAACTCGCGCTGGGCATGCTCAAGGACACCTCCGCCCTCAATCGCATCCTTCTGGACGGCGACCACACGACCATTGCCGGGCGCATCGCCGGTGCTCTTCGAGCCGTTGACCGAGCGGAGTTGGCTGACGGAGTGCTCAAGACCATGAGGTCAGCCGGCCATAGCATCGTCGAGCAAAACCCTTTCAACGCGCCGGTCCAGTCTGCTAGAGCACTTCCGGAGTCACCGTACTGCGCACGGATCAAGGCCATGTGGGAGTTGATGCGAGAGCAGGTCATGAAGGCCTGGACAACTCCCGTGCGCACGCAAGGCTCGCCGAAGGAATACCTGGACGAAGCCGATGTGCGATACCTGGCCGACGCCTATCACTCGCTGTCGATCGAAGGCTACCAGGTCACGCCGGAGATGATCGACCGTGTACGCAAGGGCAATTGGGGCTCGGGCGATACGGAACGCGATCGCCAAGAACGTAACGCGATGGCTGCAAAAGGCTACTTCGAAGCGCACACGGCTGTGCGCGCGAGCCTGCTCCGGGTGCTGGAAGGCCAGAACCCGGGGGTACGCCTACGAGCTGACCTTCAAGACTGGTACTTGGCACTCTGGTCCCCATCCGTCCAGGTCGGGCTGGTAAAGCCTTCGGAACTCGCCGGTTGGCGCGGCTCGCAGGTGTTCATCAAGAACGCCAGGCACACGCCGCTTCCACCCGAGGCTGTTCGCGATGCGATGCCGCTGCTGTTCGACCTGCTCGAAGCCGAAACCGAGCCCTGCGTGCGAGCAGTGCTCGGGCACTTCGTCTTCGTGTTCATCCATCCTTACATGGACGGCAACGGACGGCTGGCTCGGTTCATGATGAACCTCATGCTGGCCACCGGCGGATGGCCGTGGACAGTCGTCACCCTGGATATCCGCGACGAATACATGCGAGCGCTTGATGCCGCATCGTCGGACCAGGACATCAAGCCGTTTACCAGGCTGCTGAGCAGCTTGGTGCAAGCCCAGTTGATCGAAGGGCCGAAGCGGCCTGCCTCCAGCTAGCTTGTCCTCGACCAGGAGTACGGATAGAACGGAGGACGTTTCGACGGGAGAATGAATCTTCGACGACACCATAGGAGCGACATGCACAGAAGTCCAAACACCCCCGCAGGCACTGTGCATCGCCTGACGCTCGACAGCGAGGTGCTGGCAGGCAACCTGGTCGATGCTTCCCCTCGGCGAATCATCGACGTCTATATTCCTCACGGCGAGGACGGTCGCGGCCTGCCCTTCCTTGTAGACATCGTGGGCTTCACCGCTGGTGGACCGGCGCACACAAACTGGAAGAACTTCGGCGAGAACCTGCCCGAGCGGCTGGACCGCCTGATCGCCGGTGGCGAGATGCCGCCCGTAGTCGTTGCCTTCCCAGACTGTTTTACGCGGCTCGGCGGCAACCAGTACGTCAACTCTGTGGCGATGGGTCGCTGGGACGACTTTCTGCGAGACGAGGTGGTGCCTTTCGTCGAAGAGCGATTCGGCTGCGGCGGCACCGGCCGGCGTGGCCTGTTTGGCAAGTCAAGCGGCGGATACGGCGCGATGGTCCATGCTCTGTTGCACCCTGACTTCTGGGCCGCCGCGGCCGTGCATTCCGGCGACATGGGCTTTGAACTGCTCTATCGCCATGAGTTTGTCCCTGTGCTGCGGGCTTTAACCAAAGAACCGGACCCTGGCAAGTGGGTGGATAGCTTCTGGGCCGCGAAGAAGCCCAAAGACAGCGACATACACATCTTGATGATGCTGGCGCAGGCGGCGAGCTTCGACCCCGATCCGTCAGTTCCCTTTGGCGTGCGTCTTCCGGTGACCCGCGACACCTGCGAGCTGATCCCCGAGCGCTGGGCGAACTGGATGGCCTGGGACCCGCTGACGCTGGTTGAGCAGCATGGCCCTGGTCTGTCGCAGTTGAAGGCGCTCTACATCGACTGCGGGGAGGTCGACCAGTACAACTTGGTTTACGGCGCCCGGCGCATGCACAAGCGACTCAGCGAGATGGGTGTGGAGCACATCTACGAGGAGTTCGATGATGACCACACGGCCGTCGACTACCGGATGGACGTCAGCTTGCCGGCACTGGCGAAAGCGTTGTCCTGAAGACGTGTCGCCAATGTGGGTTCATGCGCGATTCGAAGTTTGCCAATCGCGGGTGCTCAATCGCGACGAAATCCGGCACGTGCGGACGAGAGGACACTGCCCGACAGTAGTCAGTGAAAGCTCACTCCGCTTGGGCGCGAACTCCCTGCAAATTGCTTTCTCACAGAGAGAAAATCGGCAGTAATTGGCCGACACGCTCCGATGGGAAGCATGAACCGGGGCGGCTGCACGGCGATCCTTCGATAGAGCCCCAGCCACCATCAAGAATCAAGCACTTAGCCCACCCTAGCGGGTGGGCTAAGTGCTTTGTGCGCCCAGCATGGGCGCGCGCCTGCAGGTGCAAGTCCCGCCGTAAGTTGGTCACGACGAACGAAGCGAAGCGCACCGTCGCGACCGACCGGCAGGCAATCCATCGACTTAAGCGCAGGCGAAGCATCCGCCACCTTCGAGTTTGTAGTTCCTTTGGACCAGCTGGGTACCGGCTCGATCATGCTGCGCAGCGGTGGTACTGAAGTCGAGCGACTGCTCTTTGACGTGGTTATCGCAGGCCCAAGTGGCGCTGAGGCAGTTGACCCGACTGTGTGAAAACGCGTGGGGGTTGGCCGAGGCGGCATGGCCGCTTGGCCCAACATTGAGCGAGCTTGATGCCCATCAAGCTCGCCGTGGATTTGCCCAACTAGAGTGGCTGCCTTCTTCAAGGAAAAGGGAGGCCGTCCCATGCCGATCGAGCTCTACCGCCAGGGCTCGCACCTGTGCCTGATGTTTTCCAATCTGACCCAGGAGGACGGCGAGGCGGTGCAATCGAACCAGTTTCTGCTGGTGCATGGGGCCACCGGCGCCATCCTCGACCCCGGCGGCAATCTGGCCTACAACGAGCTCTACCTGGGGCTGACCCGGCATATGCCGCCGCACAAGCTGGCGGCCATCCTGGCTTCGCATGCCGACCCCGACATCATCGCCTCGCTGGACCGCTGGATGACGGCCACGACGGCGCCGGTCTATATCTCGCGCATCTGGGAACGCTTCGCCCCTCACTTCTGTAAGCCCGGCAAGACCGTGGGGCGCATCATCGGCCTGCCCGACGCCGGCGCCCGCCTGCGTCTGGGGCAGGGCGAGGCCGATGCCTTCGAGCTCTGGGCGCTGCCAGCCCATTTTCTGCACGCCGAGGGCAATTTCCAGTTCTACGATCCCATCAGCCGTATCCTGTTTTCCGGCGATTTGGGCGCCTCGCTGGGCGCCGATTTGCAGCCCGGCCAGACCGTCACCCGTCTGGACGGCCACATCCGCCATATGGAGGGCTTTCACCGCCGCTATATGGTCAGCAACAAGGTGCTGCGCCTGTGGGCGGCGATGGTGCGCGAGCTCGATATCGCGATGATCGTGCCCCAGCACGGCGCGCCGCTGGCGGGTGCCGCCGTGCCCGAGTTCATCGCCTGGGCCGAGGGCCTGGCCTGCGGCATCGATCTGATGAGCGCCAGCCACTACCGGGTGCCGCAGTAGCATCGCACCATGCTGAAGAAATCAATGCGGTCCGGCCTTGTCTCGCTGCTGCTGATCGTCGGGGTGGTGTGGGGCGTGTCGAAATGGGCTGGCTCGCGGCATGCCGACGAGCAGGCCGAGGACCTGCGGCGCTGGGCCGGACCGCAGGACATCCTGATGCTGTCTTCGACCACCTGTGTGTTCTGCAAACGCGCCAGCGCCTGGCTCCAAGAGCATCAGGTGCCGCACCGCGAGTGCTTTGTCGAGCGCGACGCAAGCTGCCTGGCCGAGTACCAGGCGCGCGGCGCACGCGGCACGCCGACATTTGTCGTGCGCGGACACACCATCCTGGGCTTCGACCGCGAGCGCATCCGTGCGCTCTTGCGACCGCCGGCTTGAGACGGGGGTAGATTAGATGCGAGAATGCAAATTACTCGCATTTGCATATCTGCCATGAAATCTCTCGCCCTGCTTTTGAGCCTGGCCGCCGGCCCGGCCCTGCTGACCGCACTGCCCGTCCTGGCCCAACAAACGGCGGTCGCTGCCGCGGCGAGCGCCACTCCCGCTGCCGTCAACGCCCATTACGCGGCACTGGTTCACGCCAACTATGCCGACACATTGCAGGCCGCGCAGGCTTTGCGCCTTCGCATCAAAGACTTCGTCGCCCAACCTTCCCCCGAGCACCTGCAGGCGGCGCGCCAGGCCTGGCTGGCGGCGCGTGAGTTCTATGGCCAGACCGAGGCTTTTCGTTTCTACGGCGGCCCGATCGACAACGACAAAGGCCCCGAAGGCCAGCTCAACGCGTGGCCCATGGATGAGAGCTATGTGGACGGGCTGGCCGGCAAGAGCGGCGGGCTGATCGGCAAGCGCGGCTTCAAGATCACGAAGGCCAACCTGGCGGCACAGAACGAGCGCGGCGGCGAGGAAAACGTCGCCACCGGCTGGCATGCGATCGAGTTCCTGCTTTGGGGGCAAGACCTGTCCCCCACCGGCCCCGGCAACCGCAGTTTCGAGGACTTCGTCGACGGCAAGGCGCCCAATGCCGACCGTCGCCGCCAGTATCTGGCGGTCGTGACCGACCTGCTGATCGACGATCTGCAGGGCCTGCTCAAGGCCTGGGCGCCCGGCGTCAAGAACAACTACCGCGCGCGTTTCGAGAAGGGCGGCCAGGAGTCGCTGCGCAAGATGCTGGTGGGGCTGGGCTCTCTGTCGCGCGGTGAGTTGGCCGGCGAGCGCTTGGAGGTGGCACTGGCCAGCCAGGATCAGGAAGACGAGCATTCCTGCTTTTCCGACAACACCCACCGCGATGCGGTCACGAACGCGCTGGGCATAGAGAACGTCTGGCTGGGTCGTTACCAGCGGGCTGACGGCACGCTGCTGCAGGGCCCGGCGCTGCGCGATCTGGTGGCTGCCAAGGATGGGGCGCTTGCTCAGCGATTGAGCGAGCAACTGGCCAGCTCGGTGGCCGCCGCTGGCAAGATCCAGGCACCGTTTGACCAGGAAATCCAGGGCGACAAGACGGCGCCGGGGCGCTTGCGCATCCAGGCCACCATTGACAGCCTGACGGCGCAGAGCAAGCTGCTGGTCGAGGCCGCCACGGCCGTCGGCATCACCAAGCTGACCCTGGTCCAGCCATGAGGGGGTGGATGTTGGCCGCCGGCGCGAGTCTGGCTGCTGTCGCATATGGCGTGGGCGCCGCAGCCAGCGACGACTCAGAGAGGACCGGCGGCGCCACCACGGTCTACGCCGATGGCCGCAATGCCTTCTCCTTTCCGGCCGCCAATCTGAGCGACGAGGAGCGCACCCGCTTCGCGATCGGCAATAGCTTCTTCCGCCGCAACTGGGTCGAAGCGCCGGCCTCGACCACCGCCCGCGACGGCCTGGGCCCGCACTTCATCGCCCGCAGTTGCGGCGGCTGCCATGTGCAGGACGGACGCGGCGCGCCGCCGAGCTTCCGAAAGGGCCTGCATGATCAACCGGTGGGTCTGCTGATGCGGTTGTCGGTGCCCGGCACTGATGCCCATGGTGGGCCGGCGCCGGAGCCAGTCTATGGTGGGCAATTCAACAATGCTGCGGTGCAGGGCGTGAGTCCAGAGGGTAAGGTCTTGCTGCGCTATGAGACCGTTGCCGGCCGCTTCAAGGACGGCAGCCGCTACAGCCTGCTCAAGCCGCACTACAGCTTCGGCCAGCTCGGTTACGGTGCGATGGCGCCGGACGTGATGGTCGGCCCGCGCATCGCGCCGCAGCTGATCGGCGTCGGCCTGCTGGAGGCGATTGCGGAGGCCGAGATCCTGCGCAATGCCGCCGAGCAGGCAGCCGTGCCGGGCGCGATCAAGGGCCAGGTCAACCGGGTCTGGGATGCCTTTGCAGAGAAGCCCATGATCGGCCGCTTCGGCTGGAAAGCCAATGTGGCCACCATCGCGCACCAGAGCGCGGGCGCCTTTCTCGGCGATATGGGCATCACCTCGCCGCAGTTTGCGCAGGAAGACTGCATGCCGGCCCAGGCCGACTGCCGCGCGGCGCCCAGTGGTGCCAAGGGCGCGAGTCCCGAGATCGATGCCAAGACCCTGGCCGATGTGGTGTTCTATCAGGCCACGTTGGCGCCGCCGGCGCGCCGCCGAATCGATGATCTGCAGGTGAAGAAGGGTCAAGTCCTGTTCCAGCAAGCCCAGTGCGCGACCTGCCACCGACCCAGCTACACAACCGCACAGGGGCCGTTCCCGAGCATGAGCAGCAAGGCGTTGAACGGCCAGAAGATCTGGCCCTATACCGATCTGCTGCTACACGATATGGGCGAGGGCCTGGCCGACGGTCGACCAGATTTTCAGGCCAGCGGTCGGCAATGGAAGACGCCGCCGCTGTGGGGTGTTGGCCTGATCAAGGACGTCAACGGTCACAGCAGGCTGCTGCACGATGGCCGCGCGCGCGGCGTGCTGGAGGCCGTGCTGTGGCATGGCGGCGAGGCCGAAGAGGCCAAGCAACAGGTGCTGGGCATGACGCGCGCCGAGCGCGCGGCGCTGGTGAAGTTCGTGGAGTCGCTGTGATGATGGAGCGTCGTCTGTTTCTGGCTGGCCTGAGTGTCTGCGGCGTGGCCCGCGCCCAGAGCGACTGGGCCCGCGAGGCGGTGCCGGCCTACACGCCGCTGCAAATGCTGCAAGGCCTGTATCGCCACTGGTCGTTGCCGCGCGCCGACGCCTTTGGGCAGGCTGTGACCCAGCTGCAGCAGCGTCTGGATCGGCCCTCCTGGGCCGGTGCGATGCTGGCTTGGGAACGGCTGGCGACGCCGGCCCTGGGGCCGGTGTTGGCCAGGCGCTCGCAGCGCCAGATCGACTTCGCACCAAGCCGGCCGGCCCTGATCGCCAAGGCCATCGCGGCCGCGCCTGCCGATATGAAGGGGCTGGAGCGTGTCGGCACTCCGGCCAAGGGTTTGCCGGCGCTTGAGCAGCTGCTGTGGCAGCCGCAGCTGGAGGCCCCGGCGCGGCGCTATGCGGCGCTGCTGGTCGAGGAACTGGTGGCCGAGGCGCAGGCGCTGCGCCAGGGCTATGCCGAGCTGGCGGCGCGCGAGCCCGAGGCCTGGGACGAGGAGGCCCAGTTGGCCGGCAGCGCCGAGCTGCTGAACCAATGGGTCGGTGGGCTCGAGCGCTTGCGCTGGGCCCAGATGGAAAAACCGCTGCGCTCGGGCCGCGAGGCCCTGCCGCGCGCCACCAGCGGCCTGACCGCCGCCGCCTGGGCTGCGCAGTGGCAGAGCCTGCGCGGCCTGGCCCTTTTCGAAGGGCGGCAACGCGCGCCGGTGCCAGGAGAGGGTCTGGTGCCGCTGGAGAGCTGGCTGCGCGGACGCGGCCGCAATCGGGAGGCAGATGCGCTGCGCAGCACCGCGCTGGCCGCCGATGCCAAGCTGCAGGGTCTGAGCCCTGCCAAGCCGGCGCCGGTGCTGGCTGCAGCCAAGGCACTGGAGGCGCTCAAGCGCCTGGTTCAAGAACAGGTGGCGCCGGCTCTGGATCTGAGCCTGGGGTTTTCGGACGCCGATGGTGATTGATCGCCGGCAAGTCCTGACCCTGGGCGCTGGCCTGCTGATCGGCGGGCTGGCTCGTGCGGCCGGCGCCGCCGTGCAGCTGGCCGCCGCCTGGCGCGACGAAGCTCCCAGCTACCGGGTCGGCCGGCTGGAGGCGGCCGGCGCGGCGCTGCGCATCGCGGCCAGCATCGAGGTGCCGACCCGCGCCCACGGCCTGCTGCGCGAGCGCGGCGGTGCGAGCGTGCTGGCGGTGGCGCGCCGGCCCGGCGACTGGCTGCTGCGCTTTTCGCCGCAGACCGGGCGTGCGCTGCAATGGCAGTGGATCGAGCCAGAGCGGGCTTTCACCGGCCACCTGGCGCTGAGCGCCGATGGCCGCCATCTCTACAGCGGCGAGACCGATCTGGACAGCGGCGCCGGCCTGGTCGGCTTGCGTGACGCGAAAACTCTGCACAAGATCGCCGAGTGGCCCAGCCACGGCGTCGATGTGCATGAGCTGCTGCCGCGCGGCGACAGCCTCTGGGTCGCCAATGGCGGCATCCAGACCCGGCCCGAGAGCGGGCGCCTGAAGCTGGACCTGGCTGCGATGGACTCGTCGCTGGTGCGGCTCGATGCCGGCAGTGGCGAGCTGCGCGGGCAGTGGCGCGTGGACGATACCCGCCTGAGCCTGCGCCATCTGGCGTGGCGGCCCGATGGCCGCCTGGGCATCGCGATCCAGGCCGAGCATCAGGACAAGGCCGCCAAGGCTGCCGCACCCATCCTCGCGATCTTTGACGGTCATGCGCTGCGCCTGGCCGAAAGCCAGCCCGTGCTAGCCGGCTACGGTGGCGATATCGCCGCCAGCGCCGAGGGATTTGCGATCGGCTGCCCGCGCGGCGGAGGCGTGGCCCGTTTCGATGCCCAGGGGCTATGGCAAGGCCTGACTCCCTTGCCCGAGGCTTGTGCGTTGGCCGAGAGCCCCGATGGCCGCACGGGGCTCTGGGCCGGCGGGCGCGGCCACGGCCTGCATCTGCCGGATGGCGCGGGCAAAGCGCTACCGGCATTGGAGTTGGATAACCATTGGATACGGCTCTAAGGGTGCAATTGCGACGGGTCTTCAAGGGTCCGCTTATCCTGTCCGGTCGCGACGGCAATGTCATCTCAATCGCCCAAGGCCATGCACCCGTTCGAGTACAGCCCGGTAGCACCGACGCCCGATGCCTTCAAGACGCTCTACGACACCACCGGCTGGGGTCCTACCTCGCGTGAGGCCTCTTACTACGCGGGCGCACTGGCGGGTTCCTGGTGTGTGCAGGCTGCCTATTGCGACGGGCAACTGGTCGGCTTCGCTCGCGTGATTTCCGATGGCCATCTGCATGCCTTCATCACCGAGATGATCGTTCACCCCGGCTACCAGCGGCGGGGCGTCGGCGCACACATGCTGTCATCGCTGCTCGCGGCTTGCCACGAGGCAGGCATCAGCGACATCCAGCTCTTAAGCGCCAGGGGCAAGGCTGCGTTCTACCAGCGGCACGGCTTTGTGCCGAGGCCCCAGGAGGGGCCGGGCATGCAGTTTGTCGCCGCGCTGTGCGGCTGAACTGGGCGCGCTCAGGCCGCCAGGGCCTTGCGCACCACTGCGACAAACCAGCGTATACCCAGCGGCAGCGCCGCATCGTTGAAGTCGTAGCCGGGGTGGTGCAGGGGTCTGGAGTCGCCAGCATGGCCCTGGCCCAGCCACAGATAGGCGCCGGGCCGCGCACGCAGCATGAAGGCGAAGTCCTCCGAGGTGAAGGCCGGGCGGGGGGCGAGTCCTGCCTGCAGGCCCGCCTCGGCGGCTGCTGCCAACGCCAGCTCGGCCTCGGCCGCGCTGTTGATGGTGGCCGGGTAGTAGCGGGTGTAGGCCACGGTGATCTCGGTGCCGCTGCCCAGCGCGACGCCGGCGGCGCAGTCGCGTAGCGCTGCTTCGATGCGGTCCTGTGCGACGGCATCGAAGCTGCGCACCGTTCCGGTGATCTGCACCTCGGAGGGCAGCACATTATGCGAATGTCCGCCTGCGATGCGCGTGACCGACAACACGGCCGACTCGCCGGGGGCTATACGGCGCGCGATGATGGTGTTGAGCTGGGTCACCAACTGGCTGGCAGCCAGGATGGCATCGGCTGTCTGGTGTGGCTGGGCGGCATGGCCGCCACGGCCGAGCACCGTCAGGTCGAAACGGTCGGCCGCCGCCATGATGGGGCCGAGTCTTGTCTGCGCCTGTCCCAGGGGCAGGTCAGGCCAGTTGTGCAGCGCGTAGACCGCATCGCAGGGGAAGCGCTCGAACAGGCCCGCGTCAACCATGGCCTTGGCTCCGCCCCGGCCTTCCTCGGCAGGCTGGAAGATGAAGACCACCGTGCCCTTGAAGCTTTCGCGGTGTCGCAGCAGCTGGCGCGCTGCGCCCAGCAGCATGGTCGTGTGGCCATCGTGGCCGCAGCCGTGATGAACGCCGATGTGACGGCTGGCGTGCGGCAGACCGGTGTGCTCCTGCATCGGCAGCGCGTCCATGTCAGCGCGCAGGCCGACGCTGGGGCCGGACCCGTTGCGCAGCAAGCCAACGACGCCGGTGCCGCCCAGGCCCTCATGCACCTCCAGTCCCAGCTCGCGCAGCGCGGCCGCGACGATGGCGGCGGTGCGGTGCTCGGCGAAGGCCAACTCGGGGTGGGCATGCAGATCGTGGCGCAGCGCGATCAGCTCCGGCAGCCAATCGGCCACCTCGTCATCGGCGCTCATCGATTACTTGCCCTCATCGACCGCGTCGGCCAGCTGAGCCAGCGTGAAGAAGTGATAGTCGGGCTCCGTGATCTGCTTGACCTCCAAGGTGCCACCGAAGCCGGGTTGATTGTGGCGTCGCTCGATCCAGCAGGTCTTCAGGCCCAGGCGTTTGGCGACGCCGATATCGTGGTATTGGCTTTGTGCCACATGCAGATTGTCGGCCTGGCTGTAGCCGCGTGTGCTCAGGCGGCCGCGGGCGAAGGCGAAGAAAATCGGGTCTGGCTTTTCGCACAGCGCGTCGTCGGATGTGATGCTGTCGTCGAAGGGCATCTCCAGCGTCTTCTCAAAATGCGAGAGCGCCCAGCGCTGCGCATTGGTCATCGCGACGAGCTTGAAGCGGGTGCGCAGGCGCTTGAGCGCCTGCACCGAGTCGGGAAAAGCCGGCCACTGCGGCACCGAGTCGCGCAGGCCTTGGGCCAGCGCCGGCGTGTCGGGTAAGCCCAGCTCTGCTGCGATGCTGTGCCAGCAGCGCAGCAGGTCGTCCGGGTAGGCGATCACGTCCTTGCTGGCGCGGGCGCGGCGGTAGGCGGCCAGGAAGTCTTCGTCGCCGACGGGGCGGTCAGGCAGGGCCGCATGCAGATAGTTCAGCATGCCGCGCTCGAAATCTATCAACGTGCCGACCACGTCGAAAGTCAGAACCTTGAAGTCTTTCAAAGAGGCCATGGAGACTACCTTCAGGAGGAATTGTTGGGAGACTGGGCAGCTTGGTACTGGCCCGGCGTCATGCCGCACAGGCGCTTGAAGCGGCGTGTCAGATGGCTCTGGTCGTAGAAGCCCGACTCGCTGGCCGCGCGCGCGGCCGGCATGCCCTGGCTCAGCAAGGCCTGGGCATGCTGGATGCGCAGATGATTGACATAACGGTAGGGCGACATGCCCACCCGCTCGCGGAACACGGTGGCAAAGCGCCAGACGCTGAGCCCGCACATTGTGGCCAGCACGTTCAGCCGCAGTGGCTCGCCCAGATGGGCCTGTATATGAGCCAGCACCGACTCCAGCGAGCGGCGGCGCCTGTCGGCAGCGGGTGTGCAGAGCTTTGCCATGACCAAAGCTTAGGGGCGTTGGTGCCGATGATGTGGCCGTAAAGCCGCTCCGCTGCGGTAGCGAATTGCGATTGCGGGACGCGGCGGCGCAGATCCTGCTGGCTTGGCTAGAAATACTTGACCCAGGCCCGCGTCGTGCGCCGCTTGTAGGCGGCGAATGCCCGCACCGGGGGGTACAGCAGCGGCACCATCGCCAGCCAGACCAGCCAGACGATCCAGAAGGCGTCGGCATCGACGCCGAAGCGCGTGCCTTGGTTGGGGCCGAAGATCGCCAGCAGCACGCGGTAGCCGATCAGCAGCACATAGAGGTGGACGATGTAGAAGAACATCGGCGCGCCGCCAAAGGTCGAGCACAGCCGGGTGAAGCCGTTGTCGGCCCGTTCCAGCGCGGCCAGCAGCATCAGGCCACCGCCGAGCGTCAGCAGCACAAAGTCAAGCGAGGGCGGGTACTTGGTGAAGTTGAGCCAGGACATCGCCGTCTCGAGCGAACTGGCGCCGGACACCCAAGGCTCGTTCTCGCCATAGATATTGAAGCCGCGCAGGACCAGCAGCGCCACCAGGCAGGCCAGGCCGGTCGCGAGCAGAATCTGCTGGCGCCTGCGGTATCGCGCCGCGAACACTGGCGCGAACGCATAGCCCAGCAGGATCACGCCGATCCAGGGCAAGGCCGGGTAGGTCAGCCGCACCTTCAACGCGCCCTCGGCTACCAGCCAGCCGCGATGCAGCATCAGGGTCCATAGCGGATACCAGGCACTGTCGGAGGGGACGGTGTAGCCCGCCACCGCGTTGTGGCCGCAGACGATGAGCAGGCCCAGCGCTGCCAGAAGCCAGCGCGGTAGCCCTGCCAACAAGGCCAATAACACCATGCTGAAGCCGATCGCCCACATCACCTGCAGGTACAGCGTGTGATAGGTGCCGCTCCAGGCGAAGTTGATGACGGTCAGCTCCAGCGCGATCAGCAGTAGGCCGCGTTTGAGCAAGAAGCTGCGCACATCGCGCGGGACACCGCTGGGAGGGTGGGCGTAGAGCCAGGCCGACAACCCGGTCAGGAACACAAATACCGGCGCGCAAAAATGCGCGGCCAGGCGCGAAAAGAATACCTCGGGCGGTGTGCCCGGCAGTGTCATCGGGTCGGTGACCTGCAGATGCAGATACAGGGTCTCGCGCACATGGTCGAGCAGCATGATGATGATCACCAGGCCGCGCAGTGCGTCGATCGAGGTGATGCGCGTTGAGTGCACGGCCGTGCTGTCGCGCGTGGCGCTCAGTCCTCGGGCCGGCAATGAGGTGGTCGACATGGTCTTGGCTCCTCTCGTTCTATGGGTCGGCCCCGTCGGCCTATTTTTTTGTGGCGGCCGGCAGCTTGGGCGCTACCACCGGCAGCGCCGCCAGCCCGTCGCGCTGCACGAAGGAGACGGCCGTGTTGTAGCCCTGCAGCTGGTAGGGCTCGGCACCCTGCGGCCCGGCGCGCTCGCCGGCTGCATCTTCCAGGTGGTAGTGACCGATCACATAAAGCCCCCGCCAGGGCAGCGGAAAGCGCAGCCTGCCCTCGGCATCGCTGTGGGTCTCGCGTATCCAGCCCGCAGGCGTGGACAGGATTAGCTTGGCGCCCGGAAGCGGTTCGCCCTGGAAGACGATGCGGAATTCGGTGGCGCCGTCGGCCACAACGCCGGTGGGCACGATGTCCAGCGGCAGGCTGGACGCGCGCGCGCGCAGGTCTGGCAGCCAGCGCGTGGCTGGTGTCCACCAGGTGCGCAGCGCCCGGCCGTTGTGCTGGGTGTCGAACATCGGGTAGCGGGTGTCGATCGCGGTCAGCGAATCCTCGTGTCCGGCCGCCGACGCGAAGCCGCTCGGCTGCTTGCTCAGCGCCAACGGGCCGGTGCCTGCCGGCGTCAGCCTTTGCGCGTCGAGCTGGCCGAAACGGTCCAGCCCGCCCGGCGAGCGCTCATGCATATTTGCTTCGAGCTCACCGTAGCGCAGCAGCAGTTGCGCCGGGTTATCTACATTGGGCTCGAACCACAGCTGATGTGCTTGCGCGAGGCCTGCCGGCAAGGCCGCCGCCAGCCCGACGGTGACTGTCGCCAGCAGGCGGCTCAGGGAGTCTTCGAAAATGGTCTTCATGATGAAAGCTCCCAGTGGCTCAGAATTTGTACTGCGCGGTCAGTGTCAACTTGCGGCCATTGCCGGGGTAGACCCAGATCTGGCTGTAGGAGCTGGCGTAGTAGAGCTTGTCGCACAGATTGTCGATGTCCAGCGAGAGGCGCAGCTTGCTGGCCAGCTGGTAGGACGAGATCAGCTTGATGCTGGTGTAGGCCGGCAGCTTGAAGTCCTCGCTCGCCGCCAATGGCGCCACCGCGCCTTCACGCTTGCCGACATGGTTAAGCCCCAGTCCCAGCGTCGCGGCATTGCCCCACAGCGAAAAGCTCTTGACCAGCATCAGGTTGGCGCTGTGTTTCGGCACATTGGCCAACTGGCGGCCGAGCAGGAAGGCGTTGTTGTCCTCGGTCACCTTCGCATCCGTGAAGGCGTAGGCGCCCGATAGTCGCAGGCCCGGCATGATCTGGCCCGCGATGTCGAACTCCAGGCCCTGGCTCTCGACCTCGCCCGCCGCCACCGAGAAGTTGTTCGGGTCCACCGGATCGGGCGTCAGCACATTGTTCTTGGAGATCTTGTACAGCGCCAGGGTGCTACTTATCTTTCCGTCGGCCGAGTCCAGCTTGGCGCCCAGCTCATAGGCCTTGCCTTTCTCTGCCGGGAAGGAGGCGAAGGCGCTGCTGACCCCGCTATTGGGGCGGAAGCTCTTGGAGGCTGTCGCATACAGCGACAACGTCTTGCTAGGCTGATAGACCAGTCCGATGCGCGGCGTGGTCGCGCTCAGGCTTTGCTCGGTGGTGTTGCCGCTACGGTGGTTCAGCAAGGACTGCTTGTACTTGTCATGACGCAGGCCCAGCAGCATCTTCCATTGTGCTCCGAGGTCGATCTGGTCTTGGGCGTACAGCGAATGCGAACGCTGCTTTTCCTTGGTGTCGGTGGTCAAGGCCATGGTGGTTGCGACCAGGCCGTAGACCGGCGCATAGATATCGAGATTGCCGGCATTGGCATTGCGGTATTGCAGGCGCTCGTCGGTGAAGCGGTAGGCATCAACGCCGACCAGCAGGTTATGCATCAGACCTGCGCCGCGCAGCTTGCCCAGCAGCTCCAGCCGCCCCGACACATCGCTGGCCTCGTTGTCGCGCGAGCGGCGCTGGCGCACCAGCGTGCGTTGGTCGGCCTGCAGGAAGCGCCCTTCGGTGGAGATGCCCTCCAGCGAGCTGTCGCGTACGCTGAAGCCAGTCTGTAGCGACCAGTCGTCGTTGAAGTAGTGCTGGACAAAAACCTGGTGGCCGGTGGTCTCAATCACGTTCCTGCCGTCGCCCGGCTCACCGAGGAAACGCGAGCGTGGCAGCACGCCCAGCTTGCCATTGATCGCCAGCACGCCGCGGTCGAAATTGGCGCGCTGCCTGGAAACCTCCAGTTCGTAAGACACCGTGGTGTCCGGCGTCAGCATCCAGATCAGGGATGGCGAGAGCAGATAGCGCTCCGAGCCCAGGTGGTCGCGGTAGCTGTCTGCCTTCTCGGCGGCGGCATTGAGCCGGTAGGCAAGCCGCTCGCCGATAGGGCCGGTCAGGTCGGCGCTCGCGCGCAGCGCGCCGTCGCTGCCCGCCGACAGCTCCAGGGTCTGGGCCGGTTGGAAAAGTGGCTTCTTGGTGGTGATATTGACCGTGCCGCCGGGTTCGCCGCGGCCGTACAGCGCCGAGGCCGGGCCTTTCAGGATCTCCACTGTGCTGGTGTTCGCGGCGTCACGCAGGCCGTTGTAGCCGCGGCTGTAGTTGAAACCGTTGACCATGTAGTCGGAGCCGAAGTTGGGGTCGCCGGTGAAGCCACGCATTGCATAGCTGTCCCACAACCCCCCCAGATTGCTCTGCTTGGCAATGCCGCTGCCAAGGTCCAGCGCGTCCGCCAGCTTGGTGACGCCGGCGTCCTGCAGCATGTCGGCGCTCAGCACGCGCACGCTTTGCGGCAGGTCTTTGAGCAGCGCGTCGCTCTTGGTCGCCCCGGTGGCCGAAAGATTGCGATAGGGCTGCTTGACGCCGAGGATCTGCACGGTCTCAAGCTGCGAGGTCGCGGCCTCTGTCTTGGGCACATCCGCGGCGCCTGCCGAGAACGCCGTGCACAGAGCTGCCGGCAGGGCGGCGCGTGCGAAGAAACGGGTGTTTTGGATCATGGACATGTGGGTTCCTTGACTGAACTTTCTTTGAATCCGAAGCTGGCGAAAAAAAGGTGCGCCGCGGCGCCTCAGCGCAGCGTGAAACGCAGCGCGAGCGTGAGGTTTTGCGGTGTGGTGATCACGGCCACCGCCTTGGCGCCGGCGGTGAACGTCAGGCCTTTGGCCACCAGGGCGTTGCCACCGGCTGGTGTCAGCGGGGCACTGGTCTTCACCCCGTCCTTGCTCAGCACGCTCAACTTGCCGCTGAAGCCGACTGTTTCCAGCGCCTGGCCATGGTCTTCCAGATACAGCACGGCAGAGCTGTCAAGCCCCGCCACGAGCTCGAAGCTGATCTCATTGGCCACCTGCACGACGCCGCCGTGCTTGGGCGCGGTGTCACCGTGAGCAAGGGCCAGCGTGCCCGCGGCGGCCAGGCACAGCGCGGCCAGGACCTTGTTGAGGGAGTGAAGGCGCGTCATCTTTTCTCCGAAGAAGGCATGGGTGTGGCGGCACGCCGCAGGGAGCGGGGGCTGGCCATAGCGCGCCCTGACTGGGCGCAGGCGACTGACTCAGACGCGGGTCTTGGGGGGGCGGCGCAGGCCTTCGATGAAGGGCCCGACCGGCGCTGTCTCGGCGGCGACCAGCGGCGGCGCAGAGCCTGCCGCCATCGGCGGGCTGGCGACACCGGCCGGCAGCGGCCCGGCGCTGGCCAAGCAGGCATCGACGCCGGCATGGTGGCTCAGCGCCCCGGCGCTGCCGTCCTGACTCGGGCTGGCCAAGGCGAGTTCCTCGGCAAAGGCCGCGTCGAAGGTCTGGGCCTCCTGGGCCGAGGTTGAGCTGCCGACGAAGCTCAGTGAGCCGTGGCAGTGATGGTGATAGGCGCTGCCCACCCAGTTCAGCAGCATCGCGAGCAGCAGCAGCGCAATGATCTGAGGGCAGGGCTGGGGGCGCTTCATGGTGAATCGATTATGAAATTCGATCCCGCGCAGCCCCTGCTGTTTGCGCCTTTGCGCACGCAATCTTCAGTTGAAATGCCCGGGGTGAATCAGCACGGGCTGCTGATAACCGCGGGCTGGTGCGCGCTGTGCGCCCGTGGTGCGGCGCACCGCACCAGCTTGGCCAGGGGCCAGCGGCGTAACGGCCTCGCCCAAAAGCCATTGCAGAAGTCCTTGTGCTGGGCGCAAGATGTGGCGCCGATCGGCGCTTGCGAATCAACAGCTTCTTGGATGGAGAGTGCGATGGATAGCTTGCAAGTCAATGGAAAGACGCTCAGCGTCGATGCGGCCGAGGACACGCCGCTGCTGTGGGTATTGCGCGATCACCTCGGGATGACCGGCACCAAGTACGGCTGCGGCCTGGCCCTGTGCGGTGCCTGCACCGTGCACCTGAACGGCGACCCAGTGCGGGCTTGCCAGACGCCGCTGTCGGCCGCGACCGGAAAGCGCATCACCACCATCGAGGGTGTCGGCGCCTCACGCCAGGGCAAGGCCGTGCAGGCCGCCTGGGTCAAGCTGGGCGTGCCGCAATGCGGCTACTGTCAGGCCGGGCAGATCATGAGTGCGACCGCCCTGCTGCAGCGCAAGCCCAAGCCTAGCGATGCCGAGATTGACGCGGCGATGAGCGGCAACCTCTGCCGCTGCGGTACATACACCCGCATCCGCAGCGCGATCAAGAGCGCCGCCGGCCTGCCGGGAGAAGCAGCATGAGCGCCTCGCTTGAAGTTCTCTCTATCGGCATCAACCGCCGCATGCTGCTGAGCGGCCTGGTGCTGGGCATCGGCCTGCCCGGCGCGGGGCAAGGTGCTGACGAGCCGGCCAAGTACGGTGGCGACGGCATGCCGCATGGCCTGCAGGACAGCCCGAAGACCTTTGTCTCAATCGCGCCCGATGGCATTGTCAGCATACTGATCCACCGCTCCGAGATGGGCCAGGGCGTGCGCACCAGCCTGCCTAAGGTGCTGGCCGACGAGCTGGAGGCCGACTGGCAACGTGTACGCGTAGTCCAAGCGCCGGGCGACGAAGAGAAATTCGGCAACCAGGACACCGATGGTTCGCGCAGCATGCGTCATTGGTTCGAGCCGATGCGCCGTTGCGGCGCCAGCGCACGCATGATGCTGGAGCAGGCAGCAGCCGATCATTGGAGAGTCCCGCTGGATCAGGTGCAGGCGAAATACCACGAGGTCGTCCACAGGCCAAGCGGGCGCAAACTCGGCTACGGGGCGTTGGCCCGGGCCGCAGCCCAGCTGGAGGTGCCGCTCGGCACGAAGCTGAAGCTCAAGGACGCCAAGGACTTCCGCTATATCGGCAAGCTCGACACTCATCTGGTCGACGCCGAGGGCATCGTGACTGGCAAGGCGCAATACGGCATCGATACCCGCCTACCGGGCCAGCTTTATGCGGTGATCGCGCGCCCGCCGGTGCTGGGCGGCAAGCTCAAGAGCTTCGACGCTGCCGAGGCGCTGAAAGTACCTGGCGTGCTGAAGGTCTTCGCGCTGGCCGGCACGCCGCCGCCGTCGGAGTTCCAGCCGATCGGTGGCGTCGTCGTCGTAGCCAAGGACAGCTGGGCCGCGATGAAAGCACGCGGTCTCTTGAAGATCGAGTGGGACGACGGCGAACATGCAGGCTACGACTCCGCAGCCTACCGCCGCGAGCTCGAGGACTCGGTGCGCAAGCCGGGCGGCAAGGAGGTACGCAACGATGGCGACGCCTATGCCGCACTGGCCAAGGCGGCCAAGAAGATCACGGCCGATTACTACGTGCCCCACCTGGCCCATGCCACGCTTGAGCCGCCTGCCGCGACTGCGCGCATCAGTGACGGCCGCTGCGAAGTGTGGGCGGCAGTGCAGTCGCCACAGGCCGCGCGCGAACGCGTCGCCAAGCGCCTGAATCTGGATTTCTCCAAGGTCACGGTCAACGTAACCCTGCTCGGCGGCGGCTTCGGCCGTAAATCCAAGCCCGACTTCGTCGTCGAAGCCGCTCTGGTGTCGCAGGAGATGCAGGGGGCGCCGGTCAAGCTGACCTGGACTCGCGAAGATGACATCCAACACGACTATTACCACGCCGCCTGCGCCCAGCACATCGAGGCCGGTCTGGACGGCAGCGGCAAGGTCAGCGCCTGGCTGCACCGCGCGGCCGAACCGACCATCGTCTCGATCTTTGCGCCTGACCCCAAACAGCTCGCGGCCTTCGAGCTCGGCCTGGGCCTGAGCAATCTGCCCTTTGACATCGCCAACGTACGCTTCGAGAACCCCGCCGCCACGGCTCATGCGCGCATCGGCTGGCTGCGCTCGGTCAACAACATCCAGCATGCCTTTGCGACCCAGAGCTTTGTCGCCGAGATGGCCCTGGCCGCCGGCAAGGACCATCGAGACTTTCTGCTGGAGCTGATAGGCCCGGCGCGCCAGGTTTCGCCGCCCAAGATCGGCGATGGCTGGAACCATGGTGAATCACCGCAACGCTATCCGGTGGATACCGGCCGGCTGCGCCGCGTTATCGAGGTCGCGACGCGTGAGGCCCGCTGGGGCCGCAAGCTGCCAGCCGGCCAGGGCCTGGGACTGGCCGCGCACTACAGCTTCGTCACCTATATGGCCGTGGTGGCCCAGGTGAGCGTCAGCGCCAAGGGCGAGCTGAGCGTTCCGCGCATCGATGTCGCCGTCGACTGCGGCCCGGTGATCAACCCGGACCGCGTGCGCTCCCAGGTCGAAGGGGCCTGCGTGATGGGCCTGAGCCAGGCGCTGTACAGCGAGATCACGTTCAAGAACGGCCGAGTCGAGCAGAGCAATTACCACGACTTCGAGATCGCGCGGCTCAGCGCGGCGCCGAAGCGCATCGTGGTGCACCTGCTGCCGGCCGCCAGCTACGACACGCCGTTGGGCGGCGTTGGCGAGCCGGCGGTCGGACCGATCGCGCCGGCGCTGATGAACGCAATTCACGCGGCCACTGGCAAGCGCATCCGGCAACTGCCGCTGCGCGATCAGCTGAGCGCCAAGACCTAGCGGGCAAAGCGGCCTATCGTGAAGGCCTCGATCGGTGTCGAGGTCTTCCCCGTCGCCAGCAACTCCGCCATCACCTCGCCAACGCCGGGACTGATCGCGAAGCCTTCGCCGTTGAAGCCGAAGGCGTAATGCAGGCCGGCCACGCGCGCGCTGGGCCCCAACACCGGCGCCCAGTCGGCGGTGTAGCCCTCGATGCCGCTCCACACGCGTAGCAGCTGCACGTTTGCGAAGGCCGGTACGAAGCGACGCAGCTCGCGCAGTTGGCGCAGCTGGTTGTCGGGCTTGGAATAGGCTCGGATCTGTTGGGCATCGGCAGGGCCTTTGAGCCCGCCGCCGAAGACGATATTGCCGCGCGCGATCTGGCGGAAGTACAGGCCCTCGGTCTCGATTGGCGATGACAGGCCGATCGACGGGCCGATCGCGTAGGGCAGCGGCTCGGTAACCCCCATCTGAGGCCCGCGCGCCTGCAGCGGCACCGGCTCACCAAAGGCGTCGGCAAAGCGGCCCGACCAGGCGCCGCTGGTCAGTAGCAGCTGGGCCGCGCGGAACTGGCGGCCATCGGTCGTGTGGGCGATGAAGTCAGCGCCGTCGCGCTCGATCTGGGCGACCTCGCTGTGCTCGTGGATGGCCGCACCATGGCGCCGCGCCGCTCGGCCGAAAGCCGGGCCGGCAATGCGCGGATTCGCATGCCCATCCACCGGCGACAGCGAGCCGGCCACCACCTCGGGGCTGAAGATGCCCCAGCGCTTGCGCAGCCCCTCGGCGCTGAAAATCTCCAGATCCAGCCCCAGCGGCTTGACGTCCCTGGCGTGTTGGGCGATCACCTCGGCTTGCTTTTCGGTGTAGCAAACGCGCAGATGGCCGTAGGGCACGAACTCCAGGTCCTCGCCCAGCAGCTCCTTGACCCGGCCCCATACCGCGCGGGCGCGGTTCGCCAGGGGCATCTGCACCAGATCGCGGCCCTGGCGGCGCACGTTGCCGAAGTTAGTGCCGCTGGCCTGGCGGCCGATCAGCTCGCGTTCCAGCAGCGTGACGCTCAGCCCATGCTGCTGACGCAGGAAGAAGGCGGTGGTCGTGCCCATCAGGCCTCCGCCGATGATCAGCACATCGCTGCGTTCGCTCTTTCCGGCACTCATGATTGCACCTCGCGGGCACTCATCAGCAGCGGTTTGACTGGTGCCTGGCTGCGCAGGCGGCCGACCTGCTCAACCGGGATGCGGGCCTCGGCAGCGATCACCTCGGCTGCCGCATGGCCGCAGAAGCGGCCCTGGCAGCGCCCCATGCCGATACGGCTGAAAGCCTTGGCTCGGTTCACTTCTTGGCTGCCCAGCTCGCGCACGCAGCGGCGCAGCTCGCCGGCGCTGATGCTCTCGCAGCGGCACACCACCGCATCGTCCGGCAAGGTCGCCGCCAACTGCTGCGGCCACGGAAAGGCCTGGGCCAGGCCCTGGCGGAAGCGGTCCATGGTCTGCAGCGCCGCGCGCAGCGTGGCCTGCTCAGTCTCGAACAGCTGGCGGCCAGCACTCTGTTGCAGATCGTTCAGCGCCGCCAGCGCGGCCAGCCGGCCGGCAGCCTCGGCCCCGTCGGCGCCGAGGATGCGCACACCGTCGCCGGCCAGATAGACGCCCTGCGTGCTGCTGCGGCCGTCGGCATCGATGCGCGGCAGCCATTGCCGGCTCAGCGGCTCGAACCGGAACTCGCAGCGCGCAATATCGGCCAGCTGCGACTCGGCGCGCAGGTGCCAGCCCAAGCCCACCGCGTCGGCATCGAATCGCTGCTCGCGGCCCTGCGCGTCGCGCACGCGCACGCCACTGACGCCGTTCTCAGCGCTACCTTCGATCTGCAGCGGCGTCACACCGTTCAACAACACCACGCCGGCCCGCCGGAGCAGCGACTTTAGCTGCAGGCCTATCCACAGCAGGCGCGGCCTGCTTAGCAGCCCGCACAAGGCTTTCAACGATGGTACGACCGGCGAGGTGTCCAGCACCGCTGCGACCGAGGCGCCGGCCTTCACATACTGAGAGGCCACCAAATACAGCAGCGGACCGCTTCCCATCATGACCACCCGCGAGCCAATGCTGCAAGCCTGGGCCTTCAGGGCGATCTGCGCAGCACCCAGGCTGTAGCAGCCTGCATAGTGCCAGCCGGGTACCGGCATCAGTCGGTCGGTAGCGCCAGAGCAGACGATCAGCGCATCAAAGTCGAGATCGGCCGTCTCGCCGCTGGCTGGTCGCACCGTGTGCAGCTGCCGCGCCGTAACGTTCCAGGCTAAGGTGTCGGGCCGGTAGTCGATCCGCTTGTCGCGCACAAGTGCGTCGAAGCGGCTGTGTAGGGCTTGCGCCTTGGCAGCCTCGCTGCCATACAGGTTGGCATAGCCGCGCTTGAAGCTCTCGGGCTGGCGGCGATAGATCTGGCCACCGCTGCGACTGCCCTCATCGACGACGATGGGCCGCAGACCCGCCTGCACCAGGGCCTCGGCGGCGCGCACACCGGCCGGACCACTGCCAACGACGATCACGCGCGGAGTGTCTCGTCTGCTCATGCCTGACGCTCCTGCACGATCTTCAGGTCCGGCGTGGCCGGCCAGTGAAGGGCGGGCGGCGCGGTGCGCACGCACATGCCTTCCAACACCGGCGTCGAGCACGCGCGCAGGCGCTGCCCCGTTTCGTCCCAGACCCAGCAGTCCTGGCAGGCTCCCATCAGGCAGAAGCCGGCGCGCGCCTCGCCCTCGCCAAACTCCGAGCGACGCAGGCTGCGGCGCTGGCTCAACATCGCCACGAGCAGGCTGTCGCCCTGCAGCGCTAGGGCCGGCTCCCCGTCGATGCGCAGGCTCACGGGGGGGCGGCCGGTCTCGGCCAAGCGCACAAAACGCGGCGGGCCGGCCGTTGGGAGGGGTTCACTCATGGCATGGGGCGATCAGAGCGTCGGCGGGAACAGGCGCTCGATCGGGTAGTGGTTCTTGATGAAGGGAGACTTGATGACGATGAAGCTGAAGTACTTCTCGATACCGATATTGCGTTCCAGCAGGGTCTCGATGATGGATTGGTAGTGGTTGACACCGCGTGTCGTGAACTTCAGCAGATAGTCATAGCCGCCGCTGACCAGATGGCATTCGATGATCTCGTCGACCTCGCGGATCGCGGCCTCGAAGCGCACGAAGTCCTCGCGGTGGTGGTCTGACAGCGTTACCTCGGTGAATACGGTCAAGGTATCACCGAGCTTTTCCAGGCGCAGCTGCGCGCCATAGCCGGCGATATAACCGGCCTGCTCCAGCCGCTTGACGCGGATTAGGCAGGGGCTGGGCGACAGGCCGACGGCGTCGGCCAGGTCGACATTGGTGATACGGCCGTTCTTCTGCAGCTGGCTGAGAATGCGCAGGTCGAGACGATCTAGCTTGAGTGGGCCCACGGTGTACTCGTCACAAAGTCCAGGAACGGTTTGATTTTGCGTCGGCGGCGCTCGTGCGAAGTAAGTCCTTCTACTCGACGTTCGTCTCGGGCTATCAGGACTTCAGCGCAGCGCGCACATCGGGCGCGGCCAGGATCTCGTCCAGCGTCTTCTTCAGCCGCAGGGCCATGATGGCGAATTCGTCCTCGTTGAAACACAGCGCCGGAGCGAAACCGAGGATGTGGTCGCCGAAGGAGCGGAACACCAGGCCGTTGCGGTAGCCGGTCTCGAACAGCCGGTCCGAGAGGCCAAGTGCTGGCTCGAAGCCGCGCTTGCTGGTCTTGTTGCTGACCAGCTCCAGCGCGCCCAGCAGGCCGCGGTGGCGCGAGTCGCCGACGAGCGGGTGATCGCGCAGGCCATCCAGCACGGCCGCAAAGTGCGGCGCCACCTGTTGCCCATTGGCCAGAATGCCGCCGTCCTCGTACAGACGCAGCACCTCCAGCGCGACCGCCGCGCTCACGGGGTGGGCCGAGTAGGTGGCGCCATGGCCGATCAGCGCGCCTGCCGGCGCACCGTCGGCGATGCCGGCGTAGACCTGCTCGGACATCAGCATCGCGCCCATTGGCGCATAGCCGGCTGTCAGGCCCTTGGCCAAGGTCATCAGATCGGGCTGCACGCCCTCTGCCTCGCACGCAAACATCGGGCCAGTGCGGCCGAAGCCCGTGATCACCTCGTCGACGACGAAGAGGATGCCCAGCTCACGGGCCGCCTCGCTCATCGCCTTCAGCCATCCCTTGGGCGGCACGATCACGCCGCCCGAGCCTTGAATGGGCTCGCAGAAGAAGGCCGCTACGTTCTCGGCGCCCAGCTCAGCCACCTTGGTGCCCAGCGCAGCCACCGAGGCGGCGATCTGGCCAGCGTCGTCCAGGCCATTGCGGTAACTGTAGGGCGAGGCGATGTAGTGCTGGGTCGGAAGCGGCATGTCGAAGCCGCGGTGGAATGCCGGCAGCGCCGTCAGCCCCGAGCCGGTGGACGAGGAGCCGTGATAGCCGCGCTCCAGCGCGATGAAGTGCTTCTTGCTCGGCCGGCCCGTATTGTTGTAGTACTGCGTGATCAGCCGGATCGCCGCGTCGATGGCCTCCGAGCCGCCCAGCGTCAGGTAGACGCGGGTCAGCGAGGCGGGGGTGATCTGCACCAGCTTGTCGGCCAGCCGGATGGCCGGCTCGCTGCCAAAGTGGAAGTAGCCGGTGGCGTAAGGTAGCTTGCGCATCTGCTCGGCGGCGGCCTGCACCACGCTCTCGTGCCCGTAACCGATATTGACGCACCACAGGCCGGCGAAGGCGTCGAGCAACTGATGACCGCAGGCGTCGGTCAGCCAGGCGCCTTGGCCCGACTCAAGCACCGTGACGCCACGCTGCTCGTGCTTGCGCCAGGGGGCGACCGGATGGATCAGATGTGCGCGGTCGAGGGCGATCAACGCGTCGAGATTTTGCTTGCCTGGGCTTGCGTGTGACTGCATGGGGCGCTCTTCCATTCATCGTCTTGAAGAGGCTCCAGCTTAGGGCGGGAGGCGCAGCGCGTGGTGCTGCAATCGGGCGCGCGATTTGGCTTGGCGCACTGTTCTTTGGGTTGGGACGGCAGAAGATTCTGATGCTTCGATGTCGCGCGGCGTAGGCCCAGGCCCACCAGACGCCGGACTTTGGTTCAACTAGGGTTGGCTAGACGTACGGCAGTCGCTTTGGATTGAAGACTCGATTGGATCGGGTGCTCATAGGCCAGCGAGTCGTCACATTCGTTCCAAGATTGGTGGGACTCTGGCCTGGCTCGCAACATCGCCCCGCAGGTGCATCGGAACGGTATCCACAAAATCTCCGTCCGCTAGCAGCGCGTCAAATTCCTCGCGAAGGTAGCCTCGAACGCGCTGCGTTGTCGTGTTTGACTCGTTGTCGCTTGGTTTTTCACGTCGACCAGCTCTCTTTGCTGAACTCCTTGATAAGGTGCTCTACGGGGCTTCCCCCTACAACCGCTGGAGATGTTTGTCTCGGTGTTTTGCCGCTCGGTGGCGCTCACACGCTACTTTCCTAGTAGCGCAGCAGATCTGGCCCCAGCTGGGATTGCTTCGCGTCGTGCTGAGCAAGAGGGCGCCGCAACATCGGTGGTGCCTGGAACTCGTGCAAACATCCAAACAATATTGCATGCTTGCGCCCCAGGGATGGCTGACTGCAGGGATCATGACCGCATCCCTGTGCGGCTGTCGGAATCGCGACGAGCATGGCTTCTCAACCCAGCGCCTTTTACGCAGCGGACAAGCTGCGACTCAAGGCCCCAATAGACCTGCTCCCTACCGAAGACGAGAGTCAGACAGACGTCGAATAGTTGAGCCCGAGGGCGGCGTTGGTCTATCGCCTTGTTAAGGCAGGGTTCAGTAACCCAAGCCCCGATCCACCAGTCCCACCATCTCTTCCCCCGCCTCAAACCGCCTGATGTTCTCAAGCACCACTTCTGCCGCCGTCTCCGGCTGCGTCATGCTGGCGATGTGGGGCGTCAGCCAGATCTGCGGGTGCTGCCAGAAGGCGTGAGAGGAGGGCAGGGGCTCGGGGTCTGTGACGTCGAGGATTGCATGCTTGAGCTGGCCGCTGGCCAGCGCGGCAGTCAGGTCGGCTTCGACCAGTTGCGGGCCGCGACCCACATGAATGAGGCTGGCACCGGCCGGTAGTTGGGCGAACAGCTCAGCGTTCAGAAATCCGCGCGTCGCCTCGGTCAGCGGCAGCAGGCAGATCAGCAGCTCGCTGCGGCTTAGAAGGGCGCCCAGCTCCTCGGCGCCTGCAAAGCACCGCACACCGTCGACCGCGTGGCGCGAGCGGCTCCAGCCGGCGCAGTCGAAGCCGAAACTGCGCAGCTGGCCCAGCACCGCCTGGCCCAGCGAGCCCATGCCCAGCACGCCGATGCAGCGCTTGGCAGCCGGCCGTACCTGGATTGGCATCCAGCGGCTGTGCTCGCGTTGCAGGCGCTGGTAGGCCGGCATGTCGCGGTGCAGGCTCAGTACGGCCCAACTGACGTACTCGACCATGCCCTTGATGATGCCGGGCTCCACCATTCGCACGACGGGCAGGTCGGCGGGCAGCTGATCAAACTTGAACTGGTCGACGCCGGCGCCCGAGGAGAACAGCAGCTTGAGATTCGGGAAGGTGTCGCGGATGTCGGCGGGAGGATCCCAGGCGGCCAGGTAATGCACCTCGGCCGGGTCGCCGATCTCGGGCCAGATGCGGAAGTCGAGTTCCGGCTCGGCCTGGCGCGCAAAGACCTCGGCCCATACCCGACCGCGCACCGGGTCGGCCTTGTAGACGAAGGCGCTCATCCCAGGGCCTGGGTGGCAAGCGAGAACAATCGCGCCTCGGGCCGCTTGACCAGCGGGCCGCCGCGCACCATCTCGGTCGGTGCGTCGACGCGCAACAGACCCAGGGTCTCCAGCCATTCGGTCAGGCCGCTGTCGAAGTCGACATCGATGCGCACGAACTTCCCCGCACTCAGGCCCACCAGATGGGCGATCAAGGCTTTGGCGCCTTCGGCGTCGGGCGCGACAACTGGGCCGATGATCAAGCCGCGACCGAAGCGGCGCAGCATCCCGAAGCCCCGGGCCTGGCCTTCGTAATCGAGTACCACGGTATCGGCATGGCCGAGCAGCTCAGTAATCAGGGCCTCGCGCGGCATGCCGCGAGCCCGGGTGTCGAGCTCGATCAGGCTGACCACATCGTTGTGGTCCGAGGGGCGCAGACGCCAACCCCCGTCCAGCGCTACCAGCGGTGCCGAACCGGCGGTGCCCTGGTGCTGGCGCACCTCGCCCGTGCGCACAAAGCCCAGGCGTTCATAGAGGCCGCGGCCCTCTGCGGTGGCATGCAGCAACACGCAACACGCCTCGCCAAGCTGGGCAAGCGCAGCCTGCATCAGCCGGTAGCCGATGCGCCGGCCCTGGCAGCGGGGGGCGACGATGACCAGGCCCAGCGTCGCATGGGTCGGTCCCCAGGGCCAGACAAGCGTGGTGCCGACCAGCTCGCCGTCGCGCTCGGCCACCAGGCCGCCGCCCAGCGCGAACGCGGCCTGCCAGTCGGCTAGCCGGTGCGGCCAGTGAACGGCCAGCGACAGCGCGTGCGCGGCCTCCAGATCGCCGGCTTGCATCGCGCGCAGCACGACGCCATCGGCCGAGGCCGCAGGGATCGCGGCGACATTGGATTCGTAGCTCAAGGTGTTCTCTCCATATCGCGGGTTTGTCCCCATGGTTGCAAGCTTGCCCATGCGGCGCTAGGACGATCTTGCTGCTTTGGCCCATTCGGCAGCTTTGGCTGTGCGAGCCTCGTGACTTGCAATTTACTGCGCTGTGCTGAGCGCCTACGCAAACACATTCCGTATCACCCTGCCTAGCATCTGTGCTGCCGATTTTGAACTCAAGGAAGCCCGTGCAAACTTTTGACCCCGACCGTATCGCCGTGCCCAACGGTCACTACATCGATGGCCGGCTGGTCAGCAGTGCCGGCGGCCTGGAGGTGCGTCGCCCCTCCGATGGGCAGCCCTATGCCGATCTGCCGCTGGGCGATGCGGCCCTGGTGGACCGTGCGGTGCAGAGCGCCTGGAACGCCTGGCGCACAAGTGACTGGACCCGCCGCGCGCCACGCGAGCGCGCTCGCGTGCTGCGCCGCTGGGCCGATCTGGTGGAGGCCGATGGCGCGGTGCTCGGGCCGCTGGAGGCGCTCGGCTCGACCCGGCCGCTGACCGACGTGCTGTCCTGGGATGTGCCGTTCACGGCCGAGGGCCTGCGCTTCTTCGCCGAGTACGCCGACAAGCTGGGCGGCGAGGTGGCCGCCACGCAGAGCGACAAGCTGGGGATGACCATCACCGAGCCCTACGGCGTCGTCGGCGCGATCACGCCCTGGAACTTCCCGCTGGTGATGGTGTCCTGGAAGGTCGGTGCGGCGCTGGCGGCCGGCAATGCTGTGGTGCTAAAACCCTCGGAGCTGACCCCCTTCTCGGTGCTGCGCCTGGCCGAGCTGGCCAGCCAGGCCGGTGTGCCGGACGGCGTCTTCAATATCGTGCAGGGCGACGGTCGCCTCACCGGCGACGCCTTGAGCCGCCACCCGCGCATCGCCAAGATGACCTTCACCGGTAGCACGCGCACCGGCGCGGCCATCATGGCCGCCTGCGCCCAGCAGGGGCCGAAGCCGGTGACGCTGGAGCTGGGCGGAAAAAGCCCGCAACTGGTGTTTGATGACGCGCCCGACCTGGCCAAACTGACGGGCCTGATCGCCAACGCCATCACCGGCAATGCGGGCCAGGTCTGCGTGGCCGGCTCTCGGCTGATCGTGCAAAAGGGCATCGCACCGGCGCTGATCGAGGGCCTGGCACGTCGCTTCACGGCCGCCCGCCCCGGCGCTACCTGGGACTCAGAGGCGACGCTGCCGCCCATCATCTCGCGCCCGCAGGCGCAGCGCATCGCCGACATCGTGCAGCGTGCCGAGGAGGCCGGCGGCCGGGTTGTGGGCGGTGGCCTGCGCAGCACGATCTGCGGCGACGGGGCTTACTACATGCCAACCCTGATCGAAAACGTCGCTGCCGGTAACCCGGCCGTGGTCGAGGAGATATTCGGACCGGTGCTGACCGTGCAGACCTTCGACAGCGAGGAAGAGGGCCTGGCCCTGGCCGCGCATGAGCACTACGGCCTGGCTGCGGGCGTGCACACCTGCGACATTGGCCGAGCGCTGCGCGTGATGCGCGGCCTCTCGGCGGGTACCGTGTGGATCAACCGCTATGGACGCAGCAACGATTTCGTGATCCCGACCGGCGGCTACCACCAGTCGGGTATCGGCAAGGATCTGGGCCGCCAGGCCGTCGAGGCCAATCTGCGCATCAAAAGCGTGCTGATTGACTTCGCAACGCCGCCATGATGTGCATGCCTGCCCCCGCCTGGCGCGCGCCGCAGGCTATGCCGCAGGCGGGCATCCAAACCACAGTTTTGTGTGCGCCCCCCGGCCAATACCCCGCAACTCTGTTCACCTTGCATGCTTCAATGAAATCCAGATGACAGCAGCGTGTGCAGGTGGCTTTTGACCCCCGCTTGACCCGACCAAGGAATGACTGATATGACTATCTTCCGTCCCAAGTACATCACCTTCGACTGCTACGGCACGCTGACGCGCTTCCGTATGGGCGAGATGACCCGCGACATCTTTGCCGACCGCATCAAGCCCGAGCAGATGGACGCCTTCATCGCCGACTTCTCGGCTTACCGCTTCGATGAGGTGTTGGGCGACTGGCAGCCTTACGAGGTGGTGCTGAAGAACGCAGTGCGCCGCCTTTGCAAGAAGTGGGGCATCCAGTACTTCGACCACGAGGCCCAGCAGTACTACGACGCCGTGCCCACCTGGGCCCCGCATGAGGACGTGCCGGCCGGCCTGGCCAAGATCGCCAAGGAGATTCCGCTGGTGATTCTGTCCAATGCGTCTGACAACCAGATCCAGAAGAATGTGGCCCTGCTCGGCGCTCCCTTCCACCGCGTCTACACGGCCCAGCAGGCCCAGGCCTACAAGCCGCGCCTGAAGGCGTTTGAATACATGCTGGACTCGCTGAACGCGAACCCCGAGGACCTGCTGCATGTCTCGTCCAGCCTGCGCTACGACCTGATGTCGGCCGACGACCTGGGCATCAAGAACAAGGTCTTCGTCAATCGCGGCCATGGCCCGGGCAATCCGGCCTACAACTATGTGGAGATCGCCGACATCGGCGGCCTGCCGGGCGTCGTCGGTCTCTGAGCACCCCAGCCGCCATGAAGCTCGACTCCTTCTGGACCGATTCGGCGCCGGCCTTTACGCCGGCCGCAGCCGAGCTGCCGGCGAGCGCCGATGTGGTGATCGTCGGCGGCGGCTTTACCGGCCTGTCCGCCGCCCGCAGCTTGGCCCAGCGTGGCGCGAATGTCGTGGTGCTGGAAGCCTGTGACCGGGTCGCCAAGGAAGCCTCGGGCCGCAACGGCGGCCATGTCAACAACGGCCTGGCGGTCGACTACGCGGCCGCGGCCGAGCAGTACGGCATTGACAAGGCGCGCGCCTGGTACCGCGAGTTCGATGCGGCGGTCGATACGGTGGCGCGTCTGGTGCAGGAGGAGCAGATAGCATGCGACTTCCAGCGCAACGGCAAGCTCAAGCTGGCCACCAAGCCGGCGCATTACGAGGCGCTTGCGCGCAGCTGCGAGCGGCTCGCGCGCGAGGTCGACCCCGATGTGGAGCTGCTGGACGCACGCCGGGTGCGCGACGAGGTATCCAGCGAGCGCTTCGTCGGCGGCCTGCTGCAGAAGAAAAGCGCGCAGATGCATATGGGCCGCTTCGCCACCGGGCTGGCTCAGGCCGCCGAGCGCAGCGGCGCGCAGATTCATCTGAACAGCCCGGTGCTGAAACTGCAGCGCCTGGGCCGCAGTGAAGCCCACATCGTGCACACACCACGAGGTGCCGTGCGTGCCAGGCAGGTTCTGGTGGCCACCGGCGCGACCCTGCATGGCGGCTACGGGACTTTTGGCTGGCTGCGCCGACGCATCGTCGGCATCGGCAGCTTTATCGTCGTGACCGAGCCGCTCGGGTTTGAGCGCGCCCAGGCCCTGCTGGCCGGCCGTCGCACCTATGTGACGGTGGCCAATATCCACCACTACTTCCGCATGACGCCGGATCACCGCCTGGTATTTGGCGGCCGGGCGCGATTTGCGATTTCCAGCCCCACCTCGGATCAGAAGAGTGGTGAGATTCTGCGGCGCGGCATGGCTGAGATATTTCCGCAACTGGCCGATGTGCGCATCGACTACTGCTGGGGCGGCCTCGTCGACATGAGCCAGGACCGTCTGCCTCACGCCGGCGAGCGCGACGGCCTGTACTACTCGCTCGGCTATAGCGGTCATGGCACGCAAATGTCGGTGCATATGGGCCAGCGCATGGCCGAGACCATGCTCGGCAACGCCGTGGCCAACCCCTGGCGCGACAGGCCCTGGCCGGCGATTCCCGGCCATCTGGGCCCGCCCTGGTTTTTGCCTGTGGTAGGGCTTTACTACCGCCTCAAGGACATGGTGTCCTGAGCTTACTTCGTCCCCGTCCGCCCCGTGTCCGTTTCACCCCTCCGGAGAAAATCATGAACGAGAGCAAGAAGCTGCAAACCCTGATCGGTCCCCAGGAAAGCACCCGCGTGATGGATGCGCTCAAACGTGGCGCGACGCGCCGCGACATCCTTGCGATGCTGATGGCCGGCGGTATGCAGGCCGGTTTGGCCGGTGGCCTGGCGGGCACCGCACTATCGGCCCATGCACAGACGCCCAGGCGCGGGGGCAAGATCCGGGTCGCAGGCGCTACCGGGGCGATCACCGACACGCTGGACCCGGCCAAGATGTCCAACCAGACGGACTATTCGCGCGGCTGCATGCTCTACAACGGTCTGACCTCGCTGGACGGCAGCCTGACGCCGCAGCCGGCTCTGGCCGAGGAGTTCGTGACCAAGGACGCCAAGGTCTGGATCTTTAAACTGCGCAAGGGCGTGGTCTTTCATGACGGCAAGGCCCTGACCCCTGCCGACGTGGTGTTCTCGATTGCCCGCCACAAGGACGCCGCCACGGCCTCCAAGGCCAAGGCCCTGGCCGACCAGATCGACACGGTCAAGGCCACCGGCGCCAACGAGGTGACCATCACATTGAGCGCGCCCAACGCCGACCTGCCGGTGATCCTGGGCACCTTCCACTTCATGATCGTCAAGGACGGCACGACCGACTTCTCGACCGGCATCGGCACCGGCCCCTTCAAGCTCAAGGAGTTCAAGCCCGGCGTGCGCTCGATCGCGGTGCGCAACGAGGCCTACTGGAAGCCTGGTCGTCCTTATCTGGACGAGATTGAGTTCGTCGGAATCGGCGACGAGGGCGCCCGCGTCAACGCGCTGCTGTCGGGCGATCTGGATCTGGTCGCTGCGGTGAACCCGCGCTCGGTCGAGCGCATCAAGAGCACGCCCGGTTATGCGATCTTCAGCACCCAGTCGGGCCAGTACTCCGATCTGATCATGCGCCGCGATACGGGACCGGGCGCGAACCCCGACTTCGTGCTGGCGATGAAGCACCTGTTCGACCGCGAGCAGATGAAGAAGTCCATCGCCTTGGGCCATGCGGTGATCGCCAACGACCAGCCGATCGACCCGACAAACCGCTTCCACTTTTCCGGTCTGCCGCAGCGTCCCTATGACCCGGAGAAGGCCAGGTTCCATCTGAAAAAGGCCAATCTGGGCAGCGCCGCCATTCCGGTCGTCGTATCGCCGGCCGCGATGTACTCGGTCGAGACGGCCCTGGTGCTGCAGCAGGCGGCACAGCGCGTCGGCCTGAATCTGGACGTCAAGCGCATGCCGGCCGACGGCTACTGGGCCAACCACTGGCTCAACAGCCCCGTGGGCTTTGGCAACATCAACCCGCGCCCCAGCGCCGACGCGCTGCTGACCCTCCTGTTCAAATCAGACGCGGCCTGGAACGAGTCGCGCTGGAAGAACGAGAGGTTCGACCAGCTCCTGATCGGCGCCCGCGCCGAGACCGATATGGCCAAGCGCAAGCAGATGTACGCCGATATGCAGACCATGATCCATCAAGATGCCGGCATCGGTATCCCGCTGTTCCTGGCCAGCATCGACGGCCATAGCAGCAAGCTCAAGGGTCTGTCGCCGATCCCGCTGGGCGGCTTGATGGGCTATTCCTTCGCCGAGCATGTGTGGCTCGACGCCTGATTGATCGCGCCTGAGCTACGACCATCATGAACCTGCTGATCCTGCGACTCATCGTCAACCGCGTGGCGCTGGCCCTGGTGTCGCTGCTGGTGGTGTCTGCGGTCGTGTTCACGATCACGGCCCTGTTGCCCGGCGATGCGGCGCAGGCCCAACTGGGCCAGGAGGCCACGGCCGAGTCGCTGGCCGCGCTGCGCGAGCAGATGGGGCTGAACGTACCGGCCCACCAGCGTTACTGGGCCTGGCTCTCGGGCATGGTGATCGGCAATCCCGGGCTCTCGATCGTGACACATATGCCGGTGGCCGACATGATCTCCAGCCGGCTGCCCAATTCGGTCAAGCTGGCGGCCATCACGGCCGCCATCGCGGTGCCGCTGGCGCTGGCGCTGGGCATCGCGTCGGCGATGTGGCGCGGCTCCTGGTTCGACCGTCTCGCCAGCTCGGGCGCGGTGGCTGTGGTCTCGGTGCCGGAGTTCCTGGTCGCGACGTTGGCGGTGCTGATTTTTGCGGTCGAGCTGCGCTGGCTACCGGCGCTCTCGTATAGCAGCAGCGTCGACTCGATCGGTCAGATGCTGCGGGCCTTCGCGATGCCTGTGCTGAGCCTTTGCTGCGTAACGATGGCGCAGATGATGCGCATGACCCGTGCGGCCGTGGTCGACCAGTTGCGTGCGCCCTATATCGAGATGGTGCGGCTCAAGGGTGCCTCGCCGACCCGCATGGTGCTGGCCCATGCGCTGCCGAACGCAATCGGGCCGATCGCCAATGCGGTGGCGCTGTCGATGTCCTATCTGCTGGGCGGCGTCATCATCGTCGAGACCATCTTCAACTACCCAGGGATCGCCAGCCTGATGGTGGACGGCGTCAGCCAGCGGGATATGCCGCTGGTGCAGACCTGCGCGATGCTGTTCTGCGCCGTCTATCTGCTGCTGGTGACGCTGGCCGATATCTGCAGCATCGTTGCCAATCCCCGCCTTCGCCATCGCTGAATCAAGGCCACCCATGTCCACCCTGACCCCCACCACTGCAGAACCCGCCGCACCGCGCGCGCGGCGCCGTCTGCTGCCTTCGATGAGCTGGCCCGGCCTCCTGGGTCTGGCCGTGCTGCTGGCCTGGATGCTGGCCGCCCTGATCGGCCCCAGCCTGATGGGCCAGGGCGGCTCCGATATGGGGGCGGGCGATGTGTTCGCCGGCATCAGTGCCCAGCACTGGCTGGGCACTGACTATCTGGGCCGCGACATGCTGGCCCGCGTGATCGAGGGCGCGCGCTACACGGTCGGTGTGGCACTGCTGGCCACCGTCGCGGCCAGCAGCACCGGCACCGTGTTGGCCCTGCTTGCGGCCTCCAGCGCACCCTGGCTGGACGGCGCCTTGAGCCGTGGCATCGACACGCTAACCTCGATCCCATCGAAGATGTTGGCCCTGATCATGGTCGCGGCCTTCGGCTCCTCGCTGCCGATGCTCATATTGACGGCGGCCATTATCTACGTGCCCGGTGCCTACCGCATCGCCCGATCGCTGGCCGTCAATATCAACGCGATGGACTATGTGGTGGTGGCTCGCACGCGCGGCGAAGGCAGGCTCTACATCATGCTGCAGGAGATCCTGCCGAATATCGTCAATCCGATGCTGGCCGATCTGGGCCTGCGCTTTGTCTACGTCGTGCTGCTCCTAGCCTCGCTGAGCTTCCTGGGCCTTGGCGTGCAGCCGCCGGCAGCCGACTGGGGCTCGCTGGTGCGCGAGAATATCGGCGCACTGCCCACCGGTGGCGCCGCCATCATCGCGCCGGCGCTGGCTATCGCCAGCCTGACCATCGCGGTGAATCTGCTGATTGACAACCTGCCGGGCCGCGCGGCCCGCGAAGGCGGGGTGCACTGATGGGCGCGCCAGTCACAGTGCGCGATTTGTGCATCGTCGTCGACAAAGCGAATGGCGCAGGCGAACAGGCCATTGTCGATAAGCTCAATTTTTCCATCGCCCCCGGTGAGGTGCTGGCCCTGATCGGCGAGTCCGGCTCGGGCAAAACCACCACCGCACTCGCGCTGATGGGCTATGCCCGCCACGGCTGCCGCATCGCCGGCGGCAGCATCACGATAGGCAACACCGATGTGCTGGCACTGTCCGAGCCGCAGCAGCGCGCATTGCGCGGGCGCACGGTTGCCTATATTGCGCAGAGCGCGGCGGCGTCATTCAACCCCTCGCGGACCATCATGGACCAGGTTGTCGAGCCGGCGCTGATCCACCGGCTGATGCCCCGCGCCGCGGCCGAGGCCAAGGCCGTCGAGCTGTTCCGCGAGCTGGCGCTGCCCGATCCCGACGCGATCGGGTCGCGGTACCCACATCAGGTCTCCGGCGGGCAGCTGCAGCGCCTGATGGCGGCAATGGCTTTGATCAGTGATCCCGATCTGGTGGTACTCGACGAGCCGACCACGGCGCTGGACGTGACCACGCAGATCGAGGTGCTGCGCGCCTTCCGGCGCGTCGTGCGCGAGCGCCGCGCCACCGCCGTCTATGTCAGCCACGACCTGGCCGTCGTGGCCCAGATGGCCGATCACATCCTGGTGCTGCGCGACGGCACGATGCGCGAAATCGGCGCCACCCAGCAGATCATCACCGCACCGGTCAATGACTACACCCAATGCCTGCTGGCAGCCGCGCAGCCGCGCGAGCGCGCGGGTGGCCTGTGCTCGGCCCAGGCTGGCAACAATCAACCGCTGCTGGAGGTCAATGGCCTGTCTGCCGGCTACGGCCCGGTCGACAAGGAGGGCAAGCCGGCCATCCTGATTCTTGAAGACATCCATCTGAAGCTGTATCGCGGCCAGGCGATCGGTGTGATCGGCGAATCGGGCTCGGGCAAGACCACATTGGCACGCGCCATCGCCGGACTGATCGCGCCAGCCAAGGGGCAGATGCTGTTCAACGGTAAGGCGCTGCCACCTACGCTGGCCCAGCGCAGCAAGGACGAGCTGCGCCGCGTGCAAATCGTGTTCCAGATGGCCGATACCGCACTGAACCCCAGCCACAGCATCGAGCGCATCCTGGCCCGGCCGTTGCAGTTCTACAAAGGCCTCACGGGCGCGGCGCTGCAAAAACGCATCGCCCAACTGCTGGACCTGGTCAAGCTGCCGGCCACCAGTGCCCAGCGCCTGCCCGGCGGGCTGTCGGGCGGGCAGAAGCAGCGCGTCAATCTGGCCCGTGCGCTGGCCGCCGAGCCCGACCTGATCCTTTGCGACGAGGTCACCTCGGCGCTGGACACGGTGGTCGGCGCCGCGGTGCTTGACCTGATCGCAGAGCTGCGGCGCGAGCTGGGCCTGTCCTACCTCTTCATCAGCCACGATCTGCACACGGTGCGCTCGGTCTGCGACGAGATCGTCGTCATGCAGCACGGCCGCAAACTGGCTCAGGTGGCGCGTGCCGACTACGAGCGCGGTCCGCACCATCCCTATTACGAGCTGCTGGCCCGCTCGGTGCCCGAGCTGCGCCAGGGCTGGCTCGACGAGCAGCAGCCGGCGGCGCAACACTCCTGAATCGGAACGAGAAAACCCATGAAGACCTACAAGATCGCCGTGATTCCCGGCGACGGCATCGGCAAGGAAGTGATGCCCGAGGGCTTGCGGGCGCTGCAGGCCGCAGCCCAGCGCTTCGGCTTCCAGCTCGCGCTGACCCATATCGACTGGGCGAGCTGCGACTACTACGCCCAGACCGGCGCGATGATGCCCGACGACTGGAAGGCCCAACTCGAGGGCATGGACGCCATCCTGTTCGGCGCGGTCGGCTGGCCGGCCACGGTCCCCGACCACGTCTCGCTGTGGGGTTCGCTCTTGAAGTTCCGCCGCGAGTTCGACCAGTACATCAATCTGCGCCCGGTGCGCCTGTTCGACGGTGTGCCGTGCCCGTTGGCTGGACGCAAGGCCGGTGAGATCGACTACTTCGTCGTGCGCGAGAACACCGAGGGCGAGTACACCAATCTGGGCGGCATCATGTATGCCGGCACCGAGCGAGAGATCGTGATCCAGGAGTCGGTCTACTCACGCCATGGCACCGACCGGGTACTGAAGTACGCCTTCGAGCTGGCCGACAGCCGTGCGCGCAAGCACCTGACAGTGGCGACAAAGAGCAACGGTATCGCGATCAGCATGCCCTGGTGGGACGGCCGCGCGGATGCGGTGGCCCAGGGCTATCCGTCGGTCACGGTGGATAAGCAGCACATCGACATCCTCAGCGCGCGCTTTGTGCTGCAACCGGGGCGCTTTGATGTGGTGGTGGCCAGCAATCTGTTCGGCGACATCCTGTCGGACCTGGGGCCGGCGACCACCGGCACGATTGGCCTGGCGCCTTCGGCCAATCTGAACCCGGAGCGCAAGTTTCCCTCGCTGTTCGAACCGGTGCATGGTTCGGCGCCGGACATTTATGGGCAGAACATTGCCAACCCGGTCGCGATGATCTGGTCGGCGGCGCTGATGCTGGACTTCCTGGGCGAGCGGGCCGCGCATGATGCGATCCTGAAGGCCATCGAGACGGTGCTGGTCGAGGGGCCGCGTACACGTGATCTGGGGGGCCAGGCCTCGACGACCGAGATGGGTGAGGCGCTGGCCGGCCTGCTGGCGCGGACCTGAGGAGCATCCAATGACGCAAGCCCTGACCCTGAACCGCCCCGAGCTGCAGCGCACGCAGAACTTCATCAATGCCCGCTGGTGCGAGGCGCTGGACGGCCGGCGCCTGCCGGTCAGCGACCCGGCCACCGATGCGGTCTTTGCCGAGGTGCCCGACAGCAGCGCCGCCGATGCGCGCGCCGCAGTCGATGCCGCCCACGCCGCCTTGCCGGCCTGGCGCGCGACCCCGGCCCGGCAGCGCGCCCAACTGCTAAAGCGCTGGCACGCGCTGATCATCGAGCACCAGCAGGACCTGGGCCGGCTGATCTCGCGCGAGCAGGGCAAGCCGCTGGCCGAGGGCCTGGGCGAGGTGCTGTATGCGGCCAGCTATGTCGAGTGGTTTGCCGAGGAGGCCACGCGCATCTGCGGCGATGTGATCGCGCCGCCGGTGGCGGGGCGGCGCATGCTGGTGCTGAAGGAGCCGGTCGGCGTGGTCGCGGCGATCACGCCCTGGAACTTCCCGGCCGCGATGATTGCCCGCAAGATCGCGCCGGCGCTGGCGGCCGGCTGCACCGTGGTCGCCAAGCCGGCCGAGGACACGCCGCTGACGGCCCTGGCCCTGGTGGCGCTGGCCGAGCAGGCGGGTTTGCCGGTGGGGGTGCTGAACATCGTCAGCGCCTCGCGCGAGCGCACGCCCGAGGTGGTCGATGTCTGGCTGGCCGATGCGCGGGTGCGCAAGATCACCTTTACCGGCTCGACGCCGGTGGGCAAGCATCTGGCGCGTGAGTCGGCCGCCACCTTGAAGAAGCTCTCGCTGGAGCTGGGCGGCAACGCGCCCTTCATCGTCTTCGACGATGCCGATCTGGACGCGGCGGTGGCCGGATTGATGGTGGCCAAGTTCCGCAATGGCGGCCAGACCTGCGTCTGCCCGAACCGCGTGTTCGTGCAGGCGGCCGTGCACGACGCCTTCGTCGAGAAGCTGGCGGCGCGCGTCGCGACGCTGAAGCTGGGGCCGGCCAGCGCGCCGGACTCGCAGATCGGGCCGATGATCAACGCCCGCGCGGTCGACAAGATCGACCGCCATGTGGCCGATGCGGTGCAGCGAGGCGCCCGCGTCGTGGTCGGCGGCCAGCGCTCGGCGCTGGGCCCGAACTACTATGCGCCGACCGTGCTGATCGGCGCCGATGCGGCCATGGCCTGCTCCTGCGAGGAGACCTTCGGCCCGGTGGTTCCGATCACCTGTTTCGAGACCGAGGCCGAGGTGCTGGCCGCTGCGAACGACACGCCCTTCGGCCTGGCCGGCTACTTCTACTCGCGCGATGTCGCGCGCATCTGGCGCGTGGCCGACGCGCTGGAGACCGGCATCGTCGGCATCAACGAGGGCGCGCTGGCCGCCGAGGCGGCGCCCTTTGGTGGCGTCAAGGAATCGGGCTACGGCCGGGAGGGCTCACGCCATGGCCTAGACGACTATCTGCAGATGAAATACCTCTGCCAGGGCGGACTTTAGTCACTCCAATCCCACGCAGGCTGGGTCGCCGCAGCCGCGCCGCACCAGCACCGGCTCGTCCCCCGTCATATCGACCACGGTGGTGGGCTCCATCGTGCAGGCGCCGGCGTCGATGATGACTTGCAGCAGCTTGTCGTAGCGGGCTGAGATGTCCTGCGCGTCGTTTAGCGGCTCGCTCTCGCCGGGCGGGATCAAGGTGGTGGCCAGCAGTGGCTGGCCAAAGATGGCCAGCAGCTCTTGCGTCACCCTGTGGTCGGGCACGCGTAGGCCGATGGTGCGGCGCGAAGGGTGTGAGACGCGGCGCGGCACTTCCTTGGTGGCTTCCAGGATGAAGGTGAAGGCGCCCGGCGTAGCGGACTTCAGCAGCCGGTACTGCTTGTTGTCGACCCGCGCATAGCTGGCCAGCTCGCTGAGGTCGCGGCACAAAAGAGTTAGATGATGCTTATCGTCGACCCCGCGGATGCGACGCAGCGTCTCGGCGGCGGCCTTGTCGTCCAGATGGCAGACCAGGGCGTAGCTGGAGTCGGTGGGGATTGCGGCGATGCCGCCGCTGTGCAGGATCTGCGCCGCTTGCTTCAGAAAGCGGACCTGCGGGTTGTCGGGGTGGACTTCGAAGAGTTGGGCCATGGCCCATTCTCAGTCCGCAATGGTGTCCATTGCCACCGCCGATGGGGGGGGGCGTTGCGAGCGCCTGACATTGAGCCAGGCCGAGGCCGCGCCGCAGGCCGACAGCACGCCCATGCCCAGCCAGGCATAGCCGTCCGGCACATGGTTGAAGAACAGCCAGCCGATCGCCGCCGCGACGGCAATCTGCACATAGACGAAAGGCATCAGGGTTCCGGTCGGCGCCAGGCCCAGCGCCAGGATCAGCAGCAGATGGCCCAGGGTGCCCAGCAGGCCGATGAAGGCCATCAGCGCGAGCTGCCCGCTGGTGGCGGCACGCAGCGGCTCCAGCACCGGGAAGGGCCCCAGCGCCAGCAGCAGGCTCAGCAGCAGCATGCCGGTCAGGCCGGTGTAGAAATGGGTGGTGTAGGGGCTCTCTAGCGCCGAGAGCTTGGCAGTCAGCACCTGAAAGCTCGCATAGGTCAGCGCGCCGGCCAGCGGGAACATCACGGCCCAGCCGAACATGCCGCTGCCGGGCCTGATCACGATCAGCGCGCCGGCAAAGCCGCCGATCACCAGGGCCCAGCGCAGGCGCGAGACGCGCTCGTGCAGTACCAGGGCCGCCAGCAGGGTCACGACCACCGGGGTCAGCATATTGATCGCGGTGAACTCGGCCACCGGCATGTACTGCACGCCGTAAAAGCTCATCGCGCTGGTGGCCAGCAGCAGCAGGCCGCGCACCGCCTGGAACTTCGGATGGGCCGAACGGAAGGCACCGGTGTCGCCGCGCGCACGCTGCAGGCCCAGCCAGATAGCCATCGTCAGGGCCTGGAAGCTGTAGCGCGCCCACAGGATCAGCAGCACCGGCAGGAAAGCGCCCAGATAGCGGATCGTGCTGTCCATGGACGCGAAGCACGCGGCCATCAGCACGATCAGCGCAATGCCCAGCAGCGGGCGGTGACGGGCGGCGCTCAAGATGAAGCAGCGGGGCGGTGGATGCGGTGCTCCAGCGCCTGCCAGACGGGGCTCAGCCGGCCCGACAGATCGGCCAGCCGACCCAGGTCGGTGTGGCTCTCTTCGGGCGAGTGGAAATCGGAGCCGCGCGAGGCCAGCAACTCGAACTCCAGCGCGGTCTCGGTGTACTTGGCCGCATCGGCGGCCGAGTGGCTGCCGGTCACGACCTCGACGCCGCGGCCGCCATGGGCGATGAATTCGGTGAACAGCGCGTATTCCTCGGTCGGTGTGAAGCCGTAGCGGGCCGGATGGGCGATCACCGCGATGCCGCCGGCCTCGCGCACCCAGCGCACCGCCTCGCCCAGGCCGGCCCAGCGGTGCTCGACATAGCCGGGCTTGCCCTCGGTCAGGTAGCGGCGGAACACCTCGCTGACATCGCTGCAATGGCCGGCCTCGACCAGGAAGCGCGCGAAATGGGTGCGCGAGATCAGCTCCGGATTGCCCACATAGGTCAGCGCGCCTTCATAAGCGCCCTTGATGCCCACCTGGGCCAGGCCGGCCGCCATCTCACGGGCGCGCTGCTCGCGCCCGCCCCGGGTGGCGCGCAGGCCGGCGATCAGGGCCTCGTTGCGGTGATCGAAACCCAGGCCGACGATGTGCACGACCCGGCCGGCAAAGCTGACCGAGATCTCGGTGCCGGTCAGATAGCTCATGCCCAGGGCCAGCGCCGCATCCAGCGCACGCTGCTGGCCGCCGATCTCGTCATGATCGGTGAGCGCCCACAGCTCCACCCCATTGGCCTGGGCGCGCGCGGCCAGGGCCTCGGGCTCCAGCGTGCCATCCGAGACCTTGGAATGGCAATGCAGGTCGGCGTTGGTCAGGGGGGTGGTGGTTTTCACCCCGTTATGTTAAGTGGGCGGCGAGATTGGGCGGGATGGCGGGGCTTTGGAGGGTAGGCGGTGAACGCCGTTCAGGTGCTCCAGCACCGGTATTGGCTCGGACTGGCCTGAGGCCGCTGGCGGGCGGCGCCGGCCTCAGGGTTCTGTACGCTGGCGATGGGCTTGACGATGATGGCAACATACAGCTTCGTAGTTGGCAGCCCGCCCATAGTTTTGACCGCATGGCCTCGTCAGATTCGATCCAGCCCCCAACGGCCAGCGCCATCGGGCTGGGCGGTTCAGTTCTACACGGTTCATCTGCCGCTTGCCACGCTCGGCCTAGTTGCCTGCGCCTTGGGGCGGCAGATAAATGCTGACTGTTAAGCCGCACGTAGACGCTATTGCATGATGCACAGACAAAACCGGAGGGGCCGTATGGAAGAACGCAAGCCAGAGGGAAATCCACTTGCAGTCATGGCGGCCGGAGGGTTCCTCGGAGGCCTCATTGCTGGAGGCAATAACGCTGGACTGTTCTGGTTCTGCGTTCTGTCTCTGGGCTGTACCTATGGTCTCCTTGTACTGTTGGGGCACGCTACCAAGACGAATCGAGAACACTGGATGGGGACCGTTCTCGGTCTGTCCACTTTTGTCCCTCTTCCATGCGGCTTCGTGGGAATGATGCTTGGCAAGTCAATCTGGGGCACGCCGTGAGGTTCGTGTTCGCCGTACACCTGGTGCGTGGGGTCGGCCTCAAGCCCCCCCCTAAATAATTGATCTGCAATGGTGTTTTGGCCGGACTGCCGCTGGGGCAGCGTGTTCGGCCTCGCTCATACAGCCGCACCCTGAAATTGACGCCGCTATTTAATGTAGCTACATTAAAGCATGCGAATTGAGTTTGACCCAGCCAAAGACGCGAGCAATCTGGACAAGCACGGGCTATCGCTGGCATTGGCGGCCGGACTCGATTGGGATGCATCACTGGTGTGGGTCGATGAACGGTACGAGTACGGCGAGTTACGCATGATCGCGTTGGCGCCGGAGACCGGGATCCTTTACTACGTGGCATTTGTAGATCGTGGCGAGACGCGAAGAATCATCAGCTTGCGCAGAGCCAACCGACGCGAGGTGAAGCACTATGTCCAAAGTTTCTAAGCGCCCTGCCATCGTCATGCCGACGGTGGTGGAGGACAAAGCAATCACGACGGCCGCAAAGGCCGACCCCGACGCGCAACCCCTGACCCCGAAACAACTGCAAGCCATGGTGCCGATGAAAGCCCTGCGCGGTCGGCCCAAGTCTGAGAACAAGAAGCTGCTGGTGTCAGTCCGCTACAGCCCAGAGGTTGTGGCCTACTTCAAGTCAACCGGCGAGGGGTGGCAGTCGCGTATGGATGGCGTGCTCCAGCAATACGTTGCTCGTCAATCGCGGCGAGCGTGAGACAAATCGACCTCATGGCATCACTATCCCAACGTTTTCTGACACCGTCAAAGCAGTCCCTTTGGCGTGGCGGCCGTCGGTGTACTCCTCGCGCCAACCATCCAGCGCCGCGCCGCCATCTTGTCTAGACAACAAATGAACATCCGCCCCTACACCCCCACCGATTGGCGTCGCGTATGCGAAATCCACGACGTGGCCCGTCGCGATGAGTTGGCCGCAGCCGGGCTTGGCGATGCCTATCTGACGCTGGCACAGACGGCCGACAACGAAGGCTTCCATGAGTACGAGATTCGTGTCGCCGAGCGCGACGACGGGCATGTCCTTGGGTTCGTGGCTTTCTCGCCGGACGAGCTGGCCTGGCTCTACGTCGACCCGCTGTTCTATGGCAAGGGCGTCGGCTCGGCCCTGATACAGGCGGCGCTTCGCGAGACGGGGGCGGCACTGAGCGCCGAGGTGCTCGACGGCAATAGGGCCGCACTGGCGACCTACAAGAAGGCCGGCTTTGTCGAGACCGGTCAGGCCCATGGGCGCATGCCCGGCAACGAGAGTTTCGCGGTGACGGTGTCGGAGTTGAGGCATCCGGGTCTTGCATGAGCCGCCAGCTTGAGCCCGTCAGTAGCCGCCGCATCGCGGCTGGCTAGGGACGGGGGCATTCCTTTGACTCGGTGGCGCCTCAGTAGTGATATCGGAGCTGAGCAAGCAGAAGTGACTCGCCCTCGATCCTGTAGACCATGCGGTGCTCATCATTGATGCGCCGCGACCAGTAGCCAGACAGCGCGTGCTTGAGGGGCTCAGGCTTGCCAACTCCAGAGAACGGTTCGCGCATCACTTCGGCAATGAGCTTGTTGATACGCTCGACCATCTTCTTGTCCTGCTTCTGCCAGAAGAGGTAGTCTTCCCAGGCCTCGTCAGCGAAGATCAGTTTCACTTGGCCAGCTTCCGCTCCACACCCTTGCCTGCACCCAGTTGCGTGGTGGCGGAAAGCAATCGCTTGGCATTGGCGGGGTTGCGGAGCAGGTACGCCGTTTCTTCAAGGGCTTGGTAGTCCTCCAAGGAGAGCATCACCACCGACTGCTCACCATTGCGGGTGATGATCAGCGCCTCGTGGTCTTCGCAAACGCGATCCATCGTGCGAGCAAGGTTTGCGCGAGCTGAAGAGTAGGTGATGGCATCCATGGCGAGCTTCCGATAAGTACGTCTTATTGTACAAGTCGAAGCGAGGCACGTCTACCACGGGCGCAGCGGCCCAAGAGCGGCATGAGGCTCGACCCGTTACACCATCGCCTCCACAATCATCTGCACCCGCTGCTGCCCCTGGTACTCGTCCAGGCTGAGCCGGTAGGCCAGCAGGCCGCGCTCGGGCACCGGGTCGATGTGGCCGAACCAGATCGCGTCGCGCAAAACCCCATTGGAACCGCCCTGGCGCAGGCGCAGCTTCAGATGGCGCTCGCCGACGATGCGTTGCGAGATCACCTGCACCTCGTCGCAGAAGAGTGGCGCCTCGAAGGCCTGGCCCCAGACCTGGGCGTCGAGCTCGCGCACGGTCTCGGGCGTGAAGGCCTCGGCGGGCAGGGGGCCGTCGGTGCGCAGGGTGCGGGTCAGCGCGGCGGCGTCCAGCCATTCGCGGGCGACCTGCTGCATCGCCGCATTGAAGGCCTCGAAGCCGGTCTCCACCAGCGTGCAGCCGGCCGCCATTGCATGGCCGCCAAACTTCTTCAGCAGCTCGGGGTGGCGCTTGGACACCAGGTCCAGCGCGTCGCGCAGATGAAAACCGGGGATTGATCGGCCCGAGCCCTTGAGCTGGCCGTCGGCGCCGGTGGCGAACACAAAAGTGGGGCGGTGCAGCCGGTCCTTGAGCCGGCCGGCGACGATGCCGATCACGCCCTCGTGGAACTCGGGCTCGTAGATGCACAGGGCCGGCGGGGCGTCGCCGCTGGGCATTAGCTCATCGAGACGGCCTTCAGCCTGCTCGCGCATGCCGGCCTCTATTTCTCTGCGCTCGCGGTTGATCGCGTCGAGCTGGCGGGCCAGCTCCAGCGCGCGCGCCGGATCGTCGGTGCAGAGGCACTCGATGCCCAGCGTCATATCGGACAGGCGGCCCGCCGCATTGATGCGCGGGCCCAGAGCGAAGCCCAGGTCGAAGGCATTGGCGCGCGAGGCATCGCGGCCGGCGGCGCTGAACAGGGCCGCGACGCCGGGCTGCATGCGGCCGGCGCGCATGCGGCGCAGGCCCTGGGCCACCAGGCGGCGATTGTTGGCATCGAGCCTGACAACATCGGCCACCGTGCCCAGCGCCACCAGGTCCAGCAGGCCGTCCAGCCGCGGCTGGTTCGCGGCGTCGAAACGGCCGCGCCGGCGCAGCTCGCTGCGCAGCGCCAGCAGCACATAGAACGCCACGCCGACGCCGGCCAGGTTCTTGCTCTCGAAGCCGCAGCCCGGCTGGTTCGGGTTCACCAGGGCCTCGGCCTCTGGCACGACGGTGACGCCATCGACCAGCGCCGGCAGATGGTGATCGGTCACCAGCACCTTCAGGCCGTGGGCCTGGGCATGGGCGACGCCGGCCAGGCTGGCAATGCCGTTATCCACCGTCATCAGCAGGGCCGGACGCAAGGGCATCGCCAGCTCGACGATGGTAGGCGTCAGGCCGTAGCCGTGCACGGCGCGGTCCGGCACCACATAGCTGACGGTGTCAGGTCTTGCGCCCAGCATCGTGAGGCCGCGCAGCGCGACGCTGCAAGCGGTGGCGCCGTCGCAGTCGTAGTCCGCGACGATACAGATTCGTGCGCCGGCCTCTATCGTGTCGGCCAGCAGCGCAGCGGCGGCGGCCATGCCCTTCATACCCTCGGGCGGCAGCAGCCGGGCCAGGCCGTCGTCCAGCTCATCGGCCGTGCGCACGCCGCGCGCCGCGAACAGCCGGGCCAGCAGCGGAGATAGGCCGGCCTGCTCCAGCGCCCAGGTGGCGCGCGGCGAGACCTCGCGGGTCAGCAAAAGCGGCGTCGTCATAGGGCCTCCAGGGCGGCCAGTACATCACCCTTGGGGGCGGCGAGCTTGTGCCAGAGCTGGCTCAGGCCGCGCCTGGCCTGGGGGCGGTAGCGACGCGCGAAGCGCTCGCCGCACAGCGTCAGCTCGACTGGCTGGCCCGCCTCGGCGCGCTTGAGCAACTCGCACAGCGGCCCGGCGTCGAGCTGCGCCCAAACCTCGGCCCAGGCGGCCCAGTCCTCGTTGATCAGCGGCTCGCGCAGCCGCGTGTCCACGCGCAAATCGGGCTGCGGCCTGCGCGGCTGGGCGCGCCCGCAGCCGGAGATCCAGACCGAGTTCAGCGTCAGCGCGCCGCGCGCCTCGCGGGCCTCGTTCAGCGCATGACGGTGCAGCAGCATCTGCAGCTCGTTTTGCAGGCTGCGCAGGCGCCGCGCCTCGGGCATCCAGGGGTCGACATTGCGGTTGATGACGCGCTCCAGGCTGGCGCTGTGCAAGTCGGCCAGGCTGTCGTGGGCCACATACCAGCGGCTCGCCGCGCCCCAGGCCATGGTCCAGCCCTCATCAGCAGGGAACAACCAGGCCAGTGACTCGAAAAAGGCACGCGACTCGGCCTCGTCGAGCTTGAGCGCCTGTGGGTTCAAAGCGGTGATCTGGTCGCTGCCGACCGACAGATGCAGCGGCGTGAGCAGGGCCCAGGCCTTGGCCTCGACCGCAATGCCGTCATCGGCAGCCTGGGCCGCCGCGAAGGGCAGTGCGTCCGCCCAGCCCCATTGGGCGGCCAGGGCCTGTTCCAGAGGGGTGTTGAGGCTGTATTCGTCGCTACCAAGGCTGCTGTCGGGGGTCAGCCGGCCCAGCAGGGCGGCCAGACGGGGCAGGGCCAGAGTCTGGGCGGCGTGGCGGCCGGCCTCGCCCAGGGCGCTGGCGTGGGGAATCATCAGATGCATGGGCGCGATTATCGAGGCCGGCCGTTGTCACCCATTCTTCACGGCCCCGCCACGGCGCCGACATCGGCGGTGCCCATGCTGAAGGACCATGAAGCGAGCCCACGACATGGACCCGACCGATGCCCCTGACGAGCGCGGCAGCCTGCGCTTTCGCACCGTCTGGATCTCGGATCTGCATCTGGGCACGCCGGGGTGCCAGGCCGAGGCGCTGTTGGATTTTCTGCGCGAGCTCGAGTGCGAGCAGCTCTTCTTGGTTGGCGACATCATCGACGGCTGGCAGTTGCGGCGCAGCTGGTACTGGCCGCAGGCGCACAACGATGTGGTGCAGAAACTGCTGCGCAAGGCGCGCAAGGGCTGCCGTGTGGTCTTCATCCCCGGCAACCATGACGAGTTCGCCCGCAAATACCTGCATCACAGCTTCGGTGGCATCGAGGTGGCCGAGGAGTGGATACACGAGACGGCCGACGGCCGCAAGCTCTGGGTCACTCACGGCGACCTGTTCGACGGCGTGATCCAGTGCGCCAAATGGCTGGCCCATGTCGGCGACACGGCTTACGAGTTCACATTGAAGCTCAACCGCTACCTGAATTCGCTGCGTGCGCGCCTGGGCCTGCCCTACTGGAGCCTGTCCAAATACCTGAAGCTCAAGGTCAAACGCGCTGTCAGCTACGTGTCTGACTTCGAGGAGGCGCTGGCGCGCGAGGCGCGCAAGCGCGGCGTGCAGGGCGTGGTCTGCGGCCATATTCACCATGCCGAGCTGCGCGATATCGACGGCATCCTCTACGCCAATGACGGCGACTGGGTCGAGAGCCTGACCGCCTTGGTCGAACATGCCGATGGCCGGCTGGAGATACTGGACTGGAGCTCGCTGCGCGCGGTTGCTCCGGAACCCGTCACAAAGCGGCTCGTGTCCGTCATGAAAATGTCATCCACCGTTCATAAAATCATTCAATGACGCTGCCGGCTACGCCTCCGCTCGCCCTGCTCAATCGCGAGCAGGCCATCCTCGAATTCAATCGACGTGTGCTGGCCCAGGCCCAGCGCGACGATGTGCCGCTGCTGGAGCGGCTGCGCTACATCTGCATCGTGTCGTCCAATCTGGACGAATTCTTCGAGGTGCGTTTCGCCGATATGCTGGAGGCGGCCCGCGACCCGGCCAGCCAGGTCAGCAGCCGCGATGTCGAGCGTGTCGGTCGTGCCGCCCATGTGCTGATCGACCAACAGTACGCGATCTTCAACGAGCAGGTGATGCCGGTGCTGTTGAAGGAGCACATCAGCATCCTCAATCACGCCGACCGCAATGAGGAGCAGCGCCGCTGGGTCGGCAAGTTCTTCGAGCGCGAGGTGCGGCCGCTGCTGATGCCCGTGGGCCTGGATCCGGCCCACCCGTTCCCCCAAGTGGCCAACAAGTCTTTGCACTTCATCGCGCGCCTTTCGGGCAAGGATGCCTTTGGCCGCGACAACCGCATAGCCATCGTCAAGGTGCCGCGCGTGCTGCCTCGGGTGATCAAGCTGCCCGAGGCGATCAGCGGCGGCCAGCAGGCTTTTGTACTGCTGACCAGTGTGATTCGCGCCCATCTGGAAGAGCTGTTCCCGGGGCGCCAGGTCGAGGCCTTCTCGCAGTTTCGCGTCACCCGCGATTCCGACCTGGAGGTCGATGAGGAGGAAATCGCCAACCTGCGCCATGCGCTGCGCTCGGGCCTGACGACCAGGCACTTTGGCCGCGCTGTGCGGCTTGAGGTGGTCAATACCTGCCCGGAGGAGTTGTCGCAGTTTCTGCTGGAGCAGTTCGTGCTGCCGCCGGCGGCGCTGTACCGTGTCAACGGCCCGGTCAATCTGGTGCGGCTCAATGAGCTGATCGACCAAACCGATGCACCCGAGCTCCGCTTCTTGCCCCACGAGCCGGTCTGGCCTGAGGGCCGGCTGCCGCGTGGCAAGTCCATCATCGACCGTATCAAAAAGGGCGATGTGCTGCTGCACCACCCTTTCGAGAGTTTCGAGCCGGTGCTGGAGTTCTTGCGCGAGGCGGTGTACGACCCCGATGTGCTGGCGATCAAGCAGACGGTCTACCGCACCGGCAGCAAGTCCGAGCTGATGGACCTCTTGATCGAGGCGGCGCGACGCGGCAAAGAGGTGATGGTGGTCGTCGAGCTGAAGGCGCGTTTCGACGAAGAGGCCAATATCAACTGGGCCGAGCGGTTGGAGGCAGTCGGTGCCCAGGTGGTGTACGGCATCGTCGGCTACAAAACCCATGCCAAGCTCTTGATGGTGATGCGCCGCGAGATGCATGGCGGCAAGCCGGTGCTGCGCCGCTACGCGCACCTGTCGACCGGCAACTACAACCCCAAGACCGCGCGGCTCTACACCGACCTGGGCTACTTGACTGCCGATCCCGACATCACCGCCGATGCCGACACGGTGTTCCGCCAGCTCGCCTCGCTGGGCAAGATCAAGGCGCCCAAGCGATTGCTGCTGGCGCCCTTCAATATGCACAGCCGCATGATGGAGCTCCTGCAGCAGGTCGCCGACGCCGCGCGCGCCGGCTACCAGGCGCGGGTGGTGCTGAAGATCAATGCGCTGACCGATGCCGAGCTGATCGGCGGGCTGCTCGCGGCCGGCCAGGCAGGCGCGCGGGTGGATCTGATCGTGCGCGGCGCCTGCATGCTTCCGCCGGGGCTGCCGGGGGTCAGCGAGAACATCCTGGTGCGCTCGGTGGTGGGGCGTTTTCTTGAACATTCGCGCGTCAGCTACTTCCGCTGGGGCGATGGCGACGAGCAGGAGGCGCTGTACCTGTCCAGCGCCGACTGGATGAGCCGCAACATGTTCCGCCGCATCGAGGTGGCCTGGCCGGTGCTGGATCCCAAGCTGCGCCAGCGCGTCATCGACGAGGCCTTGCAGCCCTATCTGCACGACAGCCTGGACGCCTGGCAACTGGGCCCAGACGGGCATTCCAACCGCATCTCCGATAGCGGCGTCAGCGCCCAGCAGGTGCTGATGCGGCATTTCGGGCCGGACTGAGCTGGCCCCGAGGCGCTCAGTCCTGCAAGCGCAGGCCGTTGTTGGTCACGCCCGCAGGCGCTGACCGGCGCTGATCACGCCTGCAGTCGCGGGCCCTCGCTGATCACGCCTGCAGTCGCAGGCCGGCGCTGATCACGCCTGCAGTCGCAGGCTCAGGGCCCCGTTGCGTGTCCAGGCCTCGGCCTCCTCGCGCAGCAGATAGACCGCGCGAGGCTGTTGGGCCGCCCAGCGCTGGGTCAGGCTCAAGATTACGCCTTGCTTTTCGCGCGTCAGCTTCAGCGCCTGCGGGCTGACCGCGCTGCGCCCATGGCAGGCCAGCACTGCCAGGCGCAGCGCCAGCAGCTGCCAGACAAAGTCGGCATCGGGCAGCTTGGCTTCCAGCTTGCGCAGTCCGCCGCGCTGGCCCAGCGCCAGATCGGCCAGGCGGCGCAGCTGGCTTTGCGAAAACCCAGCTGCGTCGACATGAGACAGCAGATAGGCGCTGTGTCGGTGATGGTCGTGGTGCGACACCATCATGCCGATCTCGTGCAGCGCGGCAGCCCAGCCCAGCTCGCGCTGCAGCTCGCGCGGCGCCTGCGGCTGCAGCTGCTTGTACAGACCCAGGGCCAGTTGTCGCACCCGCTGGGCCTGCTCGGTGTCGACGCCGAAGCGCTGCTGCAGGGCCGTGACCGAGTGGTCGCGCATATCGCCCAGCGTCGCGTGGCGTTCGGCCTCCAAGCGCTCGGCCAGATCGAAGATCACGCCCTGGCGCAGCGCGCCCTTGGTGGGCAGCAGCTCTTCGATGCCGAACTGGGTCAACAAGGTGTAGAGAATGCACAGCCCGCCGCCAACCACGGCTCGGCGGTCCTCCTTCAGGCCGGGCAGCTTGAGCTTGTCGACATGACCCATGTCCAGGCACTGGGCGATGCACCAGCGCAAGGCCTCGGGGGTGATGCGGCCGTCGGTGATGCCGCTGCCGGCCAGCAGTTGCGAGACCGCACCCACCGTGCCCGAGGAGCCCAGTGCCTCGCGCCACAGTGCGCGGTCGAACAGGCTCAGGGCCTCTTCCAGCTCGGCGCCGGCCGCCACCTGGGCAGCGCGGAAGGCCTCGGCCGTGAACTGGCCTTCGGGGAAGAAGCGCATCGACAAGCTCACGCTGCCGACCTGAAAGCTCTCGGCCGTGATGGGGGAGCGGCCCTGGCCCAAGATCATCTCGGTGGAGCGGCCACCGATGTCGATCACCAGGCGCGGCTTGTCCGAGGTCTGCAGTCGCGCCACGCCGGCATAAATCAGGCGTGCCTCTTCTCGGCCCGAGATCACCTCGATCGCAAAGCCTAGCAGCTGCTCGGCACGGCGCAAGAACTCGTCGCGGTTGCGTGCCTCGCGCAGGGTCTGGGTGGCGACCGCGCGCACCTGTTGCGGCGCGAATCCCTTCAGCCGCTGTGCGAAGCGGGCCAGGCAATCGAGGCCGCGCTGCATGGCCGCCTCGGTCAGCCGCCCCTCGGCATCAAGACCTGCCCCCAGGCGCACGGTCTCCTTCAGATACTCCAGCCGCTTGTACTGCTCTCGGTGCAGCTGGGCGATCTCCAAGCGAAAGCTGTTGGAGCCCATGTCGATGGCGGCAAGCGTGGACGGTGCGTTCAGTGTGGCGGGCAAACTCATGGCGAGGGATTGTCGCGGCAAACCAAGGCACGACGATGGCGGCCACCTAGAATCCGCTGTCCTTGCAACGCAACACCTGTCACAGGAGGGTCTGAAATGCTGAAGGAAGATGTGGATAGCCTGCATCCGGGACGCGACTTCAACCGCCGCGATTTCGTTCACACCGCGGTCGGCAGCGGATTTGCTGCCGCCGTGCTGCCGGTGATGGCCCAGACCGTGATCAAAACCGACAGCCAGGGCCTGGAGGTTGGCGAGGTGATGATCGCTGCGGGCGACTTCAAGTTGCCGGCCTACCGTGCTCAGCCCGCCGGCGCTAAGAATCCGCCGGTGATCCTGGTGATCAGCGAGATCTTCGGCGTTCACGAGCACATTGCCGACGTCGCGCGTCGCTTCGCGAAGCAGGGCTACCTGGCGATCGCGCCCGAGCTGTTCGTTCGCCAGGGCGATGCCACCAGCTACGGTGAGACCGCCAAGCTGATCGCCGAGGTGATCAACAAGGTGCCCGACGGGCAGGTCATGGGTGATCTGGATGCCACCGTGGCCTGGGCCAAGGCCCAGGGCGGCGATACCTCGCGGCTGGCCATCACCGGCTTTTGCTGGGGCGGCCGTATCACCTGGCTCTACGCGGCTCACAACCCGGGCGTGAAGGCCGGCGTGGCTTGGTATGGGCGCCTGGTGGGGCAATCGGTGCCGCTGCAGCCCAGATTCCCGATCGATGTCACCGCTCAGCTGCATGCCCCGGTGCTGGGCCTGTACGGCGGCCAGGATTCGGGCATCCCTCTTGACACGGTTGATAAGATGAAGGTTGCCCTGGCCCAAGGCTCGGCGGCCGCCAAGCGCAGCGAGTTCCATGTTTATGCCGAGGCGCCGCATGCTTTCCATGCCGACTACCGCCCCAGCTACCGCAAGGAAGCGGCCGAGGATGGCTGGAAGCGCTGTCTGACTTGGCTGAAGGCGAACGGGGCGGGCTGAGCCGCGCCGGCCTGGCAGCGAACCGCGTCCGAGACTCCATCGGGCGCGGTTTGCTTTTGTTCACTGGATTTTCATGACTCTTTTCTACATCGTGCTCGCCACCCTGGTGGGCGGGCTGCTGTCGGTGCTGATCGCGGCCAGCCTGACCGTCGGGCTGCTGGGGCGCGTGGTCAAACACCTGGTCAGCCTGTCGACCGGCGTGCTGCTGGGCACGGCCTTGCTGCATGTGCTGCCTGAGGCCTTCGAGGGGCAGGCCAGCCCGCATGAGCTGTTCCTTGTGCTGCTGGGCGGGCTGATGTTTTTCTTCCTTCTGGAGAAGGCCGAGCTGTACCGCCATACCCACCACCACGAGGGCGATGGCCACCACCACCACCACCATTTCGACTCGGAGCAGGCGGGGCGCGGCGGGCTGGCCGTGCTGGTGGGCGACTCGATCCACAATTTCTGTGACGGCATCATCATCGCCGCGGCATTTCTAGCCGACACGCATCTGGGCTTCGTCACTGCGATGGCCATCATCGCGCACGAAATCCCGCAGGAGGTGGGCGACTACATCGTGCTGCTCAACGCCGGCTTCTCGCGCGCCAAGGCCCTGCTCTACAACGCGATCTCGGGCCTGGCGGCGGTGGTCGGCGGGGTGCTGGGCTACTTCGTCGTCGGCCCCTGGCAGGACCTGTTTCCCTATCTGCTGGTGGCGGCGTCGAGCAGCTTCATCTACGTGGCGGTGGCCGATCTGATTCCGCAGCTGCAGCGCCGCTTGCCATGGCGTGAGACCGCCGCCCAGCTGGCCTGGCTGGCGGCGGGCCTGGGGCTGGTCCTGGTCTTGGTGGGCGGCAGCCACGCGCATTGAGCGGCGACTGCCTGGGGCCTTAGCGAACGACCAGCACCGGGATCGTGCAATGGGTCAATAGCTTTTGGGTTTCGCTGCCCAGCAGCATGGCCTGAAAGCCGCGTCGGCCGTGCGAGGCCATCACGACCAGATCGGCCTCATGCGTCTTGGCATGCTCGATCACCGCCTCCCACGCGTGCAGGGCTTCGACCGTGTGGCCCTCGCAGGGCACGCCTGCGGCCTCGGCCGCGGCCACGACATCCCGGACCCGGGCACTGGCGATGCGTTCCTGGGCGTCGAAGAACTCCTGCGGCGGGGTCGGCTGCATTTCAGAGACGGCGCTGTAGGGGAAGGGCTCCTTGACGCTGACCGCATAGAGGCGGGCGCCGTGGATCTTGGCCAGCTGGACTGCAGTGTCAACGGCCTTGACCGTGATCTCGGAGCCGTCGGTCGGGACAATGATGCGCTTGAACATGGCGATCCTCCTTGTGCCTGGCACCCCGGGGTTCGGGGACGGGCTGATCTTGCCTCGCCGCGCCGTGCTTGTCTTGCGCTATCTCAAGCTGGTCTCATCCCAGGGCCACCGGGCGCCGAGAGTCGGACGACCATTCGCTCCATGAACCTGGGTAGAGCGCTGACCCGGCCAGGCCCGCATGCGCCATCGCCAGCAGGTTGTGGCAGGCGGTGACGCCGGAGCCGCACTGGTGTACGGTCTGGGCCGGCGCAAAGGGCGCCAGCAGGGCGCTGAACTCCCGCCGCAGCTGCTCGGCCGGCAGGAACAGGCCATCGGGCCCCAGATTGCTCTTGAACAGGCGGTTGCTGGCGCCTGGAATGTGGCCGGCCTTGGCGTCCAGCGGCTCGACCTCGCCCCGAAAGCGCTCGCCGGCACGGGCATCGATCAGGCGCACCCGCCCCAGGCTGGCATGCAAGCGATCGGCGTCCAGCACATGCACCAGCGGCGCGGCGGGCCTGAAATCGCCGGCGCGCTGCGCTGGCAACTGCGTGCTCAGTGCGCCGGCCGAGGCCAGCCAGGCTTGCAAGCCGCCGTCGAGCACGGCCACATCGGCATGGCCCAGCCATTGCAACATCCACCAGGCGCGTGCCGCATACATTCCGCCCTGGGCGTCGTAGCAGACCACCTGGCTGTCATGCCTCAGGCCCAATGCTGCCAGCCGATCGGCAAAGGCCTGGCGCTCGGGCAGGGGGTGGCGGCCGTTGTTCCCAGTCTTGGCAGCGCTGAGATCGCGGTCCAGATGCAGATAGTGGGCGCCGGGCAGATGGCCTTGCGCATAGGCGCGCTCGCCGGCGACGGTGTCGGCCAGATCGAAGCTCAGATCCAGCAGCAGGACGGGGCGCTCGGCCTGGGCCAGCAGCGCTTGCAGTTGCAGTGCGGAAACAAGGGTGTGATAGCTCATGATTCTGTGACCGAATGTTGGCTGTCCTTGGGGGTGCTGCGGGCCCGCAGCAAGGTGGCGGCCAGGCCGGCCGCGATGATCAGTGTCATGCCAGCCAGTGCCGTCCAAGTGATCGCGTCGCGGAACAGCAGCGCGCCGTAGATGAAGGAGAACACGATGCCCAGGTACTGCAGACTGGCATTGACCAGCGTACTGCCCCGGCCGTAGGCGCGCGTCATCATCAGCTGGGCCGTGGTGGCCAGCAGGCCCACGGCCAGCAACAGGGCCGCGCCTTCGAGGCTGTGGGCGTGTAGCTCGCCGAAACCGAGGGTGCCCAGCGCGCCAGCCAGCACGCCGCCCAGCGAAAAGTAGAACACGATGCGGTCTTCCGGCTCGCCGGCCCGGCCCAGCGAGGTGACCTGCAGATAGGCCAGAGCCGACAACATGCCCGAGAGCAGGCCGGCCAGGCCGTGCCAGAGCTGCTGCTGGTCCAGCGTCGGCCGCAGCACCAGGGCCACACCGACAAAGCCCAAGAGCACCGCGCCAACCAGGCGGCCGTCGACCCGGGCGCTGCCCAGCATCACCGCACCGCCGATCAGGAACAGCGCCATCCAGACCGAGGACATGTAGTTCAGCGTCATCGCGGTGGCCAGCGGCAGCTTGCCGATCGAGTAGAACCAAAGCGACAGCGCCAGCACGCCCGAGAGGCTGCGCCAGAAATGCATGGCCGGTACCCGGGTGCGCAAGGTCTGACCCTGCCAGCGACACAGCGCGGTCATCATCAGCACACCGATCAAGCCCCGATACATGACGATCTCGCTGGCGTCATAGTGCGCGGAAGCGAGCTTGACGCAGACCCCCATCGTGGCGAACAAGAAGGTGGCGCAGATCATCAACAAGGGGGCGGACATCGGCACATTGTCGCGTCAGACACAGAAAAAACGCCCCGGCAGCAGGCTGCGCGGGGCGTTTGGCGTATGCAGGAGAAGGCTGCGTCAGCCGGCGAACTTCATTTCGCGGCGGTACCACTCGTGGAAATGCTTCATGCCGTCTTCCATCGGGCTCTGGTAGGGACCAACCTCGTTGTCGCCGCGCTCCATCAGCGCGCGCCTGCCCTGGTCCATGCGCAGCGCGATCTCGTCGTCCTCGACACAGGTTTCCATGTAGGCGGCCTGCTGGGCCTCGACGAAGTCGCGCTCGAAGGCGGCGATCTCTTCGGGGTAGTAGAACTCGACGATATTGGTGGTCTTTTGCGGGCCCTTGGGGTGCAGGGTCGAGACCACCAGCACGTGCGGGTACCACTCCACCATGATGTGCGGGTAGTAGGTCAGCCAGATCGCGCCCTGCTTGGGCGGTGCGCCGCTGCCGAACTGCAGCACCTGCTCATGCCATTTGGCATAGGTGCTCGAGCCGGGCTTGCTGAGCGCTTGCTTGATGCCCACGGTCTGCACCGAATGGTGGCGACCGAACTCCCAGGCCAGGTCCTCACAGCTGACGAACTGACCCAGGCCCGGGTGGAAGGGGCCGACGTGGTAGTCCTCTAGATAGACCTCGATAAAGGTCTTCCAGTTGTAGTCGCACTCATGGACATGGACCTTGTCCAGCACATAGCCGGCGAAGTCGAGTTGGCCGGCGGTGCCAAGCTTGGCCAGTGATGCGGCCACATCATGGCCGTTGTCCTCGAACAGCAGGCCGTTCCACTCGCGGATCTTGTAGCGGTTCAGGTTCAGGCAGGGGTCCTGCTCGAAATGCGGCGCGCCGATCAGCTCGCCCTTCAAGTCATAGGTCCAGCGGTGCAGCGGGCAGACGATGTTGCTGCGGGTGTTGCCACGTCCGCGCAGCATCACCGCCTGGCGATGCCGGCAGACATTGGACAGCAGCTCAATGCCTTGCGGCGTGCGCACCAGCGCGCGGCCCTCGCCCTCCTGGGGCAGGGCGTAGTGGTCGCCGACCTCGGGCACGGCCAGCGCGTGTCCGAGATAGCGCGGGCCGTGCTGGAAGATCAGTTCCTGCTCCCTGCGGAACAGGCCCTCATCGAAGTAGGACGTAACAGGCAGCTGAGTTTTGGCGCTGCGTTCAAGAACCGAGAGAGTGAGGCTCAGGTCGGACATGATCCAAGAGGGTCTCCAAGAAACCAATGTCAACCCCCCGGCTCGTTGCCGTGCGCAGCCCAGGGCTGCGAGCGTGAGACCGGGTTTGTGTCAAAAAAGCCCGGTGTTGCCGGGCTCGGGAGGGGCACGCTGCCACGCCATGCTGGCCGGGAGCGAGGGGCGCATTGTACCCAGCTCGGTGCGTGCCCGCCTTGAGCTTGCGCAATGAAGGTAAAGAGCGGGTAAAGGCAAGCTTGGAGGCCGTTGCTGTGGCGAGCAGCTGACAGCCCTTTGGGGGAGGATAAGCACCGAGGGTTGACCCCACTACAATGGCCGTTTCGCGTTTTGAAATGACCAAGACCTCTGCCGCCACCAAAAAAGCACCCGCTGTGGATACGGTTTCAGCAAGTTACGAGCAGGCGCTCGTTGAACTGGAACGTTTGGTAGCCTCCATGGAGGCGGGTCAGTTGCCGCTCGATCAACTGCTCGACAGTTATCGGCGTGGCGCGGAGTTGCTTGGTTTCTGCCGCACTCGACTGCAGGCCGTAGAACAACAAGTCAAGGTTCTGGAGGGTGGGGAGTTGAAACCATGGGAGGACTCTTAAGCGTGGATGCCGGAGTTTTTGAACAATGGGTGCAGCGTTCGCTGTGCTCTTATGAAGAATCATTGGACGCCTGGGTGCCCGAATCGGCTCCGGCCGGACTTGGTGTGGCCATGCGCTATGCAGTGCTGGAAGGCGGCAAGCGCCTGCGTCCCTTGCTGGTGCTCGCCGCATGCGATGCGGTGCAGGGCGAGCCCGAGGCGGCGATGCGGGCGGCCTGTGCGGTTGAACTGATCCATGCCTATTCGCTGGTGCATGACGACATGCCCTGCATGGATAACGATGTGATGCGCCGCGGCAAGCCGACCGTGCATGTGGCCTTCGGCGAAGCCCAGGCCATGCTGGCCGGCGATGCGATGCAGGCCCTGGCCTTCGAGGTATTGACGCCCGACAGTGGCGTGGCGCCGGCCCTGCAGGCGCGACTGTGCGCACTGCTGGCGCGAGCCTCGGGCCATGCCGGCATGGCCGGCGGCCAGGCCATTGATCTGGCCAGTATCGGCAAGACGCTTGACGAGCGCTCGCTGCGCGATATGCACCGACGCAAAACGGGCGTGCTGCTCCAGGCCAGTGTTTTGATGGGGGCTGCTTGTGGCGCGACGACCCCGACGGCCTGGGAAGGGCTGGCCAAGTATGGCGCCGCCATTGGCCTGGCGTTCCAAGTGGTGGACGACATTCTTGATGTGACGCAAGATTCCGAAGTGCTCGGCAAGACGGCTGGGAAGGACCAGGACGCCAACAAGCCGACTTATGTGTCTGTGCTGGGTCTGGACGCGGCGCGTCGCTATGCAGACGCGCTGCGCGACGAGGCACACCAGGCCTTGATCATGAGCGGCCTGCCGAACACGGCTTGGTTGAGCCTGCTGGCCGACAAAGTCGTTGAGCGCTACAACTGAGCTGGGGAACACCATGAATCAGGCCCTGCTGAACCAGATCAACAGCCCCGCCGATCTGCGCCGCCTGCCGCGCACCGATCTGGCTCGCGTGGCCGATGAGTTGCGCGCTTTTGTGCTGGACTCAGTGTCCAAGACCGGCGGCCATCTGGGCTCGAATCTGGGCACGGTCGAGCTGACCGTGGCCCTGCACTACGTGTTCAACACTCCGCAGGACCGCTTGGTCTGGGATGTGGGTCACCAGACCTACCCCCACAAGATTCTGACCGGCAGGCGCGACCGCATGGGTACGCTGCGCCAGCTCGACGGCATCAGCGGCTTTCCGCGCCGCGACGAGAGCGAGTACGACACCTTCGGCACCGGCCACTCCAGCACCTCGATTTCCGCGGCGCACGGTATGGCGATGGCCGCCAAGCTCAAGGGTGAAGACCGCAAGGTCGTCGCCATCATCGGCGATGGTTCGATGACGGCCGGTATGGCCTTCGAAGCGCTCAACAATGCCGGCGTCGCCCATGGCGGCCTGCTCGGCGATGTTCTGGTGATTCTGAACGACAACGATATGTCGATCAGCCCGCCGGTCGGTGCGCTGAACAAGTATCTGGCGCGGCTGATGAGCGGCAAGTTCTATACGACCGCGCGCGAAGGCGCCAAGTCGGTGCTGAAGAACACCCCGCTGTATGAGTTCGCGCGGCGCTTCGAGGAGCACACCAAGGGCATGGTCGTGCCGGGCACGATCTTCGAGGAGTTCGGCTTCAACTATGTCGGCCCCATCGACGGCCATGACCTCGATTCGCTGATTCCCACGCTGGAGAACCTGCGCGGCAAGAAGGGCCCGCAGTTCCTGCATGTGGTGACCAAGAAGGGTCAGGGCTACAAGCTGGCCGAGGCGGACCCGGTCAAGTACCACGCGGCTTCGGCGAAGTTCGATCCGGCGGTGGGCTTTGTCAAGCCCGCTTCGCCGCCCAAGCCGGCTTTCATGCATATCTTTGGTGACTGGCTGTGCGACATGGCCGAGTTGGACAAGCGCCTGGTCGGCATCACGCCGGCGATGCGCGAAGGCTCAGGCATGGTGGACTTCCACAAGCGCTTCCCAACCCGCTATTACGATGTCGGCATTGCCGAGCAGCACTCGGTTACCTTTGCGGCCGGCCTGGCCTGCGAGGGGCTCAAGCCGGTGGTGGCGATCTACTCGACCTTCTTGCAGCGTGCGTATGACCAGATGGTGCACGATGTGGCGATCCAGAATCTGCCGGTGCTGTTCGCGCTAGACCGTGCAGGTTTGGTCGGCGGGGATGGCGCCACCCATGCCGGCAACTACGACATCGCCTACACCCGCTGCATCCCGAACATGGCCATCCTGACCCCGGCCGACGAGAACGAGTGCCGTCAAGCCTTGTTCACCGGCTTCCAGCATGCGGGGCCGGCCACAGTGCGGTACCCGCGCGGCTCGGGTGCTGGCGTCGAGGTGCAAAAGGCTATGCAGGCTCTGCCCTGGGGCAAGGGCGAGGTGCGCCGTCGCGGCTCGCGCATCGCCATCTTGAGCTTCGGCACCTTGCTCTATCCGGCCTTGAAAGCGGCCGAGAGCCTGGATGCGACGGTAGCGAATATGCGTTTCGTGAAACCCCTGGATCATGAATTGGTTGCCGAGCTGGCACGCAACCATGATGCGCTGGTGACGGTGGAGGATGGCTGCCTGATGGGCGGTGCCGGCTCTGCCGTGCTTGAGTCGCTGCAGGCGGCTGGTCTGAACGTGCCCGTGCTGCAGCTGGGTCTGCCCGATGAATTTGTCGAGCATGGTGACCCGGCCAAGCTGATGGCCATGTGCGGGCTGGATGCCGCCGGTATCGAGCAGAGCATTCTGAAGCGCTTCGGTGCACGGCCCACGCTGGCCCGGGCCGCCAACAGCTAAGCAGGCAGCCGGTCTTGCAGCGCGGCCGCGTGGCTGCGCAGACAGCCCAGCAGCGCCGCTACCAGCGGCTGGGCGGGGCGGTACTGAGGCAACAGCGCGCTGACGCGAAACGGTACCGACACCGCGAACCGCCGCAGTTGCAGGCCTGGCCCGGCGCAGGCCAGCGCCGTCAACGGGTTGACGATGGCCAGTCCCAGGCCGGCCTGCACCATCGCGCAGACGGCCGCCGCGCTGTGCGTCTCGATGGCCAAGCGGCGCCGCACGCCGGCCGCCGCAAAAATCGTATCGAGTTCAAGCCGGTAGGGATCCTCGCTTGAGAGGCTGACGAAGCCCTGGCCCTCAAAGTCGCCCGGTGCGAGCACGGTCTTGGCCAACAGCCTGTGACCGGCTGGCAGCACACAGACCTCGTCGCCTTGCCACAGCGGCTCCAAGCGCGTGCCGGCCGCCGCCTGGGCCTGCTCGCTGAGGCCCAGATCGAAGCGCTGGGCCGTCATCCACTCCTCCAGCAGCGGCGACTCCTGCGGCGTGATCGACAGCTCCGCAGCCGGGTGATGCTGCAAAAAGGCGGCGCAAGCGCCGGGCAGCAGCGCATGGCTCAGGGCCGGCAGGCACAGCACTGCGAGCCGGGTCTGCTCGGCCCGTCCCAACTGGGCCGCGCGCTCGGTGACCCGGTGCAGGCCCTGATAGCTGCGTTCGACCTCGTCGAACAAGGCCAGCGCGCGGGCGGTGGCGCGCAGCCGGCCCTGCTGGCGCTCGAACAGCTCATAGCCCAGCAACTGCTCCATGCGGGCCAACTCGCGGCTGACGGTGGGCTGGGAGCTGTGCAGCAAGGTGGCCGCCCCGGTGACGCTGCCCGCCGTCATCACGGCACGGAACACCTCGATATGGCGATGGGTCAACATCAGCAAACCATATCAGGATTGAGTGGGTATTGGAAATGAAAGCATTTGAATGAATGAATGAGCGCTGGCATGCTGCCCTTCGTATCACGACTGCCTGCGAGCACGCCATGCCCCGTTCCCATTCCGCCTCCCTGCTCTGGTCCCTGGCCGAGCGCTTCGGCACGCCTTTGTGGGTGTATGACTCAGCGGTGATCTGCCAGCGCATTGCCGCGCTGAAGGCTTTCGACACCGTGCGCTTCGCCCAGAAAGCCTGCTCCAACACCCATGTGCTGCGTCTGATGCGCGAGCAGGGTGTCAAGGTCGATGCGGTGTCGCGCGGCGAGATCTTGCGCGCGCTGAAGGCCGGGTTCGAGCCGGGCGGCGACGAGATCGTTTTCACCGCCGACCTCTTGGACCGGGAGACGCTGGCCACGGTGGTCGAGCACCGCGTGCCGGTCAATGCGGGCTCGATTGATATGCTGGGTCAGCTCGGCGCCGTATCGCCGGGCCATCCGGTGTGGCTGCGCATCAACCCCGGTTTCGGCCACGGCCACAGCAACAAGACCAATACCGGTGGCGAACACAGCAAGCACGGCATCTGGCATACAGAGTTGGGCGCGGCACTGGCGGCCATCAAGAGCCATGGCCTGAAGCTGATTGGCCTGCACATGCACATCGGCTCGGGCGTCGACTACAGCCATCTGAGCCAGGTCTGCGGCGCGATGGTCGAGCTGGTGCGCCAGGCCAGTGCGGCCGGCCATGATCTGCTGGCCATCTCGGCCGGCGGCGGCCTGTCCATTCCCTACCGGGACGGCGAGGCGGTGATCGACACCGCCCACTACTTCGGTCTCTGGGACGCCGCGCGCAAGCAGGCCGAGGGGATTGTTGGCCACGCGTTGGGGCTGGAGATCGAGCCGGGCCGCTTCCTGGTGGCCGAGTCCGGTCTGCTCCTCACCGAGGTGCGTGCCACCAAGAATGCCGGCAGCAATCACTTCGTGCTGGTCGACGCTGGCTTCAATGAGCTGATGCGCCCTGCCATGTATGGCAGCTATCACGCGATGAGTCTGCTGGCCAAGGACGGGCAGCCGCGCCCCAGCCGACCCACCGTGGTGGCCGGCCCGCTGTGCGAGTCGGGCGATGTGTTCACCCAGGAGGATGGCGGTGTGGTCGTGCCGCGCGAGCTGGCGCAAGCCCAGGTCGGCGACTTGCTGGTGATCCATGACACCGGGGCCTATGGCGCCTCGATGTCCAGCAACTACAACAGCCGGCCGCTGATCGCGGAGCTGATGGTAGACGGCGAAGACCCGGCCTCGGCCCGGCTGATCCGGCGCCGCCAGACGGTCGAGGAACTGCTGGCACTTGAGAGTTGATGTTGCTATCGCACATTTTTAGTGCAATAGCCTTTATCAATAGGCTCAGGCAATGACTCCGATTTGATTAATCAAAACTAAGGGCCGATAGGGACCGATATGATTCAGTCCATTCCCATCCACCCTTAGCGGAGTTTTCCCATGTCTTTGATCAACACCCAAGTCCAACCGTTCAAGGCCCAGGCTTTCCACAACGGCAAGTTTGTTGAAGTGACCGAAGCGTCGCTCAAGGGCAAGTGGTCGGTCCTGATCTTCATGCCGGCTGCCTTCACCTTCAACTGCCCGACCGAAGTGGAAGACGCGGCAGAGCACTACGCCGAGTTCCAGAAGGCCGATACCGAGGTCTACATCGTCACGACCGACACTCACTTCTCGCACAAGGTTTGGCACGAAACTTCGCCGGCCGTCGGCAAGGCCAAGTTCCCGCTGGTCGGCGACCCGACCCATGCGCTGACCAATGCCTTCGGCGTGCACATCCCGGAAGAGGGCCTGGCGCTGCGCGGCACCTTCGTGATCAACCCGGACGGCGTGATCAAGACCGCCGAGATTCACTCCAACGAGATCGCCCGCGACGTCAAGGAAACCCTGCGTAAGCTCAAGGCTGCCCAGTACACCGCCAAGAACCCTGGCCAGGTCTGCCCTGCCAAGTGGAACGAAGGCGCCAAGACCATCGCCCCGTCGCTGGACCTGGTCGGCAAGATCTAAAGCGCTTGCGCTGACTTGATCGGCAAGAAAACCGCAGGCCCGGGAGGGCTTGCGGTACCCCCACGGCTCAGACAGCCCCGCTGAAAACGCCCCCGGTCTCCTCGGGCGTTTTCAGAGTGGCATGCCCCGCCACGCCTGAAAACAGCAAAGGATGACCATCATGTTGGACGACAGCCTGAAGACCCAGCTCAAGAGCTATCTGGAGCGCGTCACGCAGCCCTTCGAAATCGAAGCCTCGCTGGACGATTCCGCCAGCGCGCAGGAGCTGCTGGCCCTGCTGCAGGACATTGACGCCATGTCCGACATGATCACGCTAAAGACTGACGGCCAGGATGCCCGCAAGCCGTCGTTCAGCCTCAAGCGCACCGGTACGCAGCAAAGCCTTCGCTTCGCCGCCATCCCGCTGGGCCATGAGTTCACCTCCCTGGTGCTGGCCCTGCTGTGGACTGGTGGCCATCCGCCCAAGGTGGAGCCCGAGGTGATTGAGCAGATCAAGGCCCTGGACGGCGACTACGCCTTCGAGGTCTATATGTCGCTGACCTGCCACAACTGCCCGGACGTGGTGCAGGCGCTGTCTCTGATGTCGGTGCTCAACCCCCAGGTCAAGACAGTCGTCATCGACGGCGGACTGTTCCAGGACGAGGTCAATGGTCGAGAAATCATGGCCGTGCCCAGCGTCTGGCTGAACGGTTCGCCCTTCGGCTCGGGCCGCATGACGGTCGAGGAGATCGTCGCCAAGCTCGACACTGGTGCGGCGGACAAAGATGCCGCCAAGCTGTCGGCCAAGGAGGCGTTCGATGTGCTGGTCGTCGGTGGCGGCCCGGCCGGCGCGGCCGCGGCTGTCTATGCGGCGCGCAAGGGCATCCGTACCGGCATCGCGGCCGAGCGCTTCGGTGGCCAAGTCAACGATACGCTGGCCATCGAGAACTACATCTCGGTGCTGGAGACCGATGGCCCCAAGTTCGCGATGAGCCTGGAGGCCCATGTGAAGGCCTACGGCGTCGACGTGATGAACCTGCAGCGCGGCGACAAGCTCATCCCGGCCAGCGTGCCCGGCGGTCCCATCGAAGTGCAGCTGGCCAATGGCGGCTCGCTCAAGAGCAAGACGGTGATCCTGTCGACCGGCGCGCGCTGGAGGAACGTCAATGTGCCCGGCGAGCAGGAGTACAAGAACAAGGGCGTGGCCTACTGCCCGCATTGCGACGGCCCGTTGTTCAAGGGCAAGCGCGTTGCGGTGATCGGCGGGGGCAATTCCGGTGTTGAGGCCGCGATTGATCTGGCCGGTATCGTCGCCCATGTCACGCTGCTGGAATTCGGAGATCAGCTGCGTGCCGATGCGGTGCTGGTCAGAAAGCTGGAAAGCCTGGCCAATGTCACCATCATCAAGCAGGCCCAGACCAGCGAGTTCACCGGGGCGGCCGGCAAGCTCAACGGCCTGAACTACATCGATCGAGCCAGCGGTGAGGCCAAGCGCATCGAGCTCGAAGGCGTGTTCGTGCAGATCGGCCTGGTCCCCAATACCGAGTGGCTCAAGGGCGTGGTCGAGCTCAGCAAGCACGGCGAGATCATCGTCGACGCCAAGGGTCAGACCTCGGTGCCCGGCGTGTTCGCCGCCGGCGATGCGACCACCGTGCCCTTCAAGCAGATCATCATCGCCGCCGGCGATGGTGCGAAGGCGGCGCTGGGGGCTTTTGACCACCTTATGCGCAGCTGATCGGGCAGCGTCGCCATCTGGCCAGGCGCGGCGCTCACGACGTTTGAACCGTGCCTGTTTCGACCGCTGCGCCGCGCTTTTTTCTAGCGATCTTCCCTGTTGCCCCAAGCGGGCCATGGGCTGCACCATGCGGCCCATGGCCCGTGTTCATTTCACTCCCCAGCTGCGCCGCTTTGTCGATGCGCCCGAGGTTAAAACCAATGCCGCCAACTTGCGCGAGGCGCTGGAGGCTGCGTTTGTGTTGAACCCTCGGCTGCGCGGCTATGTGCTGGACGAGCAGGGCCATTTGCGTGCCAATGTCACGATCTTCATCGATGGTCGGCGGCTGCGCGATCTGCAGGCCCTCAGCGATGTGCTGGGGCCGGCCAGCCAGGTCCATGTGTTTCAAGCCCTGTCCGGAGGTTAGTCGCCATGAGTCATGCAGCCAGTCATCGCGCCTGGGTCGCCACCCGCAAAGGCCTGTTCGAGCTGCGCCACAGCGGCCGTCATTGGCAGATCGCGCAGATCAGCTTTCTGGCCGAGCCGGTCAGCATGCTGCTGCCGCCGCCACCCGGTGGCGGGCGCATGTTTGCGGCGCTGAACCTGGGACATTTCGGCACCAAGCTGCAAGGCTCCGACGATGGCGGTAAAACCTGGACCGAGCTGTCCGTGCCGAGCTACCCGCCCCAGCCCGAGGGGGCCGAAGGCCCGGCCTGGAAGCTGCAGCAGATCTGGTCGCTGGAGCGGGTGGGCAGCACCTTGTGGGCCGGTACCAACCCCGGTGGCTTGTTTCGCAGCGATGACGAGGGTGCGAGCTGGCGGCTGGTCGAGTCGCTATGGGGACGGCCCGAGCGCCTGGAGTGGTTTGGCGGTGGCTACGACTCGCCGGGCATCCACTCGATCTGCCCCTATCCCGGCCGGCCCGAGGAGCTGCTGCTGGGCATCTCCTGCGGCGGAGCCTGGCGCACGACTGACGGCGCCGCGAACTGGGATCTGCGTGCTGCCGGCATGCGTGCCGACTTCATGCCGCCTGAGCGCCTGGACGAGCAGAACATCCAGGACCCGCACCGCATCCAGCGCTGCGCCGGAGCGCCCGAGGTGCTGTGGTGCCAGCATCACTGTGGCATCTGGCGCTCGGTCGACAACGGCGCCTCCTGGCAGGAGCTCAAGGCCCGGCCCTCCAGTTTCGGCTTCGCGGTGGCGGCCCATCCGCAGGATCCGGGCACGGCTTGGTTCGTGCCGGCCGTCAAGGACGAGCAGCGCGTGCCGGTCGATGCCGCGCTGTGCGTGACCCGCACCCGCGATGGCGGCAAGAGCTTCGAGGTCTTGCGCGAGGGCCTGCCGCAAACCCATTGCTACGAGCTGATCTACCGCCATGGGCTGGCGGTGGACGACAGTGGAGAGCGCCTGCTGATGGGCAGCACCACCGGCGGCCTGTGGGCCAGTGATGATGCCGGCGGGCGCTGGGCCGAGGTCTCGCGCGGGCTGCCGCCGATCTATGCGCTGCGTTTTGGCTGATCGACGAGCCAGTCGCCGCGCTCGCGCAGGGCATGCCACTCCGGCCCAGGCGGCGCCCGCAGGCACAGCGCCTCGCCGCTGATCGGGTGGCTGAAGCGCAGCTCCAGCCCGTGCAGCCAGAGCCGCTGCAGACCGAGGAAGCCGGCCACCGCGCGGTTTAACGGGCCCTTGCCATGGGTGGCGTCGCCGATGATGGGGTGGGCGATGTGCTTCAGATGGCGGCGGATCTGGTGGCGCCGACCGCTTTCGGGATGGGCTTCGACCAGCGCATAGCGGCTGCTCGGGAATCGGGCATCGGCGGCCAAGGGCCACTCCACCCGGGCCAGCCGCTGCCAGCCGGTGCGTGCGGGCAGCAGTTGCTGGCCGGCCGAGGCGCGCTCGGGGTCTCGAGCCAGTGCATGGTCGATCAGCCCTTGTTCGGTCGGCCAGCCGCGCACCAGGGCCAGATAGCGCTTTTTCATCGCGCCGCTCTCAAAGGCCTGGCCCAGCAGCGAGGCCGTTTCGCCGGACAGCGCGAACAGCAGCAGGCCCGAGGTGCCCTTGTCCAGCCGGTGAGCCGGCCAGACGGGGCGGCCCAACTGGTCGCGCAGCATCTGCAGCGCAAAGCGCTGCTCCTGGGCATCCAGCGCGGTGCGGTGCACCAGCAGGCCGGGCGGCTTGTCGATGGCGACGAGGTGTTCGTCGATGTGGAGGATCTGCAACATCAAGTGGCGTGATGGAGTGCGCGCTTGTCCCCGGCTTGCGGGGCAAAGGGCATTGATTTGGGCGAGAAACGGTCGCTTACTAGGATTAACCCCAAAAGGGGGGAATGACAGCGAGGAGGGTCCTCGAAAGAATTCTGTCATCGCTTGTGCTCATCATCGATCTACCGCCAGCCCCCTGGAGTTCACCATGCCGCAAATCCTGCCCGTCGGACACCGCTCGCTGCTTGCCTCGGCCCGGGCCTGGCTGCTGCAAAAACTGGGTCGCGAGCCCGAGGCCTGGCCGCCGCGTCAGCGCGTGACCCGCTCCCTGCTCAGCTGAGTTCACCGTCTAGGTAGTACCAGGCGCCGTGCTCGCGCACGAAGCGGCTGTTTTCCTGCAGGCGATGGGCGCGGCCGCCCAGCTTGCTGCGGGCGACGAACGCCACCGTCGCATGGTCGGCGTCCTGCCGCAGATGGTCCCTGACTTCGAGGCCCAGCCATTTGAGCCCCGGCTCATCGGGCAGCAGCGCCGCCGGTCGGGTGTCGGCATGCCAGCTGGCCAGCAAATAGCCACTCAGGCCGCGCACATAGGCGCTGTAGCGGGAGCGCATCAAGGCCTCGGCGTCGGGCGCTAGCAGGCCCTGGCCGGCGGCAAAAGCGGCGTGCCAGCGGCCACAGCAGTCTTGATAGTTCGAAGTCTTGCCGCAAGGGCAGTGGTCATTGGCGGCCATGCTCGTCATTTCAGATCCAGCTCCCAGGTCTCTGCGAGCTGATCATGCCCGAAGCTGTGATGCGGCTCGCTGTGCATCAGCCGGTAGCCCTCGGCCTGGTAGATGCCCCGGGCGGCGGCGAGCAGGCTGTTGGTCCACAGCGTGATCTGCCGGTAGCCGGCTTCCCGCGCGAAGGCCGTGCAGGCCCGCACCAACTGCCGCCCTAGGCCCAGACCGCGCGCCTCGGGCTCGACCAGCAGCAGGCGAAGCTGGGCCACGCCGGGCCGCTCGGTGCCCTGCTCGTCGCGGGCCTGGACCAGGAAGACGCAGCCCAGGCGCTGGTCTTCGCCGTCCTCGTGTTCGGCAATCCAGCCCCGCTCGCGGTGTGGCTGCCACTGCTCGACGAACTGCGCGGCGATGCGGGCCACCATGGCCTCGAAGCTCAGATCCCAGCCGAACTCCCGCGCGTAGAGGGCGCCGTGGCGTGACACCACCCAGCCCAGATCCCCGGGCACCAGCGCACGCAGCCTGGGGCTCGCAGTGGGGCCGCCCTCCAGCAAGTGCTGCACCTCGCTCATGGCCCGCAACAGCCGCGCCTGCTGGGCGCTGTTGAGCTTGCCCAGCATCTCGGCCGTTTGCGTCTGCGAGCCTTGTTCCAGCGGTGCGAAGGCGCGCCGACCGGCCGCCGTCAGGCTCAGCAGACTCTGGCGCGCATCGGCCGGGTTGGCGCGGGCCTTGATCAGGCCGCGCTCGCGCAGGCCGCGCAGCAGCCGGCTCAGATAACCGCCGTCCAGGCGCAGCTCACGGCTGAGTTCGACGGCGCTGAGCTGGGGCTGGTGCGCCAACTCCCACAGAACGCGGGCCTCGGTCAGTGAGAACTCGCTATGGGCCAGGCCCTCGTCGAGTACGCCGATGCGGCGCGTGTAGAAGCGGTTGAAGGCGCGCACGGCGCCGGCGGGCTCGATCAGGCTTGGCGCATCCATGATGCCGATCTTCGACCAGATACTTGCTTTTGGCAAGTATCTGGTCGCCAACTAGAATGCAGTGATGAGTGAGCATCCCCAAGACGAGTTGTTCGCGCCGCCGCCTGAGGCCGCTGGCGGACTGTTGAAGAACCTCAATCCCGAGCAGTACGCGGCCGTCACCGCGCCGGCCGAGCCGGCCCTGATCCTGGCTGGCGCCGGCTCGGGCAAGACCCGGGTGCTGACCACGCGCATCGCTTGGCTTATGCAGACGGGCCAGGTCTCGCCCGGCGGCGTGATGGCGGTGACTTTCACGAACAAGGCATCCAAGGAGATGCAGACACGTTTGTCTGCGATGCTGCCGGTGAATGTGCGCGGCATGTGGATCGGCACCTTCCATGGTTTGTGCAACCGGTTCTTGCGCGCCCACTGGAAACTGGCCGGTCTGCCGCAGGGCTTCCAGATCCTCGATTCCAGCGACACGGTCTCGGCGATCAAGCGGGTGATCAAGGCGATGAAACTGGACGAGGAGCGCTTTGTTCCCAAGCAGGTCAGCTGGTTCATCGCCGGTGCTAAAGAGGACGGGCTGCGCCCGAAGGACATCGAGGCCTTTGACGAGCAGATGAAGACCCAGGTCTTGATCTACCAGGCCTTCGAGGACCAGTGCGCCCGCGAAGGCGTGGTCGACTTCGCCGAGCTGATGCTGCGCTCCTACGAGCTGATGCGCGACAACCAGGCGGTGCGCGAGCATTACCAGCGCCGCTTCCATCACATCCTGGTCGATGAGTTCCAGGACACCAACAAGCTGCAATACGCCTGGCTCAAGATGTTCGCGCCACCGGGGCGGGGTCAATCGGTGTTGGCGGTCGGCGACGACGACCAGAGCATCTACGCGTTTCGCGGCGCGCGGGTCGGCAATATGGCCGACTTCGAGCGCGAGTATCGGGTCAAGCGTGTGATCAAACTGGAGCAGAACTACCGCAGCTTCGGCAACATTCTGGATTCGGCCAATGAGTTGATCAGCCGCAACACCAAACGTTTGGGCAAGGACCTGCGCACCGACGCCGGCCCCGGCGAGCCGGTGCGGGTCTACGAGGCGGCCAGCGATTTCGCCGAGGCGCAGTGGCTGATCGAGGAGGCTCAGGCCATGCATCGCGGCGGCATCGAGCGCAAGGAAATCGCCGTGCTCTACCGCAGCAATGCGCAGTCGCGGGTGATCGAGTCGGCGCTGTTCAATGCCGGCATTCCTTATCGCGTCTATGGCGGCCTGCGCTTTTTCGAGCGGGCCGAGGTCAAGCATGCGCTGTCCTATCTGCGCCTCTTGGAGAACCCGAACGACGACACCAGCTTTCTTCGCGTCGTCAACTTCCCGACGCGCGGCATCGGCGCGCGCGCAATCGAGCTCCTGCAGGACGCGGCCCGCGCCTCCGGGCGCAGCCTCTACCAGAGCGTCAGTGCGGTGGCCGGCAAAGCAGGCAGCAATCTGCAGGGCTTCACCGCGCTGATCGACTCGACTCGCAACCTGACGCAAGGCCTGACGCTGCGCGAGATCATTGAGCAGATCCTGGAGGTGTCCGGCCTCAGCGAGTTCTACCGCAACGACAAGGACGGCGCGGAGCGGCTGGAGAATCTGGGCGAACTCATCAACGCGGCCGAGGCTTTCGTGACGCAGGAGGGCTTCGGCAAGGATGCGGTCGCGCTGCCGGTGGACGAGTTGTCGCCGGGTGCGATTGCCCAGGGACTGCCGGCCGCAGTGGCTGCGGCCAACTTCACGCCCGATGCCGAGACCGGCGAGATCATGTCGCCGCTTGCCGCCTTTCTGACCCATGCCTCGCTGGAGGCGGGCGACAACCAGGCTCAGGCCGGCCAGGACGCGGTGCAGCTGATGACCGTGCACTCTGCCAAAGGTCTGGAGTTCGATGCGGTCTTCATCACGGGCCTGGAAGAGGGCCTGTTCCCGCATGAGAACTCGCTGTCAGACAGCGACGGTCTGGAGGAAGAGCGTCGCCTGATGTATGTGGCAATCACGCGGGCGCGCCAGCGCCTGTACCTGTGCTTCAGCCAGACCCGCATGCTGCACGGCCAAACCCGCTACAACGTCAAGAGCCGCTTCTTCGACGAACTGCCCGAGGCCGCGCTGAAATGGCTGACGCCTCGCAACCAGGGCTTTGGCTCGGGCTTTGCGAAGGAGTACCAGGATGCATGGTCGCGCGGCTCGGGGCTGAAGTCCATGGTCGGCGCCGGTCGTGTCAATCACGAGAAGGCCGCCTGGGCCCAACCGCCCGTGCCCCCCTCGATGCAGAAGAAGGAAGACAAGGAACACGGCGGCCTGAAGGTCGGCAAGGGCGTGTTCCACACCAAGTTCGGTGAGGGTGTGCTGGTGACCTTGGAGGGCAGCGGCCAGGATGCACGGGCTCAGGTCAATTTCGGGCGGCACGGCATGAAGTGGCTGGCCTTGAGCGTGGCCAAGCTGACGCCCATCGACTGATCGGGGGGCGCTGAGCGCACAGTGCAGCCCCCGGCGGCGCGGGGATGTGCGGGCTTGTGCGGGGAAGTTACAGGTACGTCATCGGCAGGACATGGCTCGGTCATCGCGGCGGCCTAGGCTGCCGCGCTTCCTGTTGTCACTTCCGAGGAGTGCTTGAAATGTCCCATTTGACCGACCGATTCCGCGCCGAATTTGCCGCCGCCCAAGACCGTGCCGAACTGCAGTCCGTGCCCGGCCAGATGTTCGAGGAGGTGCTGGCCCAGGCCCAGGTGCAGCGCCGCAGCCTGCTGCGCGGCAGCTTGGGAGCGTCCATCACGGCCGCCTTCGGCTCGGGCCTGCTGGCGGCCTGCGGTGGCGGTGACGATGATGTCCTGCCGACCCCACCGGTCACCCCGACTCCCACGCCTGTGAGCTATGACGTCGGCTTCAAGCGGGTTGCGGCGGCCATCGGCGACGGTGTCTTCGTGCCCGAGGGCTACACGGTGGATGTGCTGTTTTCGGCCGGTGATGCAGTCGTCGCCGGCGCCACCCCGTTCACCGGCAGCTATCTGACCTCGGCACAGACCGAGCAGATCGCCGGCGGCAACCATGACGGCATGCACTTCTTCGAGCTGCCCGGCGTCGATCCGCTCAAGGGTGGCCTGCTGGCGATGAACCACGAGGCTCCCGATGCCCAGATTCTCGCCGCCGACACCAGCTATGACCCCGCCACCGCCAGTGCCGAGCGCAAAAAGATCGTACTGTCTTCGGTGGGCGTGTCCGTCATCGAGGTGGAGCTGACCGGCGGCAAGTGGACCGTCAAGAAGAACTCGGCCTACAACAAGCGCTACACCGGCAACAGCCTCTACAAGGTCAGCGGCCCGGCCGCCAGCGTGGTCGGCGCCACTGTGGTTGGCACACTCAACAACTGTGCCAGCGGTCCCACCCCTTGGGGCACGTACCTGACCTGCGAGGAAACCACCGACAACTATCTGGATCCGACCCAGCCCGCCACCGGCTATGGCTGGGTGGTCGAGATCGACCCGCGCGGCGAGCTCACCGGCCAGCCGGTCAAGCGCACCGCGCTGGGCCGCTTCGATCACGAGAACACCGCCTTCGCACTGGACGCCGACAACACGATGGCCCTGTACATGGGCGACGACGGCACGCCGGGCTGCATCTACAAATTCGTCCCCACAGCCAAGTACAACCCCAGTGATCGCGCCTCCAACAGTGGCCTGCTGGACAACGGCGTCCTGTACGCTGCCAAGTTCAATGCCGACGGTACTGGCAGCTGGGTGGCGCTGGTCCAGGGGCAGAACGGCCTTGTCGCCGGTGCCGCCGATCCGGGCAACTTCACGCAAAGCGCCACCGCTCCGGCCCCGAGCAAGATCGACTTCCTGAGCCAGGCCGATGTGCTGATCAACACCAAGGCTGCCGCCCGCGTGGCCGGCGCGACCCTGATGGATCGACCCGAATGGATCACGGTCGCCCCGGACAAGAAGGTCTATTGCACGTTAACCAACAACGGTGGTCGCCAGATCACAGATGCGGCCAACCCGCGCAAGAACAACTCGCATGGCCATATCGTCCGCTGGACCGAGGACGGCGGCACGGTTGGCGCCAAGACCTTCAAGTGGGAGGTCTTCCTGCTGGCCGGCGATTCGCGCCTGGCCGCCGACAATCTGAAGGGCAATATCAACGGCGACACCTTCTCCAGCCCCGACGGCCTGCGTGTCGACCCCAAGGGCCGTCTGTGGGTGCAGACCGATGCCGGCACCGGCAGCTCGATCACCAACACCTTCGGCAACAACGCGATGTACTACATCGACCAGACGACGAAGGCCTCGACTCGCTTCCTGGTGGGGCCGAACGGCTGCGAAATCACCGGGCTGGCCTACACTCCGGATCTGACGACCTTTTTCATCAACATCCAGCACCCCACCGGCAACTGGCCTTCGAACGTGCAGGGCAACAGCCTGCCCCCGCGCTCCTCGACCATCGTCGTGAGGCGCAACGACGGCAAGCCAGTCGGCGCCTGAGCCCACGAGGCCATCATCGCGCTGACGGCGCGATGATGGCGGTGCCGCGTGAGACGCTTCGGGAGGCGTGTCACGCGGCTGTCACCGATGCGTCACGAGCGTTTCACCGCCCATGCGCAGACTGCGCTGCTTCAAGCAAGCACCAGAGGCAGTCCCACATGTCCCAAGACACCCGCTACGTCGACCCCGACGAGATCGACCACAACAACAGCGCTAACGAGAGCTTTCAGAGCGTGCTGCAGGCACGTCTGGGGCGCCGCTCCATCCTCCGCGGCGCCATCGGCAGCGCGGCAACGGCGGTGTTCGGCGGCATCACGCTGTCGGCCTGCGGCGGCGGCGATGATGATGAACAAGCACCGTTGAAGCCGCTGGAGAAGCTGGGCTTCAGTGCCGTGGCCAAGAGCCTGGCCGACCAGGTGGTCGTGCCCGCCGGCTACACCGCCAGCGTCATCTATGCGCTGGGTGATCCGCTGACCGCCACTGCCAGCGCCTACAAGAACGACGGCAGCGATGCCGACTTCGACAACCGCGCCGGCGACCATCACGACGGCATGGAGTACTACGGCCTGGCTGCCGACGGCAAGCCCGATGCCAAAGCTTCGACCCGCGGTCTGCTGGTGATGAACCATGAGGCGACCAGCCACAGCGGCAGCGAGCGCGCCTCGGCCTTTGTGCACATCAACGGCGGTACCAACACGCTGCCGCGCCCGGCCACTGAGGTGGACCGTGAAGTGCCGTTGCACGGCGTCTCGGTCGTCGAAGTCAGGAAGAACGGCGCTGCCTTCGCCTATGTGAAGGACTCCGCCTTCAACCGCCGCATCACGCCGCTGACTCCGGTCACGCTGTCCGGCTTTGCTGCCGGGTCGGCACTGATGAAGAGCAAGTTCTCGGCCGACGGCAAGACCGCACGCGGTACCTTGAACAACTGCGGCACTGGCTCCACCCCCTGGGGCACGACGCTGACCGGCGAGGAGAATTGGGCCGGCTACTTCACCCGTGGCGCAGCCGATGATGTGGCACGCGGCAATGACAAGAGCGTCGCCTCGCTCAAGCGCTATGGCCGCAATCAGGGCGCCGCGAGCCGCCACGGCTGGGAGACCGGTGGCGCCGACGACAAGTACGCGCGCTGGGACATTTCGAAGAAGGGCGCTTCCGCCGACGGCAGCGACGACTACCGCAACGAGCTGAACACCTTCGGCTATCTGGTTGAGATCGATCCCTACAGCAAGACCTCGCTGATCAAGAAGCGCACCAGTCTGGGCCGCTTTGCGCATGAGAGCGCGGCTTTCAGCAAGCTGGTCGAAGGCAAACCGTTGGCTGTCTATATGGGTGACGACTCGCGCGGCGAGTACATCTACAAATGGGTATCGGCCGCCAACTGGGCCGCCGCCGACGCCAACCCGGCCGACCGCATCGCCACCGGCGACAAGTATCTGGACGCCGGCAAGCTGTACGTCGCCAAGTTCAACGCCGACGGCACGGGCACGTGGATCGAGCTGGCTATCGGCAACGCCGTCATCAAGGCCGCGACCAACTATGCGTTTGCCGACCAGGCCGATGTGGTGGTCAATGCCCGCCTGGCCGCAGACGCGGTGGGTGCCACCAAGATGGACCGCCCCGAGTGGTGCGCCAGCCATCCGGTCACCGGCGAGGTCTACTTCACGCTGACCAACAACAGCAACCGCACCGTCGCGACGACCGACGCCGCCAACCCGCGTGCCTATGACGACACCAAGGGTGCAAGCACCAAGCAGAGCGGCAATGTCAACGGCCACATCATCCGTGTGGCCGAGGTGGCCGGCGACGCTGCGGCAACCAGCTTCAAATGGGATGTCTATCTGTTCGGCGCCGAGGCCGGCGCCGACAAGGGCCTGGTCAACCTGTCCTCGCTGACTGAAGACCAGGACATGTCCAGCCCCGACGGCCTGTGGTTCAGCCGCGCCAGTGGCCTGTGCTGGATCCAGACCGACGACGGCGCCTTCACAGACAAGAGCAACTGCATGATGCTGGCCGGCATTCCCGGCAGCGTCGGCGACGGCGCCAAGAAGACCCTGGCCTACACCGGCAAGAGCGTCGATACCTATGTCGGCAAGGCGCCGACCGCCGACACGCTCAAGCGCTTCCTGGTCGGCCCCGTCGACTGCGAGATCACCGGCTGCGCCGAGACGCCAGACGGCAAAGCCTTGTTCGTCAACATCCAGCACCCGGGCGAGACTATCACTTCGGCCACGGTGAGCGATCCAGCCAAGTACCTGAGTCACTGGCCCGGCAATGCCGGCTACGGCGCCGGCGGCTCGAACGCCCGTCCGCGCTCGGCCACCATCGTGATCACCAAGAACGACGGTGGGGTGATCGGAAGCTGAGCGGCCCACATCGATTGAAATGAAGAATGCCCTCGGGTCGGGACCCGAGGGCATTCTCGTTTCGTGCACCCAGCATTGAAGGGCACGCCTGCGGGCGCAAGTCCCGTCGTCAGTGGGTTACCTCGAACGAAGTGAAGCGCGCCGGCCGCGCGCCATTCATTTCAGACACTGCAAGCGCGGCACGACCATGTACGGGAGCTGCAGCGCCTGTGCGACCGCCCCGTTCTTGCCACAACGAGTGATGGGCAAGCGTCGCTGCTGGCGGCGCAACAGCGGCAGTGCGCTCGATAGCCTGCTCACTGTCGCGTGGTTCGACCCCCTGGGATTGCCCCAGTTCCCATGACATCAAGCGCTCGAACCACCCGGTGCGGATCCGTATCCAAAGATGGTGTGGCAGGGGGGCTTCTGGAAAAAAGGGACCCAATGCCAATACTGGGCTAATGACCGCAGTTTCCGGCGCTGATGCTGCATTTGTCTAGATGCGCCCTGGCCATACTCGCTGGATCTTTCTGCCCGAGTTGCCGTTCACCATGCTGTTGCCCTCTATTGCTGCCCGCCCGCTGAGTCTCATCGCCGCCCTGTGTCTGCTTGCCTGCGGTGGTGGCGGCGGGGGGGATTCGGGTTCGGATGGCGGTACGACGCCGGCAGCCGATCTGGTGCTCAGCGGCGTGGCCGCAGTCGGGGCGCCGCTGGGCGGCGCTCGCATCAGTGTGGTCGATGCCAAGGGCGCCAGCGTCGGCTCGGCCGTGGCGCACCCGGTCGAGGGCACGTACCGCCTGACCCTGTCAACCCAAAACCCGACGATGCCCCTGCTGCTGCAGGCACGCGGCATGGATGCGTCCGGCCAGCCGCAGGTGCTGCACGGCACCGTGCTGACCGCCGCTGCGACGATGACGGCCCAACTGACCCCGTTGAGCGACGCCGCCGTGGCGCTGGCCCTGGGCACCGACCCGCGACCGGTGTTCGCGAAGGCCGCCGAGAACGCGGCCCTGTTGTCCGGACTGAGTAAGGCCAGCGCCGCCGCCGATTTCTTGAAGACCCTGGTCAAGACCCAAATGACCGAGCTGAAGATCACCGATGCGGCCGCTCTGAACCTGCTGGGCGATGCCGGCTTCGCGGCCGTCAAGAGCAATAGCCAGGATCTCCTGATCGAAAGCCTGCGCATCGGTTTGGTCACGAACAGCAAGGGCGTGGAGCAACTGCAGCTGGGCAACAAGCTTTTGATCAATCAGCCGGCCGAGGTGCTGGTGGATCTCGCAACGGCCAAAACCGAGCTGTCCAAGAGCGCCGACGCGGCGCCAGCCAATGCGATCAGCTCTAGCCTGAAGGCCACCACCGGCGCCGCCAAGGTGCTGCCCGAGCTGTCCACGCTCGACGAGCTGGGCGCGGCGCTGAACAAGCTGATCGCTCAGGGCGCCAGCGCCGCCACCTTTGCCGCCTCCGAGCTGCTAGTCGGCTATGAGGGCCACAACGGCCGCACGCTCGCCGAGCTCTCGACGCAGCTGGCCGGCTATGCGCAGAAGAACTGGCAGTTCGGTCGTTTCCAGCTCAGCGGCTGTGCCGACGATGTAGCGGTGACGGCCGGCTGCAACCGGGTGCTGGTGGCCGCGCCGATCAGCGACAGCAGCGGCACCACAGTCGCGCTGTTCAGCGATGCGGTGGGCCTCACCAAGCCCAAGTGGCTGCTCAAGGGCAATGGCAAGAAGCTCGAATTCAGCCTCCTGCCGGTCTCCTGGCTGGGCCTGGAAGCCAGCGGTGCGCTGTCCAGTGTCGTTGCGCCCTCCAGCAATCCCGGCCTGGGCGTTCAACTGCTGCTGCAGGCGCAGGACAGTGCCGGCACGGCACTGCTCGACAAGGCCACGGTGCAGACCCCTGGCGGTTTCAGCATTCCGCTGGCCTATTGCGGACATCGCTGGCTGTGCATCAGCGCGGCCGCCGGCGCTACCTCAGCCTTGGCCAGCGGCGCGCTGTCTGACACCTTGCTGCAACCCACCAGCCTGGGCTGGCTGGGCGGGGCCGACACACTGCGCGCCGCCCGCTACCTGGCGAGCTACACGCTGGCCGGTACGGCCGAAACCCGCAACAGCTGGCTGCGCGCTGAGCTTCCAGCCAGCGTGCCGGCAGCCTCCCGCCACCCGGCCCTGGACGGCGTCAGCGTGAGCGCCCCGCTGAGCGCCTCCGCCCTGGCCAGCGGCCTGGCACTGAACTGGTCGAGCTGGGCCAACGCCAATCCCGATCTGCGTCTGAGCAGCGTGCGGGCAGTGATCCGCTACAGCGGCAGCTCGGCGATCAACGACTTCACGCCCGCCTTCCCGCCCGCCAGTTCGCTGAGCCTGCCGGCGCTGTCGGCCCAAGCCGGCCAGACGCCGTCGGCCTACGAGCTCTGGCTCACTGCCCAGGACGGCGCGGGGCGGCGGCTGGTGACGCGCTACACGCTGCAGCCCTGAGCGTCGACGCCCGACCCACACTCTTAGGGATGGGCCAGGGCAGGGGGCGCGCCTAGCCTGACTCTGGACACGGCCGAGCATTTGGCGACCGCCAAGGCCTGAGCGCCTGTCTGTCAGCAATGGAGGTGCCCCATGCCCACTCGTCAACTCATGGTTACGCAGATCAAGTGCCTGGATGACACCAGCGAGGGCGGCAGCGATGCCCCCTATCTGATGGTCTTCATGGGGCATCGCAATGTGCCCGGCGGCAAGCTGATCCGCGTGCGCGATCCAGCCTGGGACGGTGCCTTTCTTGCCGGCAAAACGATCAACATGCGGCAGATCGTCAACGAGGCCGAAGCTGGCGGCGCCTTTGTATTCGCCTGGCTGCTAGAAGAGGACTGGGACCCCGACCTCGGCAGCGGCGGCTTCCTTCAGGTGATGATGCAGTCGGTCTGGAATGTCTACGGCGGCAGTGCCTGGGCCAATCTGAACAGCGATCAGCTGCGCTCCATCGTTCGACCCAAGCTGACCGATCTGCTCAAAAGCACGCTGGCGAACGACGAATATCTGGGCTCACACAGCTTCGTCGTGCCCCTGGTGACCACCGAGACCTCGCTGTCTGCGCTGAGCTATAGCGGCGATGGGGGCAGCTACAAGATCACATTCACGGTGCGCATCAAGGGGGGCTGATCCTTCTTGGCCAAAGCCACCCGTTCGCGCCAGCGACGCCTTGCGGCCACGCTTGGGCATTGGAACAGCGCTTCGCACACTTGGTCATGGCCCGCCTTCGTCGCATGGCGTCGCTGCGGTCGTGGGGCCAAGCGCCTGGGTGTGACCGTGTCTACGCTCCAACGCCAGGAGGTGGGGGATCCTGGTGTGAGCATTGGCATCGTGGCGTCATCGCTTCGGCTCGACCGGCGCGACAGCGAACTGCGCAACTTGGCGGCTCCTGAGAACGAGGACTGCGCACTGTCGCTGAACGTGCGTGAGACCACCGAACTTGGCCGGGCATGAGCCCAATCGTGCGCGCAAGCCCGCATTCCTGCCCCAAGTACTTCCTGCGTGTGCGCAGCCGCCGACCAAGCAGGCGCCGAGGTGGGATTGGACTGCCGAAGAAGTCCGGCCAAGGTTATCGGGCGTTCATCTGTGGTTCGCCCGGGCAGGACGCAACACCGGCCAACGCACTTGTTGCAGTGCGAGGTGTTCGGCTTGCATGCTCCCTGGGCCGCGGCCGAGGTGATGATGGCCATGGCAGTCGTCAACGAGTGACAGCACTTTGCTTTGGCGGGGGTAGCGAGCGAGACCGTCAGCGCATAAGCCGAGCGTATCGATAGGCCAGAGCCTATAGGCCAGCGCAGTACATTCGATCTGAATGCGCTCGGCAGTCCTCGCTGGCAAAAGAGACTCGGCCTGTTTCGACGAAGCTGAGCCAAAACGGCGTTGGCCTGGGCGGGGCCGCAAGCGCCTCGCCCATACCAGGCCGAGCAGCAGGGCCTGCTTACGCGAGGCCGGCATTGTGCCCAGCAGGCCAAGCGAGTAACTCACAGTTGGATCGACTGGGACCGGGCTGGCGCTTTCGCGAATCGTGCCAATTGAGCGGGCGTGAAAAAGCCCGCAACCGTGCGGGCTTGATGTCGACAGTGGCCGAGGTCGATCAGCCTGCTTTGACGGTTTGCGTTGCTGCGGCGTATTGGGCCTCGGACTGCGCCGCCATGCTGCGGCCGGTGATGACGACGCGCGGTAGCTGAGCCACTACCGCCGGCGCTGCGGCCGCACGCTTGCCGACCACCACCACCCGCTCGAGCTTCACGACCTCAGCCCGTGGCTGAGCGCTGCGCTCAGCCAGCCCCATGCCGATCGACGCGGCGCTGGCGACTGTCACGATGGCGAAGACGAGGGCTTTGGCGGTGGTGTTCATGGTGTGGTCCGGTAAGGTGTTGCTGTGTCAGTGATGACAGTTTCGGCCGGGACTTGCTTGCGAGCCAGCGCTGCGCGACAGAATGCAATGCAAGGCGTCTCAGATGTTCCTGGCCGTGATCGGCCGGATCGCTCGGAGCTAGCAGCTGAGGCCGCTCCCCCAAAAGAGGGCCTACTCCGGTGGGATAGGAGGTCAGGGTGATGTGGTGGATGCTTGAGCCCTGCAACCCGACGAGGCAGCCATGACCGACACGCCGCAAGTCTCCCGCACACTCAACGCCGCTCAGGTGCTGGCCCAATTCAAGCAAGCCAGCGAGCAGTTGTTCCGCCGCAGGCTGCCGGCCGACATGCCGGCGCTGGGGGTCGAGTCCGCCATGCCTGGCCTGGAAGTAAGCGAGTCGAGCTGGGATGCTTGGGAGGCGCTGCTCAACAAGAGCGAGCGTTGACGGGTAGCGCCGCCTCACCTCTGGGCAAGGGGTGCGGCTTCAGCAAAGCCATTGCTGGCCGAGGCAGAACCTGCCGCCGGACGCAAGAAGTCAACTGGCCTGCGGTCTGTCTGAGCGCGGCAATGGCGCCGGCGACGCCGCACCCGCCGCTATGTCCCCCTGGCGGCCGTCATCGCTGTGAGCCTGCAAGTTCCGCAGCTGCAGTCTGATGGTGGACTTCATGGTGGGTATGAAGTTAGCGCGCGCCTCTGAGGCCCGTACTGCGTAATGATCTGGCGGAAGCAGTGAGATTCGAACTCACGGACGGGTCACCCCGTCGCTGGTTTTCAAGACCAGTGCCTTAAACCACTCGGCCATGCTTCCAATGCACTTACGACAAATTTCAAGACCGTTGGGCTAGACCACTCCCGCAAGCGTCCTGACAGCTGCCGTGTGCAGAGCGCGCATTCTAGCCGCTATGCCAGGCCCGGCTTCTGGGCCTGTGCGCAATCCACCTGAATGATCTCCAACACGCGGCCGGCCTCGACCCTGGCGGCCGTCAGGCGGCCGCCCCAGACGCAGCCGGTGTCCAGCGCGAGCAGGTCGGCTCGTTGCAGCAGGCCCAGCGTCGACCAATGGCCGAAGGCGATGGGCGTGTCCGCGGTGCGCCGGCCGGGCACATCGAACCAGGGCTGGAAGCCCTCGGGGGCGCCATCGGCATCCTTGGTCTTCAGGTCCAGCCGGCCTTGGGCATCGCAAAAGCGCAGCCGAGTCAGCACATTGACGATGAAACGCCACCGGGCGGTTCCGACCAGGGACTCATCCCAGCTCAGTGGCTCATTGCCATACATCTGTTGCAGAAAGTCCTGCAGATCGGGCCCGCGCAGCAGTGCCTCGACCTCGCCGGCCAGGGCCAGCGTCTGCACCGCGTCCCATTGCGGCACGACGCCAGCATGGACCATCAGCCAGCCCTGCTCGTGTAGGGCCAGGCGCTGGTGCCGCAGCCACTCCAGCAGGGCCTCGCGGTCGGGTGCGTCCAGGATTTCGCTCAACGTGTCACTGCGGTGGGGCTTGCGGGTACCAGCGGCGGCGGCCAGTAGGTGCAGGTCATGGTTGCCCAGCAGGCAGCGGGCCGCGTCGCCCAGGCCCTGCAGGCGGCGTAGGGTGGCCAGTGAGGCGGGGCCGCGGTTGACGAGATCGCCCAATAGATACAGCCGGTCGCGCGAGGGCGAGAAGTCGAGTGTGGCGAGCAGGCGCTCCAGCGCGTCGCAGCAGCCTTGCAGATCACCGATCAGATAGTTCATACCGGGATTGTGCGGTGGGTTTGTGTCACGGCCTTCTGCTACGCTTGCGCCCCCGAAAGAACCGATGCGCGACCGGGTTTACCCGCGGCTCGCGCTGCCAATGGATACCGCCCTAGTCATTTTTCTGATTCTGCTCAACGGCCTTTTCGCGATGTCGGAAATGGCGCTCACCGCCGCCCGCAAGGCCCGGCTGCAGGTGATGGTGGAAGGCGGGGAGTCCGGTGCCCAGGCGGCGATGGACCTGCATGAGAATCCGACCAAATTCCTCTCCACGGTGCAGATCGGCATCACCTCGATCGGCGTGCTCAACGGCATCGTCGGCGAAGCGGCGTTCGCCGGCCCCCTGGCGCTGTGGCTGGGCTCGTTGGGCCTGGCCCAGCACATCGCGCAGTACACGGCCACCGGCTTGGTCGTCGTGATATTGACCGTGGCCACCATCATCTTCGGCGAGCTGGTGCCCAAGCGACTGGGCCAGATGTTTCCGGAGACGGTGGCCCGCCTGGTGGCGCCGCCGATGGACTTTCTGTCCCTGGTGGCACGCCCGCTGGTGGTGTTTCTGAGTTTTGCGACCAATGCGGTGCTGGGTCTGCTGGGCCTGCGTGGCAGGGCGCAGCGCGGCGTTACCGAAGAGGAGATCGCGGCCAGCCTTGAAGAGGGGCTGGACGCCGGCGTGATCGAGGAGCAGGAGCACCAGATGGTGCGCAATGTGTTCCGGCTCGATGAGCGCCAGGTCGGCTCGATGATGATTCCCCGTGCCGAGATCGCCTGGCTCAATATCCATGACGAGGCGCCTCAGGTGCTGGCGATTCTGCAAGCGCATGGCTATAGCCGCTACCCGGTCTGCCGCGAGGGTCTGAACGATGTGATCGGGGTGGTCTCGGCTCAGACCCTGCTGCAGCGCGCGCTGTCGGGCCAGCCACTGAACTTGGGCGACGATCTGGAGGCGCCCATCTTTGTGCCCGAGACCTTGTCGGGCATGGAGCTGCTGGACCATTTTCGCGGCTCGGATGCACAGTTGGTCTTCGTCGTCGACGAGTACGGCGAGGTCCAGGGTGTGATCTCGGTGCGTGATGTATTGGAAGCGATCGCGGGCGAGTTTTCGGCGCCCAGCGATGGCGACGCCTGGGCGGTGCAGCGCGAGGACGGGAGCTGGCTGATGGACGGTCTGATTCCCAGTCCCGAGCTGAAGGACCGCCTGGACCTGAAGGAACTGCCCGAAGAGGATCGTGGGCGCTACAACACCCTGGCCGGCATGATCATGCTGCTCTTGGGACGTTTGCCGCGCACGGCCGATGTGGTGGAGTGGAACGCCTGGAGATTCGAGGTCGTGGACCTCGACGGCAAGCGTGTGGACAAGGTGCTGGTCGAACGACTGGCTCAAGATGGAGATGATGAGAAATGAGCAACCCCCCTCTGTACGGCTCGCTGGTGCCGCTGGACCGTGAACAGCACAAGAACCTGCGCCTGCAGGCCGAACTGCCGACGCTCGAGCGCGTCGCCGGCCTGAACTCGCTGTTCCTAACGGCAGTCGAATTCGCCGACGCCTGCAAGGAGTTCCCTATTGTGTTCGTGCGCGTCGGCGAGAGCGCGCAGCAGCCGGCTGAAGGCGCCAAACCCGCGGTGGCCCCGCTGGCCGTTTTCGGCCTGAAGCCCGGCAGCAATCTGTTCTTGAAGGATGGCAAGTGGACCGGCAACTACCTGCCCGCCTATCTGCGCCGCTACCCCTTCGCGATGGCCCGCATCAACAACAGTGACGACATCGCCGTCTGCTTTGACGAGCAGTGGAAGGGCTTCTCGCAGACCGAGGGTCAGCTGCTGTTCGCCGCCGACGGTCAGCCTACCGAGTTCACCGTCAATGCGAAGAACTTCCTCGAGAGCTTCGAGCGCGAAGCCGAGCGCACCCGCATGGTCTGCGCCCAGTTGCAGGAGTTCGACCTGCTGCAGGACATGCGCTTCGAGGCCACGCTGCCCAATGGCGAAAAGATCGATGTCGACGGCTTCCTGGCCATCAACGAAGACAAGCTCGCGCAGCTGGAGGACGAGAAGGTGTTGCAGCTGCACCGCAGCGGCTTGCTGGGTCTGATCGAGATGCACCGTGTCTCGATGGGCAATATGAGCCGTCTGGCACAGGCGCACAGCGCCGCCGCCTGAGTCCGCAGACGACGCCGGGGCAAACCCGCTGCGGGTAAGCCCCGGGCTCGCAGTCCTGCCAGCCCTCGTTAGCATCGCTGCAAAGATCCTCAGGATGGGTGATGTCAGTGCTGGTATTCGAGGGTTTTTTGTCCACGCCGCAGATGCTGGCGCTCTTCGACGAGAGCGCTATCGTGCAGGCCATGATGGACTTCGAGGCGGCGCTGGCGCGTGCCGAGGCCAAGGCCGGCGTGATCCCGCAGTCGGCCGCTCAGGCGATTGCCAGCCTGTGCCGGGCCGAGCTCTACGATGTTGCCGGTTTGGTTGCGGCCAGCGGCCGTGCCGGTAGCCTGGCGATCCCCTTGGTCAAGAAGCTCACCGAGACGGTGGCCTTGTTCGACCCCGCCGCCGCCGGCTATGTGCACTGGGGTAGCACCAGCCAAGACGTGATCGACACGGCGATGGTCTTGCAGACCCGCCGCGCGCTGCGCCTGATCGACGACGACTTGCTGAGCCTGTGCGGCCATTTGCTGGACCAGGCCGAGGCCGCCGATGCCACGCCGATGCTGGCCCGCACGCTGATGCAGCCGGCCCTGGTCAGCAGCCTGCGCTGCAAGCTGCTGAACTGGTTGATGCCGCTGCTGCGTTCGGCCCAGGCCTTGCGCGCCCAGGCCGACGAGGCCTTGCTGCTGCAGCTGGGCGGGGCCGCCGGCACGCTCGCCTCGCTGGGCGACAAGGCCGACGCGGTCGCCAGCCAGGTCGCGGCTGAGCTGCGCCTGCGCCTGCCGGATCAGAGTTGGCATACCCAGCGCGACCGCTGGGTGCGCCTTGGTGCCGAGCTGGGCGTGATGTGCGGCTCGCTGGGCAAGCTGGCGCGCGATCTGTCGCTGCTGGCCCAGGCCGAGGTCGGCGAGATGACGGAGGGCGCCGCCGGTGGGTCCAGCGCCATGCCGCACAAGCGCAACCCGGTCGCCTGCATGCAGGCGCTGGCGGCGGCCCAGCGCGCGCCGCAGCGGGTCGCGGCGCTGCTGGCTTGCATGGGCCAGGAACATGAGCGCGGCCTGGGCGGCTGGCAGGCCGAGCTGGCCGAGTGGACCGGCCTGCTGCTGAGCAGCCATGGCGCGCTGCAGGCGCTCGCCGGGGCGTTGGCGGGGCTGCGCATCGAGCCCGAGCGCATGCGGGCGAATATCGAGCGTCTCGATGATCTGGTCGCCGCAGAGGGCCTGGCCCTGCTCCTGGCGCGGGTCTGCGGCAAGGCGCGCGCGCATCAACTGGTCGAGGGCTTGTCTCAGCAAGTCGCGGCCCAGGGCCGGCCCTTGCGGGCGTTGGCCCAGGGCTTGTGGCAGGGCGATGCCGAATTTTCGCGCGGCATCAGCGCAGACGAGCTCGATGCGGTGTTCGATGTGCAGGCCGTCGCCCGCCATGCCGACGCCCGCGTGCACAAGGTGCTGCTGACAGCACGCTCACAATGGCAGTCCCTGATGGACCAACCGCTGGCACCATGACCGATTCCCCCGATTCCCCCGACCAACGCGACGACGATTTCGACCGCGGCCTTGTCAACCGTCGTCAGGTCCTGGGTGAGGACTGGGTGCGGCGCTCGACCGCCGGCGCCACCGCCTTCAACGCCGACTTCCAGGAGTTCATCACCCGCTACGCCTGGCATGAGATCTGGGGCCGGACGGGCCTGGACAAGCCGACCCGGCGCCTCTTGGTGCTGGGCATGACGATGGGCCTGGCGCGCTGGGAGGAGTTCGAGCTGCACTGCCGCGCGGCCGTTCGTGCCAGCAAAACCGGGGGCGGCGTGAGCTTGACGATGATCCAGGAGACCCTGCTGCAGGGCGCAATCTACTGCGGCGTGCCGGCCGCCAACACCGCCTTCAAGATCACCAGCGAGATCCTTAAGGCCGAGGGCCTCGGGCCGCTGCCGGCGCCGCTCACCCGCGCGCTGCGCCCGCGCGCGCAGCACACCTTCAGCCAGCCGCAGCTGCATCTGCTGCTACAGGGTGAGGGCAGCGGTGTGCCCATCGTGTTCGCCCACGCGCTGGGTCTGGACGCCCATCTCTGGGACGGCCTGGCCGCCGCGCTCGGCGGGCAACACCCGACCTTGCGCTATGACCAGCGCGGCCATGGCGAGTCCGCGCGGCCCGCCGGCCCCTACAGCCTGGACGAGCTGGTCGACGATGCCGCGCGGCTGATCCGCGAATGGGGTCGCGGGCCGGTCTGCTTTGTCGGCCTCTCGCTGGGTGGCATGGTAGGGCAGGGTCTGGCCCTGAAGCATCCCGAGCTGCTGCGCGGCCTGGTGCTGGCGCACACGACGGCGCAGTATCCCGAGGCCGCGCGCGCGGCATGGGCCCAGCGCATCGCGGCGGTCGAGGCCGGCGGCATGGCGGCGGTTGCCGGCATGGTCACCGAGCGCTACTTGCATGCCGATTTCCGCGCCGCCGAGCCCGAGGCCGCTGCCTTCTTGCACGGCCGTTTGCTGGCCCAGGATCCGGCCGCCTACATCGCCGCCTGTCAGGCGGTGCGCAGGGTCGACTATCTGGGGGCTTTGAGCGGCGTGCGCTGCCCGACCCTGGTGATCGCCGGTGCGCTGGACCAGGGCGCGACGCCGGCGATGGCCGAGGCCATCGCGCAGCGCATCCCGGGCGCGCGGCTGGAAGTACTGGCAGGTGCTTCGCACCTGAGCCCGCTCGAGCAGCCCGAGGCCTTGCTGGGCCTGCTCGGGTCATTTGCCGCCGGGCTTTGAGTTGCCCCCCCTGGAATCGGGGTTTCCCCCTTGAGTGGGGCTTGCAGTTGTAAGTTTCTTGTGTCAATTGTTTGGGTGACATGTCTTGCCACGATTTCGGTACTTCCTCACGCTAGACTCCGCCGCAGCGCGTTGGAACAGCAAAGGATGTCATGCAGCAAGACGGTTTTGCCATGGGTACACAAGAGGGCCTGCAGCAGTTGGTGGGACTGCAAGCACTGAGGTCCGGAGCTCATGGTGGTAGTTTTGCCATGTTCAGGGAACGCGCTACTCACCCCCATGTCAATGGCTTTGCCATTCATGCGGCGCATTCGAGCCATCACCGTGCGCTGGCTGGCCAACTGGTCCAGCAGCGCTATGCGGAGCGCGGCTATCGCGTCCATCAGGCGATGGGCGCGTCGCATGCGACACCGGAGTTGCTGACCCTGAGCGCGACCTCGCCCGAGGGCACGCTGGGCACTCTGGGCATACGCTATGACTCCGCACGCGGTCTGAATGCCGATGCGGTGTTCGAGCAGGAAATGAATGCCTTGCGTAGCCAGGGGCGAATCCTGTGCGAATTCACCCAGCTGGCTCTTGACGCGCAGGCCGCTTCCAAGCGCGTGCTGGCCGCCTTGTTTCACAGCGCCTACCTGCATGCCTCGCACCTGCGCGGCGCGGAGTTGCTGGTGATCGAGGTCAACCCGCGTCATGTGGCTTATTACCGCCGCATGCTGGGTTTCAAGGTTTGCAGCGAGGCCCGGCTGAACCCACGAGTGCATGCGCCGGCCGTGCTGATGGTGCTGGAGTTCTCCCACATCGCACAGCAGATCGCCCGCTACGGCGGCCAGCCGGCGCTGGCCACGGTGGCTCGCACCCTCTACCCCTACGCCTTCGATCCGGTCAAGGCGGCCGAGGTGTTGGCGAGCCTGCGCGACGAGGCTCAGCCGCAGATCTGCTGAGAAGGCTCGGCCGGGATGACGGTCACATCCGGCCAGCGTTGCGCGTAGCGCTTTTGCGCGACACGCTGGCGGTAGGTTTGAATGCTGACCCGCCGCGGGTTGCGCCTGACCACCATGCCGAACAGGTCGTCCAGACCAAGCGGTGCGATCACCGTCAGGCCCTCATCGGCCTCCAGTCGCACGCCTACCGCCGTCGCATACTCGGGCCACGAGGCCACCGCGTCCTCCAGTGAGGCCAGCGGCCCTACTGCATGGCCGAACACCGATTCGAACCAATGGTGCACGCCGGCTTGGTTGGTGACTTCCCAGGGAATGCCCGGCAGGGCCTGCTGCAAGCGAGCCTGCAGCGCCGCGTCGCGGGCCGGGGAAGTGTTCTGCTCATCGAAGAACACCAGATCCAGATCGGCCAATGGGGAGGGCTCCGTGTGGCCGTGCAAGGCATCCCAGACCAGGTTGCGCAGTACCCCGGCGCCGATGCACCAGGGCGGCAGTTCGAGCGAGCGCGCAGCACGCAGCGCGGTCATCAGCCAGGGGCTTGCACGCACCAGCGCACGCAGGGCCTCCTCATGCGTGCTCATCAGGCCGCCACGGCGCGCCAGCCAAGCTGACGCGACAACTCCAGCCCGACCCGTTTAAGTGTCTGTGCCAGTGCGCCATCCAGCCGCAAGTCGAAGCTGCCGCTGGGACCGATGGCGGTCAGGCTCAGGACCATGCGACCCTGGTCATCGAATACCGGCGCGGCCAGCGCGCTGACGCCGGCGACGACGCCGTCATGCGAGTGGGCGATGCCCAGCAGCCGCGCCTGCGCCAGATGGTCGTCCAGCGCGGCATCGAAGACGATGGCCGGGTCGGCTGACAGCACCTGCTCGCGCGGTAGATGGGCGGCGAACAGCCGGCCCGAGGCGGTACCGGCCAGGCTCATCACCGTGCCGTGGCGCATGCTGATATGAACTGGACTTGAGGCCTCGGCGACCCGCACAATGGTGGGCCCCCGATTGCCCCAGACGGCGATCGCCACCGTGTGACCCAGCAGCAGAGCCAGCTCCTCGATGCGCGGCGTCGCCAGACGCACCGGGTCGTACTGCTGCAGGCTGATCAGGCCCAGTTGCAAGGCCAACGGGCCCAGACCGTATCGGCCGCTGCCTGCCTCCTGCTCAACCAAGCCCAGCTTGATGAAACTGACCAAATAGGGATGTGCCTTGGCCGGGGGCATCTCGGCCTGGCGGGCCAGATCCTTCAGCGCCAGCGGCCGTCCATGATGAGCCAGCGCGATCAGCAACTGGCCGCCGACCTCCACGCTCTGGATGCCGCGTGGGCCGCGTTCGGTCGGGTTCGTCTCTGCGGTGCTGGGCTTCACTAGGGTTTCCACCTAAAACAATCAATTAGACATTAACAAACGCGATGACTAAGATCAAGCTGTTGATTCGTTATAGGCGAATGAATTTGTCAAAGGTTAAATTCATTCCTGACCTGCCAGCCACCCGAACCGAGCCGTCGCCACATGAACACCAAAACTTTTGCGTCCCACGCCGATCTGGAGGTCAAGAAGGTCAGCTTCGACAAGCTGTCCGACCATGCCTGGGCCTACACGGCAGAGGGCGATCCGAACACTGGCATCGTGATCGGCGATGACGCGGTGATGGTGATCGACACCCAGGCCACACCGGTGATGGCCCAGGACGTGATTCGCCGCATCCGCGAGGTCACGGACAAGCCGATCAAGTATGTGCTCTTGAGCCACTACCACGCGGTGCGCGTGCTGGGTGCCAGCGCCTATCAGCCCGAGCACATCATCGCCAGCCAGGACACGTATGACCTGATCGTCGAGCGCGGCGAGCAGGACAAGGCCAGCGAGATCGGCCGCTTTCCGCGGCTGTTCCAGGCAGTCGAGTCGGTGCCGCCGGGCATGACCTGGCCCACGATCACCTTCACCGGCAAGATGACGATGTTCCTCGGCAAGCTGGAGGTGCAGATCCTGCAACTGGGCCGTGGCCACACCAAGGGCGACACGGTGGTCTGGCTGCCGCAGGACAGGGTCTTGTTCTCCGGTGATCTGGTCGAGTTCGACGCCACACCCTATGCCGGCGACGCCTACTTCAAGGACTGGCCGCAGACCCTGGACAATATTGCCGCGCTCAAGCCCGAGAAGCTGGTGCCCGGACGCGGACGGGCGCTGCAGAACCCTTCCGAGGTGGCGGCCGGCCTTTGCGGCACGCGCGCTTTTGTCTCGGAACTGTACGAGAGCGTCAAGGCCGGGGCCAGCGCCGGCCTTGACCTGAAGACGGTGTACCGCGAAACCTATGAGCGTCTGGCACCGAAGTACGGTCAGTGGGTGATCTTTGCCCACTGCATGCCTTTCGATGTGACCCGTGCCTACGACGAGGCCACCCAGTACCCCGACCCGCGCATCTGGACTGCCGAGCGTGACATCGCGATGTGGCAGGCGCTGGAAGACATCAAGGCCTGAGAAAGAGCTTGCCATGAAGATCGAACGCATCCACCACGTCGCCTACCGCTGCCTGGACGCCAAGACCACGGTGCAGTGGTACGGCAAGCATCTGGGCATGGACTTTGTGCTGGCCATTGCCGAGGACAAGGTGCCCTCCACCAAGGCCGAGGATCCGTATATGCATCTGTTCCTCGACGCTGGCGGTGGCAATGTGCTGGCCTTCTTTGAGTTGCCGACCGCCAAGCCCATGGGCCGCGACGCCAACACGCCGCAGTGGGTTCAGCACATCGCGTTCAAGGTCGGCAGCGTAGCCGAGCTGGAGGCCAAGAAGGCCGAGCTGCAGGCCGCGGGCATCGAGGTGATCGGCATCACCGATCACACTCTCTTTAAGAGCATCTACTTCTTCGACCCCAACGGCCACCGCATCGAGTTGGCGGCCGATGTCGGCACACCTTCGATGTATGCGCAGCTCGATGCCTGCAAGTGGCAGATGCTGGAGGAGTGGAGCCAGACCAAGCGCGCACCCAAGCATGCGGCTTGGATGCATGACAAGGAATTCCAGGCCCAGGCGCACTGAGGCCGGCCCATGCTGAAGACCTATACCTTTCCGGTCTACGACTACCGGCAAAGCCCGGCCCAGCGCGAGAGCCAGGTCTTGCGCCATCCGGTAGTCATCATCGGTGCAGGCCCGGTGGGGCTGACGGCCGCGCTGGACTGTGCCGCTCGCGGCATCCCGGTGCTGCTGCTGGACGACAACAACAGCGTCAGCCAGGGCTCGCGCGCGGTTTGCTATGCCAAGCGCTCGCTAGAGATCTGGGACCGGCTGGGCGTCGGTGCCGGGCTGGCCGGGCAGGGCGTGCGCTGGCAGGTCGGCAAGGTGTTCTTCCGCGACGAGCTGGCCTACCAGTTCGACCTGCTGCCCCAGCCGGCCCACCAGTTGCCGGCCATGATCAATCTGCAGCAATACCATCTGGAAGAGCGCCTGGTCGCGGCCTGCGAGGCTCAGCCGCTGATCACGCTTGAGTGGAAGCATAAGCTGGTGGCCCTGGATCAGGGCGAGGAGGCCGCGATGCTGACGGTGCAGACGCCGGACGGGCAGTTCCAGATGGAAGCTCAGTGGCTGCTGGCCTGTGACGGTGCCGGCAGCGACACCCGCCGCATGCTAGGTCTGGACTTCGAGGGTCAGGTCTTCCAGGACCGATTCCTGATCGCCGACGTCATCATGAAGGCGGACTTCCCCACCGAGCGCTGGTTCTGGTTCGACCCCCCATTCCACCGCAATCAGTCGGTGCTGCTGCACAAACAATGCGACGGCGTCTGGCGCATCGACTTCCAGTTGGGCCGCGATGCTGATCCTGCTGAGGAGAAGAAGCCCGAGAAGGTGATCCCGCGCATCCAGGCCATGCTAGGTCCGGATGTCGAGTTCGAGCTGGAATGGGTGTCGGTCTACCAGTTCGCCTGCCGGCGCGCCCGGCGCTTTCGCCAGGGCCGGGTGCTGCTGCTGGGCGATGCGGCGCACCAGGTCTCACCCTTTGGCGCACGCGGCGCCAATAGCGGTGTGCAGGATGCCGACAACCTGGGCTGGAAGCTCAAGGCGGTGCTGGAAGGGGCCGCGCCTGACTCACTGCTGGACAGCTACCAGGTCGAACGTGCCGCTGCGGCCGACGAGAACATCCTGAACTCGACCCGCTCGACCGACTTCATCAGCCCCAAGAGCCGCGCTTCGCTGCGCTTGCGCAATGCGGTGCTGGAGCTGGCCAAGACCGAGGCGTTTGCCCGGCCGCTGGTCAATAGCGGTCGGCTGTCCATGCCCACCCATTACGCCAGTTCGCCGCTGAATACGCCCGACGAGGATGAGTTTGCCGGCGCGTTGCGCCCTGGCAGCCCCTGTCTCGATGCGCCGCTGGGCGAGGGCTGGCTGCTCCATCAGCTGGGCCGGGAGTTTTTTACGCTGCTGAGCTTCGGCCCGGCCGAGCCGGTCGGCGTCGGCACCACTGTGGCCGTGCCGCTGATCGTGCCTGCCGATGGTCTGCTGGCCGAGCGCTATGACGCGCGGCCTGGCAGCGTCTACCTCATTCGCCCCGACCAGCATCTGGCTGCGCGCTGGCGCCGCTTCGACGCGGCCAAAATCCAAGCCGCGCTGCGGCGTTGCCTGGGAGTTTTGCCGTCATGAGTCGACTCATACGCAGCCCCCATATCGCCGATCCCGACGGCTTTTACGAAGCCTTGATCGAGGCCCAGCGCGACCTGGGCGACGAGCAGGCCGACATGCTGCTGGCCAAGCTGGTGCTGATACTGGCCAACCACGTCGGCGAGCGCGAGGTGCTCGATGAAGCCCTGGCGCTGGCCCGTGCCAACACGCTGGCTGCTTCCTGATTTCTTTTCTCCTCTTCTTCCAAACGAGTCCTGATCCATGTCTGTTGTGTCCCGCCGTTCCCTGCTCCTGAGTATGGCCGCCGCTGCCGCCACACCGGCTTTTTCCTACCCCGACAAGCCGGTCGAGTGGGTCGTGCCCTACCCGGCCGGCGGTGGTGCCGATGTGGTGGCCCGCAGCCTGGCCGAGGCCATGGGCAAGACCCTGGGCCAGACCCTCATCATCAATAACAAGCCCGGCGCGGCCACCAATATCGGCGCGGACTATGTGGCCAAGTCCAAGGCGGATGGCCAGGTGCTGCTGACCGCCGACACTGCCACCCTGGCGGCCAATCCCTGGCTGTACAGCAAGCTACCCTACAAGGCCGAGCAAGACCTGGCCCCGGTGGGCCTGGTGGCACGTTTTCCGATGCTGCTGGTCGTCAACGCCGCTGTGCCGGTGAAGAACTACAAGGAGTTCCTGGCCTGGGCCAAGACCCAGGACGGGCTCAACTATGCGACCCCCGGTGCCGGCAGTCCCCATCATCTGGCCACCGAACTGCTGCGTGACCGTACCAAGCTGAGTTTGACCCATATTCCCTACCGCGGTGCGGCGCCGGCGGTGCAGGATGTGATCGGAGGCCAGGTGCCTTTCATGTTCGTCGACACCGCGGCCGGCTATCCGCACATCCTCTCGGGCAAGCTGCGCGCGCTGGCCGTGGCCAGCCCGGCCCGCATCAAGACCTTTGCCGAGGTGCCGACATTTGCCGAGCAGGGCCTGCCCGGTTTCGAGGCCTATGCCTGGCAGGGCCTGGTCGTTCCGACCGGCACGCCGGCCCCGGTGATCGCGACGCTGAACAAGTCGCTGCAGGATGCGCTCGCCAGCACCGCCGTGAAGGCGCGCTTCCAAACCTTGGGCCTGGAGGCGCTGGGCGGCACGCCCGAGCAGATGCGCGCCTACTGGAAGCAGGAGCTGGCCAAATGGGGGCAAGTGATCAAGGCCGCCAACATCAAACTGGACTGATGCGCAGATGAGCGAACTCAAGTACCAATCGGGCTTCGGCAACGAGCACGCCAGCGAGGCCCTCGCTGGCAGCCTGCCGATCGGGCGCAACAGCCCGCAGCAGGTGGCTCACGGCCTCTATGCCGAGCTGATCTCGGGCACGGCCTTCACCGCGGCGCGCGCCGAGAACTTGAGGACCTGGATGTACCGGCGCCAGCCCTCGGTAGTGATCGGCGGCTATGCGCCGCTGGACCATGCCTGGCTGAAGACGGGCGCAGCCCAGGGGCAAGTCGTGCCGCCCGATCCGCTGCGCTGGGCGCCCACGCCTGTTCCCCAGGCGCCGACCGATTTCATCGAGGGTCTGCGCACCCTGGTCGTCAACGGCGATCCCGATGCCCAGGTTGGCATGGCCGCCCATCTGTATCTGGCCAATCGCTCGATGGGCCGGCGCGCCTTCGTCAATGCCGACGGCGAGTTGCTGATCGTGCCGCAGCAGGGCGGCCTGAGCATCCGCACCGAGTTGGGCCGGCTGGCGGTGCAGCCCGGCGAGATCGCGTTGATCCCGCGCGGCCTGGCCTTCAAGGTCGAGGTGGACGGGCCCTCGCGCGGCTATGTCTGCGAGAACTATGGCGCGGCGCTGCGCCTGCCCGAGCTGGGACCCATCGGCTCGAACGGGCTGGCCAATCCGCGCGACTTTCTGGCGCCCGTCGCAGCCTTTGAGGACGAGGTCGGCCAGGGTTCAAGCGATTACGAGATCGTCAAGAAGTTTGGCGGCCGGCTGTGGTCCGCACGCCAGGACCATACGCCGTTCAACGTCGTCGCCTGGCATGGCAATCTGGCGCCGTATAAGTACGACACGGCCCACTTCATGACCATAGGCTCGATCAGCTTTGATCATCCGGACCCCAGCATCTTCACGGTGCTGACCTCGCCCTCTGACACCGCGGGCTGGGCCAATTTGGACTTCGTGATATTTCCGCCGCGCTGGATGGTGGCCGAGGACACCTTCCGTCCGCCCTGGTATCACCGCAACGTGATGAGCGAGTTCATGGGTCTGGTGACCGGTCAGTACGACGCCAAGCCTGGCGGCTTCAAGCCGGGCGGGTCCAGCCTGCACAATGCGATGGTGCCGCACGGGCCCGACACCGAGGCCTTCGCCAAGGCCAGCGGCGCGGATCTGAAACCGCACAAACTGGACAACACCCTTGCCTTTATGTTTGAGACCCGCTGGCGTCTACTGCCGACCGAGTTCGCCATGAAGGGCGGTGCGCTGGACGACGGCTATGCCGACTGCTGGCGCGATCTCAAAGACAACTTTCCCGCACAAGCATGAGCTCCATTGACCACACCCATGACGCCGCCGCCCAGAGCTGGGTGGCCTGTGCCAACGTCGCCGACAGCGAATTCCCGATCCAGAACCTGCCCTATGGCCTGTTCCGCCGTGCCGGCACGAACGAGAGCGCACGCGTCGGCGTCGCGATCGGCGATCAGATCCTCGACCTGAGGCTTGCTGCCAGCGCCGGGCGCTGGAGCAGCGCGGTTCAGGTGCTGCTGCAGCCGCTGGCCGAGGGCGATCTGAACGCCTTCATGGCCCAGCCTGCCGATAAGCGCCGGCTGCTGCGCCATGCCTTGTTCGACGTGCTGGCCGCCGACAGCAAGCAGCAGGCCGCGCTGACGCCCTGCCTGCTGGCACAAAGCGCCGCGCAGATGGCCGTGCCCTGCCGCATCGGCGACTACACCGACTTCTACACCGGCATCCACCATGCGACCACGGTGGGCAAGCTGTTCCGTCCGGACAACCCGCTGCTGCCCAACTACAAGTGGGTCCCTATCGGCTATCACGGCCGCAGCTCCTCGATCGGTGTCTCGGGCCAGCAGGTTCGCCGCCCGCTAGGCCAGTTGATGCCGCCGGGCGCCACCGTGCCGCAGCGCGCGCCCTGCAAACGGCTGGACTACGAGCTGGAACTGGGCGTGTTCGTCGCCGGTGGCAATCTGCTGGGCGAGCCTATTGCCATCGAGCAGGCCGACGCGCATCTATTCGGCCTGACCTTGCTCAACGACTGGTCGGCCCGCGATATGCAGGCCTGGGAATACCAGCCGCTGGGCCCCTTCCTGGCCAAGAACTTCGCGACCACGATCTCGCCCTGGATTGTCACCATGGAGGCGCTGGAGCCATTCCGCTGCGCCTTTGCCCATCCGGCAGAGGATCCGCAGCCGCTACCCTACCTGGATTCGGCGAAGAACCGCGCCGAGGGCGGCTATGCGATCGAGCTGGAGGTCTGGCTGCAGACCGCGCAGATGCGCGCGGCCGGTCAGGCACCGACCCGACTGATGCGCTCCAATTTCGGGCAGTCGGCCTACTGGACCCTGGCCCAGATGCTGACGCATCACGCCAGCAATGGCTGCAATCTGCAGCCCGGCGATCTGCTGGGTACCGGCACGCAGAGCGGGCCGCTGGCCGAGGAGGGCGGCTCGCTATTGGAGCTGTCGCAGGGCGGCAAGCAGGCCCTGACTCTGGCCAACGGCGAGACGCGCACTTTCTTGCAGGACGGCGACACCCTGATCCTGCGCGGCTACGCGCACAAGGACGGGGCACGCCGCATCGGCTTCGGCGACTGCGCGGCCACCGTGCTGCCGGCGCTGACCCCTTGAGTTACTCGGTAACCTGTACGCCCTTCCAGAACGCGACCCGGCCGGCGACCATCTCGGCGCCCGGCTTGGGGTCGGGGTAGTACCAAACCGCATCGGGATTGAGCTCGCCCTTGACCATCAGCGACAGATAGCTGGCCTGGCCCTTCCATGAGCACATGGTCTTGTGATTACTGAAGCTGGTGTACTCGCGCTTGAGCGCGCTGTCGGGGAAGTAGTGGTTGCCTTCGACAACCACGGTGTCATCGCTCTCGGCGATCACGGTGTCGTTCCAGATTGCTTTCATCGTCCGTCCATCCTTTGCTCAGTCGGGAGCTTGCAGCCAGTGCAGACTGAACCAGTCGCGCTCATCGGTCCAGACTGTAGCGGCTTTGAACCCGGCCCTGCCGGCCAGGGCCTGGAAGCCCTCGATGCTGAATTTGTAGGAGTTCTCGGTGTGCAGTGTTTCGCCGGCCTCGAACTCGTAGACGCGATGCTCCAGCCGCAACTGCTGGCGGCGGCGGCTTTGCAGATGCATCTCGATGCGCTGTAGCGGCGCGTTGTAGAAGGCGCTGTGCGCAAATCCATCGGGATCGATGTGTGCGCCCAGTTCCTGGCGCGCGCGGGCCAGAATGTTGAGATTGAAGGCGGCGGTCACGCCGGCCGCATCGTTGTAGGCCGCATGCAGCAGGGCAGGTTCCTTGATCAGATCCACCCCGATCAGCAGCGCGCCGCCGCGCAGCTGCTGGGCGGCCATGCGAAGAAAGTCCAGCGCCTGCTCGGGCGCGAAATTGCCGATGCTTGAACCCGGAAAAAAGCCGATGCGCCGCCCGAGCGCCGGACGCGCTGGCAGGTCATGCGGCCTGGTGAAGTCGGCGATGACCGGCTGCAGTGCCAGCGCCGGGAACTCGGCCTGCAGCGTGCGGCAGGCCCCAAGCAAATGCGGGCCCGAAATGTCCACCGGCACAAAGCTGTGGGGCGCGATCAGGTGTGCCAGCAGCAAGCGCACCTTGCGCAAGGCGCCGGCGCCATACTCGACCAACTGGGCGCCGGGCCCGATCAGCGTCGCCATCTCGGGAGCGTGGCGCTGCAGCAGGGCCAGCTCGGTGCGGGTCGGGTAGTACTCGGGCAGCTCGCAGATGCGCTCAAACAAGGCCGAGCCGACCTCGTCGTAGAAGTATTTGGGCGAGATTGTGCGCGGGCGCTGGCGCAGCGCGCGGTGCAGGTCGGGGGCAAAGCCCTCGTCGTCGGGGACCAGTTGCAGCAGTGGCTTCATTGCGGGGCTCCTTGTTGGGACTCACGCGCCAGGCGCAGGCCGCTGAACTGCCAGCGCGCGGCCGGCGGAAAGAAATTGCGGTAGGTCGCCCTGGCATGGCCGGGCGGCGTCGCCAGGCTGGCACCGCGCAGCACCAGCTGACCCACCATGAACTTGCCGTTGTACTCGGCCGCTGGCCCGGCCAGCGGCCTGAAGCCGGGGTAAGGGTGGTAGGCCGAGCGGGTCCACTGCCAGGCACAGTCATACAGCTGCACCAGTCCGGGCAGGGCGGTGGCTGCCGCCTCCCACTCGAACTCGCTGGGCAGTCGTGCCCCCGCCCAGTCCGCATAGGCGGCGGCCTCGTAAAAGCTCAGCTGCAGCACCGGCGCCGCCGGGTCCATGGCCCGGGCGCCGCCGAGACCGAAAACGCGGCCGTCGGTCAGCCAGTAGGCCGGCGCCTGCCAGTCCAGGGCGCGGGCCAGCGCCCAGCCGTCCGACAGCCAGAGCTCGGACCGGCGGTAGCCGCCATCGGCAATGAAGTCGGCAAACTCGCCGCAAGTCACCAGCCGGTTGGCGATCTCGAAGGGTTGCAGCAGGACCTGATGGCGCGGGCCTTCGTTGTCAAAGCAGAAGCCTGTGCCCGAGTGGCCGATCCCGACCACGCCGCCCGGATGGCTCAGCCATTGCAGCGCCGGCCCGGGCGGCAGCGCCGGCAGGTTTGGCATTTGGCCGTAGGCGGGCCACAGCGGATTGCAGGAGAAGGCATGCAGGATATCGGTCAGCAGCAGTTCCTGGTGCTGTTGCTCATGCTGCAGGCCCAGCGCCAGAACGGGCTCGCCGCGGGCCCAGCTGTCCGCGTCGCAGTGGGCGATCCAGTCCAGCACAGCCGCATCCACATGGGCTCGATAGGCGCGCACCTCGTCCAGCCCGGGCCGGCTCAGCAGCCCCCGCTGCGGGCGAGGGTGGCGCGGGCCCAGGGCCTCGTAATAGGAGTTGAAGAGGTAGAGGAACTGCTCGTTGAAGAGCCGGTAGCCGGGCTGCAGCGGCTTGAGCAGCAGGGCCTCGAAGAACCATGTGGTGTGGGCCTGGTGCCATTTGGCCGGGCTGGCATCGGGCATCGATTGCAGCGCCTGGTCCTCGGCGCTCAGCGGCGCGGCCAGCGCCAGCGTGTGGGCGCGTACGGCCGCGTAGCGTTGGGCGAGGTGCTGGGCTTGGTGCTGGCGGGAACTTGCTGCGGGCATCAGTGACTCCCTGTCGCGGTCTTCGCAGCGTAGCGCATCACGCCGCCTGAATCTGTCAGCAGCCGTACCGGTCGGCCCACAGGGCTAATCTCGATGGCGATGCGGTTCGCTGGGCATACGATAGGGTCTCATAACAAACATTTGCGGAGACAAGCGTGAGTGGAAAACAGATGCCCCGAACCGCGCTGCGCGCCCTGCTGGCATTGGCCGGCGCCCTGGGTGCCTCACTGGCGCTGGCGCAAGAGGTGACCCTGAAGGTTCATCACTTCTGGCCGCCCGGTGCGATGCCGCCCAGCAAGATCCTGCAGCCCTGGTGTGACAAGATCGCGGCGGACTCGGGTAACAAATTGAAATGCCAGATCTTCCCGGCCATGCAGCTGGGCGGCACGCCGGCCCAGCTGATCGACCAGGCCAAGGACGGTGTCGTCGACATTGCCTTTACCTTGCCCGGTTACACGGCCGGCCGTTTCCCCATCATGGAGGTGTTCGAACTGCCCTTCATGAACAACTCTGCCGAGGCCGGGGCGCGCGCCGCTTGGGACTTCTATGGCAAGTACGGCACGAAGGAGTTCCCGGGCATCAAGCCGCTGATGTTCAGCATCCATGACGAGGGCTATCTGCACAGCCGCGACAAGCCCATCAAGACGCTGGCCGACCTCAAGGGCATGAAGCTGCGCGCGCCGACCCGCCAGACCAACAAGCTGCTGGCCTCGCTGGGCGCTACGCCGGTGGGCATGCCGTTGCCGGCGGTGGCCGACGCGGTCAGCAAAGGCACGATCGACGGTTTCGCGCTGCCCTGGGAGGTGATCCCCTCGGTCAAGCTGCACGAGATGGTCAAGTACCACACCGAGACCGATGCCTCGCGCCCGGCGCTGTATTCGGCGCTTTTCATCCTCGCGATGAACCAGGCCAAGTACGACAGCTTGCCGGCCGATCTGAAGGCCGTGATTGACCGCAACAGCGGCGCGGCGCTGTCGCAGCAGGCTGGCAAGACCTGGGACGAGAGCCAGGCGGTGGGTCGCAAGCCGGCGGTGGAGCGCGGCAACACCTTCTACAAAGTGCCGGCAGCCGAGGTGGACCTGTGGATCAAGGCCAGCCTTCCGCTGTATGACGACTGGGTGGCCGATATGGACAAGCGCGGCCTTCCCGGCAGGCCGATGCTGAAGGACGCGCAGGACTTGCTGGCCAAGTACAAGAAGTGAGTTTGATGGGGGTCTTGCGGCGGCTGGCCCTGTGGAGCGCGCTGGCCGGCTGCTTGTGCGCCTGCCTAGTGGCGCTGCTGACGGTGGCCAGCATCGTCGGCCGATCCTGGCTGTCGCGGCCGATTCCCGGTGATGTCGAGTTGAGCCAGTTCGGCATCGCGCTGTGCATCGCGCTGTGCCTGCCCTGGTGCCAGCTTCAACGGGCCAACATCATCGTCGACTTCTTCACGCAACAGCTTGGCCCGCGCTCGCGCGGTCTGCTGGACGGCATCGGCGCACTGCTGCTGGCGCTGATGGTGGGCCTGCTGGCTTGGCGCACTGGCGTCGGCGCGCTGGCTGTGCGCGAGGCCGGCGAGACCACGATGATTTTGGATCTGCCGATGTGGATCAGCTATGCGGTGCTGGGGCCGGGTCTTGCGCTGACCGCGCTGATCGCACTGGTGCAGATGACTCAGGACCTGCTGGGCATGAAGGGGGCAGGCTCATGAGCGCGGCGACGGGCCGTCCCGGGCAAGTTCGCTCCCGCTTGACCGCACAGGCCGCAGGCCGCAGGGTGCGCCGATGAGCGGCGCCGGTCTGGGCGCCAGCATCTTCGCCGCGATGCTGCTGCTGATGGCGCTGCGGGTGCCGATTGCGGCTGCCATGTTCATCCCGGGCGCCGTCGGCTATGCGCTGATGACCAGCGATATGGCCTTGCTGAACACGCTCAAGGGCAGCGCGGTGGCCAGGCTCTCGGTCTATGACCTGTCGGTGATTCCGCTATTTTTGCTGATGGGCCAGTTCGCGACTCAAGGGGGATTGAGCCGGGCGCTCTTCAAGGCGGCGGCGGCCTTTGTCGGCCATGTTCGCGGCGGCCTGGGCATGGCGGCCATCCTGTCGGCGGCGGCCTTCGGTGCGGTTTGCGGCTCGGCCGTAGCCACCTCGGCGACCATCACCCAGGTGGCCTATGGCCAGATGAAGGCCCACGGCTATGCCGGCCGGCTCTCGACCGCCGCGCTGGCCACCGGCGGCACGCTGGGCATCCTGATTCCGCCCTCGGTGCCCCTGGTGGTCTATGCCATCCTGACCGAGCAGAACATCGCCAAGCTGTTTGCCGCCGCCACACTGCCGGGGCTGCTGGCGGCGCTGGGCTACATCGTCGTGATCTGGCTTTACTGCCGGGCCCGGCCCGAGCTGGCCACGCCCAGCGAGCCGTTGCCCTGGAGCGAGCGCTGGCAGGCGCTGTGGGGCGTCTGGCCCATCGTCGTGATCTTCGGCCTGGTGTTCGGCGGCATCTATGGCGGGGTGTTCTCGCCGACCGAGGGCGCGGCGGTTGGTGCGGCCGCGACCTTGCTGCTGGGTCTGCTCAAGCGCGAGCTGGGCTGGGCCGGCATCAAACGCAGCTTTTTGGGTACGGCCGAGACCACGGCGATGGTCTTCATGATCTTTCTGGGCGCCGACATGATGAACGCGGCACTGGCGCTGACCCAGATGCCTGCCCACCTGGCGGCCTGGGTCGGACAGCAAGACGTGGCCCCGCTGCTGATCGTCGCCGGCGTGCTGTGCTTCTACATCGTCCTGGGCTGCGTGATGGACGAGCTGTCGATGCTGCTGCTAACGATTCCAGTGATCTTTCCAACCATCATGGGGCTGGATCTGTGGGGGCTGAGTGCCGAGCACAAGGCGATCTGGTTCGGCGTCCTGGTGCTGACGACCGTGGGCATCGGCCTGCTGGCGCCACCGGTGGGTCTGAACGTCTATGTGGTCAACAGCCTGGCGCGTGAGGTGCCGATGAGCGAGACCTACAAGGGCGTGCTGCCCTTCCTGGCCTGGGACGGGCTGCGCCTGGCCTTGCTGCTGTTTTTCCCGGCGATCACATTGGCGCTGGTGAAAATGTTGTAGCGGGCGCTGCATTTCAACAAGCCGTCATGTGGGCCGTCTAAGCTGAGTAATTAGCAGCACGCCCGGCCACCCATGTCAGCCCAGTCCTCGGACGATTTCTACGGATCAACCCTGCTGAACCAAGCGCAGGTGCTGGCCCTGGTGCGCACGACCGAGGCTGCGCTGAGTCTGCGTCATGGCGCCCAGTTCTTTGTCTGGACCCAGGGCAGCCTGCAGCAGTTGCTGCCACATCAATTGCTGCTATGCGGCGCCTACCAGCGCAGCCATCGCGAGCTCGGCTTCGAGCTCTTCAACAGCAAGCCGCTGCCGGCCGCGCTGGCCACTTTGCTGAGCAGCCGTGGCGCTGCCTTGCCGGCTCAACTGCAGTCACTGTGGCTGAGCGGCGGCTGCAGGCCGCTGCGTGTACAGCTGCCGGCTGACAGCGGCGAGCCGGTGTGCGGCCTGCTGCGCCAGGCCGGCTATGGCGAATTGCTGGTGCACGGCGTGTCGCGACCGCAGCGCCCCAGCGAGATCGAGAGTTTCTTCGTGCTGGCGCGCCAAGATGGCGGCTACAGCGAACACCAGCAGGTGCTGCTGCAACTGCTGATGCCGCATCTGCACAGCAGCTGGTTGCGTGTCCGGGCCGAGGTGCCGGAGCCCGCTGCCGGGCCGCAAGCGGGCGTGAGCCTGACCCAGCGGGAGCTGGAGGTGCTGGAAGGCTTGCGTCGGGGCCTGAGCAACCACGATATCGGCCGCAGCCTGGACATCAGCGCGCTGACCGTGAAGAACCATGTGCAGCGCATTCTGCGCAAGCTCGGCGCGAGCAATCGCGCCCATGCCGTGGCGCTGGCACTCAAGCCCTGGGATGGCGGTGTCCAAGCCCGTTGATGCAGCGATTGGCCGCGCCGTGCTCGCCTAGCCTGCGCGTCAGCAGGGGCGCATCGACGCCTCGCTGAGCGTCATCGTGAGGGAGTGCCGGATGTTGAGAACGAGGAGGCTGCTGCTGTTGCGCCTTGGCCTGCTGTGCATGGCCATGCTGGCAAGGCCGGTGGTGGCCGAGCCCACCATCACCTGGAACCTGTCCGACTGGCCGCCGTTTCATCTGCTGCCCGGCGGCCAGGCGCCGGCGACGGCCGAGCAGCTCGGCGAGGGGCTGATGGACGGTTTTCTGCGCCTGGTGCTGCGACAGCTGCCGCAGTACCGGCACCGCTTCGTCGTTCTCAACGGCCCGCGTGCCGAGGTCGAGCGCAAGGCCGGCCTGCAGCTGTGCTCGCCGACCTCGATGCGCACGTCCGAGCGGCTGGCGCAGCGCCTGTTCACCCCGGCCCTGCTGGCCGGCCAGCTGCAGTTGGTGCTGCGACGCGACCGGCTGCAGGAGATTGCGCAGGGGCGCAGCAGCATCTCTCTGCGCGAACTCTCGTCGCGCGCCGAGCTGCACGGACTGGTGATGAGCCAGCGCCACTACGGCGCCGATCTGGCACCCTGGCTGAAGCCTGCACCGGACGGCAATGTGCAGTCCATGGTGGCGCCGCGCGCGGGCAGTCTGCTGACCATGCTCAGCGCCGGCCGCATGGACTACACGCTGGAATACCCGATGGTGGTCGGCTATCACCAACGGGGCCGGCCAGCCGAGCTGGTGAGCCTGCCGATCGAGGAGCTCGGCGAGTCGCCGGTCGGCTATTTCTCCTGCAACCGCAGCGACTGGGGCAGGGCGGTGATCACGGACATCGACCGCGCGCTGCGTGCGGTGGCGGCGCGGCCCGAGCAGGTCTTGCCGCTGTACCGGCGCTGGCTCAACGAGGAGCAGTACGCCCGGGCTGCGCCGGAGCTCAAACGCTTTCTGGCGCATCGCGCCCGCAGCGGGCCGAGCATCGAGTAGTCGGCATCGCGCTCAGCGGCGCCGCGCCAGGGCTTGTGCCGACGCGGCCAGTGCCAACCCGACAGCCAGGCCCAGTGCATCGGCCAGCACGTCGCGCCAATCGGCCGAGCGCGGCGGCAGCTGCGATTGCAGCAGCTCGATCAGCACACCATAGCCCAGCAGACCCAGCGGGCCCCACACCCAGCGAGTCCGCGCGGCGCCAGCGCCCATAAAGCCACAAAAGCCCAGCGCAGCGAACGCCAGCAGGTGATTGAGCTTGTCCCAGCCGCTGTCCAGTTTCGGTGGCGGGGCGGAGGACAAGGCCAGATAGCTGATCACCAGCAGCAGTACGGCCAGCACGATGTGCCAGGCCCTGCGGTGGTGCGGCGCGGTCAGCCAGGCTGCCAAGGCTTGGGACAAGATCAGTGCTCCATGAACAAAAAAGCCACCCCCTCTCGGGAGTGGCTTCTTGCGCTTTTTCTGCGCTTTCTTGCATTTATTTGGTGCCGGAGAGATGAATCGAACACCCGACCTTCTCATTACGAATGAGCTGCTCTACCGACTGAGCTACACCGGCTATCAAGCCCGCGATTCTAGCAGGAACTATTTTGTCGAATCAAGATGGTATGCCGTGACTCGCTCGACTTCGTTCTTCGAGCCCAAAACGACAGCCACCCGCTCATGCAGCTTGCCCGGCTGCAGCTCCATGATGCGCTGGCGCGCATTGGTGGCCGCGCCACCGGCCTGCTCGACCAAGAAGGCCATGGGATTGGCCTCGTACATCAGGCGCAGCTTGCCGGCCTTGCCAGGCTCGCGCTTGTCCCAGGGGTAGAGGAAGACCCCGCCGCGCGTCAGGATGCGATGCACATCGGCCACCATGGAGGCGATCCAGCGCATATTGAAGTCCTTGCCGCGCGGTCCGGTGGTGCCTGCCAGGCATTCGTCGATGTAGCGTGTCACCGGGGCGTCCCAGTGGCGCATATTCGACATATTGATCGCGAACTCCTTGGTGTCCTCGGGGATCTTGATGTCGTCGGCGGTCAGCACCCAGGAGCCTTGCTCGCGGTCCAGCGTGAACATCGCGACACCATCGCCCACCGTCAGCACCAGCGTGGTTTGCGGGCCGTAGACGCAGTAGCCAGCGGCGACCTGGGCCGTACCGGGCTGCAGAAAATCGTCCTCGCTGACGCCCTTGCTGCCTTCGGGCTTGGTCAGCACCGAGAAGATCGTACCGATCGAGACGTTGACGTCGATATTGGACGAGCCGTCCAGCGGGTCGAACATCAGCAGGTACTCGCCTTGCGGAAAGCGGTTGGGCACGACGTAGATGCCCTCCATCTCCTCGCTGGCCATGGCCGCGAGATGGCCACCCCATTCATTGGCCTCAATCAGCACCTCGTTGGCGATGATGTCGAGCTTCTTCTGCACCTCTCCCTGCACGTTCTCCGAGCCGGCCGTGCCCAGCACATCGCCGAGCGCGCCCTTGTTGACGCTGATGGCGATGCGCTTGCACGCGCGTGCCACCACCTCGATCAGCAGGCGCAGCTCCTGCGGGATGTGGCCGTGCTGGCGCTGTTGTTCGATCAGGTACTGGGTCAGGCTGATGCGACGGGTCATGGGGTCAATCCTTAGAGTCTTCAGGAACCGGAGGCCAGCGCGCGCTCGACGATCTCGCGCACATCGTTGGACAGATCGGGTTTGGCCGCGACGCGAGCGATGGCTTCGCGGGCGGCGCTGCGATAGGGCTCGGCCAGCGCGGTCCAGCGGTCCATGCCGCGCGCCAGGCGGCTGGCGACTTGCGGGTTGATCGCATCGAGTGCCAGTACCTGCTCAGCCCAAAACACATAGCCGGCCGCGTCGGCCCGGTGGAAAGCCGCCGGGTTGAACAGGCACAGCGAGAAGATCAGGCTGCGCGCACGGTTGGGGTTCTTCAGGCTGAAGTCGGGGTGCTGCAGCAACTGGCGCACCTTGGCGAAGGTGCGGCCGCCGTGCTCGGCGGCGCGGGCCTGGAGCGCAAACCACTTGTCGATCACCAGCGCGTCGTCCTTGAACAGCGCGTGGAACTTGGCCAGCGCCGGCTCTGCCAGCTCGGCATGGCCGTTGACCAGGGCGGCCAGCGCGCCCAGGCGGTCGGTCATATTGCCGGCGTCCTTGAAGCGCTGGTAGGCGCGGCCCAGCCAGACACCGGCATCGGGCCGGCTCTGCGCTTTCGCATCCAGCACCAGCATGGCCAGCGCCAGATTGGCCAACGCACGCTTGCCCGAGGACACCGGGTCGGGCTTGTAGCCGCCCTTGATCTGGTTGGCCTCAAAGACTGCGATCCAGTCCTCGCGCAGCGCGGCGGCGAGCTGGATCTGTGCGGCCTCGACAGCGGCATGGATGGCTTGCGGATCGACCACCTCCAGCTGCTCGGCGATGTAGGCTTCGCCCGGCAGGGTCAGGGCCAGCTCCTTGAAGGCGGCGTCCAGCTCGGCGTGGTTGAGCACCGCGCGCATCGCGGCGATGAAAGCTGCGTCCAGCTGCACGGGCTGGCCACTGCGCACCGCGCCGAGGATTCGGTTCAGTGCCAGGCGCTGGCCGGCCTCCCAGCGGTTGAAGGCATCGGCGTCATGGGTCAGCAGCACGAGCAGTTCGGCGTCGCTCAGGCCGTCGTCCAGCAGCACCGGGGCCGAGAAACCCCGCAGCAGCGAGGGCACCGGCGCCTGATCGACATTGACGAAGACGAAAGCCTGCTCGGCCTGATCGAGCACCAGCAGGCGCTCCACGCCTGCGGGCTGCGCCTCGTCCTGCAGTTGCAGCGCGAGGGAGCGACCCTCGTGCGAGAGCAGGCCCATCAGCACCGGAATCACCTGGGGCAGCTTCTCGTCCTGGCCGGGGCTGGGCGGGTTGCTTTGCTGCAGGCTCAGGGTGTAGGTCCGGGCGGCGGCGTCATAAACCCCGCGGGCGCGCACACGCGGCGTGCCGGACTGCGAGTACCAGCGCTTGAAGGCCTCCAGACGGGTCGTCAGCGCCGAGCCGGGGTTGGCGTCGGCGATCGCGGCGGCGAAGTCATCGCAGGTGACGGCCTGGCCGTCGTGGCGCTCGAAGTACAGGCTCATGCCCTTCTCGAAGCCGGCACGTCCAACCAGGGTCTGGTACATGCGGACGACCTCCGAGCCCTTCTCATAGACCGTCGCGGTGTAGAAATTGTTGATCTCTACATAGCTGTCCGGACGCACCGGGTGCGCCATCGCGCCGGAGTCCTCCGGGAACTGCATTGCGCGCAGGCCGCGCACATCCTGGATGCGGCAGACCGCCCGGGCGCTGGGCGTAGCGGCCATGTCCATCGAGAACTCCTGATCGCGGAACACGGTCAGGCCTTCTTTGAGCGAGAGCTGGAACCAGTCGCGGCAGGTGACGCGGTTGCCCGTCCAGTTGTGGAAATACTCATGGGCGACGATGGACTCGATACGGCCGAAATCGGCGTCCGTAGCCGTGGCCGGTGAGGCCAGCAGGGCGCTGGTATTGAAGATGTTCAGGCCCTTGTTCTCCATCGCGCCCATATTGAAGTCGGACACGCCAACCACCATGAAGCGCTCCAGGTCCAGCGGCAGCTTAAAGCGCGCTTCGTCCCAAACCATCGAAGCGATCAGCGAGTTCATCGCATGCTCAGTCTTCTCCAGATCGCCGCGGCGCACATAGACCTGCAACAGATGGTCCTTGCCGGCGCGGGTGCGCACGCGCTGTTCGCGGGCCACCAAGTCGCCCGCGACCAGCGCGAACAGATAGGAGGGCTTGGGGAAGGGGTCATGCCACTTGGCGAAGTGCTTGCCGCCGGCCAACTCACCGCTCTCCAGCAGATTGCCGTTGGACAGCAGCACCGGGTACTTGGTCTTGTCGGCGCGCAGCAGCACCGTGTAGACCGCCATCACATCCGGGCGGTCGAGGAAATAGCTGATGCGGCGAAAGCCCTCGGCTTCGCACTGGGTGAAGAAGCCGCCGCCCGAGGTGTAGAGCCCGCTCAGCGTGGTGTTCTTGTCCGGCGCGCAGCTGTTGCGGATCTCCAGCGCGAAGTCGGCGTCGGGCGCGTTGTCGATGATCAGCTCGCTGCCTTCTTGGCGGAAGGACACGCTCTCACCATTGATCAGCACACGCAGCAGGTTCAGCTCCTCGCCGTGTAGGCGCAGCGGGCCGTGCGGCACGGCGTGGTTGCGCTCCAGCTGCATCTTGCTGGTGACCAGGGTCTTGGCCGGGTCGAGATCGAAGGTCAGATCGACCGTGCGGATCCAGAAGGTCGGCGCCAGATAGTCTTCGCGGCGGATCAAGGTGGCAGAGCCTTCACGCATGGTGCTTGTTCTCAGTGTTGTTGTGTGGCCCGGCGCGCTGCGCCGGGTATCTCGTCTGTCTCAGACGCCTTGCTTCAGGCTCTCGGTGATGAACTGATCGAGATCGCCGTCCAGAACTTTCTGTGTGGCCGAGGTCTCGTAGTTGGTGCGCAGATCCTTGATGCGGCTCTGGTCCAGCACATAGCTGCGGATCTGGTGACCCCAGCCCACGTCGGTCTTGGTGTCCTCGAGCTTTTGCTGCTCTTCCATGCGCTTGCGCATCTCATGGTCGTACAGGCGCGAGCGCAGTCGCTTCCAGGCGACATCGCGGTTGCTGTGCTGGCTGCGACCGTCCTGACACTGCACGACGATGCCCGTCGGGATGTGGGTCAGGCGCACCGCCGAGTCGGTCTTGTTGATGTGCTGGCCGCCGGCGCCGGAGGCGCGGAAGGTGTCAGTGCGCACGTCAGCCGGGTTGATGTCGATCTCGATCGAGTCATCGACCTCCGGGTAGACGAACAGCGAGGCAAAGCTGGTGTGGCGGCCGCCCGAGCTGTCGAATGGGCTCTTGCGCACCAGGCGATGCACGCCGGTTTCGGTGCGCAGCAGGCCGAAGGCGTACTCGCCCTCGACTTTGATCGTGGCGCTCTTGATGCCGGCCACATCGCCGTCGGTCTGGTCTTCCAGGGTTGTCTTGAAACCCTTGCGCTCGGCGTACTTCAGGTACTGGCGCAAGAGCATGCCAGCCCAGTCGCAGGCTTCGGTGCCGCCGGCGCCGGCCTGGATGTCGATGAAGCAGTTCAGCGGATCGGCCGGGTTGTTGAACATGCGGCGGAATTCCAGCTGCTCGACGATTTCGGCCAGCTTCGCCGCGTCGGCCTCAATACCTTCAAGGCCGGCGAAATCGTCTTCGGCCTTGCTCATCTCGTAGAGCTCGAGGTTGTCGGCCAGATTGCTGCTCAGGTGGTCAATGGTCTGGACCACGTTTTCCAGCGTGCGCTTTTCCTTACCGAGTTCTTGGGCGCGCTTGGGCTCGTTCCAGACGCTGGGGTTCTCCAGTGCGGCGTTGACCTCGTTCAGCCGCAGTGCTTTGCGGTCGTAGTCAAAGATACCCCCTTAGCGCGTCAGTACGCGCTGTCAGGTCGGCTAGGCTGGCGCCGATGGTGTTGATGCGTTCGATGTCCATGGTATTCCGTGGTTGGGTTGCCGGCGCGGGAGCGCTCGCAAGCGCGCTATTTTTACATGGCCGACCCGGACGGGATTTCCCTGTGTGCCGAGGCCGCCGCCACGGCTTTGAGGGTTATCGATAGTGGGGCTGCCCCAGGGTGGGGCGCATTTGTCAGAAATCTGTAAGCGCTGCGGCCGCACAGTGCGGTCAGCGCCCGCGAGACCCACCATGCTTTTGCTGACATCATCCTTAAAGCTGATTGCCGAGATCGCCTTACTGGCCATGGCCGGTCAATGGCTGTTAGGCCTGCTTGCCGGCCAAAAGCGCGATGGCAACTTCTTCTACCGCCTGCTGCAGGTACTAACGCAGCCCTTTGTGAAGCTGACCCGGGCCATCAGCCCGCGCGTCGTACTGGACCGCCACATCCCGCTGGCCGCATTCCTGCTTGTGCTGAGCCTGTGGCTGGTTGTGACGCTCGTCAAGATCAATCTCTGCTTGCAGATCGGAGTGGCGCAATGTCAGTGAACACCCAGCAATCCGGCAAGACCTGGCCCTATCGCCTGCTGAAGCTGCGCGCCATCACCGCCCTGGTGTTCGGCCGCCGTGAGCAGGCCGAGCAGATCTTTGACGAGATGTTGCGGCGCTGGCCGCAGGACAGTTATGCGCTGGCCAGCCGTGCCCATCTGCGCTCGCAGCGCGGCGCGCGCGCGCAGGCGATTGCTGATCTGCAGGCCCTGGTGGCGCTGGCGCCGCAGCGCAGCGCCGGCGACTGGTTCAACCTCGCCTACCTGCTGGAGGCCGAGAGCCGGCTCGAAGAGGCCGAGGCCGCCTTCCGCCATGCCGTGGCGCTGGACGCGAAGCTGGACCGGGCCTGGTACGGCCTGGGCCTGTGCCTGATACGCATGCAACGCTTTGAGGAGGCGCTCGCTGCCCTCAAGCGCAACACCGAACTGCAACCCATGAGCCCATACGGCTGGTATCAGCTGGCCCGGGTGCATGTGGACCGTCAGGAGCCCGACGAGGCACGGCGCATCATCGCCCACCTCAAGGGTTTCGAGCCCAAGGTCGCCGCGCAACTGGAGCGCGAGACCGGCCTGCTCGCCTGACGGGCGTTCCCACGCAGGCTGCGCGCTGTTGGCGCAGGGGGACGCATCGGTGCCCGGACCGCCGTCAAGCGGGCCGGCCTTGCTTACAACGCGATGGAGACGACAGCGATGCAGTTATCCGAGAGACACCACCAGTACTGGCGAAAGAACCTGCGCATCACCGGGGTTCTGCTGGCGATCTGGTTCGTGGTGACCTTCGTCGTGGGCTTTTTTGCCCGCGAACTGGACTTCACCTTTTTTGGCTGGCCGTTCAGCTTCTGGGTCGCATCCCAGGGCGCGCTGATCGTCTACTGCCTGATCATCTGGTACTACGCGAACTACATGAATCGCCTGGACCAGGAACACGGCGTTGCCGAGGACGAATGACATGGCAGGCTCAACACCTTCAAGCGCAGGCGGCACCTTCAGTGCCAATTCCAACGCTGCTTTTAAGAAGCAGCTCAACAAGGTCTACACCTGGTACACGGGCGGCTTCATCGTCTTCATCATCGCGCTGGCGATCCTGGAGCAGATGGGCTTGCCGCGTCAGTACATCGGCTTCATCTTTCTGATCGCGACAGTGCTGCTGTATGCGGGCATCGGCTTCATGAGCCGCACCTCGGATGCCAGCGAGTACTACGTGGCCGGGCGGCGGGTGCCGGCGGTCTACAACGGCATGGCCACCGGCGCCGACTGGATGTCGGCCGCTTCCTTCATCGGCATGGCCGGTACGCTCTATCTGACCGGCTACGGCGGCCTGGCCTTCATCATGGGCTGGACCGGCGGCTACTGCCTGGTGGCGCTGTTCCTGGCACCCTATCTGCGCAAGTTCGGCCAGTTCACGATTCCCGACTTCCTGGGCGCGCGCTATGAAGGCAATCTGCCGCGCATCCTGGGTGTGGCGGCGGCGATCCTGTGCTCCTTCACTTATGTGGTGGCGCAGATCTACGGTGTGGGCCTGATCACCGCACGACTCTCGGGTCTGGCCTTCGAGATCGGGGTCTTTGTCGGTCTGGCCGGTATCCTGGTCTGCTCCTTCCTGGGCGGCATGCGCGCGGTCACCTGGACTCAGGTGGCCCAGTACATCATCCTGATCATTGCTTACATGATTCCGGTGGTGTGGCTGTCGGTCAAGCAGACCAATGTTCCGGTGCCGCAAGCCATCTACGGCTACCAGTTGCAGAAGGTGACCGAGGCTGAGAAGAAGCTCAAGTCCGACCCCAAAGAACAGGAGGTCATCGATATCTTCAAGGCCCGTGCTGCGGAGTTCGACGCCAAGCTCAAGGACGTGCCGGCAGCGCTGGCCGCGGACAAGGCTGCGGCCGAGGGCAAGCTGGCTGCGCTGAAGGCGGCCAATGCTCCGGCGACCGAGGTCGAGGCCGCGGAGAAGGCGCTGGCGGCCGTACCGACCAACGAGGCTGATGCCAAGAAGGCCTGGACGGCCGGCAAGACGGCCAATGAGGCAAGAGCCAAACCGCTGGCCGGCATGGTGCCCCATGCCCAGCAGTTTGCCGGCGATCCGAACGGCGACGAGAAGGCGAAGAAGACTTATGACGAGTCGCGTCGCAACTTCCTGGCCTTGGTGTTTTGCCTGATGGTGGGGACGGCCGCGCTGCCGCACATCCTGATGCGCTACTACACCACGCCTTCGGTCAAGGAAGCCCGTGAGTCGGTGACCTGGAGCCTGTTTTTCATCTTCTTGCTGTACTTCACCGCGCCGGCCCTGGCCGTGCTGGTCAAGTACGAGGTCTTCACCGTGCTGGTGGGCACGCCGTTCGATCAGTTGCCGGCCTGGATCAACAACTGGGCGAGGGTCGACCCGGCCCTGTTGGCGGTGGCCGATGTCAACAAGGACGGCATCTTCCAGCTCGGCGAGATGAGGATCGGTGGCGACATCATCGTGCTGGCCACGCCGGAGATCGGCGGTCTGCCCTATGTGATCTCGGGCATGGTGGCGGCCGGCGGTCTGGCGGCGGCGCTGTCCACCGCCGACGGCCTGCTGCTGACCATCGCCAACGCGCTGAGCCACGATGTCTACTACAAGATGATCGACCCGAACGCCTCGACCGCCCGCCGCGTCACCATCTCCAAGATGCTGCTGCTGGTGGTGGCGCTGGCTGCGGCTTATGTCGCGGCGCAGAAGCCGGCCGACATCCTGTTCTTGGTCTCCGCTGCGTTCTCGTTCGCGGCCGCTGCCTTCTTCCCGGCGCTGGTGCTGGGGGTGTTCTGGAAGCGCGCCAACAAATGGGGCGCGTCGCTGGGCATCGCCTCGGGTCTGGGCATCACCTTCTACTACATGGTGACGACCCAGCCTTGGTTGCGCGGCGTGTTCGGCGTGACCTCGCCGATCGAGCTGTGGTGGGGAATCCTGCCGATCTCGGCCGGCCTGTTCGGTGTGCCGCTGGGCTTTGCGGTGATCATCATCGTCAGCCTGCTCACACCGGCACCGAGCAAGGACACGCAGGAACTGGTCGAGCATGTGCGCTACCCCGACTTGCGTCTGGGCAAGGCCTGACGACTTTTCTGGTTAAGCCTTGATCTGAATCGGCCCCGCAGCTTGCTGCGGGGCTTTTTTTTGCGAATGATCACTCCATGACCGATCCACCTCACGTCACGCCGTCCGCCAGTCTGCTGGGCCATCTGCGCAGCGAGCTGAGCGTGCATGCCCCGTTTGCGCAGATGCAGGCCGCCCATGTGGAACGCTTCCTGGCCGCCGCCAGCCAGGCCTATTACGGTCCCGGCGAGGTGCTGCTGGCCCCTGAGCATGGGCCGGTCGAGCATCTGCTCTTCGTGCGCCAGGGGGCGGTGACGGCCCAGCGCGGCATCGCCGAGGCCACCGGCGGCTTTCATTTCGAACCGGGCGAGTTCTTCCCGGTCGGCGCGGTGATGGGTGCGCGCGCCGTCACCGCCACCTACACCTCGCAGGGCGACACCTTCTGCCTGCTGCTGCCGGCGGCCGAAGTGCATGGCCTGGCCCGGGTGAGCGCGCCTTTTGCCGATTTCCTGAACCGCCGCGTCGCGCAGTTTCTGGCGCTATCGCGTCGTGCGTTGCAGGTGGCCTACTCCTCGCAGACCTTGTCCGAGCAGTCGATGGAGACGCCGCTGGCCCAGCTTGCCCGCAAATCGCCCACCGGCGTGGCGCCCGAGACCCCGCTGGCGCAGGCCCTGCTGCTGATGCACCAGCAACACATCGGCTCGGTGCTGGTGCTGGACGGCGCCGGCGCCCCGCTGGGCATCCTGACCCGCCACGATGTGCTGGCGCGGATCACCTTGCCGCAGCTGCCCCTGGCCACGCCGATTGCCGCCGTGATGAGCGCGCCGGTGCTGTGCCTGCGCGGCGATGACACGGCCCAGGACGCGGCGCTGCTGATGTCGCGCCACGGCCTGCGCCATGTGCCGGTGCTCGACGAGGGTGGTGCAGTCGTAGGCATCGTCTCAGAGCGCGATCTGTTTGCGATGCAGCGTCTGTCGCTTAAGCAGGTGAGCACGGCGATTCGCAATGCCCAGGATGTGGACACGCTGCGCGTGGTGGCCCAGGACATCCGGCGCTTCGCCCGCAATCTGTTGGGCCAGGGCGTGGCCGCGCGGCAGCTGACCGAGCTGATCTCCCATCTCAACGATGTGCTGACCCAGCGCCTGCTGCAACTGCTGGCCCAAGCCCATGGGCTGGACATGGGTCGGGCCTGCTGGTTGGCCTTTGGCTCCGAGGGGCGCGGCGAGCAGACCATTGCAACCGACCAGGACAACGGCCTGATTTTCGAGAGCAGCGACCCGACCGCCGACCGGCCGCGCTGGCTGGCGTTTGCGCGGGCGGCCAACGAGGCTCTTGACGCCTGCGGCTATCCGCTGTGCAAGGGCCAGGTCATGGCCAGCAATCCAGCCTGCTGCCTGAGCCCGCAGGAGTGGCTGGAAGCCTTCAGTGCCTGGATGGAACACGGGGCGCCGGAGGATTTGCTCAAGGCCAGCATCTACTTCGACTTCCGGCCGGTCTGGGGCGAGCCCGGGCTGGCGCGGCCGCTGCGCGCCCTGGTCAGCGACCATGCGGCGCGCCTGCCGCGCTTCATGCGCCAGATGGCAGAGAACGCGCTGCGCAACCGCACGCCGCTGAATTGGCTGGGTGCTGTCGAGGCTCAGCAGGTCGGCGGCCGAGAGGGCGTGGACCTCAAGCTCAGCGGTACGGCCCTCTTTGTCGATGTGGCCCGGCTCTACGCGCTGGCCCATGGTGTGGCCGAGACCGGCACCCGGGCCCGGTTCGAGGCTCTGGGCCGGGTGCTGCAGGCGCCCGCGAACGAGCGGGAGGGCTGGATCGGCGCCTTCGAGTTCTTTCAGATGCTCAGACTGCGCGTGCAGATGGATGGCGATGCCGCCCACCCCAACTGGATCGCCCTGGACGAACTCAATGACATCGATCGCCGTGTGCTCAAGGAGAGCTACAAGGTGGCGCGTCGCTTGCAACAGCGCTTGGAACTGGACTACTTGCGATGAGCGGCTGGTGGCAGCGCCTGAAAGGCCGCGGCGGCGCCGACGCGCAGCAGCGCTGGGTGGTGCTCGATGTCGAGACCACCGGGCTGGACCTGGCGCGCGACCGACTGCTGGCGATCGCGGCCATCGCGGTGGAGCTCAGACCCGAGCCCCGCATCATGCTCGGAGACAGCTTTGAGATCTTGCTGCGCCAGGATGAGGTCCGGCCCGTGCCGGCCGACTACAAGGCCAATATCCTGCTGCACGGCATCGGCCTGGCGGCCCAGCGCAGCGGCGTCGAGCCGGCGACGGCGTTGCGGACCTTCGAGCAGTGGGTCGGCGCGGCGCCGCTGCTGGCCTTTCATGCGGCGTTTGACGAGGGCATGATCCAGCGCGAGATGGGTCGGCTGCTGGGCCACCGCCTGACCAACCGCTGGCTGGACCTGGAGCCAGTGGCCGCCGTGCTGCATGCCCAGGGGCGGCGGCGCTCGCTGGACGAGTGGATGGCGCATTTCGGCATTCACTGTGCGCAGCGCCATCAGGCCGCCGCCGATACCCTGGCCACGGCTGAGCTGCTGCTGCGGTTGTGGCCGGCTTTGCGCGAGCGGGGCGAGACCCGCTTCAGTGACCTGCGCCGCATCGCCGACCAGCGGCGCTGGCTGGCCGCCTGAACCGTGGACGTGGCGTGGGTGACGGGCGACGGGTGATAGGTGATGGGTGATGGGTGATGGGTGATGGGTGATGGGTGATGGGTGATGGGTGATGGGTGATGGGTGATGCCCGCCGACCCCGGCCTCACCCCTGTGGCAAACTCGCGCGCTTCGAGATTTAGCCTTGGCTTTCGCTGTTTTGGACAAGATCCTGCTTCAAATCGCCGCCGAACTGAAGGTTCGCCCGGCCCAGATCAACGCGGCTGTGGAGCTGCTCGATGGCGGCGCCACCGTGCCCTTCATCGCCCGCTACCGCAAGGAAGTCACCGACGGCCTGGACGACATCCAGCTGCGCGAGCTGGAGTCGCGCCTGGGCTATCTGCGCGAGCTGGAGGACCGCCGCGCCGCCGTGCTCAAGAGCATCGAAGAGCAGGGCAAGCTGACGCCGCAGCTTCAAGCGGCAATCCTGGCCGTGCCGACCAAGCAGGAGCTCGAAGACCTTTATCTGCCCTACAAGCAAAAGCGCCGCACCAAGGGCATGATCGCTCGCGAGGCCGGTCTGGAGCCGCTGGCCGACAAGTTGTTTGCGGACCCGACGCTGGATCCCCAGGCCGAGGCGTCGGCCTTCATCAATGCCGAGCTGGGCTTTGCCGACGCCTTTGCCGTGTTGGACGGCGTGCGCGACCTGCTCAGCGAGCGCTGGGCCGAGGACGCCGTGCTGATCGGCAAGCTGCGCGAATGGCTGTGGGCCGAGGGCTTGTTCAAGTCCAAGCTGATGGACGGCAAGGACGAGAACAACCCGGACGTCTCCAAGTTTCGCGACTATTTCGATTACGCCGAGCCCATTCGCACCGTGCCTTCGCACCGGGCGCTGGCGGTGTTTCGCGGCCGCACGCAGGAGTTCCTTGATGCCAAGCTGGTGCTGGACGAGGAAACTGTCGCCGGCCAACCTGGCTTGGCCGAGGGCCGCATTGCCCGACACCTGGGCTGGAGCCCGGCCGGCCGGGCCGGCGACACCCTGATCCGCAAGACCGTGGCCTGGACCTGGAAGGTCAAGCTCAGCATGAGCCTGGAACGCGATCTGTTCTCGCGCCTGCGTGAGGAGGCCGAGAAGGTGGCGATCAAGGTCTTCGCCGAGAACCTGCGCGACCTGCTGCTGGCCGCACCGGCCGGCAAGCGCGTTGTGATGGGGCTGGATCCGGGCATCCGCACCGGCGTCAAGGTGGCGGTGGTGTCGGATACCGGCCGCGTGCTGGACACCCACACCGTCTACCCGCATGAGCCGCGCAAGGATTGGGAGGGCTCGCTGCACACGCTGGGCCGCCTGGTGGCCACGCACGGCGTCAACCTGATCGCGATCGGCAACGGCACTGCCAGCCGAGAAACCGACAAGCTGGCGGCCGATCTGATCAAGCGCATTCAGCAACTGGCACCGGGCACCGTGATCGAGAAGGTGGTCGTCAGCGAAGCCGGCGCCTCGGTCTACTCGGCCTCCGAGTTCGCCTCCAAGGAGCTGCCCGACCTGGACGTGTCGCTGCGCGGGGCCGTGTCGATCGCGCGCCGCCTGCAGGACCCGCTGGCCGAGCTGGTCAAGATCGACCCGAAGAGCATCGGTGTGGGCCAGTACCAGCACGACGTCAACCAGAGCGAGCTGGCCAGGACGCTGGACGCCGTTGTCGAGGACTGCGTGAACTCGGTGGGCGTGGATCTAAATACGGCCTCGGCGCCGCTGCTGGCGCGGGTCTCTGGACTGTCGGGCGCGGTGGCCGCTTCCATCGTGCGCTGGCGCGATGCCAACGGCGCCTTCAAGGATCGCCAGCAACTGCTGGCCGTGACGGGACTGGGGCCCAAGACCTTCGAGCAGTCGGCCGGTTTCCTGCGCATCCGCGACGGCGAGAACCCGCTGGACCTGACCGGCGTGCACCCCGAGACCTACCCGGTCGTGCAGAAGATCATGGCGGCGGTGCAGCGCCCGGTGGGCGACATCATGGGCAAGAGCGATGTGATCCGGGCGCTGAAGCCGGAGGCCTTTGCCGACGACAAGTTCGGCGCGATCACGGTCAAAGACATCCTGACCGAGCTGGAAAAACCGGGCCGCGACCCGCGTCCTGACTTCAAGGTGGCGCGCTTTAACGACGGCGTCGAGGACATCAAGGACCTCACCGAGGGCATGGTGCTGGAGGGCACGGTATCCAATGTTGCGCAGTTCGGCGCCTTCATCGATCTGGGCGTGCACCAGGACGGTCTGGTCCATGTCAGCCAACTGGCCAACAAGTTCGTGACGGATGCGCGCGAGGTCGTCAAGACCGGCGACATCGTCAAGGTCAGGGTGCTGGAGGTCGATCTGGCCCGCAAACGCATCTCGCTGACGATGAAGCTCGACGCCGCGCCGGCCCCGCGTGGCGCCGCGAAGGCCGACAACAGCTACCGTCCGGCCGCACGCCACGAGCGACCGGCCACCGGTCGCGCACCGGCCCCAGCGCCCAGCGGCGGCAATGCGATGGCTGCGGCCTTCGCCAAACTGCAGACCAAGCGCTGAGCCCAGCAAGGCATGCCGGCCTCGCAGCTGCTTGCCTCAATCTCGCAGTTTGTCGCGCCGCGGTGGCCTGCGTCATCCCCTTCGGCTATTGTGCGCGGCTGATCCCGATCTTGGAGCCCCTCTTGACTCGACACCCTATCGCCGCCGCCAGTGTTGTCGTTTGTGCGCTTTGCGCGCAACCTCTGATGGCACAAGACATGCCGGGTGGCCCGCCCGAGCCGGCGGCATCACCAAGCAACCGCTTGGACCGGGTTGAGATCCAGTCGCGCCCGCAAAGCGATACCGATCTGCGCCGCCGTTCTCCGGTGGCCAAGCAGATCTACGGTCGCGAGGAGATCGACAAGTACGGCGACCAGAACGTGGCCGACGTGCTCAAGCGCCTGCCAGGTGTCAATATGCAGGATGGCTCGCCGCGTATGCGGGGCTTGGGTGCCGGTTACACGCTGATCCTGATCAACGGCGATCCGGCACCGCCCGGATTTGCGCTGGACCAGCTCAACCCGGCCCAGGTCGAGCGCATCGAAGTGACCAAGGGCCCGAGCGCTGACCAGAGTGCCCAGGCGGTGGCCGGCGCAATTAATATCATCCTCAAGGAGGCGCCGCGCGTCTCGCAGCGCGATCTGCGCATGGCCCTTGGCTATAGCGTGCAGCGCCCGGTGCCCTCGGCCACCTTCACCTTCGGCGAGCGCATCGGCCCGGTGTCGCTGGCCGTGCCGGTCTCGGCGTTTGAGTGGCGCGGTCGCAATGAGTTCGTCATTGAGCGCTTTGCGCCCGGCATCGACGAGGATCGCATGCCCTCGCGTGCTATCCAGCGCCAGCAGCAGGCCTTCTGGGGTCATGGCTTCAACACTGCACCGCGCCTGACCTGGAAGCTCAGCGACGAGCAGACCCTGAGCCTGCAAGGCTTCGCCCAGCGTGGCTACTGGAACAACCGCAATCGCTTCGACGACGAGGTCCTGCTGGGTTCACCCAGCCTGGACGATGACAGCCACAACAACGGCACCTGGCAGGTGCTGCGTGGTAACGCCAACTGGGTGAACCGCTTTGCCGACTCGCAGCGCATCGAGTTGAAGGCCGGTGTTCAGGACGCGCAGAACCGCTTCACCAACCGCAGCTTCCGCAATGACGCGATCTGGCGCTTCTCGCAAGGCGATAACCATGATCGCAGCTTCACGCAGTCCGGCAAGTACGCCCGGCTGCTGGGCGAGGAACACAGCCTGACGGTGGGCTGGGATCTTGAGTGGCGCAAGCGCGACGAGCAGCGCAGTGTCACCGAGAACGGCAAGCCGCAGCTGGCCGAGATTGAAGGGCTGCCATTCAATGCGCGCATCGAGCGCCAGGCCTTCTTCGTGCAGGACGAATGGGAGCTGTCGCCGCAGTGGTCCACCTATCTGGGTCTGCGCACCGAACGCATCGCCACCGTGAGCCGCGGCAGCGAAGTGGCCTCGCGCAACACCAGCCGCGTGACAACACCGCTATGGCATCTGAACTACAAGCTCGACCCCAAGGGCCGCGATCTGATACGCGCCAGCGTGACGCGCAGCTACAAGGCGCCGGATCTGAATGCGCTGTTGGCGCGGCCGACCATCAACGGGCTGTTTGCGCTGGTTGATGCTGCCGGGCAGCCTCAGCGCAACGAAGAGCAGTATCCGGACCGCATCGGCAACCCCTTGCTCAAACCCGAGCTGGCCACGGGCCTGGATCTGGCCTTCGAGAAGTATCTCGAAGGTGGAGGCCTGGTCAGCGTTGGCGTGTTCCACCGCCGGGTCAACAATCTGATCCGCAATGTCTCAACATTGGAGAACGTCAGCTGGTCCTCGCTGCCGCGCTGGGTCTCGCGCCCGGTCAACTTCTCCAAGGCCAAGACCAGTGGCTTGGAACTGGAGCTCAAGGGCCGAGCCGGTGAGCTGATGCCCGCGCTGTTCGAGCCCAGGCTGGCGCTCAATCTGCGTGCCGCGCTGAGCTTCTACAAGTCCGATGTGGAGGCCGTCCAGGGACCCAATAACCGTTTGGACAGCCAGCAGCCCTGGTCGGGTAATTTCGGTGTTGACTACCGGCTCAGCAGCCTTCCGCTGCTGACTGGGGTCAGCCTGGTTTACACGCCGGGCTATACGACGCAGCAGACGGTGTCGCAGAGCCTGGAGCAGTCGCGCACCCGCTCGCTGGATGTCTTTGCGCAATGGAGCTTCAGCCGCACGGCCTCGCTGCGCCTATCGGCCAACAATCTCGCGCCCTTTGACACCCGCTCGACCACGACGCTGGCCGGCACCGGTTACGGCAGCAGCACCGAGCGCAGTACCCGGACGTGGTTCGGCGCGGCGCTGGAACTCAAGCTCTGAGGACAGGCGCGATGCAGGCGCTGCAGATCTACGCCGGCCCGCGCGCGCGCCAGCGCCTGCGCGAGCGAGGTCTGCGGCCCGGCGATGTGCAGGTGATCCCGGCCGCCGCCGGCGGCCCCAAGGGGTTGATCCTCGGGCCGCTGGACCAGTACATCTTCGGTCCCTGGTTGGGTCAGAGTGCTCAAGAGTTGCATCTGCTGGGCGCTTCGATCGGCGCCTGGCGCATGGCCACAGCCTGCCTCGGGGAACCGCAGACCGAGTTTGAGCGCCTGACCGAGGCCTATGTGCAGCAGCGCTACGACAGCCTGCCGGGCCGACGACCCAGTGCCGCCAGCGTCAGCCGCGGTTTTGCCGCGACGCTCAAGGATTGCTTTGGTGGCCGCGAGGGTCAGGTCTTGAGCCATCCACGCTACCGCCTGCATGTTTTCACCTCGCGCGGCCGCCACATCCTGGGCCGTGAAGGCCGGCTGCGCACTCCGCTGGGCTATGCCGGCGCGTTTGCGGCGAACTTGCTGGCGCGCCGCGCGATGGGCGGTTGGCTGGACCGGGTGGTGTTTTCGGACCCGCGTGCGCCGTTGCCAATGCCGCTGCATGATTTTCGCAGCCATCAGGCGGCGCTCGACGAGCGCAATCTGCTGCAGGCCATCCTCGCCAGCTGCTCGATTCCGTTTTGGCTGCAGGCGGTGCAGGACATCCCCGGTGGCCCGCCCGGCGCGTACTGGGATGGCGGGATCACCGACTACCACCTGCATCTGAACTACGCGGCCATGGTCGGCGATGGCCTGGTGCTGTATCCGCATTTCCAGCGACAGGTGGTGCCGGGCTGGTTGGACAAGGGGCTCAAGCGCCGACATGGCGCCAGCGCCTTTCTCGACAATGTCGTGTTGCTTGCGCCGAACCCGGCCTGGGTGGCAGGCCTGCCGCGCGCCAAGCTGCCCGACCGCGATGACTTCAAACATTACGGCGACGATGTGCTCGGCCGCGCCAAGGTCTGGATGCGGGCCGTCTCGGAGAGCCAGCGCCTGCGCGACGACTTCGCGGCAGCCTGCGAGCGGGGCTCGATCGACGCGCTGGCCTTGTAATCAAAGGTAAGGCCGGGACAACCCGGGGCGTGGTGCCGCGTTGAACACGCATCCCGATTTCTGGAGCCTGTCATGTTGTCCACGCCGCGCGCAGCCATCGTCATCGCCTTGATCTTCACGCTGGGCCTCAGCGGCTGCGCCCACCAGCGAGGGCATGCGAGAGATCGCCATGAGGACCGCGGGTATGACAGTGGCTTTGCCGAGGCGCGCTACGGGCGCGTGCAGAGCATCGAGCCGATGCAGGCGCGCGGCGAGGGCAGCGGCGCAGGAGCGCTGGCGGGCGGCTTGATCGGTGGGCTGATCGGCAACCAGATGGGCAAGGGCAATGGACGGGCGGCTGCCACGGCGATCGGGGCGGTGGGCGGGGCCATGCTGGGCCATGAGATCGAGCGGCAGAACCAGGGTGAGCGGCGTATTCACCGCGTCACTGTGCGCCTGGAGCGGCGCGGGGAGCAGCAATTCGATCTGGAGCACTTGGATGGTCTGCGTGTGGGCGATCGGGTGCGGATTGACAACGGCCGGCTGCAACGCTTCTGAATTCATCGCCTACAATTCCGCCATCTCCAAACAACAAGGGCGAGAAAGGCACGATGGTTATGACACCGCGAACTACGACCCCATCTTCACAGGTTTAGTCGGCCGCGGCTCGTCACGTCTTTTCTTAGCACCTCTCAAAAGCGCGGCATCCGGCCGCGCTTTTTCGTTTTCGGGTCGCCCAAGACCCCAGGATTTACGGAGTTTCCACGATGATTTCGATTCAATTGCCCGACGGTTCCAAGCGTGAGTTCCCGCAGGCCGTCACGGTGGCTGAGGTGGCCGCCTCCATCGGTGCCGGCTTGGCCAAGGCCGCGCTGGCCGGCCGCGTCGGCGCCGGTGAGGCTGCCCGCGTCGTCGACACCAGCTATCTGATCGAGGCCGACGAACAGTTGGCCATCATCACGGACAAGGATGCCGACGGCCTGGAGGTCATCCGCCACTCGACCGCCCACCTGCTGGCCTATGCCGTCAAGGAGCTGTTCCCCGAGGCTCAGGTCACGATAGGCCCGGTGATCGAGAACGGCTTCTTCTACGATTTCTCGTACAAACGTCCGTTCACGCCTGAGGATCTGGTGGCCATCGAGGCCAAGATGAGTGAGTTGGCCAAGAAGGACGAAAAGGTCCAGCGCCGCGTACTGCCGCGTGACGAGGCCGTGGCCTATTTCAAGGGCATCGGCGAGGACTACAAGGCCGAGATCATCTCCAGCATCCCGGCCGGCGAGGATGTGTCGCTGTACCGCGAAGGCGCGTTCGAGGATCTGTGCCGCGGCCCTCATGTGCCGTCGACCGGCAAGCTCAAGCACTTCAAGCTGATGAAGGTGGCCGGCGCCTACTGGCGCGGCGATCATCGCAACGAGATGCTGCAGCGAATCTACGGCACGGCCTGGGCCAGCAAGGATGATCTGCAGAAGTACTTGGTGATGCTTGAGGAGGCCGAGAAGCGCGACCACCGCAAGCTCGGCAAGGAACTCGACTTGTTCCACATCGATGAGCATGCGCCGGGCGTCGTGTTCTGGCATCCCAAGGGCTGGACGGTGTGGCAGGAGGTGGAGCAGTACATGCGCCGCGTCTATCGCGACAACGGCTACCAGGAGGTCAAGGGCCCGCAGCTGCTGGACAAGACGCTGTGGGAGGCCACGGGCCACTGGGACAAGTACCGCGACAATATGTTCACGACCGAGTCGGAGAAGCGCGACTACGCGCTCAAGCCGATGAACTGTCCCGGCCACATCCTGATCTTCAAGCACGGCATCAAGAGCTACCGCGACCTTCCGCTGCGCTTCGGCGAGTTCGGCCAGTGCCACCGCAATGAGCCCACCGGTGGTCTGCACGGCATCATGCGCGTGCGCGGCTTCACGCAGGATGACGGTCACATCTTCTGCACCGAAGACCAGATCCTGCAGGAGTGCGTCAACTACACGGTGCTGCTGCAAAAGGTCTACAAGGACTTCGGCTTTACCGACATCATCTACAAGGTCGCAACGCGGCCCGAGGCCCGCATCGGCTCGGACGAGGTTTGGGACAAGGCCGAGTTCGCGCTAATGGAATCGCTGCGCGCTTCCGGCGTCGAGTTCGTCATCGCACCCGGCGACGGCGCCTTCTACGGCCCGAAGATCGAGTACACACTCAAGGACGCGCTGGGCCGTCAGTGGCAGTGCGGCACGATGCAGGTCGACTTCTCGATGCCGGGCCGCCTGGGCGCCGAATACGTGGACGAGCACGGCGAGCGTCGCGAGCCGGTCATGCTGCACCGGGCCATCGTCGGCAGCCTGGAGCGCTTCATCGGCATCTTGATCGAGCAGCATGCCGGCGCGTTGCCCGCCTGGCTGGCGCCGGAGCAGGTGGTGGTGGCCAATATCACCGATGCGCAGGCTGATTACGTCACCGAAATCGTGAAATCACTGCAAAAACAAGGAGTTAGGGTCAAGGCGGATTTGCGAAACGAGAAAATCACGTATAAAATCCGCGAGCATTCTTTGCAGAAGGTTCCGTTCATCCTCGTCGTAGGCGACAAGGAAAAGGCAAATGGAGCCGTTGCGGTGCGCGCCCGTGGCAATCAAGACCTGGGTGTGATGCCCCTGGAGAGCTTCCTGGAGAAGCTCTCGGGTGATATCACGCAGAAGGTCTAGCTCTGGGCGCGCTTTTGCTTGTGTTTGGGCCTCTATGCCTTGGAGGCCTGTTGAAAGGTATGCACCATCGCTACTTTTGCTGATCGTCGTGCGATTCCCGAGCGTAAGCATCGGCTGAACCGTGAAATCCTGGCTCCCGAAGTCCGCCTGAACGGCCCCGAGAACGAGCCCCTGGGTATCGTGAGCATCATGGAAGCCCTGCGCATGGCGGGCGAGCTGGATGTGGACTTGGTCGAAATTTCCGCGACGGCGACACCTCCGGTGTGCCGCCTGATGGACTACGGCAAGTTCAAGTACATCGAGCAGAAACGGGCGGCCGAGGCGAAGTCCAAGCAAAAGGTCATCGAGATCAAGGAAGTCAAGTTCCGCCCGGGTACGGACGAAGGCGACTACCAGATCAAGATGCGCAATCTGCGCCGCTTCATCGCCGAAGACGGTGACAAAGGCAAGGTGACCCTGCGCTACCGTGGTCGCGAGATCACGCACCAGGACATCGGCATGCGGCTGCTGGAGCGTATTCGCGACGAGCTGTCGGATGTGGCCGTGGTGGAGAACATGCCCAAGCTGGAAGGCCGGCAGATGATCATGGTGCTTGCACCGAAGAAGCGCTAACGCGCTTGAGCAGTTTCAGCCCGCCGATCTGGTCGTCGGCGGGCTTATTAGTCTCCAGAGGCTGAACAAGTGCAGCGAGGAATCGCTGACGCCCCTGGGACATCTTAAAAGGAGCAATAACATGCCCAAAATGAAGACCAAGAGCAGCGCGAAAAAGCGTTTTCGCGTTCGTCCGGGTGGCACCGTCAAGCGCGGTCAAGCGTTCAAGCGCCACATCCTGACCAAGAAGACCACGAAGAACAAGCGCCACCTGCGTGGCACGACGACCGTGCACGAAACCAACATGGGTCACATCGCTCAGATGCTGCCCTTTGCTGGTCTGTAATTCCACCATTTAACTAAAGGAGATTTAATATGCCTCGCGTTAAACGTGGTGTTACCGCTCGTGCCCGTCACAAGAAGGTCCTGGCTCTGGCCAAGGGCTTCCGTGGTCGCCGTAAGAATGTCTTCCGCATCGCCAAACAGGCGGTGATGAAGGCAGGTCAATACGCCTACCGTGACCGTCGCGCCAAGAAGCGTGTGTTCCGTGCGCTGTGGATTGCTCGTATCAACGCAGCAAGCCGTGGCCTGGGTCTGACCTACAGCAAGTTCGTGGCCGGCCTGAAGAAGGCCCAGATCGACATCGACCGCAAGGTTCTGGCCGACCTGGCCGTGAACGATCCGGCCGGTTTCGCTTCGATCTTCGCCAAGGTGAAGGCCGCTCTCGCTTAATTGCCGGGGCCGCAGCAATGCGGCCGTGGTGGCCCTGGCGCAAGCCGGGGCGCGACCTTTAGGGGCCGACACCCAGGTGTTCGGCCCTTTTTCATTTCTGATACGAACTCGCCCCGCGATGAACGATCTCGATCAACTGCTACAGAGCGCGCAGGCAGACTTTGCCGCCGCAGCCACGCCCGCCGACCTGGAGAACGCCAAGGCCAGATTCCTGGGCAAGTCCGGTCGCGTGACCGAGCTGATGAAGGGCCTGGCCGCACTGACCATCGACGAGAAGAAGACCCGCGGGGCCGAGATCAATGTTCTCAAGGTCGGCATCGAGGCCGCACTGAGCCAGCGCCGGCAGGCCCTGGCAGACGCCGAGCTCGAGATCCAGCTGAAAGCCGAGGCCCTGGATGTGAGCCTGCCTGGCCGCCAGCGCGGCACCGGCGGCCTGCACCCGATCACGCGGGCGATGGAGCGCATCGAGGCGATCTTCGGATCGATGGGTTTCGACGTGGCCGACGGGCCTGAGATCGAGAACGACTGGTTCAACTTCACTGCGCTGAACACGCCGGCCGATCATCCGGCCCGCTCGATGCACGACACCTTCTATGTCGAAGGCGGGCATGTCTTGCGCACGCACACCAGCCCGATGCAAATCCGCTATGCGGTCCAGCATGTCAAGCGCCACAAGGCCTTGATCGATGCGGGTCAGCCCATGCCGGAAATCCGAGTGATCGCGCCGGGCCGCACTTACCGAGTCGACAGCGATGCGACCCACTCGCCGATGTTCCATCAGGTCGAAGGCCTGTGGGTAGGCGAAAACATCTCGTTCAAGGACCTGAAGTCGGTCTATGTGAACTTTCTGCAGCAGTTCTTCGAGACGACGGACATGCAGATTCGTTTCCGCCCCAGCTACTTCCCCTTTACCGAGCCCAGCGCCGAGATCGACATGATGTTCGGCACCGGCCCGCTGAAGGGTCGCTGGCTCGAGGTATCGGGCTCGGGCCAGGTGCATCCGCAGGTGATCCGCAACATGGGCCTGGACCCGGAGCGCTACATCGGCTTTGCCTTCGGCTCAGGCATCGACCGGCTGGCGATGCTGCGTTATGGCGTCAACGATTTGCGCCTGTTCTTTGATGGCGATCTGCGCTTCTTGTCGCAATTCAAGTAAGCAGCCTCCGCCATCCAAGACGAGATCAAACATCATGCAATTCCCTGAATCCTGGCTGCGGTCATTCTGCAACCCCGCGCTGAACACCCAAGAACTGGCCGAGCTGCTGACGATGAGCGGCCTCGAGGTCGAAGAGTTGCGCCCGGTGGCGCCGCCTTTTCACGGTATCGTGGTTGCCGAGATCCTGACGGCCGAGCAGCACCCCAATGCCGACAAGCTGCGTGTCTGCGCGGTCAATGCCGGCGGCCCAGAGCCCTTGCAGATCGTCTGCGGCGCACCGAACGCGCGGGCCGGCATCAGGGTGCCGCTGGCCATGGTGGGCGCGGAACTGCCCCCGGGCGAAGATGGCAAGCCCTTCGGCATCAAAGTCGGCAAGCTGCGCGGCGTCGAGAGCTTTGGCATGCTGTGCTCGGCCCGCGAACTCAAGCTCAGCGAGGATCACGGCGGCCTGCTGGAGCTGGCCGCTGATGCGCCGATCGGCCAGAACATCCGTGATCATCTGAAGCTCGACGACACGCTGTTCACCTTGAAGCTGACGCCCAACCTGGCCCATGCACTGAGCGTTTACGGCATCGCCCGCGAGGTCTCCGCGCTGACCGGCGCGCCGCTGCTGGCGCCGGCGTTCACGCCCGCCGAGGTCAAGCACCAGGACAAGCTGCCGGTACGCATCGAGGCTTCCGATTTGTGCGGTCGTTTCTCGGGTCGCATCGTGCGTGGCGTCAACACCCAGGCGCGAACGCCTGCATGGATGGTTGACCGCCTCGCTCGCTGCGGCCAGCGCTCGGTCTCGCCCCTGGTCGATATCTCGAACTATGTGATGTTCGAGCTGGGTCGCCCCAGCCATATCTTCGACCTCGACAAGATCGACGGTGAGTTGGTCGTGCGCTGGGGACGCAAGGGCGAGCAGCTCAAGCTGCTCAACGGCAACACGATCGAAGTCGACGAGAGCGTCGGCGTGATCGCCAATCAGGGCGCAAACGGACAGGTCGTCGAGTCGCTGGCCGGCATCATGGGCGGCGACCATACGGCCGTCTCTAACGACACGAAGAACATCTATGTCGAGGCAGCGTTCTGGTGGCCCAAGGCGGTGATGGGTCGTTCGCGGCGCTACAACTTCTCGACCGATGCGGGCCATCGCTTCGAGCGCGGTGTGGATCCGGCGCAGACCGTCGAGCACATCGAGCGCATCACGCAGCTGATCATCGAGATTTGCGGCGGTGAGGCCGCGACGATGGATGACCAGATCACCGCGCTGCCTGAGCGCAAGCCGGTGACGCTGCGGGTGGCGCGCGCCGCCAAGGTGATCGGCATGCCGCTCACCCAGGCGCAGTGCGCCGGCGTGTTCAAGCGCCTGGGCCTCGAGTTCGTCGAAAGTGACGCTCATGGGGGCACGCTGACCGTGACGCCGCCGAGCTCGCGCTTTGACATCCAGATCGAGGAAGACCTGATCGAGGAAGTGATACGCGTGCTGGGCTATCCGAATCTGCCCGACACGCCACCGCTGGCGCCTGTGGTTGGCAAGGTGGCCTCGGAATCGCGCCGGTCCATTCATGCGCTGCGACACGCTTTGGCCGGCCGCGACTACTACGAAACCATCAACTTCAGTTTCGTTGAGGCACGCTGGGAGCAGGAACTGGCCGGCAATGACAGCCCGATCCAGTTGCTGAACCCGATCGCCGCACCGCTGGCCGTGATGCGCTCCAGCCTGATTGGCAGCTTGATCAATGCGCTGCGCTACAACCTGACCCGTAAGGCGCCGAGGGTGCGCCTGTTCGAGATCGGGCGGGTGTTCCTGCGCGATGCCACCGTGGTTGAGAGCGACACAACGATCGCCGGCGTTCGACAGCCGATGCGGGTGGGAGGGCTTGCCTTCGGCGCGGCCGATCAGCCGCAATGGAGCCAGCGCGACCGCAGCGTCGATTTCTTCGATGTGAAGGGCGATCTGGAGGCTTTGTTCGCGCCCCGCCAGCTGCGCTTTATCGCTGCCGACCATCCCGCGCTGCACCCGGGCCGCAGTGCGCGTGTCGAGCTGGATGGCGAGGACGTCGGCGTGATCGGCGAGCTGCATCCGAAGTGGCGCCAGGGCTATGAGCTGCCCAGCGCCCCCATCGTGTTCGAGCTGGCGCTTGACGCCGTGCTGGCGCGTCGCTTGCCGCAAGGCCAGGGCGTTGCGCGTCAACAGTCGGTGCAGCGCGATATCGCGGTCGTGGTCGGCGAGGGCGTCACGCATGAAGCACTGATGACGACGATTGCCGGTGCGCATGACGGATTGATCCGCTCGGCGCGGCTGTTCGACGTCTTCAAGCCGACCCAGGCCGGCGGCGATCTGAAGGAGGGTGAGCGCAGCATGGCCGTCCGTCTGGAGTTGCTGGACGACGAGTCCACCCTGACCGATGAGCGCATCGAGCAGGCCGTGGCCGCCGTGCTCGCGGCGCTGGCTCAGCATTTGGGCGCGCGTTTGCGCGGCTAAGCGAATAAAAGGCGGGGAGGGTTTTGATGAGCGACGACAACAAGAACGAGACCGGGCCGGCGCGCGTGCTGCTGCCCAGCCTGGAAACGCCGACTTTGACCAAGGCCGAGCTCGCCGAACTGCTGTTCGACAAGCTGGGCCTGAACAAGCGCGAGTCTAAGGACATGGTCGAAGCCTTCTTCGACATCATCCATGGCCAGCTGGTGCAGGGACGTGACGTCAAGCTGTCGGGCTTCGGCAACTTCAATATCCGTCGCAAGGCCTCGCGCCCCGGGCGCAATCCGCGTACCGGCGAGTCGATCCCGATCAAGGCTCGCAATGTCGTTACCTTCCACGCCAGTCACAAACTCAAGGGACTGGTGCAAGGTGATACACCCGGCGAGGATGACTTCGAGTAGAGTCTGACCTCCCGACCTGAAGCCCTTGATTTGAATGGAAAAAGTGCTTCCTTCGATACCTGCCAAACGCTATTTCACCATCGGTGAGGTCAGCGATTTGTGTGGCGTGAAGCCTTATGTGCTGCGTTATTGGGAGCAGGAGTTCACGCAACTCAAGCCCATGAAGCGGCGTGGCAACCGCCGCTACTACCAGCACCATGAGGTGCTGCTGATCCGCCGCATCCGTGACCTGCTCTATGACCAGGGCTTCACGATCTCGGGTGCCCGCAACCAGCTCGCCGACGCGCCGGGTCTGCGCCTTGACGCGCTGCAGGCCTTCCGAGAGGAGGCCGCCGAGGCCGAGCGACTCGAGGCTGAGGAGCTCGACACGACCCCCTCCTTCGACATCAGCGGCGACGAAAAACTCTCGCTCGAACAGGTACGTCAAGAATTGCTATCTATTCGCGAGACATTGCTTGCGTTCTAGTTTTAAATCCGCCTATAATCTGAGGCTCAGTCGGGGCGTAGCGCAGCCTGGTAGCGCACTTGCATGGGGTGCAAGGGGTCGTGAGTTCGAATCCCACCGTCCCGACCAAAACAATAAGAGAATCAACGGCTTAGCAGCTTCGGCAGCTAGGCCGTTTTCCTTGTGCGCTCAGCATGAGCGCACTCTTGCGGGTGCAAGTCCCGCCGTAAGTTGATCACAGCGAACGAAGCGAAGCGCAACTGCACGAGGGCGACCGAATGTGGGGAGGAAGCGTGGAGCGAAGCTGCGAGCCGATGAACAAGAACCGGATAGAAGGCACTGCCGAGCAGGGCGAGCGGGCAAGGAACCGCGAAGCTCTTGTGATCAAGGCAAAGCGGTGTAAATCCGGCGGCTGTGCAGCGAAGGAGTGCGTTCTTACCTGAGGAAGCCTCGCCTCATGCCTGAAAGGGCGACGGCCATGCCGCAGCGAGGTGGCAGCAGAGGTCGTAGTAGCTGGGTAGCGGGGCCGCCGAGGCTGCCAGCGAGAGGCGAAGGACCGAACGAGAGCAAGTGACCGAGGACATAGGAATGTCAAAGGCCATGCGTCAGATGCCGGAGTCATCCGGGCGGGCGGGAGAAAGGGGCGGTGAAGCCGCGCTCGAACCTGTCAGCGACGAAGCCTGCGACCCGTCCCCTGAACACCAGGGCACAGGGTCGGCAAAGCAGACGGCGGGGGCTGGCACCCTGCTGGAGGCGGCGCTGACGAGAGAGAACCTGCAAGCGGCCTGGAAGCGGGTCAAAGCCAACAAGGGGGCAGCAGGCGTGGACGGGCTTGACATCGAGCACACCCACCACTTGCTGCAAACGACGTGGCCGCGGATCCGCCAGGAGCTGCTGGCGGGGACGTACCGGCCCTCGCCGGTACGCAGGGTGATGATTCCGAAACCAGACGGAAGCCAGCGGGAGCTGGGCATCCCGACGGTGACGGACCGGCTGATCCAGCAGGCACTGCTGCAAGTGCTGCAACCGCAGATCGATCCCACCTTCAGCGAGCACAGCCACGGGTTCCGACCGGGGAGGAGTGCGCACGATGCGGTGAAAGCTGCGCGGGCGTACGTCCAGTCCGGCAAGCGCGTGGTGGTGGACGTGGACTTGGCGAAGTTCTTCGACCGGGTCAACCACGACATCCTCATGGACCGGCTCAAGAAGCGCATCCCGGACACAGCCGTCCTACGGCTGATCCGTGCGTATCTGAACGCCGGGATCATGGAAGGCGGGGTCAAGGTGGAGCGAGATCAGGGCACGCCGCAAGGCGGTCCCCTGAGCCCGCTGCTGGCCAACGTGCTGCTCGACGAGGTGGACAAGGCGCTGGAGGCGCGGGGCTACTGCTTCGCGCGCTACGCTGACGACGCCAATGTCTATGTGGGCAGCAGACGGGCTGGGGAGCGGGTGATGGCCTGGCTCAGGACGCTCTACGGCACGCTGAAACTTCAGATCAATGAAGCCAAAAGTGCCGTGTGCAGCGCC
>NZ_JAPFGP010000030.1 GCF_026241155.1 Paucibacter sp. PLA-PC-4
TCTCCGGCGGCAGCATGCGTGCTACCGCTCTGTCCTTGAATGCTTGTCCGTACCTTGCCAACTCGTTCTCACTGCGCCCCCAGGTTCATCGTTCTATCGGGGCGACAAGTATTTTGACGCGGGGGGGCCGTTGGCGAGCAGATCCGCGACGGCTTTCGCGATCTTTGGATGCCAAGTGCTTGTCGAACCCTCTCCCGAAACAGGTGGGGTGCGTAGCTTTCGCTGCAGTCGCTGGATCAACTCGCCACAAACCGCGACGATGTAGTCCCGCCCTTTAGCACGCGCATGGTAGAGATCATCTACCGACATGCCAACGCGAAGTGGTCCAGCCAGCATTTCGATGTGGCCGTATTCACGGAACTCCGGCGAATCTATGCCGAATGCTTCGCGCACCGCGTTATGAAAGCTTGAAATCAGGACTTTGAGCCTGACGTCGTCGGTTCGCATTTCCCAGTCAACACTCTTCGCGGTCAACGCATCGACTTGCGCCATCAGGAGACCGATGGCATTGTTGATCTGCTGTTCAGTTCTCGCGCCACCAGTTGCCATGGAAGTCCTTAGTCGTGGGAGAACCTGTTGAGAGAGGGTTTGCGTGGTGGCTCCGCTTGAGTTGACCCCCTCTGCGGCAAGCGGCTGGTCAGCGGCCTTGACAAAGGCGTTGCGCTCTTCCACCGGCCAGATCCACCAGCTTCTGACCTCTTTCACCATACTGGCATAGGACTCGAACTCGATTAACTTCTCCGCAGGGTTCACATAAGCGTCCCCAATGCTGACGTCGAGGGACCAGCCGGCGTTCCAGAGGGTGCAATCCGCCATCAGCTTCAAGATCCCCAATGCCTGCTCATTCGGCAAACCTGTGGCGGCAGCGATGTCCACCACCTTGACCGGATTCTGCTGGGATTCAAAATATTTCTCGCGCAGCACCGCGTAGACAAGCTCAATGTTGGCCAGTTGGCGGCGAGCAGATTCTGAATCAACCAGCGGCAAGAGGATTGACAGAATCGTATAGCGGTCGTTGTCGCGCTTAAGCCATCGCTCGGCTTCAAGGTCATTGAGCATTTGGAGTTGCTCCCGCCTGGCTACTCGAAACTTGAGCGCCGGCACGGGGCCTCCGAGCTCCTCCATTTGATCGAGCACCTGGGCGAGCAGACTATGCTCGTCAGGAGAGAGCTTCAGATCGGCATCTTTCTCACTATTCATCTCACCCCCTCTTTGAGCCAGCGTCACCTACCTCTCAGCTCGCCTAGCATGTCGTTGAGCGCAGGAGAGCGGCTCGCAGCGAATCTCCGGACGACCTTCCACCTACCAAACTAGCGCGCCGCAACTGGCTACACACGCACGATGCCTGTGCCGGGCGTACGTAGCTTCTGCAGCCAACGCGACAGGCCGTTCTTGTCGATCTCCTTGATAGGATAGCTGCGGGCGGCGATCGTGCTTCTTGAACCAGGGCTCAGTTCAGACGTCGTGACAACGAGACCGAGGTCAGCGCCTTCGAACTGGACGTCCGCCATTAGCCCCTTAACCACGACCTTCTCGACCTTGTCCTTCTGCCGTTTGCATTGAATGAGGCAGTGCGGATTCTCGGTCACCTCGTCGCCCGGCTTCCAGACACGTACGTCGACACCTTCGTCGTTTGAGCCAGGTCCTAGTTCAACGCTGTAGCCTTCTCGATCGAAGAATTCTGCGGTGAGCTGTTCGAACTTTCGCCAGTGCATCAGGGCTAGCTTGTCTTCATTCTGGCTGAGGAAGTCGATGTAGCGCTGGTCGATGAAGCGTCCCAGTTCAGGCGCCTCCTTGGAACCTTTGAATAGTGCCGCCAACGCAATGGGCGAATGCCATTTACGGTATCGGATCAGGGAGTGCGGGCTGAGCGTCACGGCCTTGTTCAGGGCTTCTATGCGCTCCATCGCCATGGTTACGCCAAGCTGACCATACTTCTTGTACGCAGCCATGATGAATGGCCTCGGGTCCATCTGCTTGGTCTTGGCCTCATGCGCTGCCTTCATCATCTTCGGCCACATCCGGACATAGAGCTTCGTGACGCCTGTCCATTGCTCCAATGCGGTATCGCGATATTTGTGAAAGTACTTGGCACCCGTGACGTCGCCGTCGTACTCCTCCGCGGTGTACCCGATGCGGTGCAGGAGCTTGTAGAACAGCGCTTCGTATTCCTCGGAGCGCAGGCGGACCACATACTCCTCCGAAGCCCTGATCGTGTCCGGGTAGCTCGTGCCGGAGAGGGCGTCACAAAGCTCTTCCACAGACAGAGCCAGTCCAGCCTTGTAACCAGCAGTCTCCGAAAGCGAGTCTGCAAGGACCCCTTGGTCGAACGTCATCCCGCCCATCGTTCATCTCCCTCTTTGCCTCGATTGTCCGACGTTGGCGAACACTCAGTCTTCTTTTCGCCACCCGTTGCCCTGTGGTCAGCACAGACCCAAGCGCTCCATCACCCCTCGCACGCGGGCGCCTCCGTCCGGGATCAAGGTGTGCAGATCGGCCCGGCCCCATCTCAGCGCATCCAGACAAGACAGCATGTCGTCACTGATGGCGATGTCGACCGCGCGAAGTTCGAAGGGATCGAGCGCAAAGACCTGCCCGTTGTAGATCTCAGCCAGGAAGCGTGCAACACGGACGATCTGACCAGAGTCGCGCTCCTCGGCCAAACTGAGTAGCCACGCAAAAGCCTGAGCGCCAGCGTGCGTAGCTTGCCGGGACCGCGCATCACAATCAGCGATCTTTGCTCCGATATCGATGTCGGTTGCATGAAGCCCGGGGCGCGGCATGACGCTCACCGTTCAATATCACGGCCTTGCCGGCCCAGGGAATGGATGGGCTCAGCATGAGACGGTCCTGACCGCTCCGGTACCTCGCGCCGCCGCTGCTGGCCGTACTCTTTCGCGAATGCGGATTCCACGACGAAACTGCTGATGCGCTGCGCCAGCTCGCGGTCGCCAGGCTGATCCGATGTCTTGAGCGCGGCCACGATGTGAGCCCAGGCCCGCAGCGCACCCATGCGGCTGCTCTGGTAGGCCTCGCCAGATTTCATCGGCTCCGGGGCAGTGCGCAGACGGCCCTCCTCCCGTGCCTTGCGCTGCCACAAGTGCTCGTAGCGGCGCCCCTCCCCACGGGTGGCCTGGCGCGTGGCCTCTGCCTCGATCCCATAGCCGCGCAGCCGCTCCGCGAAAGTCTCGCGCCAGCGCTGCAGATCCGCCTTGCGCGGATTCAAACGCCTGCCGCTCATGGACTCAGCACGCACGCTCAGATGCACGTGCGGGTTCTCCTGGTGCTCGTGCAGCACCATCACATAGAAGTGGTCCTTCAGCTCGATCTGCGCGAACTCCCGGGCGGCCATCAGGACGATCTGCGCATTGGTGCCGCGTGGCATCGACAGCATCAGGTTGAAGGCTTCCCGGCGAGGGCTGGTCTCCTCAATCAGCGAGCCGCCCCAGCGCCATTGCTCGGCCAGGTCATGCAGCGCTTCCTTGTCCTGGCGAACCACACCCCGCTCGTCCTCGAAGGCCAGTTGACCGTTCTTGCTGATGTAGCGAAAGTGGGCCGCAATGGCGCCCATGCCGCGCCCACCACCGGTGACCTTGACCATGACCTGCGGCGCCCGCCGGGTCACAGTGGCCTCGATGCGCCGACGGATCACCGCAGCCTGGCGGTGCAACAAGACATTCAAGCGCGGCTGCGGTGCCACATTGACGATGCGGTTGCCGGGATAGAACAACCGCTCGCCCCATTGCACCAGCACACCGTCGATCACCGAGGATGAGGTCAGGGGCGCCATGTCGTTCACTCTCCATCTGGCTTGCGAACCGGCCGACGCCATGACGCCGGCACTGCCGCAATCTGGGGCGCAACCGAAGCCAGATGCTGACCCACCGCGGCGGTCAGCCCTGCCACCAGGGCATCGAGGCGTGCAGCCTCAGGGGACGAGGACTGTTCCAGAGCACGCCCCAGGGCCTTCAGACCGCTGTTCAATGCCGCCAACTTCGCATTGGATCGCACCAGCGACGACACAAGCGCCCTGGGGCTGGAATCCAGAGAATCCTCCGATGCCTGCGCATCCAGGAGCTGCGAGACATACATGCCCTGCGACAGCTCTGCAGCACGCGCAGCGCGGGCCAGCATGGCGGCCCGCGCGGCCGGCATGCGCAAGGTCACCTTGGCGAAAGGGGCGTCTTCATGAAGCTGAACCGACGCGGCCGACACCGTGCCCATCGCACCGACCGATGAGGCGTCAACAGCCTGCGCGTCCAGCCACTCTCCAAGCACGGATCTAGCCAGCGCAGCCGCGCTCATGCGGCGCGAGCGCGCGACGGCAGTCAGTGCCGGGCCATGCCGACGGAAGTCGATGGTCAGCCGCTCGCGACTGTTGCTGCCGCTGCGTGACGCATGGGCTCGCGGCTGACGGACGAAGGTGGTGCTTCCCATGACACAAGTTTGCGTCGGGTTCGGCGCTCGGCGCATGCTGAATTTTGCTAAAAATCAGCGCCGGGCGCGGCCCCGCAGAGCCGAACGAATCAGCGTCAACCAAGCTGCGCTCGCCGTCATCACCAAGAAATTCCCCGAACCGAGAAAAACACGTCGGGTGGCCCCTGGGTGGGCCCCTCAGGAATTTTGGCGATCTGAAATGAAAAACGGGTTAGCTGCTTTCGCTGCTAACCCTTTGATTTTTCTTACTATTTTTGGTCGGAACGGTGGGATTCGAACTCACCACCCCATGCAACCTAGACCGATGCTTCGACTCGGAGCGATCGGCGGGACGCAAGACCCCGGACCGAGTCGAGCCATCCATGCTCATGCCGTGTTCTTCCTTTGCAGCGGCAACACCTCCGCACCGTTGCGGATCTTGTCCAGATAGTTTGCCCATGACTGCATCATCTTCCTACGTTGATCAAGGAATTGAGTGCGGTTGTAGGCCCGCCCAAGAGAGTCGGGCACGGCGTGCGCGAGTTGAGCCTCGATGATCTCAGCAGCCACATTGAGTCGCTCGGCGATCATCGTCCGCGCCGTGGCCCTGAAGCCATGCGCCGTCATCTCATCATTGCTGTAGCCCAGCCGGCGGAGGGCGCTGCGCACCGTGTTGTCACTCATGCATCGCTGCCGCGTCGTCAACGCCGGAAACACAAAGCGGCCTGCGCCCGTGATCTGATGCAGTTCCCGCAGTATGCGCAGCGCCTGCGATGCCAAAGGAACGAAGTGAGGCGGCCCGGCCGCCTTGTCCGCCTTACTGCGCTTCATTGTAACGGCGGGCACGGTCAATGTCGTACCTTCAAAATCGATCCACGCCCACTCCATGTGCCGCAGCTCCCCAGGACGCAGCAGCAGGAGTGGCGACAACCGCAGCGCCGCGCGCGTGACAGGCTGACCGGCATAAGCGTCGATATCGCGCATCAGTTTGCCGACCTGCTTCGGCTCCGTAATCGCCGCGTGGTGGCTGACCTGAACGGGTTTCAGCGCGTCCTTCAGGTCAGCAGCCGGGTTGCGTCGGCACGCCCCAATGGCGATGCCATACCGGAAGACCTGGCCGCAGGCGTGTTTGATGCGATGTGCCGTCTCGACCGCACCACGCGCTTCGACCCGCCTGAGGCACTGAAGGAGTTCAGGCGGCTCGATCTCCCCTATCGGTCGCCTGCCGATCCAAGGAAAGGCGTCCTGCTCAAGCCGGATCTGGGTGCGCTTGGCATGCCCCTCAGTTACCTTTGCCTGATGTACCGTATCGAGCCATTCTCGGGCGACGGCCTCGAACGATCCGATTGCCGGCAAACCGGCTTCGCCGCGCGACTCCGCCTCGCGCTGCCGCGAGGCTTCGGCTTTGGCCTCCGTCCGCGCCTCACTGGGGTCCATGCCCTGCGCGACCAGGCGCCGGGCTTCGTCAGCCTTCTGCCGGGCCAGCGACAAGCCGGTATCCGGATAGGTGCCCAGGCTCAGCGTTTTGCGACGCCCCTGGAAGCTGTAGTCCAGGCGCCAGCCGTGCGAGCCGCCGCGAACAAAGAGAAGCAGGTACAGGCCGTCACCGTCGCCCAGACGCTTGCGGGGGTCCCCCGGCTTGACGGTCCGGATCGTCAGATCGGACGAAATGAGGTTGCGAGCCATGCAGTAACTCCTGACGCACATCGCGTGCTTTTTTCAGGTTACTGCGAAAGTTACTGCATTGCCAATCGGGAAGTCTGGGGACGTCACGGGATGCCGCGAGCAAAGAAAAAGGCCTAAGTGCTTGATTCACTTAGGCCTTTCGGGTTTCTCGGGACCGTCTGGGACGTCCTGAAAACAGTAAATGGTGGAGCCGGGGGGAATTGAACCCCCGTCCGCAAGCCATCACCGAGCAGTTCTACATGTGTAGCCGTCTGATTTGAATCTCGCGTTCAGGTCGCGCAGCGGCACGCTACCTTTCCCGCCAGTCACTAAATCTTGTTCCCTATCGAGTGACCCGACAAGAAACCAGCCGATGTGAATGACTTCTCAGCTTTCCGTCTTGCGACTTGAGCCCGGCCCATCGGCCTGCCGTTGAGAAGCTCAACTGCAATTAAGCAGCGAGTGCGAACGTAGAGTCGTTTGCAGTTACTTTGTTTCCAGTGGTTTTACGAGCGGACTGGTGCTCGACATGCCCTACTTCGGATCCGCACCCACGTCGAAACCGGGTCGGCCCCAAGCCCAGTAGTTTAAGGCAGAACCAGTTCTTTCAAGAGCTGGGCCGGCTCATTGATGACAATATCTGCGCCCCAGGTCTCGACGCCGGCGCCCTGACCCAGATAGCCCCATCCGGCAGCGACCGTGGCCATGCCGGCGGCGCGCCCGGCTTGCACATCACGTTCATCGTCGCCGACGTATACACACAGGTCCGGAGCGATGCCCAGGCGACGCGCCGCTTCCAGCAATGGGCCGGGATGCGGCTTGGCATGCGGTGTGGTGTCGCCGCCGATGACCACGCCGGACTGCTCGAACAGGCCCAGTGCCCGTGTCATCGGCAGCGCGAAGCGCTCGGCCTTGTTGGTTACGATGGCCCAGGGCATGGCCGCCACGCTCAGTGCATGCAGCACGGGCTGCATCGCGTCAAACACAGCGGTCAGACGCAACATACGACGCTCGTAACGATCCAGAAAATCAGCGCGCAGCACCTCATAGTCCGGATGAGCAGGACCGATGTCGAGCGCCCGACCCAGCATACCGCGCGCACCCGAGCCAACCATTGGACGCAGCGCCTCATAGGGCAAGGGATCAAGGCCGCGTTCGATACGCATCTCGTTGGCCGAGCCAGCCAAATCAGGAGCGCTGTCAATCAGCGTGCCATCAAGGTCGAACAACACGGCACGGACATGGGCAAGCGAAGCGGCCGGGGCCAGGACTGCACTCATACCGCGGGCCTGCGACAGGCTATCAAGTAATTGACATCGGTATCGGTGCCAAGGCTGTAGCGCTGGGTCAAAGGGTTATAGCTCAGGCCCTTACTGCTGTGCAGCTCGAGACCGGCATCACGGCCGAACTGCGCCAGCTCCGACGGCTTCAGGAAACGCGCGTATTCATGCGTGCCAGCCGGCAACATCTTCAGCACATATTCGGCGCCGACGATGGCCAGCATGAAGGATTTGAAATTTCGGTTCAGGGTCGAAAAGAACAACCAGCCCCCTGGCTTGGCTAGCTCAGCGCACGCACGCACCACCGAGGCGGGATCAGGCACGTGCTCGAGCATTTCCATGCAAGTCACGACGTCGAACGAAGCAGGTCGCTCGGCTGCCAGCGCTTCGACCGCAACCTCGCGGTACTCGACGTTCTCGGTACCCGCTTCCATCGCATGCAGCTGAGCGACTTTCAGTGGTTTGGTGGACAGATCGATGCCCAGCACGCGCGCACCTTTGCGCGCCATCGAGTCGGTCAAGATCCCGCCACCACAACCGACATCCAGCGCATCGAGTCCAGCCAGCGGACACAGGCTGTTGATCCAAGCCAGACGCAACGGGTTGATCTGGTGCAGGGGCTTGAATTCGCTGTCGGGATCCCACCAGCGATGGGCCAGCTCGCCGAACTTGGCGAGCTCTTGAGGGTCGGCATTGATCATGGGCGGCAATGATAGGGCAATAAAAAAACCCCGCCGAGCCGAACTCCTGCGGGGTTGGTCCTCAAGCGGCCGAAGCCGCCGAGATCACTTCTTGTTGCGGGTACCGACGACTTCGATTTCGACGCGACGATTCTTGGCGCGGCCTTCGGCAGTCTTGTTGTCAGCAACCGGCTGCTTCTCGCCCTTGCCTTCGGTGTAGACGCGGTTCTTTTCGACGCCCTTAGAGACCAGATAGGCCTTCACAGCTTCGGAACGCGACACCGACAGCTTCTGGTTGTAGGCATCGGAGCCGACCGAGTCGGTATGACCCACGGCAATGATGACTTCCAGATTGATGCCACCGGTCTTGGAGACCAGGTCATCCAGCTTAGCCTTGGCTTCGGACTTCAGCACCGACTTGTCGAAGTCGAAGAAGGCGTCAGCAGCAAAGGTCACCTTCTCGCTCACGGGAGCGGGCGGCACGACCGGTGCGGGCGGCTTCACGACAGGAGCCGGCGGCGGAGCGACCGGCTTGGGCGGCTCAACCTTCGGTGCGGGCTTCAGGGCGCCATCGCAATCCTTGGCGGCAGTTGCCGGGGTCCAATTGCTGTTGCGCCAGCAATATTCGTTGGTGCCGTTCTTCCAGACGGTACCGTCTGTTGCACGCCAGTTGTCGACGGTCTGTGCAAAAGCGCCAGACGAAGCAACAACAGCGACTGCGAAGAGCGACGCCACGCGATTCAATTTCTTCATGATTCTCCTCTCAAGGAAGGCCGCAGTTGCCCTGCGAAATTTTCCAAAGCTGGAACTAAACCTCAGGAAGATTCCCAGCATTCGGGTTTCTCCTAGGGACTCGTCGATTGTGCCATAGGGCACCCAGACGGTTTGCATTGTGGCGGCGCCCGCCGCACCACATCACGCCAATGTTGCGCAGCCACTACAGCGCCGCGCAATTAGAATTCGCGATCCTGTCTCTATTGACGTTGGCCGCACCACGGGGTGTGAGCCGCGCCCGCGCATGACCCAGTTCGCCAAGGAAACCCTGCCCATCAGCCTGGAAGAGGAGATGCGGCGTTCGTACCTCGACTACGCGATGAGCGTGATCGTCGGACGCGCCCTCCCCGACGCCCGCGACGGCCTCAAGCCGGTGCACCGGCGCGTGCTTTACGCCATGAATGAAATGGGTAACACGTACAACGCCAAGTACCGCAAGAGTGCCCAGGCCGTTGGTGAAACCATGGGTAAATATCACCCGCATGGCGACTCCGCCATTTACGACACCATCGTGCGGATGGCCCAACCCTTCAGCCTGCGCCACATGCTGATCGATGGGCAAGGCAATTTCGGCTCCATCGACGGTGATAACGCAGCAGCAATGCGATACACCGAAATTCGTCTCGACAAAATCGCTCACGAATTGTTGGCGGACATCGACAAGGAAACTGTCGATTTCGGACCAAACTACGACGGCAGTCTCAAGGAGCCGCTGGTCCTGCCCGCCCGCTTGCCGAATCTGCTGATCAACGGCGCTTCCGGCATCGCAGTTGGCATGGCGACCAACATCCCGCCTCACAACCTCAACGAGGTCGTTGACGCTTGCTTGCATTCGCTGAAGAACCCGGACTGCTCGATCGACGAGTTGATGGAGATCATCCCAGCGCCCGACTTCCCGACGGCCGGCATCATCTACGGCATGTCCGGCGTGCGCGAAGGCTACCGTACCGGCCGCGGCAAGGTCGTGATGCGCGCCAAGGTCCATTTCGAGGACATCGACAAGGGTTCGCGCCAGTCCATCATCGTCGATGAGATCCCCTACCAGGTCAACAAGAAGACCTTGCTGGAGCGCATTGCCGAGCTGGTCCACGAGAAAAAGATCGAGGGCATCAGCCACATCCAGGACGAGAGCGACAAGTCCGGCATGCGCGTGGTGATCGAGCTCAAGCGCGGCGAAGTGCCTGAGGTCGTGCTGAACAATCTGTACAAGCAGACCCAGCTGCAGGACAGCTTCGGCATGAACATGATTGCGCTGATCGACGGTCAGCCCAAGCTGTGCAACTTGAAGGACCTGATCACGGTCTTCCTGGAGCATCGTCGTGAGGTCGTGACGCGACGCACGATGTTCGAACTGCGCAAGGCACGCGAACGTGGCCATGTGCTGGAAGGCCTGGCCGTTGCACTAGCCAATATCGACGAGTTCATCGAGACCATCAAGAATTCGCCGACCCCGCCGGTCGCCAAGGCCGCGCTGATGGCCAAGAGCTGGGACAGCTCGCTGGTGCGCGAGATGCTGGTGCGCGCCGAGGGCGACACGCCCGGCGGCCGCGGAGCCTTCCGCCCCGAGGGCCTGCCGGCGATGTACGGCATGCAAACGGATGGCCTGTACCGGCTGTCCGACGACCAAGCCGGTGAAATCCTGCAGATGCGTCTGCAGCGCCTGACCGGCCTGGAGCAGGACAAGATCGTCGGCGAGTACAAGGATGTGATGGCCGTGATCGCCGACTTGCTTGACATCCTGGCCAAGCCCGAGCGCGTCACCGTCATCATCGGCGAGGAGCTGGTGCAGGTTCGCCAAGAGTTCGGCCAGACCAAGCTGGGTGCGCGCCGCAGCGTGATCGAGCACAACGCCCAGGAGTTGGGCACCGAGGACCTGATCACGCCCACCGACATGGTCGTGACACTCTCTCACACCGGCTACATCAAGAGCCAGGCACTCAGCGAGTACCGCGCCCAAAAGCGTGGAGGCCGCGGCAAGCAGGCGACACAGACCAAGGAAGACGACTGGGTCGACCAACTCTTCATCGCCAATACGCACGACTGGATCCTGTGCTTCTCCAATCGCGGTCGCGTCTACTGGCTGAAGGTCTGGGAAGTGCCACAGGGCTCGCGCAACTCGCGCGGCAAACCCATCGTCAATATGTTCCCGCTGCAACAAGACGAGAAGATCACCGTCGTGCTGCCGCTGACCGGCGAGTTCCGCGTCTTCCCCGAGGATCACTTCATCTTCATGGCCACCGCCCTGGGCACGGTCAAGAAGACCTCGCTGAAGGACTTCAGCAACCCGCGTAAGGCCGGCATCATCGCGGTCGACCTGGATGAAGGGGACCATCTGATCGGTGCCGCGCTGACCGACGGCAAGCATGATGTGATGCTCTTCAGCGATGGCGGCAAGGCGGTGCGCTTCGACGAGGACGATGTGCGTCCGATGGGCCGTCAGGCACGCGGCGTGCGCGGCATGATGTTGGAGCCCGATCAGCGCCTGATCGCGATGTTGGTGGCGGAAGATGAAAACCAGAGCGTGTTGACCGCCACCGAAAATGGCTACGGCAAGCGCACCGCAATTACCGAATACACCCGCCATGGCCGTGGCACCAAGGGCATGATCGCTATCCAGCAGAGCGAGCGCAACGGGCGCGTCGTGGCCGCCACCCTGGTGCATGCCGATGACGAGATCATGCTGATCACCGACAAGGGCGTGCTGGTGCGCACCCGCGTTAGCGAGATCCGCGAGCTGGGCCGAGCCACCCAAGGCGTGACCCTGATCGCGCTGGACGATGGCGCCAAGCTGTCGGGCCTGCAGCGCATCGTCGAAAACGATGCGAACGACAGCAGCGATGCTGAAACCCCAGCCGACGACAGCAGCGCTGCCGACGATGCCAACAAGGAATGATGTTTTGAACTCTCAGTCCCTGAAAACTCTCGCCGCCGCCGCACTGCTGGCCGCTTCCGCCCAAAACGTACTGGCCCAGGCTTCGCCGGCAGCGCAGCCCGCAACGGCCGCCGCCAGCAGCAGCCCCGCCAAGAAGGAACTGGTGGCCAAGCTCTTGCAACTGCAACAGCCCGGCTTCGAGACCCTAGGACGCAGCCTTCTGCAACGCCCCGTCACACAACTGATGCAGGGCGCGAGCCAGGCCCTGCAGCAAGTGCCGCCGGAAAAGCGCGAAGCCACCATCAAGGCCATCGATACCGACATCAAGAAATTTGTCGACGAGACCGGCGGCTTGATGCGCGACCGCGCCATCAAGCTGGCGCCGTCAACTGTCGGCGCAATGTTGGAAGAGCGCTTCACCGAAGACGAGCTCAAGCAATTGGTGGCATGGTTCGAATCACCCATCAACAAGAAGTACAACCAGATGGGCGCAGAGATGCAAAAGGCGCTGACCGAGAAATTGGTCGCCGAGACCCGCAGCACGGTTGAGACCCGACTCAAGACGCTGGAGCAAAGCGTGGCCAAGCAATTGGGCATCACCCCTGCGCCAGCGCCTGCCGCCAGCCCCGCCAAGAAGTAAGCAACGCCAGCCTCACAAGCTCAGCCGCCACGATCCATGACCCAGCGCCCGTTCAATTTCTCCGCCGGCCCTGCCGCCCTGCCCGAAGAGGTGTTGCGCCAAGTGGCCGCGGAGATGCTGGACTGGCAGGGCTCGGGCATGAGCGTGATGGAAATGAGCCATCGCGGCCGCGAGTTCATGTCAATCGCCGAGACGGCCGAGCGCGATCTTCGGGAGCTGCTCCAGGTGCCGGCCAACTTCCGCATCCTGTTCATGCAGGGCGGCGGCTTGGCCGAGAACGCGATCGTGCCGCTGAATCTCTCGCGCGGCGGTAAAGTGGACGTCGTGGTCAGCGGATCCTGGTCGAAGAAGAGCGCCGAGGAAGCCCGCCGCTACGCAGATGTGCAAATCGCAGCCGACGGTGCTGCGTCCAGCTACACCGCGCTGCCCGGCGACTGGCGGCTTCGCAAAGATGCGGCCTACGTCCATATCTGCAGCAACGAGACCATCGACGGCACCGAGTTCCACACCCTGCCCGACCTCAAGGCCATGGGCAGCGAGGCGCCGTTGGTGGCCGATGTGTCTTCGCATCAGCTCTCTCGGGCCATCGACTGGTCCAAGCTAGGCCTGGCCTTTGGCGGCGCGCAGAAGAATATCGGCCCCGCCGGCGTGACCCTGGTCTATGTGCGCGAGGATCTGCTGGGTCATGCATTACCGGCCTGCCCGTCGGCCTTCGACTACAAGATCGTGGCCGATGCGCAGTCGATGTTCAACACGCCGCCAACCTTCGCGATTTATGTCGCGGGCCTGGTGTTCCAGTGGCTGAAGAAATTCAGCTACGGCGGCAAGACCGGCCTGGCCGCAATCGAGCAGCGCAATATCGACAAGGCCAATCTGCTCTACGGCGCACTGGACGGTTCGGGCCTGTTTGAAAACCGCGTCGCGGCCGACTGCCGCTCGCGCATGAATATTCCGTTCTATCTGCGCGGTCAATACAACACCGAGCGCTTGAACGACGCCTTCCTGGCTGGTGCCAGGGAACGCGGGCTGCTGCAACTCAAAGGCCACAAGTCTGTGGGCGGCATGCGTGCATCCATCTACAACGCCATGCCGCTGGAAGGCGTGCAGGCGCTGGTCACGTATCTGAAGGACTTTGAGACAAGCCATGGCTGATAGCCCGAAACCTGGCAGCATTCCCGGCGCCGATCCCGAATTGCTGAAACTGCGCGATCAGATCGACGCGGTCGACCAGCAATTGCTGCAGTTGCTGAATCGTCGCGCAACGCTGGCCTGTGAGGTCGGCGAGCTGAAGAAAAAAGAGGGCTCGGTGGTCTTCCGCCCCGAGCGCGAGGCCCAGGTCATTGGGGGACTGAAATCCCGCAATGCCGGTCCGCTGAAGAGCGACAGTGTGGCGCCGATCTGGCGCGAGATCATGTCGGCTTGTCGCGCGCTAGAAACACCGACCCGCGTGGCCTATCTGGGCCCGGCCGGCACCTTCAGCGAGCAGGCCGCGCTGGGTTTTTTCGGCAGCTCCATCGTGCAAGTGCCCTGCACCAGCATCGACGAGGTGTTCCGTACCACCACCGCTGGCGCCGCCGATTTCGGCGTCGTACCGGTCGAGAACTCGACCGAGGGCGTGGTCGCGCGCTCGCTGGACCTCTTTCTTACCACGCCACTGTTCATCATCGGCGAGACCAGCTTGTTCGTGCGCCACAACCTGCTGCGGCGTGAAAACTCTCTGGACGATATCCAGGCCGTCTGCGCGCACCCTCAGGCCCTGGCCCAGTGCCATGGTTGGCTGTCGACCCATCTGCCCCATGCCGAGCGCCGCCCTGTGTCCAGCAATGCCGAGGGCGCCCGCCTGGCCTCGCTGGACAAACGCCTGGCCGGCATCGCCAGCGAGCGCGCCGGCAGCGAGTACGGCCTGCATCTGGTGGCCCCCGCCATCCAGGACGATGCCCACAACCGGACCCGCTTTGCCATCGTCACGCACCCGGATCGGCATCCTGCCCCCAAGGCATCGGGCAACGACTGCATCAGTCTGGTGGTCTCGGTGACCAACAAGCCCGGAGCGGTGCACGACATGCTGGTGCCGCTGAAGGAGCGCGGCGTCTCGATGACGCGTTTCGAGTCGCGCCCGGCCCGCTCGGGTCAGTGGGAGTACTACTTCTACATCGATCTGCAAGGCCACCCCGACCAGCCCCATGTCGCCCAGGCGATGCGCGAGTTGCGCGAGGCCTGCGCCTTCTTCAAACTGCTGGGCACTTACCCTTTGGATAGCCACTGAGATGATCCGCCCCCACGTTCACTTCGTTCCTTGCCCCTCGGGGGGGCGTTCAGCGCCCTTCGCACGGGCAGGCGGACGCTGATATGTATAAACAACTCGGTGTGATCGGCTGCGGCCTGATGGGTGGCTCGTTCGCGTTGGCGATGAAGAAGGCCGGCCTCGTCAAACGCATCGTCGGCTACAGCAAGTCGCCGTCGACCACCGAAACGGCCAAGCGCCTGGGTGTCATCGATATGGTGGCCGAATCTGCGCTGCAGGCAGTAGCCGGCTCGGACATCGTGCTGCTGGCCGTTCCGGTGGCAGCCACCGAAGCCAGCCTGCGCGCGGTGCGCCATCTGGTCGAGCGCAAGGTGCTGTTCATGGATGTCGGCTCGACCAAATGCGATGTGGCCGAGGCGGCACGACGCGCGCTGGGCGACAAGCTGCCCGCCTTTGTGCCGGCCCATCCGATTGCCGGCAAGGAGTCGGGCGGCGTGCAGAACGCTGACGCCACGCTCTACCAGGGCCGCCAAGTCATCCTGACGCCGCTGCCCGAGACCGATGCCGGTCTGGTGCAAAAGGCCACAGACATCTGGTCGGCCCTGGGATCCCAGGTGTTGAAGATGACCCCCGAGAACCACGACGCCGCTTTTGCCGCCGTCAGCCACTTACCGCACCTGTTGGCCTTCGCCTTTTTCCAGGCGGTGGCCAGCCAGCCCGCTGGTCGCGACTATCTGAGCCTGGCGGGCCCGGGCTTTCGCGACTTCACCCGCATCGCCGCCAGCGAGCCAGCGGTCTGGCGCGACATTCTGATGGCCAACAAGGGCGAGTTGCTGGCGCAGTCGCGCCTGTTCCGGCAAGCGCTCGACGCACTGGAAGCCATGATCCACAGCGGCGATGCCGCTGCGCTGGAAGCTCGCATCCGTCTGATCGCCGAGGCCCGTGCCAATTGGCATATGAATGCGCCGCGCGCCACTACGCGCAAAGACAACTGATTTTCTGACCTCTGCATGTTCAAGATCCCCTTCCTCGACCTGCCGCCGCTGCGCAGCGCCGCAGGCACCGTGCGCCTGCCGGGCTCCAAAAGCATCTCCAACCGGGTGCTGCTGCTGGCCGGCCTGTCCGAGGGCACGACGCTCGTCCACGATCTGCTGGACTCCGACGACACCGCCGTGATGCTGACCGCGCTGAAGGAACTCGGCTGCACCTTGGATCAGACAGCGGGCGGGCCACTTAAGGTGACCGGCATCGGCGCCCGCCTGGGCGCTCAGCAGGCCAAGCTCTTCCTCGGCAATGCCGGCACCGCGATGCGGCCGCTGACCGCCGCGCTGGCCCTGCTCGCCGCCACTCAGGGGGGCGACTTCGAGCTCAGCGGCGTGCCACGCATGCATGAGCGGCCGATCGGCGATCTGGTCGATGCGCTGCGCGGCCTAGGCTGCGAGATCGAATGTCTGGGCCAGCCGGGCTATCCGCCGCTGCGCCTGCGTGGCCCATCGAGCCTGCGCCTGAGCGAGCCGGTGCGCGTACGCGGCGATGTCTCCAGCCAATTTCTGACCGCGCTGCTGCTGGCCCTGCCCCTCGTGGCCGAGCAGGATGTGCAGATCGAGGTGATCGGAGAACTGATCTCCAAGCCCTATATCCACATCACGCTCGAGTTGCTCAAGCGCTTTGGCATCGAGGTGCGGCGCGAAAGCTGGCAGCGATTCACGATACCGGCCGGCAGCCGCTACCGCTCGCCGGGGGAGGTTCACGTCGAGGGCGACGCCTCGTCGGCCTCCTATTTTGTCGCGCTGGGCGCGATTGCAGCCCTTGACGCGCCGGTCCGTATCGAGGGCGTAGGCTCAGCCTCGCTGCAGGGAGATGTGCGCTTTGTCGAGGCAGCCAGGGCCATGGGCGCCCTGATCGAGTCCGGGCCCAACTGGCTGGAAGTCCGGCGCGGCGCCTGGCCTTTGAAGGCATTGGATCTTGACTGCAATCACATCCCTGACGCGGCAATGACGCTGGCCGTGATGGCGCTGTATGCCGACGGCCCCAGCACCCTGCGCAATATCGCCTCTTGGCGCGTCAAGGAAACCGACCGCCTGACCGCAATGGCCGTCGAGTTACGCAAGCTCGGCGCCGAGGTCGACGAAGGTCCGGACTGGCTGCGCGTGCAGCCGCCAAAGACGTGGCGGCCTGCCGCCATCCACACCTACGACGACCATCGGGTCGCGATGTGCTTCTCACTTGCCGCATTCAACGGCCTGGTCACGGCCCCTGACGGACCAGCCCTCCCGGTGCGCATCCTCGAGCCGCACTGCGTGGCCAAGACCTTCCCCGACTATTTCGAGACTCTGTTTGAGCTGGTGCAAGCCCGCCCCGACGACATCCCAGTGCTGACCATCGATGGCCCGACCGCGTCCGGCAAGGGCACCCTGGCAGATGAGGTCGCCCATGCTCTGGGCTATATCGTGCTGGATTCGGGCGCGCTGTACCGTGCCGCCGGCCTGGCAGCCTCACGTGCAGGCATCGATCTGGACGATGGCGCAGCGGTCGCCCGCATCACGGCAGGGCTGGATCTGCGCTTTCGCAAGGGCCGGGCTTATCTGGGCGATGAGGACATTAGCGAGCTCTTGCGCGCCGAAGCCGTCGGCCTGATGGCCTCCCAGGTGGCGGTCCATGCCGAAGTGCGCGCCGCGCTGAACCAGTTGCAGCTCGATTTCCGCCAGTTGCCCGGCCTGGTAGCCGACGGCCGCGATATGGGTTCGGCCGTGTTTCCAGACGCTGCGCTGAAGGTATTCCTGACCGCGAGCGCCCAGACGCGCGCCGAGCGCCGCCATAAGCAATTGATTTCCAAGGGAATTCCGGCTAATATCGCGGGCTTGCGTGCAGATTTAGAAGCACGGGACGCCCGCGACAGCAATCGCAGCGCCTCGCCTTTGAAGCCCGCCGCAGATGCGCAAAGCCTCGACAACTCGGCCCAGACCATTGAGCAATCAAGGGATCAAGTGCTGGGTTGGTGGGAAGAGCGCCGGCCGTTTCAAACCCAGCGTTGAGTGGGAGACGGTCCAGGCCTGAGAAGCCAGGGCCCGCTGCCCTTCCCTCCGAACGCCAGTTCATCGAGGGCGGCGATGTCTACAACCTAACCCGCAAGCCCGTCTTGCACCCACCGCGCCTGGACCAAACGCCTTGGTCGACGCACAGGAAACACAATGTCCCAAACCCAAACCGCTTCTGGCATGGACTCCTTCGCAGCAATGTTCGAAGAGTCGCTGCAGAAGTCCGACATGCGCGCCGGCGAAGTGATCTCCGCTGAAGTCGTTCGCGTCGAGCACAGCTTCGTCGTCGTCAACGCAGGCCTGAAGTCCGAAGCCTACGTGCCTATCGAAGAATTCAAGAACGACCAGGGCGAACTGGAAGTTCAAGTCGGTGACTTCGTGTCCGTGGCCATCGACGCCATCGAAAACGGCTACGGCGACACCATCCTGTCGCGCGACAAGGCTAAGCGCCTGGCCTCGTGGCTGAGCCTGGAAACCGCACTGGAGTCGGGCGACTTCGTGACCGGTACCGTGTCGGGCAAGGTCAAGGGCGGCCTGACCGTCCTCGTCAACGGCATCCGTGCCTTCCTGCCGGGTTCGCTGCTGGACACCCGTCCGGTCAAGGACATGAGCCCGTACGAGGGCAAGACCATGGAGTTCAAGGTCATCAAGCTGGACCGCAAGCGCAACAACGTCGTGTTGTCGCGCCGCGCTGTGGTCGAGGCTTCGATGGGCGAAGAGCGCGCCAAGTTGCTCGAAACCCTGTCCGAAGGCGCCATCGTCAACGGCGTGGTCAAGAACATCACCGAATACGGTGCCTTCGTGGATCTGGGCGGCATCGACGGCCTGCTGCACATCACCGACATGGCATGGCGCCGTGTCCGTCACCCGTCGGAAGTCGTGACGGTTGGCCAGGAACTGACCGCCAAGGTCCTGAAGTTCGACGCCGAGAAGAACCGCGTCTCGCTGGGCCTGAAGCAGCTGGGCGATGACCCGTGGTTCGGCGTTGCTCGCCGCTACCCGACCAGCACCCGCCTGTTCGGCAAGGTCACCAACATCGCAGACTACGGCGCGTTCGTCGAGATCGAGCCGGGCATCGAAGGCCTGGTGCACGTCTCCGAAATGGACTGGACCAACAAGAACGTCGCACCTTCGAAGATCGTCTCGCTGGGCGACGAAGTCGAAGTCATGGTGCTGGAGATCGACGAAGACAAGCGTCGCATCTCGCTGGGCATGAAGCAGTGCAAGGCCAATCCTTGGGAAGAATTCGCCGAGAACGTCAAGCGCGGCGACAAGGTCAAGGGCCCGGTCAAGTCGATCACCGACTTCGGCGTGTTCGTCGGCCTGGCTCAAGGCATCGACGGTCTGGTGCACCTGTCCGACCTGTCCTGGGACGAGACCGGCGAAGCTGCCGTGCGCAACTTCAAGAAGGGCCAGGAAGTCGAAGCAGTCGTGCTGGCCGTGGATGTCGAGCGCGAGCGCATCTCGCTGGGCATCAAGCAGTTGGACAGCGACCCCTTCACCGCCTACACCACGGTCAATGACCGCGGCATGTCGGTGACCGGCAAGGTCAAGACGGTTGACGCGCGCGGCGCCGAAATCGAACTGGCCGATGGCGTGCTGGGCTACCTGCGCGCTTCGGAAATCTCCCGCGACCGCGTGGAAGACGCCCGCAACGTCCTGAAGGAAGGCGACGAAGTCACCTCCATCGTCGTCAACATCGACCGCAAGACCCGCAACATCCAGCTGTCGATCAAGGCCAAGGACAATGCAGACAGCCAAGAGGCAATGCAGCGTCTGTCCGCCACGTCCGAGCGTGAGAACGCCGGTACGACCAGCCTGGGCGCCTTGCTGCGCGCCAAGCTGGACAACCAAGGGAACTAATCCCTGTCTCGAGACGCCCGGGCTCTGGTAGCCTTGGCGTTGCGGTGACCCTGCAGGCTCGCCACTCTTTCGAGGGCGAGCCTGTTTCAATTCCAAACACAAGAATTCCTGACCTCATGACCCGATCCGATCTTGTTGCCCATCTGGCCGAGCGCTTTGGCCAGCTCACCCAGCGCGACACCGAGTTCGCGGTCAAGACCATTCTGGACGCGATGTCCGACGCGCTGGCCAAGGGCCACCGCATCGAGATCCGCGGCTTCGGCAGCTTCTCGATCAACCGTCGCCCTCCCCGCATGGGCCGCAATCCGCGCAGCGGCGAGCAGGTACTGATCCCCGAAAAGCTGGTGCCACATTTCAAACCGGGCAAAGCCCTGCGCGAGTCGGTCGACGAACAGCTGCCGGTGCTCGACGACAAGGGCAGCGAGATTCACGCCTGAGCGCAGTCAAGACGAGCGCCGCCCCCTAGAATCCGCCTCGATGCGTATCTTTGTCTGGCTCTTGCGGGCCTTCATCTTTTTCGCCCTCTTCGCCTTCGCGCTGAACAACAGCCAGGAGGCCACCGTGCGCTGGTTCTTTGGCCACGAGTGGCGCGCGCCGATGGTCATCATCGTGCTGCTAGCCTTCGGCTGCGGAGCCGCGCTGGGCGTGCTGGCCATGGTGCCGGCCTGGTGGAAGCACCGCCGCGTCGCACAGCGAGGCAGCGACATCGCACCGGCCGTTTCCGACGCGCCCACACCCACCGAAGTTCAGACCCCCAGCGGCGTACGCGATGGACTTTGATCTACGCTGGCTGCTGTTCGCGCTACCGGTAGCCTTCGGGCTCGGCTGGCTGGCCTCCAAACTCGATGCGCGGCAATGGAAGCGCGAGCAGCGTGATGCCCCCAAGGCCTATTTCAAGGGTCTGAACTTGCTGCTCAACGAGCAGCAAGACAAGGCAATCGACGCTTTCATCGAGGCGGTGCAAAACGATCCCGACACCTCCGAGCTGCACTTCGCCCTGGGCAACCTATTCCGCCGCCGCGGCGAGTATGAGCGAGCGGTGCGGGTGCACCAGCATCTGTTGCAGCGCGGCGACCTGCCGCGCGCCGAACGCGACCGAGCCCAGCATGCGCTAGCCCAGGACTTCTTCAAGGCCGGCCTATTCGACCGTGCCGAGGAGGCTTTTAACGCGCTGCGCGGCACCGCCTTTGAGACAGAGGCCGAGCTGGCCTTGCTGTCGCTGTACGAGCGCTCGCGCGAATGGCGCAAGGCCGCCGACGTGGCTCGCCATCTGGAGCAAGGTGGCACCGCCTCGTTTGCAGCTCGCATAGCCAACTATCTGTGCGAGCAGGCGCTGGAAGCCCAGGCCCGCAACGCGCATGGTGAGGCGCAGGAGCTGCTGGCCCAGGCCCGCAAGACCGCGCCCCAGGCGGCCCGAGCCCATGTGCTGGCCGGTCAGATGCTGGCCCGGCGCGGACAGCCCGAGCAGGCGATGGCCGCCTATGCCCAGTTGCTCAGCGCCAAGCCCGAGGCCTTCAATCTGGTGGCCGGTGACTATGCCGACGCCGCCCTGGCAATCGGTGCGACCGAGCCGGCGCTGGCCACGCTGCTGGCTCAGTACCAGCGCGCGCCCGGCATGCATCTGCTGCTGGCCATCGCTAAGCTGGAGCCGGCCGCGGCCGCCCAGCGCCAGCGCTTGGTGACCCATCTGCGCGCCGAACCCAGCCTCAGCGCCGCCCGCATGCTGCTGACCCAGAGCAAGGCCCAACTCAGCGACGAAGAAGCCCCGTTGATGGCCGCCGCGCTGGACCGTGCCAGCCGGCCGCTGCAGCGCTATCGCTGCGCCGCCTGCGGTTTCGAGGCCCAGCACTATTTCTGGCAATGCCCGGGCTGCCTGAACTGGGACACCTACCCGCCACGCCACGTGGAAGAACTCTAAAGACACCATGGCGAGCGACCGCGTCATTCTCTGCATGAAATGGGGCACGAAGTACGGCCCCGAGTACGTCAACCGTCTGTACGCGATGGTGCGCCGCCATCTGCGCGGCGAATTCCGTTTCGTTTGCCTGACCGACCGCCATGAGGGCATCCGCGCCGAGGTCCAGTGCCTGCCGATCCCCGACCTCGCCCTGCCGCCCGGCATTCCCGAGCGCGGCTGGACCAAGCTGACCACTTTTGAGGCGGATCTGCATGGCCTCAAAGGCACGGCCCTGTTCCTCGATCTCGATGTCGTTATCGTCGACGACATCACACCCTTCTTCGAGGTGCCCGGCGAGTTCCTGATCATCCATGATTGGAAACGCCCCTGGCGCATCACCGGCAACTCCTCGGTGTATCGCTTCACCCTGGGTGCTCATGCCGATGTGCTGGCCAAGTTCCGCCGCGAGTTCGAGAGTATCCGCGCCGAGGTGCGCAACGAGCAGGCCTATCTGTCCAACGAGATGCAAGCCAAGGGCTTGCTGAAGTACTGGGATGCAGCCTGGTGCGCCAGCTACAAATACCACTGCATCCCGCGCTGGCCCAGTAACTACTGGCGCGCCCCCTTCATTCCCAAGAGTGCCCGCATCCTGATCTTCCACGGTGTGATGAACCCGCCCGACGCGTTGGCCGGACGCAGCAACGGCAACTGGCGCCGCGCCAAGCCGGCACCTTGGATCGCGGACCACTGGCGCGAATGAGCCCGCCGCCCAAGGTCCTGCACTTCGTCACCGGCGGCTTCTCCGGCGCTACGCAGGTGGCGCTCGATTTGGTGCGCGCGGCCCAAGCCAGCAGCCGCAGCGAGCCTCTGCTGGTACTGCGGAGTAAGCGCCAGACCGACCCGCAGCGTGTCGCCGCGCTGCAGCAGCAAGGCCTGCCGCTCGAACTCGTGCCGGGCTGGAGCCATGCCGCGACGATCTGGCGCCTGCGGCAGATCTGCCGCCGCTTTTGCCCCGATGTGCTGGTGGCCCACGGCTTCCCCGAGCACCTGCTGGGGCGCTGGGCCGGGCTGCTGGCGGGGGTGCCCCATCTGGTGCACGTCGAGCACAACTCGCGCGAGCGCTACAGCCGATGGCGCCTGCTGCAAACCCGCTGGTTGGCGCGCCGCAGTGATGCCATCGTCGGTTGCTCAGAGGGAGTGCGCCAGAGCCTGCTGGCGCTGGACATGCCGGCCGACAAGACCCTGGCAATCTCGAATGGCATTCGGCTCGAGCCCTTTGCCGATGCTGACCGTCATCCCTATGCCCGGCGCGTGCCCGGTCTGGTGATGGCCGCTCGATTTGCCGGCCAGAAAGACCACGCCACCTTGCTGCAGGCCCTGGCCCTGCTGCGCCGGCAAGGACTGACCCCGCCCCTGCTGCTGGCCGGCGGTGGCAGCAAGCGCCATCTGGACAAGGCCAAGGCTTTGGTGCAGCAACTGGACCTACAGGACCAGGTGCAATTCCTTGGCTTTCATGCCCGTATGCCCGAGCTGCTCATGCAGCACCAGATCGCCGTGCTGTCCAGCCACTACGAGGGCATGCCACTTTCCTTGGTCGAGGGCATGGCGGCGGGCTGTGTCGCGCTCGGCTCGGCCGTCCCGGGCATTCAGGAACTGATACGCGACGGCGTCACCGGGCGGCTGGTACCGCATCAAGATGCAGGGGCGCTGGCTGATGCGATCGCCCAGCTGCTGCAGCAGCCCGCTCAGGCCTCCACGCTGGCCGCTGCCGGGCGCCGCCAGGCACTGCAAGAGCACAGCCTGGCTTTGATGCTGAGCCGCTATGAAGATCTTTTCGCCAACTTGGTCAACGCTGGAGCGGCCCGCCGATGACCCCTTGGCTGAGCCTGCTGCTGCCGGTATTCCGCGTGCGTCCCTATCTAGGCGCCTGCCTGGACTCGATCCTGGCGCAATGCGATGACGGCGTCGAGGTCCTGCTGCTTGACGACGCCTCGGATGACGGTTCGGCCGAACTGATCGAAGAGTTCCAGCGGCAGCAGCCCGGTCGCCTGCGACTTCTGCGTCATGCGCGCAACCAGGGCATCAGCGCCGCCCGCAACAGCCTGCTGGATGCCGCCACCGGCGACTATCTGTGGTTCATCGATCCGGATGATCTGCTGCTGCCGGGTGCCATCGCAGGGCTGCGGCGCGCGCTGGCGGCGCAGTCTCAACCCGATGTGCTGATGTGCGACTTTCGCATCCTGCGTGAGCAGTTCAAGCCCAAACACGCGCGCCGGGGCGAATTGCATATGCACAGCTTCATCGGCCCTTCGCACCAACGGTTGCAGGACCGTTCGCGCCTGATCCAGGGCCTGTTCGAGGCCGGCCATCTGCAGCCGTGGTGCAAGATCATCAAACGCAGCCTCTGGCCCGCACAGCTGCGCTTCCCGGTCGGCCGCTTCTTTGAGGACACGGCCGTGATGCCGCGCGTGATACTGCTTGCGAATAGCTATTGCCATGTGCCCGAGGTCTGGATCGGCTACCGCAAGCGCGAAGGCAGCGTACTGGCCCACCTGGACACCAAGAAGCTCGACGACATGAGCTTCGCCCTCAGCGGCTTTGGCGCCGAACTGCGCAGCGCTGGCGTCGATAAGGCCGCGCGCTTTTCCCTGGCCTATTTCGCTGCCGTAACCTTCATCAGTGCCTGCCGGCATGCCTGCCGACAGGGCGCCAGGGCGCTATTGCCCCTGTATCTGCAGCGTCTGAGACAAACCCTGGATGACAGGCCCGAGTCCTTGCGCGCCCAGTACCTGCAACGCGGCTGGATCTGGCGCTGGCTGCGCCTGCAGTATTGGCTGCGCAAGGCCGCAGCAAAGACATGACCATGGCACCTCGCCCCTGGCTCAGTGTGCTGGTCCCGGTCTACAACGTCGAGGCCTGGCTGCGCGCCTGCGTTACTTCGGTGCTGTCGCAGGCCGATGCCGGTGTCGAAATCCTGCTGCTCGACGATGTCTCCACCGATGGCTCGGCTGCGCTGATGCACACGCTGGCCGAGGAGAACCCGGGCCGGCTGACCCTGTTGCGCCACCAGCACAACAGCGGCCTGAGTGCCGCACGCAACACGCTACTGGAGGCCAGCCGTGGCGAGTACCTATGGTTCTTGGACTCCGACGACGAACTGATGCCCGGAGCAATCGCGGATCTCGCCGCGATCGTGAAGGGCCACGCCCCCGACCTGGTGCTGTGCGACTTTCGGACCCTGCGCGAACGTATGAAGCGCAAACATGTCTGGCGCGGTGAGCTGCATCGCCCTAGCTTCGATGGGCCGAGCGATCAGTTGCTCAGCGACCGCTCGGCCCTGCTACGAGGCCTGTTTTCGCTGGGTCAGCTGCACAGCTGGAGCAAAATCTCCAGACGCGGTCTGTGGGGCGATGATCTGCGTTTCCCCGTTGGCCGCTACTACGAAGACATGTACACCACCCCGGCCCTGGCGCTGCGCGCCACCAGCTATGTTTATGCGCCGCGCGTCTGGGTAGGTTATCGCCAGCGCGTTGGCAGCATTCTCGCCACGCTGACCCCCCGCAAGATCGACGACATGATGAACGCACTGGTCGGTCTGCCGGCCGCGTTGGACGCCCAGCAGCCGCCGATCAGCGAGGCGGCACGCTTCGCGCTAGCGCACTTCGCTGGACGTGGCTTTGTCAGCGCGGCCCGCTTCATGGCCCGCCAAGCGGACGAGGCCGCACTGGCGCGCTGTCTGCAGCAGTTTCAGGACAACTCGCCGCTGAGCGGTCAGGCTCTGCTGCGTGCCTACTTGGCGCGCGGCTGGCTGTGGCGCGCCAGTCGGCTCCATTACTGGCTGCGGCGCGCCGCAAAGGCAAACGCATGAATCTTGATCCCACACTGGGCCGGCTACTCGGCTTTGTGCGCCCCTATCGCATGGGGCTGGTGCTGACCGTGCTTGCCTATGTGGCGGCGGCGGCTACCGAGCCACTGATCCCCGAGCTGATCAAGACAGTGTTCGGCAAGGGCTTTGAGCGCCAGACCTTCTCGATCTGGTGGATCCCGCTGGTGCTGGTCAGCCTGTTTGCGCTGCGCGGCGTCGCCGGCTTTGCCGGCCAGTACATGCTGAACTGGACCGTGCTGCGAAGCGTGATGGACCTGCGCAAAGCTCTGGTCGATGCGCTGCTGCGCGCCGATGCCAGTGTCTACACCAGCCTGCAGGCCGGCACGGCGGTCACCAAGGTCGTCAACGACCCGCAGCAATCGCTGTCCCTGCTGGGTGGCACCGTCGCGACGGTGCTGCGTGACGGCCTGCCAGCCGTCGCCATGCTGGGCTACCTCTTCTTCCTGAACTGGCAGCTGACCCTGCTGTCCATGGTCACCCTGCCCTTGATGGCCTTTGTAGTCAAGAAGGTCAACAAGCGGGTGCGCGCGATGGGCAATCTCAGCTACGACGCGCAAATGCAGCTGTCGGCCAAGGTCGACGACCTCACCCGCGCCTGGCGCGTGGTGCGCAGCTTCGATGCCGCCACCCACGAACGCGCACGCTTCGAGGACATCGCCCAGCAAGTGCGGCGCAACACGCTCAAGCAGGTCGCGGCCGGCGCCTTGAGCCAGCCGCTGTCGCAGCTGGTGGCCAGCATCGGCCTGTCGCTGATCGTCGCGCTGGCCCTGCTGCAGGCGCGCGCGAATCAGGCCTCAGCCGCCGACTTCATCGCCTACATCACCGCACTGCTGCTGCTGGTCTCGCGGCTGCGCCATCTCAGCGATCTGGCGACACCGATCACCAATGCCCTGGTGATAGCGCGCGGCTGCCTGCAGTTGCTGGACTTGCCGGCCGAGCACGACGAAGGCCGGCGCGAACTCGCTGCCGTGCGCGGCGAGCTGCAGCTGCAGGACGTGCGCCTGCGCTACCCCGGCGCCGACAGCGCCGCACTGGATGGCCTGAACCTGCTGATCCCCGCCGGCCGCACCACGGCCTTGGTCGGCTCATCGGGCGCTGGCAAGAGCTCGGTGATCCATCTGCTTCAGGGCTTCGGCAGGCCAGACGCCGGGCGCATCCTCCTTGACGGCGTCGACATCGACGAGCTCCGGCGCGCCAATCTGCGCCGTCAGTTCGCTGTCGTCTCGCAGGACATCGTGCTGTTCGACGCCTCGGTGGCAGACAACATCGCCTATGCCCAGCCGCGCGACCCGGCCCGCCTGGAGCAGGCGCTGCGCGCCGCCCATCTGTGGGACTTTGTGCAGAGCCTGCCCCAGGGGCTTGATAGCCCGGTCGGTGCCAACGGCAGCATGCTGTCCGGCGGCCAGCGCCAGCGTCTGGCGATCGCCCGCGCGCTCTACAAGGATGCGCCAATCTGGGTCTTCGACGAAGCAACCTCGGCACTGGACACCGAGAGCGAACGCGCGGTGCAGCAGGCGCTCGACCAATGGCAAGGCCGCAAGACCCTGATCGTGATCGCTCACCGCCTGTCCACCGTGCGTTCGGCCGATGCCATCCATGTGCTGGGCGCCGGTCGAGTGATCGAAAGCGGAAGCCACGCCGAGCTGCTGGCCCGGGGCGGAGCCTATGCCTCGATGGTGCAGGCGCAGATTGGCGACTGAACACGATGATGACAAGACGGCGTCGCCAGCTCTAGAGGCTCATCGCTGCGCCGCCGGCGCTGGCCGAGCGCTTGCTGGCCGCACGGGCCTAGGCCCTGTTCAAGGACTGTGCCGGCCTGCACGGCCGGGTGGGGGCGCCATCGGTACGGGGATGGCACGCGAGTTGACAGACCTGCGACTGCAGTCTACGTGGCTTGCCCTGCGAGGAGCAGGCTCCCGGCCGATGTGTCAAGCCGGACACAATCTGCCTATCTTGCCGACAAGGACGGCGGCTCCAATGCAGACACCGGGCGATTACCGCCCCGATGTCCACCCAACAGGAGTCCGCATGCACAAAGCCGCCAACCACGACAGTGAAGGTCACGACCATGGTCTGGCCCGTGACCTGGCCCGGCTCCAGGCCCAGCAGTTGCAGCAGCGCCGCCGCGCTATTGGATTTCTGGCCGGCGCCGGCGGCCTGATGCTGATCGGCTGCGGCGGCGGCGCTGGCGAGGACAACACCGCCACCACCTCGACCAGCGACACCGGCACGACGACCGGAACAAGCACCACCACCAGCAGCTGCTCGGTCATCCCCGAGGAGACCGCCGGCCCCTACCCGGGCGACGGCTCCAACAGCGTCAACGGCGGGATCGCCAATGCACTGACCCTCAGCGGCATTGTGCGTAGCGATATCCGCACCAGCATCGCCAGCGCCAGCGGTAGCGCGGCGGGCGTCTTGCTGACCCTCACGCTGAAGCTGGTCAACACGAACGGCGGCTGCACCGACCTCGCCGGCTATGCGATCTATCTGTGGCACTGTGACGCCGAGGGCCGCTATTCGATGTACTCCAGCGGCATCACCGCCGAAAACTACCTGCGCGGTGTACAGCAAACCGGCAGCGATGGCACGGTCAGCTTTACGACCATCGTGCCCGGCTGCTACGCGGGCCGCATGCCCCATGTGCATTTCGAGGTATTCCGCAGCGTCAACAGCGCCAGCGCCTACAGCAACAAGCTCAAGACCTCGCAGATTGCGTTCCCCACGGAGGTCTGCAGCGACGTCTACAACAGCGTAGCCGCCTACAGCGCCAGCATCCGCAATCTGGCCGCGATCAGCTTCGCCAGCGACAATGTTTTCAGCGACGGCGTCACGACCCAGCTCGCAAGCATGACGGGCAGCGTCGCGACCGGCTACATCGCCAACCTCACCGTGGGCATCGCTGCTTGAGTGCTCGCGCCCCTGGTGTATCGTCCGCGGATGCACCGATGGAAGGCCTTATGAACGCCAGCGCGATCCACTGCCTGGTAGTGGACGACGACGGCGAGATCCGCAGCGCCCTGCAAGATTTTTTGCAGCGCTTCGGCATGCAAGTGGCCGCTGCGGCCGACGGCGCCGAGATGCGACGCCGGGTCGGCGCCCAAGCCTTCGATGTCGTCGTGCTGGACCTGATGCTGCCCGACGAGAACGGACTGTCGCTATGCCAGTGGCTGCGCGCTCAGCATCCCGGCGTGGCTATCGTGATGCTGACCGCCCAGGGCGACCCTTTCAGCCGCGTGCTTGGCCTGGAGATGGGGGCCGACGACTACCTGCCCAAACCCTTCGAGCCGCGCGAGCTGGTGGCCCGCATCCACGCGATACGCCGGCGCGTCCAACAGGGAGAGCGCCAGCCGGCATCGGGCGCCGAGCCGCCGCGCGAGTTGCGCTTCGAGGGCTGGCGCTTCGACCGCCTGCTGCGCCAGCTGATCTCGCCGGGCGAGGTGGTGGTGGCCCTGTCCAGCGCCGAGTACCGCCTACTGTCGGCCTTTGTCGAGCGGCCCGGTCGAGTGCTCAGCCGCGAGCAGCTGATCGAGCTGACCCGTGCGCCGGGCGTCGAGGTCAATGACCGCAGCATCGACCTGACCGTCTCGCGGCTGCGCCAGAAGCTGGCCGATTCTTCGCGCGAACCACGCCTGATACGCACGATGCGCGGCGAGGGCTATCTGTTCGACGCCAAGCCAGGCTGAGCGCGATGGGCTGGTTCACCGACACCCTGGCCAAGCGCCTGTTCCTGCTGATGTGGGCGGCCCTGGTGGCCAGTCATCTGGCCGCGTTCGCGGCCGTCCATCTGCTGCATTTTGAGCGCGGCACGCCGGCCCGGCTGCCGGTGTTTCCCTCACTGCCGCCCACGCCCGGACTGCCGCAGGACGAGCACGGGAGCCAACGCCCGCCGCCTGGTCCGCCGCCACCCGACAGTCTGGCCGAGCCGCCCCCGCAGGCGACTGGCCTGCCCACCGACGCGCTGATGCTCGATTATGGTATGCGCCTGCTCGTGATCGCGCTGGCGGCCTGGTTCGGCTCGCGCTGGGTGGCCGCGCCGGTACGCCGTCTGGTGCAGGCATCGCAGACCCTGGGCGAGGCTCTGGGCGGCCAGGAGCCCTTGCCAGAACTCGATGAACACAGCGGCAGCCAGGAGGTACGCGAGGCTGCGCGAGTCTTCAACCGCATGGCCCGCGAGCTACAGCGCCAGTTCAGCGAGCGCGGCCTGATGATGGCCGCGATCTCGCATGACTTGCGCACCCCGCTGACCCGCCTGCGCATGCGGCTGGAGACCATGGATGCGGCGCCGGTGCTGCGCGAGCGCTCCGTCGCCGACATCCGCGAGATGAACGGCCTGATTGACACGGTGCTGACACTGTTCCGCAGCCAGACCCATGCAGTCGAGCCACTGCAAGACACCGATATCGATGCGCTACTGCAGGCGCTCAGCGATGACCTGATCGAACAAAGACAGCCGGTGACCTACACCGCCGCCCCGGCCATCGCGCGGGCCCGCCCGCTGGCGCTGCGCCGTGTGCTGGGCAATCTGCTGGGCAATGCCCTGCGCTATGGCGGCCGGGCCGACATCAGTGTCGAGTCGCGGGGCCGCCAGGTCTGCATCCGCATTGACGACTCGGGGCCCGGCATCCCTCCAGCCCAACTGGAGGCGGTGTTCCAGCCCTTCTACCGCCTGGAGGGCTCGCGCAGCCGCGACACCGGCGGAATGGGTTTGGGCCTCTACATCGCCCGCGACCTGATGCAGCGCCAGGGCGGCAGTCTGCATCTGATCAATCGCCCCGAAGGCGGGCTGCGCGCCGAACTGCGGCTGCCGCTGGCTACGCCGGACTGAGGTTCTCTGCAAAACCGGCGCGGCGCTTGCGCATGGCGGCCGGATCGACGCTGGGCGCCTGGGCCGGCCAGCCAAAGAAGCGCTGCACATCGCTGCGTCGCGCCAGCGTGTCGGCCATGCCCAGCATGATCAGCTCCCCGGTGAACGAGGGCTCGAACAGCAAATAGCTGGTCAGTGCCGAGCCACTGGCGGCCTTGCCCTCGCCGGCCACGCCGACACTGCGCAGCAGCGCCTTGATCGGCGGCGGCAGGCTGGCCTGATGCTCGGCCGCCAGATCATCGAGGCGCCGGCTTGGCGCAATCACCAGCACATCGAGCGGCCGCAGCGGCGTCGCGCGGCGAGCCTCGGGCGTCAGCAGACCCAAGGTGTTGTTGATGCGTTGCAGACGCTCGACATCGACTGCCAGCGCATCCAAGAAGATGTTCGACAAGGCATGGCCTGCGATCTGCGCCATGCTGGGATGGCCCTCGACCAGCACCTCGCGGCGCGCACCCGGCGGCTCATGCATGCGACCCGCGCCGATGACCAGCACCCGGTCGGCCCCCAGGTGCACGGCCGGCGAGATCGGCGCGCTCTGGCGCATCGAGCCGTCGCCAAACCACTCCTGCCGGCCGTCCAGATCCAGCAGCTCGGCCGGAAAGATGAAGGGGATGGCCGACGAGGCCATCAGATGCTCGATCGACAGCCGTGTCTTCACGGCCACGCGCTGCGAACGCAGCCAGGGTTCAAACGGCAGCTGGGTCTGGTAGAAGGTCACATGCTGGCCCGAGGTGTAGCTGGAGCCGCTGATCGCCAGCGCCTGCATATGGCCGGCCGCCAGCATCTCATCGAGCCGCTCCATGCGCACCCAGCGGCGCAGAAGGGCTCCGAGCGGCGCATTGTCCAGCAGGCTGCGCGGGCGCGAGCGCTTCCAGCGCGCCAACGCCCAGCCCAGGCTCATCATCGTCATCCAGCGCGCGCCGGTGCGTATCACGCCGAAGGAGTCGGCGCAGTAGACCTGCTCGACATGCAGGTTCTGCCACAGATGCGTTAGCCCGTCGACCGCGCCATCGAAGTCGTCGGCATTGCAGGCCAGCGTCGCGGCATTGATGGCACCGGCCGAGGTGCCGGCAATCACTTTGAAGGGATTACCCTCAATAGCGCCGGCATCGCGCTTGAGCTGAGCCAGCGCCGCCAGCACCCCGACCTGGTAGGCGGCGCGCGCGCCGCCGCCGGTCAGTATCAATCCTGTCGTCGGCGGGGCCGCCATGTGCTGCATGGTCTGATCGGTCTCGGGTGGAGGGGGGCTGGGTTGACGACCATCATCGCCGATCAAACGCACAGCGACAGCCTCGAATAGAGGGTGGAGCAACGCACAAACAACAGACGCTGAACCGAAAGCGCCCGCCTATTCCAGCGACCGCCGGCTGCAGATCCACTTAGGCTTATCGGACAAATGGAGCCGGGACTTGAGTCCCAGGATCAAGGTAGAGAAAAAATGAGTAGCAGCCCCCCGGGTCGATCTGGAAACCTGCGCTGATTGCGCGCCTGACACCCCAGCAGATCGCCACAATACGGCCGGAACGCCTGGCCGAGTTTGACAGCGTCCAGCTCAACGCGTTTTCGCGTGTCCAGTTCGCCAGCCTCAGCGTTGAGCAGCTGCAGGCCCTGAGCCCCGAGCAAGTCGGCCATCTGGGCGTCAAGCATCTGCAAGGTCTCAGCGGCGCCCAGCTGCAAGCCTTCAGCCCCGAGAATTTCAGCCATTTCAGCCATTTCAGCCATTTCAGCCATTTCAGCCCAGCAGCCCTGACAGCGCTGACCCTCGCGCATTTCGACGCGCTGAGCCCCCAGCATCTGGCCGAGCTGAGCACCACCCAGCTTCGCATGCTGAGCCCGCTGGCCCTGCAGTCCTTGGACGCCACTCAGATCCAGGGTCTGGGCACGGCCCAGATCGCCGGCCTGAGCAACAGCCAGCTGGCCGTACTCAAGCCCGCGCAGCTGGCTGCGCTGGAAGCCGAGGACCTGCGCGCACTGGGTCTGGGACAGCTCAACAGCCTAAGCAGTGCGCAGTTCGCGGCGTTGGGGCCGGCCCAGTTGCAGGCGCTGAGCGACGAGCAGTGGGCCGGCCTGAACGGCCGCCAGCTCGGTGGCTTGAGCACCGGTCAGCTGCAGTCGCTGGGCACCGACATCTTGGCGGCGCTGAGCCCGGCGGCCCTGCGCGGGCTCAGCGGTGCCCAGCTCGCCTCGCTCAGCGAGACCCAGATCGCCGCACTGAGCGAGACCCAGCTGCGCGTGCTAAGCGCCGCCCAGATCGCCGCGCTGACGACCGAGGCCTGGCAGTCCTTGTCCGGTGCCAGCCTGAGCGAGCTCAGCGCGGCGCAGATCCGCGCCCTGCCCGCCAGCCATCTGCTGGTGTTGCAGGCCCAGCAACTGCAGGCCTTGCAGCCCGACCAGCTGACGGCGCTGGGCACCGCAGGCATCGCGGCACTGCGCCCGGAGCAGATCGCCGCGCTGCGGCCCGGCCAGATCGCCGCGCTCGACGAGGCCCAGGTCGCAGCACTCGACAAAAGCGATTTGCGAGCGCTGTCGTCCGAGGCCTTGCGAGCCCTCAATGTGACCCAGATTAGCGTGCTGAGCCCCGCCCAGCTCAGCGAGCTGGCGCCGGCCCAGTTGGCCCAGCTGACACCGGTGCAGATCGGCGCGCTGTCCAATGCAAGCCTGGCCGGGCTCAGCCTGGCCCAGCTGCAGGCGCTGGCGCCCGAGCAATTCGATCATCTCTACGGCAACCAGCTGGGGGCGATCACGCCCTACCGCCTGAGCATGCTCAGCAGCGCCGTGATCGCCTCGCTGGACGCCGAACAGCTGGCCGTGCTGAGTCCGGCCCAGGTGCTGACCTTGAACGCCCAGCAGTGGCAGGTGCTGAGCCCCGAGCAGATCGGCGCCTTCTCGGCCCAAGCACTGCGCGAACTGCCGGTGTCCACACTGGCCTTGCTGACACCCTAGCAACTGGGCTCGCTGAGTGCCGCACAGGGCGCGGCGCTGACGGCCAACCAGCTGCAAGCACTGAGCCTGGCGCAGCTGCAGGCGCTGGGCACGCAGGTGATCGCAGCGCTGAGCCCCACTCATTTCGACGCACTGAGCCCTGCCCAGCTCGGCGCGCTGAGCCCGCAACACACCGCCGCTATCAGCACACAGGACATGCACCAGTTCTCTGATAGCGATCTGCTGGCACTGCGCAGCGAGCAAATCACCGCGTTCAGCGCCGCCCAGCTGCGCGCGCTGGATATAGATCAGCTCAATGCGATGAGCACACAGCAAATTGAGGCCCTCAGCGGCCGCCAAGTACAGGCATTGCACGACAACCAAATCCACGGCCTCGCGCCGCAGCAGTTCGCCGCGTTGAGCCCCGCCGACATTGGTGTGCTCAGCACCGCTCAGGCGGCCGCGATGAGCGATGCCCAGCTGCGCTCGCTGAGCGCTCAGGCCATTGCCGCACTCAGCGAGGAAGCGCGTCGCGCGCTGCTGCAGCTGCAGGGTCTGAGCCGTATCGCGGCGCCCAGCGAGAACTGGCCGGACCTGGGCGGGGTCGGGCTGGGCCCGCTCGACACGCTGCCGACGCTGCCCAAGTTCGAGCCGATCCAGACCCCGTCCCGACCGGAACTGGCTATCGAGCTGGACTTCGACATCGCACTGCCGCCGACCCCGCCGGCCAGCATGGCGCTGGTCCTGCCGAGCCTGGATGTGGCGCCCGTGCTGGCACTGCCATCACGGCCTCATCTCTCCGAGCTGCTGACCCCAGCCCAGGACGTGCTGCTTGGCGCGGCTGAGGCGGAACCGACGCGCGGTCCGGGTCAGGACTCACCCGCCGTCGAGCTGTCGGCAGCCATGCTGCAGGAGTTGCAGCGGATGACGCAGGAGGCGCTGTTTGATGGACGCAGCCAGTTGCTGATCTAGTTCTGCCACGCCTCAGCTCGACTCGTAGACGATCTGCGGCGGCTCCGGGCTGATCGCTGCGAAGCGCTTGAGTGCTTCGTCGCAGGGCCAGAAGCGGCTGTCCTCGCCGAGGTCGATCTTGGCCTGACCGCTGGCTAGGAAGTGGTGGGTCATCACTTTCAGGCCCTGGTTGACGACGCCCTGCTCGCCCTGCTGCTGGCGCGCCGGCCATTGCTTGACCACCTCGTCCAGCGGCGGCAGCTTGTTCTTGACCGGGACATAGACATAGCGGCCGAAGCGCGCCCGCGCGCCGGCCAGGTCCCAGACCGCTTGCACAGTCAGGCGCAAGCCTCCGGAGAAGCGGTCGTTTTGCACCTTGCCCTGCACGATGATCAGTTCGTCGTCGGCCAGCAATTCCTTGTGAGCATTGATCAGCTCCTCGTTGGCCACGGCCTCGATGGCGTCGCTCTTGTCGTCGAGCTTGAAGATCGCGACACGGCCGCGGTGGCCGTTGATGATGCGCAGATCGCCGACGATTCCGGCCACCATGATGGGCTCACGGCTGTCCTGTAGATCGACGACTCGGCGCTTGACCATGCGCCGAACCTCTTCGCCACTTTGGTCGAAGAGATGGCCGCTAAGGTAGTAGCCGATCGCCGTCTTCTCCAGGCTCAGCCGTTCTTTGATGCTCCACGGCCCAGCCTGCACCAGCGGCGGCTCGGCGGTCGAGGAACCGTGGGTGTCGTCGAAGTCGAACAATCCGCCCTGGTCGACGTTCTGCGCCAGGCCGTCTGCATAGGTGTAACCCAGGGCCACGCTGGCCAGCAGCCGGGCGCGGTCGGGCTCGATCGCATCGAAGGCACCGGCCTTGATCAGTGCCTCGACCACGCGCTTGTTGACCTGCTTGCGGTCGACCCGGGCGCAGAAGTCGAAGAAGCTCTTGAACGGTCCGCCTTCGGTGCGCGCCGCGACGATGGCGTGGATCGCGCCGACGCCGGTGCCTTTGATCGCGCCCAGGCTGTAATTGATCTTGCGCTCCGACAGCGGCTCGAAGCGGTGTACGCCCAGGTTCACATTGGGTGGCTCGAACTCGATGCCGAAGAGCTTGGCATCGTTCATCAGGACCTTGAGCTTGTCGGTATCGTCCGACTCGATGGTCATGTTCGCGGCGAAGAACTCGGCCGTGAAGTGCACTTTGAGCCAGCCGGTGTGATAGGCCAAGAGGGAGTAGGCGGCGGCGTGCGACTTGTTGAAGCCGTAGCCAGCGAACTTCTCCATCAGGTCGAAAACCTCGTCGGCCTTGTTCTGATCGATGCCCTTTTCTGCCGCGCCCTTGCGGAACAGCTCGCGGTGGGCGGCCATTTCCTCGGCCTTTTTCTTGCCCATCGCACGGCGCAGCATGTCGGCGCCGCCCAGCGTGTAGCCACCCAGCACCTGGGCGGTCTGCATCACCTGCTCCTGGTAGACCATGATGCCGTAGGTCTCGGCCAGTACCGCTTCGGCCAGCGGGTGCGGGTACTCAACCTTTTCCTTGCCATGCTTACGCGCGACAAAGGTCGGGATCAGGTCCATGGGCCCCGGCCGGTACAGCGCGTTCAGCGCAATCAGGTCTTCCAACCGCGAGGGCTTGGCCTCCCGCAGCATCTTCTGCATGCCGCTGGATTCAAACTGGAAAACCGATTCGGTCAGGCCGTCGGAGAACAGCTTGTAGGTCTTGCGGTCGTCCAGGGGAATGGTCTCGAAGGCGAAGTCTCGGTGCTGCGGATAGCGCGAGGTGATGAATTCCTTGGCCAGCTCCATGATGGTCAAGGTCGCCAGGCCCAAGAAGTCGAACTTGACCAAGCCGATGGCCTCGACGTCGTCCTTGTCGTACTGACTTACCGCCGACGTCGAGCCGGGCTGCTGGTACTGAGGGCAGAAGTCGGTGATCTTGCCCGGCGCAATCAGCACGCCGCCGGCATGCATGCCGATGTTGCGCACCATGCCCTCGACCCGCGCGGCCAGTTTCAACAGGCCCGCCACCTCCTCGTCCAGCGCCTCACGCTCCTCGATCTCAGGTGCTTCCTTGCGTGCGTAGATGATCTTGTCGTCGGGCTTCTCGGGCACCAGGGCCAGGGTCACGGTCTTGCCGGGGGGCGCCGGGATCAGCTTGGCGATCGAGTCGACCTGGCCGAAGCCCATGCCCAGCACCCGGCCGATATCTCGCAGCGCCGCCTTGGCCGCCATGGTGCCGAAGGTGGCGATCTGGCTGACCGCCGGGCGACCGTACTTATCCTTGACGTAGTCGATCACCCGATCGCGGTTGCCCTGGCAGAAGTCGATGTCGAAGTCGGGCATCGAGACCCGTTCAGGATTCAGGAAGCGCTCGAACAGCAGGTTGTACTGCAGCGGGTCCAGGTCGGTGATCAGCAGCACGTAGGCGACCAGCGAGCCGGCCCCCGAGCCCCGACCCGGGCCTACCGGGCAGCCATTGTTCTTTGCCCACTGGATGAAGTCGCCCACGATCAAGAAGTAGCCCGGGAAGCCCATCTTGATGATGGTGTTCAACTCGAACTCCAGGCGCTCGACATAGCGCGGCCGCTCTGCGTCGCGCTTGGCCGGGTCCGGGTACAGCTGCTTGAGCCGGTGCTCCAGGCCATCAAAGCTCTGCGCGCGGAAATAGATATCCATCGGCATGGGCGTGCCGTCGTCTTGCAGCGGCGTCGGGAAGTCGGGCAACTGCGGCTTGCCAAGCACCAGGGACAGGCTGCAGCGCCGTGCGATCTCCACAGTGTTGGCGATCGCCGAGGGCACATCTGCGAACAGCGCCTCCATATCCGCCTGCGGGCGGAAATACTGGCCCGGCAGGAAGCGCTTGATGCGCTTGGGGTTGGCCAGGGTCTCACCCTCGGCGACGCAGACCCGCGCCTCATGGGCCTCGAAGTCCTCCTCGGCCAGGAACTGCACCGGGTGGGTGGCCACCACCGGCAGACCCAGCTCGGCGGCAAAGGGCACGCTGGCCAGCACCAAGGCCTCCTGGCCGGGCAGCCCGGCGCGCTGCAGCTCGATGTAGAAGCGCTGCGGGAAGATCTTTGACAGACGCTGCGCCCAGTCCAGCGCACGCGCCTTATCGCCCTGCAGCAGGGCCTGGCCCAGGCCGCCGTGCTGGGCCCCGGACAGGCAGATCAGGCCCTCGCCCAGCTCCTGCAGCCATTCGAGCTTCAGGCAGGCCTGGTTGCGGATCACGTTTTGTATCCAGGCGCGCGACAGCAGCTCGCTGAGGTTCAGATAGCCCTGCTTGTTCTGGATCAGCAGTAGCACACGCGAGGGTTGCTTGTCCGAGCCCTCCGGTTCCAGCCAGCAGTCAGCACCCAAAATGGGTTTGACGCCCTTCTTGCGGCAGGCGTTGTAGAACTTGACACCGCCGAACAGATTGGCCAGGTCGGTAACGGCCAGTGCCGGCTGCCCGTCCTTGGCCGCCGCCGCCGCGGCATCGTCGATTCTCAGGGTGCCGTCGACGACGGAAAACTCGGTATGGGTACGCAGATGGACGAAGGGCATGGCGAGATTGTAGAGAGCGGCGCTATGCTCGCCGACCATGGACAAGACATTGCTGCCCACCCTGCTGCTAACCGTGGCCCTACCCGCCGTCGTGCTACCGGCATTTGCCGCCGACCCAGCGCCCCGGCCGACCCAGCGCAGCAGCGCCGATATCTTGGCCCAATCGCCGGCCGACGATTGGCGCGGTCTGGATGCGGAAAACACGGTGCTGATGGAACTCCAGACCCGTGATGGAGTAGGTCAGGTTCTGATCGAGCTGGCGCCCCGCTTCGCGCCCCGTCATGCGGCCAATATCCGACAGCTCGCGCGCGGCGGCTATTACGACGGTCTGGCCGTCGTGCGCGTGCAGGACAACTTCGTTACCCAGTGGGGAGACCCGAATGGCGAGAACGAGAAGCTCGCCAAGCCGCTGGGCAAGGCCGAGGCGAAACTGCCGGCTGAGTTCTCGGTTTCACTCAAAGGCCTGGCACTGACCCGACTGCCCGATGTCGACGGCTGGGCACCGCAGACTGGCTTTGTCGAGGGCTTCCCGGTCGCCGCCGACCCGAAAAACGACCGCGCCTGGCTGGCGCACTGCTACGGCATGGTCGGCGCAGGGCGCGGCAACGCGGTCGACTCCAGCAACGGCAGCGAGCTCTATGCGGTGATCGGCCATGCGCCGCGTGGGCTGGATCTGAACATCACCGTGGTCGGCAGGGTTCTCAAGGGCATCGAGCTGCTGTCCAGCCTGCCGCGCGGCGGCCCAAACATGGGCTTTTACGACAAGCCCGAACAGCGCCCGACGATACAGCGCGCGCGGCTGCTGGCCGATATGCCGCAAAGCGAGCGCCCAGCCCTGCAGGTGCTGCGCACAGACAGCAAGACCTGGGGCGCGTTGCTGGACGCGCGGCGCTGGCGCAGCGGCTGGTTTGTGCACAGCCCGGGCCATATCGAGCTGTGCAGCGCCAGCGTGCCAACACGACCCACGCCGCCAGTCCAATGAGGGCTCGGCGCGACATGCCTACAATCCAGGCCTGTCCGCCATGCAAAACGCTCCGATTCTGAACATCTCGGCCTATCTTTTCGTAGGCCTGCCCGACTGCCACGCGCTGCGTGAGCGCCTCCATGAGCTGGCCCTGAGGCTGGAGCTCAAGGGCACGGTGCTCCTGGCCGAGGAAGGCATCAATCTGTTTCTCGCCGGCCCGGCCGAGGCTGTGCGCTCCTGGGTTGCGGCCCTTCACGAGGACACACGTTTCGCCCCGCTGAACCCGAAGGAAAGCTGGAGCGAGACCGTACCGTTCAAGAAGCTGCTGGTCAAGGTCAAGCCCGAGATCATCCGGATGAACCATCCGACGATCCGCCCGGACCAGGCCGAGCGCGCACCCGCACTGCCTGCCGCCACGCTGGCGCGTTGGCTGGACCAGGGTCATGACGACGCGGGCCGGCCGGTCGTGACCCTGGACACTCGCAATGCCTTCGAGGTCGATTACGGTACGTTTGACGGCGCGATCGACTGGCGCATCCACAAGTTCAGCGAGTTCCCCGAGGCGGTGCACCAGCATCGCCAGGAGCTGATGGGCAAGACCGTCGTGAGCTTTTGCACCGGCGGCATTCGCTGCGAGAAGGCCGCGCTGTATCTTCAGCAGCAGGGGCTGGACGGCCCCGTTTATCAGCTCGAAGGCGGCATCCTGAAGTATTTCGAGGAGACCGGCGGCCCGCACTACCACGGCAGCTGCTTTGTGTTCGACCAGCGCGAGGCGCTGGACGCCGGCCTGCATCCGGCCATCGAGATTGAGCGCCCAGCCAGCGAGGCCCACCGAGCGCCCCAGCCATGAGACGGGAACGGACAGGGCCGGGCGGCTTGCTGCTGAAGCTGCTTGGCCTGGCATTGCTGGGCGCTGCGCTGATGATGGCCGCCTTCCGCGCGCCCGAACGCTCGCTGGAGAGCCTGGTGGCGCGCTGGGCGCCGCCGCCCTCGGACTTCATCGAGCTGGGCGACCAGCTGGTGCATCTGCGCGACGAAGGTCCCAGTGAAGACCCGCAGCCCATCGTGCTGATCCACGGCACGGCGGCCAGCCTGCATACATGGGAAGGCTGGGCCACCGAACTCAAGCAGCGGCGCCGCGTGATCAGCTTTGACCTGCCCGGCTTCGGCCTCAGCGGCGCGCAGCCGCATGGCGATTACAGCGACAAGGCTTATATCGCTTTCGTACTGGCCCTGCTCGATCATTTGAAGCTGCCGAGCGTCGTGCTGGCCGGCAACTCGCTGGGTGGCCAGATCGCCTGGCAGCTGGCGGCCCAGGCGCCGCAGCGGGTCGCGGCCCTGGTACTGGTCGATGCGTCCGGCCATGACTTCAAACCCGACTCAGTGCCGCTGGCCTTCCAGCTGGCGCGACTGCCGGTGCTGCGGGGCCTGGTCAGCGGCCTGCTGCCGCGCCGCCTGGTCGAGGCCAGTGTGGCCAATCTCTACGGCAACCCGGCCAAGGTCGACACCGCCCTGGTTGACCGCTACTTCGAGCTGACCCTGCGCGAGGGCAACCGCGCAGCACTGCTGCAGCGGATCCAGCAGATGCAGCCGGGTCAGAACATCGCAGGGCTGGCCGGGCTGAAGCTGCCGACCCTGATTCTCTGGGGCGGCCGCGACCGGCTGATCCCCTCCGCCTACGGCCAAGCCTTCGCCGACGCGATTACCGGCAGCCGCCTGGTGGTGTTTGAGGCGCTAGGCCATGTGCCGCAGGAGGAAGATCCGGCCGCTACCGTGGCTGTGCTTCAGGATTTTTTACATTCGCTCAAACCCTGATGCCCTTTGCCTCATGGGCATTGCAATATCCTCACCTTGTTTTGCCATTCGCACACTTCTTGGAGAACGCATGCAACGTCGTCATCTGATCGCTCTGGCCGCCCTGGCCTGCAGCACCCTCACCGCTCTGAGCAGCCACGCCCAAGCGCCCGATTGGAAGAAGGTACGCATCGGTGTCGAAGGTGCCTACCCTCCGTTCTCCGAAGTCGGCCCGGACGGCAAGCTCAAGGGCTTCGAGATCGACTATGCGCTGGCCCTGTGCGCCGAGATGAAGGCGGAGTGCACTCTGGTACAGCAGGACTTTGACGGCTTGATCCCGGCCCTGCAGGCGCGCAAGATCGACGCCATCATCGCCTCGATGTCCATCACCGATGAGCGCAAGAAGGCCATCGCCTTCTCCAAGGCCTACTACAACACGCCGGCCCGCTTTGCCGCCAAGGCCGACGCCAAGCTGGATATCAGCGCCGCCGGCATGAAGGGCAAGAAGATCGGCGTGCAGCGCGCCACCATCCACGAGAAGTTCGCCGCCGACCAGTTCAAGCAAAGCGAGATCGTGCGCTACGCCACCCAGGACCAGGCTTATCTGGACCTGAAGTCGGGCCGCATCGACGCGACCGTTGCCGACTCCGTCGCCATCGACACCGGCTTCCTGAAGACTGCAGGCGGCAAGGGCTATGCCTTCGTTGGCCCGGCCTTCGATGACGTCAAGTACTTCGGTACCGGCTCGGGTGTGGGCATGCGCAAGGCCGACGAGAAGGCCCTGGGCAAGAAATTCAACGATGCCATCGCCGCGCTGCGCGCCAACGGCACGTTCAAGAAGCTCAACGACAAGTACTTCGAGTACGACGTCTCGCCGAAGCAGTAAACCCTCAATCAACGCATGTTTCTGCACGGCTATTTGCCCAGCCTGCTGGAGGGTGCCTTGGTCACGCTGAGCGTGGCCCTGGCCTCTTTGGCCTTGGCCATGGTGCTCGGCATGGCCGGCGCCATGGCCAAGCTCTCGCGCTTTCGGGCCGCGCGCGGCGTCGCTCAGGTCTACACCACGGTGATACGCGGTGTGCCCGATCTGGTGCTGATGCTCTTGATCTTCTTTGGCGGCCAGTTGGCCGTCAACGAGATCGCGCTGGCGCTGGGGCATGAGGACTATGTCGACGTCGACCCCTATTTGGCGGGCGTGCTGACGATAGGCTTCATCTTCGGCGCCTACCTGACCGAGGCCTTTCGGGGCGCCTTCCTGGCCGTGCCGCCCGGCCAGCGCGAGGCCGGCCTGGCCTACGGCATGAGCGGCTGGCAGATCGCCCGGCGCATCACGCTGCCGCAGATGTTTCGCCATGCACTGCCAGGCCTGTCGAACAACTGGCTTGTGCTGATCAAGAGTACGGCCATCGTCTCGGTGATCGGCCTGCATGATCTGATGACTCGCGGCTCGCAGGCGGCCGGCACGACGCGCGAACCCTTTGTGTTCTACGCGGCCGTAGCCGTCATCTACCTGGCCTTCACCAGCGCCTCCGAGCTGGTATTCAAGCATCTGCAAAAGCGCTTCTCCGTCGGCGTGCGCCAAGGACTGTTGTGAATCTGGACGCGATTGCCGAAAACCTGCCGCTGTACTTCAGCGGCGCCTGGACCACCCTGCAGCTGCTCTTGATCTCGCTGATGCTGGGCTTGGCGGCGGCCATCCCCTTGGCCCTGCTGCGCTGCATGCCCTCACGCTGGGTGTCGGGCCCGGTCTGGCTCTACACCTATTTCTTCCGCGGCACACCGATGCTGGTGCAGCTGTTCCTGGTCTACTACGGCCTGGCGCAGTTCGAAGCAGTGCGCGAGAGCGTGGCCTGGCCTTATCTGAGCTCGGCCTGGTTCTGTGCCTGCTTGACCTTTGCGTTGAATACCTGCGCCTACACGGTCGAGATCATCGCGGGCAGCATCCGCGCGCTTCCTCACGGCGAGATCGAGGCCGCCAAGGCTCTGGGCATGAGTCGCGGCGTGATGCTGCGCCGCATCGTGCTGCCCTCGGCACTGCGTCGAGCGCTGCCTGCCTACAGCAACGAGGCCATCTTCATGCTGCACGGCACCTCGCTGGCTAGCATCGTCACGATCACTGACCTGACCGGCGCCGCGCGCCAGGTCAACTCCACCTACTACCTGCCCTTCGAGGCCTTCATCACGGCCGCGCTGTTCTACTTTGTGCTGACCCTGGCCCTGGTGGGCTTGTTCCATAAGGCAGAGGCTCGCTGGCTCAAGCCGCTGATGCCTCGCTGAAGTCCAGATGACGCCGCGCTGAATCCATGCAAACCTCTCGCCACCCCCTGCTCTCGCCCGCCCCCGGCACCCAGCGAGAGCTGATCTCGCTGCACTACGGCCGTAGCGGCACCGAGAAAGCCTATATCCAGGCCTCACTGCATGCCGATGAGCTGCCCGGCATGCTGGTGGCCCACCATCTGCGCCAGCAACTCGATGCACTCGAAGCTTCTGGCCGCATCGCCGGCGAGATCGTGCTGGTGCCCATGGCCAACCCGATCGGCCTATCGCAGTTTCTGCTGCACGGACATATGGGCCGCTTCGAGCTGAACTCGGGCGAGAACTTCAACCGCCACTACCCCGACCAGATCGCCAATGTCGCGACCGCCGTCGAGAGCGAGCTCAGCGACGACGCGGCGCGCAATGTGCGGCTATTGCGCCTGGCCCTGCGGGAAGCGGTGCTGCAGACCCCGGTCGACACCGAGCTGCAGTCGCTGCGCCGCACACTGATGAGCCTGTCCTGTGACGCCGACATCGTGCTGGACCTGCACTGCGATGCCGAGGCCGTGCTGCATCTCTACACCGAGACGCCCTGCTGGCCGGAGTGCGAGGTGCTGGCGCGCTTTTTGGGTGCTCGTCTCACGCTGCTGGCTCAGGACTCCGGCGACCGGCCGTTCGACGAGATCTGCTCCCAACCCTGGTGGCGCTGGGCCGAGCAGTTCAAGCACCGCTTCCCGATTCCGCAGGCCTGCCTGTCGGTCACGGTGGAGCTGCGAGGCCAGGCCGATGTCGACCACGCGCTGGCCCGGCGCGACGCGCAGCACATCATCGATTTCCTGACCCATCGCGGCCTGATCTCGGGCCAGGCGCCGGCGTTGCCGGCTGCCGTCGGCGATGCCCGTCCGCTGGCTGGCAGCATTCCGGTCAAGAGCCCGTCAGCCGGCGTGCTGACCTTTTTGCGCGATGCCGGCGCCATGGTCAGGGCCGGAGAAGTCCTGGCCCATGTGATCGATCCCCTCAGCAACCAAGTGAGCGAGCTGACAAGCCCAGTCGATGGCCTGCTGTTCGCGCGCGAGTCGGTGCGCTTCGCCCATGCCGGCATGAAGGTGGCCAAGGTGGCCGGCCTGACTGCACTGCGAACCGGTAAGTTGTTGGGTGATTGAGAGAAAAATGTCCGAAGCCAGCCTTGTTATTGAAAACCTGCACAAACGCTATGGCGAACGCGAGGTGCTCAAGGGCGTCTCGCTGTCCGCGCGCACCGGCGATGTGATCACCTTGATCGGCTCCAGCGGCTCCGGCAAGAGCACCTTCTTGCGCTG
>NZ_JAPFGP010000031.1 GCF_026241155.1 Paucibacter sp. PLA-PC-4
ATCGCGAAATGTCGGCTTGGTGCATTCGCGCAATGACGGTGGAGGGGGCGCAGTTCGATGTGCAGCCAGCCGGCAACGCCGCGCCGCGCGAGGACGTCGAGGCCACCCGCTCCGTGCAGGAAGTCCTACGCCGAATCCATGCCTTTGTCGACGCGACTCAGGACTGATCACGGGACAAGCAGTGAGTCGCCTGCTACGACTGACCTACAACCCGGGTGGTGCAACCTAAGACTGGGCTGCCAATGGGGTCACACGGTCAATACAGCGGCACGGTAGATCACTGGCCGCTGTACTTCACTGCGTATGCCAGGCCGTGGCTTGCTAGCTGGCGAGGTGCTTGGATACGTGCACATCCTGCAAGACAGGTTGGCCGGCTTCCGGTTGAAAGGCCATCCCCTCAGACACGACGGTCAACTGCCTGCTCATGCGCAGGTTCACCAATTGCCCTTCGGCAGGTACTTGTTGCCATTGGCCTGATAGCGGTTGATGGCCTCCAGCAGCTCGGTGTACTGCTCGCACTTGGAGGCACACTCGGTCGCCAGCGTGGCAAGGCGAGACTGCGCACGGGGCAGGTCGCCCTTCATCAGATACAACTCGCCCGAGTATTCGAGCGCGTTTCGGTGGCGCGGGTCGATGCGCAGCGCTGCGTCGTAGTAACGCTCAGATGCAACCAGATCCGGCGTGGTGCTCTTACGCAGCGTGTAGCCCATCAAGTTGTTCCAGTCTGCGCTGGTGCGGTCCTCGACCTGCTTGAGCTCTCTCAATGCCGCGTCCCACTGTCGTGCTTGGATGTACTGACGTGCTGAATCGAGTTTGTCCTTGGCTACGGTCTGGGTACCCATATCTGCGGCCATCGTTAGCTGCATGGTGAATGCGGTCAGCGCAATGCCGAGCGCGGCGGTGAACTTTCTGCTCATGGTTCTTCCTTTCTAGTCAAGCGATCAGGTAGCGGCTAGGACTTGCCAACTGCGTGTGCCGCACAAACCCTGGAATGGCTAGCTTAGAAACGGTGGCTCTTGAGGAGAAACACCAGGCCGAAGTTCTCGATGCCGGTGCGAAGTGTTCTCAGGCCTTGTAGGCTGAAGGATCCACGGACAGGGCTTTGAGTTTGCGATAAAGCGTTGCCGGCGTGAGAGATAGCTCGGCGCAAGATGCCTTCACTGACCCCCCGTTGCGGCGCAGCGATTCCTCAAGTAATGCCCGCTCGATAACGGCGATGGATTCATCGAAGGAACGCGGTGAATCCGCCGCTGACTCGCCGTCCACGAAGATCGGCAGTCCCAACACCAAGCGATCGGCGCAGGCTTTGAGTTCCCGCACATTGCCTGGCCAGCGGGCAGTGAGCAGGGCGCCGTGCTGTTCCTGGCTCAGTTGGGGCTCGCTCATCTGGAAGCGTTCGCACGCTTCTTGCACAAAGAGCCTAAACAAAACCATGATGTCACCATGCCGCTCCCGCAGCGGAGGGACCCGCAACGACACCACGTTCAGGCGGTAATACAGGTCGGGGCGAAACAAACCCTTTTCGCTGTGCTCAGCCAGGTTGACCTTCGAGGCCGCTACCACTCGGAAGGCCACAGGAATGGGGCGGTTGCTACCCAGCCGTTCGATCTCTCGTTCCTGTAGAACGCGCAGTACCTTGGCCTGCAGCGCCAGGGGCATGGCTTCGATCTCGTCGAGAAGCAGCGTTCCGTTTTTGGCATGTTCTATCTTGCCAATGCGCTGCTTGCTTGCGCCGGTGAAGGCACCCGCTTCATGGCCGAACAATTCGCTCTCGAACAGGTGCTCCGGAACCGCCGCGCAGTTCACAGCAACGAAATTCCCCCCAGGCCGACCGTAGTCATGAAGGCAACGGGCAACTCGCTCTTTGCCAGTGCCGGTTTCGCCGGTGATCAGCACATCTGCTGGTGTCGGTGCAATACGCAGCACCAGGTCACGCAACTCTCGAAGGGCCGGCGAATCCCCCGTGAGCCTTTGATCGATACCAGAGGACTCAGCCAGTTGCGATTTAAGTCGCCGGTTCTCCTTCACCAGGCGAAACTGTTCGCAGCCACGCTGAATGACGGCCAGCAACTTCTCTCGATCAAACGGCTTCTCCAGGAAGTCGTAGGCGCCTGCTCGGATAGCCTGGATTGCGGTTGGAATGTCGCCATGGCCCGTCATCAGGACGACAGGCAAATCCGCATCCGCGCGGCGGACGCGATCCAGTACATAGAGCCCATCGGCCTTGGCCAGCTTCAGATCGGTGAGTACGATGGAGACTTGCCCGATCTCCTCGCTTTCCAGAAACTCCTCGGCACTTGCGAAGGCCGGGGCGAAGTAGCCGGCTATTTCCAGCGATCGCCTCATGCTGGCGCGAAACGCCTCATCGTCCTCGATCAACGCGACCCGCAGGCGCTCGGGAGTAGGAAATGGGCTCGTAGGGATGTTCATCGGTTGGGTCAAGCGAAAGAAGTGCTTGGGGCCGATCAAGCAAGAGGCGGGCCATTGTGCATGAACGTGCAGCAGCGACAAATGCAGGCTCTTTGGCGTGTGACCGGTCCGCAGTCTCTCGAATCCGAGAACGGCGGGGGTACAGCCTTCTCAAAGTTGAGGCCGTGCTGTGGCGTGGGTACTGTCAACTTCGGGGGCAGCCGGTTGCGGCGCGGTCGGCAACTCGATCGTAAAGCGCGCGCCGCCATCAACTGCATTGTGGCCACTGATGCTTCCGTCCATCTCTCGAAGAACATCTCGCGCCATCGCCAATCCGAGCCCCAGACCCCGCCCAGCCACCTTGGTCGTAAAGAATGGCTCGAAAAGGCGGCTCTCGACGGCAGGGGAGAGCCCCGGCCCATTGTCTTGAACTGAAAGAGACACCCGATTGCCTGTGACTTGGCAGTCAAACAAAATACGTCGAGCCTGGCCCAACTCCATCACATCCAGTGCATTGTTCACAAGGTTCGCGATAACTCGCACAAGGTGGCCCTCGTGGGCCCACACGTGGTGGTCTTCAAACGCGACGGAAATCTCACATGGCGCTTGCGAGAGCCTTGACCCCAGTAGAGCAAGGGATTCGGAGATCGCGTGGCGCAGGCTCACGCGCCCCAGTTGTGCGCCGGTGCGCACGGGAAAGGCCGCGAGCTGCGCTGTCAGGTCGGTCAGTCGAGCGCCCAGCTTGCTCGATTGACGAAGTATGTCCAGTGCCTCTTGGCGTTCGCCAGCAGACACGAGGGCAAGCGCAGTTTCCATTGACATCCGTATAGATGCCATAGGTTGGTTGACCTCATGGTTGACGCTAGCAACCAAGTGGCCCACGTTGGACAGGCGCTGAGCGTAAGCCAAAGTCCGTTCGGTCTCCCGTAAGCGCTGATCGGCTAGCTGGTCTAAAGCAAGCACGTCAGCTCGATGCGCAATCGACTCTTGAAATTGGCGGGCTTGTAGCCGGCAAGCTTGATCCTGCGCCTCGTACGCGGCCCGCCAGTCGCCCGCAGTCTCAAGCGCGTCCGCGAGCATCATGAGAATGCCGATTTGCTTCGGAAGTGCGGCGCGGGACTTGAGCAAGACGACGGCCCGGCGTGCGCAGGCAATCCGACGAAGGTATGCTGGCGCAGGGCTTGCCTGCGCCAGCAGGCACCAGGCACTGCCGCGCAGGACAGGATCGGCATTCTCGCGAGCCAGCCGCGCCATCCATCGAACAGCGCGTGCGCAGCGGCTCCGGTCGCCCCGGCTTAGGGCCGCGATGGCGGCAGTCTCCAGTATCGTGGGAGCATCGTCCGCCAATTTTGACGGCGCGAGTGCATCTATGTCGGGCAACACGGCCACAGCATCAGCCCGCGCATCGGCCGCGCCACGCGTATCTCCTGCCAGTTCGCGCTGCTGAGCCTGACGCAGAAGGATCCGAGCTTTGATATGGTTCAGTGCGATGTTCAGGGCAGAATCTCTGCATGATGCAGCCACGCTGGCCGCTTCTTTCATGCGATTCAGAGCGGCGTCGGACTCGCCCAGTAGCGATTCGGCCAATGCCGCTTGGGCGAGGCTACGCGCCAACTGGGAACGATCGTCGGTCAAGCGGCACCGGTCCGCAGCTTCCAGAGCAGCCTTCTTACCACGAGCGTATTCGCCGATCTCCAGGTACGCTTCCCCGCGCACAAGCATCATCTGGGTGGCGCGCCAGCGATCGTCGCCCTGCTCGAACAGGAGTTGCGCCTCGAGGGCGTAGGCGTAGGCGCGATCTGCTCGGCCGGCCAATCGCGCCAAGCTGGCCGCTCGATGGAGCGTACGTGCAACAACCTGGGAGTCGCCCGAACGACGAGCGAGATCGGTGGTGTCCTCGAGAAGGGCGATCGCGGCGGCCGGCGCCCCGGTAGCTGCCTGAGCAGCCAGGGTCAGTTGCTGCTCCAGCTCGTCGGGGAGCGTGCGCTCAGGTCCAGAATGCGGCCAGAGGGTGGGGCGGTCCTGATCGAGGAGCTGAGGAAAAAAGTGCCGGCCAGGCATATGCACGGTGCAGTGAGAAATCTGGGACGCAATTGTGTTGCGCGTGAGGGAAGAAGCATAAGCCGGGCAGCGCAAACCCTTTGGGGCGCGCGGTCATCCCCTCAGCCAGAGATAGTTGCCGCTCGAGATCGCCTCGTACAGCTCGTCCGGCGCTTGCAGCAGGTGTTCGCGCCAATAGCGGCCATGTTCAGCATAGTGCCTGAGTGTGTCAGCTAGCCAGGCGCCGTCAATGTCGTCTGTCATCGGAAGACGAACGATCAAGTGCGAGTTCCCACTGTCCGGATCGAGCCCAAGCTGTGCCTGATCTTGCGCGTACACCAACAAGTTGGACTCCAACATCAATCGGAAGATGGTAAGGGTGCGACCAGCTGTCGTCATGCCGTAGTCGAACTGCATGTACAACGCTTGTGGGTCGTTCAGTACGTGATCGATGATGACATCGAAGCCCTGATAAACCAGCTGGCGGCGCTGCAGTACCGAATTCACATCGATGATGTCAATTTGCTCGCACAGTTCCACCAGAAGGTCGACAAATCTTGCCTGATCGGGATCCGAGATCTCCGTGTACGGGCCGTTGCTCACACCTTGCCCCGCTGCATTGCTGTCATGCGCGCAATCTTCATCTCTGCCTGGGCCGGGGTTGCGGACATGTCGCGAGACATGCCCAAGAGCAGCAGCGGCAGCATGAAGTGCAATGCCCGAACATTCTCGTTGTCGGTGGGCTTCACAGCACTGTTCATTAGCGCCACGAGATGCTGCTTCACCTCGGATAAGTTGAGGGCCTCGGCCGGCTGAAACCCGCGAGTGCGCAACAACAGGTCAAGGCGCTGCCGCAAGAACGCCGTTGCCAGTCCGCGCGTACTTCTAGACTCGGAGCCCGAGTGTTCAGTGCTCTGTAAGCCGGCTGCCCGCAGCTGCGCACTGTGTGAGGTGCGCGCAAGAACGTCGTGCATTGCCTGAATGGTCGTGGCCAACGATGTGCGACGAGACCGGACTACAGGCGGCTCGGCGCAAGGCCCTCCAGGCTCGGCGCTGAGCGCTCCAGAAACTGAGGCATCTCTTGAACGGCCGTGCTCGCAATCCGCATCTTCTTGCGACTGGTCGCCTTGCCGAGCACTTGCAACGGCGTCGAGTGCGGACCGTGCCGACGCATGCTGGAGCGTAACGGTGAGGTCGTCAATGGACGATCCATGCGTTCCCGTGGCCGCACAGGCGACGCCGGGTCTGCGCGGCCTCGCCGGTGCGCTGGGAGGCCTGCGCGGCGTTATCGCCTTGCCGCCCAGCCACTGGGAAGAACGCGACATTGCTGCAGCTGCGGGCACAGGGGAAGCCACGTCATTCGAGTGAGCCGTTGTTGGCGCAGGTGCGACTTGCGGTGGGCCTTGGAGCTTGGCGGGAAGCATGGATGGAATCTCTTTACCTACTTAGGAGTGAGCCCTTCTCGATGGACTGTGTCGCGTCACTGCAGGGCAAGCTGCATGACCTGGGTGGCAAAGTTGAGAACCGTGGCGGCACCCCAAGGTGCAGCGAGGAGCAATGTCACCACCACCGCGATCAGCTTGGCACCTTGAGAGATGCTCTGTTCCTGCAGCGACGTGATGGCAAGGACGAATGAGACGAGCAGGCCAACCGCTGCGGACACCAAGACCACGGGCAGCGATACGGTCAGGCAAAGGATCAGCGCCTGGGAAGTGAGTTGGATGAAACTGTCTGTATTCATCTATGCCTCATCGGTAAGTCAGTACCAGTCCATGCACCAGTGTCGACCACCCATCCATTACTACGAAGAGCAGTAGCTTGAACGGAATTGCTACTTGTGTCGGCGTTACCTGCGACAGGCCCATCGCCATCAAGATATTGGCGATGATCAGATCGACGACTACGAATGCAAGGTAGAGCAGAAAGCCGATCTTGAAGGCTGCCGTTAGCTCCGATAGCGTGAAGGCTGGAGCCAGCACGATCAAGTCGTCGGACTTCAGCGCCTTGGCACGTGCCTCGGGCCAGACGGCCGATGCGGACTTCAGAAAGAAGGCCTTTTCTCGAGGTTGTGCATGCTTGTCGAGGAACTTTCTGACTGGCTCCTGTGCGGCCTCGACCACCTGTTCCACCTGGCTTGCGGTGGATCCTGCGGGGCCCCTGGCACGTATGTTATCCAGAGTATCCATGGCAATTGGAGCCATGATGTATGCCGATACGATGATGGCGATGCCATTAATTACCATGTTTGGCGGCACCTGCTGCACCCCAAGCGCATTGCGCAGTAGGCCCAGCACGACGACTATCTTCGTATAGCAGGTAACCATCATCGCTACGAACGGCAGAAGTCCGATCGCAACGACGACAACGAGCAGCGGCAGCAGCTCAGCGACGCTGTTCGTGTTCATCGCTCGCTACCATCCGTGTAATTCTTGCACCCAGCCTGTCACCCACTGCAACCAGCTCAGCATGTCCGATGACTTGCCCTGCGCAGACCAATCGCAGTCCCGCTGCGCTCAGTGGCTGTGAAAACTCGATGACATAGCCCGGTCGAATAGCTTCCAGGTCCGTCAGTGACATGGCGCTTGTCTCCACTTCAAAACCTATGGGCAGCTCCAGCTGCTCAAGGGCGTCGAGTTCCTGTTCTTGCGGTAGCTGGGAATTCGCTTGGTTGGCCAAGCTTTTTGGGTCATGCGTCATCAATGTTCCAGTGAACTTAAGTTGGCCACCTTCAATGGCAGCATTGGCATGAAGCCGCCTATTGCCGGATGGACCTGATCGCCAACGAACTGGCGCGCGGTCCAGTCCGCCCGCTGTCAATGGCAGCAACACAACATCGCCTGGGCTCAGGGTTCGCATCGTGACAAGTGACAGCTCAACCGATGCGAGCTCCACCCATCCAGGCACATACATCCGATCACGCCAGAATCGGCTGACCTGCGGATGAGGTGCGCGGACCCTCAATGCATCTGCCAGGTTCGGCGAGATGCTTCCTAGCGCGACACGTGTCAATTCCCTGTCGAGGTCGCGCACCGAGTGCCATGCGTCGGGTATGCGCTGCGCTGCGTCGACGGGTTCAAGCGAAAGGGCTTGGCTGCCGGCAAATGGTCCGTCGTCAGGCAGGTACCGCCCTAACGGCAGCGCCAGCAGGGCATGCAAGGCCAAAGTACGCTGCGCCTGCGTCAGGTCCGGCGCCGATGCAATTGCTAGCCCTGGATCATCGCCAGCCGACACGATCAGTTCGATATCGCCTCGCGAACATCGCAGAAACAGCCGGTACAACGGCCCGGCCAGCGGTCCCAGGGCCGGGGAGATTTCGATGCCGGCCTGTAGTTGGCTTGAAATCCATGTATCGAAGCGCGTGTCACCCGTGAGCCGCGCAGCGGCGGCAGCAGTGGCCGAGAATCGCGGCAAGCGATGACTCAGGTCTTCTATCGTTGGCGAGGTAGACATGTGCAGGGAGGCGAAGCCGGACATTTCGGCGGCAGCAGCTTGGCTATTGGATGTTGATGGCGATGTCCCTCAGGTGAGGAACGGCCTCGAAGAGGCGGGTGCGCAGCGCATCCTGATGTGTCGATAGTAGGAGCCGCGTGTCCTGATCAAGTGTCTGGAAGCGAAGCAGCAGTCGCTGCTGCGAAAGTCCCACGTGCATCGTGGTCTCCGGGAGCAGTTCTGCGTCCAGCCGCAGGCTGACACTCCAGCCCTCACTGTCGCCGACGATTGGGGCGTTGCAGAAGTCAGCAATAGTGCGCGAGATTGTTGATATGGGGTCTCGCGTCGCGTTGAAAGAGAGTGCCGTCAGGCGAGGTGTCGGATCTGGTCTTTCAACGCAGGGAAGCTGTTCCCTGCTCGCGGGTTCATAGATCTCTTTCGGCTGCTCCTCGAAACTATTTCGGCCTCGCGAGCTTTCTGTCCACCCCTCAGAGGAAGTCCGTGGGGGTGTTTGCGAAGGATTGATTTGAGCCTCGACTGGGCCCGCCAAGACCGATATATGCGGCGGCGCAGGCCTCGTATGAGGCCCATCCGGATCGACTGTTTCGCCGTTGCTGGATCTGCCGCGTAGTAGGTCGCCAAAGGACAAGCGTGTAGCGACAGGCGCCTCCGCTGGCCCGGGCCGAAGGGCCACGAGTGCATGTATCTTCGGCGCATGGGGCTTGGAGGTGCTCATGGGAAAGCTTCTCAGATAACAACCCGGCCGAGCGGGTCGATTCGGACGTGGGGCCCCAACTCCTGGTACGAGTACACCTGGAGCCAACTTTGCTCCGATTCGACGATTCTTCGCACATATCGACGAATGTCCGATGAGGTCACCACCGCCACGCCTGCGCGGCACTCGCCGGCGATACGCGCAACACCTTGAGCGATTGCACTGACCTGCTCCGGCGGGAGAGCCAGGTAGTTGCCGGATGGTGTTGCCTTTACCGCATCCCGCACCGTGCGCTCCACCGAAGCATCCAGCAGCACCGCTGCCAAGGCGCCGCTGCCTTGTGTCGCTCGCCAGCCAATGAAGCGCCCCAGCTCCATACGCACATACTCGGTCAGCATCAGTGCGTCCTTCTCGCGTGGCCCCCAGACCACCAGACACTCACAGATGGCGCGCATATTGCGGATGGGCACCTGCTCCTCGAGCAACCGACGCAGTACCTCAGCAGCTCGCTGTAGCGGTACGACCTTGTGTAACTCTGCCACCAGGCCTGGGTACTCTGCCCCTACTCGTTCAAGCACCCATTGAACTTCTTGGATGCCGAGGAACTGATGTGCCTGATCACGCAGCACACGCACCGCATGTCGTGCCACTACCTCCTCTGCTTCCAGGGCCTTATCTTCAGGAGCGACACCGGGTGGCGCCCACCAAGTCTGTGTGTCGCCACCAGCCGCCCCTCCTTGGCTGTGGCCGTCTGGCGCTTCTCCTGGTTCGGTGCTGACCAGCATCAGCCGGCCCGGCACAAGTTCACCACGACCGCACGGCACGTCGTGCACCAGCACCTCGTAGGCAGTTTCCTCATGTGCAGCACGGGTCCACAGCCGGATGCCGGGGAATGGCAGTCCAAGCTCCTCCTGCAAGGTGGCACGCTCGGCTTCGAAAGCGGCGTTGAGGACATCGGGGCGCAGTGTTTCCCCGAGCTTTCGAGACATTGTGACTGCCAAAGGTGCGCTGAACGCGCCGGCTTGTTCCTCTATGGCCGGCGCGTCTCCACGTGGCGTCTTCGCCCCATCGCGCTTCAAGCCCTTCAGCGGTGCGCCGCCTCCCGCCCCCGAGCCCCCCTTGGAGCCGTCGCTGCGTGACAACTTCCTGCCGAGTGCGGCTAAGCCTGCGGCGAGCAACAGGAATACATGCCATGGAAAGCCTGGAACCAGCGCGAATCCGCAAAGGAACGCCGCTGCAAGGTAAAGAGCTCGGGGGCTGCGAGTAAGCTGATGGGTGATTTCCTCGCCGAGTGACCGCTGCTGCGTGGCGTGCTCGTCTGCGACTCGAGTGATCATGATGCCCGCTGCGACGCAGATCAGCAGTGATGGAATCTGGGAGACCATCGCGTCGCCGATTGAGAGAACCGCAAACCGGTTGGCGGCTTCTGCCGCTGGCATTCCGTGATAGAGGATGCCGACGATGATGCCTGCGACGATATTGATCACGGTGATCATCAGCGCTGCAATTGCATCACCCTTGACGAACTTCATCGCCCCATCCATGCCCCCGTGCAGCTGGCTTTCCATTGCCAGCTCGGAGCGGCGGGCTCGCGCCTCCTCCCCGGTCAAGAAGCCCGCGCGCAGGTCGGCATCAATGCTCATCTGCTTGCCAGGCATTGCATCCAGCGTGAAGCGCGCGCCGACCTCAGCGACCCGCTCCGACCCTTTGGCAATGACGATGAACTGGACCACCGTGATGATCAGGAACACAACAATTCCGACGATCAGGTTGCCACCTACCACCAGTTTTCCGAAGGACTCGATGATGTGGCCGGCATCCGCGTTCAGCAGAATGAGCTTGGTTGACGAAATGTTGAGTGCAAGCCGGAACAGTGTCGTGAAGAGCAGCAAGGCCGGAAACGATGTCAGGCTGATTGCATTGGGGATGTACAGCGTCACCATCAGCAGCAGGGTACTGACGGCCAGATTGACCGCAAGCAGCGCGTCGATGGCGAAGGTGGGAAGTGGCAAGACCATCAGGGCCAGAATGGCAATGATGGTCACTACCATCATTGCTTCCCCGCCAAGTCTGAGCCTAATTTTCTTAGCCCTCATTTCATGCCTCCTTCTTGTCCTGCTGCGGAACCTCGGCTTTGGGCGAGTTCACGCACCCACCTCAGGATCACAGCCACGCTGTCGAAGAGTTCCTCTGGAATAGGTGCGTTGACCGGCACCTTGTGCAGTGCACGTGCCAGCGGCGGGTGCGAGAAAACCGGAACTCCAAGCGCCTCAGCTTCACGACGAAGCGCGAGAGCTTGATGGTCGATGCCTTTGAATAGAACAATCGGAACGCCTGCCTCATCGGCCCGATATCGGACCCCGACCGCATAGTGAGTTGGGTTGACGATCAGCGCGTCTGCCCGAGATACGCTGCGTGCAATCGGCTCCATGGCCAGTTCCTGTGCCAGTTGACGGCGCTGGCCTTTGATTTGTGGATCGCCTTCCTGGCTCTTGAATTCGCGCTTGATCTCATCCTTGCTCATGCGCTGGCTCTTAATGAATGAGTGCCTCTGGATCGCATAGTCCAGCGGCGCCAGTACGGCCAGAACGCCAATTGCGGTCAGACAAAAACGCTCGATTGCGCTCCAGGCTATCGCCCCAGAAGTCGCGGAGGCCTGGAAAGCTGAGGCTGAGATCAACGGCAGCAGCGCCAGGATGGCCTGCCACATCAGTACGCCGAGCAGCACCGCTTTGACTATTGACTGCCCCAACGACATCAAGGATTTGAGCGAGAAGATCCTCTTGACACCCTGTGCTGGGTCAATAGCGTCAAGCTTGGGAACAACCGACTTTGTGGTGACTTTCAGTCCTACCTGTACAGCAAGCCCTGTAAGTCCAGCGATGGCAGCGGCGACCACAATCGGCGCGATCAGATAGACCGCCTCAACGCTGATCGTGCTCATGCGACGGAGCATCTCGGCGGTGTCCAGGTCGTCGCCCCCGAAGTCAATGCCTAAAGATACGATGCGACGTAGGCGGCCATATGCATCGTCCGCCATGATCAGCAATACCCCGAACGCCGTCAGAGCGGTTACCGCAGCCACGATGTCTTGGCTTTTGACGACATTGCCTTCATCGCGTGCCTGCTTGAGCTTGTGCTCGGTAGGCTCTTCGGTCTTGTCGTCGGACATCGCGGCTCGAATCTCGCAGAGTAGATGAGCGCGTAAGAGTAGAGGTCAGCGCAAATGACGATGCACTTGAAAGCGAAGCCTTGTGTGGGTTTGCGAGCGACTCCAGCAAGATCGATCTTTGCAGGGTGACAATCGACGCCATGCCTGAAAAATCAAACATCGGCGCGCTAGATTTCGAGTCGGTGGCAGCCCTGATGCCAGCGTTCGCGGACCCTGGCTATGCCCACAGCATTGCTCCTTTGTTGGCCGGCTTGGGCCGAGCTCTTTCGATGGTGGCGGAGGATTCGAGGGATGCTCGCCTCAGCGAGCCGCTGCGCAAGTTGGTAGGGCGCGCATTGTGGCAAGCATGTGAGTCTGATCGGGCGTATGAGCTTGCCCTCGGAACGGATCAGCTCATCGGCCGGCTCGATGAGCGTCGACGCTCTGTGCTTGCTGCATGGCTGTGCGGCGCCGTGTGTATTGACATGGGTGACCATGCAGGGGCGTTGAAACACCTCCATTGCGGATTGAACTTGGCACGGGAGGCGGAAGATGCTGCCATGGAGGTCATGTTGCTGATCAATCTCACGCACTTGTTCGAGTGCGTTGAGGATGTCGACGCTGCGGCTTCCTGCGCCGCCGCAGCCCACGCACGAGCGAATTCGACTCCGGGATGGCCCCCCTCGGCGTTGTGCGCAGCGGTGTTGGCCGCAGCTCGGGTTGCGCGCGCGGAGGCCCTGGATCGCCAAGGATTTCGAGAGGAGGCGCTTGTCGAGCGTCGCCGCGCAGTGGCAGACTTGCCCGCGCACGAGTGCAGAGACGATTGGTTTGAGTTGGACGCCTCGCTCTATGCGTTAGCGCGACTTGAGCGCGTGGACGACGCCCGCGCTCTCGTGCCGCGATACGTCAGCGCCTGTCGTCGGCTTCGGCCCGGTGACCTGCGCCGCGCTCACTACCTGATGACCATCAGCGCCTGGTATGTCGCCGTTGGGGACTCTGATCGTGCGATTCGATCAATGCAGCGTTCGTTGCGTCGCATGGATTCTCTGGGGCGGCGTCATGCATGGCTGGTGGGCGCCCGACGGCTTGCAAATCTCCAGGCCGCGACTGGTCGGCATCAGGAGGCTGTTGTGCTTTTGCGGCGCGCTCGGTCGATGCGCGAGCAGGTCGAAAGTGGTCAGGTCAGCGTTCAGAGCAGGTTAAACATGTTGGAGCGCCAAGTCGAAGCTCGTGTCGTCGAGCGTCGCTCCGAGTTCCAACACACCGAGCGCCTTGCCCTTATTGGTCGGCTGATGTCGCAGATCTATCACTCGTTGGAAGCGCCGGTGCGAGGCGTATGCAGCTCGTTGCAGCGCTGCGTGGACGACTTTGCGTCAATGTCGACGGATGAGCTAGCCCGGGCGCTGGCCGGTGTCATCGCAAACGTCGACGAGGCAACGCGGCTTGCCCGTCAGCTCAAAATGTTCTCGTACCGATCGGCACCGCAGCAGATGGCCGTCAACTTGGCGCAGGCGCTGCAGGACGCCTGGAGTGGCATTGGTTTTCCTGCGTCCGCTGACCATGCGCCGGTGGTTCCCCGGGGTGATGCCTTTGCAGAGGTAAGCTGCGACATACAGCGCTTGGCAGTGCTGCTGCGTATTTTGCTGTTGGAGATCGAGAGAATTGGCGGAGGAAGTGCTCCTTGCGTACGAGTGCGTGTGCGTGGCAATCGCGCTGGGATCTCATTGGATATCAGTCGGGGTCTGGGAGCAGCGGTATCCCCGGGGGTCGGGCTAACGTTGTGCGAGGAGATCGCTCGCGAAATGCAAGGTTCTTTGCAAGTCACAGAGATCGTTCCTGGCCGTCTGCGTTTCGGACTCGAGTTGCCCGCCAGGTCTTAGCTCAGCGCGACTCCGACCTTAGCCGCTCGTAGCGGTCAAGCACCGCGCGTACATAGCGACGAGTTTCTGGGTAGGGCGGCACTCCACGGTGCCTCAGCACGGCGCCTTGGCCTGCGTTATAGGCCGCAACCGCTAGATCCAGGCGTCCTGGGAAGAGGTCGATCAAGCGTCTCAGATAGTGCGCCCCGGCATAGAGATTGGTTGCTGGCTCCATCAGGGACTGCTTTGGATTGGCCACTCCCAGCCAGGCCGCGGTGGTCGGCAGGACTTGCATCAAGCCGATAGCTCCGGCAGGCGAGATTGCATTCGCATTGAAGCCTGACTCCACCTGCACGATGGCGCGTATCAGAGCCGCGTCGTGCCTGAAGTGGTTGGCTACCTCGTGAATCAATGCATCGAATCGAACCCCGCGGTCATTGTCCGCACTTGCGACCGAGGCCAGTGCCAGCAAGCCCCCGCTTGCTTGTACCGGTGATGGCTCAGCTAGGGCAAGCATCCCTTTGCCATGCGTTCTTGCGAATTCACTGACAAGTGAGTCGGGCGGCATTGCAACTCCCATGCCACTAGTTGCTGTGCTGGCTGGCGCTGAATTCCTGTCGCTGGCTGGATTCTTGGCGAGCATTTCATTGGTTGTAGTCTCGTCGGCGATGCACTGCAAGGCGTTGCTACTGCCAATTGGCTCTGCTGATCGGTAGGTGCGGCCCGACCAATCGACGCAGTGCCAGCCTGCCTCCGCCGGTCGCATTGCGAATAGGAGGAACACCAATGAGAGGTGTGCTCTGGAGCGGATGGGTTTCATGCGGCCAGCGCTGTGTCGCGGCGCGCCAATGTCTGTGTCGGCGTTTCCCGGAAGTACTTCCGATAGGAGTTGGCCAGGGTTGAGCGATTGCGGATACCCCAACGGGCGGCGGTTTCGAACACTGAAAGCGCGGTCTGGTCTTCACGCAGAAGATCGTCGCGAATGCGCTCCATCCGACAGCGCTGCATCAGCTCTGCTGGCGTCAGGCCCAAGTGGGCGCGGAAGGTCAGCTGCAGTGCCCGCTCGGAAACTCCTAGATGATCTGCAACCTCGCGAACGCTGAGACCGGCACAGTCCAGATGCTCGATCATGTAGCGGTAAGCCCTTCTGTATTTGGGCGGCAGTTGCATTTCGACGTCATCAACTCGGGATGAGGAATCGATGGCACTAGTCGATGAGGGCGCGGAGGACAGTACTTCCGCACGTACGCACTGTACCGATTCCAGCGCATAGCTCTGGTACCACCTGAGGGCGTCGTCAATGCGCCCGGTGAGAGCGGATAGCTTGGATAGGCAATAAAGCGTCTCCATGTTCCAGCGGCGGGGCCAGGGATTGCTCTGGAGAGGGTCGATCAGTGCTCGTGCAAGCTCCGAGTTTCGCGCGGTGATCGCCACGAGCGCGGCCTCGACGCGTGCGCTGTGCTCAAGCGCAGCGTGTCCGGCGCGCCGCCTTGCAGCAAGGTGGCCGGGTAGCGCTGCCAGAGCGTTGAGGTCTCCAAGCCCCGCAGTCAGCAAGTCCCGATACAGGGTCAGCCCTTGGGCGATGAAGCGATGTTGTCCATAGGCGAGCAGGCATGAGCCGATGGCCTGCAAGGGCGGCAGCGCGGCTGTAGAACTTGAAGATTCGTTCTGTGTGTGCCAGAACACATGGTCGCGCAGAGCTTCGTGTGCTCGCAACTGACGCTGCGCGCTGATTTCCAGTCGAAGCAGGGTAACCAGCGCTTGCAGGAGGCTGTCATCCTCCTGTGCTGCCAGGCTTGCCGCATCGTCCAAGCTCGCGACCGCACGATCGACTTGCCCCATCCCATGTCGCGCTCTCGCTAGCGCGCAGAGTGCATCGACCCGGCGTCGCGGCGATGCCTGCTGGTCGCCTGCAATTCTCTGGAAGCAACTAGCTGCAGTGCGCAAGCGGCGTGAATGAAGGCTCATCATGCCGGTTGCTCTGCATGAGGAGAGTCGGGTGGCTCCGCGGTCGTCTGCCCTGGCCGCGGCGAGCACCGCCTGGCGATAGATCGCTTCCGCCTCCTCAGGGCGGTCGAGTGCCAGCATCAGGTCCCCGCAGAGTTCTGCCAGGTCGCGAATCTCCCCTGGAGCTCGAGGTTGGGTGTCCTCCAGCAGCATCACCTCTACGGACGCGGCAGCCTCCCGCAAGCGACCATCAAGGATCATCGTTCGTAGCTGTTCTGCGTACTGAGATGTGGGAATGGCGGAAAGAATGGCGAACTGCAAGCTGGAATCTCCGTGATCATCGGCTGCCTTCATCAGGCCCGGAGAGGATGCTAAGAGTCCGGTCCCTCAACATGTTCATGAAACATTTGTCACCCCAGCTCCGAGACAATCGGGCATGGCATTTCGCGAAACTGCGAACAGGTGAGCATCCACACGAAGGAGTGAGACCCCATCATTTCGCTCCTGCGGCGTTGCACAAGCCCAGCACCGCCCGTTCTCGCGTGCATGCTAGAGGCGTAGCACTTGGTTTTCCGGAACCGATTGCGACCGATGGCCGCGCCGGCCCGCAACTGGACAGGATTTCTGTCGTGGCCGAATAGTAAGACCAGCCCTTCGCCAGCGGTGGCTGCCCGAGGCGCGTCTCTCGCCACTTGCTATGACCTTCGGCTTGCAGGCGATCAAAGTTGGTACAGAGTGATTTGGCGAAACGTACTAGTACGTCACGTGTGCCATGCGCCTGGTAGTCATAGGTCACGAGCAGCGATTTGACGGCCAGCGTGCGCACGTCGGCGCGAAGCCATTGTGAGTAGCTGTCGGCACGGATGGTGGCTTCGCCATAGACGTTGCGAAGGGCCGAGCTTGACGGAGCATCGGGGTCAAGTGGGAGTAGCTTGATGAAGTTGCGGGCCTGAGGTGTCATCTCGGAGAACAGCCGCGCTGGTTGGCCCGCCACGACCACGACGACATCAATGGACTTGTCTGTGGCGAGCTTGAGGAGTGCCTGCTCATTGCTCAGGTAGCTTAGTTTTCCCTCGTCAGGTTGTGAATTGAATATGGTTCTGTAGACGGTAGTTGCTGTTAAGGCAGTTCCTCCGCCGAGTTCTCCCACGTTGATGCGCTTGCCGCGGATGTCACCGATATGCTTCATCGGTGAGTCGGCGCGAACGACGAAGTACAGCTCCTCGTCGAAGAGCGGCAGCAGAGCGCGCAGAGGACGGATCAGTCGGCCCGCCTCGACGTCGCCGGCGCTGACCTGGTCGCGCATTGCGCGGTAGACGTCTGACTGGACCAGTGCGAGGCGTACGCCTGGCTCAGTGCGCAGGCGACGCAGGTTCTCTATTGAACCTTTGGACGGTTCGACGTCCAGCTCAATGCCTGCGGGCTGTGCGATCAAGCGGCTGAGGTCATGACCGATTTCGACCTGGGTTGCTCGATCAGGGCCGGTCACAATCCGGTCGGCAGCGCACGCAGCGCCGGCGCAGAACACAGCCAGCGCCGCGAGATGATTCTTGTTCATGAGCGATGTGGGAAAGGAGTCTTAGGGATCAGGGCACAGGCCCAGCGCGATTTGCGCAGCGCTGCATCTGGCTCGTTCGCCGGAAGGGACTGCAGCGACGCTCGATGTAGCAGGTCGAGCCGGGCTCGCTCCGTGCTGCGTGTCGGACGCAGGCGCCTGCGGTATCGCGGTATCAGCAGGGTGCGCGGCGGGAGGCGAATCGACGGTTGCGCTGGACGAATCGTCGACAGGAACCGTGGCTGGGGAATGGGCTGGTGTGGCGTTAGGCTGCTGGGCCACTGTGGGGGCTGGCGTCCTCGGCGACTTGCGCTCTGTCCCTGCCGCGGTACCTCGCTCATTGCGGGCAGGCGGGAAGTTGCCTGGCATCGCTGATTGCAGTACGACCCCGGCGACTGAAAGCACCAGCAAAGACCCGCCCACACCTAGGAGTAGCCTCCGCAGCGGAGTGCGCCCAAGCAGCCCTAGGGCCGCTGCGGTGAATGCGTCAGAGGAGCGCTGTCGTGGTCGTACTGCCAAAGTGACCTCGCTAAGGTCGCGAATGTGCGCCGGATCGCCCTCTCCCTTCGTCTGGGGCGGCGGCGGACGACTACCCGGCGACGAGGTCACCGGCAGCGAGTGCGTTGTCGGCTGGGGCTTTGAAGGCGCACTCTCAGTAGTGGACGGAACCGACGACGGTAGCCATGCACGCGTCAAACGATCAATCACGTCGGCGTGAGGCAATACCGGCCAACTTTCTTGCGCCGCAACTTCTGCTTTGAACGATGCTTGTTTCAAACCAATGGCCAAGTCACTGGCGATATCGCGCTCTACGCGATGGATGAGTGCACGGAAGGCCTCACGCTCAGCGGCCAGTTGTTTCTCGTGGGCGGTCATCGTGCGGATCCCAACGGTGCGGACTGGGGGCTGACGAATGTGTGAATGTTTCCCTGGCGTGTGTCGCCGAGCGCCCGCCGGTCCCGACTACCGGCCGTTCCCGCGTGGACCAAGCATCCCCTTTGGGGGGAGATGAGGAAAATTCGGATTGGATCAATGCTCAGCGCATGGCCATGAAGCCCGTGAAGATGATGTGAATCCAGGGGTGGAGCGAGCATTCTCGCCATTCGATAGGGCGTGCTTGTTTGACCGCGTAGTCGCTGCGCATGTTGCGCTCGCCGAAGACGTCGATGGTCGACGCGCTTGAGTTGCTGGATGAGCTTCATGGGTCTGGATGACAGGCGAGGGCCGCCCTGAGGATGCGCGAATGGCAATACAACTTGCGGCCTAGCCCTGAGCATCGGCACGTTTGGTATCGAGGCGATAGCCGCTACCGTAGACGCCGTAGAGTACGAGCTCATCGCCAACGCAGCGACGAAGCTTCTTGCGTAACTGATGCACGTGTTGTTCTAGTGTCCGTCGCGTTGGATCCTCTGGTCGGCCCAGTACCTCCTGGGATATCTGCGCACGCGAGACCAATTGACCGGAGTGCTCAAACAGCAACTGTGCCAGGGCAAGCTCGCGTGGCGTCAGGTCGACGCGATTGCGGGAAGAGACCAGCGCGCTACCCTCCAGATCGACGCTGCAGGCGGATGGTCCGAGGCCAGAGGTCCGCGTGGCAATGCCACGCCGCCGACGCAGAGCGGCTTCTACACGGGCCTGCAACTCCGGCCCCCGCACGGGGCGCATGAGGACATCGTCCGCGCCCGCTTGCAAAGAACGGATCGATGCCGCCGCGTCCGATCCACCAATGGTAATGACGGCGAATGCGGATTCCAGCCAACCTTGACGCAGGCGCAGTACATCCCGGTACTCTTCAGTCCGCCCATCCCCTTCCATTACCACCAGTTCTACTGTCGCTTGGCGCAGCGTACGCATCAGGCTATCGATCGAGGAGAAGCGCTCGCAGTCGAAGCCTGCGCACTCGAGCGCGGTGGCTACGACAAGGTAGGTGTCGTGGTCGGAAAGGAGAAGAGCAGCTTTAGGCACAGCAGTAGTTTTTCCGTCGATGGTGTGGTCAACTGATTTGCAAGGCTTGTGCCAGCGAGTTGTTGAGCCGACGGTGAACGAAGACGGCAACCCATCAGGGGCAAAGCTGCGTCAAACGAGCGTGGGGTCTGGAACCGCCGTTCGCAGAGATGCAAATAGGCTCGATGCTTCAGTGGCAGGATTGCGAAGGCTGGAGGTTGTGTCGGTCAATCTGGGCCTGCCGAGTTGATCCGAGCAGTGATTCCTCCGCGCCCACGCAGACGCCACTTGTGTTCGGCTGCGGTGGCAGATCAACCAATCAGATGGTATGGCTTTGAGGCTGTTCCCCGTCCCCCATGTCTGCAAACAATCAGCTCGCAGATGGCGCAGCAAGACCGCGCAAGCTGCCCAGCTGTTTATCAGTGAGGTTGATCCCTGCTTCTTTGGCCAACTGCCACAGCGGATGGTCGGGATCTTGCGCGGACCCCGGCTCTGCGGCGAAGCCACTTTTCAAGGCTAGGAAGAGCGACTTCTCGCGGTTATCTCTGACGGATTGAATCGTGTCCTCGAGGAATTCACGCATCTCCACTTCGTCCGCAGGTGCGATCTCACCCTTGAGGCCAGCGATGAAGCGTTCTTCGTTGCGGCTCACGGCCGAGCGAAGATCTTTGGCTACTTCGCTCTCTATGTTGCGCAATAGATCGATTGCCCTGGTCGCGCCAGTGCCGGCGTGCTCGAACTTCTGCAGATCGGGCAGCGCATTTCTCGTCAACTCGTCCTTGATCCGTGAACCGAATTCGGCCTGAATTCGTGCTCTGGGTGGCAACAGTGCCTCGGAAGCTTGGTACAGAGGATCGTCTCCCCAAATGTCGGGCGGTACCGGCGACGCTGATGCTCGACCTGCCCTTGTTTGTTTGCCCATCGCGTGCGAGGAAGACTCCGCGTACAAGGGATTGCTCCCCCATATATCGGAAGCTTCAACTCCCCGACGGTGATTCTGTGGGCCTGCCGTTTTTCGTGCCAGTGGGGCATGGGGGATCGCTGGCGAACTCGGCGACTGCTTGGAACTCATAGTGGCCCCTGCCAAGCCCAGACCACGAGGGGGAGGGCGTTGCGAACTAATTGTTCCTGCTGCTAAACCAATCCCGCGTTTGGGGGCAGGCATGTCTGTGGCCGTTCGCTCGCGGGATGATGGAGTTCCAACGGCTTGTGCCGACGTACTTGCCGACGGCTGCGTGGCCGAGCTAGACGCGGCGTTTGCACGAGTTATGCCCTGGTCGGGGCGAGTTGGCAAGCCGAGCCTGCCTCGTGTGCTGTTGTTATTGACTGGACTCATGCTGCAACTGCTCTTTCGGTTGAAATCAAATGACCTTGTCTGCCTTGGAGGCAATTTTTTCCTGGTTCTTGTGGGCCCACATAGCGCCCTCAGCCGCCTTCGCCGCGGTGCTGCCGACGCTGGAGTTAGTAACTTGGTCCAACGCTGTGCCGGCGGTGGCGATGCCCGCCTTAATCGCGGCCTGCTCCACGTCGCCGTTGTTCAAGGCCGTGCTGGCAGTATCCGCCGCACCTGCGATGCCCTTGTTGAACACCGCGGCGGCCTTGAAGACCAAGTTGAAGGGAGGTACGTTGACGGTCTTGCCGAGCCAATCCGCTACCTTCGATGCCGTGTCAGCAATTACTTTGCCGACCTTGAGCGCACCGTCCACAAAGTCTCTCAAACCGCCACCCTTGGCCTTCTTGATTTCGGGCTGGTCAAGCGTACCGGCAGCCATGTCCGATATCGCCTCCCGGGCCGCTGCGGTAGCCGGCGTGCGGCTAGTGCCGGCAACAGGTGTCGCAGATACCGCGTGGTCCTTCAGGCGCCGCTCGAATCCATCCAGGTCGCCGCGGCCAATCTGACCGTCATCCGACTTCAGCCATGCACCCTTGATACCTCTGATGTGGCTGCCGTTCTTGCCGTTGTCGAGGCGCCCGAAAAGAACCGGGTCATCCAACAGTCGCTGTGCCGCCTGGCGGTCCAGCGGATTGGCTTTCTCATCACTGACGATCTTGCCGAGTTTTTCTCGAGTCAGATTTCCGTTCTTGAAAAAGATGCCTGTCGGGTCTTGCCTCAGCCGATCGACAGTGTCGCGCTCGACATCGTTGAGCCGCGTTGCACTGGAGATGTTGTCTTCCATATCGGCGCGCTTCACGCGGTCCTGCCCGCCATTTAGCGCTCTCCATGCATCGGGGTTGCGAGTGAAGTGATGTGCGGCCGCCTTGAGTTGAGGCGGCATCTTGTCGCCGTCGGCGGTGCCGTCGACGATCTCCTTCAAGCCATCGAGTGACACGTCGTCCGGCAGATACTGCGCATACTTGTAGAGTTCCTTCTGCGCGTCCTCGGTGGTGATCGTCCGCGGCGCGGGCAAATCCTCACCGGAACCGGATGCCGATGAGGGGATATAGTGATCTGCGAAGGAGGCCGCCTGTGTCTTGTTCAGCGTCTTCAGCGCCGGATCCTCGGCAACAACGCGTACATCGTGGACGCTTAACTTACCGTCCTTCTTACCGGTATTAGCGCTTTCCAGCCGCTCGAACATGCCGGGCGTGGAGAGAACTGTGTGCAAGGCCTCGCGCACGTCGGGCGCGGTCTTCGGATCGTTCGCCATTTTCTCGAGTTGCTCCCGATTCATGGCTTTCTTGAACAACCCACCATGGCGCTCAAGCGTGGCGAGTGCGTCCAGTCCATCATCGCCACCGGCCCAGGCCGCTACTCCTACTGGAGCCCGGGCTGGCGGGGTTTCTGCCTCTGTTCGCCGCTCTTTCTCGAGGGCTTGGGTCATGGAGCAGATCATCGTCAGCAGCAGATGATCGATGTGGGACTCGCTTTGGCCGCTGCGATGTCCAGCGGGCGTTGCGGGTGCGCGGCAGTCGATCGCACCGGTCACGCTGCGTGCGTAGGGCGGCCCAGTGCAGGGTAGCGGCTGATTGATGGCGCCTTTCATGGTAGCTCCTTGATCTTAAGAATTGAGTTCAGGGCAGTCCGATCGCTGCGCGCAGTTGCACCAGCAGATCGGTTGGCAAGAGGAAGCGGCGCACGTGTGTGAGTAGCACGCCGACGAGCAGGGCCAGCAGAAGCAGCGTGACAGCGCTCTTGACGGGCTGGGCCAAGCCACCGGGTTCGAGCTTGTCAGCAGCGCGAGTGAGGAAGCCAAAACCCAGTTCGATGAGTACGAGTACCAACAAAACCGGGGTAGCGAACTGGACGATGCCACGCATCAGCGACGCGCCCTGGTCGATCACGAAAAGGTCTGCGGCTGCCGTCACGCTGGGCAGCGAAGAGGTCAGTGGCCACAGCTGGAAGGATTCGAAAAGCGCCCCCAGAAACACTAGCAGACCTCCCAGTTGGTAGAACACTCCGACGAGCAGCATCAGCAGCAGTGACGCAACCGGCGTGACTTGCTCCTGCGACACGGGGCTGGACATCTGGGCTCCGCCGTAGCCGGCCTGCTGGTCGATCAAGGTCCCCACGGACTGAGCGATCCAGAATACAGACGACGCCATGAATCCGATAACCAGACCGATCAAAACCTCTTTGATGACGATTCCAGTCATGGCCAGGGGAGTCAAACCGGAGAGTTCTCCTGGGGGCGCACCGAAGGCGATGAATCCGCCGATCATCACCACAAGCCCGCTGCGCACAAAGCCCTGGATGAACTGTGTGCTGGTAGGCGGAAGCAGGCTGAACGCAATCTGCACGCGCAGACTGGCCAGTGCGGTCGCCATGAACATGTCTTGCGCGGGTCCGAAGGTGTTCAGAAGCAGCTGGACTACGTCGTCTTCAGGGTTCATATTGATGCTGCCGCGCCACGCCGAGCCGCCAGGCTACGGGCGACGGAGGTCTCTTCCGTTTCTTCTTCCGCAGCAGCCTCCAACACTTTCTCGTTTTCACGTTCGATGCGGGTCAGGTGCTCTCGCAGGGACTCAAGCCGCCGGTCATTTCGACGAATCGCAGACTGCGCGGCCTGCACCCGGCCTGCCTGCACGGCCTCATCCTTGCGCCGCTGCTCCACGACATCGGCGGCGTTAGCGAGCGTGTGCGCCGCCTCTTGCTCTCGCAGGTTCGCCGCAATCAAAGCGTCCGCCGAAAACGGCGCCGATGTCAAACGATCGAGCTCAGCCACGATGGCTGCACGAGCGTTGGCATGTTGATCCAGCGCGGCACGCGCAGAGCTGGTTTCATGTTGTCGCTGAGCCAGTGCAAGGCGCTCGTCGGCCAGTGCGGCGACCAGCCGCTCGCTGCGGCGTTGAGCCATAGAGATCAGCGACTTCAAAATCTTGGGTTTCACACTCGGTTCCTGTTCATCGGACTACCGCATTCAACTGCTCGAGGATGCTTGCAAAAGGGAGCAGGTCTTCAGTGCGCTGGGTCAGGAAGGCCCGCACATCTGCAGATCGTTCGACGGCGGCATCCGCCAACGCGTCGTTGCCGGGCTGAAACTCACCCATTTGAAGCAGCATTTCCACTTCGTCGTACTTGGCCATCAGGCTTCGCAGCCGTCCAGCAGCTTGTGCATGCTCGGGCGGCACGACTTGCGTCATCACCCGCGATAGGCTCGAGAGCACGTCAATCGCGGGCCACTGGTTCCTTTCTGCGATGCGACGCGACAAAATCATGTGTCCGTCTAGGATGCCGCGAACCTCCTCGGTGATTGGATCGCCGCCGCTCTCGTCCTCTGCCAGAACTGTGTAGAGGGCGGTAATCGATCCGCGTGCGCCCATGCCAGTTCGCTCCAGCAAGCGGGGTAGTTCGGCGAATACGGACGGGGGGAATCCACGTCGGGCTGGGGGTTCGCCGGCGGCCAGGCCGATCTCGCGCAGGGCGCGGGCGAAGCGGGTCAGGGAATCCATCATGAGAAGGACCCTTAGGCCCTGGTCGCGGAAGTACTCAGCGATGGCGGTGGCCGTGTGAGCGGCCTTGGCCCGTTCAATGCTGGAGCGGTCGGACGTGGCGCAGACAACCACTGAGCGGGCCATGCCCTGTGGGCCGAGAATTCCTTCGATGAACTCGCGCACCTCGCGCCCTCGTTCGCCGATCAGGGCGATCACGCTGACGTCGCAATCGGCTCCTCGTGCGAGCATTCCCATCAAGGTGCTCTTGCCCACCCCCGCCGGTGCGAAGATGCCCATTCGCTGGCCTTCGCCGAGCGTCATCAGACCGTCAATGATTTTGATGCCGGTCGACAGCGGACGCTCCACCAGGGCTCGGCTCATCGGATCGGGCGGGTCGGCAATGACCGGTCGCTGCTCTACACCAAGAAGCGGCCCTCGGCCGTCGATGGGGTTACCCAAGCCGCTCAGCACGCGGCCGAGAAGTGCAGGCCCAACCGACACACTGAGTGGTTGGCCCGTACCCAGGACGAGCGTGCCCTCTGCCACTCCAGTTAGCGAGCCGAAGGGCGAGAGGATCGCTCCGGTGCGGGCAAAGCCGACTACTTCGGCCCGTTGAAGCAGCGTGCCGCGCGGCCCGCGCAGCTCACACATCTCGCCTATGCGGGCCTCAACACCGGTTGCTCGCAGCAAGGTGCCAACGACCTCCACTACCCGGCCGGTTCGGGATACCACGTCACCGTGCTGCAGTTCGCCCTCCAGCGCTGCTGCGAATCGGTGGAAGGCGTCGTCTGTGTCCAGGCTCATCGCGATGGGCGCTGCGGCGCCTCAAAATCCGCCGCCAATGGCGGCACTTCGTCCTGTACCGGGGCATGTGCCGGATGTTCGTCCTCCTTGGCGGCGTCTGCAGATGTCTCGAGGCTGGCTGCGTGTGACTGTGCCGTAGCAACTGACGCGTCCAGCTCCTCGCTAGCAACCTGGTGCACGGCTCGCCCGATGGCCCTGCGGATCGCTGCCAATTGCGTGGGAAGCCCGGCATCAACGACACCACGCTCCGACTCGAAGAGGCAAGATCCGGGAGCGAGCCCCGCATCGGCGACTACTTCGATCTCTACCGGAGATCCCGAGATAGCACGCAGGGCGGCATCGCGATCTTCCGCGGCTACACGCAGCGTCAGCAACGTTGTTTCCTGTACGAGCCTGCTGACGGTCCTCACCGCAGCACGAATCAGGGACGCACGGTCTTCGACTTCGACGATGCGCTCAACAGCCGTGGCGACGATGGAGGACAGGCGGTCCACCTGTTGTCTCAGAAGGTCGTGACGCGCAGCGCCCTCCTGCAGTGCTTGAGCGGCCCAACGGTCGGCAGCCTCGCGGAATCCCTTGGCGAAACCGGCCTCCCAGGCTTGGTCGTGCAGTGCCTGGGCTCTAGCGAGCAGGGTCTCGGCATCGGCACGGGCCTCGCTCTGCAAGGCCTGCGCCTGGGATTGAGCCTTTTCGACCATCCGTTCGCATTGGTCCGATGCCGAGGCCATCATGGACTCGGCGTTGATGAGTGCCGCGTAGTCGGCGGCACGGATTACGTTGCCGTCAGCGCCGACAGTGTTCGTTCCATGTCTGAACCAAAGAGCCATGCGTGTTCCGGAAATATGAAGGGTAGATGAACGAAGATTGCCGGGTCCAGGTGCTCGGCATCGACCGATGTCTGCCCGCCGTTGGCAAATGGGGGAAGTGCGTAACGGATCCACGCAACACAGTCGCGATTTCGCCAGTGGCCGGCTGCGCCGAGCAAAGCCTGACCTTCTATGGCGTAGCCGTGAGGCAGTGGATGCAATCGGACTTCGGCTACCTGATGGCCACGTGGCGGAAGCCGCAGCAATCGTAGATAGGCATCCTCCCCAATGGCAGTGATCCATTGGCTGCGGTGAGACTTGTTTAGATTGCGTCTGACACTGTCGCGCCCCGAGTGCAGTGCGACTGCAGCCAAAACGCGTGACATTTCCGGTCGGGACAGCAGCGAAATTCGCTGAGCCGAACGGGTCAGCTGCGACAGAGACGGCCAGCGCAGCATGAAGGCGTCTCGCAGCGCATCGTCGAGTGCTTTGCCGTGCACCGACTCGCCATTGCCCAGCCCGAGCCCACCACACAAGCCTCGTATCCAGTCGGGATGTACTTGGTCGGCAATGCTTGCTGTCTTCGATCTGGCTGCCGAGAGAAGCCGTTCAACCAGCGCAACTCCAGTGTCTGGTGTCATGGCTGGCGGGCGTCTGCACGGGTTGCAGCCTGCCACAGGGACCGCAGTTGGCTACGAAAGCGGTAGGCGGCGAAGCCGGCTCCACTGAGAACGCAAAGGGTGATCGCCAATAGGATGGCCGTGCGACTGCCATTGCTGCCCCGGCGACCGTTGACCCCAGCTCCCGTGGTAGCCGGCGCCGATGGCGCAAGCGTGACGCTCACATTCTCGTAGGTCAATCCCTCGACGCTGCGTAGCACCAAGTTCTTCACTGCCGGTGTCAGCGTGGCAACATTAGTGTCGAAGCGATGCTTGATAAAGACCGAAGCGCTGGACGGCTTCACCTGATCGGCAAGCGGATCGTTGTTCGGCAGCACGATATGGACCCGTGCGGTGATCACGCCTTCGATGGAGGAAAGCGTCTGCTCAAGTTCCTGAGAAACGCCGTACATGAAGCGGACTCTCTCCTCAGTTGGCGTCGAGATCAGCCCCTCCTTCTTGAACATCTCGCCAAGGTTGGAGCGCCTTTCGGAGGGTAGTCCATTGGCGCGAAGCACGGACAGTGCGCTGCCCAGATCTTCTGACTCGACCGCTAGATTCCAGGTCTTTCCATCGGGGCTGGATTTCTCGGCTGACAGATCGGCCTGCAACAGCACTTCCAGCATCTCATTGGCGTTTTCCTCAGTGAGCTTGGTGTATACGTTCTCTTTGCACGCAGAGAGGATCAATGCGGCAAGAATCGGAACAAGCAAAGCAGTGGCGCGATGGCGGCTGGTGGAGGCGGTGATCATGGCGAATTTGCGGCACTTGGACGTGCGCGTCACTGGTTCTTGAGCAAGCTGTTGAAGGAGTCGCTGGACTTCTTGGTGACTGTGGTTGCAAGGCTCAGTCGGGTCGTGGTCATGGCCATCTCGTGCGTGAGCTGAATATTGGCCGCTGTGACCTCGGCGACGCTCATGTGCGGGGCTGCATCGCTGAACGATTGCATGCGCTGCTCCATGCTGTGAATTCGATCTTGCTCCCCTTGCAGAAGTCGGGTGGCGTCATGGACCTCGGTATTTGCGGGCGATGCGGCAGGTCCGCCATTCATGAGTGCTGCAAAGCGATCGGCGGCGGCAGGGTCGCCAACAGGCTTGACAGTTTCCTTGGTCAGCATTTCCGCCGAAACGCGGGCAGCGTCGGCGGGCAGGGCGGTGGGGAGCGGCGTCATACAGTGAACTTCAGCGTTAGGTTCAGCAGGACAGACCCGCAATGGGCTGTCGATTTAAATGATGCGATTCAGAAACGGAGGCGCTAGTCGCGGCTTCCTCAAGTCCATGGAAGGCGGTGCCGGAGGCAGCGGCGATGACCTTCAAAATCTCGGTGGAGGCAGAGTCGAGTGGCAGCGCTAGGGTCTCATGCACATAGGCCTGCCAGAGGCTGTCGCGCTGCACATGTAGGCAATAGGCCAATAGCGCTTTGATAATGGCGTGGCCGGGATGTTCGTGATCGATCCGTTCCAGGGTGGTGCGCGCTCCGGCACTGTCACCTTGTTGCAGCATCACCCAGGCGCGCATGGCAGCAATTTCCGGCTGACCAGGCCTCAGTTGAGCCATCAGTTCCAACAGAACGGCGCGCTCGTTCACGGCGTTGATCTCTCCGGCGACCTGGAGCACTGCTGCGAATAGTTGGGTCAGCCACGCGGGAGCGGTGGATGGAGTCATGAAAGATCCTGTTGAGTGAGGCCGTGGCATGCGCCACGGTCGGGTGTCTGTGCCGCAGGGAACGGGGGCCCACCGTTCCCGCGTAAGGCGTTAGACCTTGCTGATGTCCTTGCCGAACGTGCCCGTTGCCTCGGAGGCCTTATTTGCCAGGTCCTTTTGCATGTTCATGATGTTCAGCTTATTGGTCACTTCCATATTGAGCTGGTTCATTTGGGCTGTCTGCTTGAGCGTGTTCTCAGCGGAAGCTGCAGCCGCTGCCATCGCATCCTGAGCCCCGCCGGCAGCGGTGTTTGCCAATTGCTTGGTGCCGGTATCACCAGCCTGGTTGACGGCAGACTGGCCGCCAGCATTGACGACATCGGTTTTGAACTTATTTCCCAGAGCGTTGAGGATTTGCATCGTTTTTCCTTAGAGAGATGTGCGCGGTGACCACTTGTGCGCGGTCGTATCGGCCGCGTGCGGGAGCGGGTCTTGCATTAACTCCAGCGAGAGGGGGGCATCAGCTGTTAGGAACCCCGTGATACTGTCGCCAGGCCAGCTCGATGACGTGTCGGGATGCGGCGCAAGCATCGGCTACGAGCTGTGCAAATGCCTTCTCCTCATAGTCCGTGGCGCGCATGCGCATCGAAACTGCACTGGACGCGCAGTCGGCCAAGTAGCTGTCTAGCTGACGCAGCGCAGCGCCGCTGGCATCACTGCGCAACAGCGCGGGCAAGTCGGCGAGATTGCCAAGAATTTCCTGTGGTGGTGGTTTCAGTTCTTGTGCCATATCGATCTAAAGGGGTGTTGCTTTTACCGGGAGACGGTGTTGGCTGACGGGGAGCTGGCGGGATCTGAGGCTCGGTCCGGGGATGCTGGGGTCAAGACAAGGTGCTTGGTGCCGTTGGTCGACTCGACAATTGACAAGCCGTCGAGCAGCAGCGTCGAGCGCACATCTGCGGAGCGGGTTGGCGCCGTCTGCACAGGCTCAATTTCCGGCTCGATGCGAACCACCAGGGACGATAGATCGGCCGCGACTCGATCCACCGCTGCCTGAGCAGCGCCGACGTCGCTGGTGCGAATGCGGACTGTGAAGACACCTTCTGCGCGGTAGCGAACATCGGCACTCGGGATCCCGAGGCCTTCCCGGATTGCGTCTGCGACCTGCGCAGCGGTCGAAAGGCGCTGGACCACGGCGTGCTGCCCTCTGCTGCGCTCGATTCCCTGGCTTACTGCTCGGGCCTGGGAGTCGTCGTCCACAAGTCCTTGCACGACCAGGGTGCTGCCTGCGACGCTCACCAGAAGCTTCGGCAGACCCGCGGCAGCGAGGTCTTGCTGAAGGGCGTCGCGAACCTCCAGCAAAGTGGGCGGCGGCGGTGCCGAGGCGAAGAGGGAAGAGACAAGCCAGCCCGCTACGCCCAACACAGCGAGTGCGACGGCGATGGCTGACACCAGCCGGGCAGGGGATTTCCTCAAGTGACGACAGCCGGCACGCCAATCGAATGTGGCAATCGCGGGGACGGCTGCATCAAGCAGCTCTGTGTCATCGGGCCAAACACTGTCCACAGGCGCAGCGCATATGACCACGCCGGCGAAGGCGATCGGTGCAGCATGAGTGAGCTTGCGGCGCCCAGCTCGTGGTCCAGCCCAGCGTACATACGCACCGGTCGCATCGATCACGAGCTCTAGTGGTGCAAAAGTCCAATCGGCGAGCGCAAGGTCGGCGGTGGGATCGGCGCCGATGGAGTAGTGACCATGCGCGAGATCAACGCTGGCTCCGGCATGTGTGCCAGAGAGTACCCGCAGTCGCAACACCGTCGAGTCGGTCATGTCATGGCGCTCCAGAGGCGCAGCTGTCGCTCAGCCCCAGTGCCTTTTCCGGGCAGCTCTGATTGGCAGGGGCCGAGGCCGCTGTTTCCGGCTTTGGAGCTGCGGGAGTTGCCGTGGGCGAAGTGTCTACGGAGCTGGCTGCTTCGGTGGCGCTGGAATGGACTGCTGGCGCTACCAGCGCGGTGTTGGCCGACGAGCGCCGGCCGCCGCTGGGTACGACCTTGGGTGTGATGAGAAACAGTCGCTCACTGCGAGCAGTGGTGGTCTCCCGATGCCGGAATGCAGCACCAATCAAAGGCAAACGGGACAGCCCTGGCACAGAGCTGATGCCATTGGTGTCCGACTGGTGGGAGATTCCGCCCACCAGCAAGCTCTCTCCTTCCCGAATGGTGGCCTCGGTTTCTATTTCGGTCTGCTTCACGACCGGAATTTGGTCGACTGAGAGGCGGTCGAAGCTGCCGTCTCGTATGGCCAGAGAAAGTCGAACCTCGCGGTGGTCGTCGAACGCCAGAATCTGCGGCGTGACTTGCAGAGTTGTTCCGGTCTCTATGGAGAACAGGTTGGCATCCAGATTGCCCGCCACGCGTACGGATGCAACCCGTTTATCTGACATCGTTGCCATGCGGTTGGCGACACCCAGGACCTTGGGGCGGGCCAGGATTTGTGCCTTGCCATTGCCTTCGAGGGCACGGATGCGGGATATCAACTGAGCGCCGCCGCTACGAATTACTGTGGTGATGTTGTTGTCACCCAGGCCGGAGGACGGTGGTGATCCGGGCGAGCCAGGGGACAGGCCGAACTGAACGTTCCTGTTGCTGAAATTGAAGTCGATGCCCAGTGCGTCGAATTCATCTGCCGTGACGTCGATGATGGTCGCTTCGATCTCCACCAGGTCTTGAGCGACATCGAGTTGGCGGATCAGTGCTTCATACTCAGCCATTCGGTCCGGAAGGCCGCGCACAATGATCGAGTTTGTCGACTCCTCCGGCTGAAACAACGGACGCTCGGGATCCGAGGGCGGCGCCGCCGGTGCAGCCGGTGCCGTCTGGTTGTTCGGTGGCGGCGTAGTCACCGGCGGTAGCTTCAGGCCGAAGTTCCCTGCAGCGGCAGTTCGTACTTTGTCGGTCGGCCCGGTAATCGCTGTAATGGCACTGTTCGTGTCTGTGGAGCTTGAGCGGTCGGAAGCAGGCGCGAAGACCTCGTTCAAGGTGCGAGCAAGTCCCGGCACCTTGCTGTTGCCAAAGTGGCGGTCCGCAGCCGAGGCATAGCGCAGCGGGAAGATTCGGATTGATCGCCCGACGCGGTCAGCTCCGTCACGTTCCAGTTGCTCCACCACTGTGGACACCAATTCGATATGGCGGGGCGGACCATAAGCCAGCAACGTCTGGTTGTTGTCGTCAAAGCGGAGCGGGAAGCGGGCGTCGCCAAGGCCCAACGATGCCAGGAGCTGCCGCACCTGCTGTCGGTCGTATCCGCGCATGCGAAAGACCTTGCTTTGCATCGCGCTGGAGGGATAGACGAACAGGGCGGTTCCATCGAAGTACCAGATCGTGCCGTAGGTGCGCGCGATCGCATTCAAGAACTCTTCGGGCTTCGCATTGAAGTCAGCGTTGACTGTGCCACTCAGTGAGGGGTCAACGATCAATGGCAGTCCTTGACTTGCCGCGAAGTCTTGCAGCACCTCGGGCAACTTTTTGTTGGATGCTTGGTAGATGAAGCGTTTGCTGGACAGGCCTGCGCTCCAGGCCGGATTGAATGCCGTTAGCGTGGCGCTAGCGGCCAGCAGCCAGACAGCGAGATGCGAGCCGTAGGGGCGGCTTTGTGAGATGAGGGCGGAGAAAGAGCGCATGGTCGAGAGGTTAGGCACCAGACGTCGCGCGTGCGATATGAAACACGAAGCAGTGCGCTGCCGAGCGAAGTCTTGCGTGATTGACACGTTGGTTTGGTTGCCAGCTGCGGTATCGGCGGCTCAGGGCCGCTTGCTATGCCGGCCAAAGTCAGGGTGCGATAGGGGATGGAGGCCAGGCACGGAACTTTGAAATGTGTGTCTATTCGCCGCCGAGTTCGGCGACTGCTCTACTACCGCCGAATCGATTCTCTTGTGCTGCTTTGCGCCCACGCGTTGACGCCGCATGCCTTCGTCATTGAGTTTGCCGACCCGTTGGGTGGCGAAGGTGATGTCCATTTCAGGCCGCCTTCCAGCACAGTTTGTCGACATGGCTTGGCGATGACGCATCCAGACGGATGCAATGGACCCGGGGATTCGCCAGCACAAGCAGTCCTTCGCATAGCTGACGGCTCGGAGAAGCTGCGTGGAGGACATTGGCGTTTTTTCTCGCCAACTGATTCCATGCGCCGTACGCTCTCCACGCTCAACAGAACTTCGGCCTTGGGGCAGCCATTGGCCGTACCTTCCGGACCCAGTGCATCCAGGCGCGTCGGTTGGGGTGATGCGGCAGCCTGCCATATGCCGGAAGTCCAGAGCGACGAGTGCGCCAAGGAAGAAGATCAAGACAATGGCTTTGATGTGAGCAGCCCAGCGGGTGCCTCTGCATTGATTGCCACCTCAGGTGTAGACGATGTTCAGAAGGGGCGAGCCCGTGCCACCTACCGTCGGCTCGCGCCCATCACGAAGGAGACAGGCGTTAGGCCGACCGACGCGCGCCCGCGGGCTATTTGTCTTGATGACGCCCAGGGCGCCGCACACAATCGATTGTTTGACTGGCTTCGTGCCTGTGGTGGGGAAGTCGGCGCGATGGCTGTGGGTACCGTGGAGGAGCTTCGTGGTCTGCACGCGGCCGGCTGTCTTTCGGTAGGTGACACCTTGTTGCACGTGCCGACGGCGCTGCTGGTCGATGTGGACGTGGCCGCTGCGACGGCAATTGGACAGTGCTTGATTGCTGCCGACTCCGGGCTTTCCGAGCGCGCGCTGTTGGCTGCGTTCTTGCTGACGGCACGCCGAGACGGCGGGTTTTGGAAGCCTTGGGTGGATACGATGCCGCACGATTTCTCCGCACATCCCCTCTTCTATGGGGCCGCAGAGCTATCGGCGTTGGATGAGTGGTCTGAAGCTCGCTATACGGTGCAAGCAGTTCGTGAGGAGTGTCGCCAAGCTCATGAACGTATCCTCGCTTGTGCCGTAGACGGTGCTCAGTGGAGCGGTTCAGATTTCGCCTGGGCGTATGCTTGCGTGTTGTCGCGCGCGTTCCGTCGCGATGGACGTGCAGGGTCTAGATTCGTCATGGTGCCCGTCGCTGATCTGTTCAATCATGAGCAGCACGGGCCGGTCCAGGCCTCCCTACACGCGGGTGGATTTCGAGTTTCCGTCGAAGAGCCGATCACGGCAGAACAGCCAATTGCTTTGTGCTATGGGCAGTCACCGAATTCGCTGCTGTTAGCGACCCACGGTTTTTGCTTGCAGGGGAATCCCTGGGACACAGCTTCCTTGCCTGTCGGCAATGTGTGTCTGAGCTTGTCGGCGTGTCCCGATGAGGATGCGCTGGCGGATATTCTTGTCAACTTTGACTCCCTCAGTGGTAAGCGGGCCGCCCTGGTCGCATTTCGAGACGCCTGCCTGATTCGGGCAGAGGTCCTTAGGCGGCGATCGGCAAGTGCGCCGCCCACTGCGGGCGGGCGTCAGATCGCATCGATCATGGCTGATGAGGTGCGCATCTTGGAGCGTCATGCCGCTTGGGTAGAGCCCCAGCTGGATTCAGGACTTTGCCGATGAGGGCTTGGTGCATGGCGCGCTTGCGAACGACGGATGTCGCGACGATGGGCGACTATGAGCATGCGGGTGTTTGAGGCCGGTTGACGGGACCGATGGCACCCGGTGGACCGGCGCCGCGGGTGCAATTCGGGTGATCCAGTCAAGAGCGCTGCATGGATCGGCCTACTGCCTGGCGTTTGAAAACTGCTCGTCTTTGCGACGCAGCCCGTGCCATCAACGAGGGGGGCTGAGCTGCCGATAGACCTCGGTTGAGACTTGCGCCAGCACGCTGCGGTCGGCGTCGGAAGACAGCGCATAGCCGAAGGGGCCATCGACCCAGTAGAAGACATTGACCGTGCCCTCCCTTGCGAATCGGAAGGCGGTGCCGGCACTCTCCGGGCCATGCTTGAGTGCTTCGCCCGGACCTGTGGCACTGCCCAGGTCGGCCGCGTCATTCGAGACATACAGCGTCAGCTTGCTGCCGAGTTCGTTGCGATACATAAACTGCGCCACAGGCCCTTGGCCACCTGGCAGCAAGCGGCCGCCTTCCAGCGAGTAGCCCTGGGCATGGAGATGCGGTGGCTTCATCGGCGCGCCCATGCGCTTGGACAACCAGGCCACCAGTTGGTCCTCGTGCGCCGCGTCCACCTCGACCGGTCGGCGCAAGTCAGGGCTGTAAACCGCATGGGCCACCGCCGCTCGTTGAGCGAAGCCCCCCGCAGAAACCTGCGTGAAGCCGCTCACGGCCGATGCCTGCGCACGGACTGCGTCGCCACCCGCCGGCATTTCGCCGCGCAAGCTCCAACCCGTCGCACCGCTGACGACGGCGATGGCGAGTCCGGCGGCCAGGCGTTGCAGGTACCACGGCGTCAGCGCTGCAGTAGGTTGCCGCGCCGCGGCGAGTAAGCGCTGAGGCGCCTGCTCATCCAGAACTGGATCGAACAAGGCTTGCAGCTCCCGCTTGTGCGCCCGGTAGGACTCGACCCGTTGTGCCTCATCGAGGCGCGTCGCGAGGTAGGCATGAATTTCGCGTTGACGGTCAGCGGGCAACTGGCCGTCGATGAAGGCATGCAACTCGGCCTCTGTGACCGGTGGGATCGGGGGTAACGTGCGGTTGGTGTTCATGGGGTGCTTTGTTGTGGAGTCATTTGACGACCTTCAAATGCACCGGTTCGGCCCGGCCTTCCATCAACCCGCGAAGCCGCTCACGGCCCCTCGACAGGCGCGACATTACCGTGCCGATGGGAATGCCCAAGGCCTGCGCCACATCGGCATACGCCATGTCTTCAAGGGCGACCAGCAACAGGACCTCCTTCTGCTGCACGGGCAGCAGGTCCAGCGCCGCCTGCAGGTCCAGGACGGCGAGCCGCTCGCCCTGCCTGGCTGCCACTGGCACTTCGGGCGTGTCGTCGTCCATGGTCACTGTGTGCAGCCTGGGCCGGCGCACGCCATCTACGTGCAGGTTATGCATGATGCTGAAGAGCCAAGCTCGCATATCGGCCACACCGCCCCAAAGTCCTGACTTGGCCCAGGCCCGCTCCAGCGTGTCCTGAACCAGATCGTCGGCATCGTCGCGATCATTGACCAGTGCCCGTGCATAACGCCGCAGACGAGGCAGCCAAGTCAACAGTTGCTGGTCGTTTCGCATTATCGGCCCAGTGGATGGTCTTGCTGTCGGGTGGCGAGCCGGGCCGACCTCATGCCTTGATGATGTGCCAGACGTCCTTAACGTTGTCGCCTGCGCGCTCGCCGGGCTTCTGGTCGGCTTGGTAGGTGTAGATCGGCTTGCCCCTGTAGGCCCACTGACGCGAGCCGTCGTCACGGACCACGATGGTGAAAGCACCACTGGCCCGGTCGGTGGCGGCGGCATTCGCGGGAGGCCAAAGTGCGGCGCATGGGCCGTTGCACGTGCTCTTGCCGCTTCCCGCCACGTCCTTGTCGAAGGTGTAGAGCGTCATGCCCTTGGCGTCAACGAGTGCGCCGTTCACGAGTCTGGCCGGTGATTCCCCGGCCATGGCGCTGGACAGCGAGAGGGCAAAGGAAGCCGCGGCGACCAGCAGCAAGGTCAGCCTGGGGAAGTGCTTCATGGGGTGTCTCCGGTGGGGTGGGGCGCTGTGGGATCAATAGGCTGCAGCGACGACAAGCTTCGGATCGATCTGCCATGTTTCGCTGACGATCTTGCCTTCACGATAGGTCAGCACGTAGCGCACCTTGATGGGCGTCTTCCCTTCGAAGAGAACGTTGGCCGAGACGGTTGCGCCTTTTGGGTTGGCGGACTCTTCGATCTGCCCGATGGTGAGCTTCAGCGGTCCGACAGCCTTGCCAAATTTTTCCCAGGTGCTGCGAATGGTGTCTGTGGTGGCGTAGGTACCGTCTAGCGGGCCGCCGACCCAGTTGAGTTGGGCCTGATCGGCATAGCCGCGCATCACGACGTGGGTGTCGCCCGAGGCGACTGCCTGGAAGTGCGTGCGTGCGTCGTCGCTGGGTCCGGCGCAGGCGCTGCCCGCGACAAAGATCAGTGCGATGGCCAAAGAGCTGGAGGTCAGGGCGAATTTATTGGACATGGAAGGCTCCGGTGAAAGGATGGTGCGGGGTGGAGGGCTTTGAGGCCCAGACACCAGGGCAGACGGGCTCAATGCGGTGCTTATTCCAGTCCTCGTATCCAAAATGTCAGGCTCAGCTGCTGATCGTGTGCATATCCAGCGGCCACGAACGCTCGAAGCTGGCGAGGCTTCGCTGGACCAAGCCGCGGCTGGATGCGACGATGACGGCTTGGGTCCTGCTGGATGACCCGAGCTTGAAAAGGATGGCTCCGACATGCGATTTGACGGTGGCCACGGTCAGGTCCATTTGGCGTGCGATGAGCTTGTTGCTCAGACCGCTGGCGAGCAGCTCGAGCACCTCAAGCTCTCGCGCTGTGAGCGCCGAGTGCGCCAGACTGTTGGCCATCCGCTCGGTCGCCAGGGAGCAGAAGTACCGTGTGCCACGGTGGACGGAGCGCGCGGCCTGAATGGTGTCTTGTGCAGTGCAGCCCTGGACCAGGTATCCGAGCACGCCGGCGCGCAGCGCGAAGCGCACGTCGGCCTGGCTGCAACGCGAGGTGAACACGAGCACCTTCGGGGCTACCTGCCTTCCGTCCGCCGTTCGCCTAGGACGGCTCGCGGCGGCAAGCCCCTGGTCGTAATCAGCAACGATGACCTGCGCGTCGGTTTCGTCGCTGCCGTTCATCACGAACAGGTCTGGATCATTGCGCAAGATGGCGCAAAGGCCTGCCGCGAGCAGCGCGTCGCCGTGGCAAACTTGTACGCGGATTTGATCAGCTGCATGCATCTGTCACTCCGTTGGTGTGTCCGTCAAATTAGGGGGCTCGTTCGCCACGACTACAGCTCCAGGGAGCTCAACCCTGGGTGATCGTCTGGGCGGCGGCCCAGACGCCAGTGCAGCTTCCGTTCATCGGGTCTGATGGACTGTCCGTTGGCGCTCGCATAGCGCAGGGTCATCAACCCCTGATCGTCGAATTCCCAGTTTTCATTTCCGACCGAACGAAACCAGTGTCCGGATTCATCACGGAATTCGCAGGCGAAGCGCACCGCAATGCGGTTCTCCGCGCAGGCCCACAGTTCCTTGATCAGTCGGTAGTCCAGTTCGCTCGACCACTTGCGTTTGAGTAGCTGTGCGATTTGCGCGCGACCTGCCAGAGATTCTGTGCAGCTTTGCCATCGGCTATCGACGGAACATGCCAGCGATACTCGCTGAGGATCGCGAGAATTCCATGCATCTTCGGCCATGCGTACCTTTGCTGCAGCAGCCTCCATGCTGAACGGCGGGACGGGGGGGCGGGCCAATTCGAAAGTGCTCATGCCGACGGAGTGTCGTGAGCATCACGTCACAAGTCCCAATCGCTGGCCAATAGTTTTCCAACGACAGCAGCCGGGCAGTCCTGCGTGAGCGGCTCATCGTTCGAACTCGAACGGCGCCGCCGCCTCCGGGTTCAAGACTCGAGCAACTCCCGCGTGACTTCGTCCAAAGACAGAGAACGCCCCTCGGCCCAGGCCGATTCGAAGGCTTCATTGCCCATGGCGGTGCGCGCCGCGGCGATGTGCGGGTCCAGGGTAGCCCGCGCGCTGGGCGATCGCGTGGAGCCGATTTCGTCTCGCAGGCTTGCTGCTCTTCCCCACAACCTAGCGGCGCTTGCCGCTTGGCCCTGTAGCCAGGCGAGACATGCGAAGTCTTCGAGCGACGAAGCAAGCCAGAGTCTGCTGGCCAGTTCGTCCCAAATGGCCAGCGCCTCCTTGAGCATGGCTTTGGCACGGGGGTAGTCGCCTTGGAAGCAGAGCGTGGAACCTAGGTTGTGTGTGAGGAGGGCAATGGATGCCCGATCACCCAGCGTACGCTGTATGCCCAGGGCCTCTTCGTACAGTGCCTGGGCCTTCGCATGGTCGCCAAGTTGTTGTGTAACCCTAGCGAGATTGCTCAACAGGAGGCCCAGCGGGGCGCCGAGCTCCCGGTAAATCACCATGCTCTCCTCCAGCAGCCGTTGAGCGGCGGAGTACTTGGCCTGCTCCATCGCCACCAGTCCCAGGTTCTGCAGCGAACGGGCGATGCCTCGCCTATCCCCCACCCTCCTGTAGATCGTCAAGGCCTCATGCTGTAAATCCTGAGCGGCCGGGTAGTCGGCCTGGTCCATCGCCAAGATGCCTGCTCGGCGCAGCGCATCTGCGCGAACAGGGCTGTCCGGCCTGCTCGACGTCGCTTCGATCAGCAAGGAGAGCCAGCGCCGGCCTTCACTGAGATGGCCGCGCGACCGCCAGAACCACCCAACTGCTGCAGCCAGATACAAACCGTCGGCGGCATCGCCTCCGCCGGCGCAACACCACGCCAAGGCCGCACGCAGATTGTCGTGCTCGGCATCGAGGCACTCGAGCCACAGCCTTTGTCCCTCGCCGACAAGTTTATCGTCGGCCACTTCTGCCAGCGAAAGCACATAGTCGTAATGCCGGCGCGTCAGGGTCGCTTCTTCGCCCCTCTCCGCCAGCCGGTCCCGGGCGTAGTAGCGCACCGTCTCCAGCAAGCCGTATCGAGTGGTTCCCTGGTGCTCCTTGGCCAAGATCAGGCTCTTGTCCGCGAGGGAAGTGAGGAGGTCCAAAAGAGTCTTGCCGTCAACCCCGTCGCCCACGCACACCTGCTCTGCCGCCTCCAGCGTCCAGCCGCCGGCGAAGATCGAGGCCCGGCACAACAGCGCCTGTTCGGCCCCGCTCAGCAGGGCATAGCTCCAATCGATCAGCGAGCGCAGTGTCTGGTGGCGGGGCAGCGCCGTGCGTGAGCCGCCGGTCAAGAGGTCGAACCGCTGATCGAGACGTCGACTTACTTCCTCCACCGGCATCGACCGCACGCGAGCGGCCGCCAGTTCGATGGCTAGAGGAATGCCGTCCAGCCGTTGGCAGACCAAGGCCAGTGCGGCAACGTTCCCGGCAGTGACGCGGAACTGAGGCTGCTGAAGCTGCGCTCGCTCGACGAACAGTCGCACGGATTCGTAGGCCCCGATCTGCTCTGGCGTGGTCTGTTGTTCAGGACCCGGCGCTGAGAGAGACGGCACTGGGTAGATGAGTTCGCCCACGATGCCCAGTCGCTCCCGACTGGTGACCAGGACGCGCAGCTTGGCGCTGGCCCGCAGCAGGACATCTGACACCTGCGCACAGGCCTCGAGCACATGCTCCGCGTTGTCGAGCACCAGCAATAGGTGCCTCGACGCCAGGTGCTCGGCGATGGTTTGCGTCAAGTGTTTGCCGGGCTGTTCCTGCAGCCCGAATACCTGGGCAACCGCTTGGGGCACCAGCGCCGGGTCTGCCAAGGCCGCGAACTCTACGAGCCAGATGCCGTCAGGATACGCGCCCGTCAAGTCCGCAGCCATCTGCATGGCCAAGCGGGTCTTGCCGCATCCACCTGAGCCCGTCAGCGTGAGCAATCGGGCGGTGTCGAGCAATCCCTTGAGCTCAGAGAGTTCTTGCTCACGGCCGATGAAGCTGGTCAATGGCTGGGGCAAGTTGTGCCTAGGCACTGTCGAGGGTGCGCTGTGCTGCGCGCCATCACTCGCCACGACGAGCGCAAATCGATAGCCCCGACCGGTCACCGTGGCGATCGCATCGCGCCCCAGCACTTTGCGCAAAGCCGAGATCTGCATTTGCAGCGCAGCCTCTTCGACGATCATTTTGGGCCAGACACGCTCGAGCAACTCGTCCTTGGTGACCAGATGTCCCGCGCGCTCCACCAACGCGGCGACAAGGTCGAAGGCCCGAGGACCAATGGCCACAGGTACGCCCGCGTCGAGCAGCCGCCGCTCATCGGGCTGCAGCTCGAAACGTCCAAATCGATAGCGTACGGGTGGGGCAGTGTCGGACATCGAATGGCTCAGTACTGGCGGCGCAGAGTATTTGTGGCCGGGGGTAGGCCTCGGCCCCGGGATTATCTAGGCCAGTTCAACACCAAATGTCCCGCTCTATTCGCAGTTGGCGAAGCCAGGCTGCGTGTAAGTAGCGAATGTGCGAGATACGCCGGCCTTGCTTGGCCGACGATGCTCGCCCATCGTCAAAGACTTCAGTCTGCAGGCTTGCTTATTCTGTATTGGATGCTCCATAGAAAATAATGTTTGTGGGCTATTTTCTAATTTTATGTGGGGTGGCAACTTCGGTGCTCCAACACTAAGGAAGTCATGCCGCGATGACTGGCGCGATACTTCTGGATCCGATTTCGGCCTACTTTGCGGCTGACAAATTGAATCCCGAGGCGATTGCTAGTTGCTTCACACCGCAGGCCGTTGTGGAGGACGCGGGGCGGACCTACTCCGGCCTCGACGCGATCAGAGCGTGCAAGGCAGCGGCATCGACCAAGCACGCGTACGGTAACGCTGGCAGAGCGCTTGACACTTCAGGCAGGTACGCGGACTGCGAGCGGGCAAGAAGATCATCACACAGTCGCTTGGTGGGTTTCCTCTCGGGCGGCCGGGCAAACCGCAGGAAGGCGCTGATCTGATCACCGTCCTTGTGTCGCCCCTTGCAGTTTCAATCTCCGGCTCTGAGCACTTGATGGATGGTGGCACGGTGCCGACAGTTTGAGCGCGCCTGCGCGGTTTGCGGCCGCCTTCTGCATCGCGTTTTTAGTTACGGAGCGAGCAATTTGATCAGCGCCATGCAGAGGGACGGGTGGCGGCGTCCGTTCATTTTGATACGTTGACTTTCCTTTGACGGGGATAGTGAACCTCGGGGCCGGTGGGCAGGGCGATACGAGTCTGGATTGAGTGGTGGAGTCATCCAAAGGTAGTAGCACACCGCTGTCCTCCTGGGCACATCAGACTTGGACGGAGGTCCCATGTGCAAAGGCGGCGGGTGGAAGACAGTGGAGTCACAGGTTCATTCCTGTTTCGATCCCTCGATTCTTCGATGTACCTACGGCAAAACGAAGCCGTCTCCACCCCCTGAAAGGAACTTCTGTGAAATCGCTCTTCAACTCCTCCGCCTTCCTTGTCGCCTTTGGTATTGCCGCACTGAGCTTCGTCGCCCCTGCTCAAGCCAGCGATGCCGACAAGCCAACCGTCGTGCTGGTGCACGGTGCCTTCGACGATGGCTCTGGCTGGAACAACATCGTTCCGTCGCTGCTGGCCAAGGGCCTGAAGGTTGTCTCCGTGCAAAATCCGCTGAGCTCGCTGGCCGATGACGTGGCGGCGACACGACGTGTGCTCGATGTGCAGACCGGCCCCGTCGTCCTGGTCGGCCACTCCTGGGGCGGCATGGTCATCACCGAGATCGGTGTGCATCCGCGTGTGAAGTCGCTGGTCTATGTCGCAGCATTCGCCCCGTCCGTTGGCCAGTCGATCAACGATATGGCCAAGGAGTACCCCAAGCCCAGCGGTCTGGACCACGTCGTCGTCGACAAGGAAGGCTTCGTCACCCTGTCCTTCGAGGGCATCTCAAAGCACTTCGCGCAGGATGTGCCTGCCGCGAAAAAGCGCCTGATGACGGCCGTTCAAGGTCCTATCCGCGCGACCAACTTCGACGAGAAAGTGACTGTGGCCGCCTGGTCTTCCAAGCCCTCTTGGTTCGTGGTCGCGGATCAGGACCGGATGATCCAGCCCGCACTGCAACTGGACAACGCCAAGAAGATCTCCGCCAAGGTCGTGCGCGTCCCAACTAGTCACGTGCCTCAGCTGACCAGGTCCAAGGAGGTCACCCAGGCCATCCTAGAGGCCGCCACTGCAGCACAGCGCTGAGGCAGGCACCGTGCCGACATGGCGAGAGCCATGTCGGCGTGAACGGCATTCGCCGAGCGGGTCTCGGCCTGAAGTGTCTGCGTCTTGCAGCGATGCCGTCCCCTCTTGCCCATCAGAAGTCCTCAATGCCCTGTGCGACGCAGAGCTGCCACGCAGCGCCATGGACTTCGCGCTGAGTTGACCTTTACACGCGGTTCACTCAGGAGACGAGCCTCGCACTGCGGCTGCGCGGAGCGGGACCTTCGACCTCGCAGGTTCCGGCGATCTTGCGATACAGGCTCCCATTTCAGCAAAACCCGGAGCGTGCCGGTCGCGCTTTGCCTGGAAAACCATCAACCGACGAGAACTGCCATGACCATGAACCAAAGCCAACGTGATCCGAACGCATCCGCCAATGACGGTGGAGCGTGTGAGAGCCATTTCGATTTCATTGTGTGCGGGGCCGGCGCAGCCGGCTCGGTGGTAGCGGGCCGGCTGGCCGAGAACCCGGAGGTGCGGGTGCTGCTCATTGAGGCCGGAGGTGACGACGAGGTTGCTGACGTCCTGGAGCCAGGCAACTGGCCGCTGAACCTGGGCTCCGAGCGTGACTGGAACTTCAGTGGTGCACCCAACCCCCATGTCAACAATCGCCAGATCCCGCTCAATATGGGGCGCGTCCTGGGTGGTGGCTCGAGCATCAACGTGATGCTGTGGGCGCGCGGGCATATGAACGACTGGGAAGACTTCGCGCAGGAGAGTGGGAATTCAGCCTGGGGGTACGAGTCTGTTCTGAAGATCTACCAACGGGTGGAGAACTATGCGGGCACGCCCGATGCGAGGCGTCGAGGTGTCGGCGGCCCGGTCCATGTTGGCCCTGCCCGCAACCCGCAGCCGGTGGCCAGTGCATTGCTCGACGCCGCCCGCCAGATCG
>NZ_JAPFGP010000032.1 GCF_026241155.1 Paucibacter sp. PLA-PC-4
TGCCCTGGTCTCGACTCTGTCCTTGTACATAGCCCATGACGAACAATGCCCTGCAACTTGCGTTGCAGGGCATTGTCTTCAGGGCTTCTGGTCAGTGCCAGAGTATTGACACGGACTGCGAAGGGCCCTTTGCAAGACTCAGAGAGAAGCAGCGCAGGGCTTACTTCTTGCCCTTCTTCTTGCCCTTGCCGTCGTCGGCCGGGGCAGCAGCAGCCACGATCACCTCTTCGGCGACCGGTGCAACGGCGGTGGCCACGGCGGGGTTCGGCTTGCCGTGGGTCACGACCTTGACGCCTGCGGGCAGCTTCAGGTCATTGACGTGCAGCGAGTGACCCAGGGTCAGGCCGCTCAGGTCCACTTCGATGAACTCGGGCAGTTGCTGGGCCAAGCAGGTGATGGCCAGCTCGGTGATGATGTGGTTGACCGTGCACTTGTCGGTCTTCACGGCCACCGAGTTCTCTTCGCCGATGAAGTGCAGCGGGATCTTCTTGGTGATCTTGGTGGTGCCGTCCACGCGCTGGAAGTCAGCGTGCAGCACTTGCGGCTTGTACGGGTGCATCTGGTAGTCACGCAGCAGCACTTGCGAAACGGCGCCGTTGAGTTCCATCTCGAGGATGGTGCTGTGGAAGGCTTCCTTCTTCATGGCGTGGAACAGCGCATTGTGATCCAGCTCGATCATTGCGGGCTCGCCGGCACCGAAGACGATGCCAGGCACCTTGCCTGCAATGCGCAGGCGGCGGCTCGCTCCGGTCCCCTGCAATGTGCGCTCAAAAGCGACGAATTTCATAACGTACTCCAATATGGATGAGCGCCCGCGACCAGGCTGCTCGGTGATGCAGCCTGTAGCGGCTGCGGCTTTGACGCTTGCCCGAAGGCAGGCGATCAGAAATTGTTGTTCTGCTCGCTAAACAGCGACGTGACCGACTCGCCGTCCGAGATGCGGCGAATCGTCTCGGCAAACAGAAAGGCCACCGACAGCTGGCGGATCTTGCCGCAGGCCTTGGCAGCGTCGGAGAGCGGAATAGTGTTGCTGATCACGACCTCATCGAGCTGCGAGCCCGAGATGCGTTCGATCGCCGGACCTGACAGGATGGGGTGGGTGCAGTAGGCAAAGACGCTCTTGGCGCCGCGATCCTTCAGCACCTCGGCGGCTTTCACCAGGGTGCCGGCGGTGTCAATCATGTCGTCCATGATCACGCAGTTGCGGCCGTCGATCTCGCCGATCACGTGCATCACTTCAGAGACATTGGCGGCCGGGCGACGCTTGTCGATGATCGCCAGGTCGCAACCCAGCTGCTTGGCCAGCGCACGGGCGCGCACCACGCCGCCGACGTCGGGGCTGACCACCACCAGGTTGGAATAGTTGCGGGCCTTCAGGTCCGACAGCAGCACCGGGCTGGCGTAGATGTTGTCGACCGGGATGTCGAAGAAGCCCTGGATCTGGTCGGCATGCAGGTCCATCGTGAGCAAGCGCTCGACGCCGACGGTTTCCAGCAGATCGGCCACCACCTTGGCCGAGATCGGCACACGGGTGCTGCGGGGGCGGCGGTCCTGGCGGGCGTAACCGTAGTAAGGGATCACGGCGGTGATGCGGCGAGCGCTTGCGCGCTTCAGGGCATCGACCATGATCAGCAGCTCCATCAGGTTCTCGTTGGTCGGCGCACAGGTCGGCTGGATCACGAACACGTCGCGAGCACGCACGTTTTGCTGGATCTCGACGGTGACTTCGCCGTCAGAAAAGCGACCGACCACGGCGCGTCCGAGCTCTAGGCCCAGATGGGTGGCGATTTCCTGGGAGAGAACCGGATTGGCGTTACCGGTGAAGAGGACGGTATTGAGCAGCACGAGCGGGCCATCCTTTGAATCAATGGCCCCGTGGCCAGCCCAGCGGGTCCCGGAGGTGAACAACTAAAGAAATTTGGCAGGGGCGGAAGGATTCGAACCTGCGCATGTCGGAATCAAAATCCGATGCCTTAACCAACTTGGCGACGCCCCTACACAGGACACTGCAGAGCTGCAGCACCCTATAACTTTGCTCAGTCTTCAGCCCATCCGCACAGCGGGTGAACGTCCAAACTGCGGCACATCTTAGCAACCCATCCCTGAGGAACCCAGTCGATAGGTAGGTCAGACATACCATCTTTCCCGCTTGCCGCCGTATCCACTCTCGCGAACACCGCGCTGCCCGAACCCGTCATCCGGCTATTGCCGAATCGTTTCTCTAGCAGCTGCAGAGCCTGGACTACTTCTGCGCAGCTTGCCTCGGCCGGTTTTTGCAGGTCATTTCGACCAAAACCATTCGCCAGCAGCGCCACACCTTCTGCATCCAACCTCACCACATCAGCCGCTTGCGACGCCGACAAAACACTCTGTGAATCACTCGATGTTCTGTTTTTGTCTTCGCTGCTATTGTGTGCAGGAAAGCCCGCTACTATAGCCACGGATTTCGATCTTGCCAAGAGGGGGCTCGAAAATATTTGCTGTGTAGAGATGCCGGTGGGCGGTTTGAGCACAGCAAAGCCCAGCGGCGGCAGGGTGATCGGGTGCAGGATCTCACCGATGCCCTCGACAAAAGCACTGCGTCCGCCGATGAAGAAGGGCACATCGGCGCCCAGGCGCAGGCCCAGCGCCAGCAGACGCGAGCGCGGCAAGTTCAGGCCCCAGAGCCGGTTCAGTGCCAGCAGGGTCGAGGCGGCATCTGAGGATCCGCCGCCCATGCCGGCGCCGGCGGGCAGGCGCTTCTCGAGATGGATGTCGGCCCCGAATGCGCAGCCGCTCTCGGTCTGCAGCAGGCGCGCGGCGCGCAGGCAGAGGTCGTCAGCGGGTAGGGCGGCCGCTGCATCGGCGCCGTCATGGCGGGCCAGTTGGCCGTCGCTGCGGCGTTCGAAGTGCAGCGTGTCGGCCCAGTCGACGAGTGCAAAGATCGACTGCAGCAGGTGGTAGCCGTCGGGTCGCTTGCCGACCACATGCAGGAACAGGTTCAGCTTGGCAGGGGCCGGCACATCGTAGAGAGCGAGGGGCATAGCGACAAAAAGGAATCAGCGCTCCAGGCGGGCGCGCAGGGTGACGGCGGGCGCGGCTTGGCGCTTGGCCAGCACCAGTCCGTTGTCGAACTGGGACAGATCGACCGTCCAGCCGAGCTGCGAGAAGCCGCCGCTGGCCAGGGTCTCGCTAACCGCGCCGGGCCAGGGCCGGCCGCGCAGCCAATCGAACAGCGCGGCCACTGGAATCGCCTCGCCCAGCAGTTCGCGGCTCAGCGCATCCAGATCATCGAAGAGGCGCTCTTCCTTGGGGGTCTGCAGCCGCACCTCGGTGCGCGACCAAAACGCGCGCGCCAACAGGCTGCCCAGCGGCGTGCTGAGCTCCAACTGTCCGGCGCTCGGCGAGCCCAGCAGCTCGAAGGCGGCATTGCCGCCCTGGCCACCTTCCACCAGCACCGAGAGTCGGCCGCTGAGGCTCAGATCGCCTTCGGTAGGGATGTGAACAGGCGGGGGCTTCAGACCGGCGCAGGCACTGAGCAAGACCGCCAGTGCCAGGCCGGCCCAGCGTCGGCTCATCGGCCAGCCTTCAGGCGCTGGCGGGTCTCGCGCAGGGCCTCGTTCTTGGGGTCACGCTTGGCGCCTTCTCCCCAGACCTTGCGGGCCTCTTCCTGCTGGCCGCTGACCCACAGCACCTCGCCCAGGTGGGCGGCAATCTCGGCATCGGGCCGCGACTGGTAGGCCTGACGCAGCAGGCGCAGGGCCTCCGCGTGATTGCCCATGCGGTATTCGACCCAGCCCAGGCTATCGACGATGAAGGGCTCGCTGGGTGCGTACTCCAGCGCCTTGGCGATGAGGGTCTTGGCTTCGGGCAGGCGCTCGTTGCGCTCGGCCAGCGAGTAGCCGAGCGCGTTGTAGGCGTGGTAGTGCTCGGGCTTGATTTCCATCACCCGGCGCAGCAGCAACTCCATCTCGTCCATACGGCCTAGCTTCTCGGACATCATGGCCTGCTCGTAGATCAGATCGGCATCGGCTGGGAAGCGGGTATTGGCCTGTGCCAGTACTTGGTGAGCGGCCTCCCATTGGCGGGCATCGCGCAGCAACTGGGACTCAGCCATTAGTTTGGCGCGAGCGTCCTCGTCGCGTTCGCCCGGCAGGGCCTGTAGCAGCGCGCGGCCCTTGGCCAACTGGCCCTGGCGTGCCATCAGCGAGGCGCGGCGATAAGTGACCTCCAGCGCGCGCTGCGGGTTGTCGATGCGGGCCAGCCAGGACTCAGCCGTCTTCAGGTCGCCGCGCATCTCGGCGGCTTGGGCCAGCAACAGCCAGGCCTGCTGGCGGGAGTCCTTGTTGCTGTCCTTGTCGTCAAGCCGCTCCAAAAAGGCCTGCAGGGCTTTCTCGGCCGCTTCCGGGTGACGCAGGTCCAGCTCCAGCGCTCCGAGCACATACCAGGGCTGGCTGTCGTCCGGCCTGGCCTGGGTGACGATGCGGAACTCTCGGGCCGCGTCGGCGGCGCGCTGGGCGCGTGCCAGCGCGCGCCCGTAGGCCAGGCGCAGATCGTGGTGGTCGGGCTTGGCCTGCAGACGGGCGGTGATCAGGCTCTCGGCCTCGGACCTGCTCGGCAACAAATCCAACGCCAGCAGCAGCGGTTCATCGGCCTCGGGGAAGTCCTTGGCCGCGGTCTGGGTCAGACTCAGGGCCTTGTCCGCCTGCTCGGCGCTCAGCGCCAGCCGGCCCTGCACCAGCAAGGCCATCATGCGGGTGGCCGGCTGCTCGGACGCCGCTTCCAGCACCGGTGCCAGCGCGGCATAGACCCGCTTGGGTTCGGGTGCTCGCTGAAACAGGCGCGGTATCGAGGCCAGCACCACGTTGCGTTGCGGCTCGGGCGTGATCGCCAGCATGTTGCGCAGCGGCGCCACCACTTCTTCCGGCTTGTTCAGTGCCACCAGCAGCTGGATCACCATCTGGTGCGCCTCGACCGAGTCGGGGATGGCTTCGCGCCATGCCCGGGCCGCGATCAGGGCCTGGTCGCCGGCGCGGGCCTGCAGCGCGATATTGATGACGCGGCGGTAGAGCTCGCCGTCGCTGGTCCGGCGCGCCGCATCGAGCAGTACCTGGAAGGCCACGCCGGGCTGGCCCGAGCGCAGCTCCATCTCGCCGACCAGCAACTGGTAGAACAGTGGCGCGTCCATATCGGAGTTGCTGGGCGTGGGCGCGCTGGCAGCCGTGCCGGCCTGGGCCAGCGGGCTTAGCAAAGCCAGCACAACAAGGCCGGAGGCCGCCAGCAGCCGGGCCGGGCCGGTCGGGCGAGGGAAGAACTTGGGCATGACAGCTCCTGAGAACAGCGTTCGTGTTGCGCCCACTATGCAAGCGCCACATTGCTGGATTGTTGTTGATTCTAGAAGTGCGCCCTCGGACCAGGGCCATGCCAGAGGCCACTTATCATCCGCGCCATGCCTGAACTGCCCGAAGTCGAAGTCACCCGCCGCAGCTTTGCCGATGCGATCGCCGGCGCGCGCGTGCAAGGTGTGCGACTGGGCAAGCCGCTGCGCTGGCCGTTGGGCGTGGCCGAGCAGGTGATGCTGGGGCGCGAGGTCGGCGCGGTGACGCGGCGCGGCAAATACCTGTGGCTGCCGCTGCACGGCGGCGGCGCGAGCGGCGGCGGCTTGCTGCTGCACCTGGGCATGTCGGGCTCCCTGGCCTTCCAGACGCGGCCGGCCGAGCCTGGGCCACACGACCATTTCGATCTGCGCACCAGCCAGGGGCTGCTGCGGCTGAACGACCCGCGGCGCTTTGGCGCCGTGGTCTGGTCCGAGTCATTGGAGCAGGGGCCGGCGGCCAAGCTGCTGGCCGGCCTCGGGCTGGAGCCCTTCGACCCGCGTTTTGACGGGCCGCATCTGAAAGTCGGCCTGTCGGGGCGTCGTGTCGCAATCAAGCAGGCACTGCTGGCAGGTGACATCGTCGTCGGCGCTGGCAATATCTACGCCTGCGAGGCCTTGTTCCTGGCTGGGATCGACCCGCGCGCCCAGGCCGGCCGCCTGAGCGGCCCGCGCTGCGCGCGTTTGGCCGCCGCGGTGCGCCAAGTGCTCGGCGCGGCGGTGGAGGCCGGCGGCACGACCTTGCGCGACTTCAAGGACGCCCACGGCGTGGCCGGCAGCTTCCAGATGCAGGCTCAGGTCTACGGCCGCGAGGGCGAGTCCTGCCGGGTCTGTCAAACGCCGATACGCCGCATCGTCCAGGGCCAACGTTCGACCTTTTTCTGTCCCACATGTCAAAAGAGATAGTCCTGCCCGCCGACTTTGCCGCTGTGCTGGTGGCCTGGCAGCGCCAGCACGGTCGCCACGCCCTGCCCTGGCAGAACACCCGCGACCCCTACCGCGTCTGGCTGTCCGAGATCATGTTGCAGCAGACCCAGGTGACGACGGTGCTGGGCTATTACCAGCGCTTTCTCGAACGCTTTCCTAGCGTTGTCGATCTGGCCGCGGCCAGTCTGGACGAGGTGCTGACGATGTGGGCCGGCCTGGGCTACTACAGCCGCGCTCGCAATCTGCATCGCTGCGCGGTGGCCGTTGCGCAGCAGCATGGGGGCCTGTTTCCGCCCAGCGCGGCGCAACTGCAGGAGCTGCCCGGCATCGGCCGCTCGACCGCTGCGGCGATCGCGGCCTTCTGCTTCGCCGAGCGGGTCGCGATTCTCGACGGCAATGTCAAACGGGTGCTGAGCCGGGTGCTGGCCTTCGACGGCGATATGGCCAGCAGCGCGCAGGAAAAGCTGCTGTGGCGGCATGCGACGGATGTGCTGCCAACTGCGGCAGCCGATATCGGCGCCTACACCCAGGGATTGATGGATCTGGGCGCCAGCCTGTGCGCCGCGCGTGCGCCGCAGTGCCTGCTATGCCCAGTCAGCGAGCTGTGCCGTGGCCGCGCCGAGGGCGAGCCGACGCGCTACCCGGTCAAGACCAAAAAGCTCAAGCGCGGCCGGCGTGAGAACTGGTGGCTGTGGCTGGAACACAAGGGTCAGGTCCTGCTGCAGCAGCGCCCCGATACCGGAGTGTGGGCCGGCCTGTGGACGCTGCCGATGTTTGATGACGAGCAGGCGTTGCTGAACCAGGCCCAGTTGGTGGGTGCCGAGCTGGAGGTGATGCCCAGGGTGGAGCATGCGTTGACACATTTCGACTGGGTACTGCATCCGCGTCGTGCCGTTCTCGACAGCGCTGCCGCCGTCGGCGCGGGCCGCTGGGTGGCGCGCGAGAAGCTGGCTGACTATGCGCTGCCGGCACCGTTGAAAAAGCTGATCTTCTAGGCGTATGCTGCGCCACCGCATTCCATCCTGAACGCAATATGAAGCCCCTGGTTAAAAGCGCCGTCGAATCCGCCCTGATCGCTCTGCTGGTGGCTGCTTGCTGCCTCTGGTTCCTGGTCTCGGCCGGCACCTCCGAAGACGAGGTCAACGGCGCCAAGATGACCTTGCTAGCCCTCGGTCTGGCGGCCAGCCTGATCGCGCACTGGACTTATATGGCGTTGGCGCTCAAGCGCGACGGCCGGCCACTGCTGGGCTGGATGATGGGCATGGTGCTGCTCTTCCCGGTCGTCACCGTCGTAGCCCTGGTGCTGATGTCGGCCCGCGACGAGGAATCTAGAGCCGTTTGAGTCTTATTTGGCGTCCAGCTCGCGGTGGCGCTTGAGCACATGTCCGTGGCTGGCGAACTGCCTAGCCAGGGTCTCAACCAAATAGACCGAGCGATGCTGGCCGCCTGTGCAGCCGATAGCGACGGTCAGATAGCTGCGCTGGTCTGCCGCGAAATTGGGCAGCCACTGGCGCAGGAAACCGCTGATCTGGCCCAGCATTAGATTGACCTCGGGCTGGGCCTGCAGATAGTCGGCCACTGGCGCATCGCGACCAGTCAGTGGGCGCAGCTCGCGGTCGTAATAGGGGTTGGGCAGTACCCGCACATCGAAGACGAAATCGGCGTCGCTGGGTACGCCGTGCTTGAAGGCAAAGGACTCGAACACCAGGGTCAGTGACTCGCCCTTGACCGAAACCAGATCGCGCACCCAGGCGCGCAGCTGGGCCGCGCGCAAGAGGCTGGTGTCGATCACGGTGGACTCGACGCGCAGTGCGGCCAGCAGCTCGCGCTCCAGCGAGATCGCGTCAAGCAGGGCTCGGTGCGCATCCCCGCCATCGCTGCCCGCGTCGCGTTGCCCGCTGCGCAGCGGATGGGGCCGGCGGGTCTCTGAAAACCGCCGCACCAGGGTCTCGTCATTGGCGTCCAGAAAGATCGAGCGGACCGCGACGCCTTCGGCGCGCAGTTGCTTGATCAGCGGAAGCAGATGCGGCAGCGAGCCCTCACTGCGCACATCGACCGCAATTGCAACCCGACGTTCGCCGCGCTGTTTCTCGACGGCCAGGAAGGGGGTCAGCAGCTCGGGCGGCAAGTTGTCCACGCAGAAGAAGCCCGCATCCTCCAGCGCATGCATGGCTACCGACTTGCCGCCACCGGCCATGCCGGTGACAAGCACCACATCGCTTTGCGGAACTGCGCCACTCATGATTTCGTCGTCCTGTTCTTCACATCTTGGTTGCCGCGCGGCGCCCCCGCCGCCGACAGGGTCAGCATTTCCTGCGCATGAGCCAGGCTGGCCGAGGATAGTCGCTCGCCGCCCAGCATGCGGGCAATCTCCTGCACTCGGGTCTCGCCGGCAATCGCCTGCACCTCGCTGGCAGTGGTGCCGGCGCGCAAGGCCTTAGAGACCAGGTAGTGGTGGTCGGCGCAGGCTGCCACCTGGGGCAGGTGGGTGACGGCCAGCACCTGGCGCTCGCGGCCCAGCTGCTTCATCAACCGGCCTACGGTTTCGGCCACCGCGCCGCCCACACCGGCATCGATCTCGTCGAAGATCAGCGTGCCCGCGCCTTCTTGCTCAAGCTGGCTGGTTGTCACAGCGATCGCCAGGGCGATGCGTGAGAGCTCGCCGCCCGAGGCCACCTTGGCCAGCGGCCGCGGTGTGCTGCCGGCATGCCCGGCCACCATGAACTCCACAGATTCAAGGCCGAAGCTTTGCGGCTGCTCCTGCGCCAGCAAGGCCACCTCGAATGCGCCGCCCGCCATGCCCAACTGCTGCATCGCCTGCGTGACTGCGGCGGCCAGCTGCGGCGCGGCCTTGCTGCGTTCCTTGCTGATGCGCCTGGCCTCGTGCTCAAAGGCGTTGCGGGCTGCAGCCAGAGTCTTCTCCAGCGCGGCGAGATCGCTGGCTTCATCCAGCGCCGCTAGCTCGGCCCGCCACTGCGACAGCAGGGCCGGCAGCTCGGCGGGCACTCGGCGATAGCGCCGCGCCAAGCTCATCCAGGCCGACAGGCGCTCGTCCAGCTCCTGCAGTCGCTCGGGCTCCAGATCGGCGCCGTGCAGATAGGTGGACAGCGTGTGCGCCGCGTCGCGCAGCTGGGCCTGCGCGCCCTGCAGCGCCTCGACCGCTGGCGCCAGGTGCGCGCTGTCGTAGTCCAGCACCTGCTGCAGCTTGTCCAGCGCCTGCTCGGTCAGGCTCTCGGCATTTTGTTCAGCCTCGCCGGAGCTGCCTTCGATGGCCTCCAGCGCAGCCCGCGCGCCCTCGATCAGCGCGGCGGCGTGCGAGAGGCGCTGATGCTCGCTGTTGAGCTCCTCCCACTCGTTGGCGCCGGGTGAGAGCTTGGCCACTTCGTCGATCTGCCAGGCCAGGCGTTCGCGCTCGCGGCCCAACTCGCCCGAGCGGGTCTGCGCGGCTTCTAGCCGTTCGCTGAGCTGTTTCCATTGCGCGTAGGCCTGGCCCAGCGGCGCGGTGTCGAGACCGGCGAATGCGTCCAGCAGCGCGCGCACCGAAGCCGGGCGGGTCAGCCCTTGCCAGGCATGCTGGCCATGAATGTCGAGCAGGCTGTCGGCCGTCTCGCGCAACTGGGCCACAGTGGCGGCGCTGCCATTGATCCATGCGCGGCTCTTGCCCTGGGCATCGATCACGCGGCGCAGCAGCAGGCTGTCGCCCGTGTCGAAGCCTGCCTCGTCGAGCCAGCTGTTCAGTCGGACCGGGCAGTCGAACTCGGCGCTGATCTCGGCCCGGGCCGCGCCTTCGCGCACGACGCCAGCGTCACCACGGCTGCCCAGTGCTAGCTGCAAGGCGTCGACCAGGATGGATTTGCCGGCGCCGGTTTCGCCGGTGAGCACGGCGAAACCATCGGCGAAATCAAGCTCCAGCTCCGGTACGATGACGAAATCGCGCAAGCTCAGTCGGCGAAGCATCAGGACACTCCCTCGTACCAGCGGAGCTTGCGGCGCAAGGTCGCGTAATAGCTCCAGCCTTGCGGATGCAAAAAGCAAACCTTGTGGGCCGAGCGGCGCACCGTGATGCGGTCGCCGTGCAGGAGGCTGGCCAGGCTTTGCATATCAAAATTGACGCTGGCATCGCGGCCGGCCACGATCTCCAGCCTCACCTCGCCCGTGTCGGGCAGCACGATGGGGCGGTTCGAAAGTGCATGCGAGGCAATCGGCACCAGAACCCAGCCCGCGATGCTGGGATGCAGGATCGGCCCGCCAGAGGACAGCGAGTAGGCGGTCGATCCGGTAGGCGAGGCGACGATCACGCCGTCCGCCCGCATATTGGCAACGAACTCGTCGCCCACGTCGACCTTGATCTCCACCATGCTGGCCGTCGCACCCCGGCTGACCACCACATCATTGAGGGCAAGGCCCGAAAAGATCACCTCGCCGTCGCGCCAGACTGCGCCTTCCAGCATCGCGCGCTGCTCCATCTCGAAGTCGCCGGCGAGTATCGGCGCCAGCGCCTCGCGGAACTTCTCAACCGAAATGTCGGTGATGAAGCCCAGCCTGCCCTGGTTGATCCCCACCAGCGGCGTGCCGTAGCGGGCCATCTCGCGGGCAAAGCCCAGCATCGTGCCGTCGCCGCCGACGACGATTGCCAAGTCGCAGCGTGCGCCCATCTCCTCGTTGGACAGGGCTTCGAAGTCGGTAATGCCGGTGTTCAGCGCGGTGTCGCGCTCCAGCGAGACCTCCAGCCCCAGGCCGGTCACGAAGTCGGCGATCTCCTCCAGCACCGGGCGGATACCCCGGGCCTGATGCTTGCCCACGATCGCGACATGTTGAAAACGCTTGGCCATGCGCAGAATTACACCACAGCGATGTGAACACCCGCTGACTCGGGCGCGGTAGTCCGTACAATGAAAACCATGCTCGACGAGCGATCCAAATCACTGCTGAAAACCCTGGTCGAACGCTATATCGCGGACGGACAGCCCGTCGGTTCGCGCACGCTTTCCAAGGCCTCTGGCCTGGAGCTGAGTCCGGCGACGATACGCAATGTGATGGCCGACCTGGAGGAGCTGGGCCTGATCGCCAGCCCGCACACCAGCGCCGGCCGGATCCCGACCGCGCGTGGCTATCGGCTGTTCGTCGACACCATGCTGACGGCCCAGCCCGCCTCCATCGTCGGCGCCGACCTGAGGCCCATCGAGTCCTCGCAACTGCAGCCCGATCAGCCACAGCGCGTGATCGCCAGCGCTGCCCAGCTGCTGTCCAATCTGTCCAGCTTCGTTGGCGTCGTCACCGCGCCGCGCAAGCCCAGCGTGTTCCACCACATCGAGTTTCTGCGTCTGGGCGAACGCCGGGTGCTGGTCATCATGGTCTCGCCCGACGGCGATGTGCAGAACCGCGTGATCTTCACCGCTCAAGACCTGACCCAGCCTGAGCTCGCCGAGGCCAGCAACCGGCTCAATGCCCACTATGCCGGGCTGAGTCTGGAGGCGGTGCGCGAGCGCATCAAGAGCGAGGTTGACGCACTGCGCGGCGAGATCGGCCGGCTGATGAGCGCGGCCGTGCAGGTCGGCACTGAGGCGCTGGAGCATGAGGAGGAGCGTGTCGTCATCTCCGGCGAGCGCAATCTTCTGACGATGCAGGACTTCAGCAACGATATGGGCAGCCTGCGCCGCCTGTTCGATGTGTTCGAGCAGAAGACCCAGTTGATGCGCCTGCTCGATGTCTCCAGCCGCGCCGAGGGCGTGCGCATCTACATCGGCGGCGAGAGCCAGGTTGTGCCCTTCGAGGAACTGTCCATCGTTTCCGCCCCCTACGAGGTCGACGGCCAGGTGGTCGGCACCCTCGGCGTGATCGGCCCCACCCGCATGGCCTACGACCGCATGATCCAGATCGTCGACATCACCTCGCGGATGGTGACGAACGCGCTGTCGCAGAAGTAGAGCGCATATCGGACAGAGACCGCAGCCGCGCCTATACAATGCGCGGCTTCCGGTGCAAGGCCGGTACTCCCCAGGGGGCCGTTAGCTCAGTTGGTTAGAGCAGAGGACTCATAATCCTTTGGTCGCAGGTTCAAGTCCTGCACGGCCTACCACCCTATAAGCATGGGGGCACACCTCATCTTCTCGCTTGCGAATTGGCATGGCTTGCTCCAACATTGTTGAGTGACGGCAGCGCCATGGGAAACGTCGAAGTTGGCGTCGATCTCACAAACGGGATGCGCATCGCTGCGCTCGCCAATGTCGCCGACGATTCCCGGACCATGCTGATTAACGGGCTCGCACAAGCCCGCACCAATGGTCGGTCGGTCATCTCGGCGCTGCCGTCCACCTTGTAGCGCAAAGACTGTTTGTTTGCGAACGCCTGGCCCGCGACAGCGGGGTTGGGAGTCTGATTAGAAGCTTGCCTCAGACGGCGGCTTGATGACCGACTTTTTGGCGGGTTCGCAGCGCGCCACATCGACGACAAGCTTTGCCACAAGCCCGTGTAGTTCTGTGGCTCCCTGCGCAATTGTTCCCTTCCGGATGCACTCAGGGCCATGCCCCGAGACCCTTGGTTTGGTTCATCCCCGTGCATTAACCAGATAGTTGCGATGGCCCCGTCGATGCCAGCCTGGCTGATGAAGCTGTAGGGAGGAGTCAATCACGCAGCCATAGAGGATTTCTGACGTTGGAAATCGTTTCCTACTGGGGCACTGGTGAAATTTGATCTTTACGTCAAATTTCACCTGTCTCATCAATAAATTGACGCAAACATCAATTGCAGACTCTTCAAGAGCTAGTTGCAGCTGTCGCTGCCCGTCGTCGGGCACTGGGCCTACAGTAGGGAGCTGTGGCTGTCCACGTAGGCATCACTGCTGAAACGCTGTCGCGCTTCGAGCGCGGGCGGGCGGCAGAGTTTGGTGCGCGCAAACTTCTGGCGGTCCTGGCCGTGCTTGGCATGGAGCTGGAACTCTTGGCTATCGGGCAGTCCGGCACCCTGGATGAATTGCGTCGCGAGCGTAACGAGGCCAAAGCTTGAAGCTCAGCGTCTACGTCCTGGGGCGTGATGTTGCCTACCAAAAATTATGTCTTCGAGTCGAGGACTCGCCCGGCCAGGCGAGCCCTCGGCGAGCAGTACCGCGTCGCCGCCGTTCAGCTTTGTAGCGACCACGGTGAATTGGCGCGGGCGTGCTTCGATCGCAGCTCCCACCGTCAGCATGTTGATCCAGCTCGCGATGCGGTCGCCGCGCGTGACGCTGCTGGTGCTGGATGTGAAGTCGATCAGCGAGGCCGGCTTTTGGTCTCCGGCGATGGCTTAGATCTGGGTGGTCGACAGGCCGCTGGCGTAGGTCGCCCCAACACCGCTCGCGCACAGCTCCCGACAGCGGTGTTGGGCTGTATGCCTGCTTCCACCGGAGCGCGCAGGGCGCCAAGGTGCGCAAAGCCGTGCAGGCCGCCGCCGCGAAGAATCAATGCGGCGCTCTGCCGTCGTCGATCTGCGTTGCTCACCGGCGCGACGTCGGTTAGCAGGCGGGGCTCAATGCCGACGGGGCCCCGTCGCGATTGCTGGCGCAGCCGAAGATGTCAAGCGCTGACGGGAGCTGGCGACCAGCGTGCCGACGACGGTGAATCGAGATGCCATCATCAGCTCTACGTGGGGCGCTACGGCGAGTCAGGCCGCGTCGGCCAGGGCGACGGCGTCCGCCCCGGCTGCAAAGCGCAGGCGTTCCGAGGTGTCGTTGGCGGCCTGCCAGACCACCTTAGCCACGTCCTGCTCGGTCGTGACGGCCGCCGGCTGGGCGAATGCCGCGAAGATGGGTCCGGCGAAGGGCACGTAGGCCTCCGGGATCAGTCCCTGGATGCGCGCAGCCCCGTTCTCAGCGAAACGGGTGGTAGGGGCATAGCCCGGTTCGACAAGCTTGACTCGCACATCGAAGGCTGCAAGTTCGAAGGCCAACGAGCCGGTCAGTCCGGTGATTGCGGTCTTGCTGGCCGTGTACACGCCGGCCAGGGGCATCGGCGCCAGGGTCACGCTGGACGTTACGTTGACAATGACGCCCGCGCGACGCTGGCGGAATTGCGGGATGACGGCTTGCATCATGGCCATCACGCCAAAGGTGTTGGTCTCAAACACCTCGCGTGCCATGTCCAGCGACGTCGCCTCGAAGGCGCCCACGACGCCGATGCCGGCATTGTTGACCAGCACGTCAATGGGGCCGGCGGCCGCGATGGCCGCTGCAATGCTGTCTGGCTTGGTTACATCGAGTGCCAGCAGGCGCAGGCGGTCCGACGCCGGCAGGAGATCGGCGCGGGGTGTGCGCATGGTGGCGATGACACACCAACCCTGAGCGAGAAAATGGCGTGCGATTTCAAGGCCGTAGCCCGAGGAGCAGCCGGTGATCAGTACGGTTTTCATATCGAGGCCCTTGTGATGGGGTTAAAGAAGACCTCACGATACCGATGTGAAACCGGACTCGATACAGTTGAATATCCTATTTTGTTTAGCCATCGTCCAGTCCATGGAAGATTCGAGCCATGAGTGACCCGCTCGCGGAGGTAGTCCGGCTGATGCGGCCTCGCGCTGTCTTTGCCAACCTCATCAGCGGCAAGGGCGAGTGGGCGGTGCGCTACGCCGAATATGGCCAGCCCAGCTTCTGCATCATGTTGGAGGGCAGCTGCCTGCTGGCGGTTAACGGGCACGAGCCGCTGACGCTCAGCGCCGGCGACTTCGTGCTCCTGCCGTCTACCCCGCCGTTCACGATCTCCAGCTTCGGTCCCGCGCCGACCGTTCATATCGACCCCAAGCTCGTGCCCGGTGGCAATGGCGAGCGGCGCCACGGCGAGCTGGACGGCGAGCCGGACATGCGCTCGCTGGGTGGCGCCTTCCTGTTCGACGGCGCCGACCCCAAGCTGCTCGTTGCCCTGCTGCCGCGGGTGGTCCACGTGAAAGGGTCGCAACGGCTGGCCCAGCTGGTGCCCATGGTGGGCGAGGAGTACGAAGACCCGAAGCCGGGCAAGGACCTCATGCTGTCGCATCTCGTCGGCATGCTGCTCATCGAAGCGATGCGCTGGACGACAGCGGGAAGTGCGCCTCCCGGTCTGCTGCGCGGGCTGGGGGATGTGCGTCTGGCTCCGGTTCTCCAGCACTTGCACGCGGATGTGGCTCGCCCCTGGACCGTGGCTCAAATGGCAGAAATCGCCGCACTGTCCCGCTCGGCATTTTTCGAACGCTTTACACGTACCGTGGGCACCGCACCGATGGACTATCTGCTCGGCTGGCGCATGGAGATTGCCAAGGGTCTGCTGAGCAAGGATCGCTTGGCCGTCGCCGAGGTAGCCGAACGCGTCGGATATGGCTCGACGAGCAGCTTCAGCGTGGCCTTCTCCCGGCATGTCGGGCAATCACCCAGTCGCTATTCACAAGGAGACAGGGAGTCTGGCGGATAGCCCAACTTCGGTTCTGCAGCGGCAGCGGCCGCTCGACGTTGGGCAACCTAGACGTGGCCTGGGCGCGAGATTGGGCGCCGGTCAGCGGTCATTGGCGAGGGCCGGCAATCGACCCGTTGCAGGCGTTCGTCCTCCCGAACTCTCTGTCGGAAAGCTGCCGGTCAACGTGGATATTCAGCGTGTGGCGAAGCTGTTCGCTGCAAAACACGGCTAGCCGGTGCAACCGTTCGATACTTCCGCCGCCACCCCGATTCATCCCCAACTATGGGGTTGACGCCCACCTCCTCCGATTGCACTTTCCGCCATTGACCGGAGGAATACTGTGCCTACCAGACGTCACATCATGATCGGATGCGTTGCCGCACTGGCAAAGCCTGAGCGCGCGCAACCCTTTGGGAACGATCAACCGGCTTTGTTGATCATTGACGGCCCTGCAGGCGACATTGAAGACACGGTGGCCCGACGAATCGGCCCTCAGTTGCTCATCCCGTTGAAACGCCGCGCGATCCAGTATCAAATCAGCACGGGGGAGGGCGGGGTCATTACTGTCAAGAATAGCGCCCGGGATGGCTCCACGCTCCTGATTACCAATGACGCGGCCATTGCGTTTCGACAAAAGTTAACACCGATCGCGCGGATCGTCTCCGTGCCTTACGTACTCGTCACTACCAAAGGGCTGACCCTCAAGTCGCTTGCCGACATCAAGGGCGGCCCCGAAGTCCTTCTCCTTGGACGCCAGGCGCCCCGGATCTTGGCCGGGCTCCGATTGCCGGCTTTCAGTGTTAGACGTTCCGCGCAGAGCCCGATTGATGACGTCTTGCGCCTCGTTGCATCCGGCAAAAAAACAGTGGCCATAGTGCCCAAGCCCCTGGTAGTCGCTTCCTATATGCTCCCGGCCATACAGATCCATGAAGCATCAGACTTCAAGCTGGACCGACCTGGCACTGCTTTCGGGTTCGTCGGGCTGTTCGGGCCGCCAGAGATGCCGAAGGGTGTCATTGAAAGCCTCGAATCGGCAACGAAGAAGGCGACGGAGGACTCGCAGTTCAAGAAAGATATGGATCGCTTGGGTCTGGTTGCCGATTTCGCTGCTTCCACGGATTTTCGCAAGCAGCTGGAAGCTACCTACTCGGTAAACCAGGACTCCTGCAAGAAGAAGGATACCTGCGAGGCTGACAATCAATGCCCTCGTCCCTGCCCGACCAGTTAACGGGAGTCTCATGGCATCTGCAGCGCTCGCGAGGATCAAAGGGGTGTGGGCCTGGGCCGGCACGAACAAGGACCAGCTGACGCTCCTGCTGGCCTTGGTCGCCGGGGTGGTTACGCTGCTGCAATACACGTCAGCGGTTGACGATGCGCGCAGCAAAGAGACCCTCAAGTACGTCGATCGATCGCAGTCCGAGCACATCGGTAAGGCGCATACGACGCTGAATGCCGTGATGCTGGACAAGGCGTTGCGCGACGAGTTCGACAAGAAGCTGATCGCCGCCCTCAAGCCGCCCCACGAACTCAGCGCCCTTGATGCTTTTGTGTCCAAGCATGGGCTGCGCGAGCACGTACTTACGCTTGTCGACCTCTACATGAACCTCGCCGGATGCGTCAAGGCGGGCGTCTGCGACGAGAAGCTCGCCTGCGACTTCTTTGTCAGCGACATCACAGGCCTGAACAACACTTACCGCCCCCTGTTTGAGAAGATTTGGAAGGAGCGATCAGGACAGAACTACATGGACGGGCCGATGCAGTTCGTGAAGACCTGCAATCGTCATGCGAAGTGACGACTAAGATCGACAAAACGATTCTCCCACCTGACGGCCTGCGCGCCTCAACCGGCGCTTCCAGGACCAGGCTTTGGATGATGATTACCATCCATGTTCGACTGCGGCTCGAACATGGCTAGCCAAGATGCCCAGAAGCTGCCTGCGGCGGCCGGCTGCTCCTGGCCGGGTGCGGGTGCCCGCTCCGCCAACGTCATCGCCTGAGAGCAGTCGCTCAAAGATCGCGTCCTGAACGGCCGCTTCAGGGCGAGCAATTCCGAAAGCTGGCGGGCTCGACCCGGCCACGAGCGGGTGCTTGCGAACGGCAGCTTCGCCGTCGCCTGCTGAACGTCCACAGCGCTGAGTCGCAGCGGCATGTGGGTGCAGTGTCCTCTGCCCACGTCAGAGCACGCGCCGTGCGCCAGGCACTTTCAGAAGCATCGCCGCCACCATGAAAGATGCGAGCACGCCGGCGCTACCGATGACCGCAAACTTAATGAGCGGCGGCAGCGGCCAGTTCGCCGACGCCACTGCGAGCGCGACCAGAATCGGCGCGTGCACGATAAACGCGCCATAGGCCTGGCCGCTCCACGCCTGCCAGTGGGCGCTCGGCCGATTGAAGCGCGCTCGGAAGACCACCAGCAGCCCAGCGATGATCCCCCAGGCGACCATAGGCTCCCAGAACGCATACACCACTGCGGGCATGCCGAGACCGCCGCTGAAGTTGACAGGCTTGCCTTCGAGTCCGCCGGCCAGGGCCGCTGCCACAAAAAGGATCGGCATCGTGGCCAGCGTCACCCAGCCCCACTTTACGGCCTTCCGTCGATCCACACGCTCAAGCCAGCGGTGCCGCCATGCCATGGCGCCGAGCCCGAAGAGAAAGACGTAGGAGGCGAAGTAACCCAGTTGCAGGCCGAACACGTCCTGCCCGACGGGCACGACTTGCCGCAGCGCCAGCGCGGCCGCACCTACCGTGATCGCCGCGGCCAGCCATGCCAGGGACGAGGGCAACGCCCGTGCAGGGTCGGGCGCGGGTTCGGGCCGAACGAGGCGCCAGCCCACGAAAGCCAGCGAGAAGATCAGCAGACCCCATGCGAACCACAGCGGGCCGATCACGAAGGTGCCCCCGGCAAGCTGTTCAAGCCAGGCGTCGGCAAAGCCGCGGCCTGCCCGAACGTCGGCCAGCGCCACCGTCAGCGGACCCAGGACGAAGCCGAAGACCAGCAGCGGCAGACCCAGCCGCAACACGCGGTCGCGCGCGAAGGCGCGCAAGCCCTTGCGTGCCAGCGACGCCGGGGTGAAATAGCCTGCGAGGAGGAAGAACATGCCCATGAAGAACGACTGGTTCACGGCGCAGAACATCGTCAACAACAGGCTCGAGGCCGTGCCCGGGTCGCGAACCTCGCGGTAAAACCAACCCCCGCTGCCGCCATAGGTGATGGCCGTGTGGTGAAGGATCACCAGCAGGGTCAGCACCACGCGCAGGCGATCGATGAAGTCGGTGCGTTCAGCGGTCGCCATGCCTGCTCGTCGTTGGTCTTATTGGGGGCCGACTTCAGGGTGCGACTGCGTGCCATGCCCACGGGCCGGGTGCGTGGCGGCATGGGCGGCCATAGCCGCCTCTAGGTGCCGGTGCCATAGCAGCCAATTGTAGAGCAGACCGGCAACACCGTTGATCAGCCAGGTGTGGGTTACGACCAGCCGCGCGAGCTCCACCTGCGCGGCCAGTACGGGCGGATGGCCGCAGCGAAGAGGCCGGCCGCGAGCACGACCTCACTGCCCATCGCGAGACGGTGCCGCCGCACCCACCATCACCGGCCGCTTTTGAGCGTCGAGTTCAGCCCCGCGAATGTCGGTTCAGGGTCGATCGCCGGCCCTGGTGAATGACCGCTGATGGGCATCGAATCCAGCGCTCGTGTCGCGATGAGTTTCAGGAGTGGCGACCGGCTGCTCACAGCCTGTTCCTGAAATTTGATGCCGCTCGATTCAGTGCGATGCAACTGCCTCTTTCGACCTGTTGCGGCGGTCGGAAACAGCCTCCGGTCTAACAGCCATGGGGAATGCCGCAGGGCCGCATCCGATGTCGACAACGCCGAGAACAGCAAGGGCACCTGTGTTCATCCTCAAGTGACATTGCTCGCACGTCCTATTGCGCGTTCGATTGCATCCACTAGGCTTGCCGCAGGTTGACCGAATGCAGAGGCGCACTTGAGCAGAACGGATAACGACGGCTGGCGCTCTCCGCGTTCGAGCTTGCCGTAGTAGGAGCGGTCGACTCCTGCCTGAAGCGCCAGCGCGTCCTGGGCGATGCCTCTTTCCACCCGCCATGCTCGCAACACCGACCCGCAGGCAACAGCTACAACGGGGTCAAAAGAATCGGCGCGCGGAGACGGTCGGACCGACGGCGTCTTGGGCGAGGAAAGGGCTTTGGTCACAAGCCATAGCATTTCCGCGGATACGTCTAGTTGGCCACGGCATATATGCCGTACACTTGCCTGCCGGCATGCCTTTCCTCGCCGGTTGGGGCAGTCATGCGAAGCACTCGATCTGGACAAGCCCCGAGGAATCGGGGCGTTCTACGGTTGTGTCCAGTGGGGCAAACGGAGGGCGTAGATCCTCGGCAACTAGTGCCATTGTGTAGGCGCTACGCCAGTGCTGATTTCGATGAACAGCATGTCGAAGTGATGCCTGTCGATGGAGCTTCGCACGACCAGAAGGTGACCTGGGCGGTAGGCGTGCTGGCAGACAGCGACTGGGAAGCGCTGGGCGTCTGGGATGACCTTGACTGCCGGGGCGTCGACAAGATCTCACTGCTGTGTGCGTCCGATGCTGATGCCCAGACCGTGTGCCCGGGGATCAAGGTGTTGCCACCGTTCCAGCGGATTCTGGGTCAGGGCGATGTGCCTGCTGCTTCCAGCCTGGGTGGGCTCCGCGCTGAAGCACGGCGTACCGTCCGCGAGGCCTCGGGTGTTCGTGCAGCTCGTCTTGCGCTGGAGCGCCTGCTGGCTGGTTCAGGGCCGGGCAGGGCGACCGTGTTGGCGCCCAACTGGCCCGAGGTGCTTGATGGGCTTCGGCCGTTCTATGCGCTGCGCCCTCATCGCCGGGCCTTGGTGCGCGCAGGCGACGAGTACCTGGAGCAGCTGGGGCATGGCTTGCGCCGCGCCGTGGCTCGCCATGGTCCCTTTGCCGATGTTGCCGCGGCGGTGTCGTTCGTGATTCAGACGCTGTCTCGGGACGAGTTGCGGCTCAAGTTCTCCATGCTGTCTGGGTTGGCTCGGCCCAGGCGGCGTGTTGTCGGCGCCGATGCAGCCGGCTTGGCGTCACTGGGCCACTGACCCTGGGAGGGTTCATCATGAAGAAGCAATTGCCTGCGGTCTTCTCCCGCATCCGTTCGGTGCTCAGGCGCCGTGGGACGACCCAGGAGACCGATGACTACATCCAGGAGGCCTTTGCACGTCTGGCCAGCTACGAGCGAGAGCAGGTGGTGCTGGAGCCCGAGGCCTTCCTGATGCGCACCGCGATCAATCTGTCCATCGACGCCCACCGGGCGCGGGTGGTGCACGGCGAGCAAGTGGTGCTGGAGGAAGTCATCCTGGTGGATGACGCGCCGCCTGTTGAATCGGTGGTGCTGGGCCGGGAACGGCTGGCGCGGCTGGAGCAATGCCTGGGCCGCCTGGGCGAGAAGCCACGCGAGATCTTCCTGGCTCACCGTGTCGATGGCCTGACCTACCGGGAGATCGCCGACCAGCAGGGCTTGAGCATCAGCACGGTGGAGAAGCACGTTGCCAAGGCGACGATGCAGCTCATCACCTTGATGAAGGACTGGTAGGCGTGCGTTCGAAGGAGGAGCGGGGCAGTGCAGAGGAAGGCTCCGAGCCCCTGGTGACCCAGGAGATCGCAGCCGAGGCGGCAGTGTGGATTGCGCGGCTGCACGGGCCACACCGATCCCACCTCATGGAGCGCGAATGCAGGACCTGGCAGGCCAAATCTGCCGCACATCGCCTGGCCTTCGAGCGCGGGACGGATCTGTGGATGGAGGCGGCGGGCGTAGACCGGGCGGCGGTGGCGCGTGCGGCGGCAGACCGACGCCCCGAGCCGGCTGCAAGGGAAGGGCGGCGCTTCAAGCCATGGCCCCTTGCAACGGCACTGACGACGATGCTTGTGGCCGGTGTGCTGGTCTTCGGGCCTTGGTGGGGCGGGGACAGCTACGACACCGGCGTGGGCGAGCAGCGCCTTGTGATGCTGCAGGACGGCACGCGCATGTCGATGAACACCTCGACGCGGGTCAAGGTTGAGCTTGGAACCTCACGGCGCACCGTGGAGGTTCTCGGCGGCGAGGCGCTGTTCGAGGTGGCCAAGGACGCGAGCCGGCCGTTTGTCGTGCGAGCAGCGGGTTCGGAGGTGACGGCCACGGGCACGGCGTTTGTGGTGCGCTACACGCCGGCCATCGAGGGCCGTCCAGATGCCTTGGACATCACGCTGGTCGAGGGCAGGGTGGTGGTGCGCGGCGCGGCAGAAGGCTCGCCCTCTACCGAGTTCGTGCCGGCCGTGGAGATGGTGCCGGGGCAGCGCCTGCGCGTTGCCGGGCGACCTCGTGGTCAGGCGGGAGCGTTACCCAAGCCGAAGATGGACAGGCCGCAAGTGGACCAGGTGCTGGCCTGGAAGCGCGGAGAGGCGATCTTCGACGATGTGTCGCTGCTCGAGGCTGTGGCCGAGATGAACCGCTATGCCGCGATGCCGATCCGTGTGGCCAGTACGGACGCGCTGGGCAGCCTGCGGATCAGCGGGGTGTTCAAGACCGGCGACAACGTTGGCTTCGCGCGGGCAGTGGCCGAGCTGCATGGGTTGGCCGTGCGCGAGCGCGCGGACGGGGTGGAGCTGCTGCCCAAATAGTGGGACTGCTTGATGGCAGCGATCATGCCGCCGTCAACCCGCCGTCAGGTGGCTGGCGCTTGCCGGCGCCGGCCGGAAAGCGTGGCGTCAAGGCGCTGTGAACCTTCGATCGATCCAGGCATCGTTGTAGATCTGACGCCAGGCGAGCGCCTACGCGTCTCCGGATGACTGCTGGGCTATGCCTGCAATAGGACGTCCAGGGCAAGGGAAAGTGCAAGGCCGTACCGTTCTCGGGCGCTCCCGCATCGTGACAAGACATGTGACTGTCGAAGAGATGGCGAACTCCCTTCGGAGCCGGGCAAAGCGGACAGGGTCCTCGAACCGCAGGGGATCCAGGTAGTAGTCATTGCCGCCGATGACCAGGAGTTTTTTTGAGCTCCACAAAGGCAAAACCTCGGCCCAGCTCCAGTATGAAGGCTTCGAGCTGGCGCGGGATGGCGGACTCCAAATCGGTCTACTCGTGGTCCTGGTTCAGGCCGAGAAAGTCCAGCAAGTAGGGGACCTTAAATACCTGGGCAGCAGCAGGCGTCGGCAGCGGCGCCGCGCCGAGCTGGGCGCTGGAGGTCTCACTGCGCTCGACGGCCTTGCGTTCGACCTGGCGGCGTAGCTCACGCACGCTCCAAGCCTGCTCGGCGCATTGCACGGCTTAGCACTGCCGGGCGGGGGCGCTCTTGAGGGGCAGCAGCCCCAGCATATGGCTCCAGCTCAATTGTCGCGACAGCGTTGCGACAATCTCGGCCTCGGGAAAGGCCCGGGCAAACTGACGCATGCGGTGCAGGTTGTTGGACTCGAAGCCACGGCTGAATTCGCTGGCCAGCCGCGTACCCAGCTCGCTGACGACGCCTGCGCCGTAGGCGGCGCGCTCGCCTTTCAACAGCTCGACCTGGATGCGCTGGCCCACGGTCCAGTACTGGCGGGTCAGCTCGACGTTGGCCGAGATGAACCGCCAGAGCGCGACGCCGATCACGGCGGGCCCCAGCCTGGCTGGTGCTGCGGAACAGCGGCTTGTTCAAGACCGGCGACAGCGCTGGCTTTCGCAGGCGGTGCGTGAGCCGCGGCTCGCGTCGATCAGTGTGGCCAGGTGCGCACGAGAGCCACTGGGCAGTCCCACTGTATCGGCCCCGCAGGATCGACCATGCCTAAGTTTGCGAGCCCGCAGAGTTTTGAGCTGCTCATCCCAGGTGCTCATGGCTGCGGCTGGTTCGAGGCTGGTGAATAGATCGTTGGCTAGGGAGATCGTCCCCCCTTGGACGTAGGGAGCCATCGCCCACTCCATGGTAATCCTCTGTGAAGCGGGACGCATCCCGGCCTGAGCTTGGTCCGATGCGCCAGGAATAAGGACGTGGGGCTTTGCGTCAACGCCTTTGCGACCCCCAAGAAACACCGATCTTGTCCCACAAGGACGGGGCCACCTGCCTGGGCTGCGCTCGCACTTCAAACCCCGGTGTCGCGATCGGCCGGCGTTGCCCTTGACCACCCAATGAGGAAAATCCATGCAAGTCTTGTCATTTGTCACTTGGCGGGCCGCCACCATCGGCCTGCTTGTCGCGAGCCTCGCGGCCTGCGGAGGAGGCGGCGGCGAAGCCGCGCCGCCCGAGACCTTCCAGGTTACGTTGACCGGAGACCAGGAGGCGCCGGCCGCAGTGGCGACTGCTGCCCTCGGGAAGGCAACGCTCACTTTGGACCGTGCAACGCGCACCGTTAGCGCTACCGTTGCCGTCGATGGACTGATCCCGACGGCAGCGCACATCCATGCGGCAGCGCCCGGCGCCACGGGGAGCATTGTTTTACCTCTCGCAATCGCAGGCAACACTGTGACGCTGGCGCCAACGGCATTGAGTGCCGAACAGCTCGTTGCGCTGGACAGCGGAGATCTCTACCTCAACGTGCATAGTGCGGAACACCCGGAAGGCGAGATTCGCGGGCAAATCGGGCGAGAGGTCTATGTCGCGCGGCTGACCGGATCGCAAGAAACCATGCCTGTGGCGAGCCCGGCATCCGGCATCGGCCGCTTGGTGCTCGATGCGAAGACTGGCGCGCTGAGCGGCGAAGTCGAGCTCACTGGCATTGATGCGACCGCGGCGCATGTCCACACCGGCGCGCTTGGCGGCGATGGCGCGATCCTGGTCACGCTCGAGTCGCATGGAAGCCACGGCCACTACAGCGTGCCAGCTGGCACCGTGCTCAAGCCCGAAGACATCTCCAGTCTTCGTTCGGGCCGCCTGTACTTCAACGCACACAGCTCTGCGCACCCAGGTGGGGAGATCCGCGGCCAGATCGGCCGTCGAGTCTTTACGGCAACGGCCGACGGTGCACACGTGGTGCCGAGCACCAACTCGGCGGCTGTCGGCCGTGGCTTCGTCACCTACGACCCCACCACTCGCGAGCTTCAGGGACGTCTGGCGCTGAAGGGCGTCAGCGCCAGCGCGGCGCAGATCCACCAGTCTCCTGCCGGCGTCAACGGGAGCAAGATCGTAGCCCTCGAGCCTGTGGCCGGCAGCAGCGACTGGGTGGTTCCTTCAAGCGCGATGGCCTTGAGTCTGGAGCAGGCCAAGGCCTTGCTGGCTGAAGGTCTGCACTACACGGCCCATTCCACTGCGTTCCCGGCCGGCGAGATCCGCGGCCAACTGCGTGTGGCGGCCGATGATGCCTCGCCTTTGATGCGCATCGTCTCGCCTGTAGCCGGCGCGTCCGTCGCGCGGGGTGCCGGCTTGCCAGGTGCGGGCAGCTTCGACGGTGCGGGCTTCTCGATCAACCTTGAAGTGATCACGCGAGATGCGCATAACGTTGCCGCCGAGGAGGGCCTGGACGTCCGCAATACCAGCCTGCTTGGCAAGTCAAACCCGAAGCTGCCCTCGCTGGTGGTGACCGTCGATACGGACCTGATCAAGCCTGACGGCACGATCATCCCGAAGGATACAAACCTGGCGTCGCTTTTCAACGTCGCCGGCAGCGATGACACACCGGGCGCCGGCATCACGCTGTGGGCAGGCTGGCATGTGCTGGAGTCATTCCCCTCGGGTACAGGCACCGTCACGATCACCGCCAGCGTGACCGATGCGGTGGGTCGTGTCGCTACTGATCGCGTGGTGTATCGAGTGATGTCGGACAACACGTCGGGCCAGTCGCTGACGCCACAAGCAGCGGGGGCACCCGGAGACGATCTCCCAGACGCCGACGGTCCCGAGGTGACGATGATCGCCCCGCGCCCGGGTTCGAGCGTCTCGACTGGCCCGCTTGACGCGGCGCCGACTCCGCCTGCCAATGCCTCGCTGATGTTTATCCAGGTCTCCGCACTCGACCGTAGTGGCGCCGGTATCGCGGTCAACGAGAACGGCGAAGGCAAGCCAGATGCCCAACGCGGCACCATTGTGGACGGTAGCCAGATCGCAGCCAACGGCCCGAACCGCAACTTGTCGGGGCTGCACTTCAGTTTTGACGTACCTCTGAAGCAACCCAACGGCAATACGGCTCCTGCCGGCCAGAACCTGGCGCCGTTGTTCAACATCGTCGGCAGCGAGCGCGATCCGCAGGGCGTTCGCGCCACGGCTAGCTGGGTGGTTGGCGGTTCGCTGGTCGTGCCGGCTGGCAAGACGACGGTGACGGCGGTGGCGCGCTGGACCGACAATGCTGGCCGCACAGGCAGCGTGTCGAGCACCTTCGGCGTGAGTACGACTAGCAATGGCCAGGCACTGACCCCGCCGTTCTGAGCATCAATCTTGAGGGTGCTTCACGGTGCCCGAAAAGAGTGAGTGGCGGCCGGTTCTCGTCCACCGACGGGAGCCGGCCGCTCGGCATCTGGCGCAGCAACTGGCGGCCACGCGTCACGCGCTGGAGGCCGCTGCGATGGCTTCTGCGATCGGACTTGGGCAGCGCGTCATCGTGGCTCGCGTGGCCTGCAGGCCGGGCTAACGCTGTACTGCCGTGTTCGACCTCGCCTGTGAGGCGGTCCAAGTCGGCGCGCGCCTTTGATCGCGCGTCGACATCAATGCGGAATAACTGGGCCTTCCCCTTGTCTACAGAGATACAGGGCCGACACGAGTGCCCCCCGCAGGCAGGTACAGAGGCCGAGTCGGGGTCTGAACTTCCGATCGGCTCCTGCACTGTCGCTCCTTCATCTGGAGTGGCGGGCGTCTCTTTCAACCGCTCTCAATCCACTTAGGAGTTTCACCATGAATCTGAAGAACATCACCTTCGCCGTGTTTGCCACGCTCATCGGCACCGTTGCCATGGCTCGCGATAGCCAGGCTGTCGGCGAGGATGTGAGCAAGTACCTGCCGAAGTCTGGCAGCCGCGCCGAAGTCCTCGCGGATCTACAGGTCTACCGCCGCTCGGGGCTCGCTGAGTTTGATCGCGGCGAGTCTCAGGATTTGTCCGGCAGCGCTTACATCCAGGCGCGGGCGCGATACATGGCGCTGCGCGCGTCGCCTGACTTCAAGGCTCTGGTCTCCAAGATCGCACGCGAGCGTGGCGAGGCCCTAGCCACCGCCGGCACGGGCTCCGGTGCAGTCCTGCAATGACGGCATAGCCCCACAGGTCTTGAGGAAGAACGAGCTGCCCATGGGTCTTTCGAACGCTAGTTCGCGCTCCGTGGGCAGCCTCTCAGGGCACCGATCAGGATGTAATCAAGGGGAACAAGAGTGAAGAATTTCGCACTTCTCGCAATCGCCTGTGCGGGCTTGACGGCATCCGTCTACGCACAGGAAAGCGGTCTGTACGACCCATCGATCATGCACGCGCCCAAGGATGGAGTGGTGAAGCTCTACGGTGCCGGAGGTCCGCATACGGCCTTCCAGAAGGTCGCAAACGCCTGGCAGATGAAGACCGGCAAGCGCGTCGAAATCATCGCCGGCCCGGAGCGCAAATGGTCGGCCAAGGCACAGTCCGATGCCGACATTCTGTGGGGCACCTCGGAACAGTCCATGACGGCGTTCCTGGAAACCTACAAGACCTTCTCGTCAGATCAGGTCGAGCCGATTTACCTGCGCCCAACGATCATCGCAGTGAAGAAGGGCAACCCGATGAAGATCGAGCGCTTCGAAGATCTGCTGAAGAACGGCGTCAAGATCGTCGTGACCGAAGGTGCAGGAGTGTCCAACACCTCAGGCACCGGTACCTGGGAGGACGTCGCCGGACGCCTGGGTCGGCTGGATGATGTTCGAGCGTTTCGCCGCAACATCGTCGCCTTCGGCAAGGGTTCGGGTGCCAGTCTGAAGGCCTTCAAGGATCTCGACGCGGACGCGTGGATCACCTGGCCGGAATGGCCCGTCACCTACGCCGACCTTCTCGAGGAGGTCGCCCTTGCGCCCGAGCGGAAAGTCTGGCGAGACGTGAACGTGGCACTTTCCCCGCGCGCTGATCCGGAGGCGAAGCAGTTCCTCGATTTTCTTGTCACCCCGGAGGCCCAAACACTGATGAAGACCGAGGGGTGGGTTCGATGACCGATTGCAGCGCTACTGCAGTCGCACTGAAGGAAAAGCCATGAACCACTATCCCTGGAGCGCGCCGCGCGACATTGCGGCTTCGGAAATAACGCCGCAAGACGTGTGGCGCCGGCGGCGCGACTTGCTGCAGGCTGCAGCCGCGGTCGGGCTTGTGGGTGCTATGCCGCGCGTTCTGGCGCAGTCGCCGGCGGGGAACAGGCTGCCAACGAAGCCCGGGCCGTTCTCGACGATGGAAAGGCCGACGCCGCGCAAGCTGATTACCGAGTACGTGAACTTCTACGAGTTCGGCACTGGCAAGGGGGATCCGGCGAAGAACGCGCCTCAGTTGCTGCGCACGCGGCCATGGAGCGTTCAGGTCGAAGGCGAAGTGCGAAAACCCCGCACCTTCGACATCGACGATTTACTGAAGCTCGCGCCGCTTGAGGACCGCGTCTACCGGCTGCGCTGCGTTGAAGCCTGGTCGGCCGTCGTGCCGTGGGTTGGCTTTCCGCTCGCGGCACTGGTCCGACGCGTCGAGCCGACCGGGAACGCGAAGTTCGTCGAATTCACGACGCTTGCTGACCCGAGGCAAATGCCGGGGCAGCGCTCGCCGGTGCTCGACTGGCCGTACACGGAAGGGCTACGACTGGACGAGGCGATGCATCCGCTTGCGCTACTCGCCTTCGGCCTGTACGGCGAAGTGCTGCCGAACCAGAACGGTGCGCCGGTGCGCATTGTTGTTCCTTGGAAGTACGGGTTCAAGAGCGCGAAGTCGATTGTCCGCATCCGCTTCGTCGAAAAGCAGCCCCTGAACAGTTGGCAGAAATCAGCGCCGCACGAATACGGTTTCTACTCGAACGTCAATCCCGCGCACGACCATCCACGCTGGAGCCAGGCGACCGAACGCCGCCTCGGCGAAGATGGACTCTTCTCGCGGCGACGTCCAACATTGATGTTCAACGGCTACGCGGAGCAGGTCGCCTCGCTGTATGCGGGCATGGATCTGCAGAGGTTTTACTGATGCTGCCGGGGTCCGACGTGAGGTTGCTGTCGTGGACTGCGCGCCTACCGGCATCACTGTCAGCGGATTCACTCTCGCTCGTCCGCAGCGCGCTGTTCGCACTCGCCCTCGCGCCGTTCGGGCGGCTCGTGTGGCTGGCCTCGACCGATGGACTCGGCGCGAATCCGGTCGAATTCGTGGTTCGCTCGCTCGGCATCTGGGCGCTCGTGCTTCTGTGCGTAACGCTCGCAGTGTCGCCGCTGCGCCGGGCGACCGGCTGGGCGTGGCTGCTGAGGCTGCGGCGGATGTTGGGGCTGTTCACGTTCTTCTACGCGACCCTGCACCTGATGGCGGTCGCCGGTATCGACCTCGACTTCGACTGGGTAGTGATCGCCAATGACATTGTCAAAAGGCCGTTCATTACCGTCGGCTTCGCTGCCTACCTATTGCTGATCCCACTCGCGGTGACATCGACCAACGCCATGATGCGCGCACTGGGCGGACGCAACTGGCAGCGGCTCCACCGGCTCGTATATTTGATCGCGCTGCTCGTGGTCGTTCACTACTGGTGGCACAAGGCCGGAAAGAACGATTTCACGCAGCCCATCATCTACGCTGTGATCATCGGCCTGCTGCTCGGGGTTCGGCTGCTTCGATGGGTACAGCATCGCCGTCCATCCCCTGCAGCGGGTGTGTCATCGCAGGGGTACAAGAATGCAGATGGCCGCAGGCGGTTCCTATGAAACCCTGTCCACGGCGCCAACATGCCCAGGAGCAGTCGGGGGGGCGAGATGCACTGCCTCCGCCCTTGCCGCTGAGCCATGTCAGGCCCTGACCGGCCGAGTTGCGCGGTGTCCTTGTGCACACCGGCCGGTCGATCTTAAAAGTGGCGGCAAGCCCGGCAACTACAGGAAGACGGGCCCTTAGAGTGGCTTGGTGGAGACCATGTTCTCCGGCTGAAGATTAAGGACTCGAATCGGACGAGACGGGTTCTTTCGCTTGCCGCGGCGTTGTTCTACGTGCTTGCCAGCAGGCATGCAGCTGGATACATCGTTGGATCCCGCGTACGCGCAAGGGGCATGTATCTTGTCGTGAGGACGGGACAAGAAGCATGCGCGAGGTCAGCGGGCTGAACGTGAACGTTCGGTCTCGCGCGAGTGGGGGCATCATTGATTAGGAATGCTGACGGAATAATCGGTGCAGTCGGGTGTCTACCGAAATGCAGGGCAGTTCGGCCCCGCCAACTGGAAGTACACATGCATGCCTTGAACCCTACTGGATCGACTCATCAGTCTTTGCGCGCCGAGCCAGTACGGCCTCGGCACCATTGGTTTGCGGCCGAGGTGGTTGATGTCCAGCTACTTCAACCTGGCCAGGCGCAGGTCGTCGGGCAGTGAACCGGAGCACTGGCATGGAACTCATCGCAGCAGTTGAGCCCTTGATCCCGGCACTGCGTCGCTACGCCAGTGCCATGCTTCGGAATCGAGATGTCGCCGACGATCTCGTGCAGGACTGCCTGGAACGCGTGATCACTCACTGGGGCTCACGGCGGCACGAAGAAGACACCCGGCAATGGGTGTTTGCCATTGCGCACAACCTCATCGTCAACAAGTTGCGCCAGGACGCCAGGCGTGGGCTGCACATTGATTTGGCCGACGTTGAAGAGTCGGCGCTGTCGGCACCCGCTCCTCAGGAGCACAGGGTTCGCCACGGGGAGCTGATGACGGCACTGGCTGCGTTGCCTGAGGATCAGCGCAGCGTCATCTTGCTGGTGTCCGTTGAAGATCTGACCTACGCTGAGGCGGCCAAGGCGCTCAGCATTCCGATCGGTACGGTGATGTCTCGACTTGCGCGCGGTAGAGAGCGCCTTCAGCGTGCCCTTGAAGGAGAGGGTGTTCACGCGGCTCGTCCCCAGGGTGAGGTCTTTTTGCGAAGGGCAAAGTAAATGGCTACGCATTTTTCACCTGCTCCTGTCGTTGAGGAGGAACTGCACGCCTTTGTCGACGGCGCGCTGGATGCCGACCGGCGCAAAGAGGTTCAGGACCATCTGGACCGCAATCCAGAGGCTGCTGCTGTTGTTGCGAAGTTTGCGGCCCAGCGCCAACTGCTGCGTTCAGCGTTTGCGCCGATCGCGGACGAGCCGGTGCCTGCACGCCTGAAGATCTCGACCTCAATGGCTCGACGACGCACGTCGCAGCCCTGGGGCTGGCAGATGGCGGCGGCCGTGCTGCTTTCCCTGGGAACCGGCACCTTCACTGGTTGGCAAATGCACGTTGCATGGCAACCGACAGGTGGGATTTCGGTGTTGGCAGGGGAGGCGCGCAGCAGCTACACCGCGTACGCAAGGGATCCGGTCGAAACGCCCGACAGGGACGCGCTAGTGAGCTTGGTTTCGCAAAAAATCAAGCGGCCAGTCGAGATCCCCGACCTCAGTCATTCCGGCTACCACTATGTGGGCGGCAGGTTGGTCTCCACAGGCCATGGCCCTGCCGGTCTCTTCTTCTATGACAGGACGGACGGGACGCGTTTGGCCTTGATGGTTCGCCCCATGGCCCATGAAAAGGAGGCTCCCATGATGGAGCAGTCTTCCGGGAGCTTGGGCGGTTTCACATGGGCGGCCCGGGGGCTGGGGTATAGCGTGGTCGGCACCGAGCCGCCGAGTCTGCTGCACCCGGTTGCCGATGAGGTCAGACGCCAGGCAAGGACGAAGCCAACGACCTAAGGGCTTGTGCCCCCTGCTACCCCGATGCGGTGTGAACGTGGTGTGCGTACCCGCGGATGCACTCAAGACTTGCAGCGCTGCTCACGAACTCGGTAGTCAGGGCGTGTCCTGACGCCCGGACTTCGTCGAGCGTCGCAAGTCCACTATTGACTTTCCATACGAGGACTAACATGACACAGGATAGACGTGACTTTCTGAAGCAGACTCTCGCAGCGACCGCTGCCGTTTCGCTGCCCGCTGCGATGGCGCAGGGAGTGGCTGCGCCTGGCGGCATCGACCCACGAGACCGCGTCTTCATTACCAACGAAGACTCCAACACTCTGGTGGTGATCGATCCCAGGACAAACACTGTTGAGTCCACGATCAACCTCACTAGCTTCGACGAAGACCCACGGCCGCCGTTTCGCTACATCACCGCTGGCGTGGCGCCAACGCACGCGGCGATGATCCACAAACCGCTGTACCACGGCTGTATCGATGCCCATGGCGCAGTACCGTCTCCCGACGGCCGGCTGCTGGCGACCAGCGGTCGTGGCTCCAGCAACATCTACCTCATCGACGCCGAGCAGCGCCGCGTGATCGGCAACACGCGCAACCCGGCGGCCGGCCCCACCACCAACCCCGAGCGCTTGAGCAGTGGCCTGCTGCTCGGCCGGGAGCCGCACGAGCCGACCTTCACGCGCAACGGTAGGGAGTTGTGGGTCACGCTGCGCGGCGAAGATCGCATCGCCATCCTCGACGTGGACCGCGCCTTGCGGCAACTCCGGGGCGCCGACAGCCCGGGCTCCACAGCCATCCGCCAGTTCCTGCCGACGTTGAACGGACCAGCTCAGGTGTGGTTCAACCGAGAAGGCACTCTGGCCTTCGTGGCCAGCCAGAAGGTGTCGCAGATTGATGTGTTCCGCGTGAACCCGGGCAGTGATGGCCACAGTCGGCCGCAACGCGTGACGACCCTGGACATCAGCGCGCAGGACAAGCCCGGCTTCACGCCCTTCATGAAGACAACGCCAGATGGCACCGAGGTGTGGTTCTCGCACAAGCTGGCAGATGCGCTATCTTCGCGGTCCACGATCGGTGGATTCGATCTCATTGACAGCGTGCCGCTTGGCATGGGTGCGCGACCAAATCATGTCGAGTTTGTAAGCAACGCACGTGGCAGCGTGACCTATGCGAGCCTTGCGCGGGTTGACGACGGAGGCCCTGGCGGTGTGCCTTCTAGCCAGATTGCGATCATCGATCGCGATACGACGCGTGGACAGCGCCGCATGGTCGGCAGTTTTTTTAGCCACGGCCGGGAGGCGCACGGGCTGTGGACCAACCCCGAGAACACACTTCTGTACGTTGCCCATGAGCAAGATGAACTGCCGGGAACGCCCAACGCTGGCCAGACGGTGTGCAGTGCCTTCGACATCAGTAAACCGCTGCAGCCAACCTTTATCGCGCAGATTCCGCTAGGCAATTTGGTCTTGCCCAGTGGCGCGCTGCGCAATAAGAAGAGCATCAACTTGGTCTATGTGCGTGTCGGTGCCAAGGGGCAAACGGCATGATTGCTTACCGGCGGCGGCATTTCGCGCCACTGCTCGCGGTCCTGGCCGTCGCTACCGTAGCCGCTGTGGTAGTGATGAGGGCGGGCAGCGCACCCCACCACGGCCATGGTGCGTTGCCTTCGACTCCGTCATCCGGCTTCGAGCAAGAGATGGACACGGGAATGGCCGCGATGATGGAGGCCATGCACGCCTCTGGCTACACCGGCAATCCGGACGTCGACTTTCTAGCCATGATGGTGCCCCATCATCAGGGTGCGGTCGACATGGCTCGCTTGGTGTTGCAGCACGGTCGCGACCCGGCGACACGCCAGTTGGCCGAAGAAATCATCGCTGGGCAAACGGTTGAGATTGATAGCATGCAGCGACGCTTGGCGTTGCTGCGCAAGGATGTTTGTGTGGGATCCCCGGAATTCCCTTCACTCGGCGGCACCCGCGGACCGCAGTGAGGAGCAGTGCTGCATCCAGGATGGCGCATCGTGCGCCAGCTGTTTGACGATTGGTCGGACGCGCCGTGCATGCGCGCCTATGCGTACGGGTGCAGGCATTGGGGATGCCGTGCCTTGCTACTGCTTGGTTGCAGGCAAGGCCGGTTTGACGAAGCCACCGAATTCTGCGGGGTTGTACTTGCAGGGACTCATCCTGGCGACAAAGCCCTCGACGTTGCGCCCACGGATGTCGACCACTGCATCAGGACTCGTCTGCAGGTTCTGTCGTAACAATTAGACCGGGGCATCATCGCGTCTCACCCGGGCGGGCGAAGCCTCAACGAGTCGCTCAAGGCGGCCACCCTCTGCATCTTTCATGAGCTCCCGTGACGCCGTCCAGGCAAAGCGACTTGCGAAGCCCTCGGCAAAGGCTGGGAACCCTGGGGTCGTCTGTTTATCGAGCTCGTGGGAGTCTTGATGGCCGGACGAAAACTTGCTGCTGACAGACGCCGCAGCCACGTTTGCGATCGAGCCTGCCGCCATGTTTCTGCCGGCATCCCGAAATAGTGCGGTTCGCTCAGGCCCCCTGATCGGCGCGGTCACCAAGTCAGCTGTGTCTTTCGCGATGGCGACCGTGGATTGAACGAGGCCGCCCACGCTCCACTTTGCCGCAGGAGCTTCATGAGGCGTGGTGGCCCGAAACAGATTCACGCGCTCCGTGCCTCCGGCTAAATCCTGGACGCTTGCTGTCGAAAAGTTCTTTGCGACTTCGATGGCCGCATCAGAGATACCGCTCGCCACAGCCGAAAACGTCCCGTTGAGCAGGCCATGGTGCGGGTCGGTTGGGCCGTTTGAAGTCAAATTTCGCAAGTTGGTTGCACCCCCTGTGACCGAGGGCGGCAACAGCGCAGCCAGACTTTTTCCAGATAGCAGTTTCTGCCTGTGTTCGAGCGCCAGCCGCTGACTCTGGACCTCTTCTTGGATCGAACTCACAGGCACTCCAGCTTGGTCACCGGCTCCGGCCTGCGGCGGTGATCTGCGGTAACGCTTACGGCCATCAGGCTCGATCTCAAGATGAACCGTACCAGGGTCCGGAACTAGCGCTTTCACATCCACCTTCTCCAAGGTAGGCACATTGTTACTCCGAGCCTGACGTCCGACGGCACCGACGAGCGTGTGCTCTACAAGATGCGTCGCCAAGCCGCCCACAGCTCCTCCTACGATCAGGCCAACATTTTCGGAACCAGTAGCCGTTGAAACAGCCGCTGAGACATAGGGCGTCACAGTAGAACGCACGAGAGAGGGCATGAATCCCTTCACGAATCCCATCGCTGCAGGCATTACAGACTGTTGGAGTGTGGGTGATGCGATGGCTGGATTGGCCTCTCCTTCACCTTGCTGCGGGTCACGGTTCGTCGCCTTACCTAGAGCCTCCTCCCTTCGATCTATGGCTGGACCTGCCCATGCCATGTACTCGCGCTCCAAGGCGCGCTGCGCCTCCAGATCTTCTTCTCTGATCGAAGTGGCGAAGGGAGTCAAGTACAACGGCTCTAGCCGTGTCGACGCTGCGCGACTGAGGCCACGCAGCGGGTTCCGAGGCGGACGATCGAGAGGTGGATTGTTTGCATGCTCTCTGGCTGCACGATCGGCTTCTCGCGGCGGATTCTGAGGTGGGCGACCGATCGGTGGATTGTTTGCATGCTCTCTGGCGGCGCGATCGGCTTCTCGCTGCGGATTCCGAGGCGGCCGAGCGATTGGTAGGGCAACCCTGTCGCGCTGGGGCAATGGCAGGCCTGACGTGCTGCCGGTCGGCGCTGGAAGTCGTTGGACGGATCGCTGAGGTCGTCCGTCTACGGGACTTGTCCGTTGGTTTGTCAGCGTTCCATCCATGTCAGGTGCAGGGCTGCCACTTGGCTTGGACAGAGGTTTGATCACAGCACGACCACTTTCTTCTAGGGCTAAGAAAGGGTCACTCTGCGACCTGACCGCCATGATGAACAGTGCCTTTCGCGAAGAGATATGCAGCGCTGCGAAAGTGCACCACTTTTGTTTGTCTACAAGTGCCACGCCCCCGCACCGACGCGCCGACCATGAGATGTCGTTGGGATGTCGCCGATATGGCAGCAAGCTTGCGGTTGTTGATGAGGTGCGCCGCCCTGGCGCCGACCGCCTTAATCGAGCCATCGATCATTGGCGCAGCGAAGCCAGCAACAGTGTGAACAAGATGACGCCCGCAGGGGTTAAGGCAGGGGTTTTCTGCAGGCTTTTCGATTGCCTGGTCCGACAAGGCTGCCGGGCTGCTGTCGCTTCAACGAAGCTGAGGGGGAGAAAAATAGCATCGATCAAGCAGTGCCATATCCCGCTGTGTCTGCTTCTCGGTCATCGTTCCCGTCCAATTGTTTTCCGCTGATCGAGGCCGGAGGTGTCCGTGGGACTCAGGCCGGCACCTCCTGAAGATCACGGCACACCTGCTCCGCGAATACCCTACCTTATCCGCCAAAAAGGCGCCAGAACTGTGAAGTAAGCGAATCGTCTTTTTTGCCTTTGCAATAGACGTGCCCATTTGGGCTTGTCGTCGATGGATCTTCCTTGACGTCCGTCACCGTGTAGCCGCGCTCCTCCATGGCGGAGCGAGCCTGTGCGCGGTACCTACTGTCGCCGTTATAGAACAGGATTTCTCCCGACTTGTCCTTGAGCATCGTATCCGCACCTTCGATCCAACCTTTGACTTCGGCCTCACTGAATCGATTCCGAGGACCACGGTTGAGATACTCGAAGGTGACCTTATCGAAATGCCCTTTGCCTTGCGCCAGCAGATCGCTCCCCTTGGACTGCGAGAAGTCCAACGTAAGGTTGGGGCTAGCATCACTGCTCACGTCCACGGTGAAATCATTGTGGTGGTCGCTGCCAAGTGAACATGCCGTGCCAGGCATCGTTCCCATCATGACTCTCTCTGGTGTCGTGCCGCAGCCGATAACGAGGTTCTTACTCCGTTCAGCCCGGATTGCAAGATATTGCTTGATGTCCATGCGCGGGGCCAGAGATGCGGGCTCTCCCTGCGGTGGGCGCGCTGGACGCGAGTCTGACAAGCCTGCTAGGTCGCTGAGGTTGCCGTTACCGCGCCGACCGGGGGCATGTGATTCTTGGACTTCAACGGAACTCTGGCTTGTTGTGCTGGCAGCTGTGAGGGATGCCCTTCTGGCTGAACTCGATGGATAAGTGGAGACGGGGGTTGGGGGCATGGCGGTACCTGGAGTTGCAGACGAGGCAGCTCTGGCAAGCTGCCGAACCAGTGTCTGGTCATCTACTTGGCCATTGGTTAGCGCAGAACGAAGTGATCGCTGGTGCAGCGAAGCAATTGCCCAAGCTTGTCGTGGTCCAGCTCTTGGGATTTTGCTTTGCAGACGGGCGCCTCAGGTCTGCGAGGGCTTGAACAAGACCCCACGTAGCTTTACAGCGTCGGAAGCGATAGCGGCGAGCTCCATCAGCGTCTTGCGTTGGGTCTTGTCCAGTTGCCGGGGACGGTAGTCGATGACGCAGATCGAGCCAAGCGCGAAACCGTCAGGGTCGTAGACAGGGGCGCCGGCATAAAAGAGAAAGTGTGGGGCTCCGGCGACTGCAGGGTTGGCGGCGAAGCTGTCGTGCTTTGCAAGGTTGCGAACTTCGAACACGTCCCTCTGTAACACTGTGTGATTGCAGAAGGCCCAACTTCTCGGTGTGTCCGGCATCTCCAACCCCTGCCTGGATTTGAACCACTGACGTTCTGCGGTCAGGATGGTCATCAAGGCGATCGGACTTTTCAGATCATTCGCTGCCAGCCACGTCACTCTGTCGAATGCGGCTTCGGAGGGCGTGTCAACGAGACGTGAACGCTGTACGGCCTGCAGCCGGCTCAACTCGTTGGGTGCCAGAGGGAATTCCCCCCCTGCGATGCTGACTGCAGATTTCTCGTCGACTGTGAGCTGCATCAGAACGCCGTTCAAATCGTTGAGGGCTACAGCGTAGACACGGGCCGGCAGCGCGGGTGGGCATTGCTGCTGGGATGAGACCAAGGCCACAAGCTTGGCTTCCTTGAAGCGAGCGTCATTTGCCAGCGCCTCCAGCAGACCAAGACCGCTGTTTCCCCAAACGTCTATGTCGACGATGACGACGGCGGGTAGCCGTTCCCCGACTGCAATTGCTGCTGACCAAGTACTCATTTTGAACAGCGGAAAAACGTGTGCGATCTGATCAAACGCAGCCTCAAAGCTCTGCCGACGGCTCTCGCTCGTAACCACGAGCACGTTGGCGGAGCGTGAACGCGCATTTGCGTTTGTGTCCGGCAGCAGTGCTTCCACGTCGGAGCGATGTACCCGGCGATGGCCGCCGGGTGTCTTCCATGATGGGAGTCCCCCCCCCTCGATCAACAGCTGCGCGGTTCGAACCGAGATGCCAAGTAGCTTTGCAGCTTCAGTCGTAGTCAGGACGTCGTTTTCCATACAGGTCTAGCGCGGGGGGGAGGGAGTAGCTGCGGCGTTCCGCAAAGTACCTCGAGCTTAAGGCCAACGATCAAGGGAGAAGAGCTTGCAAAGGCCGAGGACATGCCTGGGTCAATTTTGGCAGATTTGCATTATTTGTAGGATTTGATAGATTTGAAACCTGTAGCCGCTTGCTGCCAGCCTTGTACTTGCAGCAATTCATTCTTCAGGTGAGACCATGACCATGAACCAAAGCCAACGTGATCCGAACGCATCCGCCAATGACGGTGGAGCGTGTGAGAGCCATTTCGATTTCATTGTGTGCGGGGCCGGCGCAGCCGGCTCGGTGGTAGCGGGCCGGCT
>NZ_JAPFGP010000033.1 GCF_026241155.1 Paucibacter sp. PLA-PC-4
AGCGCTGCAGCAGGCGCATCAACGCCGCAGTGATCGAGCCCAGGTTCTCGCCGCGCTCGCCGGCACGCCGCAGCAATACCGCGCTGGCCGGGGCGGCCTGGGCCAAGCCATCGCAGGCCCGGTGACCTCGCGCCGCATGCTTGGTTGCGTGCAGGCGCTCGATATGGGCGTGATCCTCGATCTGGGCGTGGCTGTCCCAGCAGCGCTGGTGGCGGGCCAGCTCGGTGACACCGTCGAGCACGCGCACCCAATGCTCGTCGGCCAGCACCGTCAGCGTGCGCTGAACATGGGTGTGCGGCACCGAGTAGTCGTTGGTGTCGAAGCGAACGTAGGGCGTCTTGCCCACCCGCACGGCCAAGTGCTCGCCCAGGGCGAAGGCCTGCTGCGGCAGGGTCAGCAGATGGCGGCCCTCGGCCTGGAAGGCCTCGCGCACGCTCAGCCGGGTGTCCTCGGGCCAGCGGCGGTTGGCGGCCACGCCCAAGCACCAGGCCCGGGCCTGCGCGTTGAGGTCGCTCAGATCCGTGAACTCCCGTCCGGCGAAGAAGCTATCGCGGATGAAACGGATGCTCCTCTCCACGCGACCCTTCTCATTGCCGCGCGCCACCGCGACCGGCCGCGGCTGGAAGCGGTAATGGCGGGCCAACGCCAGCAACGCTGGGTTGAAGCGGATCGCCTCGCCCGCTCGCTCGAGCACCGCGCTCTTGAGGTTGTCATACAGGACGACCCGGCTGCAGCCGTTGAACGCGGCGAAGGCCTCGACATGGCCACGCAGGAAGCTGTCCATCCGAGCGTCCAGGAAGAAACGCAGGAAGATCTGGCGCGAGTGGCTGAGCACCATGACGAACGCCATCAGGGGGCGCCGGGCACGGCCGATCTGCAGGTGGCCGAAGTGGCCCCAATCGCATTGCGCCTGCTCGCCGGACAGCGTACGCAGGCGCAGGTAAGCCTCGGCGGGCGGACGCGGACGCAGGCCTGCCACGAGCGCTCGGAAGTGGGACGTACTTCCCACGTAGCCGCGCTCGGTGACCATGGCGTGCAGCCGCGCTGCGGTCAGCGTGGGGTACTTCTCCAGCGTGGCCAGCAAGAATGGCCGGTACGGGTCGATGCGCTGCGAGCGCAATGGGGTCGTCGGCGGCTGCGCGGGTGACCCCAGCGCGCCGTCGGCCGCGAGCACGCGGCGAACGACATCGCCATGCACGTGAAGTTGCCGGGCGATGGTGCCGATGCGCCACTTCTCGACGGTGTACAGACGCAGGATCTGCGCCACCAAGTCAGGGGAAGTGGTCATGGCGCGCCCCAGAGCGCCGGCTGCGCGGGCGATGACGCAGGAAGTCCTGGCGCACCCAGTCGGACAGTGGTCGTGCGCAGCGACGGCACAACCAGCATGGGGCCGCGGCTGTCGAGTTGCCGGCAACCCTGGACGCGGTGCAAGCCGCCATGCCTGCTGGCGTTGCTGCTGGGGTGGTGTCGGATGTGCATGCGACCAGTGAAGCCGCTGCAGGCCCAGGCGGGCAACCCTGGTGCGTCACGTTATGTTCGCTGTCACCGCCGTCATCGCCAGCACCATGACGCTGGCGCCAGCGCCGAGAACGCTCGGCGTGGGCGAGCCGGCCTTGCCAAGATCGTTGGTAACGGCATGCGCTCTCGCGCCGGGCGGCGTCGCGCGCCAGGCGCCGGCATGCCCGGCCACAGTAGCGGTTGCCGCGGTCACAGTGACTGCACAGGACGACCTGAGCAAGACACCGCGCGCACAGAAACAGGCGAGCGGGATGATCCATGCGCACCTCGGCGAACCGAAGGTGCTGGACGGAATCGCCCGAAGCGGGCCACACTTATGTGGCACCGCCTTCATCGGCACGGTGTAGGGCGCGGTACGGTCGTCTGGCTTCCCGGCACGAGGGACCGTCACCGCGCCCACCTTCTTCGGCATGAGCGTTGTTGTATCCCGAACGCCTCATCAGCGCAGTCCCGTCCTGGAGACTGCTGTCCTGCAGCCACACACCGCCTACGACCTGCCTAGGCAGCGTCGGCATCCCGCCGACGGTATGGGCCTCGCCTGGCTAGCCGCCCTGCAGGGCGGCTAGCCAGGCGCCACGTCGTCTTCACGAGCTCAATCAACCCTGGATCAATTCCGATACCTCATCAGCGAATAGATGCGGTTCCAGATCAGCGTTCACAGCCCAGAGAGTCGGCGGTTCATCCCCACGCCCGTGGGGAACGCATGAGACAACCGGACTCGGAGGACGGCAGGGTCGGTTCATCCCCACGCCCGTGGGGAACGCATCAGCGCTGGGCTGACGCCGAGCATCATGCCCGGTTCATCCCCACGCCCGTGGGGAACGCCAGGGCATTGAGCGCCTGCTGTTCCTCGGCCGCGGTTCATCCCCACGCCCGTGGGGAACGCAGCAGCTCGGCCGCGAGCCTATCGCTCCGTTGCGGTTCATCCCCACGCCCGTGGGGAACGCGCGGCGCGCTTCTACTATCTGCAGCACCAGTGCGGTTCATCCCCACGCCCGTGGGGAACGCAAGAGTCGGCAGCGATGGGATGCCGGCCGCGACGGTTCATCCCCACGCCCGTGGGGAACGCCCCAAACAATGAAGATCTCCACTGGGTTCCTCCGGTTCATCCCCACGCCCGTGGGGAACGCTTGCCGATGCGCTCCGAGGTCAGGCCCTGGGCCGGTTCATCCCCACGCCCGTGGGGAACGCAGCGTCACGCCACCGTCCGACAGGCTGCACGGCGGTTCATCCCCACGCCCGTGGGGAACGCAACCTGATGCGAGTCTGTTCCCAGACCTCGTTCGGTTCATCCCCACGCCCGTGGGGAACGCGGCAGCTACCTGAAGTGCGACCTGGCCAACTTCGGTTCATCCCCACGCCCGTGGGGAACGCCTGAACGGCTTGCTCCAGCCCAGAGGTGCGACCGGTTCATCCCCACGCCCGTGGGGAACGCGATCGGGAAGGTGATCGTGCTTACGAAGCCTACGGTTCATCCCCACGCCCGTGGGGAACGCGCGCCAGAACAGGGACGCCATGCTGCCGTCGCCGGTTCATCCCCACGCCCGTGGGGAACGCCAGCCGTCCGGGTTGGTTATCGGATGTATGGGCGGTTCATCCCCACGCCCGTGGGGAACGCGAGCAAGTTGCCGCGATGTGCAAGACCGCTGGCGGTTCATCCCCACGCCCGTGGGGAACGCGGCGCTGCTGGCACGCCGAAGAGATGCGAGAACGGTTCATCCCCACGCCCGTGGGGAACGCGGAACGTGAACTTCTTGTTGCCCGACATGGTGTGGTTCATCCCCACGCCCGTGGGGAACGCCCATGGATAGATTCCGCCACCTGACCAGACGTCGGTTCATCCCCACGCCCGTGGGGAACGCGAGGCCAACGAAGAGCGTAAATATGTCTGGGGCGGTTCATCCCCACGCCCGTGGGGAACGCCCTAACCGAAGCAAGGGCACCGTCTGGGACTACGGTTCATCCCCACGCCCGTGGGGAACGCTTCTTCTTCAGACGCGACAAGAGTGCGTTTTGCGGTTCATCCCCACGCCCGTGGGGAACGCGGATTGGGAATCTCGCGGCGTCAAGATCATCAAGGTTCATCCCCACGCCCGTGGGGAACGCATTGGTTGTAAAGATCATCAAGAAATTCATTACGGTTCATCCCCACGCCCGTGGGGAACGCTGCAACGCCGTCAGCCCCAACGATGGTGTTCGCGGTTCATCCCCACGCCCGTGGGGAACGCATCAATGGCAGCTTCAACCGTGTCCAAGAGGCCGGTTCATCCCCACGCCCGTGGGGAACGCATCAGTACGTACAGCCCCAGGCGGCGCAGCCCCGGTTCATCCCCACGCCCGTGGGGAACGCTTTCGCGGCCAGGGCTTACGCTTTAGTGATATCGGTTCATCCCCACGCCCGTGGGGAACGCGAGCCGCTTTCGTTTTCAGGGGGCGGCGAGGTCGGTTCATCCCCACGCCCGTGGGGAACGCATCGGCCAGCGCGGCGGTGGTGAGGCCGATGCCGGTTCATCCCCACGCCCGTGGGGAACGCGACTGCGCTACTGGCCCTGCAAGCTTGCAGCGCGGTTCATCCCCACGCCCGTGGGGAACGCCCGACTCAAGACAAAGGATTGGGGCCTAGTCCCGGTTCATCCCCACGCCCGTGGGGAACGCCAGAGGCCGCGCCCGAGCGGATCGCGCCCAGCCGGTTCATCCCCACGCCCGTGGGGAACGCCTCAAAAACACCAGGTGCGATCTCGATCATGGCGGTTCATCCCCACGCCCGTGGGGAACGCGTCTCGGTTTGCGTGACGTTGGTGATGTTGCCCGGTTCATCCCCACGCCCGTGGGGAACGCGCGCTAGCAGCTCCAAGATGCAGCAGCAGATACGGTTCATCCCCACGCCCGTGGGGAACGCGGTTTATCGGCGCCCAGGATGATGCACCCAGCCGGTTCATCCCCACGCCCGTGGGGAACGCGATAGAAGCAGAGCGAGCGCGGACAGCATCAGCGGTTCATCCCCACGCCCGTGGGGAACGCTCGCGGTCAGGGTCGCTGGTCCGGTATGTGGCCGGTTCATCCCCACGCCCGTGGGGAACGCTGCGGAAGCACCCGGAAATGCGGTCGGGCCGGCGGTTCATCCCCACGCCCGTGGGGAACGCCGCAACGGGACAAGTTGGAACGCCTGTATTGCCGGTTCATCCCCACGCCCGTGGGGAACGCTGTTGATGCCTAAATTCTGGCGGCAATCCTGGCGGTTCATCCCCACGCCCGTGGGGAACGCGACTCGCTGTTCTTGCCGGCCAATCCCAACGGCGGTTCATCCCCACGCCCGTGGGGAACGCGCGAATCTCGATGGCGCCGCCATTGATCACCGCGGTTCATCCCCACGCCCGTGGGGAACGCGAACTGCTCATCCTTCGCGGGCGTGTCCTGGCCGGTTCATCCCCACGCCCGTGGGGAACGCAGAGCCTTGGCCATCGCCTCGATCTCGGCCACCGGTTCATCCCCACGCCCGTGGGGAACGCTTGCGCACCACCAGCTCTGTCTTGCCCTTGGCCGGTTCATCCCCACGCCCGTGGGGAACGCTCATTGCCAGCGGACTGGCTGCCGGCGTAGAACGGTTCATCCCCACGCCCGTGGGGAACGCACCATGGCCGACCTTGAGCTGCTGCGCCGCAACGGTTCATCCCCACGCCCGTGGGGAACGCCCGCGATAGCCATGTCGATTGTCGGAGCGAGTCGGTTCATCCCCACGCCCGTGGGGAACGCGGATAGCCGGCGCCAGACTTCAGGCCCGGGATCGGTTCATCCCCACGCCCGTGGGGAACGCCACCGCTGCGTTCCAAGCCTCGGTGCTGTCGTCGGTTCATCCCCACGCCCGTGGGGAACGCGAGATCTTCGCCAGGGTCTGGCAGAACGCTGCCGGTTCATCCCCACGCCCGTGGGGAACGCGCCGGTGTGGGGGGCAGGGGCTGGCCGTCGGTCGGTTCATCCCCACGCCCGTGGGGAACGCCGCCAGTGCTCTCGCCAAGCTCGCCGCCTCGTCGGTTCATCCCCACGCCCGTGGGGAACGCTCAGAGTAGTAGTTCTTGACGTAGTCCTGCGTCGGTTCATCCCCACGCCCGTGGGGAACGCGGGCATGCCCGCCGCAAAAAGAGGGCTCAGGTCGGTTCATCCCCACGCCCGTGGGGAACGCACTGAGGTTCGCATCGCCGGCAACGGCATGCGCGGTTCATCCCCACGCCCGTGGGGAACGCGAGGAATAAGCCATGTCCATGCACACCGAAATCGGTTCATCCCCACGCCCGTGGGGAACGCCGGGTGAGTGTGTCGGTGAGCGTCTCGCCGGCCGGTTCATCCCCACGCCCGTGGGGAACGCACCAACTTTATCTCGTTGATTTCATTGGCAAAATTTGACCGACAAAAATCTACCGAGCAAAAGCCTGTTTGAACGGGTTGTTAAAGATCGTCGGGTCGAGCTTCTGGATGGAAGTTCACCAACTGCACACCATCGAAGTCGCAGGGCAGTCGGCGGTTCTTGCCGAGGGTCAGAAATTCAAACCCGGCCTCAGCGGAACTGCGCCACATCAGCACGGCATTACCGTCTTCAATGCCATCCTCTACCTGCGACCAGATCTGCTCACGCACGCGCCGCGAATAGTTGCCGACATAGACACCGGCCCTGACTTCCAGCAGCCAGACCGCAAGCCTGCCGCGCAGGCGCGGTGGCGCGTTCTCAAGCACGATGACCAGCATCGCCCAGGCTCTCAAGGTTAGGGAGTGCAGGCCCCACCGAATCGACCGGCGCTTCCGGTCGCGGTATCTCGCCAGCGGCTAGCATCTCCTCGATGTCGGGAATGATGCGGTCCAGCAACTTGGTCTGGCGAAACATGTCCCGACAGGCCAGCCGCACTGCCCGCTCCGGATTGCCGACCGGGTTAGACGCTGCAATCTTGAAAGCGACCGGCACCACAGTCTCAAACTTGTAGACGTCGGCAACGTCGTAGACGAAAGACAGCGGCTTGCCGGTGTGAATGAAGCCCACGGCCGGCGCATAGCCGGCCGCCAATACGGCTGCCTCGGTGACGCCGTAGAGGCAAGAGGTGGCGGCAGAGAGGCAGCGGTTCGGCAGATCGGCTGTGTCCCACTCCTGCGCGTCATAGTCGCGCGCCTTCCACTCCACACCGTACTGCCGGGCCAGCAGTTGATAGCTGCGCCGCACCCGCGCGCCTTCGATGCCGCGCAATTGCTCGATGCTGCGTCGCGCCGGCGGTTCCTCGCCGAAGCGCAGCGCATACATCTTGCGCACCACCTTCAGACGCAGGTTCTCATCCAGCGCCAGTTTGGCTTGATAGAGCAGCCGGTCCGAGCGCGCGCCGCCGGGCTGACCGGAGGCGTACAGGCGCACACCGGCCTCGCCAACCCAGACCAGCAGTGTGCCAACGCGCGCCGCCAGCGCCGCCGCGCGATGCGACAGCCGTGTGCCCGGCTCCAGCATGATGCAGGCCACGCCACCTACCGGGATCTGCGTGCGGATGCCTGAGGCATCCAACACCACGAACGCGCCGTCGATCACATCGATTTCGCCGCGTTCGATGAAGAGCACCGAAATGCGCTCCTTCATTGGCAAGGGCTTGAGCGGGGGTAGCAACTGGCTCACGGAGCAGACGCCTTTGCCGCTGCAGCGAGATCGACCTCAGCGGCCGGCTGGCACAAACGCTGGTCGCTGCTTCGCGAAGCGACAACAGCCGCGCGGCCCTGGCAGACGCCCACGATACGCCTGAGCCGAACGACCATGCTGCCCTCCAAACCTATGCCCCGACCCCGCGCATACGGGCGGGCCGCTTGGTCGATGGCCAAAAGAATTTGCATGCACGGATCCAGTACAGAAAGGAAGTGCTGGACCTAACCTACTCCAGGCGGCGAATCAGTAGCAAACCACAGCCGAAGGCCCTCGCGCTTCCAATGCCGCTGCGCAACGCCTGGATGAAGGCGGATGCATCGGTGACAGTCAGACGGCCAGCAATGTCCACTGTGGTGAAGCTCAAGCTCTGATCTGCGCGCTCGCGATTTTGTTGGTGAGCTTCGACCAGCACAGTTTCACGTTGCAGCTCGAAGCCCAGTCCCTCACCGCGCCGCGCCAGCCAGTCGGTGCAGGCATCTTGTACCAGTGTTTGCACTGCAGGCTTTGCCTCGTCGGTCCAGTCCGACCAGCGCTGCAGGCCTTGCGCGGCCAGCAACTTCTTCTTGGCCTCCATCACCACATCATGGCGCTTGGACTTGCCGTCGCGGCCATGCCGCACCGTGGGGTTGGCGCGTAGCTCAAAGCTGAAGGCGTCGCCGATCTGCAGGGCCGGAGCGTACTCACGGGTCTGCACTTGCCAAGCACCGCCCAGTGCGACAGGCTGCCTTGCGGATACGGCATAAAAGCGCGGCAAACCGTCACCATCGTGGCGGCGAAAGACAAAGTCGCGAGGGCTGCCAGCGTCAGCCGGGAACCAGCGCCAAAGCCATTGGTGATCAGCATAGGGCCCTGCCAAGCGCTGCTGCAGCGCCTCGTGCACGCGACCCTCGGCCGGCGCGATCAGGCTGAAATACATGGGGCTCATCAAAGCGCCTCCGGAGTAAGAAGGGCGATGTATTCATCACGGTCGCCGAACTGCCAGCCTTGCCGACGGATCAGCCTGTCCTTGCGAGGGGCGCTCAGATCGGCAGGTACACCTGCGTTGATGTGCGAGTCAAAGGCCAAGCGCTGCAGCACCGGAAGAGGCTCCAGCGGCACTCCCCCCTGTTTGTCGGCCGCAGCCAAACGTGCAGCCTCGTAACGCTGCGCGTAAGCGCTGAAGGCCGCTAGCGCCGACTCAGCCGCCAGCAGTTGCGGCCACAGCGGCGCGGCAGGCGCACAGGTCTTTCGCCCGAAGTAAAGCGTGAACTGGGGCTCTCGCAGGGCGGCGGCCAACTGCGCGAGGCTGAAGCGCGATCGGGCGCCGACTCGCCTCTGCAAGGCCACCAGGCTGGCGGCGTTCTGGCGATAGTCCCGGGTCGAAAGAATGGTGCTCAGCTCACGCTTGGGCACGGCCATCTCCTGGCGGCGCGTGGCCTGGGGCCGGCCCTTCAGCGAAGGACGAGGCGGGACTTGCGCTGTCTGATAGTCGCGCAGCAGGCTGCCGCCGGCCAGCAGGCCAACAGCAAAGCCGAAGCCATCGCGCAGATCAGCGTGAGCCGCCTCCTCGCTGCGGTCGAGACCGAGTGCCGCGCCGAGCAAGCCGATCAAGGCCGCCTGCCCCGGGCGCGAGGCCGTGCCGCGAAACTCCCCGACCGCCGGCTCGCCCCAGGACGACAGCGGCGCCTGCAGTTGGAACACGAGGTAGTCCTGCATAGCGCTCACTCCGCCACGAAGGCGACCAGCTCGGACAGCGTGCCCTGGGCCTGGTCCACATCCAGCTCGTAGCGGCTGTCGGCGCAGGCGCCGTACACCGCATCAAAGTTGTCACGGCGGCTGTTCAGCGCTGCCACCGCCTTCTCGAACATTTCTTGCCCGTCGAAGGGCTTGACCGGCTTCAGAAAGGCCTGGGCGAGGGAGCGCGGCTGCTGCCTGCCCTTCTCGGCCAGCACATGGCCAGCGTAGGCGCGCGAGGCAAAGCTGTTCTGCATGCCCGTCGGTGAGACCTTGGTGACGGCGTGCACCAGCGCCTCCAGGGCACGCTTGGCCATCGCCGCATCGCCACCCAGGTTCTTCAGCAGCAGCTCGCGGTCGATGCAGATGTAGAGGTAGAACAGGCCGGCGCCGTAGCCGCGCTCGCCGATGTGGGCGGCGCCGGTGTCCTCGCGCTTGTTGAGGTCATCGACGGCGCTGAAGTAGTCGTCTTCCACGGCGGCGCGGTGCACGGTGATGGCGTGCGCGACTTGAACGGCAGCTTCCATATTGAACTCGGCCGAGTCGGCCAGCATGCGGCCGAACATTGCGATGTCGACCGCATGCTTGGGCTGGCTTAGCAGCTTCAGCTCGGCCTCGGTGGGCGCGTCCTTGCGAGCGACCAATGTGGCGACCAGGGCCTGAACGGCAGCCTCCTCCTCCGGGCTGAAGTGAGCCAACTGTTCGATCTCGAGGTCGGCGTCGTTCTCAGTCTTCTTATCGGACTTGAGCTTGCCGAACTGCTTGGCAATCTCCTTGGCCCATTCGCGCGCGATCTTGTCGCCAATGCCTCCCTCCTTGAGCGCCTTGAACACTTCCTTGCCCATCAATTTGGTGCGAGTGCCCAGGTGCCCGGACAGGGCCGTCTCGAAGGTTTCCGAACAGCGCCAGGCGCGCTTGAGGCTTTGCGAGGAGATGCGCAGGCGATTGGCATCGCCTACCAGCGCCGTCTTCGGCCGGCCGGTGTCGTCGCGGTTGAGGTTGGACGGCGGGTAGCTGGTCAGCAGATGCAATTGAACAAAACGGCTCATGAAAAGTGTCCTCTCTGAATGTGGTTGAAAGCGCGGTGTGTGTTGGGCTAGTTCAAGGCTTGGGCGGCCATGCGTAGGCATAGGCCCACTGCTTCTTGACCTGCTCGCCCCAACCGAACAAGTCGTTGGCCAGGGCGGCGGGGTTCAGTTGCTTGTCGATCAAGGGCATGACGCGGCGCAAACCGCTGAACAGCGCTTCGACATCAGGCGCATCGAGCAGGCGGGCAAAGCGCAACTCGCTGACGGGATTTCGATCGCTGCCCTTGTCGCGGTGGCTCATGGCCTCGGGCAGGTTCAACGAGCTATCGGACTTGATGTGGACGGCGAGCCCGGCGATGGCTGCCAGCCGCTCAAGCTGCCAGTCTTTCCACTTCTCGTCCGGACCAGCCTCGACCAGCTTGCGATAGAAGCGCTGGTAGGCGGGCGTCATCGCCACCGCACTCAGATCATGCGCACGCCGCAGCTCGGCGCGATCCGCACGGGCAGTGCCATTGGCCTTCTCGCTACTGATGGCACGCCACCAGCTCAGGTAGGCGCTCATGACCGGCGAGGCCAGCGTGTAGTCGGGGTTGCGGTTCGACATGGGTTCGTCCTCCTCTGCGTGGTTGGGGCGTTCAAGCGGCCGGAGCGCCGGCTTTCACAGGCTGCGGCAGGCCCAGGGCTTCGCGCAGCTTGGGACCGTCAAGGTTTCTGCTAAGTTGCTTATGGGCCGTGGCAATGCGGGCCGGGTTCTGCCGTTCGATGGGGCCGGCACCGATCAACTCCGTGTCGAACAATTGCAAGGCGGCCATGCGCAGTTGCCGGCGCCAAGCCTCGGTACAGGCAATAGCGTCGCCACCCTTGCTGTCGCGAAGGTCCTCGATGCGTTCGCGCAGCAGGCGGTAGAAGCCCGCCTCGGTGCGGCTCCAGAACGTGGCGTCGATGAACCCGAAGTCGCCGCGCGCATCAGCACTGAACCAGGCATCTTTCACCGCACCGCGCAGATAGCCTGCAGTCAGTTCGGCACCGGCCAGCCAGTCGCTCACGTCCTCTCGCAAGGCCTTCTGCTCGGCCATGCCGCAGTCGCCCAGGTGGTAAAGCGGCACGGTAGCGTCGTACCAACAGCGCGCCTTGGCGTTGTCCATGTCGTAGCCGAAGGCCCACAGGCGCAGGGCAATGCCGGTCTTCTGCTCGATGCGATGCTGCAACAGGAAGTGCGACACCACGGTCGCTGCCTGCACTCTGCGCCTATCGCTGTGCATGCCCAGCACCCACGCCAGCCAGTGGCGGTAGCCCAGCCCGTCGGGTTGCGGGTGCAGCGGCAGCTTGCCTTCCTTGCCCTCGTAGTACGGCGACAGTGGGTGAAGCCAGGCGCCCTTGTAGTTCAGCCCATAGTTGCGGGTCACGTACTGGCGTATCAGGCGCTGTGACTCCCTCCCGCAAAGATCACAGGTACCGGTGCCCGTTGCTTCCATGTCCAACCGGATGCGCCGGGGCATGGCCCAGAAGACATGGGCGGGATGCACTTGCAGCGGAGAGATATCACCCTTCTCCTTCTGGATCGCGGCTTGCGCCCCTAGCCACGGGAAGCTGCGTTGGGGCGCCTCCATGCCTGGCTCAACACCTCCCGCCAGAAAGGCCTGCTGCCCGAGGACATTGAGCCAAAGCGTCTGCCAGAGCGGGGCTGGCGCGGCGGGGCTACTGCTTGCCAGCAGCAAGGTAGTCAACGGCCCGCCGCCGCGCAGGCCGGTGCGGTGGCCAGCCCCACCGGAAGGTGCATTGGTCTGCAGGGTGAACAATGCCAAGGCCGCGCAATGCGGGCACAGGCCGTCCACACGACCGCGCTTAACGAAATGGTCGCTGTTGTTCTTGATCGCGTTTTCGCCGGGCGTTTCGATCAACAGACCGCCGATGCCGTTGGGCTCCGCGTCCCTGGCCCGCAGCTCGAAATCCTGCATAAACCGCGCGTCGCCTCCCTCGAACTCGAAGGCCGCCCGATGAGGCTCAAACCACTGCGCCAGGGTTGCCGCATCCGGCGGTGTTTTCAGCAAGGCCCGCCAGTCACCGGCGCCGGCAACGGGGGTGCAGGTCTGCAGCAGGCCGATGGCAAACTGCGCCAGCGCTCCGTTGAAATCGGCTCGGCAGGCGTCGAAGGCCACAATGCCCGGATCCGACAACTGCTGCGGCGTGATCCATTGCTGCTGGCCGTCGTGCAGCCGCACGGGCAGCCAGGGTTCATCGAGCAGGTTCATCACTTACCTTTCTTCAATATGCCTCGAATGGCTTCTGATCCTTCGAGGGCAACGAAAGCAAAAATGAACAGCACCGCGATCTGTTGGATATGTCCACCGGCGAGCGGCAGCCATGCAAGATCAAAGCACTGAGCAATGCCGACGAGCCCCAACTCAGCAGCCGCCGCGATCCGGAACACTTCGCGCCACATCAAGCTTCCCCCAACATTCGGTGTAAGACATCAACACAGATACCGTCGCTGATGGTCGGAGAAAGTGTAACGACGAAGAGAGAAGGCCGTCTTCGGTTTTTTCGCTATGAGATACTGGCTGCGTTCTCCCTCTTGATCAGGGAGATGAACCGAGAGATGGCCGACTCGGAACCTGTTCCCCACAGGTGTGGGGCGCGACACCGGGAGCAATTGCTCTCGGTGTCTGCAGTTTGGTCAAGCCAATGACGTCCGAGTAGGACCAAGTCTCGACTTTGCTTTCGCCATCCGATCGATTGCTTCGCGCCTGAGCGGTGAATCGCCCCCCCTCGGGCTCAAGCGCCAGCAGCACCACCCACTGCCCCCCGCCCGGGAGTCTCTCCAGCTGTGCCTGCAGCGCCGTCTGGCGTGCTGGCGATAAAGGCGGCACTGCCTCGGCAATCAGCCGCTTCGCTACTTTGACCGTGCTGTAGGCCCAGTCGTGCGAGCTGCCTCGCTGGCACCATGGCAAAAGTGTGTCTCCCTCCCATCGACCCAGCAGCACCTCGATGCTGTCCTCGCCCAGGCGGGACGGCGTCACGCTGTCGGCTGCCCACTCCAAGCCTTCGCGGGCATAGCCTTTAGCGAGCTTGATGCTGTTCTGCATGGCCTGTGCCGCATCGCCATAGGCCTTGCCCTCGGCCTGGTTGGCGCTGCGCTGCAGGCCGGCGGGCAACTCGCTGTCGTCGCCGAACACGGTTTCGATCAAAGCCCTGGCGTCATCGGGCATGCGAAGCAGGCCGGCTTGCAGCGCACGGGCCGTCAGCCAGAGCTGGCCGTGGTGTTCATACACCCGGGCCACCTTTGGGAAGGCTTTCTTGAACCAGTCGGCAGGCGGTTCCTCGCTCCATGCCGGCCCCAACACCCATAGCCAGGGCTCGCCGCGCTGGTCTGTGGCGCCGGCTTCCAGCAGACGAGCGCCGAGCGCATCGCGCACATGACGACGCAGCCGGCCGGCGCGCTGGATCAACCGGTCGATGGGGGCGAGATCGCTGACGACGAGGTCAAGGTCCACATCGAGTGACTGCTCGGCGACCTGGGTTGCAATCAACAGTTGGCCGCTGCGCTGCTCTGGCCTGCTGTCGCGACCAAAAAGGCTCAGCACTTTTTGCTCGGTGTCCAGTCGGTCGCCCAGCGCGAAACGGGCATGAAACAGAGTGATGCGCTCAGCGGGCCACAGCGCCGCCATATCGGCCTGGGCTTCCAGTGCGTCGGCCACCGTGTTACGGATCCAGGCCACGCAGCGGCCAGCCGACAGGGCTTCAACAATGCCCTTCAGCACGGCGCTGCGCTCCGACTCGTAGCGCACATGAACGCAGCGGCGCACGTCCCGGCGGGTGGCGATAGCCGCTTCAGCCAGAGAGTCGGGGTCTGCCGAACTCCAGGAACTGGCCAGTGGGTATTGCAGGGCCTGAGGCGCCAACACGGCTTGCCCGCACCCCCGTGCAAATGCACGCAGCAGCGCGGCCTTCATGCGTAAGGTCAGGGTGGCGGACAGCAGGATGGCGCTGCCGCCAGCGCGGGCGTGAAACTGCAGCAAGGTTTCCAGCGTGCGCTGCATATAGTGGTCGCACGCATGGACCTCGTCGATGATGAGTACCTTGCGCGCCAGGCCCAGCAAGCGTAGCGACTGGTGCTTGCTCTGCAGTGCTCCCAACAAGGCCTGATCTACCGTGCCAATGCCAGCCGGCGATAGCAGGGCACGCTTGTTGTGGTCTGCCAGCCAGCGCTGACAGCGGCGCGTTGCACTTTCGTCCTGCTGGCGGGCATCGCCCTCATCGCAGCCCGGCGCGATCACCGATGCCGCGAACTCCTCCACCAGATGCCTGCCGCCATGGGCAAGCACCAGACTGGCGCGCGGGTCGGCAAACAAGCGCGCGTAAATGTCGGCGATACGGCTGTACATCGCATTGGCGGTAGCCATGGTGGGCAGGCCGATGAAAAATCCCTCGGCCCCACAGTCGGTCATCAGCCGATACGCCAGCATCACTGCCGCTTCGGTCTTGCCAGCCCCAGTCACATCCTCCAGGAGGTGGATCTGCGGACCTGGCAGTAGCGGCACATCGATGGCCCAACTCTGTAGAGGCGAGGGCTGCTGAATGCGCGGGAATAGGGCCTGGAAACCGAGCACACCCTGATTCATCGATGGCAGCGTGCCAGACTCTCGCAGCGCACGGCGCGCCATTGTCAGCGCATGCGGCCAGTAGCTGCCCATGTCTTCATCGGCCTGATCGCGATAACTGAAGATCTCAGAATTCGAACCGATCCAGTCGGCCAGCACAGCAAGCCCCGCAACCCACCAGGAAAGCTCGCGACTGACCTTTTCGAATCGGGTGCCGCTACGCGAGGGAAGGCTCGCTGCATCCGGGGTCAAGAGCAACTGGCGCGCCTCGGTCGCAAACAGTTTTGCTGCTTCCGTGTCCTGCTGACGAAAGTGTCGTTGCAAGTGTGGCACGCTATTGAGCGGTGGTTGGCCGTGATGCCCAGTGACGGCACGCGCCCAACTGGCCAAGCCCTCGTCAATGTCGGAGTCGATACCGAACCAGCCCTCGCCTTCTGCCAGCGGCAGGATGTGCTCACTCCAGCACTGCATACCCAGACTGTCATGCCGGACACCGGTCTGGGAATGGGTCGGCACAGCGCCTTGCAACTCGCCCATCAGATCGGCACGCTGAGCCTGGAAACTCAGCGAGAACTTGCCCAGATCGTGAAGAGCGAGCCAGAACACCAGCCAACTAACCAGAGCATCCTCATCGTCAACAGCCAATTGCTCCTTAAGCCAGTTCAGCATCCCGGGAGCCTGCAGGAGATAGACCTGCCCGACCGCAGCAACGTCGAGACAGTGGTATGCCAGCAAATGCCATCGCGGGCCGGCCGCGCTGGGGCGAGCTTTGCCCCAGTAACGAAAGTAGGGCAGTCGCAAAGAGGGTGGTAGCGTGTCCATCTATACCATCTTCCCGAACAACTCGCTCACCAGATGAGCCACCAAGAATCCCCTTCGCGACAAATCACGAAGGCGTGCGGTATACGCCCAATCAACGCATTCCAAGCCCATCTACCTTCCCTTGCTGGTCTGCGCCAGTGATTTGCAGCTTGCCAGCAAGCCAGCTCTTCCTGCGTCAGGGTTTGCATGCCCACGACTGAGATTGACAGTCTTGTTCGATGTACTCCAACCACTGGCCGGAGGCGATATTCAGGCGAGCTTCCCCGAGACCAGCGCCCTCAGCCCTGCTGGCCCAGGGCAGCGCCCCTTTCGACTGGAACTCGCTGGCAACGCACGTGCACCTCTCAAAGCGACATGGCGCCCAAATGCTGGAGCCCAGCTTATCCTGCGCTCATTCCTTCTCTTCCTTTTGGCTGCATCTAGCGCCATCAAGTTGCTGATTTTTAGCAAAATTCAGCACGCGTTTTCGCACATTTCATGCCGAATATTGGTTCATGCCAATCGACATCATCAGCGCGGCCCCAGACGGGTGCCCTTGGAGTGCACGGCGGCCAGCACGACAGTGCACCGGGGGTGAACCGAGACGGCACCCGGAGTGGCGCAGGACAGAACGCGGCGACGGTGATGTCGCTGGCACCGACCGAGGCGTCCGACCGCATCACCCGCAAGGCACGGCACTACCAAGCCGCGATCTCCAAGCTTCGCGCGCAAGAAGGCTACACCCTGGCGGCGATCTGCCGGAACCTGCCGGACGCGGGTATCCAAGTCAGCACCAGCACCGTTCGACGGGAAGTCATTCGACAGACCGCGTCGGCTCGGATCCCCTCTCTGCAGCCCCACCTCGCAGCCCACGGCGCCGCCTCACCCAGCTATGCCTCAGTGCCGACCGTCGCCAGAGCCGGCCCGCGCTCCCCTGGCACGGGTACGAGCCGCTTGGGACTACCTCGGCAGCAGTTCCAGCCGATCCGGAAGCTCTCGAACCCGCAAGTCGTGCAAGGTGGCCACCGCCTGCGCAAAGCTAGCGCTATCGCCGGTCTTGAACAGGCCGCTGATCCGCAGGACCGCCAGGCTGGGGTCCGCCATGATGGGCGTCGTGCTGTAGCGGTTCATCTCGGCCAGCGCCTGCGGCAGCGTCGCGTTGTCGAACACCGCTTCGCCGCGCTTCCAGGCCAGCACCTGGTCCATGCGCGGCCGATCACGCTGCGGCTGTGCGGGTGCAGCCGTGACGCCGCCACTCGTGCCTTGATCGCCTCGCACGCGCAGCCGCTCGCCGGCCGCCATCACGATGGGCGGCAGGCTCCTGGCGGCTGCAACGCGTCTCTCGGCCTCGCGCACCAACACTTGGCCTTCCACCAGCGTGACATCGAGCGACTCAAGCGCACCTGCACCTGGCGGTGTCAGCCGCACCACGAAGGCCGTCCCGGTGGCGGTGACTTCCGCACCGGCGGCCTGCACGACAAAGGGCCGGCTCGCATCTTTGGCCACCTCGAAGAACGCCTCTCCGCCGTCCACACGCACACGGCGCTGGGTCTGGTCGAGTTCCACCTTCACCCGGGTCGAGGTGTTCAGCGACATCCGGGTGCCATCCCCCAGGATCACCAAGCGCTGCTCGCCGACGCCGGTGTCGTAGCTGTCGATGTCGCGCCAGGGCTGGCACACCAGCGCGCCGACCACGAGGGCCGTCGCTGTAAGAGAAAGAGCGAGCGCCCAGGGGCGCGGCCAATGCCATCCGTGGCGGTAACCATTCGCGGGGCTGGCGCCCTGCCCTTCCCCACCTCGGCCCTCGGGCCTGCTGGCCGTCGCTGCACGGGCCACAGCCGCCCGGTCGACGCCCGCCGCCTCCATCCACAGATCCGTCCCGCGCTCGAAGGCCAGCCGATGTGCCGCAGAGCGCGCCTGCCAAGCTAGGCATTCACGTTCCATGTGATTCGATCGATCCGGCCCATGCAGCCGGGCGATCCAGACCGCCGCCTCGGCCGCGATCTCTCGCGTCACGACGGGCTCGGACCCTTGTCTTTCTTCCCCCTGCCCGTCCCGCCCCTCTGCGCCAATCACGTTCGCCAGTCCTGCATCCCGGTGATGAGTTGCATCGTAACTTTGGCGATGTGCTTCTCCACGGTACTGATGCTCAGGCCGTGCTGATCCGCGATCTCCCGGTAGGTCAGCCCGTCCAGGCGGTGGGCCAGGAAGATGTCCCGGCTCTTCTCGGACAGGCGCCCCAAACAAATGTGCAGCCGCGCCAGGCGTTCACGACCGAGCACCACGGCCTCGACGGGCGGCGAGTCGTCGACCAGGATCACCTCTTCGAGCACGACCTGCTCGCCGTGGGTGACCCGACCCCGGTGCTCATCAATGGCCAGGTTCAGCGCCGTCTGCATCAGGAAGGCCTCGGGCTTGTCGACGACCTGCCCTCGCTCGTAGCGAGCCAGCCGCACCCAGGCTTCCTGGACGATGTCTTCGGCATCCTGAGTCGAGCTGCCGCGCCGCCGCAGGGCGTCTCGGATACGGGCGAAGACGGGGGGTAGGTTCTTCATGATGGGCACCCTCCTGTGAATCAGGATGACCATGCCGCAGTGCGAGTTGCGGCAGGGCTGATGACGGGATTGACAGAAACGCACGTGACAGATTCGGGGGAGCTTGTTCTCCCAATCAGTCCGTGCACACACATGAATATGTGTGGATGATCGTCCGTGGTGCTATTGACGTCAATAGCAAAACATCGGAGGATGCCTCGCCAGTCCCCACGTCATGCCCAAACGCCAACACTGTTGGCGTTTGGCGCAGCTGTTCGAGAGCGGCGACTGAGTCTTGGCCTATCTCAGGAAACCCTAGCCCACGAGGCGGGAATTGACCGCTCGTACATAAGCAGCGTCGAGCGTGGGGGGCAGAACGTCGGGCTCGTATTGGCCGCCCAAATTGCGCAGGCCCTTGACACCAGTTTGGCGGACTTGGTCGCTGCCGCCCGGCTGTAAGGCCCAGCAGTTGATCCCGAAACCGGCTTGAGCCTGAGGGCAGCCGTTCAATTCAAACGCTATGCGTTGGCGGAAAGCGGGGACCCAACGCGTTGACCGGCATCGCGTTGCCCGCTGGATCATCTGTGTCGTAATGAATCAACGTCCGCTTGTCTTGCGGATCTCTTCTTCTTCCTGCCACTCGATTGTGCCTGCCTCGACGTCGAACATCTTCAGTGTGAACTTGTAAAAAACATCCTTCGTCCAAGCGGTCTGCTTGACGATGCTGGTCAGTTCACCTTCAAGGGCGAACTTGGCGGCCTCCATCTGGCCGACCGCAGCCCGGTTCTTCGGCGGGTACAGCTCGCTGCGATTTTGGCGATTCAATTCATCGATACCCTGCGGCATTTCCTGGATCGACCGTGTAAAGCGCACCTTGCCCGATTTGACCAGCGAAGTCTGGATCGAGTTCATGACATTGGTGGTGTCGATGTACTCACTGGTCTTGTTCTTGACTGTCGAAATTGTCACCATGGGCCGATCCCGGAGAACGCTTGTTTCGAGCAGGCTTCCCACCATCCGTTCGGCGATCTGTTGGAGGTCTTTGGAGCTGAATTCATTGGTCACCAATTCAACGGCCTTGCTATCACCATATTTAACCTGACGCGGGAAATGCAACACCGGCGACGAGAAGACTATCTGCCAAATACACGCCAGTAAAAGAAGAGCCATCGGAGCAGAAAAGAAGACAAGGCGAGGGTTCAAGTTGATCCGCCGATTGAGCTTTTCCACCGCCGCAGACGCGGCAAGCTGGCAGATGCACGCGAGCAAAAACAAAGTTACGGGAGCAACAAAAAACACAAGATTGGCGAGCAGCCAGTTCAGAGTCATTGAAGCGTTAGCTGCGAAATCAGGAACAAGCCCTTCAATGGCCGGCCACCAATTAAAGAAATAGTTCGTCAGCGAGCCTGTTACCGAGACCATGACTACCCAGATGGCACTCGAAATCACCTTGCTCCAAACAGGATCGTTCCAGAGTTTATTCAGCATCGTGTTGTCACTTCGTGAGCGGAGGACTATGGCGATAACGTTTCACATGCAGGCTCGCGAGCGCGGCCGAAACCTGATGTCGCAGGTTCAATCGACTGATTGGTACTGCTCGTTCATTTTGCAGCTGACCAACATGCGCTATCGCTTGCTCCACAGGGCCCGGCAAAGCGAAGCCGTGGGCCTGCGCGCCACCACATCCGCCACGCAAGCGCAATATGACCAACGAGGTGAACGATTGCTTTCTCCAAATGCGTGCGGCTGTCCCCAGTCTCCACTTGCTATGGGCAAAAGCATTCGACCCCAATGGTGCCATGCGCTTTTGATGTCCGAACACCCCACAAACCCTGCGCCTGCCGCTCACCTATTGGGAATCCGGACCAGCCCCTGGCGAGTGGCAGCTTCTTCCGAAAGCATACGGCTCGAAACAGCCAACTGGATGGCCGCTAACGCTGCACAACGGTAGTCGATCACGGGCGATGAACCATTGATGGCTAGTGTCCTGTCCCGCTAATACGTGAACAAAGTCGATGGAGCTTTCGAGGATGGAATCGGTCGTCGCTGTCCATCGGAATGGCTGGCAATTCGCGTTATGCGCGGCGACGAAGTGGTCGATACGTCGCCCGAGTTGCTTGACGCTGGTGAATGAGCCGCGGCGAATCGCCTTGTCGGTGATCAGCGCGAAGAAGCCGGAAGCGTTCAACCTGATTCAGCCAGGAGCTGTAAGTCGAGGTGAAGTGCATGTGCCAACGTGGACGCGTCGCCAGCCACGCCTCAATCTTCGGATTGCTATGACTCGCCTAGTTGTCGCAGATGCAGTGAATGTCCAACTCGGCCGGCACCGCCTTGTCGATCTCGGATCTCGCGCAGGAAGGACAGCCCCCCCCCCGATGCCTGTGCCGTGGCTTGCACGCGGCCAGCACGGCGCCGTTGGCCACGTTGGGCGCTGCAAGTAGCCTGGTGGTGCCGTGGCGTTTGTAGTCGTGGGTCACGCCCTCGGCGTAGCCTAGGCCCATCGGCAACATCGGCTGCGTGTGCTCCAAAGCCTGGCACTGACTCTTTTCGTCCACGCAGACGAGCAGCGCCTTGTCCGACGGACTCAGATACAGGCCAGCAGCTTACGCATCCTGGCGGAGCACTGCTGGGCGGCGCTGCAGGGCCAGCTCACACTGATCGCCAGCTGACCGCGCTTGAGTTCAATGCGAACAGCGGCCGCCTCCTGAACAGGTGCCGGCAACTGCAGCGGCACGAACGCCGGCAATATCGACCTCTCGGGACCGACCGAAGTGCTGCCCTCACGCTGCTGGGCGTCTACCACCCAGCGCCGGGCCAGGTTGTCGTTGATTCCATGCGCCATCGCCACCGCAGCCTTGGACACTCCGGGCATGCTACATGCCGCGACAACCTGGGCCTTGAACTCAGCACTGTGAATGCGCCGCCTGCGTCCACCGCGGCCAGCTTCGTTCGGGGTCGACATAGTCCGTACTACTCCACTAAACCTCAGTGGACATCAGCATGCTTTGATCAGCCTAGCCCTTCGAGGTGCCTCGGCAAGACGCTTACGATAGAACAGCCGCTCACCCCATTGCACTCGCACACCGTCGATCACTGAGGATGAGGTCGGGGGCGCCATGTCGTTCACCCTCCATCGGGCTTGCGGGCCGGTTGGCGCCATGACGCCGGCACTGCCGCAATCTGGGGAGCGGCAGAGGCCAGATGCTGACCCAGCTCGGCGGTCAACCCTGCCACCAGGACATCGAGGCCCGCCAACTCAGGGGACGAGGACTCGTCCAGTGCGCGCCCCAGGGCCTTCAGACCACTGTTCAAGGCCGCCAGCTTGGCGTTGGATCACGCCAGCGACGACACTAGCGCCTTGGGGCTGGCATCCAGAGGTTCTTCCTCTGACTGCGCATCCAGGAGCTGCGCGACGTACATCCACTGCGATAACTCGGCCGCACGCGCAGCGCGGGCCAGCTTGACGGCCCGCGCTGCGGGCATGCGCTGGGTCACCATGGCGAACGGTGCCTCTTTGTGAAGCGGAACTGACGCGACCCGCGCCATGTCCATCGCACCGACAGGTGAAACGCCAACAGCCTGCGCGTCTAGCCACTCGCCAAGGACGGACCTGGTCAGCGCAGGCGCACTCATGCGGCGCGAGCGCGCGATGGCGGTCAGCGCGGGGCCATACCGACGGAAGTCAATGGTCAACCGTTCGCGACGGCTGCTGCCGCTGCATGGCGCATGGGCTCACGGCTGGCGGACGAAAGTGGCGTTTCCCATGACACACGTTTCCGTTGGGTTCGGGGCTCGGCGGGCGCTCATTTTTGCTAAGAATCGGCACCAGGCGCGACCCAGCAAGATGCATCACGTCTTAATGAGTCCGCCAACAACGAACCCAGGAATCACCAGATCAAGGAACGACAAAAGCCCGCACCAAGGTAGCACCTCAATCATGGGGGAACAAACCGAGGAACGCTCTAAGCCGGCAGCTGAAAAGCTGCTATCAATGCAACTACGTACGCCGCACTTTCGGTTCCCGCCGGAACCAAGACAGCGTTTCCGAGCGTTGCGCAAGCGATCAAGCCTCTATGACAATCAATCACTTCGAGGCTGTTTTCATCCCAACACGAATCACAGGGTCGCTTAAACCTGCGAACAAGGGAAACTGCGTCACTCGACTTTTACCCAGCGCAGCTCCAGCACGCTATTGGGCCACTGCACCACCTGCACCTGGGGCCGCATCACCCAGCTGTGCTTGATGCGGTAGAGCGGTAGCAGGGGCAAATCGGCGCGCATCAGGTTCAGCGCCTCGCCGACCCGCTGGCGACGCAACGCCAGATCGGGCTCGGTGGCAATCGCGTCGATCAAGTTGTCCAGCCGGCTGTTGCTGTAGCGGCCGGCGTTGAAAGCGCCGGCCGCCGGCCCGTGGCTGCGCACCAGCGAATTCAACACATTCCAGGCGTCTCCGCCCGGGGTCCAACCATACTCTAGAAGGCTGCCGGTGGCCTGGCTCAGCTTGGGGAAGAACAGGCTGCTGGGCGAGGCGATCAGGCTGGCCTTGATGCCTACCTTCTCCAGCATCGCGGTGATGGCCTGGCAGACCGCCTGACGGTAGGAGACGTTGACACAGTCCATGCTGGTCGAAAACCCCTGCGGGTAGCCGGCCTCCTTCAGCAGCGCACGGGCTGCCGCCGGGTCGGCTGCAGGGCGCCGTTCTAGCGCCGGCAGATAGCCATCGACCAGGCTGGCGACCGGGCTGCCAGTGGACACCGCTTGGCCGCGCAAGACCTGACGCGCGATCAGGTCCATATCGATGGCCAGATAAACAGCGCGGCGAACCCGCAGGTCCTTGAAGGGATTGCGCCCCTGGATATTGCTGCCGGCGAGTTCCTCGCGGTGCTGGTCGAAGGCCAGATACTGCGTGCCGATATCGGCGGTCTCCAGCAGCTTCAGCCCCGGGTCCTGGCGCAGCCGGGCCACGTCCTGAAAAGGCGGATCGATGACGAAATCGACCTGGCCCGAGCGCAGCGCGGCAAGCCGCGTCGCATCGGACTGGATCACCTGGTACTGGGCCTCGTCCAGATTACCTGGGTGCGTGGCACGGCCCCACCAGGCCGGGTGGGCGACCAGGGTGGTGCGCACATCGGCCTCGTACTGCTTGAGCATGAAGGGGCCGGTGCCCATTGCCTGGCGGACCGCATGGGTCTCTTGCTTGGCGTTGTAGTCCTGTGGCTTCGTCACCTGGTGCTTCTCGCTCCAGGACTTGCTCATCATCGCGATCAGCCAGAGCTTCTCGGGGAGTATGGCGTCGGGGTCGGAGAGCTGCAGGTCGACGGTCAATGTATCGACCTTGCGCGCGCCGAGCACGCCGCGCAGCTGGGCGGCGCGCTGCGAAGTCGGCTGCAGCGCGCGCGCTATCGAGAACACCACATCGTCGGCGGTGAAGGCGCTGCCGTCGTGGAACTTGACCCCGGGCCGCAGCTTGAAGCGCCAGGTCTTGGCATCGAGCGGGGCCCAGGACAGGGCCAGGGAGGGTTCGAGCCGGAACTGCTGATCGCGGTTGACCAGGCCCTCATAGATCTGCGTCACCACCCGCGAGTGGTACTGCAAGGTCAGCGCATGGGGGTCCATGGTCTGCGGATCGAAGGCGCTGGCATAGCGCAGCACCTTGGGCTGGGCCGTGGCCACGGTCGGCAGCAGGGCCAGGGCGGCCAGGCTGGCGGCGGCCATCCATCGCATCGCATTGCATCGCATCCAGCATCCCCTGTTGTTGTTGATGATGATGATGATGGGTGAGTATGCCCAGCGCGGCTGGGGGCGGGCAATCATCGCTTTCCTGTGGGCCTTGCCTAGCACTTGACGGCGCCGACCGAGACGCGCTACATTGATCTACACCTCTATAGGACTAGATCTAGATGCCAGCCCATATCGCCGCGCCCATCGAGCAGCCGCCCGGCCTGAGCCGCTATGGCGCGCTGGCGGCAGCGCTGCGTAGCCGCATCGTGGCCGGTGAATGGCCGCCCGGCAGCGCGCTGCCGGCCGAGCAGACGCTGGCCGGCCAACATGGCGTCGCGCTGGGCACGATGCGCCAAGCGCTTGCCCTGCTGGTCGAGCAGGGCTTGATCGAACGCATTCACGGCCGTGGAACTTTTGTGCGCGCCGGCCTGAGCGGCGCGCCGATGCTGCGTTTCTTCCGCTTCGGCGACGGCACCGAGACACCGAAGTCCCGCATCGTCTCGCGCCAGACGCTGGCGGCGCCGGCGGGCCTCGCCCATATCTTGGGCCTCCCAAGCGGCGAAGCGGTGCTGCGGCTGCGGCGGGTGCGGCTGCTGGACGGGCTGCCGCGGCTGGCCGAGGAGATCTGGCTGCCTTTGCCGCTGTGCGCGGCGCTGCAGCACAGCGATACCGCCAGCTGGGGCGACCTGCTCTATCCGCATCTGGCAGCGGCCTGCGGCGTCCATGTGCATCGCGCGGTCGACCAGATCAGCTTCGGCCAACTCGGCGCTGCCGATGCGAAAGCCCTGCAGCTGCCCACCGCTCACCCCTGCGCCATCGTTCAGCGCCAGGCCTTCGACATCAGCGGGCGCTGCATCGAATGGCGCAGCTCGCGCGGCGATGCCCACGCCTTTCACTACACCGTCTCCATCTCCTGACCCCGACCGAAAGGCCCCTGCCGTGAACAATTCAAATCCTTCCAAGACCCGCCGCCGGCTGCTCGGTGCTGCCGGCGCGTCCATGCTTGCCCCTTGGGCCATCGGGCCCGCTGCGGCGGCCATCGCCGGCGGCAAGCCGGTCACTCTGGTCGTCAGCTACCCGCCCGGCGGCGGCGCAGATATCATCGCCCGCCTGATCGCGCCGAAGCTGGCGGAGGCGCTGGGCCAGCCCGTCGTGGTCGAGAACAAGCCCGGCGCCAGCGGCACGATTGCCGCCAACCAGGTGGCGCGAGCCACTCCCGATGGCACGAGTTTGCTGGTCGATGCCTCGTCTTTTGCGGTCAACCCGGCGCTATTCCCCAAGCTGCCCTATGACACCGCGACTGCCTTCACTCCGCTGGGTCTGATTGCACAGTTCCCCAATGTGCTGGTCTGCACGCCCAGCTTCGAGGCCAAGAGCGTGGCCGATGTGCTGCGTCTGGCGCGGGCCAAGCCGGGGCACATCGCCTATGCCTCCTCGGGCAATGGCTCGGCCCAGCATCTGGCAGGCGCGCTGTTCGAAGACCTGGCCAAGGTCAAGCTGATCCATGTGCCCTACCGTGGCGGCGGCCCGGCCATGACGGATGTGATGGGCGGCCAGGTGCCGCTGTTCTTTGCCAATGTGGCGTCCTCGCTGGGACATATCCAGTCGGGCAAGCTGCGCGCACTGGCGGTCACCGCAACCGTACGCTCGCGCAGCCTGCCCGAGGTGCCGACGATGGCCGAGGCCGGCGTGAAAGGTCATGAGGTGCTGGAATGGAATCCGGTACTAGCGCCGGCCGGCCTGCCGAGCGATGTGCGCGCGACCTTGGTCGCAGCGCTGCAAAAAGCCAAGTCCGACCCCGAGGTGCTGGGCCGCATCCGCGCGCTGGGCGGCGATGTGTTCGCCGGCAATGATCAGCAGGCTGCAGCCTTTCTGAAACAGCAACAGATCTTGTGGAGTCGCGTGGTCAAAGAGCGTGGCATCACCCGTGAATAAGATCAGGCTTGACGATGGTTGGGACTGTCATGTCCATGTGTTCTCAGCATCGGCTGCCACGCTCGCGGGGCACTACCGCCCCGCCACCCGCGGTCTGGCCGAAATAGAAACCCATGCGGCACCGGCCGGTGTTGGCCACTTGGTGCTGGTGCAGCCCAGCGTCTATGGTTGCGACAACGCGGTGATGCTGCAGGCGTTGCAGGCCGCGCCCGGGAGGCATCGCGGCATTGCCGTCGTCGCGCCCGAGGTCGACGATGCCGAGCTGGACCTGCTGCACGCCGCCGGCGTGCGCGGCATTCGCTTCAACCGGGTCTCCCCGGTGGGTCGCAGCGCCGATCCCGCCGAGGCCTTGCTGAGTCTGACACCCAGGCTGCGCGAACGCGGCTGGCACGTGCAGTGGTATGTGGACCGCGCCGAGCTGGCGCAACTGGCCCGGCTGCAGGCTCAGACCGGCCTGATCTTCGTGCTCGACCATCTGGCCGGACTGATGGCCGACACGCCCGACACAGATCCGGCCTGGCACGCGCTGGAAGCTCTGGCACGGGGTGGCGCCTGGATCAAGCTCTCGGGCTGGTACCGGCTCAATGCACGGCCACCCTATGCCTTGATGCAGCCGCTGATCGCGCGGGTGGCCACGCTCTTCAAGACCCGCATGGTCTGGGGGTCGGACTGGCCGCACACCAGCCTGGATCCGACCGACCCGCTGCCCTATGACGCGACCTGGGCTCCGGTGCTGCAGGCGCTGGGTAGCGAGCGCGCCGAGGCCGTTCGCAGCGACTATGCGCAGACGCTCTACCGCTGAGCGCCGGTGCTGGCGGTCTTCAGCGTCGCGCCGCGCACCTCGAACTTGATCGAGTGCAAGACCTGCCCCCGCGAGCCCAGCAGCTTGAGCTCATGCCTTCCCGGCCAAGGCGCCCAGCTGTGGCGGGCGCCGCGACCCAGGCGCTTGCCGTCCAGCATCCAGACACCGGGCTCGCCCTCGAAGCGGATCTTCTGCGCGGCCGGCGGGATGTCGGGGTCCAGCGCGTAGATCGCGCCATCGCGCGGATTGGCGATGCCGGCCATTTGCTGGGCCCCTTGCTGGGCGCTGGCGCGCATGCGGACTTGCTCGGTGCCGCGCACGAACCACTCCGGACGCACCGGCTCGCCGCCGGGCTCGAACGCCACGCTCTGGCGCAGCAGGCCCGCCGGCGCGGCCGGTGCCTTCGATGGCAGCTCGCGGTGCAGATAGGCCATCAGCGCCTGCCAAACGGGCGCGGCCCCGCTGATGCCGCTGACCCCATGCATCGGCTCGCCGCCGGCATTGCCGACCCAGACGCCCACCGTGTAGCGCTCGCTGAAGCCGACGCACCAGTTGTCGCGCAGATCCTTGCTGGTACCGGTCTTGACGGCCGCAAAACCCCGCGTGGCCAGCTCGCTATCCAGGCCGAAAGTCAGCGCGCGCGCGCTGTTGTCGGCCAGCATGTCACTGACGATGAAGGCGCTGGCCGCGTCCGCGACGCGGCGCTGCGGGCGGCCGGGCACCGGGCCCCAGCGCCCGCCATTGGCCAGCGCACGGTAGGCATTGGTCAGGGCCAGCAAGCTCACGTCCGGGCTGCCCAGGGCCAGCGAATCGCCGTAGTAGCCGCCGCTCTCGGGAAGGGCCAGGCCCCAGCTGTTGAGGCGCTCGAACAAAGCGTCGGCGCCCAGCATCGCGCCCAGGCGCACAGCCGGCACGTTCAGGCTGTTGCCCAAGGCGGCGCGGGCGCTGACCCAGCCGCGAAAACTGCGGTCGTAGTTCTGCGGCAGATAAAGTCCGTGGCCGGTGCTGAGCTGGGCCGGCGAATCGTCCAGCAGGCTGGCGGCAGTGATCAAGCGCTTTTCCAGCGCCAGTTGGTAGACAAAGGGCTTCAGGGTCGAGCCGGGCTGGCGCCGTGCCAGTACGAAGTCAAGTTCGGGCGCCGTTGACAGGCTGCCACCGCTGGAGCCGACCCAGGCCAGCACCGCGCCGCTGGCGTTATCCAACACCAGGACCGCACCGTCTTCAACATTGCGCCCGCTGAGCTCTGCGAGTTGGCGCTTCAGGGTCGCGACGGCAAGGCGCTGCAAGCGGCCATCCAGGCTGCTTGGCTGCGCCGCCGGGCCGTCGGCGCGCAAGAACTGGCGCGCGTAGTGCGGCGCCAGTTGCTCGCCCAGAGGCATGCCGGCGCGGCGTTGCAGCGCGGCCGTCAGCTGCCCCTCGACACCGGCGCAACTCAGGCCCTGCTCCTTGAGCACCGCGCAGGCGCGCTGGGCCACGACGGCTGGCTTGGCGTTCGGCGCGCGCAACAGCGACGCAGCGATCGCGCCCTCCTGCGCGTCGAGCCCGCCGGGCCGTTTGCCGAACAGGGTTTGCGACAGCGCCGCGATGCCGACCAGCTCGCCGCGAAACGGTGCGCTGTTCAGATAGGCCTCGAGAATCTGCGCCTTGCTCCAGCGCGCTTCCAGGCGCTTGGCACTGAAGGCCTGGCCCAATTTCTGAGTCGCACTGCGGCCCGTCGCCGGGCGCGCCAGGTCCGCATCCATCAGGCCGGCCAATTGCATCGTCAAGGTCGAGGCGCCACGCGTGCGCTCGTTCCACAGATTACCCCAGGCGCTGGCCGCCACGGCACTCCAGTCCACGCCGCTGTGCTCATAAAAGCGCCGATCCTCGCTGAGCAGCAGGGCCTGCAACAGCGCCGGCGACATCTGCGCCAGCGGCACCCAGGGCAGCGCGCGCCGGTTCTTGTCCAGGCGCAAGCTCTGCAGCGGCTCGCCGTGGCGATCCAGCAGCACAGGGTCCGAGACCTTGTGCGCGCTGCGGAACTCGGCAAAGCCGGGCAAGGCATGGGCCGCAGAGCCGCAGGCCAGCAAGACAGCGAGCAGCCAGCTCGGTTTCAAGGCCCGACCTCCAGCGCGGCATTGGGAAGCTCGCCAAAGCTGTCGGGCGCGTACATGGCCTCGACCCGGGTCGGCGGCATCTGGAAGCGGCCCGCATTATTGAGCCTGACCGTGTACTCAATCACATGCTTGCCGCGCGGCAGAAACTCGTAATAGCCGCGCCAAGCCTCGAAGCCTCGCTCCTCATAGGCGGTCCAGGCCGTCCCTTCGCGACGCTCACCCTGAACCGCGATACCGGACTGTCCGCCCAGGCCCGAGCCGAGAATCGTCGCGCCGCCGGGCACCGGGTCGGACAGCACCACCCAGCTCATATCGGCCTGGGCGTCCAGCTCCATGCGCACCCGCACAACATCGCCCCGGCTCCACTGGCCCTTGGTCTTCTGCTCAATGGGCTGCAGCGAGCGGGTGACGCGGTAGCCCGAGTTCAGCGCCGCCTTCAACGGAATGGCGGCCAGGCTTTGCACAGTCATCCAGGGCTTGCCGCTGCCCTGCTGCTCGACGTTGAGCGTGGCGGCCGGCTCCGCAGGCCAGGGCAGCAGCAGCGCCCCGCCCTCGGCCCGCGCCGCCCAGTCCAGGCTCAGGCTCGTGCCGCCCAGGCTGGCCACGGTCTTGCCAGTGGGTTTGCCGGCCTCAAAGCGTGCGGCAAATTTCTCCAGCGCCAGCACACCCCAGAGATTGGCCGTGGTCGTGGACCAGGCACCGCGTTGCTGGCGACCCAGCGCGCCCTGCAGCAGGCGCGGCAGCTCCTCCTTCCAGCTCGGCTCATTGAGCACGGCCAGAATCAGCCGCGCCGCATTGCCGTCCGCGCTGTCCATCAGCCACCAGGCATCGCTGACCTCGTTGCTGAACTTCAGCGTGCTGCCGGCATAGCTGAGGCGCCCGCGCAGCTGGGCCTGGGCCTCGGCCAGGCGCTTGTCGCGCTCGGGTGCGGCGCTGATGCGCTGGTGGATCAGCAGCCAGTCGATCAGCGCGGCAGTCGGCCAGCTCGACACATTGCGCGCATCCACCGTGGACAGCATGCGCGCATGAGCCCGGCCATAGCGCGACAAGGCCTCCAGCGCGGCCAGGCGACGCAGCTCCAAATCCGGCGTGGGCGACCAGGTCTGGCGCGCAATACGGCCCTCGACGAAGGCCGTCAGCCCGTCCAGCATGGCCGTGCGCGCCTGCTCGGGCAAGATCTGACCCGCCTCATGGCTGGCCGACAGCAGATAAGCCGTCAGCCTGTCGCTGCCGCGCGGTGCCGCGTCGGCACTGGGCGGGAAGTAGCTGGCCAGGCCTTCGGCGTCAAGATAGGTCGGCAGCCGCGCCATCAAGGCCTGCCACTGCTTGTCGTCCTGCAGGCCCAGGGCCTTGGAGCCGAGCTGCTCCAAGCAGGTGTAAGGATAGCTCTCGAAGAAGCGGCGCAGGCCCGGCAGGGCGCCGGTCAGGCGTGGCTGCAGCGCGATATTGAGACCGCCCTGCTTGATGCCCGTCGCCGGCAAAGCATCGGCCGGCGCGGCCACCGGCAGGCTCAAGCGCCCCTCAAGCTGCGCCAGGCTGGCCTGCAAGACGCGCACCGGCACGGCCGGCACCACCGCCTGGGTGAACTTCATGCGGTCGCGGGCCGCCCCGCTGGCGCCGCCCTGCTCCACCACCTCTGCCTCCCAGCCCAGGCTGAACGCACCGGCCGGGACGGTGACCGGCCACTGCAGCTCGCGCGCGGCGCCAGCCGCAAGAGTCAGGTCTTGCGGCGGCAGGGCCAGCGGCGTGCGCGTGATGGCCTGCGCTGCGCTGTTCACGGTGCCGGCCAAGCTGGTACGCAGCTTCATCTCCCGACCGGTGGTGTTGCGCACCGTCAGCATGGCCTGAAACTGGTCGCCCTCGCGCACCAGCGGCGGCAGGCCGGACAAGAGCTGCAGGTCCTGCGTGACCCGCACTGTGGCCGCGCCGCTGCCGAATTTCTGCGCGCCAGCGTCGGCAACAGCCACCAGTCGGAAGCTGCTCAGCGAATCGTTCAGCGGCACCTCGATCAGGGCTTCGCCCTTGGCATCGAGCTGGACGCTGGGTTTCCAAAGCAGCAAGGTGTCGAACAGCTCGCGCGTGCCACCGCGCCCGCCGCCGCCACCAGCCGCGACGGCCTTGCGGCCATAGTGGCGTCGGCCGATGATTTCGCTCTGAGCGCTTGCGGTCTGCACGCCCCAGCTGCGCTGCTGCAGCATCGCGGTGAGCAGATCCCAGCTGCTATTGGGGCGCAACGCCAGCAAGCCTTCGTCGACAGCGGCAAAGGCCAGCTCGGCGCCGGCCAGCGGCTTGCCGTCTTGGCTGACCTTGATGCGCGCCTGCACAGTCTGGCGCACGCCGTACTGCGGCTTGTCGGTCGTCACCGCGACCTGCAGTTGGTGCTCGGCCAGCCCCACCTGCAGACTGGCGACGCCGAGTTTGAAGGCCGGCTTGGACAGGTCGACCATGGCCGTGGGCGCCTGATAGTCGCGGCTGGCACGCCAGTCGCGCCACCAGTCGCGCGGCGCCTTCCATCCCCAGCTAAAGAAGGAGTACCAAGGCACATCGCGGATGCGGCCTCGCAGCGCCAGCACCGAGACATAGACGTTGGGCGCCCAGGCCTTGCTGATTTTGATCTCGACGGTCGGATCGTCGCCGCGCAGCTGCACGATCTGGGTGTCGAGAATGCCCTCGCGCTCGATCGCCACCAGGGCCGTGGCCTCGCGAAAGGGCATGCGCACCTGCAGGCGCGCGGTCTCGCCGGGAGCGTAGGCCCGCTTCTCGGGCAGCACATCGATGCGGTCGTCATTGTCCTGCGCAAACCAGAGCTCGCCCTGGCCGGTGATCCAAACGCCGGTGGCGGCCTGGGCCGAGCGACCGTCACCGTCCTTGGCGGACGCGATCAAATCGATCTGGCCGGCCGTATCCAGTGCGGCCTCGCACTGCAGCAGGCCCTTGGCATCGCTCGTGCCGCCGCAGACCTCGCCCAGGTCCTTGAGCTCGTTGCGGTTGTCGTAGGCATAGAAGCCGCCGACCATGCGCTTGCGGCTGCTGATAGTCTGCGTCAGGCGTGCGCGCACCGCGATCTTCTGGCCGGCGAGTGGCTTGCCGGCTGTGTCGAGCGCGACCACCTTGAAGCTCACCTTGCCGCGGTTGCTGGCCCAAGAGCTCGCTTTCAGGCCCAGCACCAGCTTGGAGGGCCACAGCGGCAGCAACTGGGCTGCGGTCTGCAGCTCGCCGTTGGGGTCGTTGAAGCTTACCTCGGTCAGCAGCTCGCTGGGCTGCTCCAGCTTGGGCAAGGCCTTCAGTACGATGCTGGCCGCCCCCTGGCGGTCGGTTGTGAAGGCCAACTTGTCAGCCACCAGCTTGGCATCGCGCTGAGCCGAGGGTTCTTCTGCGTCCTCGTCAGCGCCGGGCTGCGAAGGGTCGCCGGGCGGCTGGAAGTTGAAGTCCTCATAGCCCGGGAAGGCGACGCCGCGCGGCTTCAGCAGTGCGCTCACTCGCAGCGGCGTAGCGGCCATGCCGCCGCCCGAGAGATAGTTCAGCTGTGCGCCGATCTGCAACTCCGCAGGCGCCACAAGAACACCTTTGGGTGCGGACAGGCGCGCCTCGACCAGGGGCACGCGGAACTCCTCGACCCGGAAGTCCCCGGCCGGCCAGCTGCGCCGCTGGCTGCTGTCCGCGCCCTCTCGCTCCAGCTCCAGCCGGTACACGCCCAGCTTGGCGGCGGGCGGGATGTTCCAGCTGGAGGCCGCGCTGCGGCTGCCTTCCCATTGCAGCGGCTGGACGAACTCCTGGCCGCTGCCTTCGTGCGTGATCTTCAGGCGGGTGGGTAGTTGCTCGGGCCTGGCCAGACTCAGACCCAGGCCGGTCTCGATGCGGAAGAAGTGCTTCATCGACACGGTTTCGCCGGCGCGCAGCAGGCTGCGGTCCAGCACTGTGTGGGCGCGGGCGTCGGCCGCAGCACCGCGTGCCGTCGGCACATTGAAGCGCCAGGACTCGATGCCACGGTTCCAGTTGCTAAACACAAAAGCCATGTCCTCGGCCTTGCGGGCCGTGACGAAAAAGCCGTATTCACCCTCGCATCGCTGCCCGCGCGGCATCTCCAGCGCCTGCGGCACGGTGGCCAAGCCTTGCGCATCGGTCTTACCCACCCACAGGCGCTGGCCACGGCAGTCGTTCACGGCCACCTCGGCGCCGGCGACGGGACGGCCGCGGTCCAGGCTGGTGACCCAGACCAGGCTGTTCTCGCGGCCCCACTTGAAATGCACGCCCAGATTGGTCACCAGCACGCCGGTGCGCACATACATGGGCGCGGCCTTGTCCAGCAAGGCCCGGCCCAGACGCGGCGAGCTCAGCTCCACCAGGTGGTAGCCGGCCGTGCTGATCGGCAGCGCGATCACCTCGAACGGGCGCGCGCCCTTGCCCTGTGCCAGCACCGGCAGATCCAGACGCTGGGCGCTGGCGTCCTGTTCCAGCATCGCGACCTCGCGGGTGGCGACATAGCGATCGACCTTGCGGCTGATGGTCTGGCCCCGGCTATTGGTCTCGCTGTGCGTCTCGGTCCATTGCGAGGACGGCAGGCCCAGCTCGCGCGCCGGCAACTGGGACTCATGCCATCGCTTGACACGCAAGTAGGCTGCCAACACTTCGGCGTCGGTGTTCAGGCGCTTGATGCGGACCTGGCCGGCCGTGCTGCCAAGCGCTGGTCCAGATGCCTGCCCGGGGGCCAGGTCTTGCTGCACATGGCGCATCGTGATCGGCAGCAGGGCAGGCCCCTCGGCCTCGCGTTCGATCACACCAAAGGGCGCGGCCGCGAACTTGGCGATCGGCGGCGCGCCGCCAGTGGCGACCTTGAGCGGAAAGCTGGCCGCATTGCTGAGGCCGCGGCCGCTGGCGTCCTTCAGGCCAGCGGGCAACTCAAGCGTAAAGCTGGCGTTCTCGGCCAAGGGGGTCGGGAAACGGATCTCGCTGGTCTCGGGCGATTTGTCGTCCTTGTCGGACTGCGGCGCGATGGCCGCGCCGCTGGCGGGCTTGAGCCTAGCCTGCATCGCCAGCGCGCGCGGCACCGGCTCGGAAAAGCGCAGCGACAGCGGCCGTATCGGCAGGCAAGGCGCACCGGCACGCTCACGCTCGCAGCTGAACTCTGCAGTCAGCGGCTCGCGCACCCGGTAGTCCAAACGCTGCTCGGCACGGGTCAGCAGTTGCGGGTTCAGCGCCGAGGCAATACCTGGCCCCCAGACCAGTTGCACCTTGGCGCCGGGCGGCAGCGGTCGCTGGCAGGCCAGCAGCAACCAGCGGTCCGCTGCCTTGGACGCAATGCGCCGGGCCTTGAGCACGGCCTCGCGCGGCGCACCGGCAACAACCCTGACCGGCAGACGCTCGCCGATGCCCTCAGCCTCACACCAGGCCTGGCGATTCACACTGGCCTCGGTGACCGGGCCGGTCAACTGAAGCAGGAAGTTCTGCTCCTCCTCGATCTGGCTGCCGGCCCAGGGCTCGGTCTGCACGATGCTAGGCGCGCCCGTGTTGAAGCCGAATTCGCGCGGGCCGCTGAGCTCACCGCTGAGCGGCTTGAACTCGGCGCGCAGCTCGATCTTGCAGCGCGCGCCTGCCGGCAGCGGCTCGTTCAGGTCGAACAACCATTCGCTGGCGCTGGACCAGCGGCCGCTGCCGGACAAGGCTGGCAAGCCCTCGCAGACCAGCCGTGCCGGGTCGGGCAAACGCGGATCGCCCTGCTGGACCACGGCCTGCGAGAACTTCAGCCGCAGCTGGCGGGCCTGTGCCACCTCCCCCTGCGGACTGACCGCCGTGACGCTGGCGGCCCCGGCCGCCAGCGACGCGAACACCGACAGACTTAGCGCCAGCCACGGTTTCAACACAGTACTTTTCATCTGCCCTCCCAGGCCATGCCATTGCACGGAAGTCTAGGACAGGCGATGTTGCCCAGGCGTGCTATTTGGTGAGCTTGCCCTGCACGCCGTCGACAAACCAGTTCATCGTCGCGATGGCCGGGTCGCTCATCGCCCCGCTGGCCTGACGGATCTGTCCTTCGTTATCGACCAGCCTGCCCGAGAATGGCTGGAAACGGCCGAGCACGATATCGTGGCGGCGCTGCTCCAGCAGCGCCCGCGTGCTCTTGCCGACCGAGGGATGGACGGCACTGAGTTGCACCATGCCGTCCTTGAGCCCACCCCAGACCGGTTGCGGCTGCCAGCGGCCGACGCTGGCCGCCTGGGTGACCCGCGTGTAGTAGCCGCCCCAGTGATGGGTGACCGCCGCCAGCTGCGCGGTCGGAGCAAAGCGTCGCATATCGCTGGTGTAGGCGATCAGCTTGACACCCTTTTCTTCGGCAGCCTGTGGCACGGCGGGCGAGCCGCTGTGGTTGGTCAGCACGTCGGCGCCCTGGTTGATCAGAGTCAGCGCGGCCTCGCGTTCACGCGGGGGGTCATACCAGGCGTTCAGCCAGATGACCTTGACCTGTGCTTTGGGGTTGACAGCCCGCATGCCCAAGGTGAAGGCGTTGATGCCCTGCACAACCTCGGGCAAGGCAAACCCGGCCACATAGCCCGCCACACCGCTGCGGCTGCTCTTGCCCGCCAACAGGCCGGCCAGGTAGCGCCCCTCATAGAAACGGGCGTTGTAGGTGTTGAGATTGGGGGCCGTCTTGTAGCCGCCCGCATGCTCGATCTTCAGCGACGGAAAGTCCGCCGCCACGCGCAGCGCCGGCTCCAGATAGCCAAAGCTGGTCGCAAAAATCAATGTATGGCCCTGGGCGGCCAGATCGCGCATCACGCGCTCGGCGTCGGCCCCCTCGGCCACACCCTCTACGGCCGTGGTCTTGATCCCCAGGTCCTTCTCGAGCGCACGGCGCCCCAGCTCATGCTGGTAGGTCCAGCCGGCATCTCCAATAGGGCTGACGTAGACAAAACCTACTTTAGGCACATCGCCCGCCGCGCTGGGCACAGCCAGCAACGACACTGACGCGAACGAGAGACAGGGCAAGGCCGTGGCTAGCCTGCGTATTTTAGAAGTGACGCTCTTCATGATGACTCCGAGGGTGAATGGCCAGGGCGGCGCCCGGCCAGCCACTATTGTCGTCGCAGAGATGGCGCAGCCTGGGGCGCGAGACCGCATACTTGCGCCCCATAGCATCAGCAGCAACAGCCTGCGCAGCACAGGATTCGTTCGACGTGGAATCACCCCTGCCCACCTACACCCGTCACGGCGAGCAAGGCCTGACCCTTGAAGTGGATTGGCTGCATTGCGAGTCGATCGCCGAGCGCAGCCGACTGCATGACTGGGAGATCCGGCCGCATCGGCACCAATCACTGTTCCAGCTGTTCTGGATCGAGCAAGGCGGCTGTGAGCTGAGTCTGGACGGTGTGGAGCGCAGCACCCAGGGGCCCTGCGTCTTCATCCTGCCGCCCCATGCCGTGCACGGCTTTCGTTTCGAGCCAACTGTGCAGGGCCTCGTGATCACGGTGCTGGACCAACACATCAACAAACTGCTCAGCGCGGAACCGCGCTTGGAGGAGCTGCTGCGCAGGGCCGATGTCCTGAACCTGACTGCCGCATCGGCTGCATCGCTGACCGGTGCAGCCGCGCACCTGCGCGAGGAGTTTCTGAGCACGGCTGACTGGCGTTCGCTGGGCATCGACACGGCCTTGATGCAGTTGCTGCTTCACTGCGGACGCCTGCTGGCGCAGCAAGAACTGCCCAATTCGCACCGACCGGCCGGGCGGGCGCTTGAGCATGTGCAGCGCTTTCGCGCCCTGATCGAACAGCAGTTCCGGCAGCAGCCCGCGCTCGGCGCCTGCGCGGCCGGGCTGGGCATCAGCGCCACGCAGCTCAACAGGGTATGCCAGCAGGTGCTGGATTGTTCGGCATCGAGCCTGATGCAGGGCCGAGTGCTGCTGGAGGCGCAGCGCGAGCTCGCCTACACCAGCATGAGTGTCAAGCAAATCGCGCACGGCCTCGGCTTTGCCGACGCAGCCTACTTCACCCGCTTCTATCAGCGCCAGACAGGCCTATCGCCTACCGAGTGGCGGCAGCGGGCCACGCACAGACCGGCGCAAGTCAAGACGCCAAACCGAAAGCACGATCGAGCTCGCCCATCCAGCGCTGCCGAGTCTGCCCGTCGATGAAGCTCGCTTCAAAACTATTGCGCAGCAGCTGATAAGCCTGCGGGACACCCAGCTGCGGCAGCGCCTCGAAGGTCTGCAGCAGATTGTCATTCAGGTACCCGCCGAAATAGGCCGGATCATCGGAATTGATGGTCACGCACAAGCCTGCGTCGAGCAAGGCCGGCAGATTGTGATCGGCCAGGCGGTCGAACACCCGCAGCTTCACATTGGACAGCGGGCAGACCGTGAGCGGCACGCGCTCCCGCGCCAGATAGCTCAACAGATCGGCATCCTCGGTCGAACGAACGCCATGATCCAGGCGCTGCGCACCCAGATCTCGCAGGGCGCTCCAGATGTAGGCCGGCGGCCCTTCCTCACCGGCGTGAGCCACGCGATGCAGGCCCAGTGCGGCAGCCTGCTCAAACACGCGGGCGAATTTGTCCGGCGGGTTGTGCAGCTCGCTGCTGTCCAGACCGACGCCACTGATCATCTCACGGTAAGGTAGCGCCTCACGCAAGGTCGCGAGCGCGTCCGCCTCGCTGAGGTGGCGAAGGAAGCACAGAATCCATTGCACACTGATACCAAGCTCCAGGCCCGCCTTCACGCCGGCCCGATGCAGCCCTTGCATCACATCCTGCATGCTGACGCCACGAGAAGTATGGGTCTGCGGATCGAAGAACAACTCGGCGTGAACGATGTTGTCCGCTGCGGCACGTTCGAAGTAAGCCCATGCCATGTCGAAGAAGTCGGCCTGCGTCAGCAGCACCGCGGCGCCGGCGTAATAGATATCTAGAAAGCTCTGAAGATCCTCGAACCGGTAGGCCGCCCGCAGGGCCTCGACACTGCCGTGGCGCAATGCGATGCCGTTGCGCTGCGCCAGCTTGAACATCAGATCGGGCTCCAGCGAGCCCTCGATATGCATATGCAGCTCGGCCTTGGGTGCACGCCGCAGCACATCGAACAATTCCGCGCGTGAGAAGGTCGGGAAATTCAATGCGCTCATGACTCGCACCTCTCAGACTTGGTTGACGTCGACTGCACGAATATAGCGCGCTCGTGCGCCGCAAAGCAAAAACCCCCGCCTCTGTGGGAGACGGGGGTTTTTGGGGATATTAGCCTGACGATGACCTACTTTCACACGGGAATCCGCACTATCATCGGCGCTGAGTCATTTCACTGTCCTGTTC
>NZ_JAPFGP010000034.1 GCF_026241155.1 Paucibacter sp. PLA-PC-4
GGAAACAGGCTGCCCTGGTCTCGACTCTGTCCTTGCACGTAGCCCATAAGAACAATGCCCTGCAACTTGCGTTGCAGGGCATTGTCTTCAGGCCTTCAGCTTAGCGTCAGAGTATTGACACGGACTGTGCGGGTCCCGTTTTTCCTTATCAGCGCTCGAAGACGGCGATCGACTCGACGTGGGCCGTGTGCGGGAACATATTCACCGCACTGGCCGCCGTGCAGCGGTAGCCGGCCACATTGACCAGCAGCCCCGCATCACGCGCCAGCGTGGCCGGATTGCAACTGACATAGACAATGCGCTTGGGCGGCGTCCAGCCCGGGGCCAGACTCGGGTCCTGAGCGATATCGGCGACCGCCTTGGCCAGTGCGAACGCACCTTCGCGCGGCGGGTCCACCAGCCACTTGTCAGCCACGCCGTCGGCCGCCAGCAACTCGGGCGTCATCTCGAACAGGTTGCGCGCGACGAAGGCGGTGTTGCCATCCAGTCCATTGCGCTTGGCGTTCTCGCGCGAGCGCTGCACCAAGGTCTCGCTGCCCTCGATGCCCAGCACCTCGAGCGCCTGGGTCGCCAGCGGCAGCGTGAAGTTGCCCAGCCCGCAGAACCAGTCGATCACCCGCTCGTCCTTGCGCACCTGCAGCAGGCGCAGCGCCCGGCCGACCAGCACCGTGTTGATATGCGGATTGACCTGCGTGAAATCGGTCGGCTTGAAGGGCATCACGACGCCGAACTCCGGCAAGCTGTAGGCCAGCTCCGGACCGCCCTCGTCGAGCAGCTTGACCGTGTCCGGCCCCTTGGGCTGCAACCACCATTGCACGCCGCGATGGCTGGCCGCGAACTCACGCAGCTTGGCCAGATCGGAGTCTGGCAGCGGATTCAGGTGGCGCAGGACCAGCGCGATCACCTGCTCACCCATGGCCAGCTCGATCTGCGGCAGCCGGTCGCGCTCGGCCATGCTGGCGATCAGCTCGCGCAGCGGCATCAGCATGTCGCTGACCACCGCCGGCACGACTTTGCAGACCTGCATATCGGCCACATAGCGGCTCTTGCGCTCATGAAAGCCGATCAGAACCTGGCCCTTCTTGGCCACATAGCGGACCGAGAAACGCGCACGATAGCGATAGCCCCAAGCCGGGCCTTCGATAGGCCGCAGCAAGGTTTCTGGTCTGACTTTGCCCAGGTGCCAGAGGTTGTCCTCGACGACCCGTTGCTTCACAGCGACCTGGGCCCCGGTGTGCAGATGCTGCATCTTGCAGCCGCCGCACGCGCCGGCATGCAGACCGAAATTGGGGCAGCCGGGCACGACCCGTTGCGAACTCTCGCGACGCATCGCCACCAGAGTGCCCTGCTCCCAGTTGTTCTTCTTGCGGCCGACGGTGACCTGCACCTCTTCACCGGGCAAAGCGCCCTCGATGAACACCACCTTGCCTTCGGTATTGTGGGCAACGCCCTGCGCTTCCAGGTCCAGCGATTCGACCTTCAGCCATTCGGATTGTTGAGTCATGGCCGGGATTATCCCTGCGGCCGCACTACCCCCCCGCTTCAGAAGATCGCGTCGCGGTCGATGCCGTGCCGCATCATATTGCGCTTGAGCTTGTTGAGCGCCTCGATCTGGATCTGCCGGATGCGCTCGCGCGTCAAGCCCAGCCGTATGGCCAGCACATCCAGGGTCTCAGGCTCGCGGTCACTCAGGCCATAGCGGCCGGCCAGCACCTCGCGCTCGCGCTCGTTCAAGGCCGCCAAACCATGCTCTAGCAATTCTTCCAGCTCGTGACTGAGCCGCAGCCCCAGCGGATCGACTGCCTGCTCGTCGGCGACCAGATCCATCATCGACTCGCCGCCGTCACCGTTGCGATCGACCGGCGAGTCCAGCGAGGTCGGCAGCTCCGCATAGGCCAGCAGCTCCGCGACTTCGGCCAGCGGCCGGCCCAGCACCACCGCAATATCCTCGGCGCGCACCACCGACTCGGCGCCGTGCTGGCTGCGCAAGGCCTCCAGCGCTCGACGCGCCTTCAGCACATGGTTGAGCTCGCGCACGATATGCACCGGCAGCCGCACCAGCCTGGCCTGATGCATCAAGGCACGTTCGATGCTCTGCCGTATCCACCAGCTGGCATAGGTCGAGAAACGGAAGCCGCGCTCGGGCTCGAACTTGCCGATCGCATGCATCAGGCCAAGATTGCCTTCCTCGATCAAGTCGCTCATCGGCAGGCCGCGACCGAGATAGTTCTTGGCGATGCTGACCACCAAGCGCAGGTTGTGCTCGATCATGGCCTGACGGGCGGCGAATTCGCCGGCCCGGGCCCGCACTGCCGTGTCGTACTCCTGCTGCGGCGTCAACAGCGGCGTGCGTCGTATGTCGCGCAGATAGGCCTGCAGCGCATTGCCCAGATCGACATCGGCGGCCGGTGCCGCGCCATTGCGCAAGATCTGGACCTCGTCCCCGTCAGAACCCGCCCCCTCAGCTGCGGCGGCTCCATCCTCGGCCAGCAGCCGCTCCAGATCGGCCGGCGGCGGCAACGGTGGCGCGAGGGGGCCGTTGGACAGATGGGGCGCGGCGCGTTTCATGATGTCAGCACGGCGCCCTCACTCGTTAGCGGGACGGCAGCAGCTTAGCCGGATCGATCGGCTTGCCTTGCTTGCGCACTTCGAAGTGCAGCTTGACCTGGTCGGCATCGCTGGATCCCATCTCGGCAATCTTCTGGCCCTTGCGTACCGCCTGGTCTTCCTTGACCAGCAAGCTTTGGTTGTGCGCGTAAGCCGTCAGGTAGGTGGTGTTGTGCTTGATGATGACCAGATTGCCATATCCGCGCAAGCCCGAACCTGCGTAAACCACGCGCCCGTCGGCAGCCGCCAGCACCGGATCGCCGGCCTTGCCGCTGAACACCAGACCCTTGTTTTTGACTTCGTCGAAACCAGCAGCCACCGCACCGGCGGCCGGCCAGCCCCAGGGCGGCTCATCCTCGGAGCCGGCGGCGACCGGCGGCGTGACCGATGGCGCGCTGGCGGCTGTCGTCGCCGCAGGCGCCGAGGCGACGGTCGCCGGTGGCTTGCCGTCCAGCGGGCGGCTTTCCACCTTGGCGCTCGTGACCGGGCGCGCACTTACCGACGCCGCGTCAACGCTCGGCGTCACCACGCGCAAGACTTGACCCACCTCAATGCGGTTGGCATTGTCAATACCGTTCCATTTCGCCAAGTCGCGCCAGTTCTGGCCGTTGTCCAGCGCGATTCGGATCAGCGTATCGCCGGGCTTGACGGTGTAGTAGCCCGGCTTGCCGGCATTCTCGGCGCCCGGCAGCGGCTTGACCTCTGGCGCGGGCTGCGAGTCAGGACTACCCGAGGGTGCCGCGACCGGCTTGGCCGCGCCATTCATCGGTCGGTCCTCCACCGGCGCACGGTGCTTAGGCGAGGCGCAACCAACGATCAGGGCACAGATCGCGACGACCAGCAGGCCGGCAGGAAATGGGGTGTTGCGGGTAGGGTTCAGTGGCATGCGTATCAGCGTTTGGTGGATAGCCCGGCAGACAGGGCACGGCGGGCGCTCTTACATCACGCCCGATTTTAAAGGCACGAAAAGCACCGCCTCATGAAGCGTGCGGACAAAACGGCTAGCACCTGTTTCCTGAAGATGGTCGACCACCACCAAGACCTGACCTCGACCGCCTGGCGCCTGCATCGGTGCCACCAGCCGCCCCCCTGGCGCCAGCTGGGCCATCCAGGCCTCGGGCAGATCGTCGCCGCCGGCAGCCGCGATGATGCCGTCATAAGGGCCGCTGGAGGCATGACCCAGCCGTCCGTCGCCGTAAATCAGTCGAACACCGCCCAGATTCAGCGTCGCCAGACTGGCGCGTGCCTTGTCGTGCAGCGGCTTGATGCGCTCGATGCTGGTGACCTGGCGCGCCAACCGCGCCAGCACGGCGGCCTGGTAGCCGCAACCGGTGCCGATCTCCAGCACCCGCCCCATCGGCGCGCCGGCCTCCTTGGAGGCGCCGGGGCGAGCCAGCAGCAGCTCGATCATGCGCCCGACCACCGAAGGCTTGGAGATGGTCTGGCCATGGCCGATCGGCAGGCTTGTGTCTTCATAGGCCTGAATGGCCAGCGCGGTGTCGACGAACTCATGGCGCGGCACGCCGGCGAGCGCCTGCAGCACCCGCTCGTCGCGCAGGCCCTCGCGCTGCAGGCGCTGCACCATGCGCAGGCGCACGCCAGCCGAATCCATACCCAAGCCGCTTGGCGCCGCACGCCGGGCAGCGTCGGCGGTGGCCTGCTGCAGGTGGCGCTGCGGCATCAGCAGCTCGCGCACCGGCGCCGCGCCGCGACCACCCAGCTTGTCCAGCGGCAGCGGGAAGCGCTTCTTGGGCGTTTCGGGCGGCGTCGCGCTCATGGGGTCTGGCCCAAGCGCTGGCGCCAGGCAGGCAGCGAGGCGTGGTCGCTGAGATCGACTTGCAGCGGCGTGATGGAGACCATGCCATTCGCGCAGGCGTGGAAGTCGGTGCCTTCGCCGGCCTCGCGAGCATCGCCTGCCGGGCCGATCCAGTAGATCGTCTCGCCGCGCGGGCTCTGCTGGCAGATCACCGGCTCGCTGGCATGGCGCCGTCCCAGACGCGTGATGCGGCGCGGCAGGGCCGCAACATCGGCACGATTGGGCATGTTCACGTTGAGCAGAAAAGCCTGGCCCAGGCCGCCAGCAAGCACCTCCTCTATGAGGGCACGGGCCGCCGCGGCGGCCGCATCGAGATGGCCCCAGCCTTTGTCGACCTGCGAGAACGCGATCGACGGGATGCCGAACAGATAGCCCTCGGTGGCGGCCGCCACCGTGCCTGAGTACAGAGTGTCGTCCCCCATATTCGCGCCGTTGTTGATGCCCGAGAGCACGAGGTCGGGCCGATAGTCCAGCAGACCGGTCAAGGCCACATGGACGCAGTCGGACGGCGTGCCGTTGACATAACGAAAGCCATTGCCGGCGGTGTAAACCGACAGCGGCCGGCCCAGCGTCAGCGCATTGGAGGTGCCGCTGGCATTTTGCTCAGGGGCGATCACATCGATCTGACCCAGGCCCTCGCAGGCCTTGACCAGGGCCGCCAGCCCCGGTGCCAGATAACCATCGTCGTTTGCTATCAAGATACGCATGGTGGCATTGTAGGCATCGCGTCACCTGGGCGACCCCTTGTCTACCCACCCCTGCTTATCATCGATCAACACGGAAAACCGGAGTCCAATCCATGCAAGCCTGGCTGTGCGAAAACCCCGTGGGCGTCGATGCCCTGAACTGGAAAGAAATGCCGACCGCCGAGCCCGGTGCTGGCCAGATCCGCGTGGCGATCAAGGCCGCCAGCCTGAACTTCCCGGACCTCTTGATAGTGCAGGGCAAGTATCAGATGAAGCCGCCGCTGCCCTTTGTGCCAGGCACCGAGTTCGCCGGCGTCGTCGACGCGGTGGGCGAAGGCGTCAAGGGCTTCAAGCCCGGCGATGCGGTGGCCGCGTTTGCGGGCACCGGCGGATTTGCCAGTCATGCCTGCATCCCGGCCGCACTGGCGATGCCGCTGCCGCCGGGCTTTGCCTTCGAGGATGCGGCCGCTTTCATCTGCACCTATGCCACCAGCCACCATGCGCTGCTTGACCGCGCCACACTGCAGCCCGGCGAAACGGTGCTGATCCTCGGTGCAGCCGGCGGAGTTGGCACGGCCGCGATCCAGATCGCCAAGGCAGTGGGCGCGCGCGTGATTGCCGCAGCCTCGTCCGACGAAAAGTGTGCGCGCTGCCTTGAGATCGGGGCCGATGTCACGATCAACTACAGCCGGGGCACGCTGCGCGAGGACATCAAGGCGCTGACCGGAGGCAAGGGGCCCGATGTGGTCTACGACCCGGTCGGCGGCGACTTGGCCGAGCCGGTGTTCCGCTCAATCGCCTGGCGTGGCCGCTATCTGGTGGTCGGCTTCGCGCAGGGCCAGATCCCGGCGCTGCCGCTGAACCTCGCGCTCTTAAAGGGAGCCTCTATCGTTGGTGTGTTTTGGGGCGAGTTCGCCAAACGGGAGCCGCAGCGCAATGCCGCGATGCTCGCTCAACTCGCCGCCTGGTACGCCCAAGGCAAGATCAAGCCGGTGCTGGACCGCGTGCTGCCAATGACGGAATTGCCCGCCGCGTTCGCGCGCATGAGCAGCCGCCAGGTGGTCGGCAAGGTCGTGCTGAGCCAGCCCTGAGCCACACTGAAGCGCTACAGCAACATCTGGCGACGCGTGCCCTGCTTTCGCGGGGCATGCGCGGTCTCGGTTGTGCGCTAGGATGCCGCTGGAGCGGAGCCTCACACCATGGCAGTCAAAGTCCTGATTATTGAAGACAACCCAGTCGCGCGCAGTTTCCTGTGCCGCGTCGTGCGAGAGAGTTTCAGCGATGCAATGGAGATCACCGAAGCTGGCGATCTCGAGGGCGCGCGACGCCATGTCGCCCGCGTGGCGCAGGAGAGCCCCGAAATCGGCTTCAAGCTGATTTTGGTCGATCTCGAATTGCCCGACGGCAATGGCATGGAGTTCCTGGCCGAACTGGCCGGCACGCCCTCGGTCAAGGTCGTCACGACGCTGTACTCCGACGACGATCACCTCTTCCCGGCCCTGCAGTGCGGCGCCGATGGCTATCTGCTGAAGGAAGACCGCTTCGAGGTGCTGGTCGAGGAGTTGCAGCGCATCGTGCGTGGCCAGCCGCCGCTGTCACCGGCGATCGCGCGCCGCCTGCTCTCGCATTTCCGGCCCGGCTCCAGTGGCGACAGTGGCCCGATGAGCCTGAACTCGGCACTGAACTCGGGCTTCAGCCCGCTGTCCTCTAGTGCCGCGCCGCACAGCGGCCGGGGCGTCGTGCTGGACCCGCCGCCCGAATGGGAGCGCCTGACCCCGCGCGAGAACGAGGTGCTGACCTATCTGAGCAAGGGCTTCACGATCAAGGAAATCGCCAACTTGATGGGCATCAAGTGGTTCACGGTCAACGACCACATCAAGTCCATCTACAAGAAGCTCAATGTCTCCAGCCGCGCCGAAGCAGCGGTGCTTGCCAGCAAGCAAGGGCTGGTCTGAGGGCTCTCAAGACTCGCTCAGGCGACCGGCTTAAACATCCACCCACTGAACCAGCAGCGACAGCAGCTGCAGCATCGCGCTCAGCCGCATGAAGGGCATGACCGGGCGCCGACCACCCAGCCCGGCAGCACCCGCCAGCGCGTGCAGCCCGCGGTAGGTCGCAGCCAGCGCCAGCGGCAGCACGAAAGCAGCCGCCCAGTACTGACCGTCATCACGACCGAACAAGGTGTAGGGGTTGCACAGGGCTACCAGGGCCAGAATGGTCAAGTGTTGCACCAGCCGCAGCCGTGTGGGCGCGACCAAGACTTGAAAGCCTGTTGCTTCTTGCATCTCGACTCCAGAAATCGCGCCGAAGGCGCCGTGTCAGGTCCGCCGCCATCTCTGGTCCAGCGGTGTCGAATGATGCAAAGGCTTTATTAAGCGCGTCTTAAGCGATCATGAAACTTGTCACACGGTCGCTCCGCTGATTCAGCGCCCCCAGTCGCCGCGTCGATCGTCATAGCGGTCATAGCGATTGGGTACCCCATCGCCGTCACGATCCCAGGCCGGGTTGTAGAGCCGGTCGCGGCGGTTAGGAATGCCGTCGCCATCGCGATCCCAGCGCCTGGGCTCCTGATAGTGGCGCGAATGATAGTGCCGGGAGGGGTAGACGGGCTCGACATAGACAGGGCGGGGCTGGACATACACCGGGCGGGGCTGGACATAGACCGGCGCATGGCCCTGGCTTCCAATCGTGACCGACCAGCGCACGTCTGGCTCTCGCGCCGCAGCAGCGCCAGCGCACAGCACGCCGACAAGACCGAGACTGGCAATCACCGTGTTTGTGTTCTTCATGAGCATGGACTCCTCTGATGACAGGCAACGATCCGAACTGAATGCTGCCGCCACCACCCAACGAGCGAACAGACGCGCGCGCCGACATACCGACTGTGAAACCGCGTAAAGCTTGTTGCCTGCCATGTATGCGCTTGCGACTACGGTAAGCAGCCGCAACAAACGCGGGCCGTAGGTCCGGTCCTACCTCGCCGTTGGCGCAGCGCCGATGGCGGCTCGCCCGCTGGCGATCAATAGTTGGGTCTCGGGCCTTAAGACATGGTGTCAATGGCCGCCAACAGCAAGGAGGCTCATGATGAGCATCAGCAGCAATCCTGTGATTTCTTCGGACAAGGTCGAAGGCACGGCCGTCTACAACCCCAACGGCGACAAGCTCGGCTCCATCGATGATCTGATGATTGACAAGCGCTCGGGCATGGTTCGATATGCCTCGCTGGAGTTCGGCGGCTTCATGGGCATAGGCACTGATCGCTACCCGCTGCCCTGGAGTCTTCTGAAGTACGACACCGCGCTGGACGGCTACGTCGTCCCGCTGCAGAAGGACCAGCTCGAGAGCGCGCCCCGCTATGCGCAGTCCGACGCCCCGGAATACACGGACGAATACGGCCGCAAGGTCTATGACTACTACGGCGTGAACTGGATGTAAGCGGCCCCAGGCGGGCCATCCTTCAAACAGGGGATCAGCCCGCCAGCTCCTCGAAGCCGCCGTTGGAGACGAACACCCGCACGCTGTCACCGCCCGAGGCCTTGGCCTCGGCGCAGGCCAGCGTGGCAGCGCCGATCACCGACTCGACGGATTCCAGATTGGGCTGCAGCTGCACCACGCCGACACAGGCCTTGACGCGGGTGCGGTGCAAGCCCCAGCGCAGCCGGTAAGCGGCAATCGACGAGCGGATTTTCTCGGCCACGATCTGGGCGTAGTGCTGGTCGCAATCGGGCAGCAGCACCGCGAAATGGTCAGTCTCCAGCCGCGCCACCAAATCGGACGCGCGCACCTTGGTCACCAGCATCTGGCCCAGGCCGTAAAGGAAGTGGTCGGCCACCTCGCTGCCCATGCTGGTCAGCACCTCCTGGAACTTGTCGACGTCAATCCACAACACGGAGACGGGCTCATGGCGGCGGCTGCCGACATGCTCGGCCAACCGGCGCTCGAACTCGCGCCGGTTCGCCAGCTCTGTCAGGGCGTCATGCTTGGCAGTCCAGGTCGGCTGCATGCGCAGTTGGCGCGCGGCCGTCACGTCGTCGATCACCCAAAGCGCCTCGCCGGCCGGCACATCCCAGTGCACCGGTGTGGCCTGCAAGCGGCCCCAAAAGCGCGAGCCGTCCTGGCGCACGTACTCGATCTCCTCGTCCAGCGGCCGCCCGGCCGCGAAGGCCTGCGCCATGCGCTCGAAGACGCCGCTGTGGGCCCCGTCAGAGACATGGACCGAACGGGTTGCCTGGCCGCTGAGATCGGTCTCGTCGCCATGGCCGAACAATTGATTGAAATACTCGCTGACCACCTCAAAGCGCGGCCCCTGAACAAAGCCCACCGCCATCGGCGCACGCACCAGCAGCGCACGCATGCGCGCGGCGATTACATCGTTGGAGCTGCCATCCAGGGGCGGATTTGCTGGGTCTTGCATCGAGGTCTCCTAGGCGCCGGGCGCACCACACGCCACAACTATCGCAGGTGTAACGCGTTTGTGCCTCGCCGGAAACCCCGAACTGCTTGTGATTGGCCGGGTATTTCGGTTGGGGCGCCGAACTCAGGCCTCAGGCCTCTGGGGCAATTTGCTCCGCATAGTCGTAGAGCGCGCCCAAAATGTCCTGGCCCCGCTCATCGGCCGCCTCGCTGAGCTGGTCTACCCGCTCGAAGAAGGCTTGCAGACTCAGCCCGCCGCCCTCGCCTGCATGCAGGCGAGCCGCACAATGAGCCTGCCAGCGCGCGTGCTCCGCCTCGTCCAAGCTGGCTGGGAAGTTGCGGGCGCGGTAGCGGAACAGCAGCTCGTCAAGCCGCGCATCGGCAAACACGGTCTTGCCCTGCGCCACACGCTCGGCCAGTTGCTCGGGGCTCAGCTCGCGCAGGCGCTGCAGCAGGCGCCGGTCCTCGTTGCCAACGAAGCCACCATACAGGTCCTCGTCGACATCGGATGTGCCCGACAGCGCCGGGCGGGCGAACACCTCCCCCCACAGCCCGTCCAGCAGCCGGCCCTGAGTGGCCAGCTGCTCGGCATGGGCCAGACCCTGAGCCATGTCCAGCCCCCAGCGCTGGGCCATGGTCGGCGACAAGGTCTTTAGATTGCCGATCACGACCGGCGACTTGTTGACATGGATGGTCTTGATCGGCAGCCGGCTCACACCCTCGGGCAGTTCCTCCTGCTTGGTAAACAGGCGCTCGCGGATCGCGGCGGCGTTCAGCGTCAGCAGCTCGGCGGGGTCGACCGCCAGATCCCACACGATCAGCTCGTTCTTGTTGCTGGGATGCGGCGCCAGCGGCCAGACCAGCGCGATACAGCCGCGCTCGGGGCCGTACATGCCGGAGATGTGCAAAAAGGGCTTGCCAATACCGATCTCGGTCCAGACCGCGTCCTTTTTGTGCAGCTTCAGGCAGAACTCGAACAGCTTGGGCTGGACCGTCTTGACCAGTCGAGCCAGGGCGATAGTGGCGCGCACATCGGACAGCGCGTCGTGCGCGGCCTCGTGTGCCAAGCCGTTGGCGACGGTCAGGTGCTCGAGCTTGAACGAGGGCCGGCCGTCCTCGTGCGTGGGCCATTGCAAGCCCTCGGGCCGCAGCGCATAAGCGCAGCGCACCACGTCCAGCAGGTCCCAGCGGCCGCAGCCGTTCTGCCACTCGCGCGCATAGGGGTCGATCAGATTGCGCCAGAACAGATGGCGAGTCACCTCGTCGTCGAAGCGTATCGTGTTGTAACCCACACCCACGGTGCCCGGCGCGGCCAGCTCGGCCTCGATCGCAGCGGCAAACTCATGCTCGGGCCGGCCCTGCTCGACGCAGGTCTGCGGCAAGATGCCGGTCAGCAGACAGGCCTCGGGGTCGGGCAAGAAGTCCGGCGCCGGCTGGCAGTAAAGCATCAGCGGCTCGCCGATCTCATTGAGATCGGCATCGGTGCGCACGCCGGCGAACTGGGCCGGGCGATCGCGGCGGGGCACGCGGCCAAAGGTCTCGTAGTCGTGCCAGAAGAAGGAAAACTCATGCATGGCCGGCACGATAACCGATAGCCGGATCACAGCCGCCACGGCGCCATGGTGATAATCGCCGCTCCTCCAAGCGACGGATGCCTGCATTGTTGAGTCTGCTCACCGAGTTTTTCCGGGGCCATTGGCGCCGCCTGCTGCTGATCGCCGGCGCCAGCCTGGCGCTGCTGGTCCTGTTGCTGGCCATGGCCGCCGCCCTGGTCTATCCGAACCTGCCGGACATCGGCAATCTGCTCGACTACCAGCCCAAGCAGCCGCTGCGCGTCTACACGGCCGACGGCGTGCAGATCGGCGAGTTCGGCGCCGAGCGGCGACGTTATTTGCCGCTGGACCAGATCCCCAAACCCATGCAGGACGCACTGCTGGCCATCGAAGACCCTGATTTCTATGAGCACGGCGGCCTGTCCTACCGTGGCATCGCCCGGGCCTTCATCAGCAATCTGTTCAATCCGCGCAGCCAGGGCGGCTCGACGATCACACAGCAGCTGGCCCGCGATCTCTATCTGACCAAAAAGAAGACTTACAGCCGCAAGTTCATCGAGGCCCTGCTGACCATGCGCATCGAGTCGGCGCTGAGCAAACAAAAGATCCTCGAGGTCTATATGAACCAGATCTATCTGGGTCAGCGGGCCTATGGTTTCGAGGCGGCCGCGCGCATCTACTTCGGCAAGAGTCTGCAAGAGTTGTCGCTGGCCGAAACCGCGATGTTGGCCGGCCTGCCGAAGAATCCGATCTATGCCAACCCGGTTAACAATTTTGCCCGCGCCCAGAGCCGCCAACAGGTGGTCCTGCACCGCATGGAAGAGCTCGGCGTGATCGATCAGGCCCAGTTGGAATCCGCCAAGGCCGAGGCGCTGCACATCCGATCTGCCAGTGACCCGCGCTTGCATGCCGAGTTCGTCGCCGAGATGGCGCGCCAGCAGGTCCATGCACAGTACGGCGACGAGGCTTACACCCTGGGCCTGTCGGTTTACACCACGCTGGAGTCGAACGAACAGGCCGCCGCCTACCGCGGCCTGCGTCGCAGCCTGATGGACTACGAGCGGCGCAAGCCCTATCGTGGCCCCGAGGGCTTTGTCGCGCTGCCAAACAAGCCTGAGCTGTGGGACTCCGCCATCACCGAGGCGCTGGCCGAACATCCCGACCAGGACGATCTACGTGCCGCTGTGATTACCGTGATCGCGCCGGCCAAGGTCTCGGCCAGCCTGCAAAGCGGCGAGGACATCGTGATCGCTGGCGAGGGCCTGCGCGGTGCTCAATCTGCCCTGAGCGCCAAGGCCAAGGCCGAGCTGAAGCTGCGCCCCGGCTCCATCATCCGCGTGCTGCGCGGCCCGCCCAGCAAGGCAGAAGCCAAGGGGGCCTGGCAGATCACCCAGCAACCCGAGGCCGAGGGCGCACTGGTGGCGCTTGAGCCCGGCACCGGCCGGGTGCGGGCCCTGGTCGGCGGCTTCGATTTTGCGAAGAACCAGTTCAACCATGCGACCCAGGCCTGGCGCCAGCCGGGCTCGGCCTTCAAGCCCATCGTCTACTCGGCCGCGCTGGAACAGGGCGTCAGCCCGGCTACCCTTGTCGACGATGTGCCGATCGCGATCGGCGACTGGGAGCCGAAGAACTCCGACAACCAGTTCGACGGCCCGATGACGGTGCGCCAGGCGCTGGCGCGCTCAAAGAATATGGTGACGATACGGCTGATGCAGCAAGTCACGCCGCCAACAGCGCGCGCCTGGGCCGCCCGCTTCGGCCTGGATGCGGACAAACAGCCCGACAACCTGACACTAGCCCTGGGTTCGGGCGCGGCAACGCCGCTACAGATGGCCAGTGCCTATGCTGTCTTCGCCAATGGCGGCCATCTGCTCAAACCGACGGTGATCGCGCGCATCGTCGACGCCAAGGGTCAGGTCTTGTTCGAGGCCCCCACCGAGACGGCCAGCGAGGACAACCGCGCGATCTCGGCGCGCAATGCCTTCGTGATGAACAGCCTGCTGCAGGAGGTCACGCGCAGCGGCACTGCCGCGCGCGCCTCGGCCCAGCTACGGCGCGGCGATGTCTATGGCAAGACCGGCACCACCAATGACGCGGTTGATGCCTGGTTCGCGGGCTTCCATCCCAGCCTGGCGGCCGTGGTTTGGATGGGCTACGACCAGCCGCGCAGCCTGGGCGAGCGCGAAAGCGGCGGCGGCCTGGCGCTGCCGGCCTGGGTCGAGCTGATGGCCGAGGCGCTCAAGGGCGTGCCGGTCAAGGAGCCGGCACCGGTCGCTGGCCTGCTGTGGCAGGACGACGACTGGGTGTTCGAGGAGTTCACCGGCGGCGCCGGCCTCAAAAGCCTGGAGCCCTTGAGCTCGGGCCAAATCCCAGCTCAGCCTGGCCTGCCGGCCTCAGCGCTCATGCCGCCGCCGCTCAGCCTTCCACCGACGCCAGGGCGCGCAACAACGCCTGCTCACGATCAGGATGCACACCGGCCTTACTGAAGACCTGAGCCTCAGCCGGCAAGGCGCGCCACCAAGCCAGCGTATCGGCCACCGTCTCAGCCAGCGGCCGTAGCGTCAGTCCGGCGCGTAGCGCGGCGCGGTTGTCGCACTCCATGAAACTCATGTGATCGCCGGTCTGCGGCAGCCACAGCGGCAGCTCGATCCAGGGCTTGACGCCCAGATCCAGCAGGCGCTGATCCTCAGCCCAGACCCAGCGGGGCTTGACGCCAGCGGCCGCCGCGCAGGCCGCCATCAGCTCGCCCCGGGTCCATTGCCCGGGCGCGGCCACCGCATTGAAGGTACCGGACTGCCCCTGCGCCAGCAGGCTCAACGCAAAAGCAGCCAGATCGCGCGCATCGATGAATTGCAAGGCATCGCTCGGCCGACCAGGCACCAGCAGCGGCTCGCTGTCCCGTGCCTGGGCGACGCGCGCCGGCCAGTAGCTGAAACGCTGGGTCGGGTCATGTGGCCCGACGATCAGGCCAGGGCGCAGCACCAGGGCCTGCTCATTGAAGTGCTGGCGCAGGCGCATCTCGCAGGCGGCCTTCAGCGGGCCGTAGCTCGCGCCATCGACCACCTCAGTGTCGGGATTAGCCAGGCGCCCAAGCGCCGAGCCCTCGTCATTGGGCTTGGCAAAGCTGGCATAGGCCGAGACGCTGGAAATGTAGAGATAACGCCCCACCCTGCCCTTGAGCAAGGCCGCGGTGGCCTCGACCTCGCGCGGCAGGTAGCCGCAGCTGTCGATCACCGCGTCCCATTCGCCCCGCGCCAAGGCCGAGGTGTCACCGGCTCGATCGCCGCGACGGTGCTCGGCCTCGGGAAACAGCCCGGCGCCACTGCGGCCGCGGTTGAACAGCGTGAGCCGGTGGCCGGCGGCCAGCGCCGCTTCGGCCAATGCGCGCCCGACGAACTGGGTGCCGCCAAGAATGAGGATATTCATGCGGGCGATGATAGGGCGCATGAGCGCCAAGGCCCAGCCTTAGCGCTTTTTGACGATCACGCTGCCGATCGAATAGCCGGCGCCGAAGGAGCAGATCACACCCAGATCGCCGCGCTGCAGGTCGGCACGGTGGGCATGGAAGGCGATGATGGAGCCGGCCGAGGCCGTGTTGGCGTACTCGTCGAGGATCAGCGGCGCCACGTCCGAGCCTGCGCCGGCCAGATCCTGGCCGACCAACTTCTTGATCACCAACTGATTCATACCCAGATTGGCCTGGTGCAGCCAAAAGCGGCGCACCGCGGCCGGCTGATGGCCCAGCGTGGTCAGGTGACCCTCGATATGGGCGGCGGCCAGCGGCACGACTTCCTTGAACACCTTGCGGCCTTCTTGCTGGAAGGTCTTGTCGCGCGCCAGAGGGTCGCTGTCCTCGCTGCGGTTCAGGAAGCCGAAGTTGTTGCGAATATTGCTGGAGAACTGGGTGGCCAGCTTGGTGCCGAGAATCTCCCACTGCTCGGCCGAGGTGGCGGTGTCGGCGCGCTCGACGATCACGGCGGTGCAGACATCGCCGAAGATGAAGTGGCAGTCGCGGTCGCGCCATTCCAGATGGGCCGAGGTGATCTCGGGGTTGACCACGAGCACGCAGCCGGCCGTGCCCGCGCGCACCGCATTGGCGGCCTGCTCGATCGCGAAGGTGGCCGAAGAGCAGGCCACGTTCATATCGAAGCCGTAACCGCCGGCACCAATGGCCTGCTGGATCTCGACCGCCATCGCCGGATAGGCGCGCTGCATATTCGCGGCGGCGCAAAGTACCGCGTCGATCTGATGGCCCTCTTTGCCGGCGGCGGCCATGGCCTTGCGGGCAGCATCGACCGCGATCTCGGCCATCAGCGAGAGCTGGTCGTCGGGGCGCTCCTCCAAGCGCGGATACATGCGGGTCGGATCCAGCACGCCGGACTTCTCGATCACATAGCGCTGCTTGATGCCCGAGGCCTTCTCGATGAACTCGACGCTGGAATGGGTCAGCGCGGGCCTCGTGCCGGCGGCAATTTCCGAAGCATGCTGGGCGTTCTGCAGATCCGCATAGCGGTTGAAAGCCTCGACCAGTTCGGCATTGCTGATGGTGTGCGGCGGCCGGTACAGGCCGGTGCCGCTGATGACGACTGCTTCGCTCATATGAATTCCTTGGCGGGGGCGCAAGTGTAGCGAGCTGCCCCATTGCGGGGCAAAGAGGACTTACCCCGCCCCAAACAGGAGAACCCGCGTAGAATCAGTCACCGGGCCCAAATTTTGGCGTCCGGTTTTTTGTCTCCGCACCATTCCGCGCTGAATGGCCTCGCGGCGGCAACCGGTCCCAAGTCAAGCGCTCGCAGCCCAGGTGGTGCACTGCACGAACGCACCCCGACACTTGCGATCTTGGACCATGGAAATCTTTGACTACGACAACATCCTGCTGCTGCCGCGCAAATGCCGCGTTGAAAGCCGCAGCGAATGCGACACTTCGGTGGAATTTGGCCCGCGCCGCTTCAAGCTGCCGGTGGTGCCGGCCAATATGAAGACGGTGGTGGATGAAAACATCACCGAATGGCTGGCCGCCAACGGCTACTTCTATGTGATGCACCGCTTCGATCTCGACAATATCGAGTACGCCAAGCGCATGCGCGACAAGGGTCTGTTCGTCTCGATCAGCTCGGGCGTCAAGCCGGCGGACTATGCGGTGATCGACCGCCTGGCGGCCGAGGGCGTCGGCGCCGACTACATCACGATAGACATCGCCCACGGCCATGCCGACAGCGTGCAGCGCATGATTGCCTACATCAAGCAGAAGCTGCCTAGCACTTTTGTGATCGCCGGCAATGTCGGCACGCCCGAGGGCGTGATCGATCTGGAGAACTGGGGCGCCGACGCCACCAAGGTGGGTATCGGCCCCGGCAAGGTCTGCATCACGCGGCTGAAAACCGGCTTCGGCACCGGGGGCTGGCAGCTGTCGGCCTTGAAATGGTGCGCCCGCGTCGCGACCAAGCCCATCGTCGCCGACGGCGGCATCCGCCATCATGGAGACATCGCCAAGAGCGTGCGCTTCGGCGCTTCGATGGTGATGATCGGCTCGCTATTCGCCGGCCATGAGGAGTCGCCCGGCAATACCGTCGAGGTCGACGGCAAGCTCTACAAGGAGTACTACGGCTCTGCTTCGGACTTCAACAAGGGCGAGTACAAGCATGTCGAGGGCAAACGCATCCTCGAGCCGGTCAAGGGCAAGCTGGCCGACACGGTGCGCGAGATGCTGGAAGACGTGCAGAGCTCGGTATCCTACTCCGGCGGCAAGACCCTCGCGGATCTGCGCAAGGTGAACTACGTGGTGCTCGGAGGGGAAAACGCCGGCGAACATCTCTTCATGTAACGGCCAACCTCACCCCGGCGCTTCGGCGCAGCCAAAACGCCGGGTGTGCAACTGATCCAGAAGGGTCGAGTTTTGACCGGCGTTTCACAAAAACGCCGGCGAGCCCCCGTTGCTCTAGGACTCAGAGCGTCGGATAGTCCGTGTAGCCCTTCGCACCCGGGGTGTAGAAGGTGCTAGGGTCCGGCGCATTCCAGGCCGCGCCGGCAGCCACCCTTTGCGGCAGGTCGGGATTGGCCAAGAAGCCGGTGCCGAAGGCCACGGCATCGAGCTGCCCCATCTCGATTGCGCGCTGCGCCTCCTCGGCGTCATAGCCCATGTTGCCGACCAGAACACCCTTGTAGTGCTGGCGCGCGACCGGGATCACATCGGCCTTCTGCAGACCGAAGAAGTCGGCCCGCATCAGGTGCAGATAGGCCAGATCGAAACGGTTGAGCTGCTCGGCCAAATAGGCGGTCAGCGCCAGCGGATCGCTATCCTTCATGCTGTTGTAGCTGTTCAGCGGCGACAGGCGCAGGCCGACGCGCTGCGAACCGATCGCCGCGCACACGGCCTCCAGCACCTCGAACAAAAAGCGGGCGCGATGGGCCAGTGAGCCGCCATAGGCGTCATCGCGCTGATTCGATCCGTCGCGCAGGAATTGGTCGATCAGATAGCCATTGGCGCCATGCACCTCAACGCCATCGAAGCCCGCGGCCACCGCGCGACGCGCGGCTTCGGCATAGGCCCGGACCAGGCCAGGAATCTCCTCGGCACGCAGCGCACGCGGCGTCACATGGGCTTGCTTGCCTGTGGGCGTGTGCACCTCACCCTCGATGGCCAGGGCACTGGCCGACACCGTCTCGGCGCCGTCATTGAGCCCCGGATGGGCCGCACGGCCGGCGTGCCAGATCTGCATGAAGATGCGGCCGCCCTTGGCATGGACCGCATCGGCCACCTGCTTCCAAGCCTGAGTCTGGGCCTCGTCATAGATGCCGGGATCGGCGCCAAAAGCCGAGGTACCCGGCGCGACCATGGTGCACTCGGTGATGATCAGGCCGGCACTGGCACGCTGCGCGTAGTACTCGGCCATCAGCGCATTGGGCATGTGGCCGGCACTGGCACGGGTGCGTGTCAGAGGCGCCATCAGCAGGCGGTTGGGCAGCGTCAGCGCGCCGAGTTGCAAAGAGGAGGACAGCATGGGCATTTCTTTCGGACCAAAGTGATAACTCCCGGAAATTACACGGCTTTGCCATGCCCTGCCCGACCACGGGATTCGCACTTTCGTGATAGACGGCACTCCATGCAGACGGGCCACCTACAATCGCGCTCCATTCCCTGAGCAACACCTTGCGCCCGACGAAGGTCGGCGCCCGATGCCACATGACCGAACTCGCGAAGTCCTTCGAACCCGCCGCTCTTGAAGCCCACTGGGGTCCCCTGTGGGAAGGCCAGGGCCTGTATGCCCCGACGCTGGACTCGAGCCGCCAGTCCTTCAGCATCCAGCTGCCGCCGCCCAATGTGACCGGCACCCTGCACATGGGCCACGCCTTCAACCAAACCATCATGGACTCGTTGACGCGCTACCACCGCATGCTGGGGCACAACACGCTGTGGGTGCCCGGCACCGACCATGCCGGCATCGCCACGCAGATCGTCGTCGAGCGCCAGCTGCAGGGCAGCGGCCAGAGCCGCCATGACCTGGGCCGCAAGAACTTCGTCGCCAAGGTCTGGGAGTGGAAGCAGGAGTCGGGCGACACCATCACGCGCCAGATGCGCCGCATGGGCGACTCGGTGTCCTGGGCCCACGAGTACTTCACGATGGACGAGAAGCTCTCCGAGGTCGTGACCGACACCTTTGTGCGCCTGCATGAGGAAGGACTGATCTACCGCGGCAAGCGCCTGGTCAGCTGGGATCCGGTGCTGCAGTCGGCCGTCTCCGATCTGGAGGTCGAGAGCGAGGAGGAAGAGGGTTCACTCTGGCATATCCGATACCCCATCGAGGGCAGCGACGAGAGCCTGGTGGTGGCCACCACGCGGCCGGAAACCATGCTGGGCGACACCGCCGTGATGGTCCACCCTGAGGACGAGCGCTACACCCATCTGATCGGCCGCCAGGTGCGCTTGCCCATCACCGGCCGGCTGGTGCCGGTGATCGCCGACGACTATGTGGACAAGGCCTTCGGCACCGGCGTGGTCAAGGTCACACCTGCGCATGACACGAACGACTACCAGGTCGGCCTGCGCCACCAGCTGGAGATGCTGACCATCTTCACGCTGCAGGCCACGGTCAACGATGCGGCACCCGAGGCCTATCGCGGCCTGGACCGCTTTGTCGCGCGCAAGAAGATCGTCGCACAGCTGGAGGCTGAGGGCCTGCTGGTCGAGGTCAAGAAGCACAAGCTGATGGTGCCGCGCTGCGCCCGCACCGGCCAGGTGATCGAGCCGATGCTGACCGACCAGTGGTTCGTCGCGATGAGCAAGCCGGGCGCCGGCGGCAAGAGCATCGCCGAGCAGGCCATCGAGGCGGTGTCCTCGGGCGAGGTCAAGTTCGTGCCCGAGAACTGGGTCAACACCTACAACCAGTGGATGAAGAACATCCAGGACTGGTGTATCTCGCGCCAGCTCTGGTGGGGCCATCAAATTCCGGCCTGGTATGCAGACGACGGCCGCATCTTCGTCGCCCGCAGCGAGGACGAGGCCCGCGCCAAAGCCACGGCCGCCGGCTACACCGGTGTGCTCAAGCGCGACGAGGACGTGCTGGACACCTGGTACTCCTCCGCGCTCGTACCCTTCTCGACGCTGAACACGCAGGAGCAGGACCTGTTCCTGCCCAGCAGCGTGCTGGTGACCGGCTACGACATCATCTTCTTCTGGGTCGCTCGGATGATCATGATGACCAAGCACTTCACTGGCAAGGTGCCGTTCAAGCATGTCTACATCCACGGCCTGGTGCTCGATGCGCAGGGCAAGAAGATGAGCAAGAGCGAAGGCAACGTGCTCGATCCGGTCGACCTGATCGACGGCATCGCGCTGGCCCCGCTGCTGGACAAGCGCAGCCAGGGCCTGCGCAAGCCCGAGAACGCACCCAAGGTGCGCAAGGCCACCGAGAAGGAGTTCCCCGAAGGCATCCCCGGCTACGGCGCCGACGCGCTGCGCTTCACCTTCGCGGCGATGGCCACGCTGGGCCGCAGCGTCAACTTCGACAGCAAGCGCTGCGAGGGCTACCGAAATTTCTGCAATAAGCTGTGGAACGCGACCCGCTTCGTACTGATGAATTGCGAGGGCCAGGACTGCGGGCTCGCTCACGAGAAGGGTCAGTGCCCGCCCGGCTACATGAGCTTCAGCCAGGCCGACCGCTGGATCAGCAGCGAGCTGCAGAAGGTCGAGGCTGCGGTGGCCCAGGGCTTTGCCGAGTACCGCCTCGACAACGTCGCCAATGCGATCTACTCCTTTGTCTGGGACGAGTACTGCGACTGGTATCTGGAGATCGCCAAGGTGCAGATCCAGGAAGCCAAGGACCGGGGCGACCAGGGGCAGCAGCGCGCTACCCGCCGCACCCTGATCCGAACGCTGGAGACGATCCTGCGCCTGCTACACCCGATCACGCCCTTCATCACCGAAGAGCTGTGGCAGACGGTGGCACCAATCGCCGGACGCAAGTCCAGCGACTACTTGGTCACCGCGGCGTACCCGGTGGCCCAGCCCGAGCGCATCGATCCCGTGGCCATCGCCTGGGTCGATAAGCTCAAGGCCGTGGTCGGCACCTGCCGCAGCCTGCGCAGCGAGATGAATCTGTCGGGTGAGCGCGTGCCCCTGCTGGTCGGCGGCGACACCGGCTTCATCGCTGAGGCCGCCCCCTTCCTGAAGGTGTTGGCCAAGTTCAGCGAGGTGCGCATCGTGGCGGACGAGGCAGCCTTTGCCGCCGCCAGCCAGAACTCACCGGTGCTGGTGCATGGCGAGGCGCGCCTGGCACTGCATGTGGAGATCGATGTCGAGGCCGAACGCGCCCGCCTCGCCAAGGAGATCGCCCGCCTTGACGGCGAGATCGTCAAGGCGCAGGCCAAGTTGGGCAACGAGAGCTTTGTCGCACGGGCACCGGCTTCGGTGGTCGAGCAAGAGCGTCAGCGCATCGCCGAATTTACCGCCACCGCGGCGCGGCTTCGGGCTCAGGCAGATCGGCTGGGTAAGTAGGCCGGAACTCCGCCGTCGCTTGCGCCGGCACGGCCAGCATCTCGTCCATGCGGCGCGCCACCCCCCAGGCGGCGCGTACGCGCGACTCGCGCGTCGTGCTGCCCAGGCGCGGTGTCACCTGTAGGCCCGGCAGGCCGTGCAGGGGCCGGCCCGGCTCCAGTACGCCGGGCTCCATGCTGTCAAACCAGGCCGCCAGGATGCGACCGCTCCCCATCGCCTGGGCCAGCGCCTGCTCGTCAAAGATGCCCGAATGGGCCAGGCTGACCAGCACCTGGCCGGGCTTGGCAAAACCCAGCACCCGCTCGCCGATCAGGCCGCGGTAGCGCAGGTAGTAGGCCAGCTGCACGCTGACCGCGTCGCTACGCTCCATCAACTCGCGCAGCGGTAGCGGCTCGATGCCCCATTGCGCCCACAGCGGCTCGCTCTGATGCAGGCTGGGGTCGTAGCCGATCACCCGCGTGCCGAAGGCCGGCAGCAGCTGGGCCAGCATGCGGGTGGCCGGGCTCATGCCGATCAGGCCGACCGTGGCGCAACCCAACTCGCGGCCGACCAGCATGCCGTCGCTGGCCTGCACGGGCACCCGACGCAAGAGAGCCAGCAAGGCACCGACGACGAACTCGGCCTCGGCACTGGCGGTCGCGGTGATGCTGCGCACCACCTCAATGCCGGCACTGCGGCAGGCCTCGGCATCAAGGTTCTCCAGCCCGGCGCTCATGCGCCCGACCACGCGCAGCTTGGGCGCGGCGCGCAGCAAGGCGATATCCAGCGGCACATGGGGCGGCAGCACCAGCCCTTGCACCTGATGCAGGGCGGCGCGCAGCCCCGCCGTGTCGGCCGCGAGCTCGGGCGCGTAGATCACGGCGTGGCGCTCCGCCAGCCATTGCATGACCTCGGCTTCTAGCGGCTCAACGATCAGCAAACTCATGACACTAGCGGCCCTTGCAATCCCAAATTTGACACCCAGGCCCCATGCCACAATGCGCGCGAGCAATTGGAGAGTGTACGGAAATGATGGTGACCAAAGCGATTTTCCCGGTTGCAGGTCTTGGCACGCGGTTCCTCCCCGCCACCAAGGCGCAGCCCAAAGAAATGCTGCCGGTGGTGGACAAGCCCCTCATCCAGTACGCCGTTGAAGAGGCTTATGCCGCCGGTGTACGGGAAATGATTTTTGTCACGGGTCGTCACAAGCGCCCGATTGAAGATCACTTTGACATGACTTTCGAGCTCGAGGTAGCCCTCGAACAGGCGGGTAAGCGAGAGTTGCTGGAGGTGGTGCGCAGCGTCAAGCCCGACGATATGGAGTGCATCTATGTGCGCCAGGCCCAGGCCCTCGGTCTGGGCCATGCAGTATTGTGCGCACAGCGCCTGGTCGGCAACGAGCCGTTCGCTGTGCTGCTGGCCGATGACCTGATGGTAGGTCAGCCGCCGGTGCTCGCGCAGATGGTCGAGCAGTATGCCGAGTGGCGCGCCTCCATCCTGGCCGTGCAAGAAGTGCCCGAGGAGCACACGCGCCGCTACGGCATCGTTGCTGGCACCCAGGTCAACGACAAGCTGATGGATGTCAGCCGCATCGTCGAGAAACCCGCACCTGCCGATGCACCCTCGCGCCTGGGTGTGGCCGGCCGCTATATTCTGACGCCAGGCGTGTTCCACGAGATCGCCAACCAGCCGCGCGGCGTCGGCGGCGAGATCCAGCTGACCGATGGCATCGCCGGGCTGCTGCGCCGCGAGAAGGTGTTTGCCTACCGCTACGACGGCAAGCGCTACGACTGCGGCAGCAAGGAGGGCTTTCTGCAGGCCAATGTCGAGCTGGCGCTGGCCCATCCGGAACTGGGCCCGGGCTTTCGCAAGTATCTGCAAAGCCTGGACATCTGAGTACGGGCTCCGCTCAGCAAAATGGCCACGCTAGCGTGGCCATTTGCTTTCATGCATGCGCCGCACTCAACGGCGCTTCAACACATGGATGAATTCATCGGCCTGGCTGGACTGCTCGACCAGTTCATTGCCGGTCTGGCGCGCAAAGGCCTGGAAGTCGCGCATCGAGCCGGGATCGGTGGCGACGACCTTCAGCAACTGGCCACTCTCCATCTCGGCCAGGGCCTTCTTGGCCTTCAAAATGGGCAGCGGGCAGTTCAGGCCGCGGGTGTCGAGTTCTTTGTGGGCGTCCATGGCAATAGCTTCCTTTGAGGTCCGATTCTAGGCCCTGGCCGTGGCGGGCTCAGGCCGGAAACACCCCGGTCGACAGATAGCGGTCGCCGCGGTCGCAGACCACGAAGACGATGGTGGCATTCTCCAGCGTGCGCGCCAGCTGCAGCGCGACCCAGCAGGCACCGGCCGCCGAGATGCCGGCAAACAGGCCCTCCTCGCGCGCCATGCGCCGCGCCATGTCCTCGGCATCGGCCTGGCTGACCAGTACCAGCTCGTCAACGGCAGAGGGTTTGTAGATCTTGGGCAGATAGGCCTGCGGCCATTTGCGGATGCCCGGAATGCGCGAGCCCTCGGCCGGCTGGGCGCCGATGATGCGGACCGCCGGGTTTTGCTCCTTCAGGAACTTCGAGGTGCCGGTGATGGTGCCGGTCGTGCCCATCGCACTGACGAAATGCGTGATCTCGCCGCCAGTGTCGCGCCACAGCTCCGGGCCGGTGGTCTCGTAGTGGATGCGCGGGTTGTCCTCGTTGGCGAACTGGTCCAGCACCCGGCCCTTGCCCTCGAGCTGCATCTTCTCGGCCAGATCGCGGGCGTACTCCATGCCGCCCGAGCGCGGCGTCAGGATCAACTCGGCCCCGAAGGCCTTCATCGTTTGAGCACGCTCGATCGACAGGTCCTCCGGCATGATCAGCACCATGCGGTAACCACGGATGGCTGCGGCCATCGCCAGCGCGATGCCGGTATTGCCCGAGGTCGCTTCTATCAGGGTGTCACCGGGCTTGATATCGCCGCGCTCTTCGGCGCGCCGGATCATGCTGATGGCAGGTCGGTCCTTGACCGAGCCGGCCGGGTTGTTGCCCTCCAACTTGGCAAGGATCACATTGCCGCGCGAGGCCATCTCGGTGCCCAGGCGCTGCAGGCGCACCAGAGGCGTGTTGCCGATCACATCTTCAAGGCTGGGGTAGTGCTTGCTAGTCATGGCGGCGATTGTGGCAGTCAACCAGCACAGTTGCCCAAGGATGGCTAATTTGTGTGGCACAATTGCGGCCTTCAGCAGCGCAAGCTACAAGATCTGCCCCGATGGCGGAATCGGTAGACGCAGGGGACTCAAAATCCCCCGCCGCAAGGTGTGCCGGTTCGAGTCCGGCTTGGGGCACCAGATCACAAAGCCCGCCGTTGAAGCAAGAGCCCCGCAAGCCGGGGCTTTTTTGCGTCTGCATCCGTCATAGACCCGGCGTGGCTGCAGTGACTCAGGACGCTCGCGCACTGCGAATACACTCTAGCGCCCGTATGCCGTCGACCCGTCGCGGCAATGTCAGAGCGACTTCCGAGACACCCGCCCGACCATGCCCCAATTGCCTCCGGTTACCAAAGCCTTCATGCTGGCCTGCGTGGGCCTCTTCTGCGCCTTCTTGTTGCTGCCGCCATCGCTTGAGGTCTTGTTCGCGCTGTGGCCCATACAGACCGGGCGCTTCCTGCCCTGGCAGCCAGTCACCTACGCCTTCCTGCACGGCGACGTGATGCATTTGTTCTTCAATATGCTGGGCCTGTGGATGTTCGGCTCGGAACTCGAGAGGGTGTGGGGCAGCAAGCGCTATATCCAAATGCTGGCCGCCAGTATCCTGACGGCGGCCGCCGCACAGCTGATCTTCACGCTGCTGATCGGCTCGGTATCGCCCACCGTCGGCGCTTCGGGCGCGCTTTTCGGCCTGCTGCTGAGCTTCGGCATGCTGTTCCCGGACCGCATCATCATGCCGCTGTTCCCACCGATTCCGATGAAGGCCAAGTACTTCGTCGCGATCTTCGGCGCGCTGGAACTGCTGATGGGTCTGGGCGGCGGCAGCGGCATCGCCCACTTCGCCCATCTGGGCGGCATGCTGGGCGCCTACCTGCTGATACGCTACTGGCGCGGCGCGCGGCGTCGCTAATCCCCGCTAGGCCACCAGGCCTTGTGCCGGCTGCGGGTAGCGCAACTTCAACCGCAGCTCGGTCTTCAGACGGGTGTTGGTGAGCCGGCGCGATTCGCTCATGAAACTCAGCTGCATCGTCGACATCAGCCGGGCCGCCTCCGCCCGAGCGACCCGTGGTGGCCTGCTCATGCCGCAAAGATCGGCCGCCAGATCGAAGTAGTCCCCCATCAGCAGTTCGCTGTCGTCGCAGACATGGACGGCGCGCTGCGGCAGGCCGCGAAACAGCGCCGCCACGCAGGCGCGGGCCAGATCGTCAGCGTGGATATGGTTGGTATACACATCCTCCTCGCGCCGCAGCACCGGGCTGCCACGCACCAGACGTTCGCGGGGATGACCGCCCTCACGGTCGGAGGCATAGATGCCGGGCACGCGCAGCAGGCTGATGCGACCGCCGAACTGCACGCCAAAGACGCGCAGCCGCCGCTCAGCCGCGACGCGGCGCAGCGCCCGCTCGGTGCCGGGTGCCACCGGCCGACTCTCATCAAAGCGCGCGCCGCCGCAGTCGCCGTAGACGCCACTGGTGCTGGCATAGACGATGCAGGCCGGAGGCCGGCCGCGCGCCAAGGCCTGCAGCAGCGCGGCGGTGCGCAGATCGTCACGGCCCTGCGGCTGCGGCGGCGCCAGGTGCAGGACCCGGTCCGCCAGCCCTGCAAGCCGCCCCAAGCTGGCGGGATCGTCCAGATTGCCCAGCAAGGGCGTGGCGCCAGCAGCACGCAGCTCGGCACGGCGTTCGGGATTTGACGTCAGAGCCAGGACCGGCCAGCGCCCTCCCAGCAGTTTCAGCACCCGCATGCCGACATCGCCACAGCCGACGATCAGCAGACGGGCGGCGGCAGGCGTGGGGCAAGAAGGCATCGCGTGGGCTCAGGCAAAATGGCGCCCGAGTTTAAGCCCCCCTGCGCATGCGAGCGGCGGGCCATGTTTTTTGCCGGAGTCCACTGCACATCATGAATTTCCAGGTCACCGTACAACCCAGCGGCCGCGTCTTTGCCGTCGAGCGCGACGAAACCCTGTTGGGCGCCGCCATCCGTCAGGGAATCGGTCTGCCCTATGGATGCAAGGACGGTGCTTGCGGCTCCTGCAAGAGCAAGTTGCTGGAGGGCCGGGTGATCCATGGGGCGCACCAGCCCAAGACCTTGACCGAGGCCGAGGAGGTCGCCGGCATGGTGCTGACCTGCTGCGCGACGCCGCAGACCGACTGTGTGCTGGAAGCCCGCACCGTGCCCGGCGCCGGTGAGTTCGCGGTGCTGAAGCTGCCCAGCCGGGTGCTGAGCATGGAGCGGCCGTCGGGCGATGTCGCCGTCGTGCGTCTGCAACTGCCGGCCACGCAGAACTTCCAGTTCCATGCCGGCCAGTATGTCGAGTTCATCCTGCGCGACGGCGCTCGCCGCAGCTACAGCATGGCCAATGCGCCGCACAATCTCGGCACACCGCCGGCCATTGAGCTGCACATCCGCCACATGCCCGGCGGCAAGTTCACCGACCATGTGTTCGGCGCGATGAAGGAGAAGGACATCCTGCGCATGGAAGGCCCGTTCGGCAGCTTCTTCCTGCGGGAGGACTCGGACAAGCCCATGGTGCTGCTGGCCAGCGGCACCGGCTTCGCGCCGATCAAGGCCATCATCGAGCGCATCCAGCATCTGGGCCTCAACCGCCCGACGACGCTGTACTGGGGCTGCCGCAGCAAGGCAGATCTTTATCTGCATGACTGGGCCTTGAAGGCTGCGGCCGAGATCCCCAACCTGACTTATGTGCCAGTGCTGTCCGAGCCCCGGCCGGACGATGACTGGAGCGGCCGCACCGGCTTCGTCCACGAGGTCGTGATGCGCGATTTGCCGGACCTCTCGGCCTACCAGGTCTATGCCTGCGGCGCGCCGGTGATGGTCGATTCCGCGCAGCGCGATTTCGTGGCGCAGTGCGGGCTGCCCGCCGAAGAGTTTTACGCCGATTCCTTCACCTCAGAAGCGGACAAGCACTGATGTTCGAACCCCCTTATGTCGCAGGCGATCGTTTCGAGGCTCAGCTCAAGGAACTGGGCCATGCCGTGATTTCGCCGACGACGGTGCAGCGCAGTCTGGCCGTCGACGGGCAAGACCTGGCCCTGCTGACTCCGTTCTGGAACGATCTGCCGCCGGACGCCTATCTGCGCGATGGCGGCAGTTACCGCTTCCGCCGTCACAGCTGCTTCGTCGCCGACGGGCCGGCGCTGACCCAGGCGCCGCACCGCGCCCACTGGCAGCCGCTGGACTACAACGCGCTGCACGGCGGCATCGAGCGCTGGTTCGAGCCGATGGTGCCGGCCGCCGTGGCGCTGCCGGCCTGGGGCAGGCTGATGCTGGGCCTGGCCGATATCGCCTCGGGCCTGAAAGGCGCCCGGCCCTGGTTCATCGAAGCCCACCAGTTCCGCATCGACACGGCCAGCGGCATCGGCCGCCCCACCCCCGAGGGCGCGCATCGGGACGGGGTCGATCTGGTCGCGGTCTTTCTGGTCGCGCGCCAGCAGATCAAGGGCGGCGAGTCACGTGTCTTCGAAGCCCAAGGCCCGCAGGGCCAGCGCTTCACGATGACCGAACCCTGGACCCTGCTGCTGCTCGACGACGAGCGCGTGATCCACGAGACCACGCCGATTCAGCCGGCGGCGCAGAACGGCTGGCGCGACACCTTGGTCGTGACGCTGAGGGCCGGCGGCTTCCAGGGCCCCTGAGGCGTGGATTCATGCCGGCACTGCATGGGCTGATGCGCAGGCGGCAGCGGCCCGCCGTTTAAAGCCCCCTACACTCGTGCCTCGGTCAAGCCACAAGCTTGGCCGTCGCCGCGTTGGCGCCCCGCCGACGCGTACATCCCCCGCATCACGAGTGCATCCATGAACGCCATCACCGACATCGCCCGCGCCCTCTCCACCGACGCTGGCGCCTCCTCCCTTCCCACCTCGCTGTTTGGCCTGCCCGAACAAGCCCCGCATGAACGCGTGCTGCTGGCCGCCGATGCGCAGACTGGGCTGAAAGCCATTTTGGCCGTGCACAGCACCGCCCGCGGTCCGGCCTTCGGTGGCTGCCGCCTCTGGACCTATGACAGCGAACTGGCCGCACTCAACGACGCACTGCGCCTGTCGCAGGGCATGAGCCTGAAGAACGCGCTGGCCGATCTGCCCTTCGGCGGCGGCAAGGCCGTCATCATCAAGCCGACCGGCGACTTTGATCGCACCGCATTGTTCGCCGCCTTCGGCCGTGCGGTGCAGTCGCTGGACGGCGCTTACATCACGGCCGAGGACGTCGGCACCACCACCGCCGATATGCGCGGCATGCAGGGCCAGACCTCCTTCGTCAGCGGCATCCCGCGCGAAGGCGCATTCGGCGGCGACCCGAGCCCAAAGACGGCCTGGGGCGTGTTCGTGTCTATCCGTGCCGGCGTCCGCCAGGTGCTGGGCCGCGAGTCCCTGGAGGGCGTGCGCGTCGCACTGCAAGGTCTGGGCGCCGTGGGCTGGCATCTGGCCGAGTTCCTGCACCAGGCCGGCGCGAAGCTGCTGGTAGCCGACATCGATGCGGCAAAGGTGGCCCGGGCGGAAGAACACTTCGCTGCCCAAGCCCTGACGGTGCAGGACATCCTGGCCGCGGACGCCGATGTATTGGCGCCCAATGCGCTGGGCGCGGCGCTGAACAGCCAGTCGATCCCTACCTTGCGTGCACGCTTGATCGCGGGCGCTGCCAACAACCAGCTTGCCACCGCAGCCGACGGTGACGCGTTGCAGGCACGCGGCATCACCTATTTGCCCGACTACCTGGTCAATGCCGGCGGCATCATCAGCGTGGCCCGCGAGTATCGCGGCGAGGGCGAGGAAGCGGCTGTGATGGCCGAAGTCGGCAAGATCGCCGACCGGGTCACCGAGCTGCTGGAGCGCGTCAAGCGCGAGCACTCGACCCCCGCCCGCGTGGCCGATGCATGGGCCCGTGCCAAGCTGATCCGCCCGGCGTGAACTTTGCCGCACTCTGGCGGCAGCGGGCGTGCGCTTAGCGCCTGATCCGGGTTTACCTGGAGAGCGCTGCTGCTAGGCTAGCGGGATGACTACCACTTCCCGCCTCACCCTCTCTTCCAAGACCCGCCGCATGCTGCTGGCAGGTCTTGGCGCTTCCTTCAGCCTGCTGTCGGCAGGCCCGGCACTGGCTCAAGCCAACAAGCCGATCCGCCTGATCGTGCCCTATGCCCCGGGCGGCCCGCTGGACACCGTCGCCCGCAGTCTGGCCGAGCGCGCCAAGGACAAGCTGGGCGTCATCGTCGTCGAGAACAAGGCCGGTGCCGGCGGCAATCTGGGCGCCGACATGGCGGCCAAGGCCGCGCCGGACGGCCACACCATCGTGATGGGCGCGGTCGCCACCCATGCGATCAACCCCTGGTTGTTTGCCAAGATTCCCTACGATCCGATCCGCGACTTCACACCGATCACCCTGGTCGCCCGCGTTCCCAATGTGCTGGTGATGAATGCTGAGGCCGCGCAGAAGCTCGGCATCAACAGCGTCGCCGATCTGGTCGCCTATGCGAAGAAGAATCCCGGCAAGTTGAACTACGGCTCGGGCGGCAATGGCAGTGCCGGCCATCTGGCCGGCGAGATGTTCAAGGCACAGGCCGGCATCTTCATGACCCATATCCCCTACTCCGGCGGCAACCCGGCCCAGTTGGCCCTGGTGTCGGGTCAGGTGGATCTGAACTTCGACAATCTGGCCAGCGCCTCGGGCAATATCAAGTCGGGCAAGCTCAAGGCCCTGGCGGTGACCACGGCCAAGCGCTCCTCGGCCCAACCCGAGCTGGCGGCGATTGCCGAAAGCCCGGCCGCCCTGGGCCTGAGTAAATTCGACATCAACACATGGTTCGGCTTGTTCGGCCCGGCCAAGCTGCCGGCCGACGTCACGGCCAAGCTCAACGCCGCCTTCGTTGAGGCCCTGAACTCGCCCGAGATCAAGAGCCGCATGGCCACGCTGATGGCCGAGCCGGCACCGAGCACGCCGGAGCAGTTCGGCGCCTTCGTCAAGACCGAGTTGGCCAAGTACGGCAAGGTCGTCAAGGACTCCGGCGCCAAGCTGGATTAAGAACAAAGGCGGCCTCGGCCGCCTTTTTTGATGCTCGTCGCAATTGCGCCTACTCGCCCAAGTAGGCAGCCCTTACCTTGGGATCATTGAGCAAGGTCTTGCCCTCGCCGGTCATGGTGATCTCGCCGGACTCCATCACATAGCCGCGGTTGGCCAGTTGCAGCGCGCGGCTGGCGTTTTGCTCCACCAACAGCACCGTTACGCCCTGCTGGTGGATGTCGTTGACCACCTCGAAGATCTTGTCCACCATGATCGGGCTCAGGCCCATGCTGGGCTCGTCCAGCAGCAGCACCTCGGGCCGCGCCATCAGCGCACGCCCCATCGCCAACATCTGCTGCTCGCCGCCGCTCATCGTGCCGGCGAGCTGGTTGCGGCGCTCCTTCAGGCGCGGGAAGATGCCGAAGATGCGCTCCATATCGCTTTGGATCTCGGCGTCGTTCCTGATGTAGGCGCCCATCTGCAGGTTCTCGGTGATGGTCATGCGGGTGAAGGTGCCGCGCCCCTCGGGCACCATCACCAGGC
>NZ_JAPFGP010000035.1 GCF_026241155.1 Paucibacter sp. PLA-PC-4
TTGGTTCGACCGCCTCGGATTACCTCGCCTCTCATGACCTCAAGCTCTCGAACCGCCCGGTGCGGACCCGCATGCCCGGTGGTGTGGGAGGGGTGGAGTCGATAATGACTCCCCCCTATCCCGATTGTGCCTTCGTTTCCTGAAGTCAGGCAACAGAATGGGCAGCAGATTTCCGCGCTTGAGTACCGGTGACACCCGTGCAGCGTTGCCCACTTCGCCGCGTTGTGCTCGAAGATCACCTTCACGGCCATCTTCGCGGAGCTTTCTATTGCCGCCGTGGCGCCGGTGAAAGACGCTGCATCAAATTTGGATTGATGCCAGACCATGACGCGTTGTCGTTGAACTTAGTCTTCAGGCTCTTGCAGCTTGCCGATCTCTCGTTTGATCTGGTTCTGAGCGGCGTTAGCCAGTTCCGAGCTAATCAAAACTTGATTGATGACTTGGCCGCCATGGGTGACGGTAAAGTTCATCCGGGGGGGGGCGATCGTGAAGGTGCACTTGCCCCGAACTCGAGCAATCATCCCTTGGCAGTCAAAGCCGCTTCTGCACTCACTGCGGGCGGTGGTGCCGCCGACCAAATGGCCTCTGATTTCACGACCGTGGCCGGCTGAGTCAATCCAGCGCTCACGCAGCGCCGAACTATGCATTTGCATAGCCCCGGCAGTCTCATTCGGACCGGCGCTACGTCGTCTCGAGAGGCTAGCGAGATACTCTGGCAAGAAACGAATGGACGAATCTTTGACACTAGACAATGGCGGACAAGACGTGTCGCTGGCGCAATTGCTGCCAGTTGACCGGCTGCAATTCCGAAAGGACCTGCAAGAGGCCTTCATGGCAGCGATACGTGATCGGTTGCCGCTCGAACCGGACGAAGGACCGATTCCTTCGGATGCTGATGTGTTCGAGTCACTGGATGCGTCCAAGGCCGTTGCGTTTCATATCCTTGCGGGAGGCCAAAAGGTGGGCGGCGCTGTGCTGGTGATCGACACGACGACCCATCGCAACTCTCTCTCGTTCTTCTTTGTGAACCCGGGTGTACACAGCCGCGGCATTGGCCAGCAGGCCTGGACGCTCATTGAACACACCTTTCCTGAGACCCTCACCTGGGAAACCCACACACCCTACTTCGAGAAGCGCAACATTCACTTCTACGTGAACAAGTGCGGGTTCAAGATAGTGGAGTTCTTCAACGAGCGGCACCCCGACCCCCATGACCCGGACATCGACAGCGAACGGTTCGAAGAGGGAATGTTTCGCTTCGAGAAGCAGATGATGCCTCCTATCTGATGTCCCGCTGGCAAGGTTTGAACCACGGACGGCCCCGAGGTGACGATCGGTCGACAGCGCCCCTGATCATCCGGGGCGGTTAGACACATCCGGCCACGTCAGTTCGATGGCGGTACCACCTAGCGGCGACGGAACGCAAACCGAATGCCCATTGTGGGCGCGCGTGATGGCGCTCACGACGGCCAATCCCAGGCCACTGCCGCCGCCATCCCGGGAGCGAGACGCATCGGCGCGCCAGAACGCTTCGAACATGCGCAGGGCCGCATCGCCGGGTACGCCCGGCCCCTCGTCTTCGACGCGTAGAACGCACCTGCCGTTCGCCACTGCCGCATGGATTCGAACAATGCCGGGCACCGCGTGCTTGCGCACGTTCTCCAGCAGGGCGAGTAGCACCTGTCGAAAGCGCACGGGGTCGCAATGTCCGCGCCCGGGATGCAAATCCAGTTCAGGCTTGTGCCCTGCAGCTCGCATGGCGGGTTCGAAGAGGTCCACCACCTTGCGGACCTCTTCGGCAAGGTCGGTAGGAACGATCTGAAGATGCAGCTGGCCATTCTCGGAAAGACCCAGGGTGCGCAGGTCTTCGATCAAGCGGCTCAATCCTTCCACCTGCGACAGCAACTTGCCGAATAACTCAGGCGAAGGCTCGAAAACACCATCGGCCAAACCCTGCAGACGCCCGCGCAACACCGTTACAGGCGTTCGGAGTTCATGCGCGATGGCAGCGTTCCACAGTGCCTTCTCCCGCGTGCTGCGCTCTAGTTGCCCGGCCATGGAGTTGACGTCATGAACCAGGCGCGTGGCTTCTCCCATGGCGTGATTGCTTTCCGACGCCCGAGCACTCAGGTCACCGGCTGCGACTCTCTGGATGCAATCGGCCACGGAGTTCAGCGGCAAAAGGATGCGCCGCGCCAGGCGCAGGGCGACCCAGGCCGCCGCAGTCGTAGTCACGAGCGCTGCCGAGAGCATCCAGATAACCTCCGGCGTGGTCAGCGTCCATTCGTCCTGGTTGAGCGACGCAGGCTGGAAATGCGCGAGCGCGTAATAGAACGCGAACGACCCACCCATCACGAGCAGCGTGACGCAGAACGCCACCATCGTCATGGACAGCACGATCTGACGACTCAGGCTGCTGGCCTTCATGCGAGGTCCCGAAAGCGGTAGCCGATGCCGCGCACGCTGGCCGGAACACCGACAACGCCCAGGTCTTCTAGCTTCTTGCGCAACTTGCTAACGTGGCTGTCGACCGTGCGCTCCAACGCATCTCCCTCAGGCAAGCAGGCCTCGAGCAGTTCCGCTCGGCTGAAGGCACGCATGGGGTATTGGGCCATCTCGACGAGCAGCCGAAACTCCGTCAAGGTCAGCGAGAGTCGTTGCGCCTGACCGGCGATTTCGACTGTGGCGGCATGGTTCTCCATGTCGATCTGGAATGGCGGCACACGCAGCACAGGCGCGGGGTTGCGGCTGGCGCGTCCGGAGCGGCGGAGCACCGCGTGTACACGCGCAACCACCTCCGCAGGATTGAAGGGCTTGACGATGTAGTCGTCGGCTCCGATGCGCAGGCCCGTCAGCTTGTCGATATCTTGGTCCAGCGCCGTCAGCATGATGACGGGCGTGTCGCCTCTTTGTCGCAACGCGGCCAGGACCTGCCAGCCGTCAAGCAGCGGCATCTGCACGTCCAGCAACACCAAGTCGGGCTTGAGGGAAAGGTGCAGATCCAGCGCACGCCGTCCATCGCCCGCCCTCACCGTACGCAGGCGTTCGCGTTCCAGGTAGGCCTGGAGGATGTCTGCAATCTCCGGCTCATCCTCCACGATGAGCACGAGTGCGCTGGGATCAGTCATGGGCGGATTCTGCCCTTGTGACGGCGCCTCCACCGAATCTCCACAGTTTCTGGAGAGGCCCTCCATCCAAGCTGAACATACTCCGGGCCACTGGGCGATAGCGCTCACCTCTCCCTTGCCTGAAAGCGATATGACGACACCGCACGACCAAGCTTCCGTGGCTCAGACGCCGGCCTGGCCTTCGTCCCCATGGCCGATGTTGCCGGCCCAGATACCGCAGCCCAACCGGCCCCACGGCGGTGTCATGACTCGCTGGCGCGTACTTCTGCTGTCCGCCGTGGCGGCGTTGGCGGGCTGCATGGACGCCCGCGTGGAGCCCTCGCCTATCCCTGCAGCCATTCCTGCAGCCATTCCTGTGACAGTCACCACGCTGCGAGCCGAAGCCCTCTCGGTGCTCGAAGAGTTTCCGGGCCGGGTGGCGGCGTTTCGGGTGGCCGAGATACGCCCCCAGGTCAGTGGCATCGTCCAGCGTCGCCTATTCACTGAAGGGACGGAAGTACGCCAGGGACAGCCGCTCTTCAAGCTGAACGCCGCCCCCTTCCAGGCGGACGCAGCCGTCGCGGCGGCAGCGCTGCAAAAGGCCGAAGCCGCCCTCGCTCGTGCCGAGGCCCAACTCCAGCGCCTGGGGCCGCTCGCCGAAGCCGAAGCGGTCAGTCGCCAGGCCTACGACGACGCCGTCACGGCCAAGGCCATCAGTGCTGCCGAGGTGGCCGAGGCACGGGCGACGCTCGAGCGTCGCCAGTTGGATGTGGCTTTCGCCCGGGTCGACGCGCCCATCGCGGGCCGTATCGAACAGGCGCTGCAGTCGGAGGGCGCGCTCGTCACCACCACGGATGCAACACCACTGGCACGTATCCAGCAGGTGGACCAGGTCTATATCGATGTGCGCCAGCCCGCCGCCGCGCTCGTCGGCCTGCGTCGCCAGTTGGAGTCGGCAGGTCGAACCCCGGCCGCTCAAAGCCAGCGAGCAGTGCTTCCACTCACCATCCTTCAGTACAACGGGGAACCTGTAGACGTCAAGGCGCGCGTTCTGTTCTCCGGTATGTCCGTCGACCCAGGCACCGGAGACGCCCTTGTGCGCCTGCTCGCGGACAACCCGCGCCGGGAGCTGCTTCCCGGCATGTTCGTTCGCGCGCGCATCCCCGCAGCACGCTACGACACCGCATTGATGGTGCCGCAACAAGCCGTGATGCGCGGGCCTGCGGGCGCCAAGGTGTGGGTGCTGGCCGGTGCGAACGGGCAAGTCCAGTCCAAGGCTGTCTCGGTCGGCGAGCTGGTCAACGGCCGCTACCGCATCAGCTCCGGCTTGCGTGCCGGTGACACGGTCGTGTTGAGCAACCTCGACCGGCTGGCCGAAGGGGCCCACGTGGCGCCGGCCTTGCCGCGCTGAGGGAGGAACCATGCCCCGCTTCTTCATTCATCGCCCCGTCTTCGCGTGGGTCATCGCGGTCTTCATTGTGCTGTTCGGCGCGGTCGCTTTGCCGCAACTGCCGATCGCACGCTATCCATCTGTCGCACCGGTGTCCGTCAGCATCAGCGCTAGCTACCCGGGAGCGACGCCACAAGCCCTGAGCGACGCTGTGGTGAGCCTGATTGAACGAGAGCTCTCAGGCGTGCGTGGCCTGCTGTACTTCGAGTCGAATGCCGACTCCTCCGGACAGGCCTCGATCACCGCCACCTTCAAGGCCGGCACCGACCCGGCCATGGCGCAGGTCGAGGTACAGAACAGGCTCAAGTCGGTCGAACCCCGGCTACCTCAGACAGTTCGCCAGAACGGCCTTGCGGTCGAATCTTCGTCCTCGAGCTTTCTCATGATCGTGGGCCTGCGCTCCGAGGATGGGCAGTTCTCGGAGACCCTGCTGAGTGACTACCTGGCCCGCAATACGGTCGAGGAACTGCGCCGCGTTCCGGGTGTTGGTCGCGTCCAGCTCTTTGGCGCCGAACAGGCCATGCGCATCTGGGTCGATCCCGCGAAGCTGTCGGGATATGGCGTCACCCTGGGCGACGTCAGTACCGCCATCTCGCGACAGAACGTCCTGATCGCTCCTGGCCGCTTGGGCGACGCCCCGATCTCAGCAGGGCAGCGTGTGACCGTCCCATTGACGGTCCAGGGTCAACTCGGAAGCGCTGAGGAATTCGCCAACATCGTGCTGCGCGCCAATCGCGATGGCTCGAAGCTGCATCTGAAGGATGTGGCCCGCATCGAGCTCGGGGCGCAGTCCTACGGCTTCAGCACCATCGAGAACGGCAGGCAGGCATCGGCACTGGCCATCCAGTTGGCGCCTGATGGCAATGCCGTCAAGACGGCACAAGCCGTTCGCGACCGCTTGGACCAGCTCAAGCCCGCCCTGCCGAAGGGGCTCAGCTTCTCGATCCCGTTCGACGCCGCACCTTTCGTCAAGATTTCCATCGAGAAAGTGCTTGCGACCCTGCTCGAGGCCATGGTGTTGGTCTTCCTGGTGATGTACTTGTTCCTGCAGAACTGGCGCTACACGCTGATCCCTGCCATCGTGGCACCCATCGCCTTACTTGGCACTCTGGCCGTCATGCTTGTCGCTGGCTTCTCGGTCAATGTGCTGACGATGTTCGGCATGGTCCTGGCTATCGGCATCATCGTTGACGACGCCATCGTCGTCGTCGAAAACGTCGAGCGGCTCATGACTGAGGAGGGCCTCGCGCCTCGCGAGGCCACGCTTAAGGCCATGAAGGAGATTACCGGCGCCGTCATCGGCATCACGCTGGTGTTGGTGGCGGTGTTCATACCCATGGCGTTCATGGGCGGCTCGGTGGGTGTGATCTACCGCCAGTTCACGCTGTCGATGTGCGTGTCGATCCTGTTCTCGGCCTTCCTGGCACTGAGCCTCACGCCCGCGCTGTGCGCGACGCTGCTCAAGCCGGTGCCCGCGGGCCACCAGCACAAGCGAGGCTTCTTTGGCTGGTTCAACCGGCGGTTTGGAGCCATGACAACGCGCTATGAGACGGGCGTCGCCAAGCTTGTCGCGCGCAGCGGGCGCGTGATGCTCGTCTTCGCCGGGATCGCGACTGCACTGGTGGTCGGGCTGCGGGTGTTGCCCTCCGCGTTTCTCCCAGAGGAGGACCAGGGCTTCTTCATGACGGTGTTCCAGTTGCCGGCGGATGCCACGGCGGAGCGCACCATGGCCTCGGTGCGCGCCTATGAGCGTCATCTCGCAAGCCGCCCCGCGATTGACTCCAACATGTCGATCCTTGGCTTCGGCTTCTCCGGCTCGGGAGCGAATTCCGCCACGGCGTACACCCTTCTAAAGGACTGGGATCAGCGAGGTGGCGCGACGACGCAGGAAGAGGCACATCTCGCCCAGCGGGCACTGTCCGATTCAGAGGGCACGGTGATGAGCCTCATGCCGCCGGCTATAGAGGAGCTCGGCAATTCCAATGGCTTTTCGATGCGCCTGGTCGACCAAGCCAACCGCGGCAGCGCTGCGCTCCAGGCGGCGCAGACGCAGCTATTGAAGCTGGCCGTACAAAGCAAGATCGTCACCGGCGTCTACCCCGACGGCCTGCCACCTGGGGCCAGCGTGCGCCTGGACATTGACCGTCAGAAGACCCAGGCGCTGGGCGTCGCGTTCAGCGATGTGAGTGACACCCTGTCCAGTGCCATGGGGTCACTCTATGTGGCCGACTTCCCGAACGAGGGCCGCATGCAGCAGGTCATCCTGCAGGCGGAGGCGTCGTCCCGCATGCAGCTCGATGACGTGCTCAAGCTCACCGTGCGTAACGAGGCGGGTGACATGGTCCGGCTTTCGGAGCTGGTCCATCCTGCCTGGAGCGAAGCGCCGCTGCAGCTGGTTCGATACCAAGGCTACCTGGCTGCCCGCATCTCGGGCAGTGCCTTGTCTCCCGCGTCCAGCGGTGAGGCGATGAAGGAGATGGAGCGGCTCGTGGCTCAGCTACCGCCGGGATTCAGCCTCGCCTGGACCGGGTCGTCCCTGCAGGAGCGAGAGTCGGCCTCCCAGGCGCCACTGTTGCTGGCCTTGTCCATGCTGGTGGTGTTCCTGGTCCTGGCGGCTCTCTATGAAAGCTGGTCCATCCCGCTGTCAGTGATGCTGGTCGTGCCGCTGGGCCTGGTGGGTGCGGTCGCTGCGGTGCTGCTGCGCGACCTCCCGAATGACGTGTACTTCAAGGTCGGCATGATCACGGTGATCGGACTTTCGGCCAAGAACGCCATTCTCATCGTCGAGTTTGCGAAACAGTTGCGCGAGGAGGGAATGGCCCTGCGAGAGGCCGCCTTGGCGGCTGCCCGCCTGCGCCTACGCCCGATCCTCATGACGTCGCTAGCGTTCGTCCTGGGTGTTGTCCCTCTAATGCTGGCCAGCGGCGCCAGCGCCGAGACGCAGCGTGCTATCGGCACGGGGGTCTTTGGCGGCATGGTCAGTGCCACCGTCCTGGCCGTCTTCTTTGTGCCGGTGTTCTTCGTGGTGGTCATGGGGCTGCAGAAACGGGTCCAGCAATGGCGCCAACGGGGGCTTCCATCTCCAACGACGCGGCCGATTGCATCCACCAAGGAGGAGTCATGAGAAGACGTGTCGACAGCGCTAGCCTATGTCTGTTGGTGGCCTTGTCGGGCTGCGCGATGCCGCCACCCATGCAGCCGGCCACACTGTCGATCTCAGCGGCATACCCAGGCGCGTCGCCGTCTGAGTCGCATGCGACAGCGGCGGACATCGGCTGGCGCACAATGTTCGGGGACACCCGGCTGCAGCGACTGATCGAGATGGCCTTGGAGAACAATCGCGACCTCAAGCTGGCGGCGCTGAACGTCGATCAAGTTCGGGCGCAGTACGACCTGCAGGGCGCCGCGCTGTTCCCGCGCGTTGAGGCGAATCTCAATGCGTCTCGAAGCCGAGCCAATGCACCTGCTTCGACTGCGGTGCAGAAACAGATTGGCGCGAGCATCACAGCCTCCTATGAGCTGGACCTCTTCGGACGTCTGCACGCTGCCACTGACGCGGCCCTGGCTCGCTACCTCGCCTCTGACGAGGGGCGCCATGCAGTCAAGATCGCCTTGGTCGCTGCGGTGGCTGATGCGTACTACGCGGGGTGCTTGGCTGAAGCGCAAGCGGCCCTGGCCGGGCGAACGGCGGATGACGCACGCACCTCGCTCACGCTGCTTCGGCGATTGCGGTCTGCCCGCCAGACTGGGGGCATCGAGATCGCCCAGGCCGAGGCGCAGCTGGCATCGTCGGAGGCGGACTTGGAAGCCAGGCGCCGCGAGGTCTTGCTGCGCCGCCACGCACTGAAGCAGTTGCTGGGTAGCACTGCTTCGCCAGATTTTCTCCCGGACCGCTCGGCTGAGGGGTCAGAAGGCTTGGCGCTTGCGGCGGCTTCCCTGGTGACTCGGCTGCCTGCGGGGCTTCCCTCTGATCTGCTATTGCGCCGGCCGGATTTGCGAGAGAAGGAGCTCGCACTCGCCGCGGCTCAGGCGGACGTGACTGCAGCCCGAGCAGCGCTGTTTCCGCGTATCAGCCTCACGGCATCCACAGGCCTTGCAAGCGCAGGTCTCCAGTCACTCTTCAAGACGGGATCGGGGGTGTGGGCATTTGCCCCCCAGATCACCCAACCGCTATTCAATGGCGGGCAGCTCAGGGCCGAACTTCGCTTGGCCGAGTTGCGCCAGAGCACAGCGCTGCTTGAGTACGAAAAGGCCGTGGAGATCGCATTCAGGGAAGTCGCCGATGGGCTTGCCGGGAGCAAGAGTTTTGGGGACCAGATCGACGCCCAAAAGCGTGCCGAGCAAGCCGCAGAGCGGCGCGCGGCTCTGTCCGAGAAGCGATACCTCGCCGGCGTCGAGAGTCGGCTGGACCACTTGGAAGCGCAGCGCCATTTGCATGCATCCCGCCAAGCCCTGTTGGACATGAGGCGCGCCGAGATCGGCAATGCCATTGCGCTCTACAAGTCTCTGGGAGGTGGGCTGCTAGAGACGGACCTGGCCAACTAGCTACTAACTCCAACGCCCATCCGAGGAGCACACCGAAGCTCAATCGTGAGGGCAAGCCGAACGAAATGCCCTGCTGGCACCGAAGCACTACACGATGACAAGCTCAAAACCACAGGTGGTCACGCCGACCATCCCCTGCCGCTATCTGAGCTCGCCGACGCAGCGAGTCTGGCTCAAGCACGAGTACATGCAGCCAACAGGCTCATTCAAGATTCGCGGAGTACAACGCGCATGCGCTGCGGAGGCGGCAAATGGCGCAAGGCGACTCTTGATCGCGTCCGGCGGAAACGCAGGCATTGCCGTCGCCTACTGTGCGCGGGCGCTCGGCGTGTCTTGCCTCGTGGTGGTGCCGGAGTCCGCGAGCATGCTGGTCAAGGTCATGCTGCGCAACCTGGGTGCTGAAGTCGTTGTGCGCGGGCGGACACTGGAGGATGCCGATGCGGTCATGGGCGGACTCCGGTCAACAGCCGATGGTGTCATCCATCCCGACCACAACCCGTTCATCTTGGATGGCTACGCGTCTTTGATACGTGAGGCGAAGATGCAGATGCAGATGCATGACCCGGACGCGGTTGTTGTTGCGGTTGGCGGCGGTGGCTTGATGTCGGGGGTCCTGCAAGGGATGCACTTCGTAGGCTGGAGTCAGGTCCCACTCATTGCCTGCGAGACGCTGGGGGCGCATACGCTTGCGCTCGCAATGGCGGCTGGGCATTCAGTTGGGATGCCCAGGCTGACCAGCGTGGTGTCTGCCCTGAGTGCGCGCTCGGTCTCGGAGGCCGCATTCGCATGGACGTTGCGCCACAATGTCGTGAGCGAGGTCGTCACAGAACTCGAAGCCGTACGTGCGGCCAGGGGCTTCGCCGACCACTACAACAAAGTCATTGATCCGTCCTGCGGCGCAGTTGTTGCGGCGTTGGGTCGTCGGCGTCCGGACGAACTCGCAAAGGCGCAAGAAGTGCTGGTTGTCATTTGCGGTGGTACGGTGACCAGTTACCGGGACCTCATCAGCATGGAGGAAGCCCTGTGCAGCCGCAATCCTGGCGTACTGGAGCCTGCATCTTCACCGCCAGAGGCGTACCCGAAGGACATTGGTGAAATGTTGCGTCGGCTGTCGCCGATCGTCCCGCCGGACCGATGACCCTTGCCCGTTCAGGTCTTCCGAGGCGTCCTTCGCAAGGCAGTGTCCGCAGGCCCAAAATCGCCGGCGCATGTTTGAAAGTCTGCTTTCAGGACTGTCGCGCAACTTGGCAGCGATCCTTCGGGCAGCCAGATGCTGACGCCAGCGGCGAGCGGCCGCTTGCTAGCGGTAAAGCGGGCGTAGAGCCCGTTGGCGCTCGACGGTCGGCCCTGGCGGGAGCAGTCGCTCGACGGCTAAACCGCCAATGACGCACATTGAGGAGTGTTTTTTGCGCACCGGACGCGGCGAGGCATTAGCTCTTCTGTCGATCACTGAGCGCCTCGTCCGCCACGCAAAAGACATTGTTCGTGAGCGGGCATTGGTCTGCAACCTTCACTGCGTTGTGTCACCGGCGGCCTCTAGCGCCAACCTGTAGACCTTGTCGAACTCTTCGACTAAAACCGCCAGGCTGCAACCGAGAGCGGTGGCGATCTTGACGACGCCAACGAAGTTGGGAACTGTGCGGCCATTCTCGATCGCTGACATATTCGATCTCCCAATCGCGGCGGATAGTGCCAGCGACTCTTGAGATATCCCCGCGGCAATCCGCAGGGACACCACCGCTTGGCCGAACGCCGCAGCAATGATGGGGTCTGCCGATTTCGAGCCTACTGGCCGTCCTTTTGGAATGCTCTTTCGTGCCGGGGGTCTCATGGCGCATGAGCCTCGCGGCATGTAATCAACAAAACCACACTTAATTAAATAATTGACCTAGAATTGCTCGTGCGAGTCGAAAGCCGGCAGATGCTTCCCGCAAGCAGCTGAAGCTGAGTCCTCGGCGAGCAGTTCGATGACAAGCCGCTCGCGACATGTCAAACGGCGCACCCCTTGTTGCGCCTTGTCGGTTCTGATGCGGCCGGCTTTGCACCGCCCGGCCTTTGACCCTGGGAGAGTTCACCATGAAGAAGCATCTACCACCGGTCTTCTCCCGTATCCGAGACGCCCTGCGGCGACGCGGCAGCTCGACTCAGGACGCGGAAGACATCGTCCAGGAAGCCTGGGTGCGGCTGGCTCGCTACCAGCGTGAGCAAGTCGTCGACAAGCCCGAGGCCTTCCTGATGCAGACGGCGCTGAACCTGGCCATCGATGAGCACCGGGGCCGGGTCACCCACGGCGAGCAGGTCGTGCTCGAAGAGGTGATCCTGGTCGACGACTCGCCGCCCGTCGAGGCCGTGGTGCTGGGTCGTGAACGTCTGGCGCGGCTGCACATTTGTTTGGGGCGGCTGACCGAGAAGAGCCGGGACATCTTCCTGGCTCACCGCCTGGACGGGCTGACCTACCGGGAGATCGCTGATCAGCACGGCCTGAGCATCAGCACGGTGGAGAAGCACATCGCCAAGGCTACGATGCAGCTCATCACCGGGATGCAGGACTGGCGAACGTGATTGGCGCACAGGGGCGGGACGGGCAGGGGGAAGAAAGACAAGGGGCCGAGCCCGTCGTGACGCGAGAGATCGCGGCCGAGGCGGCGGTCTGGATCGCCCGGCTGCACGGGCCGGATCGATCAAGCCACATGGAACGCGAGTGCCGAGCCTGGCAGGCGCGCTCGGCGGCACACCGGCTGGCTTTCGAGCGTGGGACGGATCTGTGGATGGAGGCGGCAGGTGTCGACCGGGCGGCTGTGGCCCGGGCTGCGGCGGCCAGCAGGCCTGAGGGCCAAGGTGGGGAAGGGCATCGCGCCAGCCCCTCGAATGTCGGAACCAGGGGATGGGGCTGGCCGCGCCCCTGGCCGCTCGCTCTGTCGCTCACCGCGACGGTCCTCGTGGCTGGTGTGCTGGTGGGCCAGCCCTGGCGCGACATCGACAGCTACGACACCGGCGTCGGCGAGCAGCGCTTGGTGATCCTGGGGGATGGCACCCGGATGTCGCTGAACACCTCGACCCGGGTGAAGGTGGAACTCGACCAGAGCCAGCGCCGCGTGCGCGTGGAGGGAGGTGAGGCGTTCTTCGAGGTCGCCAAGGAGGCGAGCCGGCCCTTTGTCGTGCAGGCGGCCGGGACGGAAGTCACCGCCACCGGGACGGCCTTTGTGGTGCGGCTGACACCAGGTGCGGGTGCGAGTCAGGCGCTCGATGTCACGCTGGTGGAAGGCCAGGTGGTGGTGCGCGAGGCCGAGCGCCGTACCCAAACGCCCAAGATCGTGCCGCCCATCGTGATGGCTCCCGGCGAGCGGCTGCGCGTGCGAGGTGATCAAGGCACGGGTGGCAGCACCACGGCGGCACCCGCACAGCCCCAGCGAGACCGGCCGCGCATGGACCAGGTGCTGGCCTGGAAGCGCGGCGAGGCGGTCTTCGACAACACGTCGCTGCCGCAAGCGCTGGACGAGATGAACCGCTACAGCGCGACGCCCATCATGGCGGACCCGAGCCTGGCGCCGTTGCGGATCAGCGGCCTGTTCAAGACCGGCGATAGCGCTGGCTTTGCGCAGGCGGTGGCCAAATTGCACGACTTGCGGGTTCGAGAGCTTCCGGATCGGGTGGAACTGCTGCCGAGGTAGTCCAGGCGGCCCGTACCCGTGCCAGGGGAGCGCGGGCTTCATCCTTCCCGCTGGCACCCGCCACGCCCGAAACCGGGCCGCCTGTGGACGGATCGCCCTAGCTCAACCGTGGCGCGCCATGCGATGCGCTCGTGGAGCCGCCAGGGCGCAAGACCTGAGGGTGGCCTGGTACGCGGCCTGCGTGCCAAGCCCGCTGTACCGCCGCAAGTGTTGCGCTGGATCCGCTAGACCCCCGAGCAACCAGCCCGCCGCAAGCCCGACGCCGACCGAACAGCCATTTGGGTGGCAGGTGGGCGGGCAGTGATCGGCGACGAGCAACGGGCAAGCGCCGCTTGCGCGCCGGTTTCTAGCCGCTCTCGGTGCGGTTGTGAACGCCTAGTGAACGGCTGTTGAACGCTTCGTGGTCGGCTCTGCGTCGCTTTTGCGTCACCTTCGCGGCGGAAAACATCCCTGAACCCGAATCAACGCATCACAAAAACACCTAATGAAGGATATGCGGGCGCCGGCATTTGGATGCCAGCAGGCAGCGTCCAGTTCCCGACTCGCACCGAGAACATAGGCCTAGCCTTCGGTTTGGTTTTTGTTTGAATGCACAACGGTCAAATGCATGCATTGAGTGCATTCGAGGAGATCGCCGTGGCTATGCTGACAGTTCGCAACCTTTCCGAGGAGGTGCACCGTGCGCTGCGCGTCCGTGCTGCCCAGCACGGCCAAAGCATGGAGGCCGAGGTGCGCGAGATCTTGGAGTCCGCAGTCAGCCCCAAAGGGCGTGTGAAGCTGGGCTCGCTCCTGGCGGACATGGGTCGCCAAGCCAAGCTGAGCGATGCAGAATTCTCGGTGTTCGAGCAGGTGCGTGACAAGACGCCCGCGCGTCCGGTGAGCTTCGAATGATCCTGCTCGACACCAATGTGATGTCGGAGCCGCTCCGACATGCTCCCGAGCTGCGCGTGATCGAGTGGATCGACGCCCAGGCGATGGAAACCTTGTTTCTTTCCGCCATCACGGTGGCGCAATTGCGGGCAGGTGTGGCCCTGCTGCCGGCCGGCAAGCGGCGTGCAGGCCTGCAAGAGAACTTGGAAAAGCGCGTGCTGCCTCTGTTTGCGGGTCGGGTGCTGCCCTTTGACCTAGCCTCCACCCAAGCCTATGCGGCGTTGATGGCGAAGGCCCGCAGCGCTTGCTTGGCCGTAGCCACGGCCGATGGCTACATCGCAGCGATCGCAGCCGCCAACGGGTTCGCTGTCGCGACACGAGACACCAGCCCGTTCGAAGCGGCGGGCGTCGCCGTCATCAACCCATGGGCTCGGGTGTAAGCATGCTCACGCCCATGCAGAGTTCGCCTACGCGCATTTTTATGGTTCTTCGTCATTTCGCGTGGAGCCCAACTCAGGCAATAGCGCCCATCGTTGAGGCCACGAGAGCACAGAGTTGAGGGTTTGAGCATGGGAGTTGAAGCGCTGTTCACGAGCGCGCTGGGATCGCAGGCATCTTGAGTGGTCGAGGACGAGAACCTGGAGGTGGTCAAGCGTCGCGCGAACTTCTAGATTGGCCGCCATGCCGGCATGCCCGGCCTGCGGCTGCGAAGCCCAGTAGGTTCATGACCGCCCGCGCCGGTCGTGGCGGCATCAGGACTTCTTCCAGTTCGAGGCCTTGCTGTATTGCAATGTGCCGCGCATCGCGTGCGGTGCGAGCGGCAACCCACTCAGATGCCTGTGTCCTGGGCGCGTCCGGGCTCGGGCTTCACAGCCGCCTTCGAGATGCTGGCGTGGACGTTGTGCCGACAAATGCTGGTGCGTCAGGCGGCGGCGTTGCTGCGCTGAGCGGGCACCCGACGCGGCGCGGTGCGGTACCGAATTGAAGGCCCCGACGCACGCCTCGGCGATGAGAAGATGGCGACGCCACCGTCGGCACGTTGAAGACGTCGAAGTCGGCGTGGCTGCCGTCGGTTAGCATGCCCGCCCATGAACTGGCCTTATGAGTTGCAGATTGGCTGGCGCTACACCCGCGCCGGCCGTGGCGGGCGGCGCAATCGCTTTATTTCGTTTATCTCCGGCGTCTCGATGCTGGGCATTGCGTTGGGGGTGGCGGCGCTGATCATCGTCTTGTCGGTGATGAACGGCTTCCAGAAGGAGGTGCGCGACCGCATGCTGTCGGTGATTGCGCATGTGGAGCTGGTGTCCAACACCGGCGAGGCACTGGCCGACTGGCAAGCCACCGCCGCCAAGGCTCGCGAGAACCCGGCCGTGGTGGGCGCCGCCCCCTTTGTCGCGGCCCAGGTGCTGATTGCGCGCGGCGAGGATATGCGCGGCGCCATCGTCCGCGGTATCGATCCCGAGTTGGAAGCGACGGTCACACCGCTGGCTGCGCAGCTCAAGGAAGGCCCGCTGTCTCGGCTCAAGGCCGGCGACTGGGGCATCGTGCTGGGCGCAGAGCTGGCGCGATCACTCGGTGTGCGCGAGGGCGACAAAATCACGCTGGTCGCACCCAGCGGCCAGGTCACGCCGGCCGGCGTCGTGCCGCGGCTCAAAACCTTCACCTTGGTGGGCACCTTCAATGCTGGCCATTACGAGTACGACAGCGGCCTGGCCCTGATCCATGTGGACGACGCGGCCCGGCTGTTTCGCGTGGGCGGCCCGACCGGCGTGCAGCTCAAGCTCGCCGATGTGCATCAGGCGCGCCAGGTCGGCGATCAGCTCGCGCAAAGCCTGGGGCCTGCGCTGCGCGTGCGCGACTGGACTCGCGCCAATGCCAATTGGTTTGATGCTGTCCAGGTCGAGAAGCGCTTGATGAGCATCATCCTGACCCTGATCGTCGCGGTCGCGGCCTTCAATCTGGTCTCGACCCTGGTGATGACGGTGACCGACAAGCAGGCCGACATCGCTATTCTGCGCACGCTGGGCGCCAGCCCGCGCTCCATCATGGGCATCTTTATGGTGCAGGGCGCGGCCTCGGGTGTGATCGGCACGATCTCGGGCGTCGGTCTGGGTCTGCTGGTTGCCTTCAATATCGATGTGATCGTGCCGGCCATCGAGCGGCTGCTCAATGTCAGCTTTCTGCCCGGCAGCATCTACCTGATCAGCCGCATGCCCAGTGAGCCGCAGAGCGCCGACATCGTCCCGATCGCAATCACCTCGCTGATCCTGGCCTTCTTGGCCACCCTGTATCCGAGCTGGCGCGCCAGCCGCGTGCAACCTGCCGAGGCGCTGCGCTATGAGTGATGTTGTTCTGCACGGCCAGGGCCTGGAGCGGCGTTTCCGCGAGGGCGGGCTGGATGTGAAAGTGCTGTCGGGTGTCGACATCATGGTCAAACGCGGCCAGACGCTGGCCGTTGTCGGCGCCTCGGGCTCGGGTAAATCGACCTTGTTGCATCTGCTGGGTGGGCTGGACAAGCCGAGCAGTGGAACAGTCACGCTGATGGGGCAAGACCTGGCGCGGTTGGGCGAACCTGCCAAGGGCCAGTGGCGCAACCGGCATCTGGGTTTTGTCTACCAGTTCCATCATCTGCTGCCCGAGTTCAGTGCGCTGGATAACGTGGCCATGCCTCTGCGGATAAGGCGCGTGCCGGTGGAGGCTGCGCGCTCGACGGCGGCCGAGATGCTGGCCAAGGTGGGTCTGGGCGCACGGGTCAAGCACCGGCCCGGCGAGCTCTCGGGCGGCGAACGTCAGCGTGTCGCGATCGCGCGTGCCCTGGTGACCAAACCGGCCTGCGTGCTGGCCGACGAGCCGACAGGCAATCTCGACCGCGGCACTGCCCAGGCGGTGTTCGAGCTGATGCTTCAGACGGCTCGCGAGCAGGGTACTGCTTTTGTGCTGGTGACCCATGATCAGGGCTTGGCCGCACAGTGTGAAGCCAGGCTGAGTCTGGTGGGCGGCGAGCTGCAGTAGGATCTCGGGCCCCGTAAAGACTGCTATATGACCACGACCTCGCGCTTTATCCTCAAGCTCAGCTGCCCCGACCAGTCCGGCATCGTTCATGCCGTGACCGGCTATCTGCTGGAGCAGGGCGGTAACATCCTGACCTCGGCCCAGCATGGCGACGCCGATCACCGCCGCTTCTTCATGCGCATCGAGTTCGAGGCGCCCGGCGAGGTGGGGGCGATGCGTGCGGCCTTCGAGCCGCTGGCGCAGCGTCTGCAGATGGATTGGGAGCTGGTGGCGCGCGCGGCCAAGACCCGGGTGCTGTTGCTGGTCTCCAAGCTGGGGCATTGCTTGAACGACCTGCTGTTCCGCGTCCAGACCGGCCACCTGCCCATCGAGATTCCGGCCATCGTCTCGAACCATCGCGACTTCTACCAGCTGGCTGCCTCGCACAATATTCCCTTCCATCACTTCCCGCTGCTGAACGCCAGCGAGGAGCAAAAGGCGTCCCAGGAACGCAAGATCCGCGAAGTCATCGAGGACAACCAGATCGATCTGGTCGTGCTCGCGCGCTACATGCAGATCCTCAGTCCCGAGCTGTGCCAGTACCTCAGCGGCCGGGCGATCAATATCCACCACAGCTTCCTGCCCAGCTTCAAGGGCGCCAAGCCCTATCACCAGGCCTATGAGCGCGGTGTCAAGCTGATCGGAGCCACCGCCCACTATGTGACCTCTGACCTCGACGAGGGGCCGATCATCGAGCAGGAGGTGGCCCGCATCGACCACAGCCTGCCACCCGAGCAGCTGGTGGCGATGGGTCGCGATGTCGAGTGCGTGACCCTGGCGCGCGCGATCCAGTGGCACGCCGAGCACCGGGTGCTGATGAACGGAAACCGGACCGTCGTCTTCCGCTAGCCGGCGATGTGGATCGACAGCCACTGCCATCTGGACGCGCCGGAGTTCGACGCGGACCGCGAGGCGGTGGTGGCGCGGGCCCGAGCGGCCGGCGTCGATCAGATCGTCATCCCGGCAGTTGGTGCTTTCGATTTCGAGGCGGCGCGCGAACTGGCCCATGCCCATGGCTATGCCTATGCGCTGGGCATCCATCCGCTGTATGTGATGCGCGCACAGGAGCAAGATCTGGCGCTGCTGGCGAGCTTGCTGGAGCAGCATCGCGATGATCCGCGGCTGGTGGCGATCGGAGAGATTGGCCTGGACTTCTTTGTTCCGGGTCTCGACGCGGCGCGGCAGGACTTCTTCTATACCGAGCAGCTGAAACTTGCCAGGCGCTTTGCGCTGCCGGTGATCCTGCATGTGCGCAAGAGTGCCGATCAGCTGTTGCGCGGACTGCGCCGCATTGCGGTGCCGGGCGGCATCGCTCATGCGTTCAACGGCAGTGCTCAACAGGCCCTAGCCTTTGTCGGGCTGGGTTTCAAGTTGGGTTTCGGGGGCACGCTGACGTTTGATCGTTCGCTGCAGATCCGTCGCCTGGCGGCTCAGCTGCCAGAGTCGGCCCTGGTGCTTGAGACGGACGCGCCCGACATCCCGCCGCACTGGCTTTACAGGACGGCCGAGGAACGCGCGGCCGGGCTCGCTAGCGTGCGAAACGAGCCGGCCGAATTGCCCCGCATTGCCCAGAGCCTGGCGGCGCTGCGCGGCTGGACGCTCGAGCAGACCGCCGCCATCACCCGTGCCAATGCGCGCGCGGCACTGCCGCGGATGCTGCTGCTGCCGTGAGCGAGCCGATGCTGCAAGGTCTGGCACCGGTCTGGTCGCCGCAGGCCCGGCTGCTGGTACTGGGCAGTTTCCCCGGTGTCGCGTCGCTGCAGGCTCAGCAGTACTACGGCCATCCGCGCAACCACTTCTGGCCCATCCTGTCGACGCTGTGGGGGCTGGATTTGCGCGCTCTCGCTTACGGCAAGCGCCTGGAGGTGGCGACGGCGCGTGGATTGGCAATCTGGGACGTCTATGCGAGCTGCGAACGCGAGGGCAGCCTGGACAGCGCGATTCGCGCCGCTCAGCCCAATGATTTGGCCGGCCTGGTCAGGCGCATGCCGGCCCTGCAGGCGGTGGCGCACAACGGTGGCGAGTCGGCGCGCAGCATCAAGATCACCGGCGCCTTGGGCCTACCCGCCTATCGATTGCCGTCGACCAGCCCGGCCAATGCCGCCTGGTCCTTTGATCGCAAACTGCTGGCCTGGCGCGAGGTGTTCGCGCGCCATGGTCTACTTGATGGATGAGCAAGAGCAAGGCAAAGAAAACAGATTGGATCCCGGCCACGCTGAGCGAGTACGACGGCGTGCGCTTTCTGCACCTGGACTCGATCTGGGTGCAGGGGGCGATGCGTATTCGCAAGCCCCAGCAACTGGAGCTGGAGTATGTGCAGCGCATGATGGCCTGGATGCTGTGGCGCGACAGCGAGACCTTGCGCGAGGGCAGGGCGGTGCAACTGGGACTGGGGGCGGCGGCGATCACGCGCTTTTGCCACAAGGTCTTGCGCATGCCCCACACGACAGCGGTGGAAATCAACCCGACCGTGATCGCGGCGTGCCGCGCCTGGTTCCATCTTCCCGAGGACGAGGCCAGGCTCACGGTGCTCAACCAGGACGCAGCGACCTGGGTCGCTGACGCCGGGCATTGGCAGACAGCGGCGGTTTTGAATGTTGACCTCTACGACCATGACGCTGCGTCGCCGGTGCTCGACGACGAGCTCTTTTATGCCAATTGCCGCCAGGTGTTGGCTGACGGGGGGCTGATGACTGTCAATCTGTTCGGCCGCGATGCCAGCTTCGCGCGCAGCGCCGCCCGCATTGCCAGCGTGTTCGGCAGCGACCAGGTCTGGAGCCTGGCGCCCACCAAGGAGGGCAATACCGTGGTGGTAGCGGCGCGCGGCGTGCAGGTGCCGGACCGCGACGAGCTGGAGCGCCGTGCCGCTAACATCGAGTCGCGGTATGAGCTGCCTGCGCGTAAATGGCTGCGCTTGGTGCGGCCGCTGCCGCTGTCCATCATCAACCAGTTGCGTGCCGAGCCCCAGACATGAGCGTCAAGCCCAGGACTTTCCCGCCCAAGGACAAGACCGAGGGGCGTCTCGAATGGCGCACCTTGCTGCGCTGGATGCTGGAGGATGGGCTGATCGACGCCGAGCAGGTGCAGCGCACCGAGGCTCGTTTTGCGGCCGGCGACAGCTCGCTGCATCCGCTGGTGCGTCTCGGTCATGCCGGCCTGACCCGCAGCGCCGACGGCAAGACGCTGGACCTGGATCAGCTGACCGAGTGGCTGGCCGCGCGGGTCAAGCTGCCGTATTTGCGTATCGACCCGCTGAAGGTGGATGTGGGCCGGGTCTCCGACATCATGTCGGTGGGCTATGCCGAGGCCAAGCGCTGCCTGCCAGTGTTGGTCGGGCTGACCGAAGTCACCATCGCCACCTCGGAGCCTTTTGATACCGGCTGGATGGCGCAGATCGAATCGCACACCCGCAAGTCCATCAAGCTGGTGGTCGCCAACCCGCTGGATATTGCGCGCTTCACGACCGAGTTCTTCACCCTGGCCCGCTCTGTGCGTAATGCGGCCAAGGCCGGCGAGGTGACCCAGATTGCCAGCTTTGAGCAGTTGGTGGAGCTGGGCAAGAACAACAAGCAGCTCGACGCCAACGACCAGGGCGTGGTCCAGGTGGTCGACTGGCTGTGGCAGTACGCTTTTGACCAGCGTGCCAGCGATATCCATCTGGAGCCACGCCGCGATATGGGCGTGATTCGCTTTCGCATCGACGGCGTGCTGCACACGGTCTATCAGCTGCCGCCCTCGGTGATGAGCGCGATGACCGCGCGCATCAAGTTGCTGGGGCGCATGGATGTGGTGGAGCGCCGCCGGCCGCTGGACGGCCGTATCAAGACCCGCAACCCGGCCGGCGACGAGGTCGAGATGCGCCTGTCGACCCTGCCGACCGCCTTTGGCGAGAAGATGGTCATGCGCATCTTCGACCCCGACAACGCGGTCAAGGAACTCAATCAGCTGGGCTTCTCCGGCCACGATGCCGAGCGCTGGAACAAGCTGGTGGCCCAGCCGCACGGCATCATCTTGGTGACCGGCCCGACCGGCAGCGGCAAGACCACAACGCTGTACTCGACGCTCAAGCGCCTGGCGACCGACGAGGTCAATGTCTGCTCGATCGAGGACCCGATCGAGATGATCGAGCCGGCCTTCAATCAGACCCAGGTGCAGGCGGCGCTGGACTTTGGCTTTGCCGAGGGCCTGCGCGCGCTGATGCGGCAGGATCCCGACATCATCATGGTCGGTGAGATCCGCGACCTGGAGACTGCCGAAATGGCCATCCAGGCGGCGCTGACTGGTCACCTGGTGTTCTCGACCCTACATACCAACGATGCGGCCTCGGCGATCACTCGCCTGACCGACTTGGGCGTGCCGCCCTATCTGATCAGCGCCACCGTGATCGGCGTGCTGGCTCAGCGCCTGGTGCGCACCCTGTGCAGCCACTGCAAGGTGCCCGATCCGGCTGTGACGCGCGACACATTGAACGACATGCTGAAGCCGTGGCGCATGAACGGTGGCGTCAAGCCCTACAAGCCGGTGGGCTGCCTGGATTGCCGCAATACCGGCTATCGCGGCCGTGCCGGCCTGTATGAGTTGCTGACCGTCAGCGAGGCGGTCAAGAACACATTGCACCCCAGCCCGGATATTTCGGCGCTGCGCCGTCAAGCCATGCAAGAGGGCCTGCGCCCGTTGCGGTTGGGCGGCGCGATGAAGGTGGCGGAGGGTTTGACGACGCTCGAAGAGGTGTTGCGCAGCACGCCGCAGTGGGAGGCGTAAGCCCTGCGCTAATAGCTTCGGTCTCAGGTCTACCGGTACATACCCGCGAGAGGCTTGTCGCGAGTGCGACGCCGGACCGGTGTTTACGTGGAAACCACACAGCAGAGCCTAGATAGGCCTGCCTAGAATGCAGCCGGTCTAACAAGCTTGAGAGTAGGTCTGCAATGAAGATCAAGAGTCAAAAAGACTTCTGGTCCGGACTGATGTTCCTCGTCGTCGGCATAGGCTTTGCCTGGGGCGCGACCGAATACAGTTTTGGATCTTCCGCACGTCCCGGCCCTGGTTACTTTCCGTTTGGCCTCGGCATTTTGCTGGCCATCCTGGGCGGCGCTGTGCTGTTCAAGGCCTTGACCATCGAGTCCGAGGGGGGCGATCCGATTGGCGGCGTGGCCTGGAAACCGCTGCTGATCATCGTCGCGGCCGTGGTGCTGTTTGGCGTGATGCTGCCACGCTTGGGTCTGGCCATCACGCTGCCGGTGCTCATCGTGTTCTCGGCCATGGCCGGCGATGAGTTCCGCTGGCGCGGCGCCGTGCTCAGCGCTGTGGTGCTGACCGCGGGTAGCTGGTTCATCTTTGTGTGGGGTCTGAACCTGGTTCTGCCGGTATGGCCCACTATTTTCGGCGGCTGAGGAGTAGCGCATGGACTTGCTGAACAATCTTGCGCTTGGCTTCAGTACCGCACTGACGCTGACGAATCTGGCCTACGCTTTCGGCGGGGCCCTGTTGGGGACCTTGATTGGCGTGTTGCCCGGCCTCGGCCCGGTGGCCACCATCGCGATGCTTTTGCCCTCGATCTACGCGCTGGACGCCACTCCCGCGCTGATCATGTTGGCCGGCATCTACTACGGTGCCCAGTACGGCGGCTCGACAACCGCCATCCTGATCAACGTGCCCGGTGAATCCAGCTCGGTGGTGACTGCGATCGACGGCTACCAGATGGCGCGCAAGGGCCGAGCCGGTGCGGCTTTGGCTGCCGCAGGCCTGGGTTCCTTCTTCGCCGGCTGCGTCGGCACCATCGTGATCGCGGCTTTCGCGCCGCCGCTGACCGAGCTGGCCTTCAAGTTCGGCCCGGCCGAGTATTTCTCGCTGATGGTGCTGGGCCTGATCGGCGCCGTCGTCTTGGCCTCGGGCTCGCTGCTGAAAGCCATCTCGATGATCGTGCTGGGCCTGCTGCTTGGTCAGATCAACACCGACGTGATTTCGGGCGCGCCGCGTTATTCCTTCGACATCCCCGAGTTGACCGATGGCATTAACTTCGTCGTGATCGCAATGGGCGTGTTCGGCTTTGGCGAGATCATTGCCAATCTGGGCAAGCCGGCCGAGCACCGCGAGGTCTTCACCAAGCATGTCAAGGGCTTGTGGCCGACCAAACAGGATTTCCACGAAGCCTGGCCGTCCGTCCTGCGCGGCACGACGCTGGGTTCGATCCTGGGTGTGTTGCCCGGCGGCGGCGCCTTGCTGTCATCGTTTGCGGCTTACACGCTGGAAAAGAAGATCGTCAAGAACCCCAGCGTGCCCTTCGGGCAGGGCGCGATCCAGGGTGTGGCCGGTCCCGAAGCTGCCAATAACGCCGGTGCGCAGACTTCCTTCATCCCGATGCTGACCCTGGGCATTCCGCCTAATGCGGTGATGGCGCTGATGGTGGGGGCGATGACGATCAAGGGCATCCAGCCCGGCCCGCAGGTGATGACCAGCAACCCCGAACTGTTCTGGGGCCTGATCGCATCGATGTGGATTGGCAATCTGATGCTGGTGATCCTGAACCTGCCGCTGATCGGCATTTGGATCAAGTTGTTGACCGTGCCCTATCGCTTCCTGTTCCCGGCTATCGTGACTTTCTGCTGCATTGGCAGTTACACGCTGAACAACAACAGCTTCGATGTCTACATGACGGCCATCTTCGCGGTAGTCGGTTATCTGTTCTACAAGCTCAGCTGCGAGCCTGCGCCGCTGCTGCTGGGTTTCATCCTCGGCCCGATGATGGAAGAGAACCTGCGCCGCGCACTGCTGCTGTCGCGCGGCGACTGGACCACCTTCATGACCCGTCCGCTGTCGGCCGGTCTGCTGATCGCGGCTGCCTTGATGGTTGTGGTGGTGATGCTGCCCTCGATCAAGAACAAGCGTGAAGAAGCGTTCAAGGAAGAAGACTGAACGACGCGAATGCCTCGATGAGGCATTCGTGATCCAGAGCCCGCAGCCCGCAAGGCCTGCGGGCTTTGTTCTTATGCGCCCAGAATGGGTGCGATCTCCGGGGTGCAAGTCCCGGATAAGCTGGCCACAGCGAAGCAAGTGAAGCGCAACAGCGCGAGGGTGACCGAGCGTGGAGGGGAAGCGTGGCGCGCAAACAGTGAGCTGAAGTGCCAGAAGCGCATGCGACGCGGCGCCGGTCAGGGCGAGCAGACATGAGGCTGCAAAGCGCTCGTTGCCAAGGGCCAGGCAACCCGCATGCCGGTTGGTGTGTGGGGCGGGCGATCAGCGTTGATCGACCCCAATCCCGATTGAAGCGCCTGACGAACCTGCTTGGGGGTGACAGTCCTGTACTTGCGTCGCGAGGGAATGGATGTCGATGCAGCAGAAGTTACCAAACGGCGGGGCGAGCGCGAAGCAGTCGGGAGACTGGGACGTACCCGTGACGGAGCGGGCGAACGAAATCGAGCGGGCACCGGTTCATGGGACGCATGGCCGATCGCGGCACTATGCAAAAGGCTTACGGCCGGGTCATGAGGAACCGCGGCGCATCGGCGTAGACGGGATGCGCTGCAAGGACATGAACGGCTGGGCTGCAAAGCCAATGACTGAGTGTGAGGTCGGCGCCGCTGGAGGGTATCTGTCTGCCACATGCAGGGCGCTGGCTGGATGCCAGCGACAGCAAGTGATTGAGGACCTATCAATTTCCAAGGGACATGCAACAGATGCGCGCTGACGATCTTGCCCCGCAGGTGCCTGCACATGACTGGCTGCAGAGCAACGGTGCGCTCACGGCCATGCGGCCGCTCATAGGCCGCAACAGAAAATTGTGACGCCCTACTTGCAAGCCAGAAAAAACCTGTGCTACAGTCGAGGGCTTCGCTGCTAGCAAGTTTGTTTGAGACGAAAGTCTGAAGCAAGGCGGGTGAGCGGTGAAGGAAGCAAGATTGCTGAAAACAAAATGTTTGAAAGCGCTTGGCGAGTTTGAAGAAAACTAGTCAATAATCTCGCTTCTGTGCTGATCACTGATTAGCGCCAGACGATGAGTTGATTACCCAGGTGGTGATTGATGAGTAGTTTGAAGTTCTTTAATAATTCACAGCCGATAAGCGTGGGCGTTTGAAGGTGAGTTTTGATGCTCGGTGACGAGTATCAAGTCTCTTAGACTTTAAACGCTCACGGAAAATAGATTTGAACTATGCA
>NZ_JAPFGP010000036.1 GCF_026241155.1 Paucibacter sp. PLA-PC-4
CACCTTATGGAGCGCGAATGCCGGGCCTGGCAGGCCCGCTCGGCGGCACATCGCCTGGCCTTCGAGCGCGGGACGGATCTGTGGATGGAAGCGGCGGGCGTAGACCGGGCGGCGGTGGCGCGTGCGGTGGCAGACCGACAACCCGAGCCGGCTGCAAGGGAAGGGCGGCGCTTCAAGCCATGGCCCCTTGCTGCGGCACTGACAACGGCCGTCCTGGCCGGCGTGCTGGTCTTCGGGCCATGGTGGGACGGGGACCGCTACGACACCGGCGTGGGCGAGCAGCGCCTTGTGATGCTGCAAGACGGCACGCGCATGTCGATGAACACCTCGACGCGGGTCAAGGTTGAGCTTGGAACCTCACAGCGCACCGTGGAGGTTCTCGGCGGCGAGGCGCTGTTCGAAGTGGCCAAGGATGCCAGCCGGCCGTTCGTCGTGCGAGCTGCGGGTTCGGAGGTGACGGCCACGGGCACGGCGTTTGTGGTGCGCTACACGCCGGCCATTGAGGGCCGTCCAGATGCCTTGGACATCACGCTGGTCGAGGGCAGGGTGGTGGTGCGTGGCGCGGCAGAAGGCTCGCCGTCCACTGAGTTCGTGCCGGCGGTGGAGATGGTGCCGGGGCAGCGCTTGCGGGTTGCCGGTCGACCTCGCGGTCAGGCGGGAGCGTTACCCAAGCTGAAGATGGACAGGCCGCAAGTGGACCAGGTGCTGGCCTGGAAGCGCGGCGAGGCGATCTTCGACGATGTGTCGCTGCTCGAGGCTGTGGCCGAGATGAACCGCTATGCCGCGATGCCGATCCGTGTGGCCAGTTCGGACGCTGTGGGCGGCCTGCGGGTCAGCGGGGTGTTCAAGACCGGCGACAACGTTGGCTTCGCGCGGGCCGTGGCCGAGTTGCATGGGTTGGCCGTGCGCGAGCGCGCGGATGGGGTGGAGCTGCTGCCCAAATAGTGGGACTGCTTGATGGCGGCGATCATGCCGCCGTCAACCCGCCGTCAGGCGGCTGGCGCTTGCCGGCGCCGGCCGCACAGCACGCCGTCAGGACCTTCTGTCACGACGCAGCCGCGCCCAAACCTTCCGAGCGGTGTCCCCAGCGTCTTGGCTGCAGCACATTGAACGCGGGCTTCCCGAATGCCTTCCAACGAGAGCATCGGACCGGTAAGTTCGTGATGCGCCAAGAGCGCCTTGAGGAGGCGCTCTTGTGGTTGCAGACGCAGTAAACAACGTCTCACTAGGCGTTGGACACCCCAAGAAGTAAAAACGCCGACAAACCTCTCGCTTGTCGGCGCTTTGCTTTGTACTCGCGCTGCTCAGCGTTTACCTTGCCGGACCTGGTCGCCCAGTTGCGTCAGCCAGCGTGTTCCGTCGGAGCGTTTGGCGGCCAGTCCCAGATCCTCCAGACGCTGCTGCAGTTCCTCGGAGACGACGCGGCCGCCCGGTGCCTGAGGGATGTAGTAGAGCGCGGTGCGTTCCTCGGGGGTCAGCGTGATGGTCGGGGGAATGTCGGTCGGGTTCATCGGAAGGGCTCTGAATCAAGGCGCGCACCTTACCACTGCCGCGCGGCCACCTGCTCAGGCGAGCCCCCCCAAAAGTGGGCCTACTCCAGCGGGATTGGGTTTGCAGTCGTGATCGCGGATGCTGGCGGCATGCAAAAGCAGAACCTGACACTGATCAGCCAGCCGCGAGCTGCCCTACCACTCGATGCTGGCCAGATGCTGGCGCAGTTCAAGCGCGCCAGCGAGCAGCTGTTTCGCCGCCGCTTGCCTGCCGAGCCACCAACCCTACAGGGCCTGGAGGTCAGCGAATCGACCTGGGCGCAGTGGGAGCGGCTGATCAACAGCGATCCGCGCTGAGCGGGTGCCCGGGGGTCAGCCGCCCGCAGCTTCCTTGCGGTGCACCCAGGCCAACACGGCGCTGAGGCCGCCAGCCGCGATCAGCAGACCGGCGGTGGCGGCCGACCAGAAGCCGCTGGCGCCCTGCAGCGAGGCCGGGGCGGCACTGCCGAAGGCCAGCCAGTAGCCACCGCCCATGCCGACGCCCCAGATCGCCAATGCATAGACCAGCATCGGCGCGGTGGCGATGTGATGGGCGCGCAGCACGAAGGCGGCGACGGTCTGCACCGCGTCGCCGACATGGAACAGCCAGACCCACAACAGCAGGGGCAGGGCGGCCGCGATGATGGTGGCGTCTGGCGTGTATAGACCCAACACCTGCTCGCGCGCGAAGAACACCACCGCGCCGATGAGGCATGAGATGGCCAGTGCGATCTCCAGCCCGTGCCAGCCCAGCCGCCGGGCCTCGGCCAGGCGTTGTGCGCCAATGCTTTGCGCGACCAGGGTGCCGGCCGCGTTGCCCAGCGCCATGGGCATCATGAACATCAGGGCCACCAGATTGGCAGCCAGCTGATGGCCGGCCACTGCCGTCGGCCCCAAGCGGGCAATGAATATGGCCATGAAGGTGAAGCCGGTGACCTCGATCAGGATGGCGCCGCCCATCGGCACGCCCAGCTTCAGCAGTCGCTTGATATCGGCCCAACGCGGTGGCTGCAGCCGGCCGGTGTTCAGGCCGAATTGAGCGTAAAAGCGATCTCGGCGCAGCACCAGCAGCGCAATCAGCAGCTGTCCCCACATCACGAGGGCGGTGGCTACGGCGCAGCCTACCGCACCGAGCTCGGGCACGCGCCAGGGCGTCAGCGGAACCGCGAAGCCATGCAGGAACAACGCGCTCAGCGGCACTTTCAGTGCCAGTCCACCGAGCTGTAGCGCCATCACCGCCTTGGGGCGGGAGACGGCGGTGTTAAAGCCCCGGTAGGCGGTGAAGATCAGTGCGGCCGGCAGGCTCAAAGCCAGGGTCTGCAGATAGGCACGCACCTTGGCCTCGACGTCGGGCGTGGTGCGGGCAATCGCCAGCAGCGGGTCGGGAAACAGCAGCACGGCCTCGCCCAGCAGCAACAGGGCCAGCGCCAGCCAGGCGCCCTGGTGCAGCTGATCGCCGGCTTCGCGCAGCTTGCCCGCGCCGAACAGCTGGCCGGCCACCGGCGCTACCGCCATCACCACCCCCATCAGCCCGACGAAGACGCTCATGTAGACGGCCGCGCCGACCGACAGCGCCGCCAGATCGATGGCCGAGTGGCGCGCCACCAGCACCGTGTCCACGGTGCTGAAGGCCAACACCGCGATCTGGCCGACGAACACCGGCCAGGCCAGCGGCGCGATGCGGCGCAGGCTGTCCAGGTGAGCCCGGCTCAAGACTTAACCCCGGTGTTGTCCGAGTTCTGGGGATGATCGACGCCGCTGAACTCGCGAGCGCGCTCGGCATAGCGGTTGAAGCGCCAGGCTGTGGCTTCGATCGAGATGCGGCGCCAGGTGCTGCGTTTTTCGCCAGGCGTCATCACCGGCCAGTGCTGAACTTCGTCGAACGTGCGGCCGCAGCCTTTGCACAGCTCGTCGCCCTGGCTGGTCGAGCAGATCGCTATGCAGGGCGCATCGGGCGTGCTGGCATACCAGGCCAGCCAGGCCTCCTTGGCCCGCGCCGGCACGCTGTCCTCGTCGCAGTCGTCCTCGCGGTAGTACACCATCAAGGCATAGATCTCGGCCAGCGCGCGCACCTCGGCGCAGGCGCTGACGCCGTCGGGCGAGGGATGGCGCTGCCGCCACCAATTGATCGCGGACTCGATGTCGGTGATGTGGATGCCGGCCATCAGCGTCCGCCCGGCCGCCCCGAGGGCGCTGAGCGCCCCCTTGGGGCGCAGTGAACGAAGTGAGCGTGGGGGGTCATGGTCTTCAGTAGTTCAGACCCATGGCTGCTCGTACTTCGCGCAAGGTCTTGCGGGCCACCGCGCGGGCGCGCTCGGTGCCGACCTCGACGATCCAGTGCACCTGCTTGGGATTGGCCAGGTAGTCGGCAGCGCGTTCGCGCCAAGGCTGCTGCTCTTTCTGGATCGCCTCGATCAGCGGCTGCTTGCAGTCCAAGCAGCCGATGCCGGCGCTCTTGCAGCCCTGCTGCAGGTCGGCGCGCGTCTGGGCGTCGGTATAGAGCTCGTGCAGCGGCCAGACCGGGCAGCGCGCCGGGTCGCCGGCATCGCTACGGCGCACGCGTTGCGGGTCCGTGGGCATCGTGCGTATCTTCTCCTCGACCACGGCCGGCTCGTCTCGCATCGCGATCGCATTGCCATAGCTCTTGCTCATCTTCTGGCCGTCCAGGCCGCTCAGCCGGGCGGTCTCGGTCAGCAGCTCCTGCGGCTCAGGCAAGATGGCCCGGTCCGGGCTGTAGATGCGATTGAATCGGCGCGCGACCTCGCGGGTCACCTCGACATGGGCGCTCTGGTCTTCGCCGACTGGTACATAGGCCGCCTTGTAGATCAGGATGTCGGCCGCCTGCAGCAGCGGGTAGCCGAGCAGGCCGTAGGTGGCGCCCTCGGCATTCGGACGACTCACCTGATCCTTGTAGCTGGGAATTCGCTCCAGCCACGACAGCGGCGTGCTCATCGCCAGCAGCGTGAACAGCTCGGCATGTTCGGGCATGCGGCTCTGGATGAAGAGGGTGGCCTGCTCGGGGTCGATGCCGGCAGCCAGCCAGTCGACCACCATGTCGTAGACATTGCGCTCGATGCTCTGTCTGTCTTGGTAATGGGTGGTCAGCGCATGCCAGTCGGCGACGAAGAAGAAGCAGTCATGGCTGGACTGCAGACGCACCCAGTTCTTCAGCGCGCCGTGATAGTGACCCAGATGCAGAGCGCCGGTCGGGCGCATGCCGGAGAGGACGCGGGGGCGTGGCTGGGATTCGATCTCGGGGTTCATGGCGGTCGGCTCGGGCGGGGAGGCGCATTGTTACACTGCCGGCCGATGAAGAACATCGTGATCCTGATCTCGGGGCGGGGCTCCAATATGGAGGCCATTGTGCGGGCCTGCGCGGCCGAGGGCTGGCCGGCGCGCATTGCGGCGGTGATCAGCAATCGGCCCGACGCGGCCGGGCTGGACTTCGCGGCCGCGCACGGCATCGCGACCGCCGTGCTCGATCACAAGGCCTTCGCGAACCGAGAGGATTTTGACGCCGAGCTACAGCGGTTGATCGATGGCTTTGTGCCCGATCTGCTGGTGCTGGCGGGCTTTATGCGCATCCTGACGCCGGCCTTCACCGCCCACTATGCGAATCGCATGCTGAATATCCATCCCTCGCTGCTGCCGGCCTTCACCGGGCTGCACACCCATCAGCGGGCGCTCGAGATGGGCTGCAAATTCGTCGGCGCGACGGTGCACTTCGTGACCGCCGAGCTCGACCATGGTGCTATCGTCGCGCAAGCGGTTGCGCCGGTGCTCGATGGCGACGACGCGCACGCGCTGGCCGCGCGGGTGCTGAAGCTGGAGCATCGCATGTACCCGAGTGCGGTGCGCTGGTTCGTGCAGGGCCAGCTGGCGGTCGAGGATGGCCGAGTGCGGCAACTGGCCGGCGAATCGCAGTCCTTCAGCTGATCAGGCTGGCCAGGATGTTGATCGTCAGTGCCAGCACGACGGTGTTGAACACAAAGGACAGCATCGCGTGCAGCAGCACCAAGCGGCGCATCGGCCGCGAGCTGACGGCCACGTCTGAGGTCTGCGAGGTGGCCGCCAGCGTGACCGAGAAATACATGAAGTCCACGTAGTCGCGCTGCGGCTCGTCACCGGGAAACTCCAGGCCATGCGGGCCTTTTTCGCCGCTGTGATAGAGGCTGGCATAGGCGAGCGCGAACTCGAACGGCAGCAGCAACCAGGAACCGGCCACGGTCGTGATGGCCAGCAGCAAATAGGCCCAGCTCTGAGGGGCGCCCGGAACTTGCCGCACCTGGGACAGCTCCAGCGCAATTGCCCCCAGGCTGGCCGCCGCGCCGGCCACGGCCAGCAGCAACATTGCCGCCATACCGTCGGCCCGGGCGCGCGCCTGACGCTGCAGATGCAGATGGTCGGAGCGCCACATCATCTCCAAGGCCAGGCCTAGATAGAGCCAGACACCGACATTCCAGCCGATCAGGCTGCGCGTTAGCGGCGCAAAGCTGGCGGGCAGGGTCAGCCCGACGACAAGGCCCACGGCCAGGGCTGACAGCAGGCGCGGACGCAGGCGCAGCTGGCGCAGCAGCTTCATGGGTCGACAGCACTGAAACGGCAGACCCGCCGGCCGTCGACCTCCAGCACGCCGAAGAACATCGCATGGGGCCGCACCCAAAGGTCGCCGGCTCCGTAGAGCGGGCGGTAGACCACCAGCGGCTCCAGTGTCTCGCTATGGCGGGCCACGCCGATAACCTCGTAGTCGCCCCCCTTGTAATGGCGGTAGCGGCCGGTCGGTGTCGGGGGCAGCTCGGGCAGATCGTCAGCGCTCATGGGCGGGCCGGGGATAATCGGGGCTATGCATCCTAATGCCCTTCTAGAAATGAGCTGCGAGCTGCTGCGCGCGGTGCTCAAAATGGACGCACCTGCCGATGGCGTGGTGTCCGCGTTTTTCCGCAAGAACAAGGCCCTGGGCCAGCGCGAGCGCCATGCGCTGGCCGAGACCACCTATGCCGTGTTGCGACAACGCCTGCAACTGCAGCATCTGGCACAGTCCGGCACCGGTCCGCTCGAACGCCGCCTGGCCATCCTGGCCTGGCAGGGCAGCGAGACCTTTTTGCGCGGCGCGCTGAGCCCGACCGAGCAGCAATGGCTGGCCCAGGTCCAGGCCATAGACAAGAGCGGCTTGGCCCCCAAGCTGCGCCACAACCTGCCCGAATGGCTGGCCGAGCCGTTGCTGCAACGCCTGGGCGACGAGGGATTCTGGGCGCTGGCCGCCAGCATGAACGAGGGCGCGCCGTTGGATCTGCGCGCCAATTTGCATAAGGCCAAGCGCGAGGAGGTCCAGGAGGCGCTGCGTGGGGCGGGCGTCAGTGCCGAGCCCACGCCGTTCTCGCCCTGGGGCCTGCGCGTGCAGGGCAAGCCGGCGCTGAACAAGCTGGAGGTTTTCACCAGCGGCGCGGTCGAGGTGCAGGACGAGGGCAGCCAGCTGCTGGCCCTGCTGCTCGACGCCAAGCGCGGCGAGATGGTGGTGGACTTCTGCGCCGGCGCCGGCGGCAAGACGCTGGCGCTAGGTGCGGCGATGCGCAATACCGGCCGGCTCTATGCCTTCGATGTGTCCGGCCACCGGCTGGCGGCGCTCAAGCCCCGGCTGGCCCGCAGCGGTCTGTCCAATGTCTACCCGACCCAGATCGCGCATGAGCGCGATGAGCGTATCAAACGCCTGTCCGGCAAGATCGACCGTGTGCTGGTGGACGCACCGTGCTCGGGCCTGGGCACATTGCGGCGCAACCCGGATCTGAAGTGGCGTCAGTCGCCCCAGGCGATTGCCGAACTTCAGGCCAAGCAGACGGCCATCCTGAACAGCGCGGCGCGCCTGCTGAAGCCAGGCGGCCGTCTGGTCTATGCGACCTGCAGCCTGCTGGATGCGGAAAACGAGAGCATTGCCGAGGCCTTCAGTGCCGCCCATCCCGAGTTCAAGCTCTTGGACGCGGGCGAGGTGCTGGCGCGGGCCCATGTGGCGCAAGCCGAGCAACTGGTCGACCGGGGCTATCTGCGCATGTGGCCGCATCAGCACCAAACCGACGGCTTTTTTGCCGCCGTCTGGGAGCGGAGTTGAATGTCAGGCCGCATGCGCGGTTGCGTACAGAAACTCTTAACACGACCCGCCTACAATCGAGCCGGATTGTGGTTTTCCGTTAACGCTCCGCTGCGGGCAGGGTAAGGAACGAATGAACTTTCTCATGAGCCTCCACGATGGCTTGGTCCAATGGCTGGGCTTCGGCCTGCTGGATGCCAGCATCTGGCAGGTCGTGGCTTATGCCCTGGTCGTGACCCATATCACCATCGCGGCGGTGACGATCTTCCTGCATCGGGCGCAGGCGCACCGGGCGCTGGATCTGGGGCCCATCCCAGCGCATTTCTTCCGATTCTGGTTGTGGCTGACCACCGGCATGGTGACCAAGGAGTGGGTGGCGATCCACCGCAAACACCACGCCAAATGCGAGACTGACGACGACCCGCACAGCCCGCAGACCCGCGGTCTGAAGAAGGTCTTGCGCGAAGGTGCCGAGCTGTACCGCCATGAAGCCAAGAACGAAGAGACGCTCGCCAAGTACAGCCACGGCGTGCCCAATGACTGGATCGAGCGCAATCTCTACACCCGCTTCAGCTGGCAGGGTGTGGGCCTGATGCTGATCATCAATATGGCTTTGTTCGGTGCTATCGGCGCCAGTATCTGGGCGCTGCAGATGGCCTGGATCCCGATCTGGGCGGCCGGCGTGGTCAACGGCATTGGCCACTTTTGGGGTTACCGCAACTTCGAGGCCCAGGACGCTTCGACCAATATCTCACCTTGGGGCCTCATCATCGGCGGCGAGGAGTTGCACAACAACCACCACACTTACCCGACCTCGGCCAAGTTTTCGATCAAGCCCTATGAGTTTGACATCGGCTGGGCCTATATCCGGGCGATGGAGATGATCGGCTGGGCCAAGGTGCGCAAGACCGCGCCCAAGCTGCGCCAGGGCGCGATCCGGCCGGCCGACAAGGACACGCTGGAGGCGCTGATCGCCAACCGCTACGAGGTGATGGCTCATTACGGCCGCGGCCTGAAAGAGGCCTGCACGACCGAGCTGGCCCGATTGAAGGCCCAGGGAGAGCAGCACAGTGCGAAGTGGCAGCAGTTCAAGCTGGCCAAGCGTTGGTTGCACCGCGACCAGGATCGCATCCCGCAGGCCTATCGGGCTGAGATCGCCAGCGTTCGCGCCGCCAGCCCTGCGCTGGATAAACTGCTGCTAATGCGCGAAGAGTTGCGCCAGCTTTGGACCCGCACCAATGTCTCTGCCGAGCAACTGGTGAGCGATCTGCAAGCCTGGTGCCACCGGGCCGAGGAGAGCGGCATTGCCGAGTTGAGGGCTTTCTCGATGGGGCTGCGCACGGCACGTGCCTGAACTTGTCGGGGAGGTTTCCCTCGGGTAAAGGGCGCCGCGAGTCGGCGCCTTTTTCTTGGCTGCTGCCTATACTTTGCTCATAGCAAGCAGTTCAGGAGCAAGTCATGCAAAAAATGTTCAAGGCCTCGATACTGAGTTTGCTGATGGGCTTGGGCCTGTCGGCACAGGCGACGGTCGAGGTGAAGTTTGTCGAGCCTGAGAAGTTCCAAGATGCCAGCGAGTCGATCATTGATCGCGAGCGCACACTGGAGATGCTGGAGACGCATCTACGCAGCCTGGCCGAGAAAAACGTGCCGGCGTCGCAGAAGCTGCTGATCGAGGTGCTGGACTTGAACCTGGCGGGCCAGCTCGAACCTCGCGGTGCGATGATGGATCGTATCCGCGTGCTGCGCTCGGTGACGTGGCCGAGCATCGAGCTGCGCTATGTACTCAGTGATGGCCAAGCAACGCTGCGCGAGGGCAAGGTCAGTCTGTCCGACATGAACTATATGTGGGGCATCAACCGCTACACCAGCGGCGAGCCACTGCGCTACGAGAAGCGCATGCTGGATGAGTGGTTCGCCGGCGAGTTCGCGGCTGGCGCTGCCAGCAAGCCCTGAAACGAAAAAACCCGCCGAAGGCGGGTTTTTTCTTGGGTCGCAAGACCGGGCCGAATTACTTCAGCTTGATTTCCTTATACAGGACATGCTTGCGAGCCTTGGGGTCGAACTTCATGAATTCGAGCTTTTCGGGCGTCGTCTTCTTGTTCTTGTTCGTGGTGTAGAAATGGCCGGTACCCGCAGTGGATTCCAGCTTGATCTTTTCGCGTCCGCCTTTGGATGCCATGGTGATGCTCCTTAATTCCTAGTGGACTTTTTACAGCTCGCCCTTGGCGCGCAGATCAGCGATGACTTGGTCGATGCCGACCTTGTCGATCAAACGCAGAGCCGCATTGCTGATGCGCAGACGCACCCAGCGATTCTCGGACTCAACGAAGAAGCGACGGTATTGCAGGTTCGGCAGGAACCGACGCTTGGTTTTGTTGTTGGCGTGGGAAACATTGTTTCCCACCATGGGCTTCTTGCCCGTGACTTGACAGACGCGTGCCATGACGCTTCTCCGGTTTGATTTTCTGACCCAGCTGCCTCAGGGGGGCTGTGTTCAGCATTCCCCGGCGAGACATCCACATGACCGCTTTATGCAAGCTAAACCCGTTGGTCAGTCATCGACACAAGTCGTTGACAGATTCTTCGAGCGCGGTCCATCCAGCAAGCAAGCCGGCGAGTATAGCCTGAATTCCGGCCAAAGACCAGAGCCGCCAGGGCCCTGGCCTCAGCCTTGCTCCTGCTCCAGGAAGCGCTGGGCGTCGAGCGCGGCCATGCAGCCGGTGCCGGCGCTGGTGATGGCCTGGCGGTAGATGTGGTCCTGCACATCGCCGGCGGCGAACACGCCGGGCACGCTGGTCATCGTCGCGAAGCCGTTCAAGCCGCTCTTGGTGATGATGTAGCCGTCCTTCATCTCCAACTGACCCTTGAAGATGTCGGTATTGGGCTGGTGACCGATCGCGATGAAGCAACCCTGCAGTTTCAGGTCCTTGGTCTGGCCGTCGGCGGTGCTCTTGATGCGCACGCCGGTGACGCCGCTCTGGTCGCCCAGCACCTCGTCCAGCGTGTTAAACAGATGCAGCTCCATCTTGCCGGCCTTGACCTTGTCCATCATCTTGTCGATGAGGATGGGTTCGGCGCGGAACTTGTCGCGGCGGTGGATCACATGGACCTTGCTGGCGATATTGCTCAGATACAGCGCCTCCTCGACCGCCGTATTGCCGCCGCCGACCACGCAGACCTCTTGCTCACGGTAGAAAAAGCCGTCGCAGGTCGCGCAACCACTGACCCCGCGGCCCATGAAGGCCTCCTCGCTGGGCAGGCCCAGATACTTGGCCGAAGCGCCGGTCGCGATGATCAGTGCGTCGCAGGTGTAGACGCCGCTGTCGCCCTTGAGCGTGAACGGGCGCTTGGAGAAGTCGACCTCATTGATATGGTCGTAGACGATCTGGGTCTTGAAGCGCTCGGCGTGCTCCTGAAAGCGCTGCATCAGCTCAGGCCCTTGCACCCCCATCACATCGGCCGGCCAGTTGTCCACCTCGGTGGTGGTCATCAGCTGCCCGCCCTGGGCCATGCCGGTGAGCAAGGTGGGCTTCAGGTTGGCGCGCGCGGCATAGATGGCGGCGGTGTAGCCGGCCGGGCCGGAGCCCAGAATCAGCAGGGGATGATGTTGGGTGGTTTGGCTCATAAAGGCGATATGGGGTTGCGGGCACAACACACAAGAGTTGATCGCCGCGCTTATACGGCCAAGACCCTATGGAGAGTTGTGACCAAGTTGGCACAATGGCTACATTCTAGGCAGCTGGCCGATCGAGCGGCTGACGGCCTCACAACAACCCCAACATACAAAAGTCAGAGGAGTTTATTCATGGCCATGCTGTCCAACCTGGACCTGATCCGCAGGGTGCCCTTGTTCTCCCTGTTGACCACCGATCAGGCGCAGTCCATTGCGGACAGCGTGGTCAAGCGCCGTTTCAAGCGCGGCGAGCTGATCGTCGAGCAAGGCACCAAGTCCAACGCGCTCTTCATCCTGCTGAACGGCCGGGCCCGCGTGCTGACGGCCGATACCCGGGGCCGCGAGGTCATCCTGGCCGTGCTGCAGCCGGGCGACTATGTCGGCGAGATGAGCTTGATCGACAACGAGCCGCACTCGGCCACTGTGCGAGCCGAGGTGCAGACCGATATGCTCGTGCTGGGGCGTAGCGAGTTTTCGCGCTGCTTGCCTGACAGCAGCAGCCTGTCCTACGCCATCTTGCGCGGCCTGGTCGCGCGGCTGCGCAATGCCGATCGCCAGATCGAGTCGCTGGCCCTGCTGGATGTCTATGGGCGCGTCGCACGCACCTTGCTGGACATGTCCGAAGAAGAGAAGGGCCTGAAGATCATTCGCGGCAAGGTCTCACGCCAGGACATGGCCAAGGTGGTCGGCGCCTCGCGCGAGATGGTCAGCCGGGTCATGAAGGATCTGGAGGACAAGGGCGTGATCGAGACCCTGGAGAACGGCTCGGTGGTGATCAAGGAGCGCCTGGCCCACGACTGAGCGCGGTGATTCCTGCGCCACAATGGCGCTATGAGCTTTCCTCTGGGATCACTGCTGGGCGACGATGCGACTGCCGCGCCCGATAAAGTCTATAAACGCCAGTCAAAGAAGGCGGCCGCCGCGCCGGCGCCGGTCAGTGCGTCGCGCACGCCGCTGTGGCTGGCGCTCGGTGCCGTTGTCTGGGCGCTGTGCCTGCTGGCGCTGCTGAGTCACGACCGCGCCGACGCGGCCTTCTCGATCTCGGGCAGCCGCGAGCTGTATGGCAACTGGTTCGGCGCGCTGGGTGCCTGGGTATCGGACCTGCTGCTCTTCGTGTTCGGTTACTCGGCTTGGTGGCTGATTCTGGTCGGCCTGCGGGTCTGGTTGGGCAGCTTGGCCGGCGTTTTGCGCGCAGAACGGCCACCTCAAGGTAACAAATTGCGCGCTCGCGGCCAGTTCTGGTTGGGCGTTTTGCTGCTGATTTGTGCGAGCTGCGCCCTCGAATGGTCGCGGCTCTATGCCTGGGAATCGCGCCTGCCCGGTCATGCGGGCGGCGTGCTTGGCTACACCTTGGGGCCCTGGAGCATGCGGGCGCTGGGCTTTGCCGGTTCGGGCGTGGTCTGGATCGCGGCCTTGCTGGCCGGAGCCTCGTTGGCCCTGCAGTTCTCCTGGCTTCGCGTGGCAGAGGTGATCGGCACCTGGGTCGAGACCCTGCGTGAGCGCCGCCAGGAGCGCCGCGAGATCAAGGAAGACCAGAAGGTCGGCCAGCAGGCCTTGCGCGAGCGCGAGAAGGTGGTCGAGGTCGAGCGCCATGTGGTCGAGGAGCACATCCCCATCGTGATCGAGGCGCCGGTTGTCGAGGTGCCCAAGTCCACCCGCGTCGCCAAGGAGCGGCAGAAGACCCTGTTCGCCGACGCCAGCGATACGAAACTGCCTCAGGTGGATCTGCTGGATGCCGCGCCGACCCGGGTCGAGTCGGTGACGCCCGAATCGCTGGAGATGACCAGCCGGATGATCGAGAAGAAGCTCAAGGACTTCGGCGTCGAGGTGCGGGTCGTCGCTGCCTCGCCGGGCCCGGTGATCACGCGCTACGAGATCGAGCCGGCCACCGGCGTCAAGGGCTCGCAGATCGTCAACCTGGCCAAGGATCTGGCGCGCTCGCTGAGCCTGGTCAGCATCCGCGTCGTCGAGACCATTCCCGGCAAGAACTTCATGGCGCTGGAGTTGCCGAACGCGCGCCGCCAGACCATCAAGCTCAGCGAGATCCTGGGCTCTCAGGTCTATGCCGATGCGCCGTCCATGCTGACCATGGCACTGGGCAAGGACATCATCGGCGCGCCGATGGTTGCCGACCTGGCCAAGATGCCGCACTGCCTGGTCGCCGGTACCACCGGCTCGGGCAAGTCGGTCGGCATCAACGCGATGATTTTGAGCCTGCTCTACAAGGCCGAAGCGCGCGATGTGCGCCTGATCATGATCGACCCGAAGATGCTGGAAATGAGCGTCTATGAGGGAATTCCGCATCTGCTGGCCCCCGTCGTCACCGACATGAAGCAGGCCGCCAACGCGCTGAACTGGTGTGTCGGCGAGATGGAACGGCGCTACAAGTTGATGTCCAAGATGGGCGTGCGCAACTTGGCCGGCTACAACAAAAAGATCGACGAGGCCACCGAGCGCGGCGAGAAGATAGGCAATCCCTTCAGCCTGACGCCCGAGGCCCCGGAACCGCTGGAGCGCCTACCGCATATCGTCGTCGTGATCGACGAACTGGCCGACCTGATGATGGTGGTCGGCAAGAAGATCGAAGAGCTGATTGCGCGACTGGCGCAGAAGGCCCGCGCCGCCGGCATCCACTTGATCCTGGCCACGCAGCGGCCCTCGGTCGATGTGATCACCGGCCTGATCAAGGCCAATATCCCGACCCGTTTGAGCTTCCAGGTCAGCTCCAAGATCGACAGCCGCACCATCCTCGACCAGATGGGCGCCGAGGCCCTGCTGGGCATGGGCGATATGCTCTATATGGCCTCGGGCACCGGCCTGCCGGTGCGCGTGCACGGCGCCTTTGTCAGCGACGAGGAGGTGCACCGCGTCGTCGAGTACCTGAAAGAGCAGGGCGGCGAGCCCAACTACATCGAAGGCATCCTGGAAGGCGGCGTGCTCGACACTGAAGGCGGTGAGGCGCCTGCGCCAGGCGAATCGGCCGGCGAGACCGACCCGATGTACGACCAGGCGGTGGCCATCGTGCTGCAGCATCGCCGGGCCTCGATCTCGCTGGTGCAGCGCCATCTGCGCATCGGCTACAACCGGGCGGCGCGCCTTTTGGAGCAGATGGAGAAGTCCGGCCTGGTCGGCTCGATGAACACCAATGGCAGCCGCGATCTGATTATCCCGAAGCGAGACGAATGAAACAGCTACTCATCTCCTTGTGCCTGGCCGCGGCCGCTCATACCCACGCCCTGGGCGATGCGGTGCAGACCCTCAGGGACTTCAGCCGCGAGGTCAAGAGCGGCAAGGCCGAGTTCACGCAGACCGTCACCTCTCCGGATGGCAAGCGCAAGAAGAACTCCTCGGGTAGCTTCGAGTTTCAGCGCCCCAACCAGTTCCGCTTCGCCTATGCCAAGCCGTTCGAGCAACTGATCGTCGGTGACGGCAAGAAGGTCTGGATCTATGACCCCGATCTACTGCAGGCCAGCTCGCGCCGCATGGACCAGGCCCTGGGTGCTACGCCGGCGGCTTTGCTGGCCGGCGCGAATCTGGAGAAGGACTTCGAGCTCAAAGCCCAGCCCTCGGCCCAAGGCCTGGACTGGGTGTTGGCCACGCCACGTGGGCCCCAAGCTGACAGCGCCGGCTTGCAGAGCCTGAAGATTGGCTTCAAGGGTAAAGATTTGGCCGCCATCGAGGTGGTCGACGGCTTCGGCCAGCGCTCGCTGCTGCAGTTCAGTGCGGTGAGCAGCAATGCAGTCTTGGCGCCGGAGCGTTTTCGCTTTGTGCTGCCGGCCGGCGCCGACCTGATCGAGCAGTAGGAGCGGCACCGGATGCCGCACAACGTCAGCCTGATCTCCACCATTGCCGCCGGTTTCGGTCTTGCAATTGTTTTCGGTTTCCTGGCCTCGCGCCTGAAGATGCCGCCTCTGGTCGGCTATTTGCTGGCCGGCATCGCTATCGGCCCGGCCACGCCCGGCTTCGTCGCCGACATCGATCTGGCCGGCCAGTTGGCCGAGATCGGCGTGATGCTGCTGATGTTCGGTGTGGGCCTGCATTTTTCGATGAAGGACCTGCTGGCCGTCAAGCGCATTGCGGTGCCTGGCGCCATTGTGCAGATTGCGGTTGCCACCGCCCTCGGTTTCGGACTGTCGAACTGGTGGGGCTGGAGCCTTGGCGGCGCCCTGGTGTTCGGCTTGGCACTGTCGGTCGCCAGCACCGTCGTGCTGCTGCGGGCGCTGGAGGCGCGGGGGCAGCTAGAAACCGCCAATGGCAGCATCGCGGTGGGCTGGCTGGTGGTTGAGGACCTCGTGATGGTGCTGGTGCTGGTGCTGCTGCCGCCGCTGGCCGGCCTGCTGGAAGGCAAGAGCGAGGCCCATCTGCTGGCGACGGTCGGCTGGACCCTGGCCAAGGTCGCGGCCTTCATCGTGCTGATGCTGGTGGTCGGACGGCGGGTATTTCCGCGCCTGCTGTTCGCGGTGGCCGGCACCGGTTCGCGCGAGCTGTTCACGCTTTGCGTGGTGGCCGTGGCGGTGGGTGTGGCCTATGGTTCGGCGGCGCTGTTCGATGTGTCCTTCGCGCTGGGCGCCTTCTTCGCGGGCATGATGATGCGGGAGTCGGAATACAGCCACCGTGCGGCCGATGAATCGCTGCCCTTGCGCGATGCCTTCTCGGTGCTGTTCTTCGTCTCGGTGGGCATGCTGTTCGACCCGCAGGTGCTGCTGGATGAGCCGCTGAAGGTGCTGGCGGTGGTCGCCATCATCGTGATCGGCAAGACCCTGGCCGCGATCGCGCTGGTGCTGGCCTTTCGCTACCCGCTCAACACAGCGCTGACCGTGGGCGCCAGCCTGGCCCAGATCGGCGAGTTCTCTTTCATTCTGGCCGGTCTGGGTGTGGCCGAGGGCTTGCTGCCCAAGGAGGGCCAGAGCCTGATACTGGCCGGCGCCCTGATCTCGATCGCGCTGAACTCGGTGTTGTTCACCGCGATCGAGCCGGTCAAGGCCTGGGTGCTGCGTCGCTCGTCCTGGGCGCGCCGCATGGAGCAGCGCGACGATCCGCTGGCTGAGCTGCCGATGAGCACCGATCAGACCAAGCTGGAAGGGCAGGTCGTGCTGGTGGGCTATGGCCGGGTCGGCAAGCAGATCGCCGACGGGCTGCTGGCCGAGGGTGTGCATCTGGTGGTGGCCGAACAGCAGCGCGAGCTGGTTGAGAGTCTGCGCCTGCGCCAGATCGCAGCCGTCAGCGGCGATGCCAGTGACCCGGCTGTGCTGATCCAGGCGCATATCGCGCGGGCGGCCCTGCTGGTGATCAGCGGCGGCGACAGCCTGCAGGCGCGCCAGATGGTGGAGACGGCGCATTTGCTGAACCCCTCGATCCGCGTGCTGCTGCGCGCCTACAGTGAGGACGAAGCCGCGCTCTTGCGGCAGGCCGGGCTGGGCGAGGTTTTCGTGGCCGAGCAGTGCCTGGCCACGCATCTGACCCAGCGGGTGTTGGCCGCGATGGGTAGCGCCGCTTCCAAGCCTGCGCACTGAGACAATCGCTGGCATGTCGAATGCCAACGAGTCCCTGTTTCCCGAGATGGCGCCGCAGCCCGGCGCCGCGCCAGCCGCTGCGCACCCGAGCCACCAGCCGCTGGCCGAGCGCCTGCGCCCGGCCAGCCTGGATGAGGTGATCGGCCAGTCCCACCTGATCGGGCCGGGCCGGCCACTGCGCCTGGCCTTCGAGTCCGGCAAGCCGCATTCGATGATTCTTTGGGGCCCGCCCGGCGTCGGCAAGACGACGCTGGCGCGGCTGACGGCCGAGGCCTTCGGCTACAAATTCATCGCGCTGTCGGCGGTGTTCTCTGGGGTCAAAGAGATCCGCGCGTCGATGGAGCAGGCCGAGCACAACCAGGCGCTGGGCAAGAAGACGATTCTGTTCGTCGACGAGATCCACCGCTTCAACAAAAGCCAGCAAGACGGGCTGCTGCCCTTTGTCGAGTCGGGCCTGGTGACCTTTGTCGGCGCCACCACCGAGAACCCGTCGTTCGAGGTCAACTCTGCCCTGCTGTCGCGCGCCCAGGTCTATGTGCTGCAGGCCCTCAGCGATGCGGAGCTGGGCCTGCTGGTGCAGCGCGCGCAGCAACTCGTGCTGACCGAGCTGCGTCTGGACGAGGCGGCGGTCAACACCCTGGTCGGCTATGCCGACGGCGATGCGCGCCGCCTGCTGAACCTGCTGGAGCAGACCGACACGGCGGCCCGGGTGGCCGGCGTCAGCCTGGTCGATGCCGAGTTTCTGCAGCAAGCCCTGACCCTCAATGCGCGGCGCTTCGACAAGGGCGGCGACAATTTCTACGACCAGATCTCGGCGCTGCACAAATCGGTGCGCGGCTCCAATCCCGATGCCGCGCTTTACTGGCTGTGCCGCATGCTGGACGGTGGCGCCGACGCCAAATACCTGGCGCGGCGCCTGGTGCGCATGGCCTGGGAGGACATCGGCCTGGCCGACCCGCGCGCGATGCAGCTGGCCAACGACGCCGCCAGTACCTTGGAGCGACTGGGCTCGCCCGAGGGGGAGCTCGCGCTGGCCCAGGCGGCGATCTACCTGGCCATCGCGCCCAAGAGCAATGCTGGCTATATGGCCTATAACGAGGCCCGTGCCTTCATCAAGAGCGACAAGTCGCGCGCGGTGCCGGCCCACCTGCGCAATGCGCCGACGCGGCTGATGAAGGAGCTGGGCCATGGCAAGGCCTATCGCTACGCCCATGATGAGCCCGAGGCCTATGCGGCCGGTGAGAGTTATCTGCCCGAGGGCATGGCCGAGCCCGGCTGGTACCGGCCGGTGCCGCGCGGATTGGAGTCCAAGATCTCCGACAAGCTCGCGCATCTGCGCCGGCTCGACGAAGAGGCCGGCAAGGAGTGATTTGCCATTGTGGATACTTAGATTAGTTTATGTATACACTAAAAACGAGCGATTTTTGAGATTCCCGCCAGCGGGTATTCCCCAGCGAATCGGGCGATTCACGCACTTCTACAATCGCGCCAGCCTGCAGGACCGATGGCCATTTGGGCCCGCCGACGATTGCGGCGGGCCTTTTTGTTGCTCAGGTCTTCGCACAATGAATCGCGGTCTTCGGCCCCTTGGGGGCCGGACCGCCGAACCGGAGAAGTCGCGATGGAAACCTTTATCCAGCAAATCATCAACGGGCTGGTGCTCGGAAGCATGTATGCGCTGGTGGCCTTGGGCTACACGATGGTGTACGGGATCATCAACCTGATCAATTTCGCGCACGGCGAGGTGTTGATGGTGGGGGCGC
>NZ_JAPFGP010000037.1 GCF_026241155.1 Paucibacter sp. PLA-PC-4
TGCATAGTTCAAATCTATTTTCCGTGAGCGTTTAAAGTCTAAGAGACTTGATACTCGTCACCGAGCATCAAAACTCACCTTCAAACGCCCACGCTTATCGGCTGTGAATTATTAAAGAACTTCAAACCACTCATCAATCACCACCTGGGTAATCAACTCATCGTCTGGCGCTAATCAGTGATCAGCACAGAAGCGAGATTATGACTTGTTTTCTTCCAACTCGTCAAGTGCTTTCAAACATTTTGTTTTCAGCAATCTTGCTTCCTTCACCGCCCACCCGCCTTGCTTCAGACTTTCGTCTCAAACAAACTTCCTAGCAGCGAAGCCCTCGACTGTAGCACAGGTTTTTTCAGGCTTGCAAGTCTTCGGCGGCAATTTCTTGTGAGGCAAGCACCGACAAGGGTCCGCTACTGCATCAGGTGAGACTGCTTGCTCGCCGTGAAGGCGAGATCTGCAGCGCGCTGCGGGTCTTCGCTGCTGAGCACTTCGGGTAGCGCAGCGGCCAGGCGCGCCGCGTCGGCTCTGAGAATGCGTTGCTTGACCGAGGGAATCTGAGAGGGATGCATCGAAAAATTGCGCAAGCCCATCGCCAGCAGCAGATCGGTGAAGGCAGCGTCACCTGCCATCTCACCACAGACACTGACTGACTTACCGGCCGCTGTCGCCTGCACGATCGAGGTCGAGATCAGTTGCAGCACTGCAGGATGCCAGGGGTCGTAGAGATGGGCCACAGCCTCATCCGCTCGGTCGATGGCAAGCGTGTACTGGATCAGGTCGTTGGTGCCGATGGACACGAAATCCACATGGCGCAGCAGCAGCGGCAGCATGACGGCAGCGGCTGGTATCTCGATCATCACGCCGATATCGACTCGCGTGAACGCCTGACCCGCGTCAGTCAACTGCTGCTGCACCCGTTTGACGGCTTCAAGCACCTGACGAATTTCGCCGAGGTGTGCAACCATCGGAATCAGCAAGCGCAGCTTGCCGAAAGCGCTGGCGCGATAGATGGCGCGCAGTTGCTGCCGAAACATGCTCGGCTCAGCCAAACTCCAGCGGATCGCCCGCAAACCCATTGCCGGATTCAGCACATGCTCATGGCGCAGTTCGCTGTTCGACATGCGATCCAGCGGCTTGTCGGCCCCAATATCGACCGTGCGAATCGTCACCGGCATGCCTCGCATCGCCTCAACCGCCGCGCGATAGGCCTCGAACTGCTCATCCTCGCCGGGCAGTTCGCCCTCTCTATTCATGAACAGAAACTCGCTGCGGAACAGCCCAACGCCGGTGGCGCCCGCCTCGACGGCCGCCGGTGCATCGGCCGGCAACTCGATATTGGCTTGTAGCTCTACACGCTCGCCGTCCAGGGTCACGGCCGGCGTGTGTCGCAGGCGCGCCAGCCGCGCGCGCTCCAACTCGCTCTGGCGCTGCCGGAAACGGTACTCCTCCAGCACGATGGGTGAGGGATCGACGATGACCGCCCCGGCATCGCCGTCGATGATCACCCAATCGTCCTGGCGAATCAGCCGCGAGGCTTCACGTGTGCCGACCACCGCCGGGATGTCCATGCTGCGGGCCACGATGGCGGTGTGCGAGGTCTTCCCACCGATATCGGTGATGAAGCCATGGAACACGCTGCGCTTGAACTGCATCATGTCGGCCGGCGCGATATCGGCCGCCACCAGCAGCAGCGGGTCTTCGCCGGCAAAATCGCGCTGCACGACACTGGCTGCGCCGCCCGCCTTGCCATGCTGGCGCGCCAGCACGCCCAGGATGCGCTCGACCACCTGCTCAAGATCGGCCTTGCGCTCGCGCAGATAGTCATCCTCCATCTCATCGAACTGGCGCGCCAACACCTCGAGCTGGGCCGACAGCGCCCACTCGGCGTTGTAGTGCCGTTCGATGATCCATTGCTTGGTGGCACCGGTCAGTGCTTCATCGTGCATCAGCATCAGATGCACGTCGAGCAAGGCCGCCAGCTCATGCGGTGCATCGTCGGGCAGATCGCGCTTGAGCGTCTCGAGCTCCTGCGCGACTTCGTCGCGCGCGCGCATGCAGCGCTGGATCTCGGTCTCGACGCTGGCCGCGTCGATGAAGTAATGCGCCACATCGACGCGGCTGGATGCCACCAGCACGGCGCGGCCGATCGCCACACCGCGTGAGACAGGAATGCCGAAGACCTGAAAGCTCATGCGTCGACTGTAGCAGCGAGGAAGCCGGTCACGGATTCGTCATTCGATCGTCACCGGCGCGTCACCGCCAGGCCCGAGCATCAGCCCGTCAACCAACGACGAGGCCATCCATGAGGGATCTTCCGCTGCCCACCCTGCCCTTCTCGGATCTGCGCCCGCCCCTGGCGGAACGGAGGTCACTTCCACTGGAGCCTCAAGCTCCTGCACGGGCTCGCCTGGACGTGGCCTGGGCGCGTACGGAAGACGAAGTCCGAGAAGCACAGCGCCTGAGGTACCAGATCTTCGTTGATGAGATGGGGGCCCGGCTGAACCTACCCAAGGGCGCGCCGGCCGGCCACGACATCGACATGTTCGACCCCTTCTGCGAACACCTGCTGGTGCGCACAGTCGAAGCCGACGGCCACCCCGGCCCGGTCATCGGAACCTACCGGGTGCTGACCCCGGCGGCGGCCAAGCGCGCCGGCGGGCTCTACAGTGAGACCGAGTTCGACTTGACCCGTTTGCGCGGACTGCGCTCGCGTATGGTGGAACTGGGCCGTTCCTGTGTGCATCCCGAGCATCGTTCCGGTGGCGCCATCATGGCGCTGTGGGGCGCTTTGGCAGAGTTCATGGTCCGCAATGAACTGGACACGATGATAGGCTGCGCCAGCGTCAGCATGCGCGATGGCGGCCACTATGCTGCAGCGCTGTGGAAGCAGCTGGAGCAAAGCCACCTGGCCGGCATCGAGTGGCAGGTGCGGCCGCGTCTGCCCTTGCCGGTCGACGAGCTGCATCGCAGTGAAACGGTGGCCGACGCGCCGCCACTGATCAAGGGCTACCTGCGTTGTGGCGCCCGCATCCTCGGCGCACCGGCCTGGGATCCGGACTTCAACACCGCCGACCTGCCGATGATGATGCGCATTGCCGACCTGCCGGCGCGCTATCGCCGACATTTTCTCGGCTGATCTGGGCCGAGTTGGAGGGCCTCACTGCCCTTCGCCGAACTTGTCGTTCACCAGCGCGGTGATCGCATCCTGGGCCGCCTGCTCGTCGGGGCCTTCGACCTCCAACTCGACCTGCGACCCCATACCTGCCGCCAGCATCATGACACCCATGATGCTCTTGGCGTTGACGCGGCGGCCATTGCGGCTCATAAACACTTCACATTGGAAGCCGCCTGCCAGTTTGGTCAGCTTGGCCGAGGCGCGGGCATGCAAGCCCAGTTTGTTGCTGATGGTGAGGGTCGATTTGAGCATCGGCACTAGCTAGTCTTGTCGTTGATGGGTTCGGGCGCATGGCCCAGCACAATGCCCTTGGATCCGCCCTCGCTGGCGCGCTCGACCAAGGCGTCGATCGGCTCGGCCGCATAGCAAAGCGACCGCCACAGCATCGGAACATTGACGCCAGCGATCACACGCACATGGCCCTGCACATCCAGCAGCCGCTGGGCCGCATTGCAGGGCGTGGCGCCGAACACATCGGTCAGCACCAGCGAGTCCTCATGTCCGGCCGCAGCCAGGAGCGCGCGCGCCTGGGCCTCCACCGTCTCAACCGACATCTCCGGCGTCACATCCAGCACCGCGAGTTGGGGCGCGCAGTTGGGGAAGGTGTGCTCAGCCACCGCCTTGAGGGCGGAAGCCAGAGGGGAATGGGCAATCAGCAGGAGGCCGGACATAACTCCATTATCAGGGCTTCGCTGGCACGGCTCCGAGCAGGCCTAGATGTCGAGCCTTAAGCCCGTCAGAAATGTCTCCCATGCCGCCTCGTCTGGCTTGGCCGCCAGCATGACCGCCTGATAGACCCACATACCGCGCGCAAACACCGCAATCCGCGCCTGCTGCCGCTCGGCTTGCAGCCCCTGCTGCAAGGCCTGCGGATTGGGCGTCATGCCCTTGACCTGCACCGCCTGGGCCGGCGCCGCACGGGCCTGCAGCCGTGCGGCCAGCGACACGCGCATCTCTTGCAGCGCCGGAGCGACCTGGGCAGGATCGTCGAGCCGGACCCAGGTCAGCGAGAAATTCGCCCCCGCCGCCTTGCACACGGCCAGGCCCATGCGGACTGGCTCGCGCTGTTCGATATCAGGCTTACAGGGGAACAAGGCCAGCACGCCGGCGCCGTCTGGCCGTACCTCGCGCCAGTCCAGGCTCGGGCTGCAGGCGCTCACAATGGCAACCAGGGCAAATAAGGCCGGGACGATTCTCATCGCCCCATTATCCAGAGGTGCTGCCGCACAATGTGCGCATGCAAGCCACCACCTCACTCCCTCCAGGCGCGCTGAATGGCGTCCGCGTGCTCGATCTGTCTCGCGTGCTGGCCGGGCCCTGGTGCACCCAGACCCTGGCCGACCTGGGCGCCGACGTGATCAAGGTCGAACGCCCCGGCAGCGGCGACGACACACGCGCCTGGGGCCCGCCCTATCTGAAGGGCCACGATGGCAAGGACAGCAGCGAGGCCGCCTACTACCTGGGCGCCAACCGCAATAAGCGCTCGATCACAATAGACATCGCCCACCCCGAGGGCCAAGCCTTGATACGTGAGCTGGCCGGCGGCGTGGACGTGGTGGTGGAGAACTTCAAGGTCGGGGATCTGACTCGTTACGGCCTGGACGCGGCCAGCCTGCGCGCCCTCTACCCGCGCCTGGTGTTCTGCTCGATCACCGGCTTCGGTCAGACCGGCCCCTACAAGGACCGCGCCGGCTATGACTATGCGGTGCAGGGCTTGGGCGGGCTGATGAGCGTGACCGGCGAACGCGACGATCTACCTGGCGGCGGGCCGCAGAAGGTGGGCGTCGCTGTGGCCGACCTGTTCACCGGCCTGTATGCGACGGTAGCCATCCTGGCCGCGCTGCGCCATCGCGATGCCACCGGAGAGGGCCAGGTCATCGACATGGCCCTGCTGGACACTCAGCTGGCCATGCTGGCTAATCTGGGCTCCAACTATCTGTGCACCGGCCAGCCCCCAGGCCGTATGGGCAATGCGCATCAGAACATCGTGCCCTACCAGGCCTTCGAGGCCAGCGACGGCCATCTGATCCTGGCCGTCGGTAACGACAGCCAGTTCGCCAAGTTCGCGGAGATCGCCGGCCGTCCAGACTGGGCGAGCGATGCGCGATTCGCAAAAAATGCGGATCGGGTTCGCAACCGCGAGCTACTGGTGCCCGAGATCGCCGCCCTCATTAAGAAGCGCGCCCGCAACAGCTGGCTGGCCGCGCTGGAGGCCGCAAAAGTGCCTTGCGGCGCAATCAACAACCTGGCCGAAGCATTTGCCGACCCGCAGGCCCAGGCTCGCGAGATGACGGTTGCCATGGCTCATCCGCTCAGTGAACAGCTGCGCCTGGTGGCCAGCCCGATGCGCCTGTCGGCCACTCCGATCAGCTATCGCCGGCCGCCGCCGCTGCTGGGAGAGCACAGCCTGGACATCCTGGCCGAGGCTGGGCTGGATGAGCGCCGGATCTCTGCGCTGCGGGGCGCGGGCGTCCTCGGCTGAAACCGACCCCGTCAACGTGAGAAAAGTCTCGAATCGTCGCCAAACAACTGCCAACCTGCGCCAGCTATCCGCGTTTCCCCCGAGACGGGGGATGGACGCTGCTGCGGTGCCCCCGGACCATGGCGACCGCTCCCGGCCGCCGTCCGGGCCCTGAACCAACGCGACTCCGCAGTACTCGCCTTCACCCGCCCTCATGCCCAGCCACACGCCCGCCCCGCCTGCTCCGGGCGCCGCCAATGACGCGGCGCAGGGGCCCAGCCATGCGCAGTGGGCCGAGATCGTGCAGCAACTGGGCGCGGAGATCGCCGGGCCACTGAGCGCCGCGCTGGAGCGCATCCAAAACCTGGTGGCCACCGGCCAGATCGATCGCCAGGGCCTGCGCTCGCTGCGCGAGAGCGTGGCCCAGGCCCGCGAGGCCGGCATGATGGGACAGCAACTGGCCCGGCTGGCCTCGGGGCGGCTGCGGCTGTCTCGTGAGCGCCTGCAACTGGCCCCGCTGCTGCGCAGCGTGCTGGCCCATCGCAGCCGAGAGACCCAGACACGCGGCATACAGGTGCGCCAGGTGCTCAAGCCGGTCGAGGTGATGGCAGACGGCTCGCTGATGTTCGCGCTGCTCAATGCCTTGATGGACTGGGCACTGGCCAGCACGCATTCGTCGATCGACCTCAAACTCGACCTAACACCCTGGCCGGCCAAGGCCCGCCTGGTCTGTCGCTTTGCCCATCGTTCGCTCGACCTGCTCGACGAGCAGCGCAACGCCGAGCTGCCGCCGGTGCTGAACTCGCTGGCCTGGCGCCTGGTCGAGCAGACCGCGCTGACCCTGGGCGTGCTGCCGCTGCGCGAGGACGCCAGCGGCATTACAGTGCTGACGCTGGAGTTCCCCCAAACGGTCGGCGACGAGCCCGGCACTGTGGTGTTGGAACCGCTGGTCGAGCCGGCGCGCGGCGCAGACGCGCAACAACCCTCGCTCAACTCTAAGCCGCTGGCTGGCTGCCATCTGCTGATCGTCTCGCCGCGACGCGAGCTGCGCGCCCAGCTGCAGGACGCGGTCCGGCATATGGGCCTAATCGTTGACCTGGTCAACAGCATCGACGAGGCCACGCAATTCTGCCTTGAGGGCCTGCCCCATGGCCTGGTCTTCGAAAGCGGCCTGCGCGGCGCGGCCTTTGATCAGCTGCGCGCCGAGCTGCTGCGCGAGGTGCCTCAGTTCAGCTTCATCGAAGTGCTGGACGGCGAGCACCTGACTCAGCTCTCCACCGCCACCGCCGACGGCATGGCCCGCATCTCGCGCCAGCACCTGGCCGATGCGCTACCCTCGGTGCTCCTGTTCGAATTGTCCAAGACCCTCTGACGGCGCCCGCAGCGGCGCTGCACTAAACTGCGGCGCATGAAGCTGCCTCGATTCCTCGCCCCTGCTGTGCTGCTGGCCGCCCTGGCCGGTGGTGGTTTGCTGGCCTACCAGAGCCTGCTGCAGCGCGAGACCGCGCCGGCGCTCAGCTACGTGCTGCTGGACGGCGCCAAGGTCGAGACCAGTCAGTGGCAGGGCAAGGTGATGCTGGTGAATTTCTGGGCCACCAGCTGCACCACCTGCGTGGCCGAGATGCCCGAGATCGTCGCGACGCACCAGAAGTTCAAGACACGCGGCTTCGATACGCTGGCCGTCGCAATGAGCTACGACCCGCCGGCCTTCGTCGCCAACTTCGCGCAGAGCCGCCAGCTGCCTTTCGGCGTCGCAATAGACAACACCGGCGAGATCGCCAAGCAGTTCGGCCGCGTACAGCTCACGCCCACCACCTTGCTGATCAACAAGCGCGGCGAGATCGTCAAGCGTTATGTTGGCGCGCCCGATTTCGCCGCCCTGCACAAGTTGGTAGAACAGCTGCTGGCCGAAGCCTGAGCTGGGCGGCACCGCCGCATGTCCCACCGCCTGTATCGCGCCTCCTTCCGGCAACTGCTGCTGCTGGGCTTTCTGCTGATCGCCGGCCTGCTGGCCGCCGCTTCACTGGGCGGCCTGTTCACCTTGGAGCGGCTGACCGTGCAAAGCCGCAGCGCCGCCGAACGTGCGGTACAGCTGAGCAGTGCCGTGCAGCAGCTGGGCGAGCGCAGCGTCGCGATGGAGCGGGCCGCCCGCCAGTTCCTGGTGCTGGAAGATCCGCTGCTGCGCCGGCGTTTCAACGAGGCGGCCAGCGATGCCGAAACCGTGCTGCAAGCCCTGCAGGGCCAGCGGCTAATTCCCGAACAGGCCCAGGCCTGGCGGGCCCAGCTCGATTTGATCCGCCGCCAGCTCGATGTCGCCTGGCGCAGCCGCAAGCGTGAGCAGGATCTGACGACGCAGTTTCGCGAACTTGAAGCGCAGACCGTAGCAATCGCCGAGCAGGTGCGCCGGCACACCGAAGCGCGCAACCGCAGCCTGCAGGAGCAGTTGGAGCAGGGCCGCGTCCGGCTGGGCCAGCAAGTGCTGGGAGCAATCGCACTGGCAGCGCTGCTGTCGCTGACCTTCGGCTTCTGGCTGACCCGGCCTTTGCGCCGACTGGAGCAGGCTATCGTCGGCCTCGGCGAGAACCGGCTCAGCGAGGCCATCAGCATCCAGGGACCGAGCGACTTGCGCTCGCTGGGCCAGCGCCTGGATTGGCTGCGCCTGCGACTGGGCGAACTGGATGCCGACAAGGCACGCTTTCTGCGCCATATCTCGCACGAGTTGAAGACGCCGCTGGCGGCGCTGCGCGAAGGCGTGTCGCTGCTGGAAGACGGCGTCACCGGCAGCCTGAGCCCGGACCAGCGTGAAGTCGCCCGCATCCTGCGCGACAACACAGCCACCTTGCAGCAGCAGATCGAGGCCTTGCTGCGCTTTAACGCCGCGGCCTTCGAGGCTGGCCGACTGCAACGCCGCCGCACCGAGCTCGGCGCTCTGATCCAGGCCCTGGTCGAAGCCCAGCGCCTGCAATGGCAGGCACGGCAATTGCTCATTGAGATCGACGGCGGTCCGCTGGAGGCCGAGGTGGACCCGGACAAGCTGGGCACGGCCCTGGGCAATCTGCTGTCCAATGCGATTCGCTTCAGCCCGCCGGGTCGGGGCATTCGTTTCCATTTGTCGCAACAAGCCGGCCAGGTCTGCATCGACATTACCGACCAGGGCCCGGGCGTGGCCCCCGCTGACCGTGCCCGGGTGTTTGAGCCCTTCTACCGTGGAGAGCGCCAGCCCGACGATGCCTTGCGTGGCAGCGGGGTGGGTCTTTCCATCGTGCAGGAATACATTGGCGCCCATGGCGGGCAGATCACGCTGCTGCCCACCGAGCCTGGCGCCCATTTCAGAATCACGCTACCGCATGCCAGTCCCTGACATCCGACTCCTGTCCGCCCTCGCCGTGAGCCTGCTGCTGAGCGCTTGCGCCCAGCCGAAGCCAGAGATCCGAGAGGTGCGCATCGAGGTGCCGGTGCCGACACCCGAGGTCTTGCCCGCCGACGCGGCCGCTCGGCAACTGCTGAGCCATCACGAGCGCCTGATGAAGCTGAGCCCGGCGGAGCTGGCTCATGAAGTCGCGCCCCGGGATGACGGCAAGCTCACACCGGCCGCTGCGACCCAGTTAGCTCTGGCCTTGACCCTGCATCGCAGCAATGGCGATCTGGCGCGCGCGCAAGCTCTGCTCGACCAGGTACAACGCGACACTACATTGGAGGCCCAGGCCTGGCTATCGCTGGTGAGGCTGCTGCAGGGCCGCCTAGCCGAGCAGCGCCGGCTCGAAGAGCACATCGACAAGCTCAACCAGCAGGCCCGCGACAGCCAGCGCGACAACCAGCGCCGGCTCGACCAGCTCAACGAAAAGCTCGAAGCGCTCAAGGCCATCGAACGCAGCCTCAACACAAGGCCGGCGGCCACCAAGCCATGAATCACGGCGCCCGCCTGCTACTCGTCGATGATGACGCCGACCTCTTGAAGCTGCTGTCGATGCGATTGAGCGCCGCCGGCTACCAGGTCACGGCGGTGGGCAGCGCCGAGGCCGCACTGGCCCAGATCGCGGTGCAACGCCCGCATCTGGTGCTCAGCGATGTGCAGCTACCGGGCAAGGACGGCCTGGCCCTGTTCGACGCGATCCGCGAACGCCATCCGGCGCTGCCGGTAATACTGCTGACGGCCCACGGCACCATCCCCGACGCGGTCGAGGCCACCGCGCGCGGCGTCTACACCTATCTGACCAAACCCTTCGACGGAAGGGCGCTGCTGGACACCATCGCCCAGGCGCTGGCGCTGGCCGCGCCCGAGGTCAACGCGCCCGAGCAGGATAGCGCCGCCTGGCGGGCCCCCATCGTCAGCCGCTCCAATGTAATGGCCGAGCTGCTGTCCGAGGCTAAGCTGGTGGCGGCGTCGCAGGCCAGCATCTTGATACGCGGCGAAAGCGGCAGCGGCAAGGAGCTGCTGGCCCGCGCCATCCACAACGCCAGCCCGCGCAGTGCACGCCCCTTTGTCGCGGTCAATTGCGGAGCGATCCCTGAGCCGTTGCTAGAGTCTGAGCTGTTCGGCCACGTCAAGGGAGCCTTCACCGGCGCGGTGGCGAATCACCGCGGCCTGTTCCAGACGGCCCATGGCGGCACGCTTTTCCTCGACGAGATCGGCGACATGCCGCTACCGCTACAGGTGAAGCTGTTGCGCGTGCTGCAGGAGCGGCTGGTACGGCCGGTCGGCGCCAGTGAGGCAATCCCGGTTGATGTGCGCATTCTGTCTGCCACGCACCGCGACCTGGACGCGGCGATGGCCGAGGGTCAGTTCCGCGAGGATCTGTACTACCGGCTCAACGTCGTCACGCTGGGGCTGCCGACCCTGGCCGAGCGGCGCGAGGACATTCCGCTGCTAGCCCAGCACTTTCTGAGCAAGCTGGCTGACAAATACGACAAGCGCTTGAACGGCTTCGCGCCCGAGGCGCTGAAGGCGCTCAGCACCGCCGCCTGGCCTGGCAATGTGCGCCAGCTGCACAACGTCGTCGAGCAGGTCAGCGCCCTGGCCACAACGCCGCTGATCCCATTGTCGCTGGTGCAGCGGGCCTTGCGCGTGCCCAGTATGGAGGTGTTGAACTATGCCCAGGCACGCCAGCGCTTCGAGCATGAGTACCTGGTCGGCCTGCTGAAGCTCACCGACGGCAACGTGGCCGATGCCGCCCGCCTGGCCGACCGCAACCGCACCGAGTTCTACCGCCTGCTGCAAAAGCATGGGCTGACACCCGGCCTGTTCCGCACGGATGGCCCGGTCGCTGAATAGCGACAGCTGTTATCCCTTGTGAATCAACCACTTAGAAAACAGCTCCCGGAGCTTGTCGCCACCCGGCGACACATCAGCCACCCAATTGTGGGCAAGAAAAACTAAGTTGTTGATTTAAAAGGGTTTTTTCTTGGTACGGGTCTTGCAAATAGACCCGTATGCGAATTTCATTTTCCCTTCGTCGCGCACTGAGCCTGTCGGCCTTGCTGACCCTGGGTTCGGCCCAGGCTTTCGACTTCGAGGACGTCGCGGCCCAAGCGAAACAGCAGGCGCTCAAGCCATACCAGGCGCCGGCCGACACGCTGCCCAGGGAGCTGAGGACACTCAGCTACGACCAGATCCGCGATATCCGTTTCAAGCCCGACCGCGCGCTGTGGCGCGGCGAGAAGCTGCCCTTCGAGCTGGCCTTCTTCCATCTGGGCAAGTTCCAAACGCAGCCGGTGCGGATCAATGAAGTCACACCCCAGGGTGCTCGCCGAGTCAACTTCAAGCGCGAGGACTTTGACTACGGCAAGAACAAGCTCTCGTTCCAGGGTTGGGGCGATCTGGGCTTTGCCGGCTTTCGCGCCCACTACGCGCTGAACAATCCGCAGTACAAGGACGAGCTGGTGGTCTTCCTGGGCGCCAGCTATCTGCGCGCACTCGGTGCAGGCCAGCACTACGGTCTGTCAGCACGTGGTCTGGCCATCGACACGGTCGGAGGCAAGGGGGAGGAGTTCCCGCGCTTCACCGAGTTCTGGATCGAGCGGCCGAGATCGGACGCGACGTCGCTGACGGTCTATGCGCTGCTCGACTCGCCGCGCGCCAGCGGCGCCTACAAGTTCACGATACACCCTGGCGGCAACACCGTCATGGATGTGCGAAGCCGTTTGTTTCTGCGCGGCCCGGTCGCGACCTTGGCGCTGGCGCCGCTGACCAGCATGTATATGTTCGGCGAGAACCAGCCACACCGGACCGACTTCCGCCCCGAGGTGCACGACTCCGACGGGCTGATGGTCGCGACGGCCGAAGGCGAATGGATCTGGCGCCCGCTGATCAACCCGGCCGGCACGCTAACCACCTCGTTCGCGATGAAGGGCTTGCGCGGATTCGGACTGATGCAGCGCGACCGTGCCTTCAGCAGCTACGAGGACACCGAGGCCCGCTACGAGCAGCGGCCTAGCGCCTGGGTCGAGCCGATCGGCGACTGGGGGACTGGCCGCGTCGAGCTGATGCTGCTGAACACGCCAGACGAGACCAATGACAACGTGGTCGCCTACTGGGTGCCCGAGAAGACGCCGGCCCCCGGCCAGCCGCTGGACTTCAGCTACCGCCTGCATATGCAGGGCGAAGCCCAGCAGCGCCCGCCCGGTGCCTGGGCAACTCAGAGCCGCGCAGGCCGCGGCTTCGCTGAGCTGGCCGCCAACGAGCAGCAGTTCATCGTCGATTTCCAGGGCCCATCGCTGAGCAAGCTGCCGCCCGACGCGGCCGTCAAGGCAGTGATCAGCAGCGATGCCAACGGCCGCATCGCGGAGAGCAACGCCTACCGTAACCCGGTCACCGGCGCCTGGCGCATGACCGTGCGCGTCCAACAACTCCGCCCCACGCAAGCCACCGAGCTGCGCGGCTTTCTGCAACACGATGACAACGTACTGACGGAAACATGGAGCACCATCCTTCCCCCCCGCTGATGAACAGCCGCCTGCTGCCGCTGAGCCAGACCGCGCCGCCCATGCTGCGCGGCTCGATGGCCCCCCGTCCTTGGGGACAGCCCCAGCCAGCCACCGATGTGCCCGTGACGCTGGCCGCACCCTGGGAAAAAGCCGCGCAGCGCCGGCGCCGCGCGCTGATGTTCAGCGTCCTCGTGGCCACCGCACTGGCGACCACGGTGCTAGCCCGTTCGCAACCGGCGCTGGCCGAGTCCGGCTGGCACTGGCTGCATATGGGTCTGTTTGCCCTATTGTTCGCGTGGGTCAGCGCCGGCTGTGTGACCGCAGTAATGGGCTTCTGGGTGACCTTGCATGGTGATCCGCATGCCATGTCACGCCAGGGCACAGGTTTGCAGCCCATCTCGGCCGACGCGAAGACCGCACTGATCATGCCGATCTGCAACGAAAACGTCACCACCGTGGTCGCCGGCCTGCGTGCCACCTGCGAATCGCTCGCGGCTTCTGGCGCGCTGCGCCTGTTCGACGTCTTCCTGCTGTCCGACAGCAGTGACCCAGCCGTGCGCGCCGAGGAGCAGCGGGCCTGGAACCAGCTGCGCGAGCGCTTCGCCGGCCAGGGCCGCATCCACTACCGCTGGCGCGCCCGCCGCACCAAGAAGAAGGCCGGCAATGTGGCCGACTTCTGCCGCCGCTGGGGCCGGCTGTACCGCTACATGGTGGTGCTGGACGCCGACAGTGTGATGAGCGGCGACTGCCTGTTGAGCCTGGTACGCCTGATGGAGGCTCACCCGAAAGCCGGCATCATGCAGGCCGCCCCGCAGGCCTGCGGCCATGACACGCTGCACGCCCGCGCCCAGCAGTTCGCCGGCCGCGTAACCGGCCGCTTGTTCACCGCCGGCATGCAGTACTGGCAGCTCGGCGAGGCACATTATTGGGGCCACAACGCCATCATCCGCGTCGAGCCCTTCATGAAGCACTGCGGCCTCGCGCCGCTGAACGGTCAGCCGGTGATGTCGCACGACTTCGTCGAGGCCGCGCTGATGCGCCGCGCCGGCTATCACGTCTGGCTGGTACACGATTTGCAAGGCAGCTACGAACAGCAACCGCCCCATCTGCTGGCCGAGCTGCAGCGCGACCGCCGCTGGTGCGGCGGCAATCTGCAAAATGCCCGCCTGATCAACGAGCCCGGCCTGCACAGCGTGCACCGGGCCATGCTGCTGACCGGCGCGATGGCCTATGCCTCGGCGCCGCTGTGGCTGCTCTATGTGGGCCTGGGTGCGGTGCTGTGGATGAATGGCGGCAATGACGGCTTTGTGCCGCCGGGTGGATTCGGCATCGGCGTGCTGGGTCTGTGGACCGGCACGATCGCGATGTTGGTAATGCCACGCGTGCTGGGCGTGCTGGCTGTTCTGCTGAAGGGCGAGCAGGCGCAGTTCGGCGGCTCGGCCGCGCTGCTTGGCAGCACGCTGGTCGAGGCCGGCATGTCGGTACTGCAGGCGCCGCTGCGGATGGCCGCCCACACCGTCTTCGTGATCGGCGCCTTGACCGGCCTGAAGCTGGAATGGAAATCGCCCCCGCGCGAGGCCAGTGATGTCAGCTGGCGCGAGGCCGCCGCGAGCTTCGCGCTACCAGGCACCGCGGTGCTGGGGCTATGCGCGCTGCTGGCCGCGCTGCAGCCGAGCACCCTACTTTGGATCGCGCCGATGGCGCTGCCGCTGCTGCTGGCCGTGCCGATCACGGTATTCAGCAGCCGGGCCAAGCTTGGTACGCGCTTGCGCAAGGCCTCCCTGTTGCTGATCCCGGAGGAGACACGCGCGCCCACCGTGCTGCGGCGGGCGTGGACCTATGCGCAGCTGGCGCACCCGCAGCCAGCCTGAGCCAGGCCGGCGACGGCAGCCCTGCTTATCCGGGGCCGAGTGCGCACTCGGCCCCGGCGATCAGCGGCTGCGTCGCCGACGCCGCAGCCGCTGATCGCCTGACACCGTGTTTTACCGGACGCACACAGAACTCACCAGCGCTTACGACTACGACAACCTGTCACCGCCCTGCGCCGCAAGAATGCGTACATCTCGCCCCCCCCCCCCGATTCAGGGGGGGCCGCGAGTCAAGACGCCACAACAAGCGCCCAGGAGGGAAATCCATGCGCAGTGCAGCGACCGCGACCATCCCCGCCGCCCGCCACTCGCGGCGGCAATGCGCCCTACTCTGGGCCTCACCTCTGCTCGCCGGCATGCTCGCGGCCTGTGGAGGCGGCGCAGGCTCCGACGCCAGCAGCCAGTCCAGTGCTGCTGTCGCAGCCGACGCACCGCGCGCACGCGTGATGGCCGCCGGCACCGAGGCGGAGGTGGTGCTGCGGCCGGTCTCCGCTGTTGCCAGTTCGATGGAGCGTGGCGATCTGGGTGCCGACAAGGCCATCGACGGCGATGTCGGCACGCGCTGGAGCAGCGCCTTCGCCGACCCGCAGTACCTGACCCTGGACTACGGTCAGGTCGTGAGCATCACCCGCGTGCAGATCCAGTGGGAGAACGCTCACGCGCGCAAGTACGAGGTGCAGGTGTCAGAGGACGGCGGCAGCTGGACCACGCTGCGCAGCGTCGGCGACAGCGCCGGCGGCGTCGAAAACTTCGAGGGCTTGAACGGCCGCGGTCGCTACCTGCGCATGCAGGGCGTGCAGCGGGCGGGCCAGTACGGCTACTCGATCTTCGAGATCCAGGCCTACAGCGGTGGTGCATCGCCCGAGCTGCCGCCGGCCGAGCCAGAACCCGTGCCCGCGCCGGACCCCGGCCAGCCGAGCATGCTGCTCAAGCCGGTCGAGGCTACCGCCTCGGCCAGCGAGAACGGTGACCTGGCACCCGCCAAGGCGATCGATGGCAACCGCAGCTCGCGCTGGGCCAGCAACAGCGAGGACCAAGCCTGGATTCAGTTCGACCTGGGCAGCAAGAAGGCCATCGGTTCGCTCAAGCTGGTCTGGGAAAATGCCTACGGCAAGGAATACCAATTACTGGTCTCCGACAACGGCCAGGACTGGGCGCTGCTGCGCCATGTCGCGGCCGGCAAGGGCGGCACCGAGGAGTTCCTGAACCTGGGTGTCAGCGCCCGTCATCTGAAGCTGCAGGGCGTCAAACGCGCGACCCAGTACGGCTACTCGCTGTTCGAGGTCGAGATCCGCTCGCATGGCTCGGACAACAGCCTGCCTCTGCTGGCCACCTCGCCCTATCCGTTGCCGAGGGCCGGCGCCACGCCGCAACCGCTCTTCCAGGCCCAGGCGCCGCTGGAAACGCTGCAGTTCACGCTACCCGATGGCACCCTGGTGACGCGCTTCGGCGCCCGCGCGATGGGCCGCCATGGCCGCGAGCGCGGCGAGGAATGGAACGAGGCCGGTTACGGCCCCAACGAGACCGTTGACCCCGTCACCGGCGCGCCGGTGGACAAGGGTCCCGGGGCCTACCTGCCTTTCGTGCCACAGTACTTTAAGAACCGCACCTGGGGCATGGAGATCATCGACAACAGCCGCGTGGCCGGCGTCGCCAAACCTTCGCTTGTGGTCAATCAGTACAGCCAGGTCGACTTCCTTCCTGGCGGCGTCGCCTTTTTCCGCGCCTTCGACCGTGTCGGCGTCACCGGCTACGGCTGGATGGCGCCGGGCGAACTCCAGGACCGCAATGTCGCGCTGTGCAAGCCGCAAGCCATCCCGGCCGCCGGCGCGCTGAGCGCCCCGGGCGGCATTAACGGCGCGTGCACTCTGGTGGTCAAGAACTATCCGGGCTACAACGGCATCGGCGCCGACGGCCTGCCGAACGGTAAGTACGTGCCCGGCCGCGCGCTGGTACGAGGCGACGTGATCGAAGTCGCACCGTCGATGTTCACCACACGCGAATCGCTGGACGCTCAGCGCGACAACGGTGGCGTGCGCTACTACTCGGGCGAGTGGGTCTACGTGGTCGGGCAGGGCCTGGCCCCCTGGTACGGCGTGCAGCCGCGCCTGAACTCGGTGCCGCTGCCGACCGAGACGCTGTCCGGCGGCGTCGGCTCCGTGTCCTACAACTACTCGGACAACGGCTCCAATATGTTCCAGCAGCCGCCCAACCATGTGGGCATGCAGAACATGCAGCGCTTCGTCGAGGGCCGGCGCCTGATTCACAGTAGCTTCGTCACCGGCGAGCACTCCGAGCCGGGCAACGACCGCCACATCGCCGTGGCGGGCCTGGTCGGCGCGCAGTTCAATCAGTCGGCCTGCGTGCAGTGTCACACCAACAACGGGCGCAGCCCGGCGCCCGCGCAGCTCAACCAGCGCTTGGACACCATGTCCATCCGTACCGGCGTGCTCGATGCCGACGGACGCCAGCGCCCCCACCCACGCTATGGCGCCGCGGTGCAGATGAACGCCGTCGCGGCCAACGGTGCGCCGCAGGATTGGGGCCATGGCGTGCGCATCGCCGGCTTCGAGAGCCGCAGCGTCAAGCTGGCCGACGGCACGACCATCGAGCTGCGCAAGCCGCGCCTGGCTTTTGACGGCCCGGTGCCGGAGCTTTACTCGCTGCGTAGCGCGCAGCCGATGATCGGCGTCGGCCTGTTGGAGGCCGTGTCCGAGGCCGATATCCTGGCCCGCGTGCGCACGACGCCGGACGAGGACGGCGTGATGGGCCGCGCGAACTTTGTGCTCGACCCCGAGACAGGCGAGACGCGCCTGGGTCGCTTCGGCTGGAAGGCCTCCAAGGCCAGCTTGCGCCACCAGGTGGCTGCGGCGCTCCTGCAGGACATGTCGGTCACCTCGCCGATCTACCCCAGCCGCCAATGCCATGCCGACCCGGCCGGCTGCCACACGGCGCCCAGTCAGACCGGCATCGCCGAGTCCGACCTGACCGCGCTGACCCGCTACATGGCCTTGGTGGCCGTGCCGGCGCAGCGCAGCCTCGCCAGCGGCTTCCCCAAGGGCGTGGCGCCGATCGATGAGCACCGCGTCGACCCAGCCCACGTGCAACTCGGCCAGCGCCTGTTCGAGGCGATGCGCTGCGCGGCCTGCCACACGCCGACGCACAAGACCGGCAAGACCCACCCCTTCGCCGAACTGCGCGAGCAGACCATCCGCCCCTACACCGACCTGCTGCTGCACGATATGGGTCCGGAGCTGGCCGACAAGCTGGCCGAGGGCACGGCCGGCGGCGCGCTTTGGCGCACCCCGGCGCTGTGGGGCATTGGCTACACAGCCAAGGTGCAGGGCGGCGAGTCCAAGGTCGGCTACCTGCACGATGGCCGCGCCCGCACGCTGACCGAGGCGATCCTGTGGCACGGCGGCGAGGGCGATCGCGCTCGCCAGCGCTTTGAGAAGCTGTCTGCCGCAGATCGCGAAGCGGTGCTCGCTTTCTTGCGCTCGCTCTGAGCCCCGATCCTGCGACTGGCTCAAAAAAACGGCGACCCGTGCAGTCCGTGTCAATACTCTGACGCTAAGCTGAAGGCCTGAAGACAATGCCCTGCAACGCAAGTTGCAGGGCATTGTTCTTATGGGCTACGTGCAAGGACAGAGTCGAGACCAGGGCAGCCTGTTTC